>NZ_CP133472.1:1227915-2455831 GCF_031191545.1 Schaalia odontolytica
GACGGAAATCGCCTACTACTTTGCATCGCTGGCCCTCGGACTCCTGACGGGCATGTCCTCGGAAGTGACAACGCTGCTCGGTGGGATGATCGCCCTGATCCTCGTGGCTCTCGCCTTCGGTGATTCGAAGCTCATCTTTGGCCGCTACACCTCGCAGACGGTTCAGCTGGATCGTGCGATCGCAGACCAGGAGGAACTGAAGGTCGCCCTCGAGCAGCGCCTCGGTGCCAACGTCGCCTCGGTCAACGTCGTCAAGCTGGATCTCGTCAACGACCTGACCCTCGTGGACGTGCGCTCGAAGGTCGCCTGACCCGCCGACCCGCCGCGCAGGCTCTGACAGCAAAGGAACCCCTCATGAACGCCACCCTGGACTCGATTGTCGCTGGCCTCAACTCGATCGGCCTCGACGAACTCAACAAACGCGCGGCGATGCTGACCCGAGTGGACCGCAAGTATGCGCTGGACGCCACCGCCGCCTCGGCGATCCTGAGCCATCTTCCTGAAGGCACGAAGGTTCTGCAGATCAACGGCCAGGTGTCCCAGGGCTACGCCTCCACCTACTACGACACTCCCGACATGGACTCGTACATGCTGACCGCGCTCAAGCGCCGCCGCCGCTTCAAGGTCCGCTCCCGCACGTACTTCTCGTCCGACGAGTCTTTCCTGGAGGTCAAGACCCGCGGACCGCGCGGAGTGACCGTTAAGAAGCGCATGCCGATCGCCTCGGACGAGGCAGGGGCCCCTCTCGCGGGTCAGCGCCGCACGTGGGTGGCCGGCAAGGTTGAGCCGACGGGCTACGCCCATCTGGTTCCAGCGCTTGAGCCGGTGCTCGCGGGATCCTACGAGCGCAACACCCTGCTCCTGCCAAGCGGCCAGGGGCGGGCGACGGTGGACACGGGCCTGACGTGGCGCTCGCTGCGCACGGATCGCACCGAGCTCGCCCGACCCGACTTGGTGATTATCGAAACGAAGTCGGGGGCAACCCCTTCGGTCGTGGACCACCTCCTATGGGCGAGCGGCGTGCGCCCCGTCAAGATATCCAAGTACGGGACCGCGATGGCCGCCATGCACCACCTGCCAGCGAACAAGTGGCACCGCACGCTCGACCGCTACTTTCACGAATACGTGGATGCGCCGCAGCTCATGGGTGCCGCGCACCTCGCGGTGGCAGCCTGAGCGTCAGACTGACAGACGCAACGCCGCCGCTTGACGAAGCGATAGCAATCGACAGGCAAGCGTTCGTCACAACAAATACAAGCGTAAATTGCACGAAAGAGACGTATCAATGAAAGCTCTTCAGAAAATCTGGACCCCCGCCCGGACGATCGGCGCTCTCGCCCTCGTCGGAGCCCTCGCCCTGGGAGCCTGCAGCACCACGGGCGCGACCTCCTCCGCTGGCTCGTCCACGGCCTCGGCCACCGCAGCCGTCGCCGCCGCCGGAAGCAACGGCGACACGACCGCGCCGCCCACCGCGGCCGACGCTCTGGCCTCGAACTCGGAGGCCTCCCACGTGGATGACAGTGACTGGAAGGCTTCGGACGCCGTCGACGTGACCCTGAGCGGCACGACCGCGACCTCCTCGTCCGACGCCGCGAGCGTGAGTGACGGCGTGCTGACCATCTCCAAGGCAGGCGTCTACCGACTGAGCGGCTCATTCAACGGAAAGATCCTGGTTGCCGCGGGTACCAAGGACCGTGTCGTCCTGATCCTCGACAATGCGACCATCACCTCCTCGACGGGTGCAGCGATCGAAGCGACCAGCGGCGACGACCTTGTCCTCTCTCTCGAGGGAACCTCAACGATCACCGACGGCACCTACACCGGCACGGAGGACGCGAACGCCGCGATCTACGCCGACATGGACCTGACGATCACCGGCTCGGGCACGCTCAACGTGACCTCCGGCACCTCGGACGCGATCACCTCCAAGGACGACCTGTACGTCCTGAGGGGCACGATCAACGCCACGGCCTCGGACGACGGCCTGCGCGGCAAGGACTCCCTGATCGTGGCCGGTGGCACCGTCACAGTCAACTCCGGGGGCGACGCCCTCAAGGCTGACCAGGACAACGACGACACCAAGGGCTACGTCTCCATCGTGGATGGCACGGTCACCCTGACCTCGACCGGCGACGCCATCGACGCCTACACCGACGCGATCATCACCGGTGGCACCCTGTCGATCACTTCGGGCGGCGGTGCGTCGGCTGGCGCGCCCGACTCCGGCTCGGCCAAGGGAATCAAGGCCGGCACCTACATCATCGTCGACGGTGGCACCACCACCATCGACTCCGGGGACGACGCCATCCACTCCGACGGCGCGCTGCGCCTCAGCTCCGGCACGATCACTGCTGCCTCCGGCGACGACGGCGTACACACCGAGGTCGCTGCCGTCCTGGACGGCGCGAACGTGACCGTCACCCAGTCGAACGAGGCCCTCGAGGGCGGCCTCATCACAATCTCCGACGGTACGGTTGACCTGACATCTACGGACGACGGCATCAACGCCTCCGGCTCGATCACGGTCGAGGCCGGCCTGGCCGCCACCGCGGAGACCGCCTCCGAGGACACGGCGAGCACCTCGTCGACCTCCGCGACCCAGGCGGGCCCCGGCGGCATGGCTGATGGCGGCGGATCCATGGAGGACACCGGCGAGCAGCTGAACATCACCGGCGGCAGCGTGACCGTCAACGCGAACGGAGACGGCCTCGACTCCAACGGCTCGCTGACCATCAGCGGCGGCACGACCACCGTCTATGGCCCGGCGTCCGGCGCGAACGGCGCCCTGGATTCCAACGGCGCCATGAGCATCACGGGTGGCACGGTCATCGCCTTCGCGACGAGCGAGATGGTGGAGACGCCGACCGCGACCGGCGGCCAGGGCTGGATCTCCGCCTCCGCGTCCGGCTCCGCCGGCTCGACCGTGACGATCACGGACTCCTCCGGTGCGGTCCTGGGCACCTACACCTCCCCCAAGGCCTTCGGAAACGTCCTGTACTCCACCTCCGGCATGACCAACGGCACCGCCTACACGGTGAGCGTTGATGGCGCCGAGACCTCGGTGACGGCTGGTCAGGGAGGCATGGGGATGGGTGGACAGCCCCCGGCGGGCGGCCCGGGACAGGGCGGCCAGCCCCCTGCCGGTGGTCCGGGACAGGGCGGCCAGCCCCCGGCCGCTCCCCAGGGCTGACGCCTCCGCAAGAGAGTGCGCCCCGCGTGATTGTCGACACGTGGGGCGCACTCGCGTCCGAGCTCTCGTCTCTTTCGACGAGGCATCGGCTGGGATCTCACGCCCGCGCGCTCGCCCGCCACCCCAGGGCAGAGCGCAACTAAACTGGGGCCATAGGGACGAGGCCCCGGCCTCGTCGATGGAACGAAAGGACCTCACATGCTCCCCTCCGAGAAGCTCGCCGAACTCGGCCTCGAACTGCCCGCCGTCGCGACCCCCGTCGCCGCCTACGTGCCCGCCGTCATCGATCGCGGTGTCGTGCGTACCTCCGGCCAGATCCCCGTCGTTGACGGCGAACCCGTGTGCATCGGCGCGGTCGGTGAGGACGGCGCGGACCCCGAGGATGCCAAGGACGCGGCGCGCGTGTGCGCCCTCAATGCCCTGGCCGCGGCCGCCTCCGTCGCGGGGGGCATCGACAACCTCGCGGGTGTCGTCAAGGTCGTCGGCTTCGTGTCCTCTCGCCCCGACTTCTACGGACAGGCCGGCGTCATCAACGGTGCCTCCGAGCTCTTCGGTGAGATCTTCGGCAGCCAGCACGCGCGCAGCGCCGTCGGCGTCGCCGCTCTGCCCCTCAACGTCAGCGTCGAGGTCGAGGCTGAGTTCCTCATCAAGTGAACGCGCGGGCGCGGCTGAGGCGTGCCTACACTGGGTGAGGTATGCCGAAATGGCCTTTCGGGCCGACAGATAAGGAAATGATATGACTGACCGTCAGATGTTCAAGCTGGTCGACGCCAACACCGTCCCCTCCGAGGACGGCAGCTGCGGGTGCGGCTGCAGCGGCGAGGGCAAGAAGGAACGCGCTGCCGCTGAGCAGGCTCCGGCTCCCGCCGAGCAGGCCCCCGACCAGCGTGGTGGAGGCTGTGGCTGCGGTGGACACGGTCACGGCCATGGCGGTGGCCACGGGCATGGCGCGCAGGCCGCCGAAGCCCCCGCCGAGCGTCCTCACGAGATGGCCGCTGAGCCCATCGCCTCCACAGCCGGTGGCTGTGGCTGCGGCGGTCACGGAGGAGGCCACGGGCATGGTCACGGCAAGGCCCACGCGGCTGGTGCCGGTGTCATCCACCGCCCCGGCGCGGACGAGCTGGTCATCCACTCGATTCCCCGCGTCGTGCGCCACGCGGTCCTTTTCGCCGCGGTCGACAACCTGCCCGTCGGCGAGAACATCCAGATCTGCGCGCCCCACCAGCCCGAGCCGCTGTTTGCGCACCTCCAGGACTCCGAGCAGCACTACCGCGTCGAGACCCTCGAGGTCGGTCCCGTGGATTGGCGCTACCGCATCACGCGCCTCGCCTGAGGCTGTTTGACGCGACGAGGCCGTGGCCGACTCTCCCTGCCCGCGGGGCCGGCCACGGCCTCGTCGTATCCGCATGCTGGTCGCGGGTGTGAGGGCACCCGCTCCCGAAACTGCTCGCGTGCCCGTTGAGTGCTGATGGGTGCCCGTTTGGGTCCCCATTCGCGTGACTGCGAGCGCTCGACCCGGTACCGTTGGTGTATGAGCTTCTTTGACATGACTTCTGACGCCGACGTTGAGGACGAGCTGGATCGCGTCGAGACCGACGTGGTCGTGGACTGCGACATCGAGGCCGCGTGGGTGCTCGTGTCGGAGCCGGGCTGGTGGGTCAACGATGGCCCGCTGGGTGACCACGAGGTGAGCCTCGGTGACGACGGCCTCTATCGCGTGAGCGACCCGGACGCCGGCGACTGGCTGATCGAGAAGGCCGACGAGGACCCGATGGACGTCGTCGCCTTCCGTTGGTACCCGCTGGCCGACGACGAGCTGCCGGACGAGTATGCGACCCGCGTTGAGATCTCGTTGTCCGAGGAGCGCGGCGGCGTGGCCATCCACGTGGAGGAGTCGGGTCTGGCGTCGGTGTCTGACGACGAGGCCGTGGCTCGCCAGGCCTACGATGATGCGATCGGCATGTGGGAGCAGGTCCTGCGCGCCGCGAAGACCTACCTTGAGGGCCGCAGATCATCTGAGCTTTCGCGCTGACGCGGGATAACCCGTGCAGGCAGCGCCGAAGCATTCCGTTGAGTGCGCGCGAATCGTCGGCGCGCGACGAAGCCGCGTGTGACGCCCCCGCAGTCGTGAGGCTGCGGGGGCTCTTTGATGCGTCTAGGTTCTCTAGGTTCTCTAGGTTTCTAGGTTCTATCTAGGTTTCTAGGTTCTAGTGGTGGTTGTCGGGGGGGGGTTGATGTCGTTTTCTTGTTGTCGCGTGCTTGTTCGTTGCTGGGTTCCTTGTTGTGGCGAATGGTTGTCGCGGTTGTTGCCTGATGTCGGGGCATCGTTGTTGGGGTTGCGTGATGCTGGGGTTACTTGTCGCGAGATTGTTGTTGTTGGGGTTACTTGTCGCGGGGTGCGGCTGTCGGTGGTGTCGCTACTCCTTGTCGCCGGATCAGCGCTCGCGACGTAGATGTGCGCGTGCGCGAATGATTATGTCCGCCGTTGTGCTCGTTGGTGAGGGTGCTGCACCCGATACGTAAGTAATGCACCCGATACGTAGGCAGTGCACCCTCTCTGTTCGGGTGTAGTGCCACGTAAGAGGTGTACTGCCCCGTAACGGGTGTAGTGCCACGTAAGGGGTGTACTGCCCTAACGGGTGTAGTGCCACGTAAGGGGTGTACTGCCCTAACGGGTGTAGTGCCACGTAACGGGTGTACTGCCCCGTAACGGGTGTAACGTCCAGGGCAGCAGTTGTGGCGCGCACCGAGTATGGGCCTCTTTTGGGGTGTTAGATCCTTGGAGAGGTGTGTCAAGTCCCGGGTTTTGTGTAGGGGTGGGTAACCCTTGCTCTTTGGTGTAAGGCGCGCCATTGATGAAGTGGCTGAGTGGCCGCGCGTACCGTCCGCACCGCAGATCGGAATTCAATGCCTGCTCCGCCGCCGGTGCTGTTGTGATCGTTGGTGAGGGTGCTGCACCCGATACGTAAGCAATGCACCCGATACGTAAGCAATGCACCCGATACGTAGGCAGTGCACCCTCTCTGTTCGGGTGTACTGCCCCGTAACGGGTGTACTGCCCCGTAACGGGTGTAACGTCCAGGGCAGCAGTTGTGGCGCGCACCGTGTGGGGTATGCGCAAACTTACGGCCCTGTTACGTACTTCCTATTTCCCCAGTCGTGCTATTGGTTACCCCAGTCCTACTTGTTGCCCGCCGCCTCGCGTGCCGCCTTCTTGGCGCGGGCGTGGGCCTCGACCTCTTCGGGGGTGAGGGGCCCCTGCGAGGTTCCCTCGGAGCCGTCGGCTCGGCGCCAGGAGATGGCCAGGGAGTCGCGCGCGCCAAAGCGCGCCAGGTGGATGCCGACGATGGATTCGAGGCGATCGGCGCGCTCGGGCAGTGTGCGCAGCTCAATACTCAGCGCCGACGCAGACGCGACCACGTCGAAGCGTCCCTGGACCGGACCCTCGCGGTCGAACAGCAGGTAGCCGGTGTCGGTGTGCCCGTCCCACGAACCTGTGATCTTGTGAGCCATGTGGGTGACCAGCTGCTTGCCGTAGCGCGACGCCCGATCCGTGGCGATGGTCGCCGTGGAGATCAGGGGGTACGAGGCCGGGGCAGTCGACCGCTGAGGCCCGCCCTGCGCCGTGGCGGAGATGCTTGCGTGAGGGGAGGCGGAAACGGCGGGGGATGCGGGGGCGGGAGCGTCGGATACTGCCTGGTGAGGCTCGCTCTTAGCCGTGGCGGGGACGCTTGTGTCCGTGGCGGGATTGCGCGGGGAAGCGGGGGAGTGGTGCGTGCCCTTGGGGGTCGTGGGTGCCCCGGTCTCTCGGGGCGATAACGTCTCATTCTGTGTCATAAGGTAAACCTAACTTGGTTGTGTTGTTGCTGCCATACGTGGCTCCAGATTCGTTCATGGGCTTAACCGTGCGGTAGCGTTGGATAGTCAAGCGCTTCATGTAAGCGCGCAAAGGTCGCGCAAAACGCCCTCGGGGCGCGACCTGGCGGAAAGGGAAACGATGACTAGTGAGCACGTTGAGACTGGTGAGCCCCAGCAGGGTGGCGAAAAACTTCAGCGCACGCTGAAGAACCGCCACATCCAGCTGATCGCCATCGGTGGCGCGATTGGCACGGGCCTGTTCATGGGCTCGGGTAAGACGATCTCCGTCGCGGGTCCCTCGATCCTGCTGGTGTACATGATCATCGGCGCCGTCTTATTCCTATTCATGCGCACCCTCGGCGAGCTGCTGCTCTCCGACCACAGGTACGCGACCTTCGCGGACATTGCCCGCGACCTCATCGGCCCGTGGGCCGGTTTCGTGACGGGGTGGACCTACTGGGCGTGCTGGGTTGTCACAGGAGTCGCCGACATGGTCGCAATTACGGGCTATGCGCGCTTCTGGTGGCCGGACCTGCCCGCCTGGATCCCCATCGGTGCCACGACGCTGTTGCTCTTCGCCCTCAACGCGATGACGGTCAAGGCGTTTGGCGAGACGGAGTTCTGGTTCGCCCTCATTAAGATCGTCGCGATCATCGCCCTGGTGGTCGTCGGTTTCGGCATGGTTGCCATGGGGACAGTCGACTCCGAAGGGACAGCGGCCGCGGTGTCGAACCTGTGGAGCCACGGAGGCTTCTTCCCGACCGGATTCACCGGCTTCCTCGGCGGCTTCCAGATCGCCCTCTTCGCCTTCATCGGCATCGAAATGGTCGGCACGACCGTCGCAGAGACCGACGACCCGGACAACACCCTGCCTAAGGCCGTCAACTCCATCCCCGTGCGCATCATGCTGTTCTACGTGGCGGCGCTCGCGGCCATCATGATGGTGACGCCGTGGGATCAGGTGAGCCCGGAGCGCTCCCCCTTCGTCACGATGTTCTCGTTGACCGGCCTGGGTGCCGCGGCCACGATCGTCAACCTGGTGGTCCTCTCCTCGGCGGCATCGAGCGCGAACTCGGGCATCTACTCCACGTCGCGCATGCTCTACGGCCTGGCCCGCCAGGAGCAGGCTCCCGGTGTCTTCGCCCGCCTGTCCAAGCACCACGTGCCCCTCAACGCACTGTTCCTGTCGTGCGTGTGCCTCCTGTCGGGCATCGTCATCATGGGGATGGGTGGCTCGATCTCTGAGGCCTTCACCCTGGTGACCTCCGTGTCAGCCACCCTCTTCATGGGCGTGTGGGTCGTCATCGTCGTGTCCTACCTCGTCTACCTGCGCAAGCGCCCGCAGCTGCACAAGTCTTCACGATTCAAGGCCCCGGGCGGCGCGCTCAGCGCGTGGGTTGTCCTGGTGTTCATGGGCTGCATGGGCATCATCCTGGCGGCCTGGGACGATACTCGCCCCGGCCTGGTCTACTCCCTAATCTGGATCGCGTTCATCGTGGGCGCGGCTTTCGCGAACCGCCACTTCCTCCTGCGCCGCGCGTCGCGTGGGGTTCTGGGTGATGGTGGAACGGGCGTCGGGCCACATACCGGCCCTCACCTGCATGAGTAGCGGAACACATAGTCAGTGACTATGCTTCCCATCGTGCCACGGGAGCTCGACGCGAGCTGAGAGGGGAACATCCCCCGACCGTAGAACCTGATCCGGATCATACCGGCGTAGGAAGGCTCTTCCCTCGTGGCCGCCGTGCAACACGAAGGGAGTTTTACTCGCATGGCCTCCACTGCCCCTTCCCTCCGCTGGAGGGTTATTGACATCGTCACTGCCGCCATCTTGGGTGTCGCGTGTGGTCTCATTTTCGTCGTGTGGAACCAGGTCGGTGGTGCAGCCTATGAGATCCTCAAGGCCATCGCTCCCGGTCTGGGCGGCCTGGCGACTGGCATCTGGCTGCTGGGCGGCACGCTCGGCGGCTACATCATCCGTAAGCCCGGCGCGGCGCTCTTTGTCGAGCTGCTGGCCTCGATCGTTTCTACCGCCCTGGGTTCCCAGTGGGCCATCGAGACGATCTACTCGGGCCTGGCGCAGGGCCTCGGTGCTGAGATCGTCTTCGCCATCGTCGCCTACCGTCGCTTCAACGTGTGGGTGGCTTCGGCTGCGGGCGCGCTGGCTTTCGCGGTCGAATGGGTCCTCGAGCTCATCGTGTTCGGCAACATCGAGAAGGGCGCGTTCTACAACGCGTGCTACCTGCTCTTCGGCGTCCTGTCCGGCATTGTCCTGGCGGGAGTGCTCGCGTGGGCGCTGACGAGCGCGCTGGCGAAGACGGGAGCCCTGGACCGCTTCGCTTCCGGCCGTGGAGCGCGCGAGCTTGTCTGATTTCCGCTCCAAGGACGAGGCCCACTCCGCCTCCACCACGCCCGCGTCCTTCCCCGGTGCCTCGGTTGCGCCGGGTGAGGGGGCGGGCGCGCGCGTGTGCGCGCGCGGCTGGGGGTGGCGTCACGCTGGACGCAAGAAAGCCGCGCTGGCCGATGTTGATCTTGATATCGCGCCGGGCGAGCGCGTGCTCGTGTTGGGCCCGTCCGGGTCGGGTAAGTCGACGCTCATGGGCGGTTTGGCCGGCCTGTTGGGCGGCGCCGAGGAGGGCGAGGCCACCGGCACGCTCACCGTCGACGGCGTTGCCCCGGCGCAGGCCAGGGGTCGCGTAGGCCTGCTCATGCAGGATCCCGAGGCCCAGGTGGTCCTCGCCCGCGTGGGCGACGACGTGGCCTTCGGCATGGAAAACATGGGGGTTGCGCGCGAGGAGATCTGGCCTCGAGTGGAGGAATCCCTCGAGGCCGTGGGCCTGAGCGTTCCCCTGGATCATTCGACGACGGAGCTGTCGGGCGGGCAGAAGCAGCGCCTGGCCCTGGCGTCGATTCTCGCCATGGGCCCGGGTTTGCTGCTCCTGGATGAGCCGACCGCGAACCTGGACCCGAGCGGCGTCGCCGAGGTGCGCGCCGCCGTCGAGGCGGTCGTCGAGCGAACGGGCGCGACGATGGTCGTCGTCGAGCATCGCGTGGACGTGTGGGCCTCGCTCGTGGATCGCGTCATCGTGGTCGCGGACGGTACGATCGCCGCCGACGGCCCGCTCGATGAGGTCCTTGAGAAGCAGGGCGACGCCCTGCGCGAGCGCGGCATTTGGCTGCCCGGCGACGATGTTGCAGCCGAGGTCGGCGCCGCGCCCGAGGTGTCCCCGGCCTCGTCCGAGGAGGCTCCTATCGCCCGTGTCGCAGACCTGACGATCGGCTACGACGCTGAGGCCCCCGCGCGAGAAGGCATCGACCTGACGATCGAGCGCGGTGTTTCCACCTGTATCGTTGGCGCGAACGGGGCCGGAAAGTCGACCTTCGCGCTGACGCTGGCGGGCCTCCTGCCGCCCATCGCGGGCACAGTCGAGGTTGAGACCTCTGACGGCACGCGCGGCGACCCGCACGAGTGGCCGAGCAAGCAGCTCCTGGGACGCATGTCGATGGTCTTCCAGGAGCCCGAGTATCAGTTCCTGGCCTCCACCGTGGCCGAAGAACTTGCGATTGGCCCGCGCGCCGTCGGCATGAGCGAGGAGGAGATCGCTCCCCTCGTCGACGAGCACCTTGAGGCCCTGGGCCTGACTAAACTTGCGCGCGCCAACCCCATGACGCTGTCCGGCGGCGAGAAGCGCCGCCTGTCCGTGGCGACCGCGCTCATCAGCGCCCCCGAGCTGCTGATCCTGGATGAGCCGACCTTCGGCCAGGACCGAGGCACGTGGCTGGGCCTCGTGCGCCTGCTGCGCAGTGCCCTCGATCGCGGCGTCACCCTGGTGTCGATCACGCACGACCCCGCGTTCGTGGCCGCGATGGGCCAGCGCGTCATCGACCTCGGGCGGGTCGGCGCTCGCGGCGCGGCGCTCGCGGCTCGCACCGACGAGGCCGAGGCCACCTCGCCGGATCGCGCTGACTCGGAGGGGCCACGGGTTGAACGCAAGGAGAGCGCCGCTTCCTCGCGCGGCGCACGGGCCGGTGAGCGGCGCGGCATGCGAGGATTGCTCGCCCGGACCAACCCCGTTGCCCGCGTGCTTGCGCTCTTCGTGGCGACCACGCCGCTGCTGGCGACGATTGACCCGGTGAGCGCGGGCGTGGCCCTTGCTCTCGAACTCGCTCTGATGCCCCTGTCGGGCGTGTCAGCGCGCAGCTTCTTCCTGAAGGCGACGCCGCTCCTGGTGGCCGCGCCGCTGGGCGCGCTGTCCATGCTCCTGTACGCGGTTCCCGGTGGAACCGTCTACTGGCAACTCGGCCCGGCCGCGATCTCGGAGCATTCCATCTGGCTGGCTATCGGCATCGGCATCCGCATGTGCGCGATTGTCATCCCGGCGATCGCCCTGCTTGACCGCATCGACCCCACCGACATGGGTGACGGCCTCGCGCAGATCGTGCGTCTGCCAGCCCGCCCCGTGCTGGCCTCGCTGGCGGGCGCGCGCATGACGGCACTCATGGCGGCCGACTGGAAGGCGCTTGAGCGGGCGCGGCGTGCCCGAGGCGTGGGCGACGCATCGCGCATTCGTTCCTTCCTGCGAGGTTCCTTCTCACTGCTCGTGTTCGCTCTGCGGCGTTCCGGCAAGCTGGCCACAACCATGGAGGCCAGGGGCTTCGGCGCGGAGGGCACGCGCACGTGGGCGCGCGTCTCGCGCCTGCGCGTCTCGGACGCGGTCCTCATGGCTGTTGCCGTCGCCCTGCCCGCGATCGCGCTGGCCGCGAGCGTCTGGGCGGGCACCTTCGCCCTGGTGGGTCGATGAGCCACCTGACCTGGGAGGATGGGTGCGCCGGTGAGGGGCGTCTGGTCACCGTCCCCGTGACGGCGGGCCCCGAGGAGGCCGCCCGTGACCTCGCGCCGCACCTGCGCGCTGTGGCGGGGGAGTGTGCCACGGCCTCGTTCGGGGAAGCGCGGGAGGGGCGCGGCATGCCCGTCGTCACGATCGACGGCTACTCGGGCTCCGGGAAGTCCACGCTGGCTGCCGCCCTTGAGAGCTTGCTGGATGGCTGGCAGGTCCTCCACCTTGACGATTGGTACCCCGGGTGGGACGGGCTGGCCGAAGGCGCTCGCGTCGCGCGGCGAATCGCCGACGATGTGCGGGGAGGGCGAGCCTCCTACTACGAGGCATGGGACTGGGAGGCGGATGCGCCCGGAGCTACCGTCCGCGTCCCCCTCGCCCCGACGATCATCGAGGGGTGCGGTGCCATCGAGGCCGAGGCCGACCTCGCCATCTGGATCACAGACCCCGGGGAGGACGAGCGGCGCGCCCGGGCGCTCGCCCGAGACGGACAAACCTATGCGCCTTACTGGCAGCGGTGGGCCTACCAGGATCTGGGGCGCCCGGTAAAATAGGCGCATGATGCCGCCACACCCTGAAACGCCGCTGTGGGCGTGGCTCCTCTTAGGGGCCCTCGAGTTCGCCATCCGCGCTGTCGCCCTGGGCGTCGTGCCGAAGCACCGCCGCGCCTCGACCTCGACCGCGTGGCTGCTTCTGATCTTCCTGTGGCCCCTCGTGGGCGTGCCGCTCTACTTCATCTTTGGTTCGTGGTGGGCGATGGGGCGCCGACTGGACGATGATCCGGAGGCCCGCCAGCTCGTCGACGCCATCGTGGCCGCCTCGACCGCGTCCGAACCCGTGTCCTACCAGGTACCGGATGCTCCCGACGGCTTGCCCGCAGGCTCTGACGACGACACTGCGTCGATCATGCGCCTGTCGGGAAACCTGAGCGGTTTCCCCGCATCGGTGGGACGGGTCGGACAGCTCTACAATGACACCGCCGACACGTTCCGGGCGATGGCCGCCAGCGTAGATACGGCCACGCATCACGTGAACCTCCTGTACTACCAGACGTCCTGGGACGAGTACACGGCCCCCTTGTATGAGGCCCTCGAGCGCGCGGCGGCTCGTGGCGTCACCGTGCGCCTCCTCGTCGACCACCACGGCATGCGCACGATCCCCGGCTACAAGGATTTCCGTCGACGCCTGGGCACCAGTGGTATCGAGTGGCACGAGATGCTGCCCTTTGCGCCGCTGCGTGGGCAGATCCGACGTCCCGACCTGCGCAACCACCGCAAGATCCTGGTTGTCGACGGTCGCGAGGCCTACGTGGGTTCCCACAACCTCGTGGCCCCCGACTACGACACTCCCTCGTACGCGAAGGCCGGCATGCTCTACGACGACACGAGCGTGTCCGTCACCGGCCCGATCGTCGCCCAGGTCCAGGCGGTCTTCGCCGTGGACTGGTACTACGCGTGCAAGGAGATCCTCACCGTCGACGTCCTCACCCCACCCGCCGCGCAGGTGGCCGCCGAGGGTGAGGACGAGCAGGCCTCGGCGATGCAGATTATCCCGTCCGGTCCCGCGTTCACGGGAGAGCCGAACCTGCGCGCCTTCGTCCACATGATTTCGTTGGCGCGCACGCACGTGTCGATCACGAGCCCCTACTTCATCCCGGACGAGGCGCTCATGACCGCCCTGACGAACGCGGCGCTGTCGGGCGTGGAGGTCGAGCTTTTCGTCTCCGAGCAATTCGACCAGTTCCTGGTCGGCCACGCGCAGCGCTCGTACTATGGGCCGCTGCTCAAGGCGGGCGTGCGCATCCACCTGTACCGCAAGCCGCGGATGCTGCACTCCAAGTACATGATCGTCGACGGCAGCCTGTGCTTCATTGGATCGTCCAACATGGATGTGCGCTCCTTCGGACTCAACTACGAGATCGTGCTCGTCGCCGACAGCTCGCGCCTGGTGGAGATGCTGCATGGCAACGACGAGCGCACACGTCAGCAGTCGCGCGAACTGACCTACGAGGAGTGGCGCGGCCAGCCGTGGCACGTCCACTACGTCGACAACGTGTGCCGTCTGGGGAGTTCGCTCCTGTGAGCGCTCCCGACAACGAGGCTGTGGCGGGGCGCGCGGCCACCACTCATTCGTGTCCTCAGTACGGGGATCGTGACACGATATCGAACGGCGTGTCCGATTCCCTCGATGTGAACCCCTTCGTCGGGGAGGGGGGCGCCTACGACTCGGTGCGCCCCGCCTACCCGGACGAGGCCGTGGCCGCGTTGATCGATGCCGCGCGGCGCGGGCGGGGGGTGAATGCTCCGGGGCAGGGCAGCCCTCTGCGTGCCGCCGACATCGGTGCGGGCACCGGAAAGATGAGCGAGCTCCTGGCTCGCGGCGGTCTCCTCGTGGACGCGGTCGAGCCCTCCGAGGCGATGCGCGCTCAGGCCTCGTCTGTCGAAGGTGTGAGGTGGCACGACGGTGTCGGGGAAGACACGGGGTTACCGAACGGCCTGTATGACATCGTTGTGTTTGCCCAGTCCTGGCATTGGATGGATTCTGAGCGTGCGGGCCTCGAGGCGGCCCGGGTCCTCGCGCCCGGAGGCATGCTCGCGATCGTGTGGAATCAGATGGCCGTGTCGATCTCGTGGGTGCATCGCCTCACCCGCATCATGCGCTCGGGCGACGTGCACCGCCCCGACAGGCCGCCCACGCCGGGCGGGGGCTTCGCCCCGATGACCCTCACCCAGGTCGCGTGGGAGGACCGGATGACCCCCGAGGAGATCCTCACCCTGGGCACGACCCGTTCCTCGTATATCCGTTCGTCGGAGGCGGGGCGTGCGCGCATGCAGGAGAACCTGCGCTGGTACCTCTACGAGCACCTCGGCTACGCGCCGGGGGAGCAGGTCGCTATCCCGTATGCGACGCTCGTCTGGCTCACCCATCTGTGAGGGTGGGGCCGCTGCGTGGGTTAGCGGAAGGAAATCTCCTTCTTGGTCTTGTTATCGAACCATCGCCGACGTCCGTCGGGCTCGACGACGAGTTGAATGTCGGAGCCGATCGGCAGGTCGTAGATACCGATGCAGGCGGGCTCAATGTCGCACAGCTCGTTAAAGTCAACGACGGTCATGTTCTTAGGATCGTCCAGGTACTCGGCGGTGTCGCGGTCGGACAGGACGCGCCAGCCGGAGTCCTGAGGGGCGAAGGGGTCCTCGCGGGTCAGCCACTTGATGTTGCCTGTGCGCTCAACAATCTTGCGAGAGACGATGGCCGCGCCGGCGTTGTTAATGAATGTGGTCATGCGTGTTCCTTTGTGTGTTTCTCGCTTCCGGCCGCGAGGTAGCGTGCAATGCGATCAGCCAAGGCCTGGCGATGGGGCCAACGGCGAGCGACGTCGTACATGGTGTCGTGTGAGCCCGTCAGCTCGATGTCGAAACCGGGGTCGGGAGACGCGAAGACGAGGTCGTACAGGGGGGTGAGCTCTTCGTCGGAGTACTCCTGCGTGGAGATCAGGTGAACGAGGGGGATACACCCGTTCTTGTCCGGTTGACCGAGCGCTACGCCTCGATCCAGGAGGCGGCGGCATAGCGCGACGTCCCGGTCGACGTCGCGCGCGCCTTGCGCGAAGAGAATATGGAACGGGTTCGTTCCGTCCGTGGTGCCGGCATCGAGAACGCAATCGTGGTCTAGCAGGAAGTCGCACAACGGGTAACGCTGCGCGGGATCGGTGTTGCTGAGCGCCTCGATGAAGAGGCTCTTGCCCCACCGCACGCGCTTTTCGTCCCCGTCGGCAAACAGCGCCTTGAATTGATCGAAGGTTCCCCTGTGCGCGACCGCAAAGATAGACGTCATCAGCGATTCCACCCGCTATTCATCGATATGAGCCCTGTTTCTCGATGAAAACTCGACTCGATAGTTCTTTGGATCATTATACCAATCGAGAAATTGCTGTGGCGTCATCTCGCCATTGACATACGATCTCCATACGTCACTGTACTTGTGACCGGGCTTATGCCCCATGTCCCAGATGCCCGCTCGGGGCTGGCCCGGCTGCCAATCGACCGGTTTGCCGCGCCAGTCACGCAAAACGCCGTCGGCATCGGTGAATGCCTCTCTGACCTTGTCCACAATCCCCTTGCGGAATGAGGGTCTATTCTTCGGGTTCAGGTACGGTCGCGGATCGGAGGGATCAATGTGGGGGATCCCGTCCTCATCAACATACGTTCCCCAGTTATGATCCGGGTCTCCGGAATGTGGGTTGCGCTTTGTCTCGTCAGTACCTTCCTCGGATTTGATTTCCTGTGATTCTTCTCCGTTCTTGTCGGTGACGGTACTGTTGTCAGACTCTGCGCCACTGTTGTCGTCATCGGACTTGTGCGTGTCGGACTCGTCCTTGGTGGACTTGGTGTCGGCGTCGTCGGCGTCCTTGGGGTGCTCGGTGTCGCCGTCGTGGTGTGCGGCGTCGTCTTCCTTGTGGGACTTGTCCGACGTGGGCTTGTCGGCCTCGGTCTTGTCACCGTTGCGCGCCGAATCAGCAGCGTCGTCGGCCTTGCCGTCGGCAGAGTGGTCCTTCGCCTTCGGGTCAGCGTCCGCGTGCTCCGCGGAATCATGCCCATGCTGAGCGTCGGCATCGGCCTTACCGGAGCCACTTGCGTCGCCGGAGCCGTGGCCAGCCTTGCTGGCGTCGGCGGTCTCATCCGCGTGGGTGGTGGGCATGTCTGCCGCAGCCTTTCCACTATACGGCTGTTTGTCGCCGCCGCCCAGGAGTTCTTCGAAGGTTGGTTGCTTCTTGGGTGTGGTGGGGGCGTCGGGTGTGCTGGTTGCGCTGTTGGTAGTGCTGCCAGCTCCGTGGGTGCCGGTGGTGCCAGCTCCGTGGGTCCCGGTGGTAGGAGCACCGGTCGCGGGAGCACCGTGGGAGACAGTCGCAGGAGCACCGGTCGTGGGTGTGTTGGTCGCACCGTTGGTAGTGCTGCCAGCTCCGTGGGTGGCGCCGCCGGTATCCGCATTCATGAATGCGTTGTTGTGAGCGCCGTGAGACGCGCTGGGTGCAGTGTTGGCGGGGGTCGTGTGCCCGCCGGTGCCGGCATCGCCAGCTCCGGACGCGTGAGGCGTCACTGCGGGCTGGGCCGCACTTGACACACCGTTGGAGCGGTGGCCCGGATCCGTGGGCGGAAGAGCCGAATCCTTCACACCCGCACCACCGCGCGAGGCATGGCTAGCGTTGCCCGCGGTGTCTGCGGCGTCGCTGACTCCATGGGAGGTGCTACCAGCACCGGGGGCTGTGTGTCCTGCACTGCTGGCGCTGCTGGCGATACCTCCGCCGCCGGAAGCGGCGTGGTTGGCGTTGCCGGCAGCATCGGCTGCCCCGCTGGCGGCGTGCGCGGCGCCGCTGGTGTCCCCGATGGCCCCGCCAGCCCTCGCGGCGCGGCTGGCGTCGGTGGCCTGGTCCACGGCGTTGGCCGCGCGTTCGGCGGCGCGAGCAGCGTCGTTGGCGCTCAGCTTTCCGACCAGGTTCCTACCTAGGTTACGCAAAGAACTGACATCGTCGGGGCTGATGGGCAGGATAGCCTTGAAGACTTCTTTACCGATGCGCAGAGCGCGAGCGGTGCCGGTCAGGGCCTTCTCGCCGGCAGACACGCCGGCGCTGCCACCCATCGTCGCAACTGCGAGGATCACGTCGGGCAGGAGGTGACCGATGGCGCGCCCGGGATCGTCGGTCCACGTATCCCAGTCGATCAGCGACTTGCCGACAGCCGTCATAAAGCCCACGGGATCGTTCCATAGCGCCTTCGCCATGGCCGCCAACGTCTCGGCGGGGATCTCTTGATGCTTGATGTTGTACTCATCCAAGGTCATCTGACCCATGAGCATGCGGCCGAAGTCCCAGACGCCTTCGCCGCCGCTGAGCTTCCACACCAGTTTGAGCAGTTCGACAACGGCCTCGAAGGCACCGCCCAGGATCGAGCCGACCGTGCGGGTGACCGCGTCCCACCACGTGCGCTCGGGCAGCTTCGCAATACCCGCATTCAGGGCGGTAATCAGCAGGTCGCCGGCCTCGTTGACCTGATCGACCAGCGTCTGGAAATCAGCGACCGCGGCCGCCATGGCTGAGCGGCCCGGACCCTCATCACAGGAGGCATCAAACGCGGGCGTGCCGCCGTCCGCTGCGGCCTGGCTGCGCGCATCAGCCTGATTGTTCTGCGCCTGCTGGACCGCGTCGCGGCCAGCCTTCCAACGCGAACGAATCCCATCACACTGGCTCTGCGCCGACGCCAGCGCCGTCGCGTACGAGTTATAGGCCTCAGACGCCGACGAGAACGCCTCCTGGGCGTCCACCCAGCCCTTGATCTGCACATCGAACTTGGAGCGGAAATGATCCGCTGCGCGACCTTCCCACCCATCAGCTTTGAGGGACGACAAACCGGAATGAATATTGCCGAACTCATTGGCCCGGTCCATCATCACCGCGGCGCGCGTGGAAATACCACCAGGATCTCCACCGATCTTAAAAACCGGTGCACCATGGGCAACAACACCCACGCCCGATCACGCTCCCGAACCAACGACGGGAGACTGGCTCAGCGCCTCAGCAGCCGTCTGAACTGTCGTCATGTGCTCTTTAGCCTTCTCCATGTACTCGCTATAAGCACCCAGAGCACCACTGACCGCACTGGAGGCAGCCTTAATCTCCTCACGCAAGTCGTTCGTGCCCTTTTCCCACGTATCCTGGAACGCGTTCGTGCGATCCCACACCTCAGGATTCTCCAGCATCCCCGAGTTGGGAACCCAATCCTCCACGTCATACTCCTTGGCCTTCTCCTCAAAGGAAGACAAGGACTCCACGAATTCCCAGGAGTAAAACCAACATCCGCACTCACGCACACAAGCTACAATGCGGCTGACCGTCCGTCATATGCAGCAGTTGCCCCAGCTAATGCTCCAAATGCTCATGACCAGCATGCCGCCCACATTCAAGCTGGAACGTCGAATGCACGATAGGGAAATGATGGCACGCGCATTCACCGAGTTCGTGGACGATGCGGTCGCGTGTGGGGACGTCGGCCTCGTACCCCTCCTGAACGGCGTGGCTGCGCCTGGCACAATGGGGCCATGGGTTTGTCATTCCTGGGAGTGATCGCGGCGCTCGCCATGTATGCGGTGAGCGTTGCTCCCTCACTCATGGCCCGCTCCTGGGCGTGGCATGCGGTCGCCTCGGGCGTTCTCGTGTCCTGCGGCTACGTCGCCGGCGTCGTGGTTCAGAATGTGGGGGCCCGCGTCATTCGGATGACGAGTTTGACGATCCGCGCCTCCGAACCCGTCGAGATCGGCTTCCGCGTGTGCATCGCCGCGCTCTTCGCGATCTGGTGGCTCTATGCCGTCATTCAGTCCTATCGCCGGGCCCGTATCGCCGCAAAGCTCGTGAACATGCCGGGTGAGACCTTCGGCGAGTACCTCCTGGGCACGGCCGGCACGGTCGTCATTTCCTGGTGCCTCATCGCGATCGTCGGGGCCCTGAACCGGCTGGGGCGCATGCTCGTCTCCGCGCTCGACGACTACATGCCGCGCCCGGTAGCGATCCTCGTGGGTGTCGCCATTGTCTGCGCCCTCGTGTTCTTCCTGACGTCGAACGTTCTCCTGCGCGGCGGCATCGGCTTCTTCCGCCACCACGCCGAGCGCATGAACACGCGCACCGCCCGCGGCATCTACAAGCCCTTTGTGCCCGAGCGCTCCGCGTCCCCGGCCTCGCCCGTCACCTGGGAGTCCGTGGGCGGCCAGGGGCGTGTCTTCCTGGGCCGCGGCCCCTCGCGCCTCGACATCGCGCAGGTCTGCGGCGGTGAGGCCATGGAACCGATCCGCGTCTACTCCGGCATGCCCAGGGGTGGGTCGGGCATCGAGCAAGCCGCGGCCACGGTCGTCGCCGAGCTGCGCCGCACTGGCGCCTTCGACCGCGCCGTCATCCTCATCGCGGCCTCGACCGGCTCCGGCTGGGTCGACGAGTGGCAGGTCCAGCCCCTCGAATACCTCACGCGCGGCAACTGCGCGACCGCTTCGCTCCAGTACTCCTACGTGCCCTCGGCCCTGAACTGGCTAACGGGCCTCGAGCCCGCGCAGGAGGCCTCGGCCGCGCTGTTTCGGGCCGTTCGTGCCGAGCTCGACACGATGGACGAGGCCGAGCGACCCGCGCTCTTCGTGTGCGGAGAGTCCCTGGGTGCCTTCGCGTCCCAGTCGGTGTTCTCCTCGGTCGAGGACGTGCTCTCCCGGGTGGATGGCGCCCTGTGGGTGGGCACCCCCGCCTTCACGCCCATGCACCGCGAGCTGACGGCAGCCCGCCACAAGGGCAGCCCCGAGGTGGCGCCCGTCGTCTACAACGGGCGGCGCGTGCGCTTCGTCAACGAGCCTTCGGACCTGCGTACCGACCTGTACGGGCGAGAGCTCGGGCCGTGGGGCTTCCCGCGCCTGGTCTATGCGCAGCATGCCTCCGATCCGGTCGTGTGGTGGAACAACAAGCTCCTGTGGAAGCAGCCCGACTGGCTGCGCGAACGCGCGGGGCGCGACGTGTCGCCCTTCGTGGAGTTCACGCGCTTCGTCACCTACATTCAGGTTCTCGCCGACCTGCCGGTCGCCGGCACGGCGCCCGGCGGTCACGGTCACACGTACAACGAGGAGCTGATCCCCCTGTGGCGGGCGATCCTCGGCTTCGATCGGATCTTCGATGAGGCTCCCACCCACCCGCGCTTAGCCACCCTGGATGGGCAGTGGGTGGACGAGGACATGATCGAGCGCATCGGCATCGTCGTGCGGGCGAACCTGGAGCTGTCGGATCGCCAATAGCCTGTCACTGACCGACTGGTTACTCTGCAAACGCGGGTGTGGAATACAAGGGATCGTTTTGTCATAATGACCTTTGGTCGCTACTCTTAGCCTGTTCCAATCCCTCAAGGGCGAGAATTTCTGACGCTCGCCTGCCAAATTCATACACGGTGGAAGAATATGAAGCGTTCGCGCCTTGCAGTGCTCTCCCTCGCTGCCACCCTTGGGATCGCGGTCGTCGCTCCCCAAGCATTCGCCGACCCTGCTGGCACTCCCGGCTCGGCTCCGGCCTCGCCCCCCTCATCGAATGCCGGAAAGCCGCTGGACCCCGAACTCACCTCGAAGTCACAGTATGACGCGGGCGGGGCGACGACGCCGACCGGTGACCTGCTACCCGACGATGAGTCACACCAGCCCGTCACGGTCATCGTGGAACTTGAGGAAGGCGACGCGGGGGTTGCGTGGTACCGTCGCGCGCTGTCAGCCGATGCCAAGCGCGCGGCCGTCAAGGAGCGTATTCGCACGGCCGTGGAGGCCGCAGTTCCCGGCCAGGTCACCTCTGGCGGCGGTCCTGTGACCGAGGTTGAGGACTACGAGCACGTGATGGAGGGCTTCGCAATCGAGGTCCCTGCGGGAGCGGTCGAAGCGGTCCGCGGCGTCGAGGGCGTCAAGCGCGCTTTCGTCGAGCAGACGGTCACTCCCTCGTGGGAAGAGGGGTACTCCGCGCCCCAGAACCAGTACTCGCTGGACATGACGGGGGTGGACCGCATCAGCCAGAAGGGTGATGGGACGACCATCGCGATCATCGACACGGGCTTCGACACGACCCACGAGGCATTCTCGGGGGCGCTTGACGAATCGACTGTCGCCTACACCTACGACTCGATCTCCTCGGCCAGGCGAGGCCTGAGCTCGGGCTGGGCGGGTGCCTACGTGTCCTCGAAGATCCCCTTCGCCTACGACTACGGCGATGGAGACTCCGACGTCATCCCGCACACTTCCCACAACATGTCCCACGGCACGCACGTGGCGGGCATTGCGGCCGCGAATGGCGGAGCGATCCTGGGGTCCGCTCCCGGCGCGCAGCTGCTGCTCATGAAGGCCGGAATCGACGCCACGGGAGGCCTGTCCGATTCGGCGATCTTTGCCGCCCTCGACGACTGCGCGGTCCTCAAGCCCGACGTCGTCAACATGTCCTTCGGATACGCGGGTGGTGCCTCCGAGGCCCGCGACGACGTCTACGGGTCCGTCTACTACCGCCTGGCCGAGCAGGGCATCATGCTCAACGTTGCGGGCGGTAACTTCGGCGCTGCCTCCCAGGGCAACACCAGCGGATGGGGCCTACCCTACGCATCCGACCCCGATTCATCGACGGTCGCCCAGCCCTCCACCTACACCGCGTCCCTGTCGGTCGCCTCAGTCGATAACGCTAACGGGTGGGGTCCTTCCACCTACAAAGCGTCGAGCTTCTCCTCCTGGGGCGTGGCCCCCAACCTGACCCTCAAGCCCGAGATCGCCGCCCCCGGCGGGTACATCTGGTCGGCGCTTCCGGGCGGCACCTACGGCTACTCCTCCGGCACATCCATGGCGACCCCCTACCTGGCGGGCATGGCCGCTGACATCAAGCAGCGCGTCGAGTCCGACCCCGGTTTCGCCTACATGACCGAGGCCGAAAAGACGGGCGTCGTCTAGAACCTCCTCATGGGAACCGCGAAGCCCCTGGTCGACAACGAGGGCGGCCGTGGTGCCTACTATTCTCCTCGTAAGATCGGCTCCGGCCTGGCCAACGCCGTGGCGGCCTCCTCCGCGACCGTGTTCCCCACCGTCGTGGAGGCGCCCGACCAGACCCGGCCCAAGGCCGACCTCGGAGACGGAACCGAGGGCTGGACGTTCTCCATTCGCCTGACCAACACCGCTTACGAAGCACGCACCTACCGGCTGAACACGCAGGCTCTCTCCGAGGTTGTCGCCTCCGGTGTCTTCACCCAACACAGCGCCAACTGGACTGACCAGGGTATTTCGGTCAGCTACTCGGGCGACGTCAGCGGAAGCACTGACTCCTCGACGATCACCGTGCCGGGTCGTGGCATCGTCACCGCGACTGTGACCATCACGCCGCAGGCGGCTTTCGCCGCCTACGCCCACGCCTACGCGCCCAACGGCACCTTCGTCGACGGTTTCACGGTCCTCACCTCGATGACCGAGGGAGAACCCGACCTGTCCATCCCCTTCCTCGGCTTCTACGGTGACTGGGGTGCCGTTCCGGTCTTCGACTCCCTCGCCTCCGACGGTGGCCAGGCCCACGCAGTGGCCTCGCGTCTCGCCTCCGCGACCACGGGTGTTCCCCTCGGAGTGAACCCGCTGGCCGGATACACCTCCGCGGCCTCGGCTCCCGCCCCCAACCCGGACACCTACGTCGTGTCCGCCTCGACGTGGGCGCAGGGCCCCTCCGCGATCCGACCGGTCACCGGGCTGCTGAGGTCGACGAAGAGCATCACCTACACCTACCAGGACTCCGCGGGCAACACGGTGCGCCAGTACTCCTACAAGAACACCCGGAAGTCCCTGTACGACGACTACAGCCGCGGCATCGCCTCGGGTGAATCCTCCATCGGTGACCCGTACTTCGACGGCTACGACTGGCACGGCCGCCGCCTCCCTGAGGGGCGCTACACGCTGCGCATCGACGCCGTCACCGACGGCCCGAGCTCGCGCACCCAGACGCTGACGTACTCCTTCGCCTACGACCTGACCGGGCCCAAGATCAGCGGAGTCAACGTCCGGGGCCAGGGTGACGTGCGCACCGTGTCCTTCGACGTCACGGACTCCTCGCCCATTGCCTCCATTGACTTCCACGACCCGGCAAACGGTTCCTACTACTACCGCACCCTCGTGACCGATGGGGGAACCCTCGGAGCTGACGGACAGCGCACCTATCACTTCGACGTGCCCGTCGCCGACCTGCAGCGCGGCTGGGAGTCCCACGGCGGCACGGGCCAGGCTCCCACCAACCCGACCCTGTATGCGTGGGACTACGGCGTGAACGCCTCCGCCGGTGTGACGGTCTCGGTCGGCGCCGCGGACCCGATCACGCTGTCCACTTCC
Source organism: Schaalia odontolytica (assembly GCF_031191545.1). Taxonomy (NCBI): domain Bacteria; kingdom Bacillati; phylum Actinomycetota; class Actinomycetes; order Actinomycetales; family Actinomycetaceae; genus Schaalia; species Schaalia odontolytica. The sequence continues at coordinate 1,251,700 of NZ_CP133472.1, forward strand.
TCGGTCGTGATCCCCGCTGGTGAGGCCTCCCAGGTCTCCGCCGTTCTGAGCCCGTCCCTGTCTGGCTCCCGGGTCGTGTGGTCGCTCGCGGACCCCTCGATTGCGTCGCTGACCACCTCACCCGACACCCTGACGGCGACGATCACCGCGGGAGCGAAGGAAGGGTCCACGACCCTGACTGCGTGGGTATACCAGTGGGATGGAACGTGGGCTTCCGCCTCTACGGAGGTGAGCGTTCGCGCTGCCGCATCCTCCGACTTCACCATCGACGAGGCCGGGGTCTTGCGCTCCTACAGCGGTAGCGACACGGAGGTGAGCGTCCCCAGCGGCGTCACAGCGCTGGCCGACCGCGTCTTCGCCCGCTCCTCCGTCACCTCAGTGGAGCTGCCCGACACGGTCGAACGCATCGGGGCCTCCGCCTTCGAAGGTGCAGCCTCGCTGGCACGTGTGACGGTTCGCGACGCGCGTGGACAGGTCACAGACGCTCTTCCCTCCGCGCTGCGTCAGATCGGAGCGCGCGCCTTCCTGGGCACCGCGCTCGACGCCATTGACGTGCCGGACAGTGTGTTCGATATCGGGCCGGGAGCCTTTGCGCTCATGCCCTCGCTCACGGGGGTGAGCATCGGAAGCGGCGTGCGTGAGGGCCAGCTGGTCTCCACCTTCACCGCCTCGCCCAAGCTCAAGGCGATCACCGTCAAGGCGGACAACGCCTCCTACGAGAGCGTCGACGGCGTCCTGTTCACGAAGGGCCGCGACACGCTGCTGACCTACCCGCTCGGACGTGACGGCGTCACCTACACGGTTCCCGACGGCACGCGAGTGCTCGCCCAAGAGTCCTTCGAAGGGACGCCCCTGGACGAGGTCACGTTCCCGGATAGCCTGCGTCGCATCGACCGCTACGCTTTCGTCGGATCCCGCCTCTCCTCCCTTACCCTGCCCGACTCCTTCGAGACGATCGGCGCGCACGCGTTCCGAGGAATCACCTCACTCACCTGGGTCAATATCGGCGGGACGACAACCATCGGAGAGTCGGCCTTCGACGGTGACCGAAACATTAGCGCCATCAACTTCCGGTCCGACCTGGCGCGCCTGACGAGCATCGGCGCGCACGCCCTGCGGGGTGTTCCAGTCACCCCGCCCGCGCTCAACCCCGCGACCGTTCAGGCCGAGACGCCCGCGACCGGCCCGACGCCCGCAACTGGCCCCACGCCCGCGCCCATCGCCAGCCCGGATGCCTCCCAGCCTGGAGCCGACTCGGCCTCGGGCGGACGAGTCGCAGTCGGGGACGCCGCCCCCGAGACACCCTCTGCCGGCACCTCGGCTCCGACGCCGCCCGACACTGCCGATCAGGGGGAGGGGAGCGATGCCCCTGCGGGTAATGCCACTCCCGCGGCAAACGCCACCAGCCCCGGTACTGGGACCTCCTCCCCAGTTGCAACCGATCAAGTCGTGACCGTCGTCGGACGCACCGCGCTGTCTCTCGGAGACGCTGCCGACTACCACGCGCCGCATCCCAAGAGGACGAGGCCCTCGTCTCTGGCAACCACCGGAGCATCAACGGACGGCCTCATCGGTATTGTTACCTTAGCCGTGACGCTCGGCTCCGTTCTGGTTGTCGCTCGCAGGCAACGCCTGAGCTGATGACAAACGCAGCGAGGACCCCGGGGAAACATCCGCGGGGCCCTCGTGCATGGGTGCCCACTTGACGTGGGATGTTAGACGCTTCAGATCCCCTTAAAGAAGCAATAAGCAATCCAATGATTGTCAGCTGCGTCATATGAGGTATTTTGTTGGGAGACGGCTGGTACACCGACGTACCGCGTGCCACCGGCGCGCCGTCCCCCAACACAATGGAGAAGGCTTATGTCAACGAAGAAATCGGCTGCCCTCCTCGCCTTCGTCGGCGCGTTCGCGCTCGCGGTCACCGGGCCGGCCACCCTGGCCTCGCCCCTGCCCCCGAGTCCTTCCGGCATGCATGAAGGTGCGGCGATATCCCAGCCCCCGGGCGGGATCGATACGGCTCTGACCTCGAAGAGTGGACTCAGCGGGCCCGCCTCGACCGCCGAGGAGGATCCCGCGCGCCTCGTCGGCGTCATCGTCCAGCTTGAGGACGGTGCCTCACGCGACGCGGCGATCTCACAGATCAACGAGGCTGTGGCCTCGGCGTTCCCCGGTGCCTCCGCCCACGTGGAGCGCGAGTACGACAAGGCGTTGCAGGGCTTCGCGCTGAGCGCGCCCGCCGGCTCCCTCGACGCGATCCGTAACCTCCCGGGCGTGCGAGCTGCGTTCCTCGAGCGTGAAGGTCACGTGAGTGACGTGGCCGCCCCCGATGCCGAGGGTGGCATCGAGGCGTCGCAGGCTACCACGCAGGATCCCGCCAACCTCAGCGCCCAGCTCATGATGCGCACCGACCAGGTCGCCCAGAAGGGTGAGGGCACGGTCATCGCCGTCATCGACACGGGCGTCGACATGACGCATCAGGCCTTCATGGGTGAGCTCGCGTCCGCGCCCACCCTCACCCCGCAGAAGGTCGCCGCGATGACCTCCCAGCTCGGTGAAGGAAAGACGGGCGTCTACGTGTCGCAGAAGTTCCCCTTCGCCTATGACTATGCGGACGGTGACAATGACGCATCGCCGCGCGAGGGAGGCTCCGGCTTCCACGGGACGCACGTCGCAGGCATCTGCGCCGGCAACGCCGACAAGATCGTCGGTACCGCCCCCAATGCGCAGGTGATCGTCGCGAAGGTGACTCGCACCGAGGACGACGCGTTGCTGGATTCGGCGCTTCTCGCCTCCCTCGATGACATGCTCGTCCTACATCCCGACGTCATTAACCTGTCGCTCGGCTGGACCGCGGGCATGGACAGTGAGGCCGACTCCGTGTATGCGACCGTGTACAAGAAGCTCCAGGAAGCGGGAATCACCGTCAATGCGGCCTCGGGTAACGCCTTCTCGACCGGGTACGGCAACAACTCAGGCAAGGGCCTGCCCTATGCCACGGACCCGGACTCCTCGGTCATGGACGAGCCGGCCACCTACTCGTCGGTGGTTGCCGTCGCCTCGGTCGAGAACGCCCTCATCCGCAACGCCTTCACGGTGAACGGGAAAGACATTGGATATCAGCGCTCGCGAGGCATGAACGGCGAGAAGGTCGCCTACTTCTCCGACCTGCCCGCCGGAACCTACGAGTACGTGGACGCCGGCTTCGCCTCCGAGGAGGACGCGGCCGCACTCGCAGCGAAGTACCCGGAGGGCCTGGCCGGCAAGATCGCGCTCGTCTCGCGCGGCAAGATGACCTACCAGAAGAAGGTCGAAAACCTCTACGACCTGCACCCGGCTGGCATTCTCGTCTACAACAACGTGTCGGTCGGATCCCTCATTATCATGAACCTGACGACGCAGGACGTGCCCGCCGCCTTCATTTCTCAGGCCGACGGCCAGGCGATGCTGGACGCCCCCGAGCACAGGCTCTCGATCGCCGAGGGGCAGGTCCTCCCGCAGTCCACCATCTACGAGGCCTCCGAGTTCTCCGCGTGGGGCGTGTCTCCGGACCTGCGGCTCAAGCCCGAAATCGCCGCCCCCGGTGGCAACGTTTTCTCAGCGATACCGAACGGTGCGTACGAGCAGACTTCGGGCACCTCGATGGCCACGCCCCAGATGGCTGGTATCAGTGCGATTGTGCTTCAGCGTGTGCAGTCTGATCCTCTGTTTGCGTCGATGAGTGCGCGTGAGAAGGTTGAGGTGGTGCAGAACCTGATTATGGGTACGGCTCGGCCGCTGACGGATGCCGCCCAGACTTCGGGTGTGCTTTATTCGCCGCGTAAGCAGGGTGCTGGCCTTGTGGACGCTTTGGCTGCCACGACTTCGTCGGTGTACCCGACCGTGGTTGGTGCTCCCGAGCAGTCCCGGCCCAAGGCGGACCTGGGGGATGGAACGAAGGGTTGGCACTTTGATGTCACTTTGCACAACCTGTCGGGTGTGGAAGCCACGTATGAGTTGAGTTCGCAGGCCCTCTCTGAGATCGTCGAGGGTGGTTTCTTCACCGAGCATTCCTCGGATTGGCGAGGCCGTGGCGTGGAGATTCGGTACTCGGGTGGTGCGTCGGCTGTGGCCGAGGGGGCGAGTGTGACTGTTCCTGCGAGCGGCGAGGTCACCGTCGGCATTGACGTTACGCCCGGGGCTGAGTTTGCTTCCTACGTCGCGCAGAGTGCGCCCAACGGTACCTTCCTCGATGGTTTCGTGCGTTTCGCCTCGAAGACCGGAGGCCAGCCGGACCTGACCGTGCCCTACCTGGGTTTCTACGGGGACTGGGGCAAGGCACCTATCTTTGACGCCCTCGCCTCCGAAGGCGGCGCGCACACCCTGGCCTCGGGTATCTACAACGGGACCACCGGACAGCTCCTCGGATACAACCCCCTCATCAAGGCTGCAGACCGTCGAGGGGCCCCAAACCCCGATCGCTACGTGATCTCCCGATCGCCGGCGATGGGGGCACCCACCGTCCTCGAGCCTCGCACGGGAACGCTGCGTAGCGTCCACTCGCTGACCAGCACCTACACGTACGAGGGCGGCGCAATCGTCGCGTCCGTGACGAACCACCGCAACTGGAAGTCCGTCTATGTGACGAGCATGGAGGAGAATACCTGGGTCGAGGCATACCACGATCCCACGGCGTTCACCGCGAACATGGGGGACTTCGTGGACCTACCCTCGGGCATGTACACGCTGCGAATCGCCGCGTCCAACGATGGGCCTTCCTCGGCTGAGCAGTCGATTTCCTACAAGTTCCGTCTCGATACCACCGCCCCCGTTATCTCCAACCTCGTGTACTCGGGCATGGGTGAGGGCTTCGTCGTCACCTTCGACGTCACCGACGACTCGCCACTGGCGGCGGTCGACCTGCATGATCCCGCCGACGGACTGTGGTTCTACCGCCACGTCTTCACGGAGGATGAGGGCAGCATCGGCCCGAACGGCGAGTGGACCTATCATGTCGAGATCCCGCTGAGCGAGATCTACCGGGCGTGGACGGAGCAAGGCGGAACGGGCGACGTCATCGCCAACCCATACGTCCTGGCGTGGGACTACGGCCTTAACCCCTCCGCCGCCTTCCCGATTGACGTTCCCAGCAACAACACGGGTTCGCCGCGGCTGTGCTCGGATCCTGAGGGAGGCAACTGGGTCAAGGACGGGATCGGCTGGTGGTATGCTTGCGCCGATGGTAGAAGCTACCTCAAGGGCGGATGGTTCACTATCAATGGCCGCGACTACCTGTTCGGTCCGTCGGGCTACATGGCGACCGGCTTCCTGAAGCGGGTCGACGGCCGGTGGGTCTACGCGGATCAGGACGGTGCTCTCGCGAGCGGCTGGATCCGCGACGGCGGCCAGTGGTACTACCTTGACCCTGCGACCAAGGTCATGGCCACCGGCTGGGTTGCAGACGGTGGCTCCTGGTACTACCTGAGCGCCTCCGGGGCGATGGCTACCGGCTGGGTCCAGGTGGATGGGTCCTGGTACTACCTGTCCAGCTCGGGCACGATGGCGACGGGCTGGATCAAGGTCGGCGGCCTCTGGTATTACCTGGGACCCGATGGTGCGATGCTCACCGGCACCCAGGTCATCAACGGACGCACCTACGTCTTTGACGGCAGCGGCGCATGGGTCGGATGACCCGAGCGCTGATCTGACGACAACGACGAGGCCCGGGACGCTCTCTCACCAGTGGCCCGGGCCTCGTTCGCCGCGTGTCCTGCGTGCCCCCGCCGGAGCTCCGTGCGGAGGTTCTTCGCAGTCTCGTCCCCGTATCGCGGCCGATTGACGCGCGCCCGCTTCGTGTTGCTCGCGATACCCAATCAACACAATGGAGTGATTCACATGACAATGAAGACAACAACGTCGTTCCTCGCGCTCGCAGGTGCCTGCGCGCTCGCGCTCACAGGGCCGGCGTCTCTCGCGGTTCCACCGACTCCCACTCCGCCTGGACCCGCACCCGACGTCGCGGCCTCGTCTCTGCCCGTGGGCGACGTCGACACTGCGCTGACATCGAAAAGTGGCGAGACTACCGTGCCCGAACCCAGTGATGGGCGTAAGGACCCCACGGCGATCGTCGGCGTCATCGTCCAGCTTCAGGATGGGGCGGAGCGCGATGCTGCGCTGGCCTCCATCAACGAGGCCGTGGCCTCGGCGTTCCCGGGTTCCTCCGCCCACGTTGAGCGCGAATATGACAAGGCGTTGCAGGGCTTTGCGCTGAGCGCGCCCGCGGGCTCCCTCGATGCGATCCGAGCGGCGAGCGGCGTCAAGGGTGCGTTCGTTGAGCGTGAGACCCAGGTCAACGAGAACGCGGCAGCGGATGCGGAGGGTGGTTTCGCGGCTTCACGCCTGTCAGACCAGGATCCGGACAACCTCAGCGCCCAGATCATGATGCGCACCGACCAGGTGTCCCAGAAGGGTGAGGGTAAGGTCATCGCGGTCATCGACACGGGTGTCGATGTCTCTCACCCGGCTTTCGCGGGCGCACTCGCGTCCGCGCCGTCGATGACCGCCGAGGCCGTCGCTGCGCTGACACCTCAGCTGGGTGAGGGTAAGAGTGGGGTCTACGTGAATGAGAAGTTCCCCTTCGCGTACGACTACGCTGAGAATGATGCGGACGTTTCCCCCTCGGTATCCCACGGCACGCACGTGGCCGGGATTGCCGCCGGTAACGCCGACCAGATCGTCGGAGTCGCCCCGGAGGCGCAGATCGTCGTCGCGAAGGTCTCGCGAGACGGCAGCAGAGCTATCTCGGATTCAGCGCTGTTGGCCGCTCTTGATGACATGGTTCTCCTGCGCCCCGATGTCATCAACCTGTCGCTCGGGTGGACGGCCGGCATGGACAACGAGGCTGACTCCGTGTATGCGACCGTGTACAAGAAGCTCCAGGAAGCGGGGATCACCGTCGACGCGGCCTCGGGTAACGCCTTCTCGGCCGGCTACGGCAACACCTCCGGGCGCAACCTTCCCTACGCCTCGGACCCCGACTCATCCGTCCTTGCCGAACCCGCCTCCTACTCCTCCGTGGTTGCCGTCGCATCCCTCAACAACAGGTTGACCCTCAACGTCCTTAAGGCGGCCGGGCGCGACATCGCCTATCAGCGTGCGCGCGGCGCAAACGGCGAAAAAATAGCTGAGCTCACCGAGCTGAACCCAGGCGACTACGAGTACGTGGACGCCGGCTTCGCCTCCGAGGAGGACGTGGCCGCACTTGCAGCGAAGTATCCGGATGGCCTGGCGGGTAAGTTCGTACTCGTCTCGCGCGGAGAACTGACCTATAGTGCGAAGATTGACAACATTGCACCGCTCAAGCCCGCCGGAATCCTTGTCTATAACAACGTTCCCGGTGAAGAGCTCTTGGTGATGAGCCTGACGACGAGCAGTGTTCCCGCCGCTTTCATTTCGCTTGAGAGCGGCCAGGCGATGCTGGCGGCCGCAGATCACCACCTGACCCTCGTGGATGGAAAGACGATCACCCCGAACTCGAACTATTCGATCTCGGACTTCTCCGCGTGGGGCGTGTCTCCGGACCTGCGCCTCAAGCCCGAAATCGCCGCCCCCGGCGGAGACGTCTACTCTGCGGTCCCGGGTGGTACCTACGAGTTCATGTCCGGCACGTCCATGGCGAGCCCTCAGATGGCTGGTATCAGTGCGATCGTGCTTCAGCGTGTGCAGTCTGATCCTCTGTTTGCGTCGATGAGTGCGCGTGAGAAGGTTGAGGTGGTGCAGAACCTGATTATGGGTACGGCTCGGCCGCTGACGGATGCCGCCCAGACTTCGGGTGTGCTTTATTCGCCGCGTAAGCAGGGTGCTGGCCTTGTGGACGCTTTGGCTGCCACGACTTCGTCGGTGTACCCGACCGTGGTTGGCGCTCCCGAGCAGTCCCGGCCCAAGGCGGACCTGGGGGATGGGACGAGGGGTTGGCACTTTGATGTCACTTTGCACAACTTGTCGGGTGTGGAAGCCACGTATGAGTTGAGTTCGCAGGCGCTGTCTGAGATTGTCGAGGGTGGTTTCTTCACCGAGCATTCCTCGGATTGGCGAGGCCGTGGCGTGGACATCTCGTACTCCGGAAAGACCGTGAGTGGCACCGGTGAGGGTGCGACCGTCACCGTCCCGGCCGGTGGTCAGGCCATGATCGGCGTGGACGTCACCCCAGGTGCCGATTTTGCTTCCTATGTTGCGCAGAATGCGCCCAACGGTACCTTCCTCGATGGTTTCGTGCGTTTCGCCTCGAAGACCGGAGGCCAGCCCGACCTGGCCGTGCCCTACCTGGGGTTCTACGGGGACTGGGGCAAGGCACCTATCTTCGACGCCCTCGCCTCCGATGGTGGGGAGCACGCCCGCGCCTCGGCCATATATAACGGCATGAGCAACCAACCTCTGGGCTACAACCCCATGATGAAGGCCGAGGATTGGGTTGGTAACCCCAGGGCTGACCGTTACGTCCTGTCCCGGTCCGAGGCCTCGGGCGCACCCTCGGTCTTGGATCCGCGCACCGGCACATTGCGTAGCGTTCACAGGCTCAACACCGTGTATTCGAATGCTGCCGGAGAGACGATCGAATCCCTCGTGACTCATCAGGCCTGGAAGTCGAACGCCGAGGGCACCCGTGGCGTGATGAGCTGGGTTGAGCTGTGGCATGATCCCACGTATTTGTATACGCGCACCGAACCCTACGAGGACCTGCCCGATGGAATGTACAGGCTGACGATCTCGGCGCACAACGATGGTCCTTCGCAGGTGGAGCAGTCGATCTCCTACGACTTCCGCCTCGACACGGTGGGGCCGGTCGTCTCTCACCTGACCTACGTCGGTGAGGGTGAGGACACGGTTGTGTCCTTCGACGTCTCTGACTCATCGCCCCTTGCGGGCATCGATCTGCACGACCCGGCCGACGGTTCGTGGTTCTACCGTCACGTCTTCACGGATGCGGAGGGCACGGTCGGGGCGGATGGGACATACACGTACCACGTCGAGGTTCCCTTCAAGGATATTGATGCTGCCTGGGGGCAACAGGGTGGCTCGGGCAGCGTCATCGCCCACCCGTACCTGCTGGCCTGGGACTACGGCCTCAACCACTCCGAGGCCGCGACCCTCGACCTGCCCTCGGAGAACCCGGGAGCATGCCTCAAACCCGACGGCGGCCACTGGGTGAAAGATGTTGCCGGTTGGTGGTACGCCTGCGCTGATGGCGCGGGTTACTTGAAGGACGGCTGGTTCACCATCAACGGGCGCGACTACCTATTCAACCCCTCTGGCTACATGCTGACCGGTTTCCTCAAGCGTGCCGACGGCCAGTGGGTCTACGCGAATGAGTCCGGTGCCCTCGTGGGCGGCTGGGTGCGTGATGGCGGCCAGTGGTACTACCTGGATCCGGCCACGAAGGTCATGAAGACCGGCTGGGTTGCAGACGGTGGCTCCTGGTACTACCTCACGGCTTCCGGTGCGATGGCGACCGGCTGGGTCCAGGTGGATGGGTCCTGGTACTACCTGTCCGACTCGGGCAAGATGGCTACCGGCTGGGTCAACGTGGGCGGTTCCTGGTACTACCTGAATGCCTCCGGCGTCATGCTCACCGGCACCCAGGTCATCAACGGGCGCACCTACGTCTTTGACGATTCGGGAGCCTGGATGCGATAAGACTCCTGCCTGTCCGTTCTGTCAAGACTTATGCCCAGGCCTCGGAACCTCGCAATATGCGTGGTCTCGAGGCCTGGGTAACGTTATCGGTAAAATAATCGTCAGCTGTTTCTCTTCGTGAAACAAAGTTTGTCACAAGACTTCTCTGCGGTATGTTGACAGTGACGGCCGACATGACGAGATCCTCGCCGTGTCCGAACACGGTCGTCCATCAACACATTGGAGTACGCATATGACAACGAAGAAACCAGCGACGCTCCTCGCGCTGGCTGGCACCGCCGCGCTGGTGGTCGCTGGCCCCGCGACCCTCGCATCCCCTCCAACCCCAGTGGACACGCGACTCGATGCTGGTGCCACGGCCTCGTCCCTGCCGGTCGGTGATGTCGATACCGCGCTCACCTCAAAGAGTGGGCAGACCTCCCAGCCCGATCAGGTTACGCCGACCGCCGAGCAGGATGCCTCGGCGATCGTCGGGATCATCGTGCAGCTGGATGAGGGGACTGACCGTTCCTCCGCCCTCGCCTCGATCAACGAGGCCGTGGCTGGCGCGTTCCCGGGCGAGAGTGCCCAGGTGCAGCGCGAGTACGATAAGGCGTTGCAGGGCTTTGCGCTGAGCGCGCCCGCGGGTTCCCTCGACGCGATCCGCGCGGTGAGTGGCGTCAAGGGAGCGTTCCTCGATCGCGATACCCACGTCGACGGCGTAGACGACCAGGTCGCCGGCGAGGGTGCAACGAACTCCTCGCGCACCTCTGCCCAGGATCCCGCCAACCTCAGCGCGCAGCTGATGATGCACGCCGACCAGATCGCCCAAAAGGGCGACGGCAAGGTCGTTGCCGTCATTGATACGGGCGTGGACATGACGCACCCGGCGTTCACGGGTGCTCTCAAAGGAACCCTCGGGCTTTCCGAAGACAAGGTGGGTGCCCTGGCCCCCCAGCTGGGCGACGGAAAGACCGGCACCTACGTGTCGGATAAGTTTCCCTTCGCGTACGACTACGCAGATGACGACCCGGACGCCTCGCCGACCGGTGAAGCCGGATCGCACGGCACGCACGTCGCAGGCATCACCGCGGGCAACGCGGGTGAAATCGTTGGCATCGCCCCCGACGCCCAGATCATCGTGGCCAAGGTAGCGCGCAGCAGTGACGGTGGTATCCCGGACTCGGCGCTGTTGGCCGCCCTCGACGACATGGTGGTCCTGCATCCCGATGTCGTGAACCTGTCCCTCGGACAGACCGGCGGCATGGACAACGAGGCCGACTCCGTGTATGCGACCGTGTTCAAGAGCCTCCAGGAAGTGGGCGTGACCGTGAATGCGGCCGCCGGCAATGAGTACACGGCGGGATACGGCAACCTATCCGGCAAGAACCTGCCCTACGCCTCTGACCCCGACTCCTCGGTCCTGTGCGAACCCGCGTCGTATTCCTCCGTCGTGTCCGTGGCTTCGGTCGACAACTCGCTGGCCCACAGTGCCTTCTCCGTCGGAGACCGCGACATTCCCTACCAGCGCGCCGGCGGCGCCGAGGGGCAGAAGATGCCCGACCTGTCCGACATGACCGGGGGCCCCTTCGAGTACGTCGATGGCGGAATTGGCTCGCCTGAGGACGGTGCCGCGCTCAAGGCCGCGTACCCCGAGGGTCTCGAGGGCAAGATCGTTCTGGTCAAGCGAGGCCTCCTCACCTTCCAGGACAAGTTCAACAACATCGCGGCAGCCAAGCCCGCCGGCTTCATCGTCTACAACAACGTTCCCGGTGATTCGCTCGTTGTTATGAGCCTGGTGACCGACGGCGTGCCCGCCGCGTTCATCTCGCAGGCTGATGGAGAGGCGATGCTGGCCGCCGCCGACCGTCGCCTGAGCGTCGCCCCAGGTAAGGTTGTGGCCCCGAGCGCGAAGTACTCCATGTCGAGCTTCTCCTCCCTCGGTGTCACTCCCGACCTGCGCCTCAAGCCCGAGGTCAGCGCCCCCGGCGGAAACATCTATTCCGCGGTCCCGGGTGGTACCTACGAGTTCATGTCCGGCACCTCGATGGCGACTCCGCAGATGGCGGGTGTGAGCGCTGTGGTCCTGCAGCGTGTGCAGTCTGATCCTCTGTTCGCGTCCATGAGTGCGCGCGAGAAGGTCGACGTCGTCCAGAACCTCGTCATGGGTACGGCGGCCCCTATCGTCGACCCGCTCCAGGACACTGGTGCCCCGTACTCCCCGCGTAAGCAGGGCTCGGGATTGACGAACGTCCTGGCTGCCACGACCTCGTCGGTGTATCCGACCGTGGTTGGTGCTCCCGAGCAGTCTCGGCCCAAGGCGGACCTGGGGGATGGGACCACCGGCTGGCACTTCGACGTCACGCTCCACAACCTGTCGGGCGTGGAGGCGACGTACGAGTTGAGCTCACAGGCACTCTCTGAGATCGTCGCCGACGGCTTCTTCACCGGACACTCTGCCGATTGGCGAGGCAAGGGCGTGGACATCTCGTACTCAGGAAAGACCGTGAGCGGCACCGGTGAGGGTGCGACCGTCAACGTCCCCGCGAACGGAGAGGCCACCCTGGGCGTGGACGTTAAGCCCGGCGACCAGTTCACCGCCTTTGCTGCGGCGAACGCGCCCAACGGCACCTTCCTTGACGGTTTCGTGCGCTTCACCTCGCGTACCGATTCGCAGCCGGACCTGACCGTGCCCTACCTGGGTTTCTACGGAAGCTGGGGGAAGGCTCCCATCTTCGATGCCCTCGCCTCCGAAGGCGGTGCGCACACGCTCGCGTCCGGCGTCTACAACGGCACCACGGGCATGCAACTGGGATACAACCCCCTGGTCAAGGACGCTGATCGCATCGGTCTGCCCAAGGCGGACCGCTACGTGGTCTCTCGGTCCGAGGCCTCGGGCGCACCGACGATCCTCGAACCGCGCACGGGTACGCTGCGCAGCGTCCACACCCTCAACGCCGCGTACACGAACGCCCCCGGGCAGACGGTCTCCTCCTTCACGCGATTCATGAACTGGAAGTCCGCGCTGGATTCCTCCGGAAAAATGACGTGGGTTGAGCAGGGACACGATCCGCTCACCCTCGATGCGCGTTCCGACGCGTTTGAGGGCCTGCCGGACGGTGCATATAAGTTGACGTTGTCGGCGCACAACGATGGGCCTTCGCAGGTGGAGCAGTCGATCTCTTATGATTTCCGCATTGATACGGTCGCGCCCGTTGTCTCCAACCTGGAATACAAGGGTGAGGGTGCTGACATGGTCGTCTCCTTCGACGTTTCTGATTCCTCGCCGCTGGCTGGGATCGACGTGCATGACCCGGCCGATGGCCTGTGGTTCTACCGCTACGTTTTCTCAGACAGGGAGGGTAATCGTGGGGCGGATGGGACATACACGTACCACGTTGAGGTTCCCTTCAAGGATATTGATGCTGCGTGGGGCTACCAGGGTGGCTCGGGCAGCGTCATCGCCCACCCGTACCTGCTGGCCTGGGACTACGGCCTTAACCACTCGGAGGCCGCGACCCTCGACCTGCCCAGCGATAACCCCGGCGCGACCGAGGCGTGCGCAAGCACCGACGGCGGCAACTGGGTCAAGGACGGTGCCGGTTGGTGGTACGCCTGTGCCGGTGGCAAGGGGTACCTCGCGAACGGTTGGTTCACGATCGATGGTTCGGAGTACCTGTTTGGTCCGTCTGGCTACATGGCGACCGGTTTCCTCAAGCGTGCCGACGGTCAGTGGGTCTACGCGAATGAGTCCGGTGCCCTCGTGGGCGGCTGGGTGCGTGATGGCGGCCAGTGGTACTACCTGGACCCTGCGACCAAGGTTATGAAGACCGGCTGGGTTGCAGACGGTGGCTCGTGGTACTACCTGCGCGCCAACGGGGCGATGGCTACCGGCTGGGTCCAGGTGGATGGTTCCTGGTACTACCTGAGCGCCTCCGGCGTGATGGCCACCGGCTGGGTCAACGTGGGAGGCTCCTGGTACTACCTGAATGCCTCCGGCGTCATGCTCACCGGCACCCAGGTCATCAACGGACGCACCTACGTCTTTGACACGAACGGCGCATGGATTGGGTGAGATGAGGTGATCCGCACCTAACGGTGTTCATGTTCGGGTCCGGGAACCTTGCTGCGTAAGTGTTCCCGGACCCGAAATCATGCTGACAGTAAAATAATGTCCAATCGTTTCCCAATGTGAAACAAAGTTTGTCATATGCGTCCCGTGCGGTATGTTGACAGTGACGGCCGGCACGGTGGAGTCCCCTCCTCCTGCCAACACGGTCACCCGTCGACACATTGGAGTTACCCACATGACGATGAAGAAAACAACGGCGTTCCTCGCGTTCGCCGGCACCTGCGCGCTGGCGGTGACAGGGCCCGCGGCACTCGCAGCGCCGCCAAGTCTCGCAGACGCGCATCCCGCTACCGGAGCTACGGCCTCGTCCCTGCCGGTCGGTGATGTCGATACCGCGCTCACCTCGAAGAGTGGGCAGACTTCCCAGCCCGACCAGGTCACGCCAACCGCAGAGCAGAACCCCGCGGCGATCGTCGGGATCATCGTGCAGCTGCAGGAAGGCTCGGACCGAGCGGCATCCCTTGCCTCGATCAACGAGGCCGTGGCCTCGGCATTCCCGGGCGAGAGCGCCCACGTGCAGCGCGAGTATGACAAGGCGTTGCAGGGCTTTGCGCTGAGTGCGCCCGCGGGCTCCCTCGACGCGATCCGCGCGGCGAGCGGCGTGAAGGCCGCGTTCCTTGAGCGCGAAACCCGCGTCAGCGATGTCGACGAGGTCGATGCCGAGGGCGGCACCCAGGCCCCCCGGCTCTCGACCCAGCATCCCGACAACCTCAGCGCCCAGATCATGATGCGCGCCGACCAGCTTACCCAGAAGGGTGAAGGCAAGGTCGTCGCCGTCATCGACACCGGCGTCGAAATGACCCACCCAGCTTTCGCGGGCGCACTCTCAGGTAAGCCGTCGATGTCCGCCGACGACGTCGCTGCCCTGGCGCCCCAGCTGGGTGACGGCAAGACCGGGGTCTATGTCAATGACAAGTTCCCCTTCGCCTACGACTACGCGGACGGCGACAACGACGCGATGCCCGCCAAGGGATCCTACGGCTCCCACGGCACGCACGTCGCCGGCATCACCGCCGGCAACGCCGACCAGATCATCGGTGTCGCCCCCGAGGCGCAGATCATCGTCGCGAAGGTCTCGCGCAGCTCAGACGGCGAGATTCCCGACTCGGCGCTGCTCGCCTCCCTCGACGACATGGTGGTCCTGCACCCCGATGTCGTGAACCTGTCCCTCGGACAGCTCGGCGGCATGGACAACGAGGCCGACTCCGTGTACGCAACCGTGTTCAAGAAACTCCAGGACGAGGGCGTCTCGGTCAACGCCGCGGCCGGCAACCACTACTCGACCGGATACGGCAACACCTCCGGGCGCAACCTTCCCTACGCCTCCGACCCCGACTCCTCGACCCAGTGCGAGCCCGCCACCTACTCCTCGGTCCTCGCCGTAGCCTCGGTCGATAACCTCCTGTCCTACAATGCCTTCTCCGCCGCCGGAAAAGACATCGCCTACCAGCGTGCGCGCGGCGCAAACGGCGAGAAGGTCGCCGAAATCGCTGAGCTGGCCGCCGGATCCTACGAGTACGTCGACGCCGGATTCGCCACCGAGGAAGACGCCGCCGCCCTCACAGCGAAGTACCCCGATGGCCTGGCGGGTAAGTTTGCCCTGGTCTCACGCGGCAAGCTGACCTTCCAGAAGAAGATCGAGAACCTGGCGGCGCTCAAGCCCGCCGGTATCCTCGTGTACAACAACGTCGCCGGCGACTCACTCATGCTCATGAGCGTCACGACCCTGGACGTACCCGCCGCGTTCATTTCCCAGGAGAACGGTCAGGCCATGCTCGCGGCCGCAGATCACCACCTGACCCTCGTGGATGGTAAGACCATCACCCCGAACTCGAACTATTCGATGTCGGACTTCTCCTCGTGGGGCGTGTCTCCGGACCTGCGCCTCAAGCCCGAGGTCAGCGCCCCCGGCGGCAGCATCTACTCGGCCGTCCTGGACGGAAACTACGATCACCTCTCCGGCACGTCCATGGCGACCCCGCAGATGGCGGGTGTGAGCGCTGTGGTCCTGCAGCGTGTGCAGTCTGATCCTCTGTTCGCGTCGATGAGTGCGCGCGAGAAGGTCGACGTCGTCCAGAACCTCATCATGGGCACGGCTCGCCCCATCGCGGACGCCGCCCAGGAGACCGGTGTCTTCTATTCGCCGCGTAAGCAGGGCTCGGGCATCGTTGACGCCCTGGCTGCCACGACCTCGTCGGTGTACCCGACCGTGGTTGGCGCTCCCGAGCAGTCCCGACCCAAGGCGGACCTGGGGGACGGGACCACCGGCTGGCACTTCGAGGTCACGCTCCACAACCTGTCCGGCACTGATGCCAGCTATTCGCTGAGCTCCCAGGCCCTGTCCGAGGACGTTGACGGAGGATACTTCACCGGTAGCTCCACGGATTGGCGAGGCAAGGGCGTGGACATCTCGTACTCAGGAAAGACCGTGAGCGGCACCGGTGAGGGTGCGACCGTCATCGTCCCCGCGAACGGCGAGGCCACGATCGGCGTGGACGTCACCCCCGGCGACCAGTTCACCGCCTTTGCTGCGGCGAACACGCCCAACGGCACCTTCCTTGACGGTTTCGTGCGCTTCACCTCGCGCACCGAGTCCCAGCCGGACCTGACCGTGCCCTACCTGGGCTTCTACGGTGACTGGGGCAAGCCCGCGATCTTCGACCAGCTCAACTCCGACGGGTGGGGGCACACGCTACCCTCGGGCATCTATAACGGCACGAGCGGAAACATCCTCGGCTACAACCCGTTCACTAAGACGAGCGATCGTACGGGTCTGCCCAAGGCGGACCGCTACGTGGTCTCTCGGTCCGAGGCTTCGGGCGCACCGACGATCCTTGAGCCCCGCACGGGTACGCTGCGCAGCGTCCACACGCTCAACACCACCTACACGAATGCCTCGGGAGAGAAGGTCGCATCCTTCACGCGTTACCAGAACTGGAAGTCGGGTATCAGCCCGAGTACCGGCAGGATGACCTGGGTCGAAGAAGGCCACGAGCCGACGTCGCTCGACCTGCGTTCCGACGCGTTCAAGGGCCTGCCGGACGGTGCATATAAGTTGACGCTGTCGGCGCACAACGATGGTCCTTCGCAGGTGGAGCAGTCGATCTCTTATGATTTCCGCATTGATACGGTCGCGCCCGTTGTCTCCAACCTGGAATACAAGGGTGAGGGTGCCGACATGGTCGTCTCCTTCGACGTCTCCGATTCCTCGCCGCTGGCTGGCATCGACGTGCATGACCCGGCCGATGGCCTGTGGTTCTACCGCTACGTTTTCTCAGACAGGGAGGGTAATCGTGGGGCGGATGGGACATACACGTACCACGTTGAGGTTCCCTTCAAGGATATTGATGCTGCGTGGGGCTACCAGGGTGGCTCGGGCAGCGTCATCGCCCACCCGTACCTGCTGGCCTGGGACTACGGCCTTAACCACTCGGAGGCCGCGACCCTCGACCTGCCCAGCGATAACCCCGGCGCGACCGAGGCGTGCGCAAGCACCGACGGCGGCAACTGGGTCAAGGACGGTGCCGGTTGGTGGTACGCCTGTGCCGGTGGCAAGGGGTGCCTCGCGAACGGTTGGTTCACGATCGATGGTTCGGAGTACCTGTTTGGTCCGTCTGGCTACATGGCGACCGGTTTCCTCAAGCGTGCCGACGGTCAGTGGGTCTACGCGAATGAGTCCGGTGCCCTCGTGGGCGGCTGGGTGCGTGATGGCGGCCAGTGGTACTACCTGGACCCTGCGACCAAGGTTATGAAGACCGGCTGGGTTGCAGACGGTGGCTCCTGGTACTACCTGCGCGCCAACGGGGCGATGGCTACCGGCTGGGTCCAGGTGGATGGCTCCTGGTACTACCTGTCCAACTCGGGCACGATGGCGACGGGCTGGATCAAGGTCGGCGGCCTCTGGTATTACCTGGGAACCGATGGCGCAATGCTCACCGGCACCCAGGTCATCAACGGACGCACCTACGTGTTCGACGACTCCGGTGTGTGGCGAGGCTGATGTCTGATGGAATATGGCGGGGCTTCCCAAGAAGATTCTTGGGAAGCCCCGCTGTTTCACGATAAGTAAGCATTGTAGTGGTGTTGCTCTGACCTCTACTTGTGGGCCGGTCGGCGTGCGTTGTGCCTGTGGGGTGCAATGTGTCAAAGAGAATTGCCTACTTAACTCGGTGTGTCTACTATTGTGCACATGGACGTCGAAGCCCGAGCGTTGCAGGCACTGGAGTCAGCGTGGCAGAAGTATGTTGAAGGTGATACGAGCTATCCCGCGATCGACAATGACGTGATGACCGCAATTGACACGGTGTTTGGTAGTAGCTCGGCCCCTGCACAACAAATCATGTTTGCCATTGCTGTTGGCGTGGAGCTTGAGCCTGATCGTGATCCAGCTTCGCTGCAGGCAAAGTCGGGTGTCGATGGAGTGAACCGGAGAACTCAGGCGGAAGGCGTGGGTCGTGCGCTAAATGAATTCTGCCAGGAGCGGCGTTTGACTTGGAAAGTTTCGCAGGATCCTGGAGTGTCAAATCCATTTCGAGAATTGCGTATTGATCAGAGGTGGATAAAAGAGCGGAAAGGGAGTTCCGTAAAATGGGCTAAGGGCCTGCTTGTGCTTGTAGAGTTCTTTAAAGCTGAGGCAAATAGGGAGGCAGCAACGTCAGTTGTTGACTATGTTGCAACGCGCATTGTCGAGTTGTCGGTAGCTCAACGGATAGAATATCCGAAATTTCCGGCAACCGCTGCGGTTGCTATGCGACTTACGCGACTGTTTCTCGAAAGGTGTGACAATAGGCCGGATGCTCTTGAGGCTGCGATCACTGCTGCGATTCGTGTTGTTGCGCGCCGTATGGCAGAGCCGCTTTGTGTGAACCGAGGGGATGTGAACTCTCCAGATCCCATTGATATTGAAATTATCTCAGAGTCTGATCCAAATAATCGACACGGGGTGGAAGTTACCGATAATTATCTAACCGCAAATAAATTGCGTAATGAAGTTATTGAGGCGATGAAGAAGAAAGGTCTCTCCCGAGCGGTTGTTGTTTCTCGTGGTGTAAATAAGGCTGAGTTTGATGGCGTGGATAAGTTGATTAGACACTCTCGGCAAAATCTCAATTATTTCATTGATCTTGTCAGTATTGACGTGATTGAGCACTGGCTCAACTTTCCTGGGTATGGATACCTCCTGGGTGGTGAATATATCAATGAGTTAGGTGATGAGCTGGATAGGCTTTCGACTCCCTCAATGCGGAGGTGTTGGCTAAATGTTCTCGAGGATTACTGCACGGATGCAATAGAGAACTCGTAATCTGTCGCAATCATCTTTCGGGATTTGATGCCCACGTGTTGTTGCTATGAGCAGTGGCCTTCGAGAGCATTTCGAATTGAACGTGCGACAGCGAGCGCTAGACGTGGCGGAACCGCGTTCCCAATCTGTCGAAACTGTGTGGTGCGTGGTCCGCACCATCTCATTCCGATTGGGAATGTTTGAATTGCAGCCGCTTCTTCGACTGTTAAACGTCGAAGAAAGGGAGGAACTTCGGCAGTTACCGCTTCTGTTCCGCGAGTCCACAGTTTCCGATGGTACCTCTCTACCCATGGTTCTTTAGCTGGGTTTTCGAGAGCCTGTTGGTCGATGATTGGTGTCTTATTGCCGCCCATTGATGCAGGAAGAGTCATTGATGGGGCTTCTAGGTTCAGGGGTCTTCCGGCACCGTTGAAGAGCATTCCTGCGTATGGTGAACGGCGGAGCACGGGCGCCTTCGCTGTTGTGATTTGTGCGTAGCACAGAGAATCGTTGCCTGGAGTGTTGTACTCAGGGAGTTGTTCGAAGGCGTCCCTGACAGAAAATCGCTTTGAATGTGTCGTCGGTGTAAGAGCCTCTGGCGTACCGCAGTCTCTTCGAATGCCGATAAGAAACATCCTCTCCCTTGCTTGAGGCACACCGAAGTCAGCTGCGTTTGCTAGGGTCAGGAGAGTCGAGTAACCGAGTTTCTCGGCGCGTGCTTGGAGCGCAGTCCTGGTGGTCTCCCATCGCTTGTTTTGGTAAAGCGCCTTCACATTCTCCAGGACGAATGCGCGCGGATTAACGCGTTTCACGATATCGAGAAAGTGAAAAACATGCTTTGAGCGTTCATCATTGGGGTCCATTTTTCCTGCAACGCTGAAACCCTGGCATGGTGGTCCCCCAATGACCAGGTCAGCCATCCCTGAGGTTGGTAGGTTGTCCTCGGCAAGTGCGAGGATGTCGCCTACATGAACGGAGTGGCTGGTGTTTGCAAGATGTTGGTGTGTCTCAGATAGCTGGTCAAATGCAAGTTCGTGTGTCTGCATGGCTGTCGGATCGAGTTCGCTGACCCACACTGGTACATAGCCCGCAATCATAAATCCAATATCGAGACCGCCGGCTCCGGCGTACAAAGAGACAAACGTTCCTTGGGGCGTGGTGACCGGTTCGATGTCTGAATAATCGCCCATGACTCCACGAGGTGCCCCAGAAGCATCTGCCTTTGTTGTGGCTTGGTGAATGCTCAGGCGCTGGCTCTTTGTCATGAAGACAGTTTAAGCGAGTGCTTGCTGATCTGTGTACATAGCTGGCGTGAGCCCTGCAACGTGGTGCTTGTAGTGTGGGGTTTCCTGTAGAAGTTGGGGAGCATTTGTGTCAGGAGGTTTGAGCTGGTAGACCCTGCGCAAGAACGCTGTATGTACGGCGGCCACTGCGGTATGGTGGAAGCAGCGACACGTCTCGGTGTCGCCTGATACCGGCCTCGATCGAATGGGAGCGCCTCCGTGAAGAAACCAGCTGTTTTCCTTGCCGGGGTGGGCACGTGCGCGCTTGCGGTGGCGAGCTGTTCGACCACGGCATCCACGCCAACCGCCCCGCAATCGACCCCAACTCCCGACTCCCCCCAGTCTGCGCCGGGATCCCAGGCCTCGTCCGCGCCGACGGTCGATCCTGACACCGCGCTGACACCGAAGAATGGGCAGAGCGGTCCGAGCGTCCAGTCCGGCACCGAGGAACCGGAGGGTTTCGTGACCGTCATCGTTCAGCTCGAGGATGATGCCGACGAGAAGGCATCCCTCGACTCGATTAACGAGGCCGTGGCCTCGGTGTTCCCGGGCGGGTCCGTTTCCGTGGAGCGCGAGTACCGCAACGCCTTAAAAGGCTATGCGCTGCGTGCGCCAGCGGGCTCGCTCGACGTGATTCGCTCGGTGAGCGGCGTGAAGGCGGCATTCCTGGACGGTAACAACCGCCTGCTGTGAAGCGAGAACCGGCTGCCTCGCGCAACGGCGCGAGACAGCGGGATACCGGTTAGTTCAACGGGACGGACCCTAGATGAGGTTCTTCTTTTCCATGTACTTCATGGCCAGCCAGCCAAAGGGAATGCGGCCGTAGAAGGTGACGAGACGGTAGAGCAGGGCCGTCGTGATGGCGACCGACGAGGAGATGCCAGCGACTGTCAGACCGGAGGTCAGTGCCGTTTCGACGGTGCCGATACCACCCGGCGAGGGGATGAAGGAGCCGGCCGCGTTCGCCGTCAGGTAGGTGATCGACACCGTGGAGAAGTTCAGCGAACCACCCATGGCGATCAGCGCCGTCCAGAACGCACCCACGTAGCCGATGTTCATGAGCAGGTTGCCTCCGATGACCGCGGCGAGGCGCCGCGGCTGGCCGATGATCCACAGAAGGCGCGGGTAGACCTGCTGCCACGTCGGCCGGACCTTTGCCCAGATCCAGCGACGCACCTTCGGTACCGCGACGATGACACCGACTGCGACCATGACAACAGCGACGACGCCCAGGATGGTGCCGTAGGGGACCGATACGGACAGGGATGATCCGGCAATGACCATGACCAGGAGGAGCAGGATGATCGTGACGAGCGCCTGAGAGATCTGCATGAGTGTTACTGTCGTCACCGCCATGGCGGTGGGGACGCGGCGCTTGCGCAGGTATCGCAGGTTCAGAGCCGCGGGGCCCACACCGGCAGGAGCCACAATCGTAATGATCGAGGCCGCGACCTGTGCGATGAACGTGTCCTTGAAGCCCAGCTTCTCGGGCGAAAGGGCGATGAGTGGGATCGCCGATCCGGCCCAGATGAGGCATCCCAGCGCCGCCGAGGCGAGCATCCACCAGAGGTTTGCACTCTTGACCGTGGTGACGATGTCGCTGAAGTTGAGCGATCCGACGACGATGAACACCGCGATGAACGCGACCGCGATCGTGAAGATCGTGCGCGGGCGGAAACGCTGCAGGTCCGCCGTCGGAGCGGTCTCGGCTTCGGAGTCGCCCACGAGGGCGGCGCGCAGCTCACTGAGCAGGTCGGAACGGCGTAGGCGCTGGTTGACCTCGGCCGGCAGGACGGGCTTCTGGATGACGGGGGCGCAGGACACCAGGGTTGCCTCTCCGACGCATCGCCGACCAGCCTCGAGCGCGCGTTCGGGGCCCACCGCGAGGGCGGTGAGAACCAGCATCTGGGCGATGTCGATCGACTGGTTGAGTTCGGTCGTGGCGACCTCTCCCGAATCCCAGTCGAGCAGCCACACGTCGGAAGAAGCATCGACGACCACGGCCTCGGGTGTGAGGGCGCGGTGTGAGATGCCGCGAGAGTGGGCGAATCGCAGCTGCTCCCACGCGCGGTCCAAGACCTCGTCCGAGGCGTCCTCACCGAGTTCGGTCAGCGGAGTCGTCGGGGGCAGCGCGGACATGACCATGATGATTGAGTCCGCGGATGCGGCGATGCCGATCGGCTCCTGCGTGAACACGCCGGCACGCAGTGCCTGCAGCGTCGTGAAGGAGGAACGCTCGGCCTGAGCCTTGAGCGATGGCGACACCCAGCGGCTGATGCCGCGCAGGCGCAGGTTGTTCCACATCTCCAGGAGCGTTCCGGTCAGCTCCTGGCCCGGATCCATCGCGATGAGCTCGTAGGTCAGTCCCGTGTCGCTCCATGCCTGGTAGTGGCGGTAATGGTCGTGGTTTGGGCGTCGCGTGACGGTCACGCCCATGTCGCCGAGGTCTGCGGGCATCTGGGTGAGGTGGCCTCGCGGGTTCTCAGCGACGGCCCATGTGGCCAGTGGTTCCTCGGTCGTGTCGAGGTCGGTGCGAACGATTCGCGAAGGCGTGATACCGATGCCGAGGAGAGCCTCGACCAGTTTGGCTCCCTTAGCTCGTTGGTCGTCGTAGCCCATAATCCATCGCGAACCGGAGCCGAAGGCGCGGCCAAGGAACACGGATATGAAGGCGACGGGCAGGGTCATGGTAGAGCGCAGCACGCCCAGCATGAGGATGATCCACAGGCCGGTCCAGCCCCATCGAATTGCCTTCATCGACTGTGCTTCGCCGGCGGAGGTGAACAGGGCGCACAGGGTGACGATGACCAGGTTGATGGCGATCGCGATGCCGGTCTGGGAGCCCTGTGTGGCCAACGCCCGGTCGACGCTCAGGGGTGCGGTCAGGTCACTGGGCAATAGGCCAGTCAGCAAAATGATGATCCAGCTACCGACCGCAGCGACGAGACTGGTGACGAGGACCTGGATGATCGCCTGGAGGCGTCTGCGCAGAGCGAGTGAGACGATCACGAGGATTGGCGTGGTCAAGATGATGAGGCCCTCGGTGATGCTCACCGGAAGAACGAGAATCTTACGGATCAGCTGGAAACGCAGGACATCCATGGTGACGCCGTGCGTGGTCGCGCTGGCAAGCGCACCGATCGTCCAGATGATGAGGATCGCGATGAGCGAGAGGACCACGTCGACGACATCCTCGCGGCGGCGGCGCACGCTCGAGATCCGGTCGGCGATGTAGACGGGGCGGGGCAGGCGCATGCGCCGCACGGGCAGATTCGCGGCGATCTCGCCGCTTGCCGGGGCGAGGGTGGATTGTGTTTCCTCGTCCGAAACCTTCGCGGTGGCATTGTCCTCGGTGCCGAGGGCTCGTTCAGAATCGGTTGCTTCGGGCGTGGACGAGGCCTGGATGGGCTCGTCCGTGTCGGCAGCATCATCGGAATCGGCTGGGGGCACAGCCGGAGGAAGGGTGCTGGTATGAGCGCTGTCGGATTGCGGTGACGAGGCCGCTTCTGCCTCGTCGCTCTGAACCCGGCTCGGCGGGATGCTGGGGGGCGTGGTCACCGGCGCGGTGGTTGTATCGGGGGCGATGACAGGAACCGTGAGCTCCGTGCGGGCCTCGGAGGTGACCGCCTCCGGGGGTGGCGCGGCCTGTGCCCCGGCCTCGTCGATCATGCCCATCAGGGCGTCCACCCCGTTCTCCGCGGAATTGTCAGACGAGGATGGAACGAAGAGGAGGTTTGTGTCCGCGACCGGCGAGCCGTCGTGTGAATCCTTGCGCTTCCTCATGTTGCCTATCCTATAATCGCGGTCAACAAAGGTAGGGTTAGGGTGATACATTCCCGGCAGAAAAGGGCCCTATCGTGACCTGGTCGACACTCGTGACCGCATCAGATCCGTCGATGCTTCACACCGTTATCGAGTGGTTCAAAAATCCTGAGACCCTCCTCGTCGCCATGGGGCCGTGGGTGCTGTGGGGCACGATGCTCATCGTCCTCATCGAGTCGGGTGTCCTGTTCCCCGTGCTGCCGGGAGAATCGCTTCTCTTTACCGCCGGCCTGCTTCACGACCGCCTCGGCCTGCATCTGCCGACCCTGATCCTCCTCGTCGTGGTCGCCGCTTTCGTCGGTGCGCAGATCGGCTACTTCCTGGGTGCCAAGTGGGGACGCCGCTTCTTTAAACCCGACGCTCGTATTCTCAAGACTGAGCACCTGGACAAGGCGGAGCACTACTTCACGAACTACGGAGGCCGCTCCCTCGTCATCGGCCGTTTCATTCCTTTCGTCCGCACCTTTATCCCGATCGCCGCAGGCATGGCCCGCTACCCCTACCCGAAGTTCCTGGCCTTCAACACGCTCGGGGCCGTCTTGTGGGGCGCGGGCTTCCTCCTGGTAGGTGCGCTCCTGGGCAACGTGCCTTTCGTGCACGACAACTTAACGCTCATCCTCGGCGTCATCATCCTGGTGTCGGTCCTGCCCGTCATCATCGAGATCGTGGGCAAGCGCCGCGCCGCGACTGAGAAGGAGTAAGTCGTGCTGGCCTGGTGGATGCTGGTTCCGACCCTGCTGGCCATGATGGTCGCCCTGGTTCTGCCGGGGTTCATGTGGCTCAGGGCCGGAGGCCGCTCGTCGCTCGTCGCGGTCGCGGCCGCACCCGCATTCACGTTCGGCCTCGTGACGATCCTGTCGGTGGCCTACCCGCTCTTTGACATCGAGTGGGGACCCTCCACCGCCCTGCCGATCCTCGGCCTGAGCGCCGTCGGAGGCGGTGCCGCGTGGAGCCTGAGTTTCTTCCGTCGCAGCAACGGTGGTTTCTCGCTGCGGGGAGTCCCCCTGCGCGAGGCCATTGGCGTGCGCGTCCCGATCGGCAGCGCCCAGGCCGCGATTCGCGCGACCACGTGGGGTGCGATCATCGTCGGTTTCCTCGTGGCCGCGTGGCCCCTCATCGCGGGCGCGAACCCTGCCAACCCCGTCCAGCAGTGGGACCCGACCTTCCATCAGAACGGCGTGCACGCCATCCTGTACGGAAAGAACGCGAGCCCCTTCGGTGGCCTCCACGAGCTCTACGGCGGTAGGAGCGTCTACTACCCCACGGGCTGGCACGCCTTCGTGGCACTCTTCGCGCGCTACGACTCGGTCGTCCAGGCCTCCAACGTGTCCTCGCTGGCGCTCATGGCCGTGTGGGTCACGGGACTGGCGGCCTTGGTTTCTGTCCTCACTGCGTCGCGCAGCGCCATCATGGCGGCACCGATCATCGGCGGGATGCTGCTCAACATGCCGGCCGACGCGCTGACCATGTACAACCAGTGGCCCAACTCGACCGGAACCGCACTGGTCCCCGGCCTTGCCGCGGCCGCGGTGATCGTCGGCCGCAGGCTCGCCACCGATCTGAGAGCCGGAGATGGGGTGCGAGCATTCGCACGCCGCATCCCTCAGGGTCTCTTTCTGCTGATTGGTGCCCTCGGCCTCGTCGGCGCGCACCCGAGCGCCGCCTTCTCCATGCTTGCGCTTCTCATCGCGCCGCTCCTGGCCTTCATCGCGTCTTTCGGGCGCCGTGCCCTCGATCGTGAGGGACGAGGCCAGCTCGCCGTCCTCGCGTGTGGTGCCCTTGCGCTCGCTGTCGTCGCCCTGCCTCTCCTCGCTCTGGCCTCGCCCAAGATTCAGGCAATGGGCAAGTATCCGCGCAACGGCACCAGCTGGAGCGAGGCTTTCGCCCACGCCTTCCTGCCCTACCCGCCTTTTACGAGCACGTCGGGCATGACGCACTGGACGTTCATCCAGCTGGTCCTCCTCATCGCTGGCGTCGTCGCAACAGTACGACTGCACATGCTGCTGAGCCGTCCCGACCCCCTGGAGCGCGCCGCAGAACAGGCTGGGCTCATCGAGAGCGCGGACGAGGAGGATGCGGCCTCGCCCGACGGGGAGGAGGCGCTTCCCCTGCCCTTCTGGCCGCTCATCTCCTACCTGATCCTCGCGGGCCTGACGGGTCTCGCGTACTCGCCCAACTCGGCGCTGCGCACGTACCTGCTGGCCCCCTGGTACAAGGACGCCCGGCGCATCATGGGTGTCGAAGACATCGCGCTCGCTGTCCTCATGGCGGTCGGAGCCGCGGCGATCGTCCGCGCTGCGCACACCGCCTGGACGAAGTCCCTGCAGAGGATCCTCGCCGAACGAGGCGTTGACGACGACGTCGAAGCGCCGCGTTGGCCGATCCAGGCGTGCGTCGGCCTCCTCATCCTCGTCCTGTCAGGCTTCGGGGCAATCGACGCCCGAAACGCTGCGGTCGCCTACGTGTACGACCCCGATCAACTGGGTAAGCCCGGCATGGCCACCACCGGCGAGCTGGCCATGCTGCGCCGCATGAAGTACACGACCGCTCCCAACGCGCTCATCCTCGGCGACCCGATCGCGGGCGCTGCCTACTCGGAGATGCTCGGCGGGCGCAAGGCCGTCTTCCCGCAGCTGAGCACGGTCAACGCGGATGGGGCCTCGCAGAAGGTCCTCACCCAGCGCTTCCGCGACATCGCGACCGACCCGGAGGTCTGTGAGGTCGTGCAACGGCTTGGCATTACGCACTTCTACGAGGAAGAAGACGGCACCTACTACAACTTCATGCGATCCTCCCGTAACCCGGGGCTTTACGGCGTCGACACCTCTTCCGGTTTCGAGCTGGTCGACGCGGGTGGCACCGCGAAGCTGTGGAAGATCACCGCGTGTGGCGACGTCACCCCGGGCGGCGGACGCGAGGCCTTCGTGACCGGCGAGAGCGCGAACCGCGGCTGACACCCTCCCCGGCCGCACTGGGCCGTGGCCTGCGGGGCCACCGCATTCCATGGAACTCGTGGGCGCTCCAGGACCCGCGCGATTGGCCACAATGCGCCCCGCGCGCTGAAACGGGGCCGCGCCGCGCGTGTCCCTCTCGTTACCCTTGACACCATGACGACGAACATTCCCGGCCCCGCGCCCCTCGGTGACAAGCTTCGTATCGCCTTCCTTGGCCCCTTCGGCACTTTCACGGAACAGGCCGTCCACCAGGTCGCGCCAGCCGGCGCGACACTCCTGCCTATGACGAGCGCCCCGCAGGCGCTCGCGGCCGTGCGTCGCGGCGAGGCCGACCGCGCTGTCGTCCCGATCGAGAACTCCATCGAGGGCGGCGTCAATGCGACTCTTGACTCCCTCTCGCACGGCGACCCGCTCGTGATCGTCGCCGAGATGCACGTTCACGTCGTCTTCCAGCTGGCCGTCCTGCCGGGCACGCGCCCCGAGGACATCCGCCGCATCGGCACGCACCCGCACGCGTGGGCGCAGTGTCGCGGTTGGGTCGAGGAGACCTTCCCCGGCGCGATCCACGTGCCCGCCACGTCGACGGCAGCCGCCGCCGAGCTCCTCTCGGACGGGGATGCGTCCTTCGATGCCGCCCTGTGCAATGCGGTGTCGGTCAACACCTACGGCCTCGAAGCACTGTTCACTGACGTCGCTGACAACCCGGGCGCGATCACGCGCTTCGTCCTGGTGGCCCGCCCCGGTGCCGTCCCCTCGCCCACCGGTGCGGACAAGACGACCATCCAGGTGGCGCTGCCCGTCAACGAGTCGGGGGCTCTGCTGACCCTGCTCGAGCAGTTCTCGGCGCGCGGCGTCGACCTCTCCCGCATCGAGTCCCGCCCCAGCGGCGACGGACTCGGCAACTACACCTTCAGCATTGACATCGTCGGCCACATCCGGGAGGAGCGCGTCCAGGCGGCGCTCGTCGGCCTGCATCGCTACTCGCCGGAGGTACGCTTCATGGGCTCCTACCCGCGAGTGGATGGCGTGCGCGCGTCGGTTACTCCGGGCACCACCGACGAGGCTTTCCGCGCCGGTCGCGCGTGGGTTGCTGACCTGCTGCACGGCGGAGATGGCACGGGCGAGGTTGCGGGCAGTGCGCCCTCCTGGCCGCTGGTGTGACGTTCGCTCGCCGAAGCGGCACCGCTCCCTTTGTATGTACGAGGAAGCGGCCGCGCCCCGGCCTCGTGACAAATGAACTGCGCCCCGAAACTTGGACGCGTTTAATGGTAGCCGTTATGCGGCTTCCTGTAGGGCCTGATCCCGGTATTCTGCCGGGGTCAGGCCCTTGAGCTTTACTTGGCGTCGTGTTGTATTCCAGTGCGTGATGTAGGTGTCGAGGTCGGCTTTGAAGCTCTCGAAGGTCTGCCAGTCTTGGCCGCGAAAGAACTCGTCCTTGAGGTGTCCGAAGACCTGCTCAGTGGCGCCGTTGTCGATGCAGTTGCCTTTGCGTGACATACTCTGGATGAAACCGTTATCGGCGAGTGTGCTGATGTAGGTCTCGTGCTGGTATTGCCATCCCATGTCCGAGTGCAAGATCGGCTCGACCCCTGCGGGTTTGGCTTCCATGAGTATTTGGAGCATCTCTTGTTGCTGGGCGAGGTTGGGGCACATCGAGATGGAGTGGGCGACGATCTCTTTGCTGGCAAAGTCGTAGACCGGAGCGAGGTAGGCCTTACCGAAGGAGAGCTTGAACTCGGTGACGTCGGTACCCATTTTCTGCCAGGGGCCGGTCGCCGTGAAGTCGCGGCCGATGATGTTCTCAAAGCTTTGCCCCACGGGCCCCTTGTAGGAGTTGTACCTGTGGTAGGCCCTCTCGCGGCGTATGCCGCAGCGCAGCCCCATCTCGCGCATCATCTTCAAGACCGTCTTGTCGGCGATGCGCTCTCCTTCCTCAGCGCGCAGGCACATGGCTACCTGCCTGTGACCGCACCCGTTGGGGGTTCGTGAAAAGATCTGGGCAACCTTGGGACGTAGCTGCGCTCTGGTTGGCTGCTGGGGGTGAGCCAGCGCGTAGTAGTAGCTCGACCTGGAAAGGCCTGCCACCTCAAGGAGATCACGCACCGCGTGTCCATGCCCTGAAAGCTCGGCGACCGCTAGGGCTTTGTCCCGGTTTCGGAGCGCCTCTGCGCCTTCAGGGCAATCGATTTTTTTAGGTATGCCACCTGCGCCTCAAGCTTACGCACACGCGCGGCGAGTTCCTCCTCACGCGTTGGTGGCACCGCCCCCACCGACCCCTTCGGCCTGCCCTTGGGCTTGGGCTTGAGGGCCTGCGCGCCGCCCTCACGGTACAGCCTGCACCACTGCTTCAACGGTGTCGCACTCGCAATACCGAAACGCACCATCGCCTCAGGCTTACTCATCCCACCATCAACCACGGCCCTCGCTGCGGCGACCTTGGTCTCATAGTCGTATCTGGCCTGCTGTCCTCCCATGGCAAGAAGCCCATCCTTCCCAATTGCACGGTACGTCTTCTGCCACTCTCTCACAGTCTCGGCACACACACCCAGCCTCTTGGCGGTCAAACCATAGCCAACCCCCCTCTCAAACATCTCCACCGCCTGCTCCCGAAGCAAACGATCATGCCTCAACCGCAGATCCACAGACATGAAAAGCCTCCCATTCCCTGGACTTCACTTTCGATGTCCAAGAAACGGGAGGCAGTTCAAAACGAGACCGGGGCGCGCTGTCAGACGAGGGTGGCTCAGCGGGGCAGCAGCTCCATCCACGTGCGCTCGGCGGGCACGGCGATGTCGAGTGCTCCGGCCTGCATGCGGATGTGCATGGTGTGGGCGACGCCGATCGCGTCGCCGTCCACCTGGCACACCTGGGGCTCGTCGGCCGTGACGGAGGCGCCCTTCGCCTGGCGGAAGGCGACCTTGCCGGTCGACACGGGCAGGTTGAGGGGACGCAGGCCGATGAGCTGTCCGAGCATCTTCCACGTGACGTCCGCCCACCCGAGCATGCCGGCCTGTGCGTCGACTGCGATGACGTCGACGAGGCCATCGGAGAGCTCCGCGTCGGGTGCGAGGACGAGTATCTTGAGCTCGCCCGCGTTCGCGAACATGATGGAGCGTGCCTCGATGCGGGTGATCTCATCGGCTGGGAAGCGTGGGGATCCTGCGGGCGTGGCCTCGTCCAGGGTGCTTCCAGCGATCTGGTCGCCGACCCCGAGTGGGTCGGGAGCGGGTGCGGCGGGGGAGCGCAGGGTCAAGCGCGCCTTCATGCGCGGGACGCCCATCGCGCCTAGGCCCGCCCACACGTAGGCGATCCACCCGATGCGCTTCTTCAGCTCGGGATCCGTGTCGGCCATCGTCTCGCCGTCGTAGCCCATGCCCGCGACGACGAGGCACGCGTACTCATCTGCGCGGGGCTCAATCGACGAGGCCGGAGCCTCCTCGTTCTGACCAGTGACTTCGGGGTCCAGGGCGGTGCGCGCGCCGAGACGTAGACCGCCCTCGGCGGGCTGAGTGGAATCCTGCGTGACATCGTCGACGCGCACCCATGCCAGGTCGACGGCGCGATGGTTGCGGTCGAGGGCGACGGCGAGCGCGTGTTCGGGGTCGTCGGGGATGGAGAGGTTCCCGGCCAGCACGTTGCCGGTGCCCACGGGGATGATACCCATGCGCACGCCGGATCCGGCCATGCCGGCTGCGACGGCTCGCACGGTTCCGTCTCCGCCCGCGGCTATGACGACGGAGGCTCCCTCCTCTAGGGCGCGCACTGCCTGTCCGGTGCCCGGGTCCTCGGGCGTGGTCTCGCGCCAGTGCACGTGTTCGATGCCCAGTTCCTTCGCCTTGCGGTTGATTCGCTCCTTGAAGGCTTGGGGATCCGCGTGCTTGGAGGGGTTCAGGATGACCCAGGGGCGTGGCCGTCCGCGGGTTGGGTCGTCCACCGACGCGGGGATCTCGAGGGCCTGGCGGCGACGGCGGCGACGGGTGACGGCTGTTGCCAGGCGGGCGACTCCGATTGCTCCGGCTCCGGCGACGGCGGCGAGTATCCACGGTGTAGCGTCCATGTGTACAAGAGTATCCGGCCCGGGGGATATGGATGGATTGTTCAGTGGCTTTTCGTTGTACTTCGTGTCATCAGAGAATGGCTGATGCGTGCGTGCCAGCATGTTGTCCACACGGTTATGCACCAAAGGTAGATAACTTTCAGGCTTTTTAATAGCTCAGACACGTAGTTTGTGCATAACCCTAACCTGTCGTGCGGAATTGAAAGTCGTGCCGGTGGGGGACACGGCGTGCCCACCTGACATAGGATGGGACGCATGATTGATGTGCGTGCCCTGCGTGAAAACCCTGAACCCGCCCGCGCCTCCCAGCGTGCCCGCGGAGCGAACCCCGGCCTCGTCGATGAGATCATCGAGGCCGACGCCGCCCGCCGCGAGGCCCTGCAGGCCTTCGAGACGCTGCGAGCCACCCAGAAAGAGGTCTCCAAGTCCGTGGGTCGCGCCTCCAAGGAGGAGCGTCCGGCGATCCTGGCTCGGGCCAAGGAGCTCGCCGAACAGGTGAAGGCCGCCGAGGCTGCCGCGAACGCCGCCGATGCCGAGGCCGACCGCCTCGCCCGCCTCCTGCCCAACCTGGTCGTCGACGGCGTGCCCGTCGGTGGCGAGGAGGACTTTGTGGTCCTGCGCCATGAGGGGCCCGCGCCCCGCGACTTCGCCGCCGAGGGCTTCGAGCCCCAGGATCACCTCGCGCTGGGTGAAGGCCTGGACGCGATCGACACCAAGCGCGGCGCGAAGGTCTCCGGCGCACGCTTCTACTACCTCAAGGGCATCGGTGCCCGCCTCGAGCTGGCCCTCATGACCATGGCCATGGACCAGGCCCTCGCCAACGGCTTCGTCCCCATGATGACCCCGACCCTCGTGACCCCGCAGGTCATGGGTGGAACCGGCTTCCTCAACGAGCACTCCGACGAGATCTATTACCTGCCCGCCGACGACCTGTACCTGACGGGCACGTCCGAGGTAGCCCTGGCCGGCTACCACGCTGACGAGATCCTCGACCTGAGCGATGGCCCCAAGCGCTACATGGGCTGGTCCACCTGCTACCGCCGCGAGGCCGGCTCTGCGGGCAAGGACACGCGCGGCATCATCCGCGTTCACCAGTTCAACAAGGCTGAGATGTTCAGCTACTGCCGCCCCGAGGACGCCGCCGAGGAGCACCAGCGCTTCCTCGCGTGGGAAGAGGAGATGCTCGCCAAGGTCGAGCTGCCCTACCGCGTCATCGACACGGCCGCCGGCGACCTGGGAACCTCCGCCGCCCGCAAGTTCGACTGCGAGGCGTGGCTGCCCACCCAGGAGCGCTACATGGAGGTCACCTCGACCTCGAACTGTACGACGTTCCAGGCCCGCCGCCTCGGCATTCGCGAGCGCCGGGAGGACGGCATGGCGCCGGTTGCCACTCTCAACGGCACTCTGGCAACGACCCGCTGGATTGTTGCGTTCCTCGAGAACCACCAGCGCGCCGACGGCTCGGTGTACGTGCCCGATGCGCTGCGCCCCTACCTGGGCGGACTCGAGGTTCTGAGCCCGGTCGGTCGATGACTCAGGAGCGCTTCCTGACGGTCCCCTCCTCCGGGGAGGTGGCTCGCCCATTCGAGGATCTCCTCGACGAGGCCGTGGCCGCCCTGCCCGTCGGCTTCCCCTCGGCTGCGGCCTCGGTTTTGGTTGCGCTTGACATTGACGGGACGATCCTGACTGCCGCGGGGGCCACTCCGCGCGTCCTGGAGGGGATCCACGGCCTCGCCGCCACGGGTGCCCAGGTGGTGATCGCCTCGGGCCGTGCGCTCGAGGGCGTCATCCCGGTCCTGGGTGCCCTCGAGTTCACGGACGGGTGGGCGCTGTGCAACAACGGCGCGACCCTCGTGCGCGTGAGCGGCGGGGAGTGCGAGATCGTCGAGGAACGCACCTTCGTGCCCGGCCCGATCTTGGAGGAGATCGCCGCTGCCGTGCCCGGAGCGGTGTTCGCCTCGATGCCTCACCCGGACACGCTGCTGTCCGCTCCCTTCCCGAACAACGAGATCGAGGGGACTGATCGGCGTATCGTTTCGATGAAGGAGCTGTCTTCCACGCCCACCCCGAAGATCGTCGTGCGCGCCGCGGACATGGATCGCGAGGATTTCGACCGGATCCTGTTCTCGCTGGACGTCTCGCGCACCCACGAGGTGTTTGTCGGGTGGACGTCGTGGGCTGATATCGAGCCCAAGGGGGTGACCAAGGCCAGCGGCCTGGAGGCGCTGCGCGTGCGGTTGGGGTTGCCTGATGGTGGGACCGTCGCCGTCGGGGACGGCACCAACGACATCGCCATGATCGAATGGGCCGCCTTCGGTGTCGCCATGGGTGGCGCTTCGGACGAGGTGCGCTCCTGTGCCGACCATGTGACGGCCGCCGTCGACAACGACGGCGCCGCCGCCGTCATGCATGCGATCATGCGCCGCTGCGGGGTCACTGGACGCTGAGTGGCGCTGCTGCGCGCCCTACTCCCTCGTCCGGGTCGATCACGCCTTGGCTGCGGGTCCCACCAGCCAGTTGCCCATGATCCTAAAGGCTCGGTGAGGGTCGCCGATCTGGCAGTGCTGCGCCATGCCCGGATCCGTCGCCTCGTGGAAGGTGCGCACGTCCAGCGAAGCCGCGCCCGCGAGAATGCGGCGCACGTCGGACAGGCGCTCAAAGGGGACGTACTGGTCGGCGTCGCCGGCCATTACCAGGCAGGGCTGGCGGATCATGCCTGCCAGGGGCTCCATCGTGTACGCCCCCAGCGCCCGCAGGACGTCGCTCGGCTTATCCATTCCCGTCAGGTGGCGCCCCTGCTGCAGCTTCCACGCGAGGTCAGCGCTCGCGTGGGCAGCGACGGACATGGTCGCGTCGATGAGCCATGCGGGATGGGCGCGCTCGACGATCGAGGCCGCGAGCGGACGAACACTCGCGGGCAGGGGTAGCGTCAGCCCGTCCAGGAGTCGGTACATCATGTCGAAGGCAACGACGTGGCTGATGCGCGGCACGTGGGCGGCGGCCCGCATGACCAGGTATCCGCCGAAGGAGAGGCCGAGGGCTGCCGCGCTGTCGAGCTCGAAGTGGTCCAAGACGACGTTCGTCGGGCGCTCCCACTCGGCCTCGAGCGGCATGCCTGCCAGGGCGGTGTGTCCCTGTCCGGGTCCGTCGAAGGCAATGACGTCGAAGGGGCGGCAGGGGAAGTACTCGGAGAACCCCATGATCTCCTCCGCATACCCGTCGAAGCCGTTCATCATGACGAGGGTGGAAGGCGCGTCGGGGAATCGGGCACGATCGTCAGGATCGGCCTGCCAGTGGATCGCCGTCAGTGAGCCATCCCTGTAGGGGATAGTGTGCCGGCGCATCGCCAGGAGAGAGTGGGAGGCGTCGAAGTTGCGCGATGCCGCGTCGACGAAGCGCCGCTTGCGCGGGTCGTGCTCGGGCAGGTAGAAGGCGGCCAGAAAGTACAGTCGCCACGCGGCCGCCGCGTCCCCCTCGGATGAGAAGCGCTCGGCGAGGCGCTGCGCGAGTGTCGTGATCTGTTTTGTTGATCGAATATTGGGGAGCTTGGTGGTCGCGATCCTATCCATGCCGACGCGGTCAAGTATCGGAGCGAAGGTCCGGTTGAGCTGCAGGTCAAATTGGCGGTTGCCGGTGTATTCGGTGAACATGCATCGACTGTATCGCCTGTCTACGTGTGGAGGACAGCACAATAACGAACGGAATGTTAGCTATCGGACGGAGCAACCGTTATGCGTAGGATAAGCCTATTGATAGCGGAAAAATGATCGGAGAGACATGTTCCTGCGTAGCGCAGATAAGCATGGGTGCGAAGCCGAGAAGAATCTCGACCTGCGCATCCGCAAGACGCGTCGGGCGATCCGCTCGGGCCTCGTCAAGGCGTGCCAAGCCAAGCCCTACGCGCACGTGAGCGTCACCGACATCTGCGCCGCATCGATGGTCTCTCGCACGACCTTCTACGATCACTACACCGACAAAGACGCGCTCCTAGCCGAGGCCGTCTCGTTCCTCCTCGAAGAGATAACTCCGGCGCTTGAGGGCCTATGGTTTGGCGACGTGCGCAACAGTCGAGCAGTTGCCCGACAGCTCACTGACATCTACGCGCGCAACGGCCGCGCCATGCAGACCCTGCTGGCCATTCGGGTGGGCGGCGACGGCGACCTGCACGAGCAGCTGTGTCGAACGGCCCGTTCGGTATTTACTGATTGGGCCCGCGGACGCATGGATGATGACGTTCTGCCGCTCGCAGCGGACATCTACGCATCCGTCTTCTTGACCTTCATCGAACGCAGCGCAACCAAGCCCCTCACGGACGAAGAACTAGCCGCGATCGACCGTACCCGCGAGCTCTTCATCGCAGGCTTCGCCGCGCGGTAGGTCAGCGGTAGATGCGTGACCGATGATCGATGTTGATGGCGAGGATCAGTAACTCATCATCTTCGATGGAAGCTATGATCCGATAGTTGCCGACACGGTATCGCCACAAGCCTGCCAGGTTGCCGGTCAGTCCCTTCCCTCGCGAGCGGGGATCCTCGCCGCTCGCAGTCTCGCGGAGGTAGTCGATGATACGGCGTGCGGTTGGCTTATCGAGTTTGCTGAGCTGCTTGAGTGCACGCGGTGACAGCTCAGCCCTCCAGGCCAAGGGTCTTCACCGCCTCGTCAAGGCTCACCGATGCTGTGCGTCCACTGCGAATGTCCTCGAGTTCCGCCTGCAGTGAGTAGGCAAGCTCGATCTCTTCGAGCGCTGATTCGATGGCGCGATTCATGTAGAACGACTTCGTTCGTCCCGTCCGCTCAGCAAGGGCCGTGAGGCGGGCGTCGATCTCGGGATCGAGCTTGACGGAGCGTGCAACCCGTGCCGTAGACATGTGTCCTCCTCAATAGTGACTACGCGTAGTCTAACGCTCTTCGGAAATAGTTGGGAGAGTCTGCGATGCATGATGAGTATGGAATGACATGGTCGTCGACATGCCATCAACGCACGATAATCGGGGATCAAGAGACTAATGGTGAACAGAGCGTCCGATAAAAGATCAAAGGGCACTGTCGCGGTGCGCGCGAAAGTGTTACCGTTAGCGCATTCCAGGCACCGGCCTCGTCAATGAAGACTTAAGGAGCACACATGAGCACCGATCCTCGCGCAGCTATCGCCGCCGCTGACACCGCACTCGGCATCGAGTTCGGCTCGACCCGCATTAAGGCGGTCCTCGTCGGCCCCGACCACGAGGTGCTCGCGACCGGGGGCCACGGGTGGGAGAACCACCTCGAAGGCGGCCTGTGGTCCTACACCCTCGACGAGGTTGTGGAGGGTCTGCGCGCCGCCTACACCTCCCTTGTCGCGGACGTGCACGACCGCTACGAGGTCACCCCCACGTCTTACGGCTCGATCGGCATCTCCGGCATGATGCACGGATACCTTGCCTTCGACGCTCAGGACAACCTGCTCGCTCCCTTCCGCACCTGGCGTAACACGAACACGGGGCGCGCAGCCGACGAGCTCACGAGGCTCTTCGGATTCAACATCCCCCTGCGCTGGTCGATCGCCCACCTGCATCAGGCGGTCCTCGACTCAGAGGAGCACGCGCCGCGGGTCGCGCGCCTGACAACGCTGGCGGGATGGGTCCACCACCAGCTCACTGGCCGCCACGTCCTGGGCGTGGGCGACGCGTCCGGGATGTTCCCGATCGACTCGCAGGCGGGGACGTACGTCGAGTCCTACCTCGACCAGTACGAGGCCCTTGTGGCCGACCGCGTCCCCTGGCGCGTGCGCGAGGTGCTCCCGGCCGTGCTGAGCGCGGGCGAGGATGCGGGCGCGCTCACCCCCGAGGGTGCCGTTCTTCTTGACCCGACCGGCACGCTGCAGGCCGGGATCGCTCTATGCCCGCCCGAGGGCGACGCGGGCACCGGCATGATCGCCACGAACGCGATCGCGCGGCGCACGGGCAATATTTCGTGCGGAACCTCCGTTTTCTTGATGGCCGTCCTCGAACGCTCTCTCACCGAGCTCCACACCGAGATCGATATGGTCACGACGCCCGACGGATCGCCGGTCGCGATGGTTCACTCGAATAACGGCGCGTCCGAGATCGATGCGTGGGTGGGTTGGTTCGCGGAGTTTGCGCGCCTGGTGGGTGCCGACGCGAGCGTCCCGGCGATCTACGACGCCCTCTACAACCACGCGCTCACGGGCGAGGCCGACGCTGGTGGTGTCATGGCCTACAACACCCTATCCGCCGAGCCGCTCGTCGGCCAGGAGGTCGCGCAGCCTGTCTTTACGCACACGGCCGACGCGCGCGTGACCCTGGCCAACGCTGTTCGTGCCCAGCTCATGAGCGTCTTCGCGGCCGTGCGCATCGGTGTTGACATCCTGAGCGACGAGGGCGTGAGCCTCGACTCGCTCTTTGCCCACGGCGGTCTCTTCAAGACGCCGGGTGTCGCCCAGCAGATCCTTGCGGACTCGCTGAACATCCCCGTCTCCGTCGGAGACACCGCAGGCGAGGGCGGCGCGTGGGGTATCGCGGTGCTCGCGCGCTACCGTGCCGCCGTGGCCAGGGGCGCGGCCGCGCCCGCCCTGCCGGACTACCTCTCCGAGCGCGTCTTTGCGGGAGCGTCCGTCTCCACCTTGGAGCCCACTGCCGAGGGCGTGGCCGGATACGAGCGCTTCCTCGAGGCCTACCGCGCTGCCCTGCCCGGCGTGGAGGCGATCGCCCGGGGCACCGGTCGCTGACGAGGCATGGGCTGGGGAGCGCGGACCGGCTCGCCCAGCCCACACCTCGTCGTTTGTGGGAAACCCGCTACGATAACTCCCATGGGTAAAGCTAGCCGCCGTAAGAAGGTCACCGATCCCGCCAAGCTCAAGGCGTATCGCCCGCCGATCCCCTTCGTCGCGCGCCCCTACGAGGGACTGCCGAAGGAGATCGAGCTGGTCGCCATGCGCGAGCTCATCCCGGCGGCCACGCTGACCGCACGCACCGACGCCGACCACGGCGGCGTCGAATTTGACTTCGTCACTCTCCTGCCCGAGGGGCACCCCGCGATGGTGCGCCCCGACGGCCGCATTCTCGTTGCGCTGCAGACCCGTTCGAACTCCGCGGACCTCAGCCACGACGCGGGTGCCGCGCTGCTCGCGGCCATCGCCGCGAAGGAAGCGGGCGACGAGGGCGTCATCTCGATCGACGTGCGCGAGCCGTCCGAGCGTCTCCAGGACATTGTCGACGTCGACAGCTTCACGGACATGAAGCTCGAGGAGGACTTCTCCTTCTGGTTCGATCCGGCCGAGGAGATCGACGACCAGACGCGTCGCGCTCTCGAGCAGAACCGCGACGAGATCATTCCGACCGAGCCCGTGCCCGGCGTCCCCGGCGCGTACTGGTGCGAGATGAACCGTAATTTCGTCCGTTTCCTGACGGACAATGACGAGGCCAAGCTCTTCGACGCACTGGCCCGCCTGGCTGCGCGCGGCGAGGCCAACGTCGGCGAGGGCTCTCGCTACGTGGGTTCCTTCCGTGCGTGCGGCCTGATCGTCCCGGTCTTCGAGCTGCCCGAGGGTGCCAGCGCGACCGATGTCGCGCCCGGCACCCAGGCCCTTGCCAAGGCGCTCGCGGAAGCCCTGACGGTGACCGAACGCCTGGACGACAAAGAACGCCGCGCACGCCAGGGCCTCGTCTCCCGAGCCGTGACGATCCGCTGAGGATAGTTTTACCCGTCGTTTAGATAGGTTTGTCGCTCACATTACGGGCGACGGGACGCGATTGCGCCCCGTCGCCCGTAAACTATTAGTCGTGAACTATCCTGCCGGATCTCGAGGTTCCCACCCGCAGCGCGTCGCCGCCGTCATCGCTGCACACAACGTCGGGCGCGCCGTCGCGGCCACCGTGCGCGCATGCCGCGCTATACCCAGCGTTGACCTCCTCATCGTCGTCGACGATGGTTCCACCGACGACACCGGGCGAGCCGCCCGAGCCGCCGGCGCCGTCGTCGTGCGCCACTCCGTCGAGCGCGGGCGCGCCTCGGCCATCGAAACCGGCGTAAAGGTCGCAGCCATGCGTGATCGTCCCGACGGGCCGCCCCGCCACATCCTCCTCCTGTCGCCCGACCTGGGCGAGTCCGCCGTTGAGGCCACGGCCCTCGTCGAGGCAGTGTTCGCCCGCCAGGCCGACATGGCTATCGCCGTCCCGGCCACGGGCCGCGAGTACTCCGGCTACGGTCCGGGCGTCGCCCGTCGTCTCATCCGCCGTAAGACTGGCTGGAACTGCCACTACCCCCTCAGCTACCAGCGTTGCCTGACGCGCGAAGCCATCGACGCCGCCATGCCCTTCGCGGGCCGTTACGTGCTCGAAGCCGCGATGACGATCAGCGTGTTGCGCGCGGGCCTGTCCGTCATGGAGGTCCCCTGCAATTTCGCGCACTCGGGTGCGGATCGGTCGCTGGGTTCCCTCAACCGTCCGGCCCGCATGTTCGACGCAGTGCGCGCCACCGTCAGCCAGCTCTTCCACTCCGACGCGCGCTCCAAGCGTCGCGCCGACCATGAACAGGGGATTGGTGTGCCCTACCCGGCCCCGGCCTCGGCCCATGACGAGACGGAGGGATTCGACTCGCCCTCGGCGCGCTCCGGGGAGATGGTCGGGTGAAGGGCCCGGATCGCTCAGCCGTCGGTCGCCTGGTCGCGACGTGGTGGCTGCCCGCTGCGATCGCGTGCCTTGTCGGCACACTCTACGTCTGCTATTCGGTGGCGCAGTGGCGCGCGCTCGTCGCCCCCTCCTGGGATCTGGGCATCTTCACCGAGGCCGTCCAGGCGTATTCGCGCTTCGAAGCACCCATTGCTCCCATCAAGGGCCCGGGCTACAACCTGCTCGGCGACCACTTTCATCCGATCCTGGCACTCCTGGGGCCCATCTTTCGTTTCTTCCCTTCCGCGCTGACCCTCCTCGTAGTCCAGGACGTGCTGATCGCCGCGTCGGTCCTGCCCATCGCGCGCCTGGCTCAGAGTCTCCTCGGACGAGGAGGCGCGCTCCTCGTCGGGCTCGCCTACGGGCTGGGGTGGGGACTCCAGGGGGCGGTCGGCGCGCAGTTTCACGAGGTCTGCGTGGCCGTGCCGCTGTTGGCGTTCGGGGGCGTTGCCTTCGTTGAACGGCGGTGGGGCGTGTGTATGGCGTGGCTGGCTCCGCTGGTTCTTGTCAAGGAAGATCTCGGGCTCACGGTCTTTGTTGCGGGACTCGCGCTCGCCTGGCGACGCCGAGGCGAGGGGCGCCCAGGGATCCTGGCGTCGATAGCGTACGCTCTGTTCGGTATCATCGCGTTTGTGTTGACCATCAAGGTGCTGCTTCCTGCGATGAATCCCGCCGGAACGTGGGCCTACTCGCTTGACGGTGCCGCGACCGGCGCGGGCACGCCGACCGGAGGAACTACCGCCGCTCGCGAGATTCCCTCCCTGTGGGGCATCCTCACGACCCCCTCTGTCAAGCTCGTGTCCCTCCTCGTCCTCGCGGCCGGAGCGGGCTTCGTGGGCGCGGCATCGCCCTGGTTTGCGCTGGTGGTCCCGACGCTTGCGTGGCGCTTCGCAGGCTCCGTCGAGACCTATTACGTGTGGGACTCCTGGCACTACAACGCTGTCCTCGTGCCGATCGCTGCGTGTTCGCTGCTCGATGTTGTCGACCGGTGGGTCTCACCCGAGGGTGTCGGCCGCACACTCGATCTCCCCGCGCGCAGCACGCGGGCGAGGTCGGCCAGCCAGCGCCTCGGCGAAGCAAGCGGGGACGAGAGTACGGCCTGTGGCGGAAGCGATGGCCTGGGGGGCACGGCGAGCCGCACCCGATGCGGAGTTGACGTGGCCGATGCCGTCGGTATTCAGGGAGACTGTGCAGGCGCGCAAACGCTCGTTGCGGCCGGCTTGGGCAGAGACGGAACCGTGGCCTCGCCCGGCATCGCCTGGCGGTGCGCCGCCTGGGTGGTGGCGTGCGTGCCCGCGCTGTCTCTCGCGCTGACGGCCTCGTCGCTGCCGCTGTGGCACCTGCCCGATCTCACGGAGGATCCACGCATGGCCGCCGCCCTCGGAGCGCTGGACGCGGTGCCCGAGGGTGTGAGCGTCGAGACCGACACGACGCTGCTCGCGCGCCTCGTGCCCGGGCGCGAGGTCTACTGGGTCGGCACGACCGGGAAGATGGATACCCCTCCGGAGTATGTCGTCATCGACGCGCGCTCCTACGCGTGGGGCGACCAGCAGGTCGACGCCGAGTCCTGGGCGGCCGCCGCCCACCCCGGCCACACCTACGAAACCGTCTATGCCAAGCAGGGCTTCCGCGTCGCGCGTCGCACGTCTTGATACAGCGGGCCCGCGCAGCCAGAACTCCTGCGGAGCGACACCCTTGCGTCAATTCCTACTCGGTGCTGTTGTGACGGCATATGCAATGCGCGCCAGATGTATAGGCCCGCATTGCTGTTATCTGCTGCCGAAGACTATGTCGCCACGTGTGTATGATCTCGCTCAGTCGCAGAGACCCTCGATCCTTCTGAGTTCGCCGAAGTAATCAAGATCATCCATTGCTCGGTCAGCAACGTGCCAATTGCTTTGGCGATCTTTGCTGAAGTCTCCCTCAGGATCCAGCAATTGCAAGATGTTCAGAATGTAGGATTGGCAACGTCTGTAGAGATACTGGTCATCCTGGCAATCCTGTTCCTCGCTGGCCCGGTTGAGCCAGTCGCGTACGGCGAGTTCCTGATCGCCCTTTGTCGGCAGTGAATCGGACAGATGCATGCTCCTCGATGAACGCAGGCAGACACTCCGTTTATCGGTTTAAAGCTGAGTGGAAACACGGTGATGTCGCACAAGCTCGGCGAATGAATGAAATGTTTCCACTAGCCGACCATCGTGTTCGGGATTCGCTGGTCAAGGGGCAG
Organism: Schaalia odontolytica; assembly: GCF_031191545.1. Taxonomy (NCBI): domain Bacteria; kingdom Bacillati; phylum Actinomycetota; class Actinomycetes; order Actinomycetales; family Actinomycetaceae; genus Schaalia; species Schaalia odontolytica. Next base: position 1,293,776 of record NZ_CP133472.1, read on the forward strand.
TGCGTGGCTAGGCTAGCCTGCGACAATCGCGTCCGCAGCGGCGGATGTTTCAGAGTGAAGGCATCTGGAGTGCTTCCGGGGGCTCACCTGGATTGCGTGGCCGCGACGGTACTTGCCCGGAGTGGCGCTGCACCCGATCTGTGGACATTGCACCTCTTCTGATCGGGTGTAGCGTGACGTTACGGGTGTAGTGCCCCGTAACGGGTGTAGCGCTTGCCGGGATGAAGCCGGTTGCTGCGTCGGCTTCGTACTTGAGTCACACACGTCGCGCGGCTGAGAAACAATGACTGACGCTTCGGTACTTGTGTGCAAGTTCTGCCAGAACTGACCGCGGTGATGTCTTACAGGGGGATTTACCTTCAGGAGCGGCACCTCAGTGGCGTGTTAACCCTTCAATGCGCAGCTAAACCCGATAGGTGGAGCGTGGGCGTGGTGGCCCAGGCTCCACCCAAGGGGTTAACGTGCGCATTGAGGGGCGAAGATACGACCCAAGGGGTTAACGTGCGCATTGTCGAGTGTGTCTACGCGCGCAGTGAACCGTCAATAGCGCGGTGCGAACCGGCAGTAGTGAGGGGCGTACGGTGCCTTTCGGTGCCGGCGACTATTTCGCAGTGCGCAGGCGCAGCGAGTTGAGAACCACGAACACCGACGAGCAGGCCATCGCGGCGCTCGCCAGCATGGGGGAGAGGAGCCCAGCGATCGCGAGCGGCACCATGAGGATGTTGTAGAAGAAGGCCCAGAACAGGTTCTCCTTGATGATCCGCAGCGTCCGGCGCGACACGCGGATCGCGGTCGCCGCCGAGGTGAGCGAGGAGTTCATGAGCGTCATGTCCGCGACCTCGATCGCCACGTCCGTGCCCGAACCCATCGCGATACCCAGGCCCTTCGCGCTCGCCTGCGCGAGGGCGGCAGCATCGTTCACGCCGTCGCCCACCATCGCGACCGTGCGGCCCTCGGCTTGTAGATTGGCGACGGTGTCGCGCTTGCCGTCGGGCAGGACGCCCGCGATGACGCGGTCGATTCCGACCTGATCCGCGACGTGTTGGGCTGCGGCCTCGTTGTCGCCCGTCAGCAGGATAGGCTCGATGCCGAGCTCGCGCAGCTGAGCAATCGCATCAGCCGACGATTCCTTGACCGTGTCACGCACGACGAGCGCGGCAATCGCGCGGCCCTCGACACGCTCGGGGATCACCAGGGACGAGGCCGGGGCCCCCTCCCGCTCGCCCGCGCCCGGGGTGGTGCCGGGCTGGGTGGGGGTACCGGTATCCCCGGTCGCGCTGCCGCCAGTCGCGGGTGCGCCGTCGGAGGATGCGGCCTCAGAACGGGAGGTAACCGTGCCGTGGTAGCCGGCGGCGTTCACGGCGGCCTCGAGCTCTTCGTCGCTGTGCGGGGCGGTGAGCGTGATGCGCGCGGATTCGGTGGCGAGGTTGACCTCGGCGCTCACGCCGTCGAGCTTGCCGAGCTTGCGCTCGACGCGGCCCACGCAGGACGCGCAGGTCATGCCGACCACGCTCATGGTGAGCGTCGCAAGGGGTAGCTTTGCATCGGGGCCGGGCAGTGTGACGGACGCGGGCGCCTCGGGCGTGGCGGCTGCCGGCTCCGGGGAGGAGGAAGCCGCGGAAGCCAGGTTCGGCGCGAGAGCCGCGACGACCGCGGAGGCACCAGAGGTCTCGGCCTCGCGCACGGCGTCAACGAGAGAAGCGGGCACGTCCACGCCCAGGGAAGCCAGCCACGACGGGCGGCCGACCAGCACGCCGCCCTGGGCGGTGATGCCGACGACGCCGAGTCCGGGCTGGTTTGCGAACGCCGTCACGGGCTCCAGCGATAGGCCGCGGTCCGATGCGCCCGACGTGATCGCGCGGGCGACAGGGTGCTCGGAGAGGGACTCGACAGAGGCAGCCAGGGACAGGGCCGAGGCCTCGTCCACCTCGGGAGACCTCCCTGCGGTGGGAACCGCGACCGACTCGAGGGACATGACGCCCGTGGTGACCGTGCCCGTCTTGTCGAGCAGCATCGTGTCGATCGAGCGCGTCTGCTCGAGAATTTCCGCGTTCTTGATGAGGATGCCCAGCTGCGAGGCGCGCCCCGACCCGACGAGAATCGCGGTGGGCGTGGCCAGGCCGAGCGCGCACGGGCACGCCACGACCAGAACGGCGACGGCCGCCGTGAACGCGGCCTGCACGCCGCCGCCCGCGAGCAGCCAGCCCCCGAGCGTCAGCAGGGAAACGACGATGACGATCGGCACGAACACGCCGGAGATCTGGTCCGCGAGTCGCTGGACGGGCGCCTTACCTGCCTGGGCCTCGGCGACCATGCGCCCCATCTGCGCGAGCGTCGTGTCCGAGCCGACGCGCGTGGCGCGCACCAGTAGGGACCCCCACGTGTTGACGGTTGCGCCCGTCACCGCGTCGCCGGGGGCGGCGTCCACGGGCACGGACTCGCCCGTCAGGAGCGAGGTGTCCAGGGCGGAGGAACCCTCGACGATGACGCCGTCGGTTGCCACCTTCTCGCCCGGGCGCACCGCAAAAAGGTCGCCGACCTGCAGGGACGAGGCGGGTACGACGTTCTCGGTGCGAGCGCCGGTGTCGGGGTCGAGGCGCACGAGCGTCGCCTCCTTCGCGCCCATGCTCAGCAGCGAACGCAGCGCGTCGCCCGCGCGGTAGCGTGCGCGCGCCTCCAGGTAGCGTCCCGTCAGCAGGAACACGACGATCGTGGACGCGACCTCGAAGTAGACCTCCGCGTGGCCGGCGTGCGCCGCGCGCGGGATCAGGCTCATCTGCATGCGCATGCCGAGCATCCCCGCACCGCCCCACAGCAGGGCCCACCAGCTCCACAACGTCGAGGCGATGACGCCGAGCGATACCAGGGTGTCCATTGTGGTCGACCCGTGGCGACCCGCCGCGAAGGCCGCCCGGTGGAAGGGCCACGCGCCCCATGTGACGACCGGGATCGTGATCGCCGCGACGACCCACTGCCACCCCGTGAACTGCCAGGCGGGCACCATCGACAGAATCGTCGCGAGGATGCCCAGTGGCGCGGAGACGATGAGGCGTCGGCGCATGTCGGCGGCGTGGGCGCGGTTGCTCTCGCCGACCTGGGGGGTGGGGGACGAGGCCTGGGCTGCCTCGTGCGAAGAGGCGGTAGTTGTATGGTTGGGGGTCACGGAATCAGTGGACATGGGTACCCTCCGGGGGTATGTATTTAGCTAAAGGAAACGAGGCCGGGGAAAGTGCCCCGGCCTCGTCGGTGAGGCGCGGAAATCCTCAGAAGTCGCGCGTGACGCCAACCAGCGTGAAGCCGGCCTCGGACACCGCGTCGCCCAGCGCCGCGTCGTCCAGGGGGGTGTCGGTCAGGACCGTCACCTTGGAGGTGCCGCCCGAGTTCAGGATGACCTCGACGTTCTTGACGCCGGGGATCTCGCGCAGCTCCTCGCTGACGCTCATGACGCAGTGACCGCAGGTCATGCCGTCGACGGACAGTTCGATCGTGCGATCGATCTCGGTGGTCATGGTTTCTCCTTGGGGTTAGGACTTGATGAGGCGCGCGATGGCCGCGGCCGCCTCGTCGACTTTGGCCTGCGCGGCCTCGTCGGATTCGCGCGCCGCCGTGACGACGCAGTGGTTCATGTGGTCTTTGAGCAGGTTGACCGCGACCGAATCGAGCGCGGACTGGACGGCGGAGACCTGCGTGAGGATGTCGATGCAGTACTCGCCCTGCGAGATCATGCGCTGCAGGCCGCGCACCTGGCCTTCGATGCGGCGCAGGCGCGCGAGATGATTCTCGGTGTTGCCGTGGTAGCCGTGTTCGTTGCTCATGGAAGTGATGGTACCCCTAGGGGGTATGGGTGTCAAGGGGTGCGGACAGCCGAGCGCTGTGGGGGTGGCGACACGCATCCCCCAATGCGGCGCGTACAGCCCCTGGCCACCGTAGGGTGGAGACAACACACGAGCGAGGAGGGGACATGAAGCGACGCCCGCGTCGGCGCTACCGCGCGATCCGCCGCGTCCCCCAGGCCTACCCAGGCCTCTACCTTCGCCTCAAAGTCGCCCCGGTCATCCCCGCCCTCGCGGCCACGGTCGCCGTCGGCGCGGTCGCCGAAATTCCCACTCTGCCTCAGGACGTTCGCGACCGGGCACGCTCACTCTCCGACGACATGGGAACGACGATCAGCGAAAAATCCCAGCGGATCTTCTTCGATACCCCGGGCCTCGACACACTCCTCATCCGCTCCCTGTCCCACGTCGCGCGACGCACCGCGATCGTGGGGCGCGCGTGGGCGCGTACGGTCGTCGCGGTCGGCGCGGATAAGGACGGACGCATGGCCCGCATGCTCCCGCTTATCCCTAAGCGGGGATACGACGCCCTCATGACCGGCATGCTCACGGTCGGCACGGCGGTGGGCGCGCTGCGCGGCGGGGAAGTCCACGTCGCCCTCCTGCGCGACTCCGACGCCGACCCCGCGGTGCAGGACCCGCTGCCGGGCCACCCAGAGGCCCAGATCCGCCGAGTGGACGCTCCCGAGCTACTGTCCGACATGTGCGCCGACATCGACGAGCTCTACTGGTCGCGCACGATCGGCCCAGCCGTCAAGATCACCCGCGTCGGCGAGGGCGACGCGCGCCGCTGGCTCCTCTCCCTCGTCGGCACCGAGTCGATGACCTGGCGTTCCACGAACAACCCCGCCGACGCCGAGACGAACATCCGCCTCATGCTCGGCCTCGAAAGTGCGATGAGCGTCGGCGTCGTCCAGGCCCTGCATGACGCCATGGAACGCGACGGAGTGCCCGCCGAGCGCTGGCCGAGCGAACCCGTCCTCATCTGCGGGCACTCACAGGGAGGGATCGTTGCCGCAGCCCTCGCCTCCGTCCCCGCGCGCGAGGCCGGCGTCAACGTTGCCGGAATCCTGTCCACGGGTGGTCCCAACCGGCGCATCCGTGTGCGTCCCGAGGTGGTGACCGTTGCCGTCTACCACGATCAGGATGTCATGCCGAGCCTTGATGGCTCACCCGACCGGGCCCCCGATCGGCGGGTGACCGTCGGCCGCAGCCTCGTGCGGCCTCGTACTCGTCCCCTGTACTACGCGCACTCGTCGTCGACGTACACCGAGACCGTGCGACTTCTCGAACGCAAAGTGCGCGTGACCCCGTGGGGTCGGCTTGCCTCGTCGATGGCCGCCCTGCAGGATTTCCTGCCCACCCCGGGGGAGGCCACGCGCGTCATGCACTACGAGATCTGGCAGGACATCCTGACCCCCACCCCCGAAGGCACGTGGGACACGGTCGCCGCTCTCGAACGAGGCGGCACCTACGATGCCGTCACCTACCCGATCGACTACGCGAGGACTGCGCCCCGTCTACCGCGCGTCGCCCGCGCGCGCCGACGCTCGGCGCTGCCCGCGCTGCGTGCCCGCGTGTTCTCCGCATTTTCCGCTCTCAGAAAGGACAGGTCATGACCGACCCTAACGCCCCGCTGCGCGAGGTGCGCCGATGGATGCGCGTCTCGACCCCCGTGAACAAGGCGGCCGCTGCGGGCCTGCGCGGACGCCTTCCGCAGATCGCCGGGCCCCTCATGATCGGTGCGCTCGGTGTGGGCGCACTGGGCGCGGGCATCGCGTGGCGTGCCCTGTCCTCGACCAGGGGAACCGGGCGCACGCAGCGCTTCGCAGACCTGGCGACCTCAGTGCTCGAGTCCGCCTTCCCCACGCGCAGCGACAAGTCCGGCTCCTCCGAAGCCGCCACCTCGACTCGCGGCCCGCGCCGCGTCATCCACGTCGAGGTCGGCGAAGGCTTCGGCCGCCCCTCCCTCGTCTCCATCGACGTGGTCGTACGGCCTTCCGACCCGCTGGCCGACAGCGAGGACGCGACGCGCGCACTCGACGCGATCACCCGCGCGGCCTGGGACAACCCCGAAATGGCACCCGTCAGCGTACGCGCCCGAGTCCTCGTCGCCCACGACGACGCCAGCGACCTTGAGGCCCCCGGCGTCCAAACCGACACGGTCGCCGACATGAGCGCCCTGGGCTTTGCCGACGAGATCGCGCGCCCCGACGAGCTCTACGACCGCTACGGCGCGCCCGACTGCGACCCCGCCTGGAGGCCGTGAGCCCCCGACCAGGCCAAGGCCCGGTCATGCGAGCAAGGCAAGGTGTGAGGGCGGCGAGGCGCGCACCAGTGGCGCACCCGCCGCCCCAACCGATGAAGCTCAGGCCTCCCAGCTCGCCAGGCGCTCGGACAGGCCGACGTAGGTCGCGGGGGTCAGCGCGAGGAGGCGCTCCTCCACCTCGGCCGGTAGACCCAGGCCCGCGATGAACTCACGCATGTCGGTCTCGCCCACCTCGTGGCCGCGGGTGAGCTCCTTGAGGCGCTCGTACGGGTTCGCCATGCCGGTCGCGCCCGCGATCGCTGCGGCGCGCATCGCCTGCTGGACGGCCTCGCCCAGCACCGCCCAATTCGCGTCCAGATCCTGCGCCATCCGCGCCCCGTTGATCTCGACCCCGTCCAGGCCGCGCACCAGGTTGTCGTAGGCCAGCACCGCGTGACCAAACGCGACGCCCACGTTGCGCTGCGTTGTCGAATCCGTCAGGTCACGCTGCATGCGGCTGGTCACCAGCGTCGCGCCCAGCGAATCCAGCAGCGCGTTCGACACCTCCAGGTTCGCCTCCGCGTTCTCGAAGCGGATCGGGTTGACCTTGTGCGGCATCGTCGACGAGCCAGTCGAGCCCTGCGCCGCCAGGTTCTGGTGGAAGTAATCCATCGAAATGTACGTCCACGCGTCCGTCGCCAGATTGTGCGCGATGCGGCCCGCGCGCGCCACGTCCGAATACAGCTCCGCCTGCCAGTCGTGCGACTCGATCTGCGTCGTCAGCGGGTTCCACGTCAGGCCCAGTCCCTCAACGAAAGCGCGAGCCAGCGCCGGCCAATCCGCGCCCGGCACCGACACGACGTGCGCCGCCCACGTGCCCGTCGCGCCGTTGATCTTGCCCAGGTACTCCGTGGCCTCTACGCGCCGGATCTGGCGAGACAGGCGGTGGGCGAATACCGCCATCTCCTTGCCGACCGTCACCGGGGTCGCCGGCTGGCCGTGCGTGTGCGCCAGCATGGGAACGGACGCCCCGGCCTCGGCCAGGCCGCGCAGGCGGTCCCGGAGCGCGCGGATCGCCGGCAGCCACACCTGCTCGGTCGCCGCCTTAATCGTCAGCGCGTACGCGAGGTTGTTAATGTCCTCGGAGGTGCAGAAAATATGGACGACCTCGCGCAGCGAGGGCAGCGACGTGCCCTCACCCAGGACGGAGGACGCAGCCTCCAGGTATTCGCCGATCAGGTACTCGACGGCCTTGACGTCGTGGCGGGTGACCGCCTCGAACTCGCCCAAGCGCTTAATGTGATCGGCACCGAAGTCGCGCGGCAGGGCGCGCAGGTAGTCGCGCTCCGCGTCGGAAAGCGTCGGAGCTCCCGGCAGCACCGAGTTGTCGAGCAGGAAAATCAGCCACTCGATCTCAACGTGGACGCGAGCCCGGTTCAAGCCCGCCTCGGATAGGTAGTTCGCCAGGGGCGCGGCGACCGCGCGGTAGCGGCCGTCCAGGGGGCTGAGCGCTTCACCCCCGCCCGCCAGGTCCGAATAGCCGTGGGCAGTGGAGAACAGTGTCATCGTGTCGCTCATGTCTCTATCTTCCCAGAACGAGGGGCCTTCGGGATATCGAGTCCGCCCGGCGATTCGTGGCGTGGGTAACGCGCGAGGTCCGGGCTGGGTGGGTGGGCATCGCGGTCTTAAGGAGTGTCGTCCACAGGGGTGTGGGACGCAGCGCGGTTATCCACAGGGGGCACCGAGCGGCTGGTCGCGGGGGAGCGCGAGGGCGTAGCGTGCGAGGACAACAACGCGTCGTCCACCGATGGGAGCCCCTCATGATTCCCGATCCCCTCAGCCCGGGCCTATCCCTCTATGCCGCCCATGGCCTCGTCGATACTCTGCGCGCGAGCCTCGCGGGCGCGACGTGCCCGCAGTGGGTCGGCGTCGCAGGAGACTCCTACCGGAATCAGCACGGCGAGCTCCTCGCCTGCGCGCAGGGCGTCCTCGACCAGATCCAGGCCGCCCTGGACCTCGTCCCCGCCTTCGACGAGGAGCGCAACCGCGCCCTCGCCCGCACCCTCGTGGACGCCGCCCTATCGCAGCCCGAACTCCTCTCATTGGGAGCGTGGTGATCATGGCATTCGATCCGCGCCGCGACGTGACCGTCAGTTCTGGGGCCTTTAGCGTCGATGTCGACGAGCTGTGCGCCGCGCATACCCTCATGAGCGCAGAGGACGCGCTCTCGATCGTGCCAGCCCGGCTTGCCCTCGAAGTCGCGCTCGGCGAGACGGAAGCGGTGTCCGGACTCGTCCCGGAGGCCTCCGCGGGCCTCGCGTCCGCGATCGAGGGCGCCCTGTCCGCCCTCAACTCCCTCGAGGGGGAGATCGACTCCTTGCGGTGGAAACTCCAGGAAGCGTCCCTCACCTACGCGACTGCCGAATCCGGATCATCCCTGTGGGAGCTCGTCCCAGGAAGCCCAATTGGCCCGCAGCTGAGCCTGCGAGGACTGGGCATGTGGGCATTGGGACCCGCAGTCCCCGTGTTTGCCGGTGCTACGGCGCTCGTTCACGGCACCCAGGATGCCTCGGTGCACGCAGGGGTACCCTGGCTGCCCACCCTCCTCATGCCCGGTCTCAGCGCATTGGTCACGCAGAAGGACCTGTGCGACACCGTGATCGACGGGGTGGCCTTCGGATACCACTCGGACGAGATGTCGGGTGCTCGCTTCCAACGCGACCTCGGCAGGTTTACCCTGGACGTCAACTCCTCACCCCTCTACCGCGGCGTCGCGCGGGCCCTCGCGGGGATGGGGGTCAGCCAGGACCTGAACTCGACGTCCACCCAATCCGCCTCCGGGGTCGCCGCCCTCATCGCGCCGTGGGCGGCGTACGTCATGCTGGTTGACTTCGGCCGCGGCCACGGAGCCAGCTACGGAGTAGCGGTGCGAGGTGCGGATGGAGACACCCGCATTCACCCCAACGGGCTTGGCTCCCGGATACCCTCGAGTGCCCTCGACGCACGCACGCAGTCCGCGCTCGCGGCCATGCCCGCAGCTGCCCCCGACACCCACTACGCAGGTGTCACCACCAGCGCCGACGCGATCGAGCACATCACCGAGATGCGTGGGGGAGACGCCGACAACGGAGAGATTGCGATCGAAGAACACGTGACGGTCGGGGAGGACGGGGTGGCGACGCGCTCGTGGACCGTCGACATCCGGGGCACCCAATCGTTCGACATTGGGCAAGCGGGACCACAGGACATGACCACCAACCTGCAGGGCGTGGCCGGGATGAGCTCGGACCAGCTCGACGCTATCAAGGAAGCCATGAACGCGGCGGGCATCGCTCCGGGCGAGGCCGTCGAATTCGCCGGCCACTCGCAGGGAGGAATCATGGCGGCCCAGATGGCCGCAGACCCTTCCGTGCGTGCCCGCTACAACGTCGTCTCAGTCGTTACCGCCGGTTCGCCTACCGCGACGATCGCGCCGAGCGACGTACCCGTCCTTTCCTACGAGAACTCCGGCGACATCGTCCCGGGATTGGATGGAAATGGTACTCGCGGTGATAACGTCACGACCGTGGCGTTCCGCGACTATGAGGCCACGTGTCACGCCGATGACCCCGTGCCCTGCTCGCACAGCGCGCCCCTGTACGTCGACGAAATTCGGCGCACCCTCGCCGCAGCCCGGACCTCGTCCGACCCGGGACTCACAGCTCTGGCAGCCGCCGAGGCCAGGCGCACCCAGGCGCTCGGCCTCACCCAGAACACGCAGACGACCATCCACCACTATCAAACGAGGCGCATCACCCAGGGGTGACACGCCTCGAGAAAAAGACAGACGGAGGGTTAGTCCTTATTATCCTTCTTGTCTCGGAGGATGCCCGAGACAAGCGCGGACACCACGGAGGTGATGATTGCGCCCGCCAGGCACGACCAGAAGCCACCCGTCGTCATGGGGAAGCCCAGAGACGTCGAAAGCCAGCCCGTGAGCGAGAACAGCAGAGAGTTGGTGACCAGTGCGAACAATCCAAAAGTCACCAGGTACAGGGGGAAGGCAAGAGTCGTGACGACCGGCTTAATGATTGAGTTCACCGCAGTGAACACCAGGGCAACGACCGCTAGAACGATCACGGTCTGCGAGGCCGACGATGAGTCGATCGAAATTGATGGAACCACGAGGATCGTGACCCACAGCCCGGCCATCGTAGCCAACAAACGTGCAATGAAATCCATTTCTCCATTCTTGCTCAGTGGGACGTTGCTTGCACGGTCCAGTCCCATGGGATAGGACTACACGCATGACCAAGCTGCGCATTCGTCCCGCCGTCGCCGCTCTTCCGCGCTACGTGCCGAGCAAGACGGCTCCCGGTGCTGTCAAGATCTCCTCGAACGAAATGCCGAGCCCGCCGAGCCCCGAGGTGCTCGAGGCGATAGCCCGCGAGCTCGAGACGATCAATCGATACCCGGACCTGACGGCCGCGCCCCTGCGTGAGGCCCTCGCCCGGCGCTTCGGCGTCGGCGCCGACCAGGTGTGCGTCGGCACCGGTTCCTCGGCGATTCTTCTCGCTGCGCTGTCCGCCGTCTGCCAGGGCGGCAGTCAGGTCGTCTTCCCCTGGCGCTCCTTCGAGTCCTACCCGATCGCGATTCCCTCCGTGGGAGGCGACCCGGTGCCTGTGGAGCTGCTCCCGGACGCCACCCACGACCTGGATGCTATGCGTGCGGCCATCAATCCCAGCACCGTCGCGGTGATCGTCTGCTCGCCGAACAACCCGACGGGCCCCGCCCTCACCTACGAGGAGATCGCCACCTTCGTCGCCGACGTCCCCGACGACGTCATGATCATCGTCGACGAGGCCTACATCGACTTTGCGACCGCCCCCGGCGTGCGCACCGCTGTCTCTCTGATTGAGGACCACCCCAACGTCATCGTCATGCGCACCTTCTCCAAGGCCCACGCCCTGGCAGGCGTGCGCGTCGGCTACGCGATCGGCGATCCCGATGTTATCGGCGCGATCCAGGCTCTCCTCGTACCCTTCGGTGTCAGCTCCCTCGCCCTCGCCGCGGCCCTCGCCTCCCTGAAGGACAGCGAGGGCGTCCAGCGAGCCGTCGCCGAGATCATCGACGAACGCGAACGCATCATCCCGGCACTGCGCGACCTCGGATACGACATCCCCGACAGCCAGTCGAACTTCTACCTGATCCGCGGGGATGTCTACGGCCTCGTCGAGGAATGTGCCCGCGTCGGCCTCATCGTGCGCCCCTTCCGTGTGGGCGTGCGAGTCTCGGTCGGCTCGCGCGAGCAGAATGACTTGTTCCTGTCTGTGGCCACCGAATTTGCTCGAACTGCGGGTATCGGCGCGTAGGGGCAGCATGCCAACGGGCGCGCCCGACGAAACGGACGCGCCCGTGACCACCCACCGGGGCGCAGAGAATTACGGGATCAGCAGCGAGGCGATGAGGAGAATCGACCAGCCGAGTTCGCTAAAGCCGATCATCTTGGGAGAGAAGGGGCGCGCGCGGGTCCGGTTCAGCGTCGGCATGACCCACGCGCGCGCGGTCAGACACGCCCACATGAGGACGGGCCAGATCGTCAACGCACCGAACCACCACGCCACGGCCGCGCACAGCGTGAACGCCGCGTGCAACAGCGTGGAACCCACTGCCCAGCGCGGGTCCTTGCGGCCTCGGATCATCGAACGAACCAGAGGAACCGTGCCGATGTAGTGCAGGCCGAACGCGGCGCACGTCGCCCACGCGTGGAGCGTTACCGCGGCCGGTGAACCATCAGCGATCGCCAGCGAGAAGGCCACGGGTCCCATGATGTTACCCGCCAGGATCGAAGCCGCGCGGGCGCTCAGGGAGCGCTCGCGGCCCTTCCACACGAGGTAGAGCGCCGACGAGGCCAGGGGCGCGAAGGCGATCGCCCACCACAGCAGCTGTGGGCGCAGGGCCAGGAGAGTGGCACCGGGGAGGGCTGCGAGCACGGCGTAGGTGATGACCGCGGGGGCGATGCGGGAGCGGCGCTTGGCGGGCGTTTTGACCCACAGGCACACGGCGGAGAACATCTGGAATGCCATCGCCCATGCGACCAGCATGAGGACGACCATCCACGAGAAGGTGAAGGACAGTGCCCACCCGAGCAGCGGCGGGAAAGCCATCATCGTCCACGCGCCGTGCTGGTCGGAGATCCAGCCGTCGCGGGCAAGCTTGCGCATGCGGGGATTGTTGTGGTGCCGTGGCTTTGGGCCGTTCTGTGGGCGACCCGTGGCGCGGTCGCGGGACTTGCCCGGGGTACGTTCGAGGGTGGGCTGAGTCTGCGGCGCTGCACTGTGCATAGCCTTAGTTTAGTGAATGAGGCCTGTGAGGCTCAATACTGGGAGGGTCACAAAGTGAGACTCGCAAGGGATTAATTGAATAGCGGGTGAATTATGGGTGCATGTCCACAACTGACACAGTGACAACTGAATCTCCCACTCTTTCCTCGGAAGACCGCAGTGCGCGCATCGCCGTCACGGTCTTTCCCCTGCTGATCCTGGCGGCCTTCGTGATCGCCATGGTCACGCCCGATACCTTCAAGCCGCTGGCCCCCGGCGTCAGCTGGGCGCTCGGCGTCATCATGTTCGGCATGGGCCTGACCCTCACGATTCCTGACTTTGGGCTCATCGTGAAGCGCCCGCTACCCGTTCTCGTGGGCGTCGTCGCCCAGTACCTCATCATGCCCCTCGTCGGCTGGGCCCTGTGCTACGTGTTCCGCCTGCCCAACGAGGTCGCGGTCGGCGTCATCCTCGTCGGCTGTGCGCCTGGCGGTACTGCCTCCAACGTGATCTCCTACCTGGCGAAGGCAGACGTCGCTCTGTCGGTCACGATGACCTCGATCTCGACGCTGCTCGCGCCCCTCATGACGCCGCTGCTCACCGCCTGGCTGGTGGGGTCACGTATGCCGGTGAACGGCTCGGCGATGGCGCAGAACATCCTGCTGATGGTCCTCGCCCCCGTGCTCGGCGGTTTTGCCGTTCGCTTCATTGCGGGCAAGTACGTGGAAAAGGTCCTGCCGATTCTGCCCTGGATCTCGGTTCTGGGCATCTGCTACGTGCTGCTGGTCGTCGTGTCGGGCTCGGTCGACAAGATCCTGACCTCCGGCGCCCTCATCATCGCGGTCGTCATCTGCCACAACCTGCTCGGCTACCTCTTCGGCTACCTGGCCGGGCGTGTCGGCCGCGGCTCGGACAAGGCCTCGCGCACGACCGCGATCGAGGTCGGTATGCAGAACTCGGCGCTGGCCGCGACGCTGGCGAAGACTCACTTCGCCTCCACCCCGGAGACCGCGCTTCCGGCTGCCGTTTTCTCCGTGTGGCACAACCTGTCAGGCGCGCTGCTGGCGACGTTCTTCCGTCGCTGGAAGAACGGCGGCCAGGCCTGAATAGACGAGGCCGGGGCGGGGGAGCGCTGATCCGCGCGTCCGGTTCCCAACTATGTGAATAACGAGGAGGGGGCGGCCCGATGGGGGTCGCCCCTCCTCGTGCGTGCGTAGGAGCCGTCCTCTCCTCGTATCGAATGGAGCGGCTATCAGGCTCGTTCGTCATTCGTGCAGTGGGTTGTGTCAATGATGCACAGATGTTTGTTGACCGCGAGGTAATCAATGAAGTGAAAATGCGATATGATTCGCGGGTACCCATCACAAATGCTCGAAGGAGTAACCCTCATGAAAAGCGTCTTCTGACGGCTGCCCTCGTTGCGCTGCTGCCCCTGAGCCTGGCTGCCTGTGGTGGACAGTCCAAGCAGGCTGCCTGCCAGATCATCAATGACAAGGCCATCAAGGCAGTTGATGGCCTGGATCCGAGCAACACGGAAGACATGATTCAGGGCATGACCAACGTTGCGACTGTCCTGAAGTCTGACGACATTACCAACACGGAAGTGAAGGCTGCTGCGGTGGCTGCGGGCGATAGCGCTCAGGCTCTCGCCGATTTCGCCAAGACGGTGGGAGGTGAGCCTTCGGCAGAGCAAATGACCGAGGCTATGAATCTGTACACGACATTCACGACGTCGATGTCGTCGCTCGAGACGGTGTGCAACGTGAGCTGACGAGAAACATCAGATTGTATACGCCCGCGTGCGGGCGTTGAGCGAAGAGGGCGGCCCATCGGGCCGCCCTCTTCGCGTCAGCGTTCGTCAGCGGGACTCAGTACTTGTAGCCGCACGTGTGGAAGAGCTCGGTCTGGTGGGTGTTGAGCTGTTCGAAGGACGCCTGGAGGTCCTGACTCTTCTCCTCGTCCGCGTTCTGCGGATCCACGGACAGGGCCTGAGCCTTCTCGGCGACGGTGCGCCAGTCGGCCGCGACCTGATCGACAGAAGCCTTCACTTCCGAGTTGGTGATCTTTGCGGAAGCCGTTTCGTAGGCTTCGGCGAGCTTCGTGAACGATTCGCCCGGATTCTCTGCCTCGCCCAGGCGTGCGTTGACGAGGGCGACGCCGGCTTCCTTCAGGGGGCCGGAAAGTTCCTCGCAGGCGGAGGTCTTCGATGCGATGGAACAGCCGGTCATGCCGAGGGGCAGGAGGGCGGTGACGAATGCTGCAACGATGCGGCGCTTCATGATGATGCTCCTTGATGTGGTGATGCTGTCAAGCTTCTTGAGAGTATCGCGGCGCTGTGCGTCACTACAGTGTGTGGTCCGTGATCCTGGGCACGGAGCTTCGTTGGTGTGTCGCGAGGCGGACGGATGGGTGAGGGCGGTCCTCGTGGTTGCCCTCACCCATACGCGCAGAGTGTGTCAGTCACGCGCCCGTGACAGGATCACTTGTTCGCAGTGCACATCGTTCGCAGCGCTCGGACGGAGGTGAGGAAGGTGGACTGGAGCTGCTGGGCCTCTGCCTCGACCTCTTCGGTGACTTCGCTGTCAGCGTTCGCGGCAATGAAGTCCTGGAGTGCCTTCCCGTCCGCAACGGCTGTGTCTGCGGCCGCCTTCACCTCGCTGTTGGTGATCTTGTCGGAGCTCAATGCCTCGATCAGCTGAGCGAGGCCTTCTTCGCGCTGCTCCGGGTCTGCCAAGTTGAGGTTCAGGAGGGGCTTGAGGCCGGACACAATGATCCCGCAGGCTTCCTTCTGTGACTGAGCGTCCGCTTTCTGCGTGGGTGCAGCGCTGGTGGAGGCACTTTCAGAGGGGGTGGGCTTCTGCGTGCTTGAGGCGGCGGGTGCGCTCTCGGACTTTGTGTTGGCACATGCGGCCAGGCCGAGCGGGAGGGTGGCGATGAGCAGAGCTGCTGCAAGGCGACGCTTCACGGGTTTCTCCTCAAAGTTGTGATGATGGAAGTGTCCTCAGTGTAATCGGTTGCCGAGGGGTGTTCGACCCGGTGGTCAGTGTTCCTATGTGTGTGAATACAAAAATCGCCGGGACCAAACGGTCCCGGCGATTACCGGTCGGGGTGGCGGGATTTGAACCCACGGCCTCTTCGTCCCGAACGAAGCGCGCTACCAAGCTGCGCCACACCCCGGTGCCGTTCGAGTATAGCCTCACCTTGCCGAGATTCCCAAACGGAGGCGGAGTGAGCGCTTGAAGTGTGGTCCACGCCGCATGTCGACTGGGTGCAGGGCACCCCTGAAGGGCGGGCACCGTTGGCCTCGTCGCCTCGCTACGCAGGATGCACGTGCAGCAGAGAGGCCTCTGGACGCGTTGCGATGCGAACCTTTGCGTAGGGGGAGGTTCCTAGGCCGGCCGAGACATGCAGCCACGCCTCAGCGCCGTCGGGAGCCTTCCACCGCTTCAAGCCCTTCGCGTAGGAGCGCGAGATATCGCAGTTCGTGATGATTGCCCCGACTCCGGGAATGCCGATCTGGCCGCCGTGAGTATGCCCCGCGAGGATCAGGTCGGATCCCGTCGAGGTAAGCGCGGAGACGACTCGGGTATACGGCGCGTGCGTCACCCCGAGGCGCAAGGCGTCGGGTGTTGCCCACGACGAGGCCGGAGCTCCCAGGCGATCCCGGTGAATATGTGCGTCGTCCGTGCCCAGGAGAGACACCGTACCCGTGGGCAGGTGAAGCGTTCCGGACGCGTTCGACAAGTCTAACCAGCCGGCCTGGCACATCTGACGCACCATCGGCAGATAGGGGAGATCGGGAACGACGCGCGCCGGACGTGGCTTCGAGCGGGACAGATAGCGACTCCATCGCTTGTGGGTCGGCGAATAGTAGTCATTAGAACCGAGCACGAAAGCGCCCGGGTAGGACAAGAACGGGCGATACGCCTCCATGACCATGTCGAGAGCGTCGACGGACCCGAAGTTATCGCCGGTCGCCACGACCATGTCGAAACGCTCCGAGGCGGCTACGTCCGAGAGGAAACGCAGGAGGAACTCTTGCCCCGGGAACAGGTGTAGATCCGCAATCTGGAGGATCGTGACCTCGGGGACATGGGCGCGAACCGGAACGTCATAGCGTCGCAGGACCGGCATGGTGCGCTCAATCGAACCCCAGGCTAGCGCGGCACCACCCGCTGCCAGCCCCGCAAGCCCCAGCCCGCCGACGAGCGCGCCGGCGGTGCGCAGGAGGCCACGGCCTCGTCGAAGGGACGCGACCGTAGCCCCCTGAAGCAACGCTTCCGCATGAGTGCTCATCTCAGGTGCCCGTCGGAGAAGGGGACGCAGTCGGAGCGGCGGACTGCGAGGGGTTGGGGCTGGGCGTCGAGCCACGCTGTGGGATGGACGCACCGATGTTCGCGTTCGACACTGCCTCAACCGGGGTGCCGGCCAGCGCCTGCGTCATGTAGGGTGCCCAAATATTCTGGCCGACGTAGGTCTCACCGAAGATCTCGGAGTGGTACACGCCGTTAATGACAACGCCCGACACCTCCTGCGAGGAGTTGTCACCGTGACCCACCCATGCGGCGGTTGCGAGCGACGGCGTGAAGCCCGTCAGCCATGTGTTGGCGTGGCCGTCGGTCGTACCCGACTTGGCTGCGAACGGACGACCGTCGCCCAGGCGCGTCGACGTGTAGTACTGGCCTGCCGAAGCGGTCAGTAGGGCAGCCGTCTTGTTCGCGACCTCGGCGGGGATGACCTGCTTGCAGTCCGCCGAGAATTCCTTGAGGACGTTCTCGTTACGGTCGGTCACCGACTCGATGGACTGAGGCCTGCACTGCTGGCCGGAGTTCGCGATCGTGGCAAAAACGGACGCCATCTGCAGCGGGGAGCCGGACACGGAACCAAGAATGTTCGCGGGGAAAGGCGAGGGAACCTCGCCGTCCTCCGTGATGCCCATGTTGTAAGCAGTCTCGAAGATGGAGCAGAAGTCCACGCGCGACGCCATGTTGACGAACGCCTGGTTGACGGACTGGCCCGTCGCGCGCACGACGTTCATGGAACCGGTCTTGCCCGCGAGGTCGTTGACCTGGTAGCCCTCGGTGACGATCGAGCGGCCGTCGCACTTGAATGCGCCGTTGGGGTAGAAGGTGTTGGACGAACCCACGGTCTCATAGGCCGAGTGGCCTTCTTTGAACCACTGCAGCAGCGTGAACACCTTGAAGGTCGAGCCGACCTGGAAGTTACCGTCGGCCGAGTAGTTCGCCATCGTCTGGCCAGCTTCGATGCCGTACGTCGTGTTCTGGGCCATCGCCAGAACCTTGCCGGAGCGAGGATCCAGGGAAACGAGCGCGTCGTTCAGGCCGGACGCATCTCCCACGGGGATCGCGCTCGTCAGGGACGAGTATGCTGCGCTCTGCTTCGTGGGATCCATCGTGGTGCGGATCGTGATGCCCTGAGTCTTGAGGAGGCGCTCACGCTCCATGCGCGTGGAGCCGAAGGTCGAATCCTCCAGGAACTGCGTCAGCACATAGTCGCAGAAGTAGGCCTGCTCAGAGGGGGCACCGGAGCAGCCCTCGGAGGACACCGTCGGATTCAGCATGGAATCGACGGTGGTTGCAATGCCCTCGTCGTACTCTTCCTGCGTGATGACACTCTGGTCGAGCATCGTGGCCAGGACCGTGTCGCGGCGTTCCTGGGCGGCCTCGGGGTGCATCAGCGGGTCGTACTGAACGGGAGACTGCACCAGTCCGGCCAGGAGTGCGGACTCCAGGTAGTTCAGTTCCGAGGCCGACTTTGAGTAGTAGCGCTGCGATGCGGCCTCCACGCCGTAGGTGATCGGACCGAAGGGAGCGATATTGAGGTAGCCCGTGAGGATCTCGTCCTTGGACTGGCTTTTCTCCAGTGCCAGTGCGTACTTCATCTCGCGGAGCTTACGCTCGGTGGTCTGCTCGGTTGCAGCGCTCACCTGATCGGCGTCGCCCTCAAGGTAGCCGCGTTCGGCCAGCGAGTTACGCACGTACTGCTGGGTGATCGTCGATGCACCCTGTCGTCCGCTGTCGCCAAGGTTGGAGACCAGCGCACGGGCAATACCCGTGGCGTCAACGCCGTTGTGCTCGTAGAAGCGCTTGTCCTCGATCGCGATGATCGCCTTCTTCATGACGTCGGCGATGTTGGCGCTGGGCACAACGATGCGCTGCTTGTCGTAGAAATGGGCGATCACGGCACCGGAGGAATCCAGCAGCTGCGACTCCTCTGCGGGAGCGACCGTCTGCAGGTCACCGGGCAGCTCGTTGAAGACGGACGGAACCGACTTTGCGACCAGCGCGGTGGGGCCGGCGACGGGGACGAGCATGCCTGCCCCGACGACACCCATGAGCGCAGACACGCTCAGGAATGCCATCAGCAGCGCGAGCAGCTGGGCCGGTCGGACAGCGCGAGAGTGAGAGTGCGACATATTCCTAGCTTACGTGTCGGCGTGCCCATGTGGTGTTTGGCGGGGCGTGAGAAGTGGCTGATGGGTCACGTCCGAAGCCCTCAATCGTGGTCGCAGCGTTTGCACCCACAATCGTATGTGTGTATGGTCACAAGCAGGGCTCGAAATACAGTGAAGTGGAGTTCCACGATGTCAACGCAAGGCGACGACCAAAGCTGGGTCGCTCGCGCGCTCTGTGCGTCCATTGAACCGGACGTGCTGTTCGTGCAGGGCGCTTCTCAGCGTCAGGTCCGTATGCGCTGCTATGAATGCGAGGTTCGCCTCGAATGTCTCGCCGATGCTCTCGAGTCCGAGGCTAACTACGGCGTGTGGGGTGGCCTGACTGAACGGGAACGCCGAGCAATTCTGCGTCACTATCCGCATGCTGAGAATTGGCTGGAATGGCTGCGGACCTCCGACGAGCCGCTGGCGCGCGAACTCCGCAGCCCTCACGTTCCGAAGGTTCTGTCCTACGTGCGCCCGCAGATGGCGAGCGGGTAGGATGGTCGCATGACTAAATGGGAATACTCTACGATTCCGCTGCTCACGCACGCGACGAAAGCAATCCTCGACCAGTGGGGGGCCGACGGGTGGGAACTCGTCCAGGTGATCCCCGGCCCCACCGGCTCCGAGAATCTGGTGGCCTACCTCAAGCGTCCGATTGAGGAAACGCCTGCCGTTCAGAACTGATGCGCGGCATCGCTGCGCACAGGACGAGGCCGTGGCTGGCACGTGCGGGAATCGCGCGTGCGACCACTGCCTCGACCGTGTTGTCATGCACAGGGTTGGTCCCGGCACCTTGCGGTGGCGGGCCCAACCCTGTGTGAGCTCAGGTCAGCGAGCGCGACGCGCCAGGCGATCGACGTCGAGGAGGGTCACGGCGCGACCTTCCAGGCGGATCCAGCCGCGCGATACGAAGTCGGCCAAAGACTTGTTTACCGTCTCACGGGAGGCACCGACCAGCTGGGCGAGCTCTTCCTGCGTGAGGTCGTGGGGGACGTGTACGCCCTTGTCGGAGGCGGTGCCGAAACGGTCTGCAAGGTCCAGGAGGGCCTTAGCAACACGGCCGGGAACGTCGGAGAACACGAGGTCCGAAAGGGACTCGTTGGTGCGGCGCAGGCGCTGTGCGAGGGCGCGCAGCATGTGCTTGGCCAGGGTGGGGTTGGTGTCGAGCACGTGCATGAGATCCTCGTGCTCGAGGTAGAGGAGAGACGCCGGAGAAACGGCGGTTGCAGTAGTTGAGCGCGGGCCCGGATCAAAGAGCGTGAGCTCACCGATGATCTCTCCGGGTCCCAGGACCGCGAGCAGGGACTCGCGGCCGTCGCTGGACGTGTGGCCGAGCTTCACCTTGCCCTCGGTCACGATGTAGAGACGATCGCCGAGATCGCCTTCGTCGAAGAGAGTCTCTCCGCGACGCAGGGTCGTATGACCCATCTTCTGCTGGAGGGACACCTGCTGTGCATCATCAAGGCCACCGAACAGCGGCACCTGGCTGATGAAGTTTCCGTCACCGATCATGGTGCGGAGCTCCTTCCGCTCGTGCCCGATTGCTCGGGCATATCGATATGGACTGCGCAGTGGATCCCATACGTAATACCGCTCACGAGGAGGTACCGCGCATCACACCATTATGCCCTATCTATCAGGTGAAATGGGCTTCATTACGTCTCGTGTGTGATCTGTCTAATGAAACAAGCGCTAAATCGCGTGTGCTGCGACGTGTTCTGACAGAGCCTGAGCAACCGCCTGCGGCGCTTCTTCGGGCAGGAAGTGACCGGCCTCGCGGATGACAATCTGCGTGAGGGGCGCGTCTACGAACTGAGCGTCCGCAGCGTGGTCCAGCGGGGACCAAGCGCCGTCGTCTCGGCCGACGAGAGACAATACGGGTACGCTCAGAGGCTCTGCGAGGAGGCGACGCTCCTCGCGCGACATTTTGCGGGCAGCGCTCAGACCTCGCAATGCGGTGTTCGCAGCGAAGGGGCGCTGCAGGGCAGCCCGGTAGGGGCCGGACTGAGAGACGAGGCCCTCCACGTTGCCGGGAGAGGCCCACGCGCGATACACCGTCGTCACGAGGGAACCGGAACGCAGCGCGCGCTCACGGCCGGTAGGCAGTGCAAGGCGCCCCTGCAGGACTCGGCCCCCCGCCCAGGGTGCGCGGCCGATGATGGGCTGCACGCCGAGGGGGTGGGGCGCAGAGAGGACGCAGACCGAGCGCAGCTCGAGGGGAGCCAGTGCGCCGATCATCCATGCGATGGTTCCGCCGATTCCCGTGCCAGCCACTGAGAAGGAAGCCACGCCGAGCGCGCGGACAACGCCGATCACGTCGTTGGCCATCTGCCGCAGGTCGTAGTCGCCGTGCGTGAGGTCGGAGGTGCCGAAGCCTCGTATATCGAGGGCAAACACTCTGGGGGTCTGCTCGGCGAGCATGGGGAGCGCCTCGCGCCACGACCACCAGTGCTCGGGGAATCCGTGCAAGAGAACGAGGGCATGGTCCATGCTCTCGCCCATGTCGGCGACGTGAAATGCGGTGCCGCCAGCGCTCACGTGCCGGTGAGTCCAGGGGCCCTCGAGTTCGATCGCGCCGGCAGGAAGCAAGGTCTTCACTTGCGGGCCGCGTCCTTCCCAGCCTTCTTGCGTGCGCGCTTGGAGTAGAAGGCACCGGCTGGGTTGGTGGCTTCGATCGAGGTGCGCAATGCTTCCTCGTCTCGGCCGGTGCGGCGCGCCGAGTGCGATACGTACGCCACGCCCAGGATCGCGACGCCCAGTAGAGCGAAGCGGCCCGAGTAGCCGGATGCCTGCAGGTGATGGGACAGGTTCGCGCCCAGGGAGCCGGTGTTCGTCAGCGCGGTGAGCGCGCTCAGGGCCGACGCGGCTGTGAGACCGGGGGCCATGACCCACGGAAGGCCGACGATCAGCGTGACCAGGCCCATCAGCCAAGCACCGAGCGAGGAGCGGCGCGCCACCACAAACAGGATTGCGGAAACGATGAGCGCCCCCAGGAGCTCGCCCAGCGCCAGGATGGATGCGACGCCCGTGTACATGGGGGCGGCGTCGGCCAGCGTCATGCGCGCACCGGCGTCGGCGGCCAGATACCAGCCGACCGGCACGAGGATGAGGAACAGGAGGAACGAGATCCAGTGGGCACCCGCACGCGAGGGCATTTCCGTGATCTGCGGGGCGGCGGAGAAGAGCTCGTCGTCCAGTCGCTGAGACTTGGAGTTGTCGCCGCGTGCGGCGGTCGACGCAATCGCGGCCAGGGTTGCGGCCTCGGCGTTCTCGTCGCCCTCACCCAGCAGGGAGCGGCGGCGCGGGCGTGCCTCCTCGGCGCCGTCCTGATCCGCGAAGGAGTACGAGGTCTCAGATTCCTGCGTGGGCAGCTGAGTCGTCGGCTCGGTGAAGGGGGTGGCCTTCTCCGTGGGGAGATCAAGCTCGGCGAAGGTGTCCCCCGCCTCGTCCGACGAGCTCCGCTCATCCCGGCCTACCGGCGCGAGCGCCGGGATCGACGGGGAGGTGGCCTCATCGTCGTCGCCGAAAATCATCGATCGGCGCGACGAGAGCGTGTGCTCGGCGGCGGCGCCACCGACGGTGGGTTGCTCGGCCTCCTGCGCTGTGGGAGCCTCGTTGGCGGTCGAGGAGTCGGCTTGGGCGCCTTCATCGGTCTTCTCTTCAGCGTCCTCCAGGTTCAGGCCCATCATCGCTGCGGCCTGCGCGGGCGTCATGACGGGGGTCAGCGTGGGCTCCGCTTCGTCGATGCTGTCCGTCTCGTCGGAAGCGTTCTCGGACTGCTCGGCCTCGGGAGCGGCGTCGCGCGAAGGGGCGCTCTCCTCGTCTGCGTGCTCGGCCTCGGGAGCGGCGTCGTGCGAAGGGGCGCTCTCTTCGTCCGCGTGCTCGGCCTCGGGAGCGGCGGCCTCGTCCGCAATGGGGCTCTCGGCGTCGGCCTCTTCGGCAGCAGAATCCTGCGGATCAGCGGCCTCCTCGGTGGGAGCCTCATCCGTGGCCTCCTCGGTGGGAGCGTCAGTGCTGGCCTCGGCAGCGTCCGCGTCCTGGGCATCATCGGCCGACTCATCGGTGGCGACGTCGGCATCGGAAGGAGCCTGCTCGGCAGCGTTCTGCGCGCCATCGGCCTGCTCAGGCATCTCGTCGGAAGCCGCCTCGTCCGCGGCGGACACGACGGGAAGGTCGCCCTCGGGGGCGGTGACGACGGGCAGCTCGCCCGTCGCGATCTTGTCCTCGATCGTAGGCTTAAGCGGGGCAGCCGCCGGAACACGTCCCGTCAGGCCGCCGATCGCGACCGACTCGATCTCGCCCGTATGGATGGGCTCGCTGGACTCTCCGATGATCGCGGACGCGTCGGAATCCTCGCCCGGCAGCTCGATCTCTTCGCCGGTCAGCACCACGTTCTCGCGGTCCTCCTCGGTGCGGTCGCGCTGGGCATCAAACTCGTTCTCGGACATGCTTCCTCCTTATATCTGCCCACATATTACGGTCCGCGTGCCCGCTCGCGCGTATTAGTCCTCGGCAGGCCCCTCATTCACCGCTTCGTTCGGTGTCGCATCCAGGCTCTTCAGGGCGCGCACCCGCGCCCACAGCACGCCCATGGACGCACATCCCGTCGCCATGCCGAGGGCGGCTAGGGGTGGAGAGGCGAGCGCAAACTTCGTCATGATAGAGGGGCCGGGAACGATGACGTTACCCGTCAGCGACGACCACACCGGCAGGATCACGTAGCTCGGCAGCACAAGGATTGTCCACGTGGCGATCTGTGTGCCCGTGATCGACCAGCGTGCGCTCACTACCAACGCAGCGAAGGACAGGCCGGACCCGAGGGCCAACAACGGCATGAGGGTGTGCCCCTCAAGGACGCCTTCCAGGCCCATCGCGGCGACATTCGTCGAATCCGACGGGGCAGCTGCCACCATCAGCACGCCCGCGGCGACGGAAGCCGGCAGAGCGACCGTCGTGCCGAACGCGTGACGGTGTACGCGCGCGAGCGGCATGCGCGTATCCTTGCCCGCGCGCACGCGCACAGACTTGATCGTCAGCGCGCACGCACCCAGCATGAGAGACAGACACACCGGATACATGCACCATAGGACGCCGGCGAACATATCCGAGGCACCCACCGACGACTTCATGAGCAGGGGCAGACGAGCCACTCCCAAGAACTGCGTGGCCCCCACGACGAGCGACCACACGAACGTGACGACCATGCCGGCGCTCGACTCTTCGCAATTCAATGCGATCAAGGCGAGCAACATCGACGCCAAAGCCATGCCGATGAGTCCCTCCACCGAGGCCAGGGGCTGGCCAACCGAGGCCAGGGCCTGCACATCGACCATCGACGAGCCCAGGAACACCAGGGCAACCGGAGCGAAAACGAATGCGAACAGCCCCGAGCGCAGGCGCGCGGAGAAGTTTCGATGCTGCAAAAGCGTCATGCCCCTAGTGTAGAGGTGTGAGTATCGAAGCCCTCGTCGACCCCGCGCCCGCCGTGCTACGTGCGGCCGCCGCCCGCTCCGACGTCGCATCCGCCATGAACGAGGCGCACACTGCGCTCGCCGATCTGCGTTTCAGTGAGGGACTGCGCCGAGGCTGGGAGGAAGCGCGCGCAGAGGCAGCCGTGCGTGAGGCTGCCGCCCTGTCCATCGTCGAGGGCAGCCGCACGAGCGTCGACGACGTGCGCGCCCTGTCCATGGGGGACGCGGGTGGCCCCGCTTCCGACACGGGTGCCACGCTCGCCCTGGGGATCTGGCGTTCGCAGTGGAACCTGGCCTCGCGTTTTCCCGATCTCAACACGCGTTCCCAGGGGGGTGCGCGCGTCGCTCCCACGCCCCTGCCCGCGCTGATTGCGGGTCTGCACAGGGATGCCTGCTCCGGCCTGGTCGCCTCCGGCCTCGTCGAGGCGCGCGCCGTGGCACTACCCACCGATCCCGCCCTGCTCGCGCCCGCGCTCGCCTACGCGCGCGACGATGCGCCCGGCCTCGCCGTCGCCGCAGCCCTGACCGCCCACTTCCGTTTCCGGCGCGTCTTTGATCCGGCCTCCTCGGTCGTGGGAGGCGGCCTGGCGCGGTGGATACTCGTCACTCGAGGCGTCGACCCGACCGGCGTGTGCGTGCCGAGCGCCTACGACGCGCTCGA
The DNA here is from genome assembly GCF_031191545.1 of Schaalia odontolytica. NCBI lineage: Bacteria > Bacillati > Actinomycetota > Actinomycetes > Actinomycetales > Actinomycetaceae > Schaalia > Schaalia odontolytica. The sequence continues at coordinate 1,318,751 of NZ_CP133472.1, forward strand.
ACCGGCCCGCGCGGGACGCGAACTTGCCGGGTGGGTGAGCGCCGACGAGGCCGGCGTGGCCCGGTGGATCATCCACTACTGCGCGGGAATCGTCTACGGTGCCCAGGTGGGGCGCGACGTCGCCCGCCACGTGCAGGCAGGCAGGCTCTCCTAGGGCTTTTCCTAGCGGCGCGCCAACGCGCAGGCCGCCGCGCCCACTGCGATGCCTGCGATGAAGGGCAACGCGACCTTTGCGGGAGTGGGAACCTCGCGGGGCAGGATGCGCACCGTGGATGTAAACGTGAGGGTGGGCCAGCCCTCGCGCTGAGCCATCTCGCGCAGGGCGCGGTCCGGGTTGACCGCGTAGGGATGTCCGACGAGGCGCAGGAGCGGCGCGTCCGACACCGAATCCGAGTACGCCGAGCACTCCGACAGGTCCCAGCCGCGCGAGCGAGCCAGCTCCTCACACGCGTCCGCCTTGCCCTGAGCCTGATTGAAGTGCGTGACCTCGCCCGTGAAACAACCGTCGGCGTCGACCTCTGCGCGCGAGGCGAGGACCTCGTCCGCTCCCAGCATCTGCGCGATCGGTCGCACGACCTGCTCGACCGACGCTGAGGCGATGACGACGACGTCGCCCGCGCGCTTGTGCTGCTCGATGCGGGCCAGTGCCTGCGCGTAGCAGACGGGCTGAATCGTGCGTTCGAGGGCGTCCTCGACCGTGGCTTCCAGGAACGCGGCGTTCCAGCCGCGCCCCATGCGGCCCATCGCCTCGGCCATCTGTTCCATGCGCGACTCGTCCGCGCCCGCGAGCAGGTAGGGCAGATGAACGAAGACTGAGGCAATGGCGGTACGCCGATTCATGAGGCCCGCCTCGATGAACGGGCCGGACAGGGCCACGTTCGAGGACGTGTCGAGAATCGTCTTATCCAGGTCAAAAAAGGCCGCGCGTACCATGGCGTTTTCTCCAGCGTTGGCTTCATCCACAAGGATCCTCCGTCGGATCCCTTCTATGCACAGGGTGGCATTTTGGGTGGGTGTTGTCCACAGGGGCACGCTCGAGGGTGGACTGTCTGGGTGTCGGGGGCGCACCGTGGCTGCATGAATACCCACGATGTCGAGGAGCCAAGCCCCGTCTCCCTCGTTGGCCTCGCCCCGCCGGACCTCGAGTATGCCTACGATGCGGTCGAGCTCGCCGGGGCACGCGTGTCTTCGAATCCCGCGTGCGCCTCCTTGGTCTTGGCGTCCCCGGGGGCGCCCGTGCCTCCGGGCACCCCCTGCGTGCGCGTCGGGAATGGGGGACAGGTGAGTCTGCCCGGGGATACGTCCCTCCTAATCTCCCTGATCGCCGAGGCCGGCCACCGGTGGGGCGCAGCTGGCGCGGTGTGGGTGGTCGCCGGAACTGCGGGCGGGGTCGGCGTCACTTCTGTGGTGCGGCTGCTGGCGCGACAGCATAGGCGTCGCCGAGTCCGCTTGTGGCGCAGGCACGTTGATCGCGAACCCGGGTACGCGTGGGAGGGGATCGTTGTCGATGCGTCCGGGTCCGTGCCAGGGTTCGCGCGTGCCCGCGAGCACGATTCTCCCGGCGTGCGCTGGGCCGACCTCGACGTACGTGAGGACTCCTATCTGCCGTCGCTGCGCGATCACCTTCCTATCGTGGGGGGAGTAAGGGCGCTCGTCGGCGACGCGCGCGGAGGGGCCAATGCGGACGACCCGCGGGTGGGTGCCGCCTGTCGGTCACTGCACGCGCCCCTCATCGTGGACGCGGGACGATGGGATGCGCGCGCTGCGCACTGTGCGTCCGTCATCCACGCCGACGCTCTCGTCCTTGTCACGCGCTCGGACCTGGACGGCGCTGCGGCGATGGCCGCGAGCCTCGCATCCCATCCCCCTCCCTGTCCCGCGATCACGCTTGTGACATCAGGTAGTGGCAGACGCAGCTCGGGTTTAGGCGCGTGTGCGCCCCGCCCGATCCTGCGCGCCCCCACGAAGCCGGGCCGGGACCTGCGGTCCCTGCGTCGAGCGCTCTCGGCCCTCGCGCCGACGCCCCTGCGCGGGCGTTCACTGAGTCGCGATCAGGTACCGGACCTGGGGGCGGCCCATGCCTAGTGCCCTGAGGCTCCTCGCGCGCGGTGCGTTACCTGCCCGCGCTGCCTCCGACGCGTCGCGCCCCGGGTGCGGTGCCCGTGAGGTCTCCGTCTCGCTCGAGATGATGCGAGCACGCCAGAGGGGCATGGAGCCTACGCTCGCCGATCTCCTCGACGACCCGGGAGTCACCGACGTGCTCATCAATGGTGCCCAAGCGTGGGTCGACAGGGGAGGCGGACTCGTGCGCGTCGACGCCGGCATCCGCGACGAGGCAGCCGCCCGCCACGCCGCGATCCGTCTCGCGAGCGCCTGCGGGGCACGCCTCGATGATGCGAGCCCCGTCGCCGATGGAACCCTGCCCGGCGGCGTGCGCCTACACGCGGTTCTCCCTCCCGTCTCCGGGTCGGGGACACTCATCTCCCTGCGCGTGCTGGGGACCAAGCGCCTGTCGGTGGCGGACCTCGTCGCGCGCGGGACACTGCCCGGAGCGATCGGCCCGCTCCTGCGTACCCTCGTCGTCTCGCGGGCCAACGTCCTCGTCTCGGGAGCGACGGGAAGCGGCAAGACAACCCTCCTGAGCGCCGCCCTTTCCCTCGTTTCCTCCCGTGAGCGAATCGTGTGCATCGAAGAGGTTTCCGAGGTCGCGCCCGCGCACCCGCACTGCGTCCACCTCGTCGAACGAAAGCCAAATGTTGAAGGACGCGGCGCCGTCACCCTCTCCGACCTCGTGCGCGCGGCCATGCGCATGCGTCCCGACCGCCTGGTGCTTGGGGAGTGTCGCGGCATCGAAGTACGTGACGTTCTGACAGCCCTCAACACGGGGCACGACGGGGGATGGGCGACCATCCACGCGAATGGGGCGCGGGAGGTGCCCGCGCGGCTCGCGGCCCTCGGCTCGCTCGCAGGCATGGGGGAGGGAGCTGTCGCTGCCCAGGCTGCCAGCGCCCTCGACGCCGTCCTCCACATGCGGCGCGACGCCGATGGGCACCGATGGGTGTCCGAGGTTGGGGTGCTGACGATCGGGGGAGGATCCCTCGAATGCATTCCCGCGCTGCGTGCAACCTTTGACGGTCGAGTGACCACCCACGAGGCGTGGGACCTCCTGGCGGGGAAGGTCGGGCTATGAGGTGGGGCGTCGGGTGGCTTGACTACAGTGACGGCGGGAACGGTGCGATTGGGCAGATCACCGGCCGCGCGGCCGTGTACGCGCTGTCGTTGTGTGCGCTGATCCTGGCTTTCCGCGCGCTCGCGGTTATCGTGCGCGGCCTGCGCGAGCGACGCATCGTGCGGGCGTGGATGCACCAGCCCGGCTCCTCCGACCTCGCCGCCGACGCGTGGAGGCGCAGACTCCGCCGCCTCGCGGGCCAGGACAATGGGGCGAGGCACCGTGGCCGCTCCGCCACAGTACCGACGACGCGCGAGCTCTCCCTCCTGATCGCTGAGGTGGCGACTCGGCTGCGCTCGGGGGCACCGACGGCACAAGCATGGTCGGCGTCCCTCGTACGCATAGGCGTCGGCTGCGTCCAGCGCGACAGCGACGACTACCCGCCGATCCTCGACGAATGGGCGTGCGAGCCGCCTCGCCGGAGCATCCAGATGCGCGCACGATCACCGGACGCAGCCGCCTCCAGGTCGGCTGCGGCATCCATCTCCTTGGCCTGCCGATTCAGCAACGGTCTCGGAGCGCCCCTGGCAGACATCCTGGACGCCATCGGGGACAGCGTGGATGATGCGCAAGCCGTCGAAGAGGCTCGCCGCGTTGCCTCCGCCGGTCCCCTCATGTCCGGGCGCGTCCTCGCCGCTCTTCCGCTGGTCGGCATCGTGTCGGCGCTCGCTCTGGGTGCGTCACCCTGGCATTTCTACACGGGTTCGACGGTCGGGAGGGCCTGCGCGCTGGTCGGAATACTCGCGTGGGCGGCCGGCATCGTCTCCTCCCGCAGGATCCTCGCGCGGGCCAGACGCTCCGGCTCCGATGCTGATGCCGCTCTGGCCTGCGACCTTGCCTCCGCCGGGCTTGCCTGCGGGGCTGCGATCCCACGCGTCCTCGACGCCCTTGCCTCGGCCAGCACGTGCGAGGCCCTCTCCTGGACGGCTCGAGCATTGCGGTTGGGAGCAGCGTGGGACGAGGCGTGGGAAGAGACCCCGGTGTGGACACATCCGCTGCGCGATGCCCTCGAATCCTCGTGGACCAGTGGTAGCGCGCCGGAGACGATGCTCGCGCGTAGCGCCTCATGGGAGCGGCGAACCCGCCTGACCGAGGCAAAAACACGCGCAGAGGAACTCGGCGTCCGACTCGTCGGCCCACTCGGGGTGTGCTTCCTCCCCGCTTTCCTCGCGCTTGGAATCGTGCCCCTCCTCGCCTCCCTCAGCGGAGGCATCGACATGTAGTGCTTATCCACAGGGCCCTCGGCCGCTTGCCTGTTATCCACAGGGGAGTGAATCCGCGTGGAACCGGGACACCCGGGGCGCGCACACTGGCCCCACGCGCCGGTGGGCGCGGGAGATGAAAGGACAGATCAATGATGATTATCGACAGGATCGAGGCTGCGGCCACGCGCGCGCAGCTCGCCGCGATGAGCGCCGCGCAGGATGCGGCACATCACCTCACGGCGAGTAGGGATAGAGATACCTCCCCTGAGCCGGCCGACCCGGAAGAGGGGGCCACGACGGTTGAGTACGCGATCGGGACGATCGCAGCCGCGGGATTTGCCGGGCTCCTCATCGTGATTCTCAAATCGGACGCGGTGCGGGCAGCCCTGGAATCCATCATCCAGGAGGCGCTGAACACCCGATGACAGCTCACGACCACGGCTACGTCACCGTCGAGCACGCCATTGGCTTCCTCGCCGTCACGGCCGTCATCGGCGTCGTCGTCGCAGCGGCCCAAGCTGGGCTGACCGGTGCCTCCCTGTGCCAAGCGGTGCGCGAGGGCGCTCGAGCAGCATCGATCGGGCACGTTGATCCTCAGGCCGCGGCGTCGGCAGCCTACGCGCCGGGTTCCTACTCAGTCACGCGCTCGGATGGGTGGGTGACGGTGAGTGGGAGCGCACCCTACCGAGGTGCAGCCGGTTGGGTCGGCGGTATCGCCCGCTGCACGGTAACGACGATCGACGAGGGGTACCTGCCGTGACCAGTGGACCAGCCGATGGAAAGATAACTAGTTCTGGGGATGCCCTCAAGCGGGCCAGTGAGCCTCGCGCGCTCGAGGGTGAGGCCGGGTCGGGGACCGTCAACTCCGTGGGCTTGATTGCCCTCGCTATTCTTGTCGCGCTCATCATCGCGGGCGTGGGCGCTGCCCACCGCGCGTCGGTGAGACTGCAGGCGGTCGCTGACCTGGCTGCATTGGCAGGAGCGGAACACTCCATGACAGCTCCATGGGAGGAGGTCGGTGGGCGCCCCTGTCAGGCAGCATCATCCGTCGTCGCGGCGAATGGTGAAGAGCTGTTGTCCTGTGAGGTGAGGGGCAGTGATTGTCTCGTGGTCATCTCGCGGACCGTCAGAGTTGCCGGAATACCAATGACAATGAGAGCCCGCGCGCGCGGGGGACCGGGAGAATGAAAATTCTCAGGAAATTGCCAGGTCTGTTCAATGGTTCCCACAGGTGGGGTCCGTACATTAATAGTCATCAAGCCAAGGGCGACACCCACAAAGGGTGAGCCAAGAAAGGGAACGCATCGGAAGACTTGCACTGTGTTGATGGGATACTCGAAGGGGTCGGCCTTATGGCCGGCCCCTTCGAGTATCTAGCGTGGGGCGCGTGCGTCACGCGCCCGGTGCTCGCTCCTGCAAATAGGTGAGCAGCGTGATCGCTCCCTGTTTGGACAGGGGTTCGTTGCCGTTGCCGCACTTGGGGGACTGGACGCAGCGCGGGCACCCGGTCTCGCAGTCGCAGGAGGAGACGGCCTCGAGGGTGGCGGACACCCACGACCGGGCACTGGCGAAGCCGGCGAGCACGTGCCCGGCACCGCCGCGGAAGGCGTCATGAATAAAGACGGTGGGTGCGCCCGTGTCGTCGTGCAGCTCGGTCGACAGGCCGCCCAGGTCCCAGCGGTCGCAGGTTGCGACGATGGGCAGGATCCCGATCATCGCGTGCTCGGTGGCGTGCAGCGTGCCCGCCAGCTCCGCGGCATCGACCCCCATCGTGGCCAGCGCCACCGAGGTGAGGGTGAACCACGTGGATTTCGTGGGCAGCGTGTGGGTGGGCAGGAACAGCTCGGTGTTGCGAATGAACTCAAGCCCCGGTAGGCGAAGCAGATCGTAGTCGGTGACCCGCGTTGACACGTTCGTCGGCCCGTGATGCCACGCAACCGTGCCATCGCCGCACACGTACGTCTCCTCGATGGCGCACACCTCGACGCTCGTGTGGGTCGTCGCGCGCGTCCGCAGGGCAGTGCGCACCTCCTCGACCAGGGCGACGCGTGCGTCGTCGGCCCGCGCTGGCGGGACGATGATCGACGAGGCCTGGGCCCCCTCCCTTTCCTCCCTCCCGAGGTGGTCTGGTCCCCGGATGCCGCCCGGTGCCTCGGGCAGGAGTGTGCGCGGCCACCCCTGGGTGGCGGGAGCGGTGGGCGTGGTGAGGGAGCTGAGGCTCAAGACGTGGAAGGTGCGCCCCTGGTGGATGTAGATGGCGCCGGGGAAGACGTGTGCATCGGCGGAGGCCTGATCGATGGTGCCGACGACGGTGCCGCTGGCGGCTTCGACGATCTGGACGTCGCCCGCGCCGCCGCGTAGGTCGGTGAGGTCGGAGGGCCGCTCCGAGCGGGTGGCGTCCCAGAAGTATCCGGTGGGCCTGCGCTTGAGGTAGCCGTCGGCGACGAGACGCTCTGTGACTCCCCGCAGTCCCGGACCAAAATAGGTGATATCGGACGGCGTGATCGGTATCTCTGCTGCTGCGGCGGCGATGTGCGGGGCCAACACCCACGGGTTGGAGGGGTCGATGACGGACGCCTCGACCTCGCCCAGAATGTGTTCCGGGTGGCGTACCAGGTACGTATCCAGAGGGTTGTCGGAAGCGATCAACACGGACGTGCCTGGAGCTCCCGCGCGCCCGGCGCGGCCGATCTGCTGACGCAGGGACGCGCGCGTGCCGGGCCAGCCGACCGTGATCGTCGCGTCCAGCCCAGAGATGTCCAGGCCCATCTCGAGCGCCGACGTCGTGGCGAGCGCCCGCACCCCTCCCGTGCGGATCGCCTCCTCGAGCGCGCGACGCTCCTCGGGCAGATAGCCGCCTCGATACGCGCCCACCCGACCCGCGTTCGGGGAACCACGGGCGGAGAGCCGGTCGCGCACTTGCGCGGCTACGGCCTCGGCTCCCGCGCGCGAACGCACGAAGGCGAGCAGCCGCGCGCCCTCCTCGACAAAGGCGGTAGCCAGGTTGGCAGCCTCGACCCCGGCGCTGCGCCGCACGATCGGGACCTTGAGTGTGGCCGTGCCCGGTGGCGCGTCGAGCGCTGCCAGGAAGGAAGAGATGTCGACTTCGGACTCGTCGGCCATGATTGCGCCCTGCCACAGGACCAGCTCGTGGGTGCCCGCCGGCGAGCCGTCCTCGGTGATGGCCACCGCGTCGCGCCCGGTCAGCGCGCTGCCCACAGTCGCCGCGTCGCGCACCGTCGCGCTCAGCATGACGACCCGTGGGTCGGCGCCCAGGTGGTGAGCGACCCGCAGCAGACGACGCACGACCAGCGCAATGTGCGAGCCGGTCACGCCCCGCCAATGATGCGCCTCGTCGATGACGATGAGGCGCAGCGACGCCAGGAAACGCGACCACCGCTGGTGCGAGGGCAGCATCACGTAGTGCAGGAAGTCAGGGTTCGACAGCACCAGGTCCGCGCTCGCGCGTGCCCACTCCTTCGCCTCGCGAGGTGTGTCCCCGTCCACGGTCGTTGCGCGCACGCGGTGCAGCCGCTCATCGACGAGGCCGGGGCCACCTTCCGCGTTCGTGCTGCCCTGCGCGCGGACGGTCGGCGTGTCCCGCCCGAGCAGTGACACGAGCGAGGCCAGCTGGTCAGCCGCCAACGCCTTTGTCGGAGCCAGGTACAGGGCCGTCGGGCGGCGATGTATAGCTGAAATTCGCGACGAATCCTCGGCTTCGACCAGGTCGGAGAGAATTGGTGTCCATGCGGCCAGCGACTTGCCCGACCCCGTGCCCGTTGCCAACACAACGTCGTGGCCCTCGTGGAGCGCGTCCAAGGCGTCGCGCTGATGAATCCACGGGCGCTCAATGCCGCGGCGCGCCCACGCGTCCACGACCGCGGGCGAGACCCATGACGGCCACTGCGCGATCCGCCCCGTTCGCCCGGGAAGCGTCATGTGGCCGAGCAGCCGGTCATCCCCGGCGCTCAAGCGCCCCAGCACACCCAGAAGGTCGGTGGGAGAAGGAGAAGACTCGCCGCAGTGCGCCCGATCGGGAGACGCTGCCCCGTCCTCGTGCGAAGAGGTCTCCGAAGAGCGTGACAGGTCAGCGCTCATCGGCGCCCGGATTGACCAACCCCAGCGCCTCGGAGGCGGACTCCTTCACGTACTGAATCGCCGCGATACCCGTCGAAATGCCCGACGAAATGGCGTCGCGCAGCTGCACGTCCGACAGGCCGGCTTCCGTGTCCACCACGAAATCCGCGAACACGCCCAGCGTCCCCTCCGCAGAGGTCGACGTGTACACCGTCGGGAAATACTTCTCCCGATTCCAGTTGTCGGCGGTCGCAAACAGTGCAGGCTCCGCGCTCTCGGCCGGCAGCTCTGACTCCCACAGCGCACGAATCGACAGGAAACGCCCCGCAGTATCGAAAGACACCAGGAAGGGAACCTCGTCAAAAATGGCGCCTGCTGCGTGGCCCTTCTCGATCACGTCGAGCGCGTAGCCCATCGTGCGTACGGCCTCCACGACCCGCTCGAAATCCGCGGGGTAGGGGGTCACCTCATCCTCGGGCACCACGTACGGGACGTTCACAGCGACACCTCCCGACCCTGGGCATCCCAATCGACGAATCCGGGTAGCGCCACCTCAAGATCCGCGAAGAAACCCATAATCATCGACATGGACGTCTCGAAGAAATTGTCCAGCTGAGTCTGGGTCAGCCCCGACATCACGACGACGTTGCACTCCGCGATGAGGCCATACTGAGAGCCGTCCTCCAGTGGGGCCACGTATGCCTTGGGGCCCGTGCGCGTCGAATTGCAGGCCGCGACCTCGCGAGCGAGCTCGCCGAACTGTTCCGGCGTGCGTGCAATCCCGCGCCACTGAGCCCGCAGCTGCAGGATCTGGGGGTTCGTCGCATTCCAGAAAAAAGCGGCGTTCGGCGTCAGATACGCCAGCTCGCCCTCGTTGTAGTCGCCGAAACGCACGTCTCGGGAACGCAACAAATCCCGAATGCGATCGGTGCTGACAGGTGAAGATGCAGACACTGACAACTCCCGCGTGACACGTACAGAATCGGACACCCCCACTGTAACCGAGGCCCCACTCTCGCGCGCGCCCACCTTGTCCGACAAGTTTCGACTGACGGCGTTGCCCGATCCTTGACGCGGCCGGGGTGTCAGGCGGTGCGGTCGGTCCCAATGTGCGATTGCCGTCGATTTGCGCCAAACCTTAACCAATCCACGCGCCAGCGTCTCGCTCCACTACAGTGGACACGGCATGTAGCATCGACACGAACGGAGGACACCATGGACGACGCCAATGCCGCCCTGCCCTCCGACCCGACTGTCGACGAGTCCTACACCAAAGGCGCGCGCCCAGTGCGCCCCCGCAATCGCACGGCGAATAGCGCCAACACCGCGAGCCGCGAATCCCGCGCGGACAGCGCCCCCGGCACCCAACGTGGCACCCGAGCGCGCGCCCAGGGCGCCACCCGCCCCGTCGGCGGCAATGAGAACAGCGGGCCCCAGCCTCGTCGCTTGCTCGACGACGCCTGGTATCGACGCAAACTCAGCCGACGACTCGGCGGCGTCGCCGCATGCCTCGCGATCACCGTGCTCATCAGCCACCTGGCGCTAGCGACCGCGCCCGGGCAGGTTCTCGACACCATCCTCATGGAGGGCACGATGCGCTCCGCGAGAAGGTACGAGGCCTTCTCCATGCTCATCACCGGTATCGTGTCCGTGCCCGTCATGGTCGCCGCCGGCCTCGTCGTTGCCCTTGTTGCGGCCGCGCGGCGCCGACCAACGCTGGCCGGGCGCGCCCTCGGGGCCGTCATCGGCGCGAACGTGACGACCCAGATCCTTAAGGACTACATCCTCACCCGCCCTCACCTTGGCGTGACCACGGGAGCTGGAAACTCCCTTCCCTCCGGGCACACGACCGTTGCCGTCACCATTTCCCTCGCGTTGATCATCGTCGCCCCGCATTGGTTCCGTGCCCCCTCCGCGTGGATCGGCTGGATGTGGACATCGCTGATGGGAGTCTCCGTCATGATGGAAGGGTGGCATCGGCCCGCCGACGTTGTCGTCGCTACCCTGATCGCCGGGGCGTGGGCGCTCGCTCTGTCACCCATCGAGCGGCGACCTAGGCACGGCGCCCAGGCGCAACATGCCATGGTGTGGGGGAGCCTCGGCCTGATCGTGATCGCTCTCCTGGCCACCGGTGCCGCCATGTGGGGCTTCAGCATGTCCGCCGCTTCCCCCGGGTCCGGATACGGTTTCGAGGACTTCCTGCAGATCCGCCCATGGCGATCACGCGTTCTCGGTGTCGCCGCCGTCGCGTGGGTGAGCGCCGTGTGCGGCCTCATCATGCACGAGGTCGACCGCCTCGCGGGCGAGTAGTTCCTGCCGGCTTCTGTCTCCTTTCGGCGGTGATTTGGTTCCACTGTCCGCTTGCCTGACGTGTTCGTGCTTGCGGCTCTGTCTCGTGTACGGCTGTACTTGGTTCCCCGCCGGTGTTCCAGGTGTCGCGTGATGTTCCTTGTTGCGTCGGCTGCTGGTTGGGGGGCCGCTGTGTGTGCGGTGGGCGGCGGCCCGCCCGCGAGATCGCCACACGCGAGTCTGCGGCTCGGAGCGGTCGATCTCGAGGCCAGCCCTGGCCCTGCCATCGGAGCCAGGACCGCCGTCACCGGAGCCAGGACCGCCGCTGCTGCGGCCAGGACCGCCGTCACCGGAGCCTGGACTGCCGCTACTGCGGCCAGGACCGCTGTCACCGGAGCCAGGACTGCCGCTGCTGCGGCCAGGACCGCCGTCACCGGAGCCTGGACTGCCGCTACTGCGGCCAGGACCGCTGTCACCGGAGCCTGGCTCCGTAGCTGCATCAGCTTGGCCGTATAGCCAGGTGACGCTTTCGATTGAGGCCAGGCTGGTGTTTCTGAGCGGTGCGAGCCAAGGCCTGTTAGCCGCCCTTCATACTTGCGGCAGCTCTGTTGGCACTATCTCGCTCCGGATTGAAACCGTTGCCGCCTGTGTTGGTGTTTCCTGGCATCGGATTGAAACTGCTGGCACCTCCGTCGCCGAGAAATGGCAGCTTTTGGTGCATTTTTCGCCGACAGAGGCGGTGCGGGTTTCATGCGGCTGCTTTGATGCCTCGACAGAGGTGCAGTCGGTTTCATCCAGCGGCTCTACTGTCCCGACGGTGGTGTCCTGGGTTTCATCCAGCGGCTCTACTGTCCCGACAGAGGTGCAGTCGGTTTCATCCAGCCGCTCTACTGTCCCGACGGTGGTGTCGTTGGTTTCATGTGCCTGTCGATGAGTCTGGGTAGGGGTCTCACTGGGTGAGGTTTGTGCCGCCGGTAACGTCGCGCGGCCAGGCATATCCCCTTTACTCCGACCGCCAATCCATGCACTGGCTGGACGAGGCGGACAAGGCCCTCCCACGGCCAGGCATATCCCCTTTACTCCGACCGCCAATCCATGCACTGGCTGGACGAGGCGGACAAGGCCCTCCCACGGCCAGGCCTATCCCCTTTACCCCGACCGCCCCCACCGCGCCGCAGTTCGTTGTTGGGTTCTGACAGCGTACGCGTTGGACGCATGAGTGAGAGGGGCGTCGCCGCCCCGATACCTGCAGTGAATGTCGAGCCTGAGTCCGGTGTGTCCGGCATCCCGTCGTCGCGACGCTATGGTTCGCCGGGCTGTTCAGCTTGGCAAGCAGGTGGGGGCTTTGCGATGCCCCTGGCCGCGCGGGGCTCGGGCAGTGGATAATGAAGGAGGGTTGTCACGTCGTCGACTCGGCAGTCAGCCGCCCATAGACGCTTATCCGCTAGGGCGATGGCCCCGCGCCAGGCCCGAGCCGCTCGTCCTACCGGAAGTCGGCCAACGACCATGGCGTAGCCAGGCAGTGCTTGCGCGTCAGCTGTCACCGATGCTGCGGCCACATCCGCAGTCGGCGCCCGCACCCCATCCAACCGCAGATCATCAGAAGGAACCGACATGCCTCGTCCCGCTTCAGCCGTCGTCACCTCCAAGCCCGCGCGCTTCGTCCTGGCTCTGCTGCGAATCGCGGTCGGCTTCATCTTCCTGTGGTCGTTCCTGGACAAGACGTTCGGCCTGCACTATTCGACGGGGCCCGCGCGCGCGTGGGTTAACGGCGGAACGCCCGCACAGAGCTACCTGACGGGCGCCACGACCGGAAAGCCCCTGGCGTCCTTCTTCGAGTCCCTCGCCGTGCCGGCCATGGATTGGCTGTTCATGCTCGGCCTGCTGGGCATCGGCCTGGCGTTCGTGCTGGGAATTGGCACACGCCTCGCAGCGGTCGCGGGAGTCGTCATGCTGGGCTTCATGTACGCGGCCGTTGCCCCATGGGTGTGGGGTTCCCTCAATCCGGTCGTTAACGAGCACCTGGTCTACGCGCTCGTCCTCATCGTCATTCCACTGACCAGCGCGGGCGACACGATGGGCCTGGGCGCGTGGTGGAAGGGCTTGGGGTTGGTGAAGAAGCTGCCTTTCCTCATCTGATCCGCTCCGCTTGGTCGACGAGGCCGTGGCCGGTTATCCGGTCGCGGCCTCGTTCGTTGGGTGGATGTACTCACCGGGTGGTGCGTTAACCCGATAGGCCTTCACCTGCGCCCATTCACACGCACGTTAACCCGATAGGCGGCTGTGTGGACAGGGGTGCCCGCGCTCCGCTTCACGGGTTTAACTGCGCATGAGTGGGTGCGGCCCGCCAGTGATCGGGTCCGGCTGGCATGCATCGGACCCGCGCGCGTGAGTCGACGCGGGCGCGCTCAGCTACACGATGGGGAGCACGAGGAATGGATCCGCGCGCATGAGTCGACGCGAGTGACGATGCCCGGGGGTCGCAGTGTGTGCGTGCACCTATGTGACGGGACGTTGGTCCCCTGTGGATGCCAAAAATACGAGCGCGTGACGAGTAGTACTACTCGCCGTGCGCGCCGCGCTTCTGACGCACGTATGACACTAGATATTGTGGGAACAGTTCGACACGCACACTACATCTAGTGATGAGTGGTCGTGCTTCCCTAGATCTAGGGGAGCCTCACGCCGGTCGGAGGTCGCCGCCACCACCCACAGTGCCACGGCCTCACCCCGCGAGGTCGGAGCGTCCACGACGTGTCGATCACGCGTCCGAACGCAAGCAGGACACGCCCTGCCGCCCACAGGTGCGACGGAAGAGCGCCCCCGCCACAACGCCACACATATATCTCCCACAACGCAGTGCCCAGCGTCCCAGCCCGCATAGCACACAATGGAATCAAGACAGGACAAGGAACATGACAAGCTCGCCCCGCTACGACGTCGATGCCATCGCAACCGTGCAGGAGTACCTCGACCGCTCCGATTGGCGCGTGAACGCCAACGCCAACCAGGGGTACTCGCTCGGAGGCCTCGTCCTCAATTCGGCAGGAAAGATCGTTGCCAACTACTGGCTCGAGCACGTCTACACGCCGCAGATCGGGGCCCCGCACCGCGAGGGCGACTATCACATCCACGACCTCGACATGTTCGCCGGATACTGTGCTGGCTGGTCCCTCAAGCGCCTCATACAGGAGGGCTTCAACGGCGTGGGCGGCGCGATCGCCTCGGCCCCGCCTCGTCACTTCTCCTCGGCCTGCGGGCAGATCGTCAACTTCCTCGGCACCCTCCAGAACGAGTGGGCGGGTGCCCAGGCCTTCTCGTCCTTCGACACGTACATGGCCCCCTTCGTGCGCCTGGACGACATGACCTACGACCAGATCGTCCAGTGCATGCAGGAACTCATTTACAACCTGAACGTACCCTCGCGCTGGGGTAGCCAGTGCCCCTTCACGAACCTCACCTTCGACTGGACCTGCCCGGACGACCTGGCGGATGAGCATCCCCTCATCGGTGAGGAGGTCGTCGACTTCACCTACGGCGAGCTGCAGAGGGAAATGAACCTCATCAATCGCGCCTTCATCGAGGTCATGATGGGCGGTGACGCGGACGGCCGCGTCTTCACGTTCCCGATTCCGACCTACAACATCACCCCCGACTTCGACTGGGAGGGCGAGAACGTCGATGCTCTCTTCGACATGACCGCGAAGTACGGCCTGCCCTACTTCCAGAACTTCATCAACTCGGACTTGGATCCGCACATGATTCGCTCGATGTGCTGCCGCCTTCAGCTGGATCTGCGCGAGCTCCTCAAGCGCGGCAATGGCCTCTTTGGCTCGGCGGAGTTGACCGGTTCGATCGGCGTGGTGACGCTGAATATGGCGCGCCTCGGATACCTCTACAAGGGGGATGAAGCCGGCCTCGTCGCGCGCATGGATGAGCTCATCGACCTGGCCTCCCAATCCCTGGAGATCAAGCGCGAGACCATCCAGTACCACATGGATCACGGCTTGTTCCCCTACTCGCAGCGCTACCTGGGAACGCTCGACAACCACTTCTCGACGATCGGCGTCAACGGAATGAACGAGATGGTTCGCAACTTCAGCGATGACGCGTACGATCTGACGGACCCGCGGGGCTTCGACATGTGTGTGCGTGTCCTGGATCATGTCCGCGATCGCATGGTTTCGCTCCAGGAGGTCACCGGCCACATGTACAACCTGGAGGCGACACCCGCGGAGGGCACGACCTACCGCTTCGCCAAAGAGGACCGCAAGCGCTTCCCCGGCATCATTCAGGCTGGCACGCCCGACGAGCCCTACTACACGAACTCCTCGCAGCTTCCGGTGGGCTACACGGATGACCCGTTCCAGGCCCTCGAGGATCAGGAGGTCCTGCAGGGTAAGTACACGGGCGGCACGGTCCTTCACCTGTACATGGGTGAGCGCGTCTCCACGGGTGTGGCCTGCAAGGAGATGGTGCGCCGCTCGCTGACGGCCTTCAAGGTCCCCTACATCACGATCACTCCGACCTTCTCGATCTGCCCGGTCCACGGCTACCTGGCCGGTGAGCACTTCACGTGCGAGAAGTGCGCGGCCATGCACCCGAACGCGGAGCCTCAGGCTTGTGAGGTATGGACGCGCGTCATGGGTTACTTCCGCCCGGTCCAGTCCTTCAACATCGGCAAGAAGGGCGAGTACCACGAGCGCCAGATGTTCTCCGAGAGCGCTGCCGAGGCGCACGGTGAGCTCGTCAGCGCGTTCCCTCCCGTGCGTGGTCGCTGACGTGAGCGGCCGTTCCCACTGTGACGAGGCCGGGGCGTCCTGGGAGGGCACGTCGGCTCTGGGCGTCCCCGGCCTCGTCCCGGGGCGGACCGTGCGCGAGTGGACGCCGGAGGACCTGCAGATCGCGGGCCTCGTGCCGATGTCGAGCGTGGACTGGCCGGGGAAGTTCGCGGCGTCCCTGTTCCTGCAGGGCTGTCCCTGGGCGTGCCCGTATTGCCACAACAGCGCGATCATCGACCCGCGCATCCCGGGCGTGGTCGCGTGGAGCGCGCTTGAGGAGCTGCTGGCGCGCAGGTGCGGCCTCCTCGATGGTGTCGTGTTTTCCGGTGGCGAGGCTACCCGACAGGTCGCGCTCGGGGTGGCAATGGCGCGTGTACGTGAGCTTGGCTTCGGCGTCGGCCTGCACACCGCGGGCCCCTACCCGCGCCGCCTGGTGGACTTGCTCGGGCAGGGCCTCGTCGACTGGGTAGGCATCGACGTGAAGGCGACCCCCCAGAACTACGAGGCCGTGGCTGCGCGTCCGGGTGCCGGTGAGCGGGCATGGGAGTCGCTGGGCGTCGTCCTGGCGCACCCCGAGGTGGACCATGAGGTGCGCCTGACCGTCTACCCGGACGGTCCCGGCGACGGCTTTGAGGTAGCGACACGAGCGCGCGAGATGGGAGTGCGGTCTTTCGCGCTCCAGCAGGCGCGTGACCTGGGTGCGCCGGTCGGCTTCTCCGCGACCAGGCCGGGGTGGGATGATCAGGTTCGCTCCCTCGCACGCGATATCGAAACGCTGGACTTTGACAGGTTTGTCTTCCGCGGGGCCTCATGACGCTTTTGTCAAGTGACAGCGCCGCATCTTGGGAATAAATATGGTCAAGTTTTCACTTATTACCACTGATCGCGGTATCGTGTAACAACCTCATGACCGTGAAGTCTGGAGTTTCGATGGCTGAAGAGCTGCATTTCGATGATCCTTTGGCGGCCGCCCAGGACCCGTCGACTGATGCTGAAGCGCTGCGCCAACTGGCGTACCGCTACCCCGAGCTGCGCGTGGCCGTAGCTGCGCACCCGCACGCCTACCGCGGGCTGCTCGACTGGTTGCACCAGTTCAACGACCCGCAGGTCAACGCCGCCCTCGAAGCTCGAGACGACTACGACGGCTATATCGACTCCAACGGCTACCTCGTCATGCACGGAGACGTGTCCGGTGCTGTCGCCGGCTCTTCGATCCGTACGTCCGAGTCCGGCATGTACGTCCTGGGTCAGGGCGGCGTGAACTCCTACTCGCAGGTGGAGCGCACGACCCCCTACTCCGCGGTCGTGGGCTCAAACGCGCCCGTGCCGAAGGTGGGCGCGCGTGAGCAGGTCGTTGCCCAGGTGCAGCGCCAGTCAATCATGGGTTCCAAGAGCGCCCAGGATCCCGAGGCGACCGCCGTCTACCCGAGCGCATCCGCCGGCTCGTCCTACCCCAACGCGTCGGGTGCCCCCGCACGTATGCACCCGACGCCGCAGGTTTACCCGGGTGCTGGGGCCTCCTACCAGGTGCAGTCCAATGCTTCGCAGCAAGCGGTCCCTCAGGAGACAAAGGAGCGCCGCGGCTTCCCGTTTATGGCCGTCATCCTGGGTATCCTCGCGATCACAGCGGCCGTGCTCCTCGCCTTCGTCATCTACGTGTTCACGCGCGGATATGAGGGACCTGCGGCCGGATCGGCCCCGAGCGCCTCGTCGTCCTCCGCGTCGGACCCCACTCCGTCGGCAAGCGCCACGACCGAGGAACCCGTGAAGTACCCGGCACCCGCCGGATCCATCACCGTTGACTCGTTCTCGTCGCCGTCCGGCAACATCACCTGCTCGTTCACCGCTGATAGTGTCAGCTGTGGCATCGCAGAGTCCGATTGGGCGGAGGAAGGCTACGCCTCCTGCTCCGGCAGCAAGGTCGGTGTCCTGAGCACCTCGAAGGACAAGGCGGGCCAGTCCTGCGAGAGCGCCGTACCCTCGGGTGGAAATGCGCTCGCCTACGGTGCCGCCGCCACCAAGGGGGACTTCGCGTGCCACTCCACGCAGGACGGCATCAGCTGTTGGAATACGAAGACCGGCCAGTCCTTCGCGCTGGCTCGCGGCGGATGGATGACCGGTACGACCGGCGAGATCTCTCCCGAGAAGTTCAAGTGGAACGACTGAGTTCACAACGAGCATAAGGAGGCGGACCCGAGGAGATTCTCGGGTCCGCCTCCTTTGTCAACGTGTACGAAGCGGGATGAGGCCGCGCTGTCCGGCGCACGCTCCGCGAAGCGGCGGTGCGACTCGAAGCGGACGCGGCCCCTGCCTCGTCCCCGATGGCCTACTGGGCCTTCTCGATGGGGCCCAGGATCAGGTTCGCCCACGCGGCGTGCAGGGACTCCTGGTCGGAGGGCTGGAAGAGACCGGCGAGGGCGTCCCGGTACAGGCGCGAGAGTTCGTGCGTGTTGTAGTAGGCGCTGCCGCCGCACGCGCGCATAGCCTGTTCGACGGCTCGCAGTGTGGCCTCGGCGGCCGTGTTCTTCGCGGCGGACAGCTGCGGCATCCAGGCTCGACCGCGGTCCACGCCCTCGTCGATGTCTCGGGCAAGCTCGCGGATCTGCGGGCCGACAGCGTTCATGATGAGGGCCGCCTCGGCGATGCGCCAGCGGATGTCGGGGTCGTTGGAGTAGGTCGTCTGGTTCTTCACGGAGCGGCGCTTCGCCACGTGCTCGGCGGCGACCTCAACGGCGCGCTCGCCCACGCCCTGGTAGGTTGCGGCGAGCAGGATCTCGAAGTGGGAGAAGATCCCGAAGATAACGGGGTCGGCGCTGGGACCCGGATCCGTGATCGTCAGGATCCGCTCGGCGGGCACGGTGACGCCCTCGAGTAGAGTCGTCATGGACTGTGTGGCGCGCATGCCCAGCGTGTCCCAGTCGTCCTTGATCGAGTAGCCCTCATCGTCGCGGTGAACGATGCCGAACACCGACTTGGGTCCCTCTTCTGTCTCGGCGCGCCCGAAGATCAGTAGGCGCGTCCACACGGGGGACAGGGAGGTAAAGATCTTGGTGCCTTCGAAGGAGTAGCCGTCTGCGGTCGCAGTCGCGCGGGTCGTGGAGCCGAAGAGCACGAGGTCGTTGCCCGGCTCGGAGATGCCGAAGCCGAATACCTCGCCGGCGGCCGCGTCGCGCAGGATCTGTTCGCCGCGCGCGTTCCCTGCCGCAACCAGGTAGCGGCCGAGGCCAACGATGATCTGGTGCATGTTAATGCCCAGCGCGGTGCCGGGTGCTGCCGCGGCCAGAGCCGTCTGCTCGGCGCAGATCTGGGTCAGGCTCAGGCCAGCGCCCCCGTATTCGGCGGGTACAAAGGCTGAGAGATAGCCGGCCTCGCGCAGCTCCTCTAGGTCGCGCTTGGGGTAGGTGTTGTGCGCGTCGACGTCGGCGGCGCGCTCGTGGATACGGGCAAGCAGGTCGGTGTCCAGGAAACTCATCGCGGTCCTCTTTCAGCTCGGACATGGGGACGAGGCCGGGGTGCCTCGCGCGCCTCGGTGCTCCTCGTGGGTGTCGATGCGCGGAATGATCCCCGTTGTCGGGGGTGACCTCACTGTAGCGCCGAGAATGAGGAAGAGGCGAGATGTAATGTGCCTGACGGGGCGTTGTCTGGCCCCTGGCCGCTCCCATTCGATAGGCTGGACACTGTGAGTACTCCGAACGCGCCCCGCAATGCCCTCACCCCTCGCCAGCGATTCCTGCGCGAGCGTCAGCAGCGTCAAAACACGACGTTCGCTGTCATTGGTGTCGTGATGTTAGCGGCCGCGGTGTTGGCCTCCCTCGTCTTCACGGGCATCATCCCCGTTCCCTTCGGCAACGACTTTTCGGTGAAGATCAAGTACGCCGAGACCGGTGACATCCCCTGCCCGACGGCGAATGCGAAGCCCGTCGCCCCTGAACAGGTGTCCGTCACGGTCATCAATACGACGCAGCACCAGGGTCTGGCCTCCAAGGCGACGGACATGCTCAAGACCGCCGGCTTCCAGACCCAAGAGCCCGCGAGCGCAGACGTCGAATACACGGGCAAGGTGCGTATTACCGCTGGTCCGAACGCCGTGGACAATGCTTACTCGGTGGCGCGCTTCTTCCCCGGTGCTCACGTGCGTCTCACCGACGAGCAGGATGCAACCGTGACGGTCGAGCTCGGAACGTTCTACGACGACGCGATGAGCGCCGAAGACGTACAGCGAATCCTGAAGTCTATGGACCCCGTCGAACAGCCCGCGAAGTGCCGCCCCATGTCGGGAAGTGAACAAGACAAGTGAAGAAAGGCCGCCCCTCGGGGCGGCCTTTTCGTATCGGCTGCGGCGCTCCGTGAGGGGAGCTCGGGTGAGGGGGAACGTTTGCTCAGCGGCTGGAGAGCGGGCCGACGGTACCGCGGCCTCGGATGTTCTCGAGGAGCGCCTCACCATCCGAGCCGTACCAGACGGGGATGGACTCGGGGACGGTCCACAGCACGTCGGGCACCATGGCCTCGAAGCTACCGTGGGCCATAAACTGTTCGATCTCCGAGAGGGACCGGATCGCGATGCCCGCGACGCAGTGGGGGAACTCGCGGGCGAACTCCGCGTAGATTTCGGGGTCGTGCTGCCCGTCGTCGCCGACGAGGAGCCAGCGTATCTGCGGGAACATGCGCGCCAGGCGGCGCAGTTCGCGCCTCTTGTGTTCGGGACCGGAACGGAACCATCCCGTGTTTGAGGGGCCGAAGTCCGTCATGAGGAAGCCGCCCGCCGGGTAGCCGGAGCGCTCCAGGAAGGAGCGCACGGTCGGCACGACGTTCCACGCGCCGGTGGACAGGTACATGATGGGAGAGTGGGTGCCCTCGGGCACGCCCTCGGACGAGGCCGAGGATGTCGTGAGCGTCGTCAGCAGATTCGACATGCCGGGGACGGCCTCTCGCGAGGAGACGCGGTCCACGAAGGCGTGCTTCGCGGCCGTCACGAGGCGCGGCAGCATCGACACCATGACGGTGTCGTCGATGTCTGAAACGACGCCGAAATGTTCGTAGTCTGACACGATGCGCACGCGCACGCAGGCGGGGCGTCCGGCGCGGATGCGTCCCTTGCGGGGGTGTTCGTGCATCGCCGAGGCCGGGGCGGGCAGGGGCGTCGCGGTGCGCAGGGTGGCGGCGAGCTTGGCGGCCGTCTCCTCGGACATGCCGAGTGCGCGCACGTCGCCCGCGTGCAGGACCTGGATGGTTGCGTCGTGCCATCCGGGTTCGAGGCCGTGGCCCAGGACCGTCATGTCGACGAATCCGCCGCGGTCCGCGAAGGCGAGTC
The DNA here is from genome assembly GCF_031191545.1 of Schaalia odontolytica. NCBI lineage: Bacteria > Bacillati > Actinomycetota > Actinomycetes > Actinomycetales > Actinomycetaceae > Schaalia > Schaalia odontolytica. The sequence continues at coordinate 1,339,643 of NZ_CP133472.1, forward strand.
GGCGCGCGTTGCCGACCGTGACGAGAACGGGCTGGCGGGGGACCTGCGCGTTGAAGAACTGTCGCCACCCGCGCCGGTCTTGCAGCCAGGAGCGGCCCTCGTCGCCGCGCGCCATGAGGACGCGGCCGAGGATACGGGCACTGCGCTGGGAGCCGATGCCTCCGAAGCCGACCACGCCCGGGTAGTACCAGCCCTGCGACATGGCGGTAACCAGCAGAGATGACGCGAATTCGCCCACGCCGGCCGTGATGGCGAGCGCGAGCGAGGGAGATTCGTCGTCGATGAGAGGGGGTCGGAAACGCATTAGGGCAATCATAGGGCTTAGCGCATGCCGCGGCGCAAGAATCGAGTGACTTTTGTGCGAGTGGACCGTGATAGCTTGACCATGCTGTCAAGGCAGTGACGGTGTGTCTCCCAGGGAATGCCAGCTCAGTCGAGGGGCAGTTCGGGCGCGGGCGCGGCGTCGGTCTTGCGCAGCGTGGGCAGCCCGATCAGCATGAGGAGTACCATCGCCCACCCGGCGCCCGTCATGGTGAACAGGCCGCCGCGAGAGCCGACGGCGTCGATCGCGGGGCCCGCTACCGCCGTACCCAGTGACACGCCCAGGTTGATGGAGGTGGACATCCAGGTCAGGCCCTCCGTGAGTTTGGCCGCCGACACCGACTTTTGGACGAGGATGTTGACGTTCGTCATCGTGGGGGCGCAGGTCAGGCCGGTGATCAGGATGATCGCGGCCATGAGCCACATGTTGTCCGCCACGAGGAAGGCGCTCATGCCCGCTGCCATTGCGACCACGCCGACTGCGAATAGTTGCCACGTGGGGCGCCTCCACGTGCGCGCCCCGTAGATGAGGGCGGCGCTGAGCGACCCGATCGAGAAGATCGCCAGGAGGATACCGCCCATGGCGGGAACGCCGTGCTCCTCGGTGAAACTGACCAGCGCCACCTCCATCGCGCCGAAGGTCATGCCCATGCCGATGTAGGTCGCTGCCATGACGAGGACGACGGGATTGCGGATGACGGACTCGCGAGGAACATCGGGGTCGTGGGGAACGATCGCGGGCTCGGAGGAGCGACGCGACAGGAAGAGGGGGCCGCCGATGGCCAGGCACACGATAGAGATGGCCAGGCCGGTGGCGGGGTGAAAGGCTGTGCCCAGGACCGTGGCGAGAACGGGCCCCACGATGTAGACGAACTCGTCGACGGCGGACTCGAAGGCGTAGGCGGTCGTCAGCTGGCCCGGTTTGTTCAGGATTGTGGACCAGCGTGAACGTACGAGCGCGCCGGGAGCCCCCCACGTGGCGCCCGAGAGGGCGGCGGGGATGAAGAGCACCCACTCGGGCGCGTGAACAACGACGGCGGCCAGCAGCGCGCACATCGACAGGGTGGCGACGGTCCACGCGGGACCCATGACGCGCAGCTGTCCGTGGCGGTCGACCTTGCGCGCCAGAATAGGGGCGCAGACCGCCATGACGATGATGCCCACGGCGGAGACCGCGCCTGCGAGCGTGTAGTTGCCGTACTCGGCGCGCACCATCAGGATCGTCGAGAGGCCCACCATCGACATCGGCATACGTAAAACAAGCCCGGCCGCGGAGAATTTCCAGGACTGGCGATAGCGCAGGATATCGAGATAGGTGCCGAGCATCTATTCATTCTACCGTCGTCCGATCGTCGGCAGTGTCAAGCGAGGTGGGGCGTAGGTAACCATTGGAGTGCCCGAATCGTGCGCGTCAGCGCGAACGAACCCGGCCTCGTCGACGAGGACGAAGCCGGGCCAGCCAAGCGCAAGGGCTCAGTCGTTCACTTCAAAGACGCCGACCTGGCCCTTTTCCGCCAGGGAGAGCGCGTGATTCACGAAGGTGTAGTGCCCGGCCTCCAGGGGAGTGAACTCGACGAAGCCCCCCTCGGCGGCACCCAGGGTGAGGACCTGGCCCCAGCCGCCCCCGGATCCGCCGCCCCGGATCGTGTAGGCGCCCTCACGCCACACGGTATCGAACTGGGTGCCCACCACGTGGAAGGTGGTCGCCAGGTTGGGGCCCGCGTCCATGACCCACACGCGCACGCGCTCGTTGGTTTTGATTTGGATGGGATGCGCCTTGTACTGGAAAGGCACGCCGTTGAAGGCCATCGCATTGGGTTGCAGTGCGGACAGGAGCGAGGCGTCTGCGGGCGCGCCGTCCGCGCCCAGGTAGAGCTCGGAGGCGACCATGACGTACTCGCGGTCCACCTTGTCCAGGTCGGTGGGGTCGATGATGAGGGCACCAAACATGCCGTTCGCGATGTGCATCGACATAGGCGCGGTCGAGCAGTGGTAGAGCCAGATTCCCGCGTTCTTCGCGACGAAGGTGTAGTCGAGGGTTTCCCCGGGTTCGATCGAGCGCATGACGTTGTCGGGGGCTACCAGGCCCGCGTGGAAGTCCAGGGAGTGGCTCATCGTCCCATTGTTGACCAGGGTGATGTGGAAGGTGTCGCCGATGTGTCCGCGCAGGATCGGGCCGGGAGCGTCCCCGTTGAAGGTCCACGACTCGCGCGTGAGGGAGCTCGTGACGTTGACGGTCTGTTCGGTGACCGTGAAGGTGTAGTGACGCTCGGTCTCGTTCGTGGCCGGAGGCAACACCGGGTCGCGCGCGTCGATGGTTGCGGCGTAGTCCGTCAGGGCCGTCGGGGTGGCGGGTCCCGCGGCGGCGTCCTGGCCGTGGTCGTGGCCGTGATGCGCGTGGCCGCCCGAGGCCGAGGCTCCCGTGGAGGACGCGGAGCCCGAGGAGGTTCCCGTGGCCTGCACGTGCAGGGTCATGCCCAGCTCGCGGTGTCCGGGCAGGGAACACCAGCCCTCGACGTTCCCCGAGATGACGCCGAGATCCAGCTCCTTCGTCTCGCCCGACGCGAGCGACCCGGAGGTAACGCCCGTCTCAAAGACCAGGTCGTGGCGCTGGTCCCCCGAGTTCGTGAAGTCGATGACGAGGCGGTCACCAACCGGCACCTCGATGTGGTTGGGTGTGAAGGACATGCCCTCGACCCCCACCGACACGCGGGTCGTGTGTCCGGTCGGAGTCACGGACGAGGCGGTGGTCCCAGCTCCCGTTCCCGTGCCCTGCGTGGTGGGCGCGGAGGGGTTGGACAGGAAGATCGCCAGGGCAAGGGCCACGACCGAGACCACGCCGACGATCGCTCCGGCCGTGCGGCTCACGGGCGAGTGGTCGCCCGCCGGGCTGATGCGTAGCTTCGGCGTTTCCTTCGGTGTCGACGTCTTCGGGGCGTCGCCTCCCGACGACGATGCAGACAGGTTCAGGTCAGCCACGGTGGCCTCCTTGTGTGGTGGGGGATGAAGCGGCGGCGCGCTTGGCGCGCCCCTGGGCCACGCCGCAGCGGGCCATGATGACAATGTCGATGACGTAGGTAGATAGAAGGACCACCCACGCTGCGATGGTGAGACGCTCTGCGGAGGTCCCGCCCAGGGACGTGACGGCGAGAGCGAACACCGCGGCCACGTTGCGGGCAGCCTCCCGAATGGGGGCACCGGCCTCGAGAATGCGCACGCCGACGCGCACGGCCGACGGGCCACCGCCGATGACGACGGGCATCATGTAGGTGAGCGCCCCGACGAAGACCTGGCCCAGGCCCGCCGCCCCCAGGATCGGCATCCACGCGAGGAAGGACGAGCGCAGGCCGGTGGCGTCCACAGCCTCGAAAGCGCGCACGCAGGCCGCCGCGCCTGTGACGAGAAGCCAGGCGGTGCCCAACATGAGAGACCACGCGCCGTACTCGGCCGGGCCCTTCGTGAGGGCCGCGCGAAGCAACGGGACACCCACTCCCAGGGCGGCCGCGCCCACGACGACGAGGAGGCCCACCGAGGCCACGCGCATCGAGTCGGCCAGCGCTCCCGCACCCGCGACGAGGAGTGCGGCCACCCAGATGGGCAGCGCGCTCGTCGCGAAGACGACGGCCTTCGGATCCATGCGCGTGCGCATCGCGGTCGGCCCCAGCGTCACCAGGGTCCCGCCCATCGTCAGGCCCACCCATCCGGCGACTCCCGCGAGCGCGTGGGCGACCGTCAGGCGGTCCCGGGCCTCGGCCAGCCACGTGGGAGCGCACGCCTCGAACAGGGCGACCGTGACGAGGCCCGCTAGTGTCGCGGCCACCACCAGGAAGAAAGCGGCGGCAATGTAGTAGCGGATGATGACCGCGAAGCGGGAGGCCAGGCGCTCGCGGGAGGCGGTCAGCAGCGCCCATCCGTGCCAGGCCGCGACCGCGCCGACGATCGTCGCGCCCGTGACGGTTGCGTGCCACAGTCCCGACCACATGCCGGCGATGAGAAGCAGCAGGGAGGCGTTGAAGACCACGATGCGGATCGTGTTGTCGCGCCCGGCCCGCCGGTCGGCAGGAGCGAGGTGGGCGAGGGCCCGCGTGAAGTACCAGGACCACTGGAAGATACCGTTGGACAGCACGCCCAGGGTCACCAGGTGAATCATGGTCCACAGGTTCTGTGGGATGAAGCCGCGCGCCAGAATCGTGATCGCTGCGGCCAAGGCCGCGGCGCACATCCAGACTGTGGTGGCCCGGTCGCTGCGGGGAACGCGAGGCGTACTCATCGGCCCTCCGTTTCACTCGAGGATACGCCAGCCGCAGACGATGCCCCTGCCTCGTCGATGAGTCGGCGTTCGCGTGAGGCCTCGCGCGCCCGTCGGACCGTCACCGTCAGCGTCGTGGCAACGAACAAGAGCACGCCCACGACCCCGAGTGTGCCGCCCAGACGCCACGGGTAGGCGGCCTCGCGCGCGCCGGCGAGAAGGCGCAGGGCGAGGGAGATCTGAAGGAATGCGAAGGGGATCCACATCGTAGGGTGGTAGGGGACCTCGCGCCGGGCGACCGCCGGGATGATGACGGGTGCGTGGGCCAGCAACATTGAGACGACGAACCCGATCGTGATCGCGTGGATGCCGGCGTCGTAGCCGTATCCGTCGAAGGCGGGCGGTGCGATGATCCACATGAGCGAGGGCACGAGCCCCCACCCGTAGCCGCTCAGCATGCACACGGCGGCCAGGCGCGGTAGGCCCCTCATGCGCACGGTGCCGCGCGCGACATCGTGCCACGCGGTGTCAGCCATCAGAGCGCCGAGCGAGAGGCCGATCATCGGGTATCCGATTGTCGGCGAGTAGAGCGCGACGGTCAGGCCCACCATGAGGGCGGCGCACTCGGCGGTGATGCGTCGCTCGGTCGACCCGGACGCGAAGGCGAGGCGCGCGAGCTCGACGCGCTCGCCGATGATCGTCACGATGAGGAACGCCAACCACCAGGGGACCGCGCGTGCCGTCTCGAGGCCACGCCACCACAGGAGGATTCCGCCCAGTCCAATGATCGCTCCCATCAGCTGGATGAGGACGGCGTGGGTGGCCTGCCTGCGCGACCACACGTAGCAGTAGATGGCGGTCAGCAGCGCCATGCCGAGGGTGATGAGAAAGCCGGGCATCATCCGCTCGGGCGTGAATCCGGTCAGGTGTGCGGCGAGGTAGCGGGGGATCGGAAGGTTCACGAGCGCCGTGCGTGCGCCCTCGTTCAGGGAGATGATGACCGTGCTGATTCCCCCGGCTCCGGTGAGCAGGGGGGCGGCGTATGCCCACGGGCGTCGGCCGTCGGATTGCAGGGCGACCGCGCGCTCGAGGCAGATCGCGGTGCCCAGGAAGCCGTAGATCATGAGGAGCCCGTGCACTGTCCCCAGGCTCGTCGAGGTGACGGGTGCGATGGCGCCGAGACGCACGAGGGACGCGTCCAAGCCCGCGAGGAGCGCGACGCCCGCGAGAAGTAAGAATGACAGGCGCGAAACGGGTAGACGGGGGGTGGGAGTCCTCGTCGTTATCGACGAGGCCCGGTCTGGCGCATCCGGTCCCGCGGGCTGCGCGGGTGGGCGGGATGCCTCGCTCATGTGGGCTCCTGGAGGTGGCGGACGAGAGGTGGTGACCCCGGTGGGGGCGACAGTGCCAAGGTAGCCGCCCTGTCAGCAGTTTTCTAGGGATGGGGTCAGTGAAATTGTGCTGCAGCGCGAGTTGTCAAGGGGGATACCATCGCCTGGACGACTGTATGCTTGGAAGGTTTCCATGCGGTAACATTACGTGAGTTGTCAGTCGACTATCCTGAACTACTGGAGTGGATCATGAGTGACCTGTCATTCGTTGCGGGCGAGTTTACTGGCCTTGCCGCGACTTCCCGAGAAGCTGCTGAAGCTGTTCGCTCGGCGCGTCCAGAGGGGGGAGGTAGTGCGTTCGCCTCCGCGATGCCCGGAACGTCGCTGTCGTCGCAGATGCAGGGGGCGGAGGAGAAGATTGCCGACCGCGGTATGGACAACGCGAAGGGTCTTGACGAGGCCGCCGACTCTCTGGAACTCTCCGAGCGTGATTTCATTGCGGCCGAGGAAGAGAACGGGCAGCTCGTCGGATCCATCATGTCCGAGCAGGGCGATGTCAGCAATGCCTTGGGGCACAGCTACGGCAGCGTGAGGTCGGGTTCGAGCCCGGCAGATGACGGACGACTCTATGACTCTCCCGGGACAGGTGGTAGCCGGGTCCTACGACCGGGGGTGCCCGATGGCCGCGAGACCCTGGAGGATCCCAACGACTTCTGGGTGGGCCCCTACAGCGGAGGTGGCGGTGTTCAAGCACAACCGTATACCGGGGGTGCCAAGGTTGAGGCAAATCCCTTTCATGAAGAACTTGGTGGGACGGTGAACCTATGAACTGGTCAGATCTTCTTCAGTGGGAGGGCTCTCCACTCAGTCAGAAGGCCCAGGAATACGAGCAGCAGGCACAGGCTGTGACGAATGCGAGCGAGGACCTGTCAAGCCGCGCGAGTGCCCTGTCGGGTTCCGGACAGACGGTGACTGCTGTTCAGCAGTCACTGCGCAAGAGCGTCGAGGACATGAGGAAGCAGGCAGAGGGCTTGCACTCCCTGGCCGCCCTTTCCGAGAGCGCTGCCGCGGGAGCCCACGACGTTGGCGCGGCAGCCAGGGCGCTCGACCGCGAAGCGGCCGACAAGTCGATCAAAATCCGAGCGAATGGTTCCCTCGACTACGTGGGAACCAAGGGAAAATCGGTTACCGATGCTATCAAGATCGCATCGGACATGGGGTCTGTGAGCGACCGAGTCTCCGCGATCAAGGTCGCGGCTGACGAGCTTGTCGAGGACACGCAGAAGAACATCGCCGCAGTGGAAGCGGGCGGGCAACCCCAGAGCACTGAGAGGGCTGGCTCTCGGATTGATCGCATGAAGCTGCCCCCCAAGGGAGCGAGCCCGGACGAGGTCGCCAAGTGGTGGTCCTCGCTCACCGACGCCGAGAAGGCGGAGATGGTCAAACGCCACCCGAAAGAAATTGGGAACATGAACGGCGTGGAGGCAACCTGGCGGGATAAGGCAAACCGCGTGAACCTTAGCAGCGATCTTGCTGCTGAACGGCAGAAACTCAAAGATCAGGAAGAGAAGGCTGGACGTTTTCCAACTTACGAGGAGTACAAGGAGATACGACAGACGAAGAAGCGCATTACCCAGATGGAGAACGTCGAAAAGGTTCTTGATAAGTCAAGTAAAGACGGCGTCCAGCGGCAACTCGTTTGCTTTGATTCCTCCGATCGAGATGTTCTTGCAGCCGTTACGCAGGGTAACATTGACACGGCCGACCATGTCGCGGTAAATGTCCCGGGCATGCGTTCGAACCTCGCCAATAACCTGGACTACTACGACTCGGTGTCGGGACTCATGCGTGAGAACGCCGAGAAGCACTCCAATGGGCAAAGTGTTGCTGTGGTCACGTACATGGACTACCGAGCCCCTCAGGGGCTCGACGAAGTTAAGGATATCAGCTACGCGAAGAACGGGTCGGACCGGCTGGCCGGGTTCCTCACTGGCCTGGACGCCTCCCGAGAGCACGGTGCAGGCGACGCGCATATCACCACTGTCGGACACTCCTTCGGGTCGACGACGGTGGGTATGGCGTTGACGAAGATCCCGCCGGGCGTCGTCGACGACAGCGCTCAAGTTGGTTCTCCCGGATCGGGTGTCCAGAGTGTCTCGGAGTTTAACATTCCGGAGGGACACGCATACGTCGGTGCAGCCCCGTACCAGGGTGACATAGTCCAGGGGATTGGTGACGACGCTAGGTTCGGACAGGACCCCAAAAATATGCCGGGCTACAAGCATCTCTCCGGAGATACGGGTCAGTATGTCCCTTGGAACCCTATCGCTATGCATTCTGGGTACTTCAACGAGGGCAGCCCGGCCCTTGATGACATCTCGCGAGTCATCGCGGGAAAGGAACCGAAGTAGACCTCCTGCCGGGCCGCGTGCCCGCCCGTCCCGCCGCGGCGTACTCAAGTAGTCAGAAGTAACTGACTGGAGGCTCGCAGGTGCCCGCGACAGGTGGAGCTCACACGCATAGGGGGGCGGCGCTCGACTGAGCGCCGCCCCCCTATGCGCGACCCGCGTCAGCGGGCAGCGCCGAGCGTCAGCCGTTCAGGGTGTCGGACGCGACCTGATTGGCGGCCTCCTGAACCTGTGCCCGGTGCTCGGTACCCTTGATGAAGGATTCGCCGTAAAGCTTGTCGCGTCCTCGGTGCCCGCTGGGCGCACGGCGAACCACGCGGACTCGGTCGTGACCATGAGGGCGCCGATGGGCGCGTCGTTACGACCCAGGAAGCGACCGCCCGTCAGCCCGAGGCTGCCGTCGTGACCATCAGGGCACCTATCGCGGCGTTGTTACCGGGGGTGCGCGCCAGCTTCGCGACGATTGGGTCGCAGACCAGCTCGGTCGCGGCCACAACTCAGTCAATGAGGACCGGTCGGGGCGTCTTTCCCGACCCTGTGTCGATGTTTGGGAGGCCTCGTTCATGTGGGCACCTGGAGACGCGGCCGGTGCCCCGTGCTGGGACTGCTCAGCGGTGGCTGTGGTAACGACAATGAACGAGGGATACTAACAGAGTTAGTGCGAGGGCCATCAGGTGAATTATGTGGCGCTCAAACGTGGATAACGTGGTGCGCGGAAGTATGCCTTCCGATAACATTGTGCAAGTTGTTGGTCAGTATTCAATGGAGTGAATAATGGGCGATCTTACATTTGTTGCGGGCGAGTTCCCTCGCCTCGCTTCGGTGGCGCGCGAAGCCGCGGAGGCTGTCCGTTCAGCCCGCCCCGAGGGTGGGGCCGGTGCTTTTGCCTCGGCGATGCCCGGCACGAGCCTGTCGTCGAAGATGCAGGGTGTCGAGGACAAGTTCGCGGATAAGGCAACCAAGACGGGCACGAGCCTGGACGAGCACGCAGACTCGCTCGAAGCCGCCGAGCGTGATTTCATCGCGGCTGAAGAGGAGAACGGTCAGCTCATCGGTTCCATCATTGAAGGCAACAGCTACGGACCGGGAGCCGGATCGGGTTCCCCGAGTGGCGGCGTGTTGACCGGCCACAGCTACGGCTCGACGTCGGATGATGGTGGTTGGCGCAACGTCAAACCTATAATGGGCGGCCCCATGCTTCCGCCCGATTTCAACGATCCTGTGTATGATCCTGTCAAGAAGGCCGCCGACGGTATCGTCAGGGGCGCCAAGGAAGTCGTCGAAGGTGCTGCCAGGGGAGCGCAGCAGGTCGCCGAGGGGCTGCGCGAGGCCGCCGAGAATCTCGACCCGAGGGTTGCTGGCGGCCCGATGGTGAAAGACCCAGCGCCGTGGCTGCACGGCATGTCCGGATCGGGCGACAAGTGACGCGCGGCTGCATCCGCGGCCGCTCGTAGAATCAAACATAGAAGGGGGGCGGCGCTCATACGAGCGCCGCCCCCCTATGCGCAACCCGCGTGAGCGGGCGTTATGGAGGTTAGGGAACCTGCTCCTCGAAGATGTTCCCGACAAGTGCATGAACGTCGATGCACTCGGGGGCAGGGCGGCGTCTACCTTCCGCATAAGCGAGCCGAGCTGCGGCTAGATCCGCAAGACGGATGGCTTGAATGACGATGACGCGTCGTAGGCCAGCGGAGACTTCTCCGCGTTCGTGAGCGACGGCAGCAACGCGAGCAAGTGTCTGAGCGCGTCGAGCGATTCGAACGTCAGGGTGCTCGCGGTCTTCACGGTACTGCGCGGGAATCAAGTTGAAGCGATGCGACTGTGGCAGATCAACACGAGGAGAAATGGGCGGAATTTTCTCATTGAGGATTGCATGATAGCTCGACTTCTCGATGGCATGCACGTACACGGAGTACTCCAGTGAATCGAAAGCCGAGCTTCTCTCTTTCCTGTCCGAGTAGATGTCAAACAGGAAATCCGCTGGATAGAACTCGACTTCCGCGACCTCAAACGGATCCAATATTCTGTAGGCAAGAGTGTCGCTGCGCTGCCCACGGAGATGCCGACCGATTCGAGTCGCGAAGTCCTCCGTCGTTTGGCCAACGTAGATTGGCTCCCCGTCGAAGTCGTAAAAGGCGTACACTCCGACGCACTTGCCGAGTCGCTTATTTGTCAGCGGCTCAACGAAGCTGAGGGCTGAGGACAGGTGTTCACGAAAGCGCCGCACGAAACGCGTAGGCATCGTGCGCTTAAGCGGTGGGGTGATATCCGAATCTGACGAACCGTACGAAGCGATTCCTGAACTAGCCATGAGCCACCACCCTCAGTGATGGGGAATCCTGGTTGAATTCGTGTCGAACCAAGGGCATGAGGTAGTTCTTCCCCAGCCAGGCGACAACTGGGACAGCAACTGCGTCACCGAAACCAAAACGAATCTGGTTATCCGTGGCAGCACCGAATCTGTAGTCGGGGATACCCATGAGAGAAGCGTATTCATGAGGAGTCATCCACCGCACAGCAACCTTGTCTTCGCCGGCTTTGACAACAGCCTGCCGTGAGGAACCGCCGCGCGCTGTCCTCAAACAGCCGGCGATATCGTCGGGCCGAATTTCCCAGACGGGTTTTCCCTGACGTGTACGCCGGTACGCGGTACGGTATGAGACCTGATTCGATGCGCGTAGTGACTCGAGCCGTGCTGCCTGAACGGGGGATAGTGATCTAAGGAAATCAGCAGTGCGACTAGGGTTCCACCAATGGGGATCGTCATCGGGTAGCTGATCTGCAAGTGCCGTAAAGCCCTGGGTGAGCAGTGGAGGAACGATGGGGAGGGGAGCCCGGTGAGTGGTAAGGGTAGGGTCGGAATGTATCCACTCGAGCCATTCGGGCCGCAGCTCGGAAGGGCTATTATCGGAGTTGGGTGGAGTGAGGGCCCCTACAAGGAACATGCGCGGCCGCGACTGCGGAATGAAATGCCTGGCATCAATTGCGAGAGCGTCGACGGAATAACCCAGCGAATTAAAGGCACGGACTGCTGCTGTGAGATCGTCCCCCGAATGCGAGGAGGCGAGTCCTGTGACATTCTCGAGGACCGCAACCGGAGGACGATCATCACCCAACTCGTCGAGGATCCGCACGAAGTGCCAAAAAGTTCCCGACTGTCTACCGGCAAGTCCATCCCGATTGCCAGCCAGAGAAAGGTCAGTGCAGGGCGAGGAAGCCCAGGCGATCGCGCTGCCCGTCGGTAAATCGATGCCTGTGACGTCGGCGATATCACCAACGTGATACTCGGTGTCTGAGCCGTACTGGGAACGGTACAGCTGATGTTTCTTGGTTTCGTAGTCATTTGCCCAGGCGATGGAGAATCCCGCCTGCTCGAGTCCTGCTCGGGCGAGGCCGATACCCGCAAAAAACTCCAGTGCGGTTGGACTTTTGCCCGCAATTAAGCGAAAAGATGCTGTCATGGTGTCCTTCCTGATCTGGGTGTTCCAAGGGTACATCGGCCCGCATGCATCTGCGGCATAGGGGGGGGCGGCGCTCATACGAGCGCCGCCCCCCCTATGCGCAACCCGCGTCAGTGGGCAGCGCCGAAGCGTCAGCCGTTCAGGGCGTCGGACACGACCTGCTTGGCGGCCTCTTGAACCTGCGCCAGGTGCTCGGCACCCTTGAAGGACTCGCCGTAGATCTTGTACACGTCCTCGGTGCCCGACGGGCGCGCGGCGAACCACGCGGACTCGGTCGTCACCTTCAGGCCGCCGATCGCGGCGTCGTTACCGGGTGCGCGCACCAGCTTCGCGACGATCGGGTCGCCGGCCAGCTCGGTCGCGGTCACGTCGTCCGCGGACAGGGCGGCGAGCTTCGCCTTCTCCTCGCGGGAAGCGGCAGCGTCGATGCGAGCGTAGGCGGAGGCACCGAAGCGCTCGACCTGCTCTTCGTGCAGCTGCGAGGGGGTCTTACCGGTCACGGCCAGGATCTCCGAGGCGAGTAGCGCCAGGATGATGCCGTCCTTGTCGGTTGACCACACGGTGCCGTCCTTGCGCAGGAAGGAGGCTCCCGCGCTCTCCTCGCCGCCGAAACCGACGGTCCCGGACAGCAGGCCGGGCACGAAGTACTTGAATCCCACGGGGACCTCAATCAGGTTGCGCCCCATGGCGGCCACGACGCGATCGATGAGGGCGGAGGACACGAGGGTCTTGCCGACGGCCGCATCGGCGTTCCACCCGGGACGGTGCGTGAACAGGTACTCGATGGCGACTGCCAGGAAGTGGTTCGGGTTCATGAGACCGTCGGGGGTGACGATGCCATGACGGTCCGAGTCTGCGTCGTTGCCGGTTGCAATGTCGTAGGGGGTGTTGCCCTGTGAGTCGGGGGTCATGGCCTCGCGCAGGGACGCCATCGCGTAGGGCGAGGAGCAGTCCATGCGGATCTTGCCGTCCCAGTCAAGGGTCATGAACGGCCACGCCGGGTCGACCTCGGGGTTGACGACCGTCAGGTCGAGGCCGTAGTGTTCGCCGATCGCCGCCCAATAGTCGATGGACGCGCCGCCGAGCGGGTCGGCACCGATGCGCACGCCCGCCTTGCGGATGGCCTCGATGTCAATGACCTGGTCGAGCTGCGAGACGTAGTAGTCCAGGTAGTCGAAGGGCTTGATGTTCGGGTCGTGTAGCAGCTCGGAGCCGGTGATGCGGGGAACGTTCTTCCATTCACCCGAATCGAGAAGCTCGTTCGCGCGCGCCGCGATCCAGCCGGTTGCGTCGGTGTCGGCGGGGCCGCCGTGAGGCGGGTTGTACTTAAATCCGCCGTCGCGCGGGGGGTTGTGGCTGGGGGTGACGACGATGCCGTCGGCCAGGCCGTCGCCCTCGGTGCGCAGGTTCCCCGGGGCACCGTTCGCGCCGAGGATGGCGACGGACACGGCGGGGGTGGGCGTGTAGGAGCCGCGCGCGTCGATGCGCGTGTCGATGCCGGCGGCCGCGAGGACCTCCAGGGCGGTGCGCCACGCGGGCTCACTCAGGGCGTGCGTGTCGCGGCCGATAAACAGCGGACCGTTAAAGCCCTGGGAGGCGCGGTATTCTATGATCGCCGCTGTGATGGCGACGATGTGCGCCTCGTTGAACTTCGCGTCCAGCGAGGAGCCGCGATGGCCCGATGTTCCGAACGCGACGCGCTGTCCGACGTCGGTCGGGTCGGGGATGATGTCGTAGTAGGCGGAGATGACATCGTCGACGTTGATGAGGTCGTCTGGAAGGGCACGTGTGCCAGCTCGATCATGCATAAGGACAGTGTTGCACGTTACGCCCGCTTGTGGGTAATGCCGTCCCACGGCGTGGACCTCTCCCTTCTTTTCTCTTGTTTGAGGCGGTGGAGGGGCGAGTAGAAGAGTGCAGCTAGAAGAGTATTTTGCCCCGGCCTCGTACCTGCTGGGGAGACGGGTGAATGTACTTCTCCCAAAAACGGCACCGAGCGACTATCCTATGAGATATCGGTCACCGCAGACCGCGACTGTGTTGTCAGGAGGAACATCGTGGGATGGTTTGATTCCATCGAGCATAACCGTTGGCTGAGCGGCCACATGCAGGCACTCATCGAAGAGGCAGAAGGCGCGATTGTTGCGACCGGGTTCGCGCACCTCGACGCCGACGGAAAGCCCGATCCGACCCGATCGATCGACCTGGCCGTCACGGGTCGGATGGCCTACGTGTTCTCGCTCGGTGCGCTGATGGGCCTGCCCGGCACCCGTCGCTACGCCGACCACGCTGTCAAGGCGCTCACCAACTACTTCACCGACCCCGTCAATGGAGGCATGTGGTTCGCGATCAAGCCCGAACCCGACGCCGACGGGCACGGCGTCCCGTGGGACGATGACGCGCGCGTCAAGTCGCAGTACCACACGGTCTATGCGCTACTGGGCGCGGCCGCCGCGACGGTCGCCAACCGTCCCGGTGCCCACGAGCTGCTCAACCGCATGCTCGAGGAGCAGAAGGAACTGTGGGCCGACGACTTCGGTCTCGTGTGGGATCAGTACGACGAGTCCTTCAATGAGCCCGTCCCCGTCCACACCCTCGGCACACTCATCCACACGATCGAGGCGTACATGGCCGCCGCCGAGGCGACGACCGAACCCGAGTGGCTCGACCGCGCCGAGAAGATGACCGCATTCGCATACAAGGTCGCCTCCAAGAACGGCTGGCGCATCCCCGAGTTCTTCGACGAGAACTGGGAGCCCAACCATGAGTCTGGGAAGCTCCTCAACGACGGTCGGCGCTACTATGACGGCTACGTGACCGGCCACTCCATGCAGCTCGCGCGCTTCGCGTTGCAGGTGCGCGCCGGCCTGCGCTCGATGGGGTGGACGGTGCCCGACTACCTCCTCGAGATGGGCACCGAGCTCTTCGAGCGCGCCCGCGTCGATGGATGGCGTCGCACTGACGGCTGCCCCGGCTTCTCGACCGGCGTCAACGACGAGGGAGATCCAATCCCCGGCGAGGATGAGCACCAGCAGTGGGTCGTGTGCGAAGGCGTGTGCGCGACCGTTGCCGTGCGCCGCGCGATGCTCGACGACGGCGCGCGCGTCTCCGACGTCGAGCACTTCGAGCACTGCTACCGCTCCTTCATCGACTACATCCACGACTACCTCATCACCCAGAGCGGCCGATGGGTGCGTCGCCTCGGGCCACACAACGAGACCGTGCAGCCCGCGAAGTCCTCGCGGTGGGACGTCTACCATGCGATCCAGGCAACTCTCGCGATCCGCGTGCCGCTGTGGCCGCCGACGGCACCAGCGCTCTCGCGCGGTCTCCTCGATCACCCCGAGGAACCGGCACCCGATAAGAAGTCTTGGAACTTCTTCGGGCTGCGCGGCTAACTCCTCAGCAGTGAGCTACCCATGGGACCGGGGCCGGGGACGCGACTCTCGCATCCCCGGCCCCGGTCCTGTAGGATGAACCGAGTCTGGAGGGCTGTCTGAGTGGCCGAAAGAGACGGTCTTGAAAACCGTTGTGTCAGCAATGGCACCGGGGGTTCGAATCCCTCGCCCTCCGCCCAGTCGACCGCCCACGGGCGCTGCGGCGGGCGCACGTTCGCGCTCGCGGCAAAAATGCCCTAAAGTAGTCGGCACTGGAGACGTCGCATAGTCCGGTCGAGTGCGCCTCCCTGCTAAGGAGGTAGGGGTGCATAGCCCCTCGCGGGTTCAAATCCCGCCGTCTCCGCGCACGACCCCCGGGATTCCATCGGAATTCCGGGGGTTTTCGTTGCTTGTTCAGGATTGGCGTTGTAGCTATCAAGTGTCGAGGGTTGCGTGAATAGAGTGACCGATGAGCGAGTTGTGATGCGGATGCCTGTTGCCTCCTGAGGGCAGGGCGGTGCATCAATGTGTGACCTGTCCGCGGTACAGGGGCCATCGAATTCCCGTGACGTGATGATGAGGCGCTCGGTCGCGACAGGGGGTGGCCCGGTGTGGCAGCGGTTGGCGATGTAGGCCCAGGAGCGAGTGTTGAGAAGGCGCTGGAGAGTGCTCGGTCAGTATTGGGGCGGCCTCGGATAGAGCTGGGCGGCAGTGGGTCATCGCGTATCGGGTACCCGGTACGGCGACATGTCATTGTTCCAGCAAGTAACGATGATTCTGTCGATGGCACGAGCCTGCATTAACCCGGTGGTCTTTATGTGTGCAGCGCCAGGCGATGATCGAGTGGTCACCGTTGGTATTTCGCGCAATAGAAATCGGAGTGCTCGCAGGTATTCGAAGGGGTCTTCGCAATTCTGACCAAATTGATAAGTGTTAAGCCTGAAATTGACTCGCAAAAGCGTTATTGCAGGCCGGAAGAGTCAAATGGTAAAGCTCACATCGATCATTGTCATTAGGAAATTACATGGATAACGTTAGTCAGTATCCTGATCAGTGGTGCGCGTCGCTGGCTGTTCCCAGCTTTGCCTACAACGCTTCTGTTGTGATGCGCCTCGGGCTCAGACGAACAAAGAGGATATTATGCAACGCCTACGCCCCCTGCACTCACGGCATTCCGACACAGCCGCTCGCTATGCCGTGCTGTGTCTAGTGATCGTCCTATCGTTCTTGGCGGGCTTCCTGACTCCCCTGACGACTCCCGCCATTGCGGCGGATCACGAAGCGACGCAGGAGGCAGACGCCGCTCAGGTTGCCTCCGATGGCACCGGTGTACCTGAAGGAAGCGTCGCTGAAGACTCCGACGGGACGATCCCCCCGGCGTCGACAGCAGCACCTGAGGAAGAAGCGGGCGCGGTCCCGGCCGGGGACGCGAGTGACGGTCAGACTGATGGGTCCGATCAGCCGCGTGCCAGGTCACGTCGTTCAATAGACGAGGCACGGGATACGGCGAATCTGACGATGACCATCGTCAATGACAGCGATCGGGTCAAGGTCCGCGACACGCAGATCACCACTGTCAACTTTGCCTGCTCATCGGTCAACGTGCCGTGTCGGGGTGGCGTGATCACCGTGGATATCCCAACCCCCACGACACCCGACGGACAGGTCCTGACGACCCGGATCGGTGCGAGCGTCGTGTCGGGGAACAATGTGCAGCGGATGGTGCCCAGCTATCCCGTACCTGGATCCGGTCTGTACCGCCTCACCTTCTACATGAAAGAGCCCCTGGCTGCGGGAACCTCCGACCGGCTGCAAATCAACTGGTGGTACCCGAACAACGATGCCCCCGACGGGTCCACGGTCGATGTGACCGCCTCCTTCAGCGCGCAAAACGCTGAATCTGTTGATGCGCATGCGACCACCACATTGACGGCAACCTCCGATGTTGCCATCGAAAAGAAGAAGCTGGGTGCGCCCCCCGCCTTCGGGTCGACGGCCTCCTACCAACTGCGCTACGGATACCAGCAGATAGACAACACCGATTCAAACTACGTCGGTATCCGCTGGAATGGATCGGCATACAACGGCAACCAAAACGGCATTGGTTTCGTCGAGCTGCAAAACATCAAGGTTGTCGACCCGTTGCCTGAAGGTGCGGAGTTTGTTTCTGCGACCGGTGGCGGCGTCTATGACTCGGCAACGCGTACGGTGACGTGGAGCTACGATTCCTGGAGTTGGCAAAACCCCATCCAAAACACGGTTGTCCTGAGATACCCGCAGGGAAGCTATGACATTAGCGATCAGGTGACCAATACGGCGACTATTACCGCTGAGCAGAAGAATAATCCCGCCGTCACCTACAGCAAGTCGTCTCAGGCAACCCACGGATTCGCTCCGTCGAATCCTCGCGGCACCATCTCTAAGCAGGGAGATGACTATAACGGGGCGTTCCGCAAGGGTACGTACCAGTGGCGTTTCGCCGTCAACAACTCAGGCAATACAACCCTGCACCAGGTGTGGGACGACACGTTGCCGTGCACCTGGAGCACGCAGGATGCCGTAGCGGGTAAATGTGACAAACCTTCCCTCGTGGGGCCCTACGATTTCTATATCTTCCGCCCCAACGGCAGTGAAGACGGGTGGAACTGGGAGTACTGGACGAATACGGGCGAGCACGTGGTGCTCAACAACCAGACGGAAACGAAACGTGTGGAACTCCCGGAGGGGCAGTACATTACGCGCATCCGCATTGAATCGGATGTTGCTCCAGGTAACGGTGCCACAGTGTGGTTCCGTGGACGCGTCCCGGAGGACTTTCCGCGTGAGGAACCTTCGGACTTTGACTCGCGGTACAACCCCGCCTCCAAGCCCGAATCCTACTTCAACTACGTGAAGTCGGACGAATACGTTCGCGTGCAGAACTGCGCCTCTGCGACGTTGACGGACGTAGCAAGCGGACGGGTTCTAGCCTCCAACGACAACCTGTGTTCGTGGAATCGTGTCAAAACGGACTTCCCGTCGCTGCACCCGTCGGTGGACGCCCCACGCGGTTTGGTAAAGTCGGGCGATCGCCTCCCCCTCACACTGAACGTTTCCATCAGGAATCCGGAAGATAATGGAGTTCCTTCACCGTTTGTGGTGACGGATCTGCTGCCGCTCGGCGTGGATATTGACGAGATTCCTGATTCGGCATTGCGCGCTACCGCTCTGAAGAACCCTGATGGTTCCCCCTACGACGTCTCACAGATCAAACGTGAGATCATCAAAGACTATGAGGGGACAGGGAGGACGCTGATTCGCCTGACTGTGCCCACCCCCTCTTACAATCTGCTGCGCGTCACTCTGGATACGAAGACTGACTCGCGGCTCGGCGCGGGCAAGGTCGAGAACCGGGTGCAGGCGAAGTTCATCGACTCTGAGGTCGAGCCCTACACCAGAACCTCCTCCTTCCGCCTGAGGGAATATTGCCCCAGAGCAGTTCTCGCGCAAGATACTCTCGATCTTAACGGCAGCGGGGGTACTACCGACTACATGTGCGAGACCCCCTCGTCCTTTATCGTGGCTGTTTCCCCGGGCATGACCATCGAAAAGGAGGTGCGTGGCAACCGTGACGCCGACTTCGTCTCATCCCCAAAGATCGCTCAGATTGACCCCGGATCGGACGGGGCATACCGGTTCACCATCTCCAACACCGGCAATGTTCCCCTGAGGCAGGCGGTGGCCTATGACCTGTTGCCTCACCCCGGCGACACCGGCGTCGGTCCAGCAGCATCCCAAGAACGAGGATCGAAGTGGAAGCCGCAGATCAACTCGACTCAGTGGAGTTTTGAGTCCGTCACCGAGCATCCGGGTAAGGAGCCAACTGTCTCTGCCGTTCCCGCCGCTGACGTCACCGTGCAGTACACGACTGCACTGAATCCGTGTCGCGGAGAGGTGCTCAGCGCTGGCGGCTCAATGAATCAGGCGCCCGCGGGATGTACCCCCAACGCGTGGGGCGACGCCCCGGCGGACCTCGCGGACGTTACCGGTTTTCGACTGGTCATGAACCGCGATATCGCGCCGGGAGAGAAGATCCGCTTTGTCACGCCCATAACCTCGCCGACAACCGCGAACTACACGGCGTGGAACTCCGCAGCGCTTTCCGGTGGATACGACCAAAACGGCAAGACCCTCTACCTCCTGCCCTCCGAAGCGCCGAAGGTCGGTATCGAGGTCGTCACCGACCTGGGGGTGCATAAGGACGCCGTCAAGGCGGTCATGAACGGCGGCCAGCCGGTGTTGGACGGGGACGGATTGCCGCAGACTACCTCGCCCCGACAGCTGTTCAGCGCCGGAGACTACGTTCTCTACAGGATCAGCGTCTCGAACAACGGTCCGGCAGCGGCCACCGGCATCACTGTGAAAGATGCACTGCCTGAAGGGGTCGAGTACGTGTCTTCCTACACGCGCCTGTGCCCACCCGGTGATGGTCAGCAACCCGTCGTTCCCTGCGCTGGGACGACGGAGAACGGAAGCTATGACCCCGCGTCGGGCACATGGCAGGTGATGCCATCGGAGCAGGCGGGTACCAACTTGCCGGTATGGGCATCCTCAACCCTGTACATCCTCGCCAGGGTCAGCGATACGGTGAGGGGACACACCATCACGAATCGCGCCGTGATGGGCGAGTACGATCAGATCGATCGCGACCCGTCCAACAACGAGGCGTCCGCTGATATCTCCGTTGGTGGCACGATTTCGGGCCTCGTCTATAACGACGCCGACGCAGACTGGAAGCGTGCGGTTGATGGCGAGCCGCCGTTTGAGGGAGTGACGCTGACACTGCTCGATAGCAATGGCAGGCCGGTCTTGGACGGTAGCGGAGCTGAAGTCACGACGACGACCGACGCCCACGGAGCATACAGCTTCCCGGGGCTTCCCATGGGAACCTACTCCGTCAGGATCACTCGAGGAACCGCTACAGTGGATGGCGCGCAGGTGTCTATGGATGACTACACCGCGACCTATGCGTGGGGCCGTTCGCCGGACCGCTCGTACGCTGGCGTTGATTCCTCGACCACGTCGCCGATCGCCTTGACGCAACAATCTCCCGATGCCTCGAACGTGGACTTTGGTTTCACGAAGCCGGCAAAGATCGGTAATCGCGTGTGGTTTGACGCGAATAAGAACGGACTCCAGGATGAGGGAGAACGAGGAGTCCCACACGTAGGCGTGTACGTCATGTATTCGGATGATCTGGGAGCGCTCGATGCGTCCGGAAATCCGGTGCAGCAGGTCTTTACCGATGAGAATGGCGAGTATCATTTCGACAACTTGCTCCCGACTCCGAAGAACTCGGACGTCCAGTATCGACTCCTGTTTTTCCTTCCCGAAGGGTATTCGGCGACAACCAGCCAGGTGGGTGAGGATCGTGCTATCGACTCCAATGGGGACAATAGCTTGTTCTCGCTGAAGCAGGGCCAGGTGGATGACACCTTTGACCTGGGGCTGGTCGCTGACGGCCGCGTTGAGGGAACGCTGATCTGGGATATCAACAACCAGGATGGAGCTGTTCGGACCTCCGTGGATCGTCCCCTCGCCGGTGTGACAGTGACACTGATACGCCGAGATGGCGGGACGGACACAACCATCGAGACACAGACGGACGCCGACGGGCACTATTCCTTCAAGGACCTTGCCCCCGGCGACTACACGATCACCGTCGACAGGGACTCGTTGGCGGGCGTCTGCCCGCAGTGCACGGCTCAGACGCACGCGCCTTCGGGTGACATGGTTGCTTCTGTGGGGCAGCAGCTGTCCCTGACCGCGAAAGTCAGCCTGGTGCCGACACACATGTCGGTTGGATCGCAGGACTTTGCGTTTACCGGACCGGCGAATACATCGGTCGAAAAGGCAATCACCAGCCCTGCGACAGAGCCTGACGGTGGCTTCGAACCCGGCGTCGAAGTGACATACACGCTGACGATGACGAACCGCGGACCGAGCCCGGTCACCGGGTGGAGCGCCAACGACAAGTTGCCCGCCGGCGTCGAGTTCGTCAGGTCAGCCGGTGACGGGACGTATTCTGCCGACACCGGAGTGTGGGACCTTTCCGATCAGGTGATCGACAAGGACGCGACGCGTTCGGTGACCATCACCGTACGAGTCACGCCTGAGGCGGCCGGACGCGTCGTCACTAATACCGTGACTGTCGCTCAGCAAGACCAGATCGGTGACGACGCATCCGATAACACCGCGTCTGCGGACCTAAGCGCCGGATACGTGCTCTCCGGCAAGGTCTACAACGATGCCGACGCCTCGTTCAGCGCTGGCAACAATGAGACTCCGTACGCGGGAGTGCGCCTGACGCTGACGCATCCGGATGGGACGCCGGTCCTGGGCAGCGACTCTCAACCGGTGACGGCTGAGACGAAGGCGGATGGAACATACGCCTTCACGCGACTACCCCTGGGCGACTACCGGGTGAGCATCGTGGATCCCGACGGCGGAGCGCTGCAGGGAACAAAGCCCACGGAGGCATACAACAGCCGCTACAAGAACACCGCGGACGTATCGATTGCCAAGGCCACGGGCTCGGTCGTTGACGTCAACTTCGGTCGAGTCAAGCCCGCTTCGATCGGCGACACCACCTGGATCGACGTGAACCGTGATGGCGTGCAAGGTGCCGACGAACCGAAACTTCCCGGTGTCCGCGTGCGGCTCACAGACGTCAACGGCGGCCCCGTCACCGATGCTGACGGCCACGACGTGGCCGATGCCGTGACGGATGAGCAGGGGCATTACACCTTCGAGAACCTCTTGCCGGGCACCTACAAGGTGTCCTTCCAGGCACCGGCCGGATACACCCCGACTCAGGTGAGTGCGGGCAGTGACCCGAAGGCAGACTCGAACGGTGACAACGCTGACGTGACGCTCGAGCAGGGCAGCAGCGAGGACACCATCGACTTCGGCGCCGTCGGCACCGGAGTGGTCGGTGACCGCATCTTCGTCGACGTCAACCACAGCGGTGGAGCTGAGCCCGATCAGGGAGATCGCCCGTTGGCCGGTGTCACCGTGAAGCTCACCTGGCGCGGCCCGGAGGGTGCTACGGCAACCTATGAGGCTGTGACGGACGCACAGGGTTCCTACCGCTTCAGCGACCTGTTGCCCGGAGGCTACACAATCGAGGTCGACCGCGATTCGTTGACGAAGGCCGAGGCCCTGCTGAACGTGCAGACACACGCGCCAGGTGGCGACACCGATCGCACACCTGGGAATGAGTGGACCCTCACCAACGAGTTCACACTGACCGGCGACCACATGACCCGCACGGATCAGGATTGGGCATTCGCGATCTCGGCCGACACCTCGATCGCGAAGGCGATCACCAGCCCCAGCGCTGACGAACAGGAGGACTTCCAGTTCACGCCGGGCAAGCAGATCAGCTACACGCTGACCGTCACCAACAACGGTCCCGGACCCGCCACCGGCGTGACCGCCTCGGACCCGCTGCCCGCGGGGGTGTCCTTCGTGTCGGCAACCGGCGACGGCACCTTCGACCAGGCCTCGGGGGCGTGGGATCTGTCCGATCAGGTCATTGCCTCGGGAGAGTCGCGGACCCTGGTGATCACTGTTCGCGTCGAGTCCGAAAGCGCGGGAACCCTCGTGTCGAATGTCGCTCAGATTACCCATCAGGACCAGTCGGGCGACGACACGACCAACAACCGGGCGTCGGCCGACTTCAAGGGAGGATACAACCTGGGTGGGCTTGTCTACCGAGACTCCGATGCCTCGTACTCGAAGGGCGAGCAGGAAACCCCCTTCGCGGGAGTTACGGTCGTCCTGCTGGACGCGGATGGACAACCGGTGACCGGACAGGACGGCCAGCCTCTGACTGCGACGACCGATCAGGACGGACGCTACCAGTTCGTCGGAATCGCTCCGGGGACCTACCGCGTGAGCGTCGTCGGCACCGATTCGGGTGACCTGGCTGGCCTCCTACCCACGCAGGCCTACAAGGGACGCGGACAGATCAACGAAAAGTCCGTTGCCGCGCAGGTGAGCGTGTCGGCCGAGACCGGTTCCGTCGAAGGCGTTGACTTTGGTTTCGTGTCCCCAGCCTCCGTCGGAGACCGCGTCTGGATTGACGCCAATCGCAACGGCACGCAGGAACCCGGCGAGGATAGCCTGAGCGGAGTCGTCGTCATCCTGAGTGACGGGTCTGGGACGGAGATAGCCCGGCAAACCAGCGACGCCAACGGTTCATACCGCTTTGACGGGCTGCTTCCCGGCACCTACACCGTCACCATCGAAGTGCCCACCGGGTACGAGGCCGTCGCTCAGACGAGCCTTGAAGTGACCCTGTCTGAGGGTGAGGTCAAGGACGATGCGGACTTCCCGTTGGCCCCCATCGTGATCCCCTCGAACCCGCTTCTTCCCTCTGCTGCAGGAGCGTTGGCGCGCACCGGTGCAGACACGGTGGTTGGTTTGGCCGCGTTGCTCGCCATGGCGGGTGTCGCTGCCCTACACGCCAGACGGTGCAGGAAGTGAGTGACGTGTGAGGGCCCGAGGCGTGAGTCTCGGGCCCTCACACGTGCGGGGCGCGCTGGTGGTATGGACCCCGGCCTCGTCCTCGGTTCCTCGGGCCCTCACACGTGCGGGGCGCGCGGCGGGATGCGGGCAGTGTCAGCCTCGACGGGGGTTGCCAGACGATTCATGCGAGAATCCCGGCACAGATTTCCCGGTTGCGCGTCAACCCCTTTCGGGTCATCAGATAGAGGCGTGAGCTGCGTGTGCCTCCGGCTGGCAGACCCCGAACGCCGGGCGCTCAGTAGATCGTCACGTATGTCCCTGAGGGGATCGTGTCGTGGAGCCACTTGGCATCCTCGTAGCGCAAGCGCACGCACCCGTGCGAGACGTGTCCACCCAGGGTGCCATCCATGATGGTGTAGGTGCCCTCGTAGTAGAGGACCGAGTGGAACAGGTAGTCTCCCGAGAATTGCGTCCACCAGTAGGCGGTGTAGCCGTGCCCGAAGGAGCGGCCTCGGTTCTTGATGGTGAACGTTCCCGTGATCGTCGGCGTTGAGGGTTTGCCGACGGAGCACGGCATGTCGGTAAGCGGCTGCCACGATCCGTCAGCCCAGTAGAAGGTCATGCAGTGGGGGGCGCTGGTGTCCACCACCACCAGGTAGTTCGTGGGGCTGTACAGGCTCTTGGCGTAGTTCCAGTCGGCCTCGAACCCCGCCCGATTGCTCACCCAGAAACCCTTCCAACGATCGAAGTAGTTCCACGTGCCGCCGACCTGGGACCACCCGGTGGCCATCGCGCCGCCTCGGGTGGCATCCAGGTAGTACCAGCTACCGCCCCCGTCGCGCAGCCAGCCGGTGGAGAGCGCGCCAGAGGAATCCAGGTGGTACCAGGAGCCGTCGGAGAGAACCCACCCGGTGGCCATCGCTCCGTTCGATTCCGCGTAGTACCACGTGCCTCCGGCGACGAACCAACCGGTTGCCATCGCACCGCTGTTGCCCAGGTAGTACCACGAACCCGAACGCACCCATCGCGAGGCGCTCATCGCCCCGGATGCGTCGAAGTGGTACCAGGAGCCGTCGATGCGGGACCAGCCGGTGACCATCTGTCCGCCTGCCGACAGGTGGTACCAGGAACCGCCCGAGGAAAGCCAGCCGGTCGTCATCGTGCCGCCGTCACCGAGGTGGTACCACGAACCTCCCTCGTGGTACCAGCCTGTGCGCACGCCGTTCTCGGTCGACGCATACCATGCGCCACTTGGGTCCTTGTACCATCCGACCGGGACGTAGCCCCGAGCGTCGAACGCGTAGCGGTGTCCCTCCACGTCGAAGACGCCGTTGTGTATCCACGTCCCGTCCTCTAGTTCGTAGCGCCAGCCGGCCTCGTGGCGAACCCAATGGCCGGAGGTTGCCTCCGGACTCGTAGGTTCTCTCTGCGTGTCAGCCGAGGCGGAATCGTGATCTAAGGAGGGGGTTTCCACCGAATCGGTGGCCGCGTCGGCCTGGGAGGTCGCTTGGCGTTCCGAGGCCTGCCCGGAAGCGTCGGCCGCGGGCGATGAATCCTCGTGGCCGCTTGGATCGGGTGCCTCGGAGCCGACGTCGGGACTGGCCGCCGCGGAAGGCGAGGAGGTATCGAGCGACGGGACATCGTTCGCGCCCGAGGCAGTTGCGGCCAGCGGAAATAGGCCGATACAAGCGATCGTGGTCGCCGATGCGCCGATGCATCGCAGGAGGCGGACACTGATGTTTCTCATGATTGCACCTCATTCACGTGTGATGACTCAATTCTTCACTGTGATGAATCAATGGTAAGCGTCCGGGGTTTGCGAGGAGGGCGTTTGGGTGCCGTCGTTGGTGTCATCTATTCTTGCCCGGCGTCGCGCTGGTGACGTCGATGGTGAGAGGTAAGGCCGACTGAATCCGTGGACCGTGCGTGAGAGTGAGGGGGCGGCGATACGCAAACGACGACGTCACCCACTACCCTGGAGGGGTGACCACTGCTCTGTATCGCCGGTATCGCCCCGACACCTTTGACCAGGTGATCGGCCAGGAACACGTGACGGAGCCGCTCAAGGCGGCGCTGCGCGCCAATCGCGTGACGCACGCGTACCTGTTCTCCGGGCCGCGCGGATGCGGCAAGACGACATCGGCGCGTATCCTGGCGCGCTGCCTGAACTGCGCGCAGGGACCCACGGATACTCCCTGCGGTCAGTGTGAATCGTGTCGCGAGCTGGCCACCGGTGGCCCCGGCTCGCTCGACGTCGTCGAGATCGACGCGGCTTCGCACGGCGGCGTCGACGACGCGCGCGACCTGCGCGAGCGCGCCACCTTCGCGCCGGTGCGCGACCGTTACAAGATCTTCATCATCGACGAAGCCCACATGGTCACGAACCAGGGCTTCAACGCGCTGCTCAAGCTTGTCGAGGAGCCTCCCGAGCACGTCAAATTCGTTTTTGCGACGACCGAACCCGAGCGCGTCATCGGCACGATCCGCTCGCGTACCCACCACTACCCGTTCCGCCTGGTCCCTCCGGACGTCCTCGGCCCCTACCTGACGGGCCTGTGCTCCGAGGAACACGTCGGCGTGGGCGAGGGCGTCCTGACCCTCGTCATGCGCGCGGGCGGTGGTTCGGTGCGTGACACCCTGTCAGTGCTCGACCAGCTCATGGCCGGCGCGATTGACGGCCAGGTCACCTACCAGACGGCCGTCGCGCTGCTCGGGTACACGGACTCCGCCCTGCTGGACGAGTCGGTCGACGCCCTTGCGGGCGGTGACGGAGCCGCGGCCTTCCGCGTCGTCGAGCGCATGGTCGAGTCCGGACACGACCCTCGCCGCTTCGTCGAGGACCTCCTCCAACGTCTGCGCGATCTCCTCATCATCGCGGTCGCCGGGGACGGCGCGCGCGACGTCCTGGCCGACACCCCGCACGACCAGTTCGAGCGCATGCAGCGCCAGGCACAGAACTGGGGGCCGCATGGCCTGTCCCGCGCCGCCGATCTGACCGACGAAGCCCTGCGCGCCATGACGGGCGCGACCTCGCCCCGCCTGCAGCTTGAGCTCCTCGTCGGCCGTATCCTCGTTCCTGCCCCCGGCCCCGCCCAGGAACCCGTCCAGGGCATGGTCGGCATGACCGGCGGGGGAGCGCCGCGCGAGGCTTCCTCCGCTTCGTCGCCGCAGGCCTCCTCGGGTCGTTTCGGTGCCCGCGAGGCACGCGAAGCCCTGGCACGCAAGAAGCAGGAGCGGGCCGAGGCTTCGGCACCCGCATCGCGGACGCCGGTTCAGGAGAGCGCCCCGCCGAGCATGCCCGCGTGGGGAAGCGGCCCAGACTGGTCCCCGCAGCAGTCGGCAGCTCCCGCGCAGAGTTCCGCTCCCGCGCCGGCCGAAGCGCACGAATCCCGGCGTCGTGAGGCCGTCGAGCAGCGCCTCGCTTCCATCGATGCTTCTCCGCACCGCGGCGCTGAGCCCGCCCGCGAACCGGCACCCGCCCGCGAGGCCGCGCCCACGCAGACCCAGCCGCCCGCTCAGCAGCGCCCCGAACCGGCCCCGCCGCAGCGCGTGGATGACGCCACCCGTGCCGAGGCACCCGCCTCCGGCCGCGACGCCGACATGCTGCGCGGCCGCTGGAACGAGGTCGTCGAGCGTCTGTCCTCGATCAGCCGCGTCACGTGGTCGATGGTCGGCGGCAACGCCCAGTTGGGTGCTGTCGACGGCACCCGCGTGGTGCTTCTCTTCCCGGTCGAGGCCATGGTTAACGCCTTCTCGCGCGGCCCCCGCGCGGCCGACGTCGAGAAAGCCATCAGCGAGGTCACCGGCCTGACCGTGCGTGTGTCCGCGCAGGTCGGGCAGGCTTCCGGCGGCCCGGCGACGACCGGTCCGTCTGCGCAGGCCTCTCACTCCGCTCCTGCAACGCACCCCTCCCAGCCCGGCGGTTGGGTCTCGGAGCCGCCCCCTTTTGATGAGGCCGCCGCGCAGGCGGCACCCCACGGCGAACCCGTCTACGAGGGCGCGAACGGCTCAGAACCGATCGCGGCCATTGACGAGGCACCCCCACACCAGGCGGCACCTGAGTCTGCTCGTGCAGCGCAGACGGTAGATGCCGGTTGGCCCGAGCCTGCCCGCGCGCCAAAACCTGCGCCTGCCCCGGAACCGGTGGAGACCGGCTGGCCGGAACCCGCGCGCGCGCCCGAACCGGTGGAGACCGGCTGGCCCGAGCCCGCGCGTGCCCCGGAACCGGAACCCGAACCCGCGCCAGAATACGATGACGCTGCTTGGCCCGAGCCCGCACCGGCGACGCCGGCTCGTCGGGATGAGAGACTCGCGCCCGCGCCGGCACCGATCGCCCAGGAACCCGACTCGCAGCCTGCCGAGCGCCGCCCGCTGCCCGAACGTGCCGCCCGAGCACTTGCCCAGGCTCGAGTCGACGTACCCGAGGAAGCCCCGGCCTCGTCCCCGACCGGCGATGCAGCCCCGCGCAAGCGTTCCTTCACGGTCTTCCGCTACCCGGGCGACCCTGAGCCGAGCGAGGAGAGTGCGCAGGTACCCGCGCAGCCCGAGCCCACCCCGGGCCCCGTCTTTGACGATGCGTCGATCGAGCCCGCAGCCCATGCGCCGTCGACCCCGACGGGGTGGGGAGACCCGGTCGTCATCTCCGGGGGTGCCTCCGTGAACTTCGACGACGGTGCCGACTCGTGGACCCCGCCCGCGTCCGCGCCACCCGCCGACGTGACCCCGATCAGCGCCGCCCCGAGTGCCTCCGCGCAGGCGCCCGCCTGGCTGGCTGCGGCCCCCGAACCCGCGCAGGATGGCGGAAGCCCCGAACCTACGCGCGACTCCGGCCCCGCACCCGGCGAACCCCTCACAGGCCGCGCCGCCGCAGAGGCAGCCCTGCGTGAGAAGGCGCAGCGCGAGGCGGCTGTCGTCTCGACCCGCACCCATGCCGCCGACGACGACAGCGCCAGCATCGACGACGAAAATATTGAAAACTCGCAGATGATCGGCCTGGCAGCGGTCCTGGAGATCCTCGGCGGACGGGTCATCGAAGAGAAGATGACCGAGGGAGGATACTGACATGTACGACGGTGCCCTGGCCGACCTCATCGACCAGTTCGGGCAGCTGCCCGGTATCGGCCCGAAGTCCGCGCAGCGCATGGCCATGTACGTCCTGGACGCGGAGCCCGAGGACGTCGCGCGCCTCGTCGATGCGATCAACGCTGTGCGCGGGCGCGTGCGTCACTGCGACATCTGCGGCAACCTCACCGAGGAGGACGAGTGCTCCATCTGCCGCGACGCGCGCCGCGACCCCAGCGCGATCTGCGTTGTGCAGGAACCTAAGGACATCCAGGCGATCGAGGGTGCGCGCGTCTTCCGCGGTCGCTACCACGTGCTCGGGGGCGTCATCGACCCGATCCATGGGGTAGGACCCGAGCAGCTGAACATCGCCTCGCTGATGAGCCGCCTTGCGGACGGTACGGTCACCGAGGTCATCCTGGCGACGAACCCGAACGTCGAGGGCGAGGCAACGGCCGCCTATCTGGCGCGCATGCTCTCCACGATGGGGGTCGAAACCTCGCGCCTGGCAATGGGCCTGCCCATGGGCGGGGACCTCGAATACGCGGACTCGGTGACGCTGGGCCGCGCGCTCGAGGGACGCCGACGCCTCTGAGTTTTCATCGCGACGAGGCCGGTGCTGACTCGCGCTCTCGACGTGCGGGCGGGTATGGTCTCGCGCTGTTGTAAAACGGGTGCGTGTGACGCAGTGTTCTTCGCTGTGCCCGCGACCCGCGGTGTTTGGTGCCTCGTGGGTCGCATGTTCTTCTGTCAGTGACGCACGTGTGACACAATCGTAGGGACAGCGCTGGGTGACACGAGGAGGCGAGAATGGCGATCCAGGCGAGCTCAGGCGCGGCCCGAGTCCTGGTTGTTGACGACGAGGAGATGCTGGCGGATCTGCTCTCGCAGGCGCTGCGCCACGAGGGCTGGGAGACGGCCACGGCGAAGGATGGGTTGGACGCGCTGGCGAAAGCGTCGAGCTTCCACCCGGACGTCGTGATCCTCGACGTGCAGATGCCGCGCATGGATGGCCTGGAGACGCTGGAGCGCCTGCGCGCTCGCGATCCCGAGTTGCCGGTCCTGTTCCTCACCGCCCGAGACGCGGTCGCCGATCGCGTGCAGGGCCTGCGTGCGGGCGCTGACGATTACGTGACAAAGCCCTTCGACCTGGATGAGGTGGCGGCGCGCGTGGAGGGCTTGTTGCGTCGAGCGGGACGAAGCCAACAGTCGGCCTCGGCGGTGTTGCAGGTCGCCGACCTGACCCTCGACGTAGACTCCCACGATGTGCGACGAGACGGTGAAGAGATTACGTTGACGAACACTGAGTTCGAATTGCTCCGGTATCTCATGGAAAACGCTGGAATCGTGCTGTCCAAGCAGAAGATCCTGGATGCCGTGTGGAGCTACGACTTCGGCGGTCAGGTCAACGTCGTCGAGCTGTACATCTCCTACCTGCGTAAGAAGATAGACGCCGATCGCCCCGCTCTGATCCGCACGGTGCGCGGTGCCGGATACATCATGCGGGAGCCCCAGTGACGCACCGACCATCCCTCGCGGGGCGCTTGTCCCGCGCGCTCGCCGCGTGCGTCGCCCTCGCGCTCATCGTCATGGTCGCCGTGTCCACCCTGGTGATGCGCTCGTGGATGCTCGCCAATCTCGACTCTGAGTTGGCCCGTCTTTCTCAGCGCGTGGCCGAGCGCCTGCAGCTTGAGGACGAAGCCGACGAGGACGCCCAGTCTGATTCGCCGGATGACGAGGCCGGGAATTCGGGCGATGGTGCCGACTCTGACGATGACTCAGAATCGTCCGATCAGTCCGAGGATCAGCCGTCTCCTCCTGCCCCGCCGGCACGAGGGGAGCGGGGTCCAGGTTTTGGTGGCTCCGGTATCTCGGAGGGCACCCTCCAGTACGTGGATGAGGATGGTGAGGTAGCGGGAGCGATCGTCTCCAACTTCTCGGTCAGGCCCCTCGACGAACATGCCCTGGCGGTCCTAGGTGACGTGCCTGTCGATGGGATTGCCCGAACGGTGCGCCTCAAGAGCTGGGGATCTTTCCGGGTCCGCGCCCAGGTCTACGACGGCAGGACGGTCCTGGTGGGCGTGCCGATGGATAGGGTCGAGGACGTTGTCTTGATGCTCGTCGCCGTCGAGGTGGGGCTGTCCCTCGTCGTCGCCATTGCTTCCGGTGTCGCCGGCCGAGCGTGGGTGCGCCGCGAGCTGCGCCCGCTCGCCGTCGTGCGCGCCGCGGCCTCGGACATCGCACGCCGAGACTTGGCGGAGGAAGCCGAGGATCTCACGCGCGTGGGTGACGAGGCCACTTCCGGACCTGTCGAGGTCGCGGAGGTCGCGGGTGCCCTCAACTCAATGATCGACGCGGTCGAGGACGGCCTGGAGCGTCGCGCCCGCAGCGAGGCGAGGCTTCGCCAGTTCGTCGCGGACGCCTCGCATGAGCTGCGCACCCCGCTGGCCTCCGTACAGGGATACGCGCAGTTGGCGCGTCGTGACATTGACGAGGCCTCCCGAACCCAGGCGCTCGAGCGCATCTCCTCGGAGGGGGCGCGTATGGCGTCCCTCGTGGAGGAGCTGCTGACGCTCGCACGCCTGGATGGAGAACGCGCTCTCAAGCGCGACGATGTCGACGTTATCCCGCTGATACTGTCCGCGCTGTCAGACGCCCACGTGGTCGCACCCAACCACGCATGGGAGCTCGGAGAGGCCGCGGACGTCCAGGTCCTCGGCGACGAGGCAGCCCTGCGTCAGATCCTCGCGAACCTGCTCGCCAATGCTCGCGTGCACACTCCCGCGGGGACCCGCGTCATCGTCTCCCTGTTCCGTGCCCGCGAGGATGCGCTGCCCAGTCAGGGTGCCTCGGCCTCGTCCATGGTGACGCTGCGTGTCGCGGACGACGGGCCCGGCATTCCGGCGCAGATCCGCGACCGCGTCTTCGATCGTTTCGTGCGCGGAGACTCCTCGCGCACGCGCGACGGTCATGGCTCCTCGGGCCTGGGCATGTCGATCGTCGAGTCGCTGGCTCGCGCGATGGGCGGGTTCGTGGGGCTGGTGGATTCCGAGAAGGGGACCGTCGTCGACGTGACATTGCCCGCCGCCTGAGTTCGGCCCGCACGCGCGGCGGCCACCCTCGCTGGTCAGGCGCGTTGCGATTGCGGCGCATTGTGCGAAGGTGTGTCCTGCGTCGCGCCCGCGCGTGCGATGTCACGCACGCCCACATTCCGGTCGTTTCCAGCGAGACGTCTCATGCGCCGTAGGATTGTCTCGGTGGCCCATGCCACCCGAATGCGTGCAGATTAACACGTACCGATAGAAATGAGGCTCTAGTGGCACTGATCGTGCAAAAGTACGGCGGTTCTTCCGTCGCCGACACCGAGGCCATGAAGCGCGTCGCCCAGCGCATCGTGGACGCGCACAACGCCGGACACCAGGTCGTTGTCGTCGTCTCGGCGATGGGCGACACGACGGACGACCTGCTCGACTCGGCGGCCGCCCTGACCTCAGCCCCGCCCGAGCGCGAGATGGATATCCTCCTCTCGGCCGGCGAACGCATCTCGATGGCACTCCTCGCGATGGCCGTCAACGAGCTCGGCGTCGAGGCCCGCGCCTACACCGGCGCGCAGGCCGGCATCCAGACCGACAGCCGCTTTGGTGCCGCACAGATCGTCGGCATGGTCCCCGAACGAGTCGCCCGCGCCGTCAAGGACGGCCAGGTCGCCATCGTCGCCGGCTTCCAGGGCATCTCCAAGGACGACGACGTGACCACGCTGGGCCGCGGAGGCTCCGACACGACCGCCGTCGCCCTGGCCGCAGCCCTGCACGCCGACGTGTGCGAGATCTACACGGACGTCGACGGCCTTTTCTCCGCCGACCCGCGCATCGTCCCCAAGGCTCACCGCCTGCGCACCCTCACCCAGGAAGAAACCCTGGAAATGGCCGCGCACGGCGCCAAGATTCTCCACCTGCGGGCAGTCGAATTCGCCCGCCGCTACGGAGTCCCCCTGCACGTGCGCTCCTCGTTCTCCGAAAAGAACGGGACCTGGATCTCCGACGCCCCCGCAAACCCCGAACTCAAGGGCCTCGTGCCCGACGCCGCCCTGAAGTCCCCAGAGGAAAACGCCATGGAAAAGCCCGTCATCTCCGGTATCGCTCACGACCGCTCGCAGGACAAGATCACCGTCACCGACGTGCCGAACAGTCCCGGCGTCGCCGCCCGCGTCTTCGCCGTCGTCGCCGAGGTCGGTGCCAACATCGACATGATCGTCCAGAACATTCCGGTGTCGGACCCAACGAAGGCCAACATCACCTTTACCCTGCCCGAGGGTGACGCGCGCAAGGCCCTCGACGCCCTCGAAGCCCACCACGACGAGATCGGCTTTAATGAGCTGCGCTACAACCCCAACATCGGCAAGCTCAGCCTCGTCGGCGTCGGCATGCGCACCAACCCCGGCGTCTCCGCGCGCCTGTTCAGCGCCATGTCTGACGCGGGCATCAACATCGACCTGATCTCCACCTCCGAGATCCGCATCTCGGTGGTCACCCGCCTCGAAGACCTCGATCGCGCCGTGCAGGCCGTCCACACCGCCTTCGGCCTGGACGCCTCCGAAACCGAGGCGGTTGTCTACGGCGGCACCGGCCGCTGACCCTCCACGGACGAGGCCCGGGCCGGCCCCGCTTGTCGGTGCGCTCCCGGAGCTCCCCGAGAGTTTGCCCGTCGTCCCCCTAGATTTCACCCAGCGTTCGCCCCGTCGTATGGGCGCGCGCACCAACACAAGGAGAACACCATGAGTGGATTCAATGTCGCCGTCGTCGGCGCCACCGGCCAGGTCGGCCGAGTCATGCGCACCCTGCTGGAGGAGCGGGGATTCCCGGTCGAGACGATTCGATTCTTCTCGTCCGCGCGTTCCGCGGGCCAGACCCTGACATTCAAGGGGCAAGACATTGTGGTCGAGGACGTGGCGACGGCCGACTACTCCGGCATCGACATTGCCGTGTTCTCCGCGGGCGCCACCGCCTCGCGCGAGTACGCTCCCAAGTTCGCGGCCGCGGGCGCGGTCGTCGTCGATAACTCCTCCGCGTGGCGTAAGGACCTTGAGGTCCCGCTCGTCGTGTCCGAGGTCAACCCCGACGACGTCGAGAACCGCCCCAAGGGCATCATCGCGAACCCCAACTGCACGACCATGGCGGCCATGCCCGTCCTGGCACCCCTCGTCGAGGCGGCCGGCGGGATCAAGCGCCTCTTCGTGTCCTCCTACCAGGCCGTGTCCGGGTCGGGCCGCGCAGGCGTTGCCGAGCTGACCAGTCAGATCGAGGCCGGCGTCAAGCAGGATCTCGCGGGCCTTGCCCTCGACGGCCGCGCCGTCACCCTACCCGAGCCGGGCGTGTACGTCGCGCCCATCGCCTTCGACGTCGTCCCGCTCGCCGGCTCCATCGTCGACGACGGCAGCGAGGAGACCGACGAGGAACAGAAGCTGCGCAACGAGTCGCGCCGCATCCTGCACGCTCCCGAACTGGCGGTGTCTGGCACCTGCGTGCGCGTGCCCGTCTACACCGGCCACACCCTGACCATCCACGCCGAGTTCGCCGGCGACATCACGCCCGACCAGGCGCGCGCTCTGCTGTCCGAGGCTCCCGGCGTTCGCGTCGTTGACGTTCCCACCCCGCTCGAGGCCGCTGGCCGCGACGAGGTCCTCGTGGGCCGCATCCGCCACGACCAGGCTGTGCCCGGCAACCGCGGACTTGTGCTCGTCGTTTCCGGCGACAACCTGCGTAAGGGCGCCGCCCTCAACGCTGTCCAGGTCGCCGAGGTGGTGGCTTCGCGCATGCGCTGATTACTCGGTCCTCGGCTGCTTATAGCGCGCGTTGTGCGTGTTGTGCGCGTCGCGTGAGGACTGTTCCCCGGTGCCATGAATGGCCCAAAACTGTGTGACGAACGCGCGGCGGCCCTGCGGGCTGCCGCGCGTTCGTGTTGCCGGGTTGTGTTGCCGGGTTGTGTTGCCGGGCTAAATGGTCAGGTTGGGACGCTGGACTGGTTGGTTGTGCCGGGCCTTTGCTTGTGTCGCTGGGCAGTGGCCCGCCCGCGAGATTGCCACACGCGCGCCTGCGACTCGGAGTGGTTGATCTCGAGGCTCGTCCTGGCCTTGCCGCCACCCGCCGCCACCGGGGCCATGCCCTGCAGGCCACGCGGTACAGCGGCTTGGAGTGGTTGATCTCGAGGCTCGTCCTGGCCTTGCCGCCACCCGCCGCCACTGCGGCGTGGCTCCGCAGGCCGCGTGGCCCAGCGGCGTGGCCCAGCGATTGGCTACTTGGAGCGCAGGGGGCGTGCAAGTCTCGTGCTGCTCCCGTTTCGGGTGGGCTATGCGTTCTGGATGGGAAGTTGTCATCTGGATGGGAGTGGCTGTTCTGGATAGGTTAGGTTCGCATTCAGAACGTCATAACCTATCCGGAGTGTTATCTCCGATCCGGTTTGTTATCTCCGATCCGGATTGGGAGCCTGCCAGCGACGGCGAGGCGGGTGCTTCGGGGCGCGCGGGGTATGTCGCCATGAGAGGCATCGGAATGGTGGGCTGTTGGTTCGCACGGCGAAGGAGCGGTGCTCCGGGGTGGGTTTTGCACGCCGATGGGTTATGTACGCGGATAGGATATTGCTATATGGATAGGTTATGAGGATGCGGATAGCTTATTGACCTATCCGCATCGCGATAACCTATCCGCATCGTCGCAACCTATCCGCGTGCTTCCTGCCTATGTGAGAAGGATCGGTCCTCCGGATATCCGCCATCCAAGGGCCCGTGCTCAGGTCGAGCTGCCCGAGCCTCACATGGCCAGGCTGCCGCCGACGGGCATCGTGGTCGGGCCTCGGCACTGTCCAGGGCACAATGAGTGGCTTTTGGCCTCCAAATTCATGACAATGCTTGTTGGGGTGAGGTATGCACCCGATCGGGAACATTCAACACCTTCTGATCGTGTTGATTCGTCCCGATGGGTTGAATCCTCTGACACCTTGTCAGGCTTTCTTGCTCTGTGGTGAAACTGGTGGCACCTTTGTTGGTGCTCTTTCTCTCTGGGGTGCAACCGTTGGCACCTTTGTTGCTGGATGGGTGATGCAATCTGAAGGTCGCAGTGAACTGCTGATACTCACCCACGTTGTGGTGAAACTGGTGGCACCTTTGTTGGTGCTCTTTCTCTCTGGGGTGCAACCGTTGGCACCTTTGTTGCTGGATGGGTGATGCAATCTGAAGGTCGCAGTGAACTGCTGATACTCACCCACGTTGTGGTGAAACTGGTGGCACCTTTGTTGGTGCTTCTTCTCTCTGGGGTGCAACCGTTGGCACCTTTGTCGGTGCTTTTTCCCTTGGATTGCAACCGTTGGCACCTCTGTTGATCATAAACGGCTGTTTTTGGGGCATTTTTCGCCGACAGAGGTGCTGGGGGTTTCATCCAGCAGCCTGTGTCTCCCGACGGTGGTGGCACTGGTTTCATCTGCTTGTAGATGAGTCCGGTGAGAGGCATCGCTGATTTCAGCGGGACGCTACTCGATGCCACCGTTATCTAGCAAGGATGCTGTCTAGGTTCTAGTGGTGGTTGCAACGGATCTTGGTGAAGGAATTCGTCGTGGCCGGTGTTGGTCGTGTTTTTCAGGGGGTTGAGTACCCCTCCCGACGTGAGGCGTGTCAGGCTCGACATCGGGAGTATGTCCGGGCTCTTGCTGATGGTTTGAACGTCACGCAGGCAGCTCATGCTGTTGGTGCCTCGAAGTGGACAGGCAAGGTCAGGACCGGGGTGCGTTGCGGATGTGGTGGCAGAACGATTGCCCCAGCGAGGTCAGAATAGTTGAGAATTGGGAGTTTTTGATGCGCTGGGTCGATGGATGTTTCATCGTGCCGTGCCGTGCCGTGCCGCGCCGCGCCGTGTGTCATGGCGGGGTGTTGTTTCGATTATGCCCGTGATGTTGCTGAGGCTTCTGCGGAGGAAATGTTCCTTAGTCGGCTTGTCGTTGACTAAAACGGGATGCGACTCTCCTGTCACGAGCAAAATGCGTCAACACAGGCCGGTTGGAGCGGGAAAGCAGAGTTGTGTGCCGAAAGCGTTGTTGCGTGGTCTTGGTTGGGTGGGCTATGTGCTGAGGTTCGTGCCGCGTGGCTCTTGCTAGGTGAGTTCTATCCCAAGCGCCCCTGTCGCGCTCGGTACGCCGCGGGCTCGCCACGCGGGCACAACAAAACCGCCCGGCGCAGCGCCGGGCGGGAGTGGAGCGGGCGACGGGAATCGAACCCGCCTCTGAAGCTTGGGAAGCTTCCATTCTACCGATGAACTACGCCCGCAATTCATCGCCCCGAAGGAATCGACCCGTCGATCATATCCTCACGCCGGACAGCCGCGCAACCGGCGTCGGTTGGGTTGCTCTGCGGGTTGGCCGGATGGGGTGTGATGAGTAGTGGTGTTGGCGTGCCGAGTGTATGGGTAGTCGGGTGGCACGGCCGCTATCCGGTGCGTCAACCCTGGTTTGAGTCCCGGGGCGTGCGGTGGATGCGTGGTGAGTCCCGGGGCGTGCGGTGGATGCGTGGTGAGTCCCGGGGTGGTTGGTGTTGACGTGCCGAGTGTATGGGTAGTCGGGCGGCAGGGGTGGCTATCGGCCGCGCCAACCTGTGGGTTGAGCCCCAGGCGTGTGGCTGATGCGTGGTGAGTCCCGGGGTGTGCGGTGGAAGTGTGGTGAGTCTCGGAGTGTGCGGAGGATGCCTCACGGTGCGCACGTCGTAGCCTGTCGAGGCTGGTGAGCCCCGGGGCGTCCGGCGGATGGGAGCACGACGGGTGGCGACGGTGGTGTGTGGGCTGCCCGGATAGCCGCGCAACCGGTGTCATGATGGGTGCATTCAATGCGCAACTCGCCTCCCCGTCGCTGCGCCGCCGTCTGCGATCGCTGCGCCGCCGTCTGCGATCCCTGCGCAGTGTGCTCCCGCAGGCCAGATACACTGGGGTCGCCCAACTGATTGGAGTTCCCATGCCTCGTCCCGTGGTGGCGGCCGCGATTGTCGATTCGCTGAGTGCGCCCACGATGCTGCTCGCATGCTCGCGCGCGTATCCCGAGGAGCTGCGCGGCCAATTCGAGCTGCCCGGAGGCAAGGTAGAGGAGGGCGAAGACCCCGAGGCCGCCCTTGAGCGCGAGATCGTCGAGGAGCTCGGCACCCACCTGATCATCGGCGAGCGCGTGTGTCCCGAGGGTGGGCAGTGGTGGCCGATCCTGGGAGGGCGCGTCATGGGCGTGTGGCTCGCCGAGGTCGCGCCAGGCTCGCGGGCTCCGAGCGCGGGTGTCGATCACCTGGAGGCCCGGTGGGTCCCGCTGGCCGACCTGGGTGATCTGCCGTGGATCGTCGCCGATCTGCCGATCGTCGAGGCCGTGGTCGCCCGATGCGTTCGCTGACGTTCCGGAGCTAGTCGGCTCTGCGTGCGCGCCGCATGACGTGTCGCGTCGCACGCCGCGCGAATGCGCAGCGCAACCCCCGAGCCTGCATCATTTGACGACACATAGGGCAATGGTGTCAGAATGTGCGCATGCCGAAGATTATTGGGGAGTCCCTCGCCTCTCACCGCGAGCTGACCCGTGCGCGCCTCTTCGAGGCTCTCGGGACGCTCATGGGGGAGCAGTCCTTCGAGTCGATCACCATGAGTCAGATCGCCGAGCGCGCGGGCGTCGGACGCACGGCGGTCTACAACCATTTCGCGGACAAAGAGGTGCTCCTGCTCGCCTATATGCGCGAGGTGACGACTGAGTTCGCGCGTGTCCTGACGCGGTGCCTCGAGGCCGAGCCGGATCCCCTCATGCGCCTGCGCATCTATATTCGCTCCCACCTGCAGATGATCGGCCGCTACCACGTGAAGGCCGGCATGGGTTTGCGCCGTCATATGTCCGGGCGCGGAGCCTCCCACCTCCATGACCATGCGGGCCTCGTCGGCGAGGTGCTCATCGGTATTCTCGACGAGGCCATGGATCGCGGGCTGATTGCAGAACAGAACACACTCGGCGCGGTTCACCTCATCCACGCGACTCTGCAGGGCCAGCGCCTTCCCAAGGATCCGGTGCATCGCGAGTCTGCGCTCGTCCTAGTAGAGACCTTTATTTTGCGAGGCCTGGGTGCCTCGGAGAAGAACGTGCGTCAGGTCACTGCCTCCGCTCTCCCTTCAGGGGAATAGAGGGCGCGCCGCGCCCGTTGAATAGAACAGTTCACGCGAGGCCCCACGCCCCGCCCCAACGACCGTCGGATAAGCCGGCGACAACAGGAGAATCATGGCTACCGTCACCCTCACGCAGGAAAACTTCGAGCAGACTGTGTCTGGCGAGGGCATCGTCCTCGTCGATTTCTGGGCGACCTGGTGCGGCCCGTGCCGCCAGTTCGGCCCCATCTTCGAAGAAGCCTCCGAGAAGTACCCGGACGTCGTGTTCGGCAAGATCGACACGGATGACCAGCAGCAGCTGGCGATGGCCGCGCAGATCACCTCGATCCCGACCCTCATGGCGTTCCGCGATGGCGTCGCGGTGTTCCGCCAGTCCGGTGCCCTGCCGCTGTCCGCGCTGGAGGACCTGATCTCCCAGATCCAGAACCTGGACATGGACGACGTGCGCAAGAAGATCGCCGAGTCCGAGCAGAAGTGACCGCGCGCAACTAGCTGACAGGGCCCCGAGGCGTCACGCCTCGGGGCCCTCATCTATGTCCGCACCGCTCAGGCATCGAGCGCTCGCGGGAGGCGTCGCGTAATCAGCTCGTGGTCGGCGTGATTGCCCACCATGAAGGAGTATTCGCCGACGACCTCGAAACCGTGCCGGGCATAGAAACGCTGAGCGCCGTAGTTTTCGCTCCACACTCCGATCCACAGGGTGCGCGGACCGTCGCGCTCGAGCCACTGAAGCGCGGTGTTGAGCAGGGAAGTCCCGCGGCCGCCACCCTGGTGGCCCTCCAGGATGTAGAGGCGCTGGATCTCCCCGTCGCCCGGCCCCGCGTCCGGGTGGGGCAGGTGCGCGGGACAGGCGGTCACGTAGCCGATGAATGACTGAGAATCCGACGAGGTTGGGGCCTCGGAAGCGGGATCCGGCGCGGTCGGGTGGTCGGCCGTGGAGGAGTCGGGCTGTGCGGCGGCCTCGCTCGCGTCGTCGATGAGCAGCCACGTCGCCCGGTGAGGATCCTCGAGCTCAGCGCGAAGAACGCCCGGGGAGTATTCCTCGTCGAGGAAGGCCGCCAGATCAGCGGGGTCGTAGAGGTGGCCGAAAGTCTGCGTGAAACAGGTGCGCGAGAGGGTGGACAGTGCCTCGGCGTCTGCGGGGGTGGCGCGGCGGATCATGGACTGCCTTTCGTTGGTGTGTTACCCATGGTAGGGGGTCGTGTGCTCGCCGCCCACCCGGCGGCGCGGCCCCTGAAATTACCCTGAGAAGATGGGGATGCGTTGCTGCGTGGATGAGGCGCACCTTACAATTGAGCAACGCCGTTCATCGAAGGAGGCCCACGTGGCGCACAAGACCCGCACCGCTCAAGTGCTCGACGTTATCAAGGTTCTCGCCTGGGTAGTTATCGCCGTGTCCTTGGTGAAGTTCGCGTTCTTCCCCGCAGCCGCGGAGGATGAGGGAGGCGATGGTATCGAACCGGGTGGCAACTTCGGGCAGATGACGATCGGGGTTGGCCGCGCCGACATTACGAACACGGTGAGCGTGACGGGAACGATCCAAGCCGACGAGCCGGTCGTCGCCCGCGCGACTCTTGACGGCAACGTCGTGCGCACCTTCGTCAACGATGGCGACACGATCTCCAAGGGTGACGCCATCGTCCAGATCCGCAAGGAATTCCCGGGCGAGACCCGACAGGTCACCGACGAGGAAGGCAACGTGAACGTCGAGACCTCCGAGCCGACCTACAAGTACGAAACCGTCGTGTCCCCCGGCGATGGGACGGTGTCGACGGGTGTGCTCGTCGGCCAGCAGTTCGCGATCGGCGACACGGTCGCGACGATCGCACCCGCGACCTTCTCCGCGGTCGCCTCGCTCAGCGCGGATCAGATGTACCGCCTCCAGGACGCTCCTTCGACGGCCACGGTCACCATTAAGAACGGCCCTGCGCCCTTCGAGTGCTCGGGCGTCAAGCTGGTGAGCCCGACCAGCAAGCAGCAGGATCCCAAGACGAATGCGGGGAACGACAACGGTGCTTCGGCCTCGACGGACCTGAAGGCGCGCTGCGCGATCCCCTCCGATCAGACGGTTTTTGCGGGCCTGCAGGTGACCCTCGAGATGACGGCCGGATCGGCGACGAATGTCCTTGCGGTGCCGATCTCCGCGGTCGAGGGGCGCTACCAATCCGGATCCGTCTACCTGCCGACCTCCGACCCGTCCAAGCCGGACAAGCGCGCCGTCACCCTGGGGATCACGGATGGCAAGATGATCGAGGTCAAGGAGGGCCTGACGGAAGGCGAGGAGATCCTCGAGTTCACCCCGACCTCGAACAAGGACAACGAGGATGGCCCTTCCGGCCCCTACGGTGGCATGGCCGGAGGCGTGGGCGACACGGCGGGCACGCGATGAGTCTCGTGTGCCTGCGGGACGTGACCCGCACGGTGACCCTACCTGACGGGGAGGACCTACACATTCTGCGCGGCGTCAACCTGGACGTCGCCCAGGGTGAGCACGTCTCCATCGTGGGCCGCTCGGGCACCGGCAAGTCCACGATGCTCAACATCATCGGCCTGCTGGATACCCCCACCTCGGGAACCTACGAGCTGGACGGCGTGGACACGACGCGCCTGGGCGAGGGGCGCCGCGCGCGCATGCGAGGGGAAGACTTCGGCTTCGTGTTCCAGCAGTTCAACATCTTTTCTGCGCGCACGGCCGCCGAAAACGTCGAGGTTCCCCTCCTGTACGCTCCCGGCCCGCAGCTGCTGCGAAGGCGCTCGATCGCCATCGACATGCTCGATCGCGTTGGCCTGAGCGAGCGCGCGGACTCCTACCCGGGCGAGATGAGCGGCGGCGAACAGCAGCGCATCGCGATCGCGCGCGCCCTGGTGCGCCGCCCGCGAGTCATCCTCGCCGACGAGCCGACGGGGGCCCTCGACCCGGACACCGGCCGCCTCGTGATGGCCCTCTTGGAGGAGGTTGCCCGCGAATCCAACGCCGCGCTCATCGTCATTACGCACGACATGGCCGTGGCCGCGCGGGCATCGCGGGCCTACGAGCTCTACGACGGCACCCTGCACGAGGTCGAGGACCCCTCCGCTCTCGCTGACCGCGGGGAGGCTGAGCACTCGGGTGAGCAGGCGGTGGCAGGTCCCGCGTCAGCCGAGCCTCCGTTGCCGCCCGAGGCAGACCCGGTAGCCGAGCGGGCCTCGTCCCCCTTGACGTCGCAGGAGGGTGAGCTGTGAACGCTGTCAGTCAGATCCTGGGTGCCCTCATCGAGGCCTGGGGTGAGGTAAAGGTCCAGAAGGCGCGCGTCGTCCTGTCGCTCGTCGGCGTGGTCGCGGCCGTGGCCGCCATGACGATCGTCATCGCGCTCGGCGACCTCATCCTGCAATCCTCGCGCGAACTCGCCGAACTCTACGAGGGCCGCTCCGTCACCCTGCGCCTGAACCCCGAAAACTCCTCGTCCAACTCGGCGGCGTCGGCATCGAGCGGCCCCTACCAGGACACGAGCGGCCCCTCCTCGCCCGACGGCGCGCAGGCCGCCAAGCGACCCGACGATAAGGACGCCGTCGGCGAGGCAATGACGACCCTTGCTGAGCGCACGGACATCCACTACTGGTCGCGTTTCTCCAGCGGCAGTGGCGATATCGTCGAGGTGCGCCAGGCGAGGGCCAGCGGCCAGTTCCGCGGCTATCCCCTCGCAAACATTGCCGACATGATCGACGGCGTGACATTCCAGGGTGTGGACCCCTCCTATGAGGTCATCTTCCGAACGCGCTTGCTGGCCGGACGCTGGGTGTCCCAGGCCGACGCGGATCAGCGGCTGACCCCCGTCGTCATCTCCGAAACGCTGTGGAAGCAGTTGGGTCGCGCACCCATCGACCAGGTTCCGATCGTCCTGCACACGAGCGACGGTACCGCGATGCGAGTCGTTGGCGTCACCAAGGCGACGAGCTCCTTCGATATGCCCACTGTGTTCGCCCACTACGACGCTGCCCGAGTCTCCTTCCCGCAGATGAGCTCTCCGTCCATGATCGCCTGGGTCGGCACCGAGAACGCCGATCAGGCCCGCGAGACACTGCCGCGCGCCCTGGCCTCGATCCTTGGCGAGGGGTGGCGGGTCTCCATCTCCGGCGGGGAGCGCTTGGACACGGGTGAGGAACAGCTGGGCACGATCTCCACCGTCATCATGATCATCGGCGGCATCATCGTGTTCCTGGGCGCACTGGGCCTGCTTAACGTCGCGATCGTGACCGTGCGCCAGCGCGTGCGCGAGATCGGCATTCGCCGCGCAGTTGGTGCCTCCGCGACGCGCGTCTTCTTCGCCGTCTTCATGGAGTCGGTCGTCGCGACCTTCGTCGCCGGTGTCGTCGGTGTGGGTATCGCGGTCGTCGTCGTCCGCTTCCTGCCCCTTGAAGCGATGGGTGTCCACCTCAGTGATACGC
This sequence comes from Schaalia odontolytica, assembly GCF_031191545.1. Classification (NCBI taxonomy): domain Bacteria; kingdom Bacillati; phylum Actinomycetota; class Actinomycetes; order Actinomycetales; family Actinomycetaceae; genus Schaalia; species Schaalia odontolytica. Next base: position 1,382,947 of record NZ_CP133472.1, read on the forward strand.
CGGCGTTCCCTGCAGGCGCCGCTATCGCGGGTGTCGCGATATCGACGAGCATCGGCGCGCTGTGTGGCATCATTCCGGCGTTCGCGGCTGTGCGTGTCAAGCCGATCGACGCGATCCGCTACTGAGTGTCGATAAACGAGGCGGTGGTCCGCTTCCGCTTGTGCGCCCGTACCGTGGGGCTAGCCCCGGCCTCGTCCCTGCGCGTTAACGTGGTAGGGTGACGCGCTTGGAGTCTTCGTCGTAGACGATCATGCCCTCCTTGATGAGGGCGCGGTATACGCGGGTGGGTTGGTAGCGGTCGCCGCCGTCGATGCGGGCGACGTCGAGCACGCGGCGCTTGGTCAGGCCTTCCGAGCCCTCGAAGTGTGCGGTGCGCAGGGCTTTCATGATGCGGCCGCGGGCCTGGCGGTCTGTGCCCGCGTAAGGTTGGGGAGTGGGGCGCTTCTCGTCCTTGGGGTAGCCGGCGCTTGCCCACGCGCAGTTCGTGCGGATCGTGCACTCGTTGCACGACGGGCTGAGCTGGGTGCATACCAGGGCACCGAATTCCATGAGTGACAAACTCACGTCGGCCGCGTCGTGACCATTTTCGGGTAACAATACGTCGGCCCGGGATGTTTCGGCCTTTGAGGGCGTGGTGTGGGGAGGGAACTCCCTGCCGTCCAAAAACCTGACCAGCACGCGCCGAACGTTTGTGTCGAGGACCGGGACGCGGATCCCGTGGCGGAACGCCAGCAGTGCGGAGGCCGTGTAGACGCCGACGCCCGGGAGGAGGGTCAGGTCCTTCATGGTGAGGGGGACCTCGCCGCCGTGCTTCTCGACGATCGCAGTGGCACATGCTTTGAGGCGCAGGGCGCGCGATGGGTATCCCAGGTTTGCCCAGGCAACAATGATGTCGGCCGACGAGGCGGTGGCTAGATCCGCGGGGGTCGGCCAGCGTTCCATCCACTCGATCCAGATTGGCTGAACGCGAGAAATCGGCGTTTGCTGGCTCATGATCTCGAAGACGAGGCTTCCCCAATCGGAGACGTCGGCTGCGCGCATAGGTAGATCGCGCTTATGTGTCGCGAACCATTCAGGCAGCTTGCTCAGGAGTGCGTGAGAGGCCTCCGCCGTAGGATTTATGAACACCTAGTCAGTGTATGAAATAACTGCGCACCGTGACGAACGAAGAGAATTATGATGTGATGTGCGACATAAAAGGGGGCGGATGTTGTACAAAAGCAAAAACGTTCGCTAGTCTGACCATGTTTTCGAAAGACGCCCCTTGTGGGCCCCATCAAGTACAGGAGACTTTAATGTCCGCTCCTCAGATGCCCTCGTTCAACACCCCCGGCCAGGGCAAGTCCCGCATGATCGCCGGCCTGCTCAACCTGTTCCTCGGTGGTATTGCCGCCGGTGACTTCTACCTCGGCCACATGAAGATCGGCGCGATCCGCGTTGCCGCCATGATCGGCAGTTACGTCCTCATGATGATCGGTGGCGCGATGGACAGCGGTCTGATCGGCGGCATCGGCTACCTGCTCGTCTGCCTCGTTGGCCTCGCTTCCCTCGCGTGCGCCGTCATGACCTTCATGGGCAAGTGGATCTACGAGAAGGACGCCAACGGCGTTCCCACCGTCTGAGTTGTGCCTGTGCGCGCAGTGAGCGCGCGCTAACAACTTGATGCGTGGGGCCCGGCTTGAAGCCGGGCCCCACGCTTTTTTGTCACGATGGTGTGGTGGGGCATCCGGGATCAATCAGGGGGGTTTCGGGGTGTACCTAGCTTCCGTGCATCAGCCGGTGCACGCTAGGCTGTATGAGTACGGCCGTCCGCGGCCCCACGACAATCGAAAGGCTCTCCCATGACGATGCCCGACCCGCAGGCCAGCCCCTCCAGCCCTCAGGATCCTGCGAAGGTTACGGTCCCCGAGGTTCCCTCGGCCGATTTCTCGATTCCCGACGCGCCCGAGGTTGAGGCCGCCGCTGAGATCCCCGCGCCCGAGGTCCCGGCCTTTGAGACTGCCGCTGAGATCAGTGTTCCTGACGTTCCCTCGTTTGAAGCAGCCGCCGAGGTCAGCGCGCCTGAGGTCCTAGCGCCTGAGGTCCCCGCCCCTGAGGTTCCAGCGCCAGAGGCGCCGACCTTCCCCCAGGCCTCGGCCCCGTCTTTCGATGAAGCCACGGCGACCCCCGGCTCGACCACGTACGGCACGGCCTATGACGTGCCTGCGGCCGACGCCTACGCGCAGGCGGAGCAGCCTGCCTACGGTGTCCCCGGCCCCGAGACGAACTCCCAGGCCCCCTACGGTCAGCCCGGCTTCGAGCAGGCAGCTTACGCGGCGGGCCAGCAGGCCTACGGTCAGCCCGGCTTCGAGCAGGCAGCTTACGCGGCGGGCCAGCAGGCCTACGGCCAGCCCGGTTACGCCCAGACCGCGTACGCCCAGCCCGTCGTCGCTGGTGCCCCTAAGCAGTGGATGGTTGCCTTGCTCCTGGGAATCTTCCTGGGTGGCTTCGGTATCCACAACTTCTACCTGGGCTACACCACTCGAGGCATCATTCAGCTGGTCCTGACGATCACCGTCTTCGGTGCTCCCATCACCGGCGTGTGGGTCCTCATTGAGCTCATCATGATCCTCATGCGCTCCGGTTCTTACGCGTACGACGCGCAGGGTGTGCCCCTGCAGTGACCCTGAGGCTGTTGTCGTGGCGCTGAGTATGCGACAATCGATTCATGCTGCTCAGTGACCACGACATCAAGGCCTCCCTGGACTCCGGGCGTATTCAGCTCGACCCGCTGGACCGCGACCTGGTTCAGCCAGCCAGCATTGACGTGCGCCTGGATCGCCTGTTCCGCCTCTTCGATAACCACCGCTACCCGGTGATCGACCCCGCGGCGGATCAGTCGGACCTCACCCACCTGGTGGACGTGGGACCCGACCAGCCTTTCGTGCTGCATCCCGGTGAGTTCGTCCTGGGTGCTACGTATGAGCTCGTGACCCTGGGTGAGGACATTGCCGCGCGCCTGGAAGGCAAGTCATCGCTGGGCCGCCTCGGCCTGCTCACGCATTCGACCGCCGGCTTCATCGATCCGGGTTTCTCCGGCCACGTGACCCTCGAGCTGTCGAATACGGCGACGATGCCGATCCTGCTCTACCCGGGCATGAAGATCGGGCAGCTGTGCTTCTTCGACCTGTCGTCCCCGGCTGAGCATCCCTACGGCTCGCAGGGCCTGGGCTCTCACTATCAGGGCCAGCGGGGCCCCACCCCGTCGCGCACCCACGAGCGCTTCACGCGCACGCGGATCGAACGGTGACGATGATGCCTGCCCTTCCTCCTCCGCCCCCGTCCCGGCGTGAACGCATGCGTGCAGAGCGCGCTGAGCGTGCGGCCCGCGAGCTGAGCTATCCGCCACCTCCGGAACCCGCCAACCTGCAGGCTCCGCCTGCGCCGGAGCCGCCCGCGCCGACACCCGTTATGGGGGTTCCGCAGGCGAGCAGTGCCGCGCATGGCAACGGTAGCGGCGAGGCGCCGGTTGGTATCCCCCCGGTCGTGCCTTCCCCGACGCGCACAGGCGTCATCCAGGGTGTCGCCCTGCCGGGTATGACTCCCCGCAGCGAGCAGACCACCAACAGGGACGAGGCCCCCCAGGCCTCGCCGGTGAGGCGTTCCCTCAAGGAGCGCATGGCCGCCGCCCCGCATTCTTTCGCCGATCCGACGCCTGTGAGTTCTACGGATAATCCGCTCACCCAGACGAATGTCGGGCTGACGACGATCACATCGACGGACGCCGCCTTTCAGATCGCCGCAGACGGCGAGGTGACCAGCGCCGAGGCTGCCGTCCCGATCGCCGCGGCCATCGAGCTGGATGAACCCGCCGGAGTCATCGACCTCGAGGACGCCCGCAGCCACCACATCTTTCTCGTCTCGGACGCGGTTGACCCCGCTGAGCTCGAGGCCCTCGCAATCTCCATGTGGGACGAGGCCGGATGGATCGCGCCGGGGCGTTTGCGCCTCTCCTCGGAAGCCGAGCTCGAGGGTCCGTGGACTCTCGACCAGCCGACCCGCGCAGCCTTGGGCACCCCGGCTTCGCTGACGAACGCGTGGGTCCTGCGCTGCCCGCAGGCCCATGCCCGCCAGCAGAGCAACGGCATGATGGGCGATTGGGACAAGGCGTTCCCCGACGGCGTGCCCACGGGCCTGGAATACCGCGTGCTTGAGGCGCTGCGCCGCATGGCCCGACGCCTCGCCGGCGGCCTACGCCTCGCCGGCAGCGGCTATGTGATGGTCCCCGACGCCGACTCGGCCGTGAACCTGACGGTGTACTCTCCGCGCTGGATCAACCCCGAGGACCTGCTCTCCGCGATGCGTGAGCGGGCTGGATTTGAGCAGATGAAGGACGCGCGCGACATCACGCCCGAGGCACCCAAGCCCGCTCCGCTCAGCCCCGCGCAGGTCGCACAGATCGAGAAGCTGAAGGCCGAAATGGGCCCGGTTCGCAAGGACATCGCCTCCAAGCTCGCAAAGGCCCGCGAGGAACTTGAGGCCCAGCGGGACAAGCCGCAGGTCGTCGACGGTTACGCCCTCATGAGCCCGATCGGGCACCGCTCGGACATGATGATCGAGGTCCATGCCGTGCCCACGCCGCCGCGAGTGCTGCGCTGGGAGCCGTGGACCGCTGGAGCCATCATCGAGTACCAGATTCGTTGGCTGCCTACGTCCGCGCCGACGCCCGGTGTCGGCACGATGAGCCGTACGTCGCGCCTCGAACGCCTGCGCTCCACGCAGGACATCGAGAAGGCCGCCGGGATGATCGCGACCCTGGCGGGTGGCAACGTCATCGACGAGGACGGATTCCTGGTTGGCCTCGAAGAGATCTCCCCGGAGGACGAGGGCTAGGCGTTGTCCGTAGACGGCGGCTCTCGCCTCCGTTAGGGTTTCTATGCCTGCAATCCGACTAACGAAAGGGCATACGTTATGAAGCTCTCCGCACGCAACCAGCTTCCCGGTACCGTGGTTGAGGTCTGTGAGGGTGCCGTCAATGGCATCGTCAAGATTGAGGTCGCTCCTGGCCTGGTCATCTCCTCGTCGATCACGAACGCCGCCATCGAGGAGCTCGGCCTGACCGTTGGCTCCAAGGCCGTCGCCGTCATCAAGGCTTCCAACGTCATCGTCGGCGTTGAGGACTGATCGCTGTCACGTTGAAGGGCGGCCCCGCAGGTTTTCCTGCGGGGCCGCCCTTTCGTCTGAGGCGCGCGGGGCTACTGTCCGCGCTTGACGGACTCCAGGAGCATGACGGCCACGTCCCGCACCTCCGGGAGCTTCCCGCCCGCTGCGGCCGTGGCGTCCTCGGCCCCCTGGTCGGCGGCGTCGGAGGAGACGAAACCGGCGGAGGAACCAGACGCGGAGCCGAGCATTTGCGAGCAGAAGGGGCAGGCCGTCGCGACGACGTCCGCGCCCGTGGATGCGGCCTCGACGATGCGGGCGTCCGCGATGCGCACTCCTCGCGTCTCCTCGAACCAAGCGTGCGCGCCGCCCGCGCCGCAGCACATCGCGCGGTCGCGGTTGCGTGGCATCTCGACGAGTTCCACGTTCGGCAGGGAGCCCACGAGCTCGCGCGGAGGCTCGTAGACGCGGTTGTGGCGTCCCAGGAAGCATGCGTCGTGGTACGTGACCTTCAGGGGTGCCCCGATCGAGGCAGCGCCGCCCGAAGGCTGCGCCCCGGCCTCGCCCGCGGTGTCCTCGGCCGTGGAGGCAGCTGTGGGGGCTACGGGCGTGAGCAGGCCGTCGCGAACCAGGCGGTTGAGGAGCTGCGTGTGGTGGACGACGTCGAAGGAGCCACCCAGCTCCGGGTACTCGCCGGCGATCGTGTTAAAGCAGTGTGCGCAAGACACGACGATCTTCTGGGGCTTGGCCTCCTTAAGCGTGTCGATCGCCTGGGCGGCCAGCATCTGGAAGAGCGCCTCGTTGCCGGCGCGGCGGGCCGGGTCACCCGTGCAGGACTCGCCCGAGCCCAGGACCGCGAAGGACACGCCCGCCGTGTGCAGCAGCTCGGCGATGGCGGCGCTGGTCTTCTTCGCCGTGTCGTCATAGGCGCCCGCGCAACCCACCCAGAACAGGTAGTCGACCTGCGAGGCGTCCTCGATGTCCTCGCCGACGACGGGGATGTCGAAGTCCAGCTTCTTCGCCCAGTCCATGCGCTTGCGCGCGCTCTGGTTGTAGGGGTTCGCCTTAGATTCCATGCCGCGGAAGGCGCGGCCCAGCTCGCGGGGGAAAGCGCCCTCCATGAGGACCTGGTGGCGGCGCAGGTCGAGGATGTGGTCGATGTGCTCGATGTCGACGGGGCACTGATCGACGCAGGCACCGCAGTTCGTGCAGTCCCACAAGACCTCTTCGGAGACGACCTCGGGGACCAGGGGAGCGGTCACCGCGGAGACGCCCTCGGGGCCGGTCGCGCCCGACAGGGACAGGACGGAGACCAGATCGAAGGAATGCGGCGAGGCCGGCACGCCCTTGTCGAGGAGTAGCTCGCCCTCTTCGAGCTTCTGGGGTCCGGCTTCCTGCTCGACGATCTGCACGTTGGAGGCGGACTCCATGTGGTCCCGCAGTCCCATGATGAGCAGCTTGGGGGACAGGGGCTTTTGCGTGTTCCACGCGGGGCACAGCTCCTGGCAGCGTCCGCACTCGGTGCACGAATACAGGTCCAGGCGTGCCTTCCACGAGAAATCCTCGACCGTCCCCACGCCCAGGACCGCGTCCTCGGGGATAGAGTCGAAGTCATCCTCGCTGGTCACGGGCTTTCCACCGATAAGCATGTGGTCGGCCGGCCCCAGGGACTTCGTGCCGTCGGCGTTTCGGCGCGTGTACAGGTTGAGGATCGCGACGAAGCGGTGCCAGGCGACGCCCATGCCGGTCTGGATGCCGATGACCGTCAGCCAGGTCATGGAGGTGAGGACCTTCAGGGCGCTGACCAGCACGATCGCGTTCGCCAGCGAGGTGGCCGAGGACGAGGCGGCACCCACGAAGAGCGCGCCGAGCCAGGCTGTGAGCGGGAAGTGCAGGGCCGAGGCGTGCGCATCGAGACCCGGCGTGACGCTGAAGATCGCGTATTCGAGGCCGCGCAGGACCACGACGCAGGCACACACGATGAGGATCACCCACTCGACGAAGATCGCCTGCCAGCGGGTCGAACCCAGGAAACGGGACGCCAGGCCGCGCGGGGAGGAATCGCGCGGGTGGGGCCGACTCAGGGACGAGGGCGGGGTGCCATCCGGGTCAGCCGCGGCCGCAGCGCCGTCGGGATCGTCGTTGGACAGGGCCGCCTCCGTGGCGGTGCCGTGCCCGGCGCGCTGGCGCACGACCATCAGCGCGATGATGCCAGCCAGGCCTCCCCACGCGAAGACCTCGGTCAGCCACTCCCACGGCGCGAAATGGCCGAGGAGGGGCAGCGTGAAGGTCTGGACGCGCAGCTGCGCATACCCCGTGACCAGGGTGAAGAAGAGGATCGGGAAGGACACCATGACCAGCCAGTGGGCCGCCTTAATCCACGGGCGTCCCTTGAACTCGCGGTGGGTCAGCGCCGCCGAGACGACGCCCCACGCTCGCTTGCCCACGGGGGCCAGGCGTCCCGGGTCCGGCGTGCCCGCCGACACCGTCCGCCACATGTGCGCAAGACCTCGCGCGAACGACAGGACGGCCAGGGCGCTCACCAGCAGGGCGAGACCCCACATGATGGCGCTGAGCGTCGGATTGGCCACGTTTCCTCCTCTTGATTGCTGCACTCCATTGTGTCACCTCGACCATGGGGGACACGATTCTGCCCCGCAAAGCGTGCGCAATTACGCGCTCAGCGGCGCTCGCGGGTGCGTAATGTGCTCACCTCAACGTGGACTCATGCCACGGGACGAGAAAAAATGTGCGAGAGTGTGAGTGTGCTTCCCGTCTCGCAGCCAGACATGACACTGTCCGACCAGGAACTCTTCGGAGACGATCACCCCCACGATCACTGTGGGGTCTTCGGAGTTTGGGCCCCGGGCGAGGACGTTTCTCGCCTCACCTACTTCTCCCTCTATGCCCTGCAACACCGCGGCCAGCAGAGCGCGGGTATTGCGACGTCGAATGGCAAGCAGATCCTCGTGTACAAGGATCAGGGCCTCGTGTCGCAGGTTTTCTCCGAACAGTCCCTGCAGGGCCTGCGCGGCCACATCGCCCTGGGTCACGTCCGCTACGCGACGACCGGTGCCGACGTGTGGCGCAACGCCCAGCCGACTCTGGGTCCCACCCCCACGGGCACCCTCGCGCTGGCACACAACGGCAACCTGACGAACACCGTCGAGCTGCGTGAGCTGGCCGTCGCCATCGCCGACGACGGCGAGGACTTCGAACGCGGGGCCTCCACCGACACCTCTCTCGTGACCGCGCTGCTGGGCATGGCCGACCGCATTCCGGGGCCGACCCCCTTCATCGCGTCTCCATCCGTGACGCCCGCCGAGCGCGAAGGCGACGAGGCCGCCCCGGCCTCGTCCGTCACCGAGCCGGAGCCCGCGCCCCTGGTCGGTGCCGCCCTGAAAGTGCTGCCGCGCATCAAGGGCGCGTTCTCCCTGGTCTTCATGGACGAGAACACGCTGTACGCCGCGCGCGACCCTCACGGCTACCGGCCGCTCGTGCTGGGGCGCCTCGCCTCCGGGTGGGTCGTCGCCTCCGAGACCGCTGCCCTGGACCTGTGCGGTGCGGCCTTCGTCCGCGAGGTCGAGCCCGGCGAGCTCATCTCCATTGACGAGTCGGGCGTACACTCGCGCCGCTTCGCGATGCGCCGCTCCAACACCTGTGTGTTCGAGTACGTGTACCTGGCCCGCCCCGACACGACGATCGGCGGGCGCCGGATCGTGGCCGCACGCCACGAGATGGGCGCTGCCCTGGCGCGCGAGAATCCCATCGTGGCGGACCTCGTGATTCCCACCCCCGACTCGGGCACGCCCGCGGCGATCGGCTACGCGCAGGAGGCGGGGATCCCCTTCGCGCAGGGTCTCGTCAAGAACGCGTACGTGGGAAGAACCTTCATTCAGCCCACGCAGTCTCTGCGCCAGCTGGGCATCCGCCTGAAGCTCAACCCGCTGCGCGAGGTCATCGAAGGCAAGCGCCTGGTCGTCATCGACGACTCGATCGTGCGCGGCAACACGCAGCGCGCGCTGGTCAAGATGCTGCGCGAGGCCGGGGCCGCCGAGGTGCACATCCGCATCTCCTCGCCGCCGGTGCTGTGGCCGTGCTTCTTCGGCATTGATTTCCCGACACGCGCCGAGCTGATCGCTTCGTCCATGAGCGTCGAACAGGTCCGCGGCCACCTCGGGGCCGACTCTCTGGCCTACCTGTCGATTGACGGGATGGTCGCCGCCACCGGACAGGGCACGTCCCTGTGCCTGGGCTGCTTCACCGGCGAATACCCGGAGACGATCCCCGCCGGCACGCCTATTCCCGGAACCCCAGACGCCACCCCCTGCTAACCTCCACGCCCGCGACGCACCTGCGCCGCGGGCGTTTGACCAGTCCTGACCCACCCAGAAACGGCCTCGTCGAGCGCCCCACGCGAAAGGCACCACCCATGACCGACACCCCCCTGGACTACGCGACCGCTGGCGTCGACACGGCTGCGGGCGACCGCGCCGTCGAGCTGATGAAGAGCGCCGTCGCCGCCACCCACGACTCCACCGTCCTGGGCGCGACCGGCGGATTCGCCGGTATGGTCGACGCCTCGGCGCTGCTCGGCATGCAAAAGCCCCTCCTGGCCACGTCGACCGACGGCGTCGGTACGAAGATCGCGATTGCGCAGGCCATGGACGTGCACGACACGATCGGCCAGGACCTGGTCGGCATGGTCGTCGACGACATCGTCGTGATCGGCGCGCGCCCGGTCCTCATGACCGACTACATCGCGTGCGGGCGCGTCGTCCCCGAGCGGATCGCCGCGATCGTCACCGGAATCGCGCGGGCGTGCGAGGCCACCGGCACGCCCCTCGTTGGCGGCGAGACCGCCGAGCACCCGGGCGTCATGGAAGCGGAGGACTACGACATCGCTGGCGCGGCGACCGGCGTCGTGGACGCCTCCAAGCTGCTGGGCCCCGAGCGCGTCGCAGCTGGCGACGTCGTCATCGCTTTGGCTTCCTCGGGCCTGCACTCCAACGGCTACTCGCTGGTGCGCTCGGTGCTCTCCCGCGTGGGTGCCTCGCTCGACTCGCACGTTGCCGAGTTCGGCCGCACGCTCGGCGAGGAACTCCTCGAGCCCACGCGCCTGTACACGCGCCTGTGCCTGGACCTGGTGGATCGCTTCGGCGTGGAGGGTATCCACGCCTATTCGCACGTGACCGGCGGCGGCCTGGCCGCGAACCTCTCGCGCGTCCTGCCCGTCGGAGCGATCGCCACCGTCGACCGCTCGACGTGGACCATCCCCGCCGTGTTCGACTGGGTGCGCCGCGGCGGCGACGTGAGCTGGGTCGGCATGGAGGATTCCCTGAACCTGGGCGTCGGCATGGTAGCCGTCGTGTCGGCTTCCGTGGCCACCGAGGTTCTGGCCGCGGTCAACGAGGCCGGGGTGGCCGCCTGGGTCCTGGGTTCCGTCACGTCGGCCAGCGCCGATGGAAGCGTGGACGGCTTCGGGTCGGTGGCCGACCTGAGTGCGGATTCCTCTGGCGTGCGCCTCATCTCCGGCACGAAAGGCGTGCAGGCAGGCGCCGTGCTCATGCACGGCGAGTACCGCGTCGGCTGAGCGCCCGCCGCGCCTGCCGTGAGTGCGCGTCAGGGGTCGGGGCCCGAGGCCTCGGCCCCTTGCAGCATGAGCGAAGGTGGCCGCGTACGCTGCGGGCGCTCGGTCGTGATGGGCATGTCGCGGCGAGCGCTCAGCGCACGGGGATCAGGAAATCAGACGCGGGTACGCCAAATCGGCGGACCGCTTTCGGGTCCGCCGTGTGGCTGAGCCGTTACTTATTCGTGGAGGAACCACCCGTCCAGAAGGACTCATCGAGCAGCTCTGGATCGATGTCGTCTTCTTCCGCGGGCATCTCTGCGAAGTCGGCGTATTTCGAGTAGAGGTCGTCGTCGATCGCATCGTCCTCTTCGGGCTCGTCCGCCGGCACGTGTGCCAGGTACGAGTCCTCATCCGCCAGCTCTCGCTGAAGTGCGTTTAGGTCGGTGTCGGGGCTGAAATACTTCAGCTTCCGAGCGACTTTCATCTGCTTAGCCTTTTGACGGCCGCGCCCCATGGCGTCGACCCCCTCCGCGTCGTTCGGGTCCGCGTGAAGCGGTTCCCTGGGTGTTCAAAATGTTTCGTGGGACCATCATAGCTAATGACGGGCCTTGACCTCACCTTGGATCGTGTTTTGCGCGCACAGCGGAGAGGAAATGGGAGGCGGAGGCCTGGGAAACCAGGGAAAAGAGAACCGGCGCAACTCGCGGCCAGTGTGGCCGGAGTTACGCCGGTTTGCGTCAGGTAGTGCCTACAGGACCTCAGTCAGGTTGGACTTGAGGGCCTCGAGCGTGCGCGCGGCAGCCTCGCGGGCAGCGCGGCGGGCCTCGCGACGCGAGCGACGCGACGAGCGGGTCGCCAGCAGGATGATCACGCCGATGGCACCGACCGTGGACAGGGCGACGATGCCGACCTTCTTCAGGGCCTCGGTGTTGCCGCCTGCGGCATCCTGCAGGGTCAGTGACGCGGACTCCTTGAAGGACTCGAAACGGGCGGTGGCCTGTTCCTTCGCATCCTGGGCGAGGGCGGCGGGCTGGACGCGCGCGTAGAGCTGATCGATCGTGGTGGCCAGCTCGGCGCGCTGACGCTCGAGGTCGGCCTGGATCTGGGCTTCCGTGCGTGGCTCGGCGGGTGCTGAGGCCTCGCCGATGGTCACGTTGCGCGGGTCGACGTTGGTGCTCACTTGCCCAGTCCCTTCTCGATGGCTTCCTTGGTGGCGGCGACCGATGCGCCCGGGTCGGGGCGGTGCTCCTGCGCGCTCTTGAGGGAGTTGGCCCCGAGGAGGGCGAGGATTAGGACGATCAGCAGGAGGACGCCGACGACGATGAGGGACGCCGCCCACGCGGGGACGACGAGCGCGAGCGCGATCTCAGCCGTGTGTAGTGTCCAGCCGAGCAGGTACAGGGCGAAGACCGCGGCGGCCACGAGGAGGGTGATGCCCTTGCCGCTCTTGGTCGCGAAGGTACGCAGCTTGGCGTTGTTCAGCTCGATCTCGTCGCGGATGATGCTGGACAGCTGCCCCGTCACGGAAGCGAAGAGCGCGCCGATGCTGGGGCGCGCCTCGCCGGTGGCGTGCGTGCTGCCGGAGGCTTTCGTCGTGTCGACGGGCGGTGGCGGGTACTGCCCGGGCTGGGGGGAGGGCTGAGTCATGGGTGCTCCTGCGCGTGCGGATGAACGAGGCGTTGCCTCGCCTGATAGGCCTAGTGTCTCACGAAGAAAGCCGGCTCGCAGTGACCGTTACGTTACTCCTGGGGAGCGATCGAGCCGGGCAGGTCGGAAAGGATCTTGCGGGCGCGCACGACCAGGTCGGAGACCTCGGGCTCGGCCAGGGCCGGGTCTTCGGCTTCCACGACGGGGATGCCGCGCATCGCGGTTTCGGTGCGGGGCTCGGGCGAGGCCTGGGGGACCTCGGCGGGGGTGGGCTCCACGCGGGTGGTCGCGGCGTCGAAGGCGACCTCGGTCGGGTCGACGGCCTGCGCAGCGGCTTCCTCGGGGGCTGTGGTTTCCGCTGTGGTTCGTTCGGTGGTGGGGGCAGTGGCCTGGCTGGTCGCCTCGGCGGTCGCGTCGTCGGTGCCCAGCGCGTGCCAGGCGGGGGCCTGCTCGCCTGAGGGGGAGATGACCTCGTCGAAGGAGGAAGGCAGGGCCGAGGGGATCGGGCCGAGGAGGGTCTTCGGGTCCTCGGGGTTGGCTTCCAGGGAGGCGGTGATGAGCGCGGCGGAGGGGCTGGGCGCGTCGAGCGCGACGCGGCCGTTCGTCAGGAGGATCGCGCGGTCCGAGGCTGCGGCGACCTCCGCGGAGGGAGTGGCGATGACGACCGCGCAGCCCGCGTTCGCGAGGGAACGTAGGAGCGGCTCGAGCTCGGTGCGGGCCGCCGGGGGCAGGGAGGTGGGGTCTTCGACGAGGAAGACCTCGGAGCCGGACACGATCGCGCGGGCGATGAGGGCCTTGAAGCGTTCCCACTCGGAGAGCTCGGAGGGGCGAACGTCAATGCGCTGGGCGAGGCCCGTGATCTGCAGGGCTCCCACGAGGTTGTCCCAGTCGGCGACGGATCCCGTCGCGGAGAGGGGGGCGAGGATGTTCTGGCGGATCGTCAGGGACTCGTCGAGGGGGGAGTCGGCGCGGATCAGGGCGACCGAGCCGATGCGGCCAGCGAGGCGCGCGGCCAGCGAACGCGAGGGCGCGGCGACGATGCGGCCGGCCTGCGGCTCCTCGAGGCCCGCGAGGATCAGGAAGAGGGCGCGGGCGCGGCGGCCCGTTGGGTCCAGGATCGCGCTCATCGTGCGAGCGCGGAAGCCCAGGTCGATGTTCGCCAGGAGGACCGATCCGGTCGCGCGGTCCGTGTAGGTGATGCCCAGGCCGGCGACCTGGACGCGGCCGCCGCGGCCCTTCGCGGAGAAGGAACGGCGCGAGCGGTACCACGGGCGCGGCTCGGCCGGCGGTAGGTGCACGGGGGCGGCGACGACGAGGTCGTTGCGCGTGGCGTCGTGTGCCGCGGCATCGGCGCTGGTGGTGTCGTTGGTGGTGTTGTTGGTGGGCGTGAGCTCCTGGGTCGTGTTCCGGGGAGCGATGTCGCTGGCGGTCTCGGCTGCGTCCGTCACCACTGAGGCTGCGGCCGCCGCTGTCGTGTCGGTCGTGGGCGCGGCGGGGGATGCCTCGGCCGCGTCCTGGTCCTCCAAGGGGACGTTGGAGGGGGCGGCTTCCAACGGGTCCTGCTCGGCGTCCTCGGTGAACGCCGCCGCCGTCTCCTGGGTGTCCTGGGCGTCCTGAGGGTCCTGGGTGTCCTGAGCGGCCTGGTTGGAGGGCGCGCCTGTCTGCGGGGCGGTGCCCTTGAGGATGTCCTCGAAGGACGCGATGGCGGCTCCCTTGGTGGGGGCGGCCTCCGTGGTGGGGGCGGCGGGGGTCGAGGCGGCTCGCTGGGTGCCAGCTTGGTCGTCGGCAGCCGCCAGGTCGGCCAGCTCCTGGCTGTCCGATCCGTGCAGTTCTTCACGCGGGTCATTCGACATACCCCCATTGTTTCAGGATCGTGTCGATTGTGTCGTAATGGCGCGCGGAAACGGGTGGGTGGACTCGCGCAAGAGAGCTTGCCCCTGTGGCTTGCGTCTCTGGAACTAGTGAGATAGGCTGTAAGTGATTGATTCTCAGTAAGAGCCGACTCGTTAGCGGCTCCGAATGCTCCACCGGGTCCTTCTTCGCGAAGGGCCCGGTATTTTTGTGAAAGTGCACGCAAATGTGTATGCGGTGTGACACCATGTGTTCATGAGCACTTCCTCAGAAAACATCCCCGGTATCCGCTATCGAGTCGGCATCGATGTCGGCCTGAAATCCATCGGCTTCTGCGCGGTCGAGGTCGACCGCAATGACCAGCCGATCAAGCTGCTGAACTCTATGGTTTTCATCCATGACGCCGGCGTTGACCCGAACGAAAACAAGGCGGCGAAGAGTCGAAAGCTAACTGCGGGCGTCGCGCGTCGCACGAGGCGTCTGTACCGCACGCGCCACCAGCGCCTGGTGGATCTGGATCGGGTACTGTCCAAGGACTTCGGCTGGCCACTTCCTGATCTGTCTGCTTTCGAGCATCCGACCGAGCCGTGGCACATTCGGGCGCGCCTGCTTGAGGGGTATATCGCAGACGATGCGGCGCGTCAGGCTGCGCTGTCGATCGCCCTCCGCCACATCGCCCGGCACCGCGGCTGGCGTAATCCGTATGCGAAAGTGGAGACACTGCTGCAGCGCTCCGATCCGAGCGACTTTCTCAAAGGACTCAACGAGCGCATTAGCACGTCGCTCGGGAGGCAGTTCCCGGTCGATGCGACGCCTGGGCAGCTGGTCAACGCATATCTCGCTCACCCCGACTATGTGAAGGAGGCGGGAACTCCCAAGCTTCGCGGACCGGAGGGGATCCTCGCGGGGAAGCTCCACCAGAGCGATAACGCCGAGGAGATTCGCCACATCTGCGAGATGCAGAAGGTTGATCGTGCTGACTGTGATCGTCTTATTCGCGCCGTCTTCCAGGCCAAGTCGCCCAAGGGGAGCGCGAAGGAACGCGGCCTCGTGGGCCACGACGAGCTGCCGGGCCAGGGGAAGCATGTGCGTGCCGAAAAAGCGCACCCCGCCTTTCAGAAGTTCCGTATCGTCAGTGTGCTCGCGAACCTTCGCATTCGTGAAGGGCGCGAAGAACGTCCACTCACTCCGGATGAGCTGCAAGGACTGACGGACTTCTTACTTGTCGCTGGCCTGAAGCAGGAGGTTACCTGGCAGGACCTGGCGGACAACTTGGGCATCGAGCGTTCAGACCTGCGCGGTACCGCGAAGGCTTCCTTCGACGGATCGCCGGTCCTGCGCACCCCTCCGACGGATGTGACCACCGAAAAGATCCTGGCTTGCAAGGTCAAATGGCTCAAGGAATGGTGGAAGGCCGCGGATGATGAGCAGCGCGGCTACTTCGTGGATGCTTTCTCGAACTCCGGCGGTTCAGAAGACAGCAGTGACGTTAATGATGAGGTCGCTGAACTCCTTGAGCAGGCGACCGAGGACGATCAGCTCGAGTTCGAGAAGATCTCGTTGCCCCAGGGGCGAGCCGCCTATTCGCTGGACTCCCTGCATCGCCTGACGGACAGGATGTTGCGTGATGGCGTCGATCTGCACACTGCCCGCCGCATCGAATTCAACGTTGGGGATGACTGGAAGCCCGCCGTGGAGCCGATCGGCGCTCCAACGGGAAACCCGGCTGTCGATCGAGTCCTCAAGCAGGTGAGCCGCTGGCTGCACGCCGCCACGGAGCGCTGGGGAGAGCCGACGGTCATCAACATCGAGCACGCGCGTGATGCTCTCGGGTCTCAGAAAGTTGCGCGTGAGCTCATGCAGGCAAACGAGAAGCGTCGTAAGGCGAACGCGGCGGCTGTCGCAGCCATGGCTGAAAAACTGAAGCTGTCGGGCAAGATTCATCGATCTGATCAGATCAGGTACTTTGCGTTACAGAGGCAGAATTGTCAGTGCTTGTACTGCGGTGCTCCGATCACGTACACGACAGCGGAGATGGACCACATCGTTCCGCGCGCGGACGGTTCGTCGACGAACGATCGCTCGAACCTGGCGGCGGTCTGCCGAACGTGCAATCACAAGAAGGGCAAGATCCCCTTTGCCGCGTGGGCCTCATCCGATAAGGCGAACGACGGGGTGTCCCTGAAGGGAGCACTTGAACGCGTCACGATGTGGGAGCGTGACAACGGCATGTCGCCCAAGCAGTTCAAGCAGCTCCAGAAAGAGGTGAAGGCACGCCTCAAATCAAAGAAGCCCGACGAGGAGTTCGACGGTCGCTCCATGGAGTCCGTTGCATGGATGGCGGTCGAGCTGCGCACTCGCATCGAGGGCTTCTATCGCACGCGCGGCGAAGAGTCTGTTCCCTCCGTGGGTGTCTACCGTGGACAGCTGACGGCGGAGGCCCGGAAGGCCTCGGGCTTCGAGAGCCGAGTCAACCTGATTGGCGGCCGTGGGAAGACACGCTTCGATAGGCGTCACCACGCGATGGACGCGCTTGTCATCGCGCTGATGAACCCGTCGGTGTCCCGCACGCTCGCACTGCGTGTGAACATGCGTGACGCTCAGCGTCTCGCCGGGCTCGAGGAGACGTGGAAGAACTTCTACGGGAAGCCGGGTGAAGCATCCCAGCGTTTCGAGTCCTGGCGTGAATCGATGCTTCGCGGCGTCGAACTCTTCAACATTGCGCTGAGCGACAACGCGATTCCTTTCGCAGAGAACATTCGTCTGCGGGTTGGTTCGAGCGTCATTCACGATGCGACGGTGCACTCGTTCTGTCCGCCGAAGCGACCCGATGGCGAGCAGATCATCACAAAGGGCTGCGGCGAGCAGCACAGGCTCGGTTCCGCTCTTCCGGTCGAGCTGATCGACCGCGCTGAGACGCCCGCGCTCTGGACAGCGCTTAGGCGGTGCCCTGACTTTGATCCGAAGAAGGGGCTTCCTGAGAATCCGAATCGGATGATCTCCGTGAATGGCAGGCGTGTTGGACCGATGGACCTGCTGAACTTCTTTGGGTCATCCGCTGCCTGCCTGAAGGTACGTGGAGGATATGTGGAGCTCGGCAGCTCGATTCATCACGCTAGGATCTACCGCATCGACGGCAAGAAGACCATGTACGCGATGGTTCGAGTCTTCCAAGTGGACCTACTGCGCCTCAAGAACCAGGACGTGTTCACTACGCCGCTGAAGCCTTCAACGATCTCGATGCGGACGGCAGAACCGAAGATTCGGCAAGCCCTGGCTGATGGGACTGCTACCCAGATTGGATGGCTGGTCGAGGGGGATGAACTACGGATCGACACCAGCAAGTACAGCAGCGGCTTCATCGGCGAGGTCCTGGCTCGGTACCCGGAGGCGACGAGCTGGAGGGTAGCTGGCTTTATGAATGGGACAACGTTGAGGCTCAAGCCCTATCTGCTCTCGAAGGAAGGATTTATCGACGAGACACAAGCGGCGCGATTGGGAATTGAACCTACTTCCGAGGCGGTGCAGAAGACGGTTGATACGCCTGGATGGCTCCCCGCGGTAAACGTTTTCTTCGGTGCTGGAGGTGTACGAGTAATTCGTAGGAACTGCCTCGGTGAAGAACGATGGCATTCAACGGCATCGTTGCCTGTTTCGATGGTGCTGGAGTGATATCCAGTGGCAGAACAGTGGCGTGTCATTGACCTGTGCGGGTTCGAGGGAGAACTTCGTTCGACGCGTGGTGGGGTGGAGGTGTGTCCTGACGGGGGCGCTCCTACGACCGTGCCTGTCGCGGAGCTCGCGGTCGTTCTTGTAGGTATGAAGGTCAACTTGAGCGCCGCTGTTCTGCACCGACTGGCCGAGGCTGACGTTGCGCTGCTGTTCTGTGACTGGAGGGGTATTCCGGAGGGCGGCTGCTACTCATGGTCGGATCACGGTCGAGTGGCGGCCCGCCACCGAGCTCAGGCCGAGGCAACGCTGCCGCGGAAGAAGAACGCGTGGGCGCGTCTCGTGCGGGCTAAAATCGAGGGACAAGCCTCGGTGCTTGAGAATCTTAAGCTTCGCGGGGGAGGTGAGCTCCTCGCGCTTGCCGACCAGGTGCGGTCGGGCGATCCTGGAAACATTGAGGCTCAGGCGGCTCGCCTGTACTGGTCACGCGCTCTTGGTCGGGGTGTGAGTCGGCAGCCTGCAGCGGGGCAACTCATCGGAGCCAATGCGTGCCTGGATTACGGGTACTCGGTGCTGCGTGGGCATCTGATGCGCGCAGTCTTGGCGGCGGGTCTGGCACCAGCGCTAGGCGTGTTTCACCGTGGCCGGGGCAACGCCTTCGCGCTTGCTGATGATCTGATTGAGCCGTTTAGGCCGGCGATCGATGAGGTTGCTTTGCAGCTTCCTCCTACGGCGTCTCCTTCGGATCGTTCGGTGAAGCAGCTTCTTGTGGCGGCAGCATCACAGCGCTTTGATGGAGATGGACACGGGATCCCTGCTGTGGCTGAAGCGCTTGCGCAGTCTTTTGGTCGTTATGTGGAGGGTGACATCGACCGACTACGCGTGCTGTCGTGGCAGGGGCCGTCCTCCGTGGGCGTGGGGGATTGAGATGGCGGATGATCCGATGTGGTGCCTGGTGATGTTTGATCTCCCCGTTGAGACGAAGAAGCAGCGCCGCGAGGCGACGCACTTCCGTAACGACCTGTTGGACTGGGGATTCTGTATGGTCCAGTTCAGCGTCTATGTGAAGTACTGGCCGACGGGCGGGCAGGATCATGCGACGTTGAGGGCGATTAAGACTCATCTGCCGGAGGGCGGACAGGTTCGGGTATTGGCGTTGACGGATCGGCAGTGGGCGACGGGGCTTCGTTTTGAGAACGCGAAGCCTCGGAAGGAAGCTGGAAACCCCGAACAGCTCATGATTTTCTAACGTTGAACCCCGAGTTTTTGGCTTTTTGCTGCCGAAAACTCGGGGTTCCCAGTATATCAAAGGGGATTGGTGATTGATTCCCAGCTACCGGTAACGAAGCCGCCGATGACCAGCAGTATATCAAAGGGGATTGGTGATTGATTCCCAGCGTGGTACTCGATTCGTCGGGTACGGGCTCAGTATATCAAAGGGGATTGGTGATTGATTCCCAGCCATGCGTGCATGTGTGTGCTACACGCGCCAGTATATCAAAGGGGATTGGTGATTGATTCCCAGCAGAAGATTCGGGGCCTTATGGTGTTCGACAGTATATCAAAGGGGATTGGTGATTGATTCCCAGCCCAGGCGCAGACCACCACAGGCCGGACGCAGTATATCAAAGGGGATTGGTGATTGATTCCCAGCGGGGGAGGGTCAGGGCGGCGGTCCTCATCAGTATATCAAAGGGGATTGGTGATTGATTCCCAGCCTCGCGACGGGCACACGCCCGCCGAGCTCAGTATATCAAAGGGGATTGGTGATTGATTCCCAGCACCGCATCCATCGTCCATCTCTCCCACGCAGTATATCAAAGGGGATTGGTGATTGATTCCCAGCAGACTTCCTCGATGCGATGTACTCAAGACAGTATATCAAAGGGGATTGGTGATTGATTCCCAGCAACTTCATCGATGGCATGTGGGCGGGCACAGTATATCAAAGGGGATTGGTGATTGATTCCCAGCTTTCAGGTCAGGGGTCACCCGTGCGGTGCAGTATATCAAAGGGGATTGGTGATTGATTCCCAGCTTGACGTTTATCGGGGTGGTGGCTGTGACAGTATATCAAAGGGGATTGGTGATTGATTCCCAGCGAAGACTTCGCCTGACCTGGTCGCGAAACAGTATATCAAAGGGCATTGGTGATTGATTCCCATCGTGCTCGCGCTAGGGGACGGGGGTGGGACAGTATATTAAAGGGGATTGGTGATTGATTCCCAGCGAGGGCGACGCGCGCGCCCACGACGAGGCAGTATATCAAAGGGGATTGGTGATTGATTCCCAGCGCGAACTCAAACGCCCTCAAACGGGCACCAGTATATCATAGTGGATTGGTGATTGATTCCCAGCTCTGTCCCCTGTCCTTCAGGTGATAACCCAGTATATCAAAGGGGATTGATGATTGGTTCCCAGCCATTGTTTGGAAATGCCATATCGAATGGCAGTGTGCGACAGAGAATTGTTGAGTGATTATAGATTGCTGCATTATTTATCAATTTGGAATCGCGCAATGATCCTCCGGCTTGCATCGGCGAGGCCCGTACGTGTCAGTACTTCATGCTCACCGCTACGCGCCGCAAGCCTCTGAGAGTGGCCTTGCGCTCCGCGCACTCTCTGCCGTATCCTGCTCGGCTACCCGATTTTAGATGTAAGGAGAAGACGAGCACATGAACGCGGCGACGACGGCGCAACAGCGAACCAGTGACACGGGCAAGACGCGCATCCGCGCGCGCATCGCGCACGTGGGCAGCGAGTATCGCAAGGACGTCACCTCGGGCACCTGCGAGCTGTGCATCGCCGACTGGAGCGCCAGCATCCGCGACATCTCCTTCGAGCTCACGGACGTCAACACCGGCGCCACGTGGCAGGCGACCACCCCCACCCCCCACGTCGACCGTTGGAACGACATCTGGGAGGTCTGTGTGAACCCCTTCCAGCTCTCCAAGGCCCTCGCCCACGTCAGCCTCGTCGTCGACATCGACCGCCTGAACGATGAAGATGGCCGTGCGCTCATTGCCCTCGGCATCCTTGAGGCCGTCGAAGCCTGCACCCGCGCCTCCGCGATGGTCGAGCGCCTTGACGGAGCTTACATCCACGACGACGACTGGGGCGAATAACATTTTCCCCTAACGCTGTCCGAGTCCGACACTCTCTGAGGTTTGGGCTGGATCTGAACGGTTGGCGCGCTGCCTGGGACCCCTGCCTGCCGGTCGCGTCGATGTCGCAGTCGATCGTCGCAATGTGGCTACCGGTTATCGACGCTATCGTGTCCGCGCCTTCGTCTTCGAGCGAACTGTTGAACGCGGCTTGACCAGTGCGCCACAGGTTGTGGACGCGCTCAGATCGATGTGTTTGATTCTGATGGTGCCGCCGTTAGTGCGCGTGGTGTCGGGGGTGAAACCGGAGGCACCTCTGTCGGTGGCTATCTTGGGTGTTGTGAAACCGTTGGCACCTTTGTTGGCGGAAACTGGCTGTTTTTGGTTGAAACTGCGAGACGGTGGTGCCACTGGTTGCATGCGAGCCCTGCGTGGTGCTGTCAGTGGTGTCACTGGTTTCAATCGAGGGGCCAATGGTGGTGACGGTGGTGTCGCCGGTTTCACGCGAGCGCAGCGAGGCGGCATCAGTGGTGCTACTGGTTTCTCTGTGTGCGGCTATGGTGCTGTCGGTGGTGCCGCTGGTTTCGTGTGCGGGCGGTGAAGTGGTGGCATGAGGGTCGCTGGTAGTAATTTCGTTCGCGCGTGTGAAACCGGAGGCACCACTGTTGGTGTGTTTCTTGGGTGTTGTGAAACCGGTGGCACCTTTGTTGGCGGAAAATGGCTGTTTTTCGGGTGAAACTGCGAGACAGTGGTGCCACTGGTTGCATGCGAGCGCTGCCTGGTGCTGTCGGTGGTGCCGCTGGTTTCGTGTGCGGGCGGTGAAGTGTTGGCATGGGGGCGCGGCTAGTGATTTCCTTCGTGCGCGTGAAACCCGTGGCACCTCTGCTGGCGTGTTTCTTGGGCGTTGTGAGACCGGTGGCACCTTTGTTGGCGGAAAATGGCTGTTTTTCGGGTGAAACTGTGTGATGGTGGTGTCGTTGGTTTCACGCGAGCGGTGCGAGGCAGTATCAGTGGTGTTACCGGTTTCGTGTGTGGGTGGTAGGGCTGGTGACGGAGGTGATGTCAGTTTCAAGCGAGGGGCCAATGGTGGTGATGGTGGTGCCGCCGGTTTCACCTGGGCTCAGCGAGGCAGCGTCAGTGGCGGCACCGGTTTCGTGTGCGGGCGGTGAAGTGGTGGCATGGGGGTCGCTTCTAGTGATTTCCTTCGTGCGCGTGAAACCCGTGGCACCACTGTTGGGGTGTTTCGGGGATGTTGTGAAACCGGAGGCACCTCTGTCAGTGGTTATCTTGGGCGTTGTGAAACTGGTGGCACCTTTGTTGTTGGAAACTGGCTGTTTTTCGGGTGAAACTGCGAGACGGTGGTGTCACCGGTTTCGCCTGCGGGCGGTAGGGGTGGTGACGGTGGTGTTACCGGTTTCAATCGAGGGGCAAATGGTGGTGACGGTGGTGCCACTGGTTGCATGTGAGCGCTGCGTGGTGCTGTCGGTGGTGTCCCCGGTTTCATGCGAGCACAGCTAGAAGGCATCAGTGGCGTCATTGGTTCCACCGAGCCGTGAAAGCCGCTCAGCAAGCTATCGCAGGCAAAACAAAAACCCCGAAGCGAATGCTTCGGGGGCTTGCTGGTGGCTCCGACCGGCGTCGATCCGGTGACCTTTCGATTTTCAGTCGAACGCTCTACCAACTGAGCTACAGAGCCAAGACCTGAACCGAAATGGTCTGGTCGGCGACCCCGACGGGACTTGAACCCGCGACCTCCGCCGTGACAGGGCGGCGCGCTAACCAACTGCGCTACGGGGCCTTACAACAGGTAAGACCTATTGAATTGTACCGTTCACAACTGCGACCGGTGGTACCCCCAACGGGATTCGAACCCGTGTCGCCGCCGTGAAAGGGCGGTGTCCTAGGCCGCTAGACGATGGGGGCCTGCTTGGCCGTCGAACTGGCGACCGAAGACGGGTGATAGTTTAGGCAGATCTCGAGGGGTGCGTCAAAACGAAAACAAGTGACAGGTGACACATTACAGGAAAATGTTGCAATTGCGCGGAAGTCCCAGGATTTCATCAGCCGCCCGACCTAGGCTTGATGTATGACTCTGACACCAGCACTCGGTGCCCTCGCCCAGACATCGGACACCCTCGCGCGGGCGATCGCCGACCCGCAATCCGGGGCGGAGGCCGCCGTCACCACGACCATCGACATCACCCTCCTCATCCTCGGCCCGCTCGTCGGCGCCTTCGTCGGCGTCGTCGTCTCAGTCCTCCTTTCCGCCCTGCTGCGCAAGGCCTTCTCGAAGGCGGCCACGGCCTCGTCGATCCTGGCGCGCGTGCGCCGCCCGGGCCACTTCACCTTCGCGGCCTGGGGGGCGTGGGCGGGCCTGGGCATCGCGCTCGTTAACCCCCACCTGTCTGACTGGAATGGCGCGTCGATCACGACGTTCCTCATGCACCTGCTGCTCATCGTCGCCCTCGCCTGCCTGACCTGGGTGGCGTACGCCGCCGCGTGGGTCTTCGAGGACGCCGCCAAGGCCCGCCAGTCCTCCGACCAAGGGCGTTCGCGTCGCTTTGAGACCCAGGCCCAGGTCCTGCGCCGACTCACCCAGTCGATCGCCGTCGTCGTCGGTGTTGTCGCAATCATCAGTACCTTTGAGGTCGCCCGCCACGCCATGACCACCGTCCTGGCCTCCGCCGGCGTCATCTCCGTGATTGTCGGCCTCGCCGCCCAGCAGACCCTCGGCAACGTGTTCGCCGGCCTGCAGCTCGCCTTCACTGACGCGATCCGCGTGGGCGACGTCGTCGTCGCCGGCGACAAGAACGAAACCGGCTCCGTCGAGGAAATCACGCTCTCCTACGTGGTCATACGCATCTGGGACGAGCGCCGCCTCATCATCCCCTGCCGCTCCTTCACGCAGGCCCCCTTCGAGAACTGGACGCGCCGAGCCGCCGCCCAGCTGGGCACCGTCGAACTCAAACTCGACTGGTCCGCGCCCATCGCCCTCATCCGAGCCAAGGTTGAGCAGCTTCTCAGATCCACCGACCTGTGGGATGGTCGCACCTGGGGCGTGCAGGTCACCGACTCCGACGAGAACACCCTGACCGTGCGCATCCTCGTTTCGGCGAAGAACTCCGGCACCCTGTCCGATCTGCGTGCTTTTATGCGCGAGCAGCTGATCTCCTGGATCGTCACCGAAGAACCGTGGGCTCGCCCCGCCCAGCGCATCGAACCGCGTCATACGGTCACGGTCGAACAGGACATGAGTCGCGAACGCGTCGCCCGCCTGGCCGCCGAACTCGCCGGTATTTCGGGCGCGAACGAGGCCGGGGCTGCGCCCGCGTCTCCCTCCTCTGAAGACAATGAGGATTGCGTCGCCGGACTGCCCGCGACGGGTGGTGCCGCGTCCGCGATGTCCGGTTCCGGCGTGTCTGGGACCCAGTCCCAGGATCCGGTACACGCCGCGCGCATGGTCGCCGCCCGCCGCAAGGCCAAGCGCGCCCGCCGCCGCGCCATGGCCGAACGCCAGCGTGAGCTCGCCGAGGGCGGTGCAGGGGCTCAGGACGAAACCCAGGTGATCTCTAAGTCCGCTCTACGCAAGATCATCGAGGCCGCAGGCAACGCCAACTCGCAGCGCAACCAGAAACAGGCTGCGAACTCAGTCGGTCCGGGTGAGCGCTTCTTCTCCGGTTCCGCCGAGGCCGATGAACGCGCCGCAGCCTTCGAGGGTCCCGGCGACGACGTGTATGCGGAGCGCGAGGCCGAGGCTCGCCGCGCCCGCGAGCGTCGCGACAACCATAAGCGCCGCGAGGGCGAGGCCCTCGACCCCGAGACGACCCTCGCCCTGGCCGCCGTGGGCGTTGAGCCGGTTGCCTGCGAGGACTCCCCGGAAGCGGCCGAGGCCGCAGATGAATCGATCGAGAGCGCTGCCGGTGTTGAGTCTGGGGATAGCGCCGCGGCGAGCGCCGCCGGGGATGAGTGCGCGGAGGAAGGGCCCGTCAGGGACACCGGTATCGTGGAAGCCGCCCCGGCGGATCTCGCCCCCGACAAGCCCGCTGAATCTGCCCCCGCGCTGGTCGACTCAAACGAAGCCGACTCCGCTGCCGCCGGATCCGAAACCGCTGGCGACCTGGCCGAAGGTGCGCAGACCGATGCTCGCGCCCAGTCCGCGGGCGCATCCGCCGAGGTGCAGCCCGCCGACGACGAGGCCGCGCCCGCCGACGACGAGGCCGAGCTCGCCGACGACGCGACCGAGCCCGCCGACGACGCCCAGAATGGCAGCGCTCCCGCGCAGGGCGCTGAGCGTGAGGGCACGCCCGCCCCCGACGCGCCCGAGGCAACGGACGGCGAGGAGGAGGCCCAGGCCTCGTCCGATGCCGCGATTTCCCCGGACGAGCAGGAAACCACGCCCATTCCCGCGCGTGAAACTTCCGTGAAACATCCCGTGCAGGTGCCTCCGCCCGTGCGCACCGGACGCCCCGTCATGACCGACACGGTCCAGGCGATCGCCCCCGCGCTCGTGCCGCCGCCCGTGCCGACCCCCGCCGAGATGGCCGCCTCGCGCTCTCCTGAGGAAACCCCGGACGAGCCCACCGTCCACCCCGGATGGTACGCCGTCGCGGAAGAGGCCCGACTCGACGCGGAAACACGTCCCACGCCCACGGTGGTGCCCGCGCGCGTGTCCATCATGCACTTCTTCCCAGCGGTCGCCCCCACGGGCGCCGAGGCCGACATGCTCCGCACCGTCACCGGCCAAATCCCGGTCGTCGAGCCGCGGGAAGCCAAGCCCGAGGACGCCGAGTCTGCGGTCACGGACGAGGCCGCGACGGACGAGGCCGCGACGGACGAGGCCGCGGCACCCGAGGCCGCGGCCGCTAAGGGCAAGTCTGCGGAGAAGAAGGCCCTTGCCGACGAGCCCACCACCCAGGTGGAGGTTGCGATGGCCCCGGAGGATGCGACCCCTGAGGTTGAGGCTGCGCGTAAGGACGCCACCGCCGCCTCTGACGAGGCAAACGAGGCCCCGTCTGACGCCGAGTCCGAGGCCGACGCTGAGGGTGGGGTGGACGTCGAGGCGACCGCCGTCATGGATCCCGTGGAGGCAGGCGAGGCTCGGGCGCTCGATTCCGACGCGACGCAGGTTCTGCCTGCGGTCGACGAGCCCGTGGATGAGACCCTCGTGATGCCCGCGGC
Source organism: Schaalia odontolytica (assembly GCF_031191545.1). Taxonomy (NCBI): domain Bacteria; kingdom Bacillati; phylum Actinomycetota; class Actinomycetes; order Actinomycetales; family Actinomycetaceae; genus Schaalia; species Schaalia odontolytica. The sequence goes on from NZ_CP133472.1 coordinate 1,409,107, forward strand.
GGCCGATGCTCACGCCGAGGAGGTTGTTCCCGGCGAGGAGGTCGCCGCAGCGGAAGAGGAAACCCCGGCGAAGAAGGAGACCGCCAAGAAGGAGGCCTCCACAAAGGCCGGGGCGAAGAAGGATCCCGCGAAGAAGGCGGCAAACAAAAAGGCCTCGACCGCGAAGAAGGGCACCAAAAAGTCCACCGCCGCTGCCGAGAAGACCGCGAAGGACGAGGGAGGCGACAAGGCGGGCGACGCGATCCCCTCCAAGGGCGCAAAGGCCCCCGCCAAGAAGGCTGCCACGAAGAAGAACGCCGCCAAGAAGACCGCCGCCAAGAAGGCGGCTCCCAAGAAGGCGGCGGCGAAGAATGCCTCCAACGCAGGGCCCGCCACCACTGAGTGATGGGGACAGGTGAACGGGCCACGGCCTCGTCACTGAGGCCGGTGCGAGGAAACCAGACCGCCCGCGCCCACGCACACACGTGCACGGGCGCGGGCGGCGCGGGACAATAGATCCATGAACGCTACTGATCCCTCTGTCCGCACCGATGCCGAGTGGAAGAAGCTCCTGAGCCCCATGCGCTACCACGTGCTGCGCGAGGCGGGCACGGAGCGCCCCTTCACCGGCGAGCTCCTCGACGAGGCGCGCGTCGGCACCTACTCGTGCGCTGCCTGCGGATCCAAGCTCTTTGACTCCGACGCGAAATTCGACTCCTCCTGCGGGTGGCCCTCCTTCTTCCAGGCCCACGACGGCGCGACCGTCGAGAGCGTCGACACTAGCCATGGCATGATCCGCACCGAGGTGCGCTGCGCGACCTGCGACTCCCACCTCGGCCACGTCTTCCCCGACGCGCCCGACCAGCCCACCGGCATGCGCTACTGCATGAACTCGGCGGCCCTGACCTTCGTGCCCGCCCAGTGAACACCCCCGCCCAGTGAACGCCCCCGCGCAGGGCACCGTCACCGACCGCATCCCTCCCCAGCTGTACATCGTCGACTCCGGCCTCATCCAGTACGTGGGCGCCGCGCTCGCGGTCGTCGCCTTCGCCTCCGTCGAGCCCGCCTCCGTCGCCTGGTGGCGCGTCCTGACCGGCGCGGTTGTTCTCCTCGCCTGGAAACGCCCGTGGCGCGGCGGCCTTACGCGCTCCGACCTGGCTATTTCCGCGCTGTTCGGCATCATCATTCTCACGATGAACTCCTCCTTCTACGAGGCCATAGCGCGGCTCCCTCTGGGCACTGCCGTCTCCATCGAGTTCATCGGTCCCGTCGCCGTCGCCGTCATCAGGGGCCATGGCTGGCGGCCGCGCATCGCCGCCGTCCTCGCGTTCGCGGGGGTGGCGTGCATCGGCGGACTCGCCCTCGACCTGAGCGTGCCGAGCGTGCGCGTCGGCGTCGCCTGGATCCTCCTCGCGGCCCTCGCCTGGTCGGCCTACATCGTCGTCGGGCAGAAGGCCTCGACCACGCGCGACGGGGTGACGAACCTGGCGCTCGGATGCGTGTGGGGTGCACTCATCTTCGCGCCCATCCTCGGGCCGGGCGCGATGGCGGCCACGGCCTCGTGGAAGCTGATCGCGATTGTCGTCGGCGTGGGCCTGCTGTCTACCGCGATTCCCTACAGCTTCGAGGCCCTCGCGATGCGGCGCCTGGCCGCGTCGACTTTCGCGCTCTTCGCCGCGATCCTGCCGGCCACGTCCGCCCTGGTCGGGGCCGTCATGCTCCGCCAGATCCCCGGCGTCTTCGAGCTGATCGGCCTGGTCCTGGTGTCGGTCGCGGTATGGCTGGCCTCGCGCGAGTAAAGCCCCTGTGAGTGACGGCCTCTCAGTCGAGGCTGAGGTGGCGAGGCGTGCGCTTGCCGCCGCGGGCGATCACCCAGAACGCGAACCACGCGCCGGCCGAGCCGACGATCATGACGAGCACCATCGGCACGGCGCTGTCGCCGCCCGAGGTCGCTAGGGGAGCGGCGATGCCTGACCTCGCCTACTCCTCGCCCGCGCGAGCCTCCAGCGCGTCCGCCGCCGCTTCGATCTCCTCGCGCGTGGGACAGGAGGCCGGGCCGCTCGTTGCAGTGGCGAGGGCACGCGCGCACACCGCGAGCCCGATCGCCCGTTCGATAGGCAAGCCCCTGGCCAGGGATGCCGCGAAAACTCCGGAAAATACGTGTCTGGCCTCGAGTGGGTCCTCGGCCCCGAAGGGCGGTGCCGGGCAGTGAGTGACCGTCGGCCAACCCAAGTCCTCTCCGCCGTAGTTAGGCCTGGAGAAGTGGGCCCCCTCCGGCCCCGAGGGAACGAGCGCGTGGCAATCGAAGAGCCTGGTGGCCTCGAAAGCTGCACCGTCGAAGGTACGGCTGCCATCGAAAACAGTGCGGTCGCCGGTCATGCGAGTGCCCATCCCCGCGACCTCATCCTGGCCAATAACGAAGACGGTGTTGTCGAAGGGAATGCCAGAAGGCATCTGCGCTCGGGAGGACGTGTCGAGGACGAGGCGCACATGCTCGGGCAAGCGCAGGAGCGCCTCGCGAGCGGCGTCATCGTTTCCCAGGTCCCCATAGTCGTATCCGTACGCGCCCGCAAACTCGCCGTCGTAGTAGAGCACGTCGGCCGGGCCCATCGTCTGGGTGAACTCAGCCCACGCATGGGTTGGCACCGCACACTTGTCTATCATCGCCCTGACGACGAGGCGTTGCCCCGCGTCGTCGGTGATCGTCACTCGGTAGCCGTTGTCCATTCCCGGGATGCGAGGACCTGCGTTGATGATGCCTTCGCGCCTCAGGATTTCCTCGATGAGCGAGGCGTGCGGTCCCTCGCCGATTGGGGCGAGTGAGACGGCCTCGAGCCCCATGCGCTGAGCGGCGCGTAGGACCTCGATGCCTCCGACCAGCTCCATCCCCTCGTCGTCGCCCCACACGTCCCCACCCGGCTCGGGGAAGGAAGACACATGTAGCGACTGGTTGAGCACGAGCTGGCCCATGTAGGCGACGCGCCCCATGGGAGCGCCTCCGCGCGCGGGACCGAGCGGAGTCGGCGGCGACACCTGCGTGAACAGTGTCCGTCGTGTCATTCGAGTGGAGTTGGGATCCTCGAACGGGGAAGGCGCGTTGGGCGACTCCCAGGCCGCTGTGGCCCCCTCGTCGGAAGCATCATCGTCGTCGGCTGCGTCATCCGCGGGCGCGGGGCGGCGTGCGACGAGGCGCTCGGCGAGCGATGTCAGGTCGAGGTCGTTGACCTCCTCGACCTGCATCCACGAGCCGCGCCGTAATTCGTGATGGCCCTTCGCCTCGCCGCAGAGAGCGCCGACGATCGCGCTCATGAGGCTGGTGTCGCCTCCTATCCGCGTGATCCCGTAGCGCGAGAGCCAGTGCGCGAGGTACGTGCTCAGTCCGAAACACAGCGGGACCATGCGCGTGGGTTCCGGGGAGGAGCCGAATTGTTCGGTCAGGATCTGCGTGGGCGTCGTTGCCACCTGCATGGCGATGTTCATCGCCCGGCGCGTGGCCACCACAACGTCTGGCTCCGGACTCCAGGTGCCGCGCGGTTCCAGGGACTCCACGAGGTGGAGGGCCTCCCACAGGCGGTTGTACCTCGTCGAAAGCCTCTCCTGAGTCCCGTCCACCTGGAGGGAGACGCCCGCGGCGAGCAGGGCCGCCGCCTGGAACTCCTGCCGGGTGAGGCATTCCCCTCCGCACGCCTCCCATACGGCCTGCGCGAAGGCCTCGGGATCGGCTGTCGAGGTCGCGATGCCAACGGGAATGGCGCGCACAAGCTGACGCCATCCCATCGGGACAGTGTCCGCGCGCTCCCGGATGGTCGCCCCCGCCTCGTCGCCGAGAAGGGTCGAGGCCGCCGCCAGGATCTCGCGCGTCACCTCCGTGACCGTTCCCTCGGGAACGCCGGGCTTGGTGGGGTGGACGACGTCACGATCCCACCATGTCGGCGGCGGGCCGTAGGTGCTCTCGATCTCGTCGGGGGCCATGCCGCGGGTGGGCAACCCGGCCGCGTCACCGATCGCGCAGGCCAACAGCACCGCGCGGGCGCGCTCAGAGCGTGTGTCCATGTTGCTTTCTCCTATTCCGCAGCCGCATCCGCGGCGAGCGCGTCCGCCGCGGCCTCGATGTCCTCGCGCGTCGGGCACGAGGCCGGGCCGGGCATGGTCGAGGCCAGGGCACCCGCGCAGTTTGCGAGAAGGATGCAACGCTCGAGGGTTTGCCCCTGCGCGAGGGCGGCCGCCAGCACGCCGTAGCGTGCGTGCTGGGAACCCAATGGATCCGTCGGTTCGACGGTTGGCGCGGGGAATCGGGTGACGTACGAGACCTCTGAGGTCTTGGCACGCAGTGGGCGCGCGAGGTAGGACTCTTCTGTCGCCGTGTCGATCAGTGTGTAGCGACCAAACATGTTTTCGACGAAACCGGCGGCGCGGTCCGGGTCCTGGCTGGCATCAAAAGCCGAACGATCTTGCACGATAGGCTCGCACAGGCCCTGCACTCCCCGCTGATGCAGCACCATGATCACGTTGTCTTTGGGAAGACGTGCAGGCCCGGCCTCACGTCTCGACGCGTCCAGGACGACGCGCACGTGCTCCGGCAGGTGAACGAGTGCGTTCTCGGCAGCGGAGAGAACCTCCCGAGAACGCCTCACTGCGCCGTCGACGAACAGGACGTCGGAGGGTCCCAGCGTGCGGATCGCCTCGTCCCATGCGTGCTTGGGAACATTCTCGATGAATGAGAGCTTCGAGCGGTAGAAGTCTCCGACAACGTTCGACTCGTATCCGTTATCGCTGCCCCTTACACGCGGACCCGCGTCGATGATCCCCTCCCGAGCCAGAGCCTCGGCGATGATCGAGGCGCGCGGCCCCTCGCCGATCGGGCTGAGGCTCACGACCTCGATACCCATGGCTCGGGCGGCTCGCATGGCCGTCAAACAAATGTCAATCTGGACGCCTTCACGGGTAGCCCACTCGTCCCCGCTGGGCAGAGGTTCGTCCGCGGACTGTCGGTCGTACCTGAGCGTTAGCTCGTTCATGAAGACGACGCGACCTGCGGGCGCATTGCCCCTGGCCGGTCCGAGCGGGGTCGGTGCGCTCTCCGGCTCGAAGGGTGCAGCTCGAGTGAGAACAGTCGACCCGGGGGCCTCGAAGGAAGACCGGCCACCGTTCGAATAGCGCGACTCCGAGTGTTCGACAGCCCGCCGTAGCCAGCTGTCGGGGGCGGGGGGACGCAGCTCGAGCAACTGCCCGGTGATCCCTAGCAGATCGAGTTGAGAGTCCTGCTCAACCCGTTCCATCGAGCGGTGAGAGAAGTAACGACCGGGTGGTGAGAAATTGAACAGAAGTTCCGAAATGATGCGCAGCAGCCTCGGCTCCCCGCACAACTTACCCAACGTGGAGGTGGACATCGAACCGTAGCGGTCACCAGAGAGGAGGAAGGCCAATGGGATGAGGAGAGACGACGGGGTATGGTCGGAGAGTTTGCGAGTCAACGGGCTGATGGGCGAGAAGCCGTTGACCTGCACAGAGTTGGCTTGGAAGTTCAATGCGTGCCGCGTCGCCGTCAGGACATCGGGGCCTTCCTCTGGCTCACCGCGCGGTGTCATATCGGAGACGATCTGGACAGCCTCAACGAGGTGAATGTCGCGAGATTCGATGGATAAGGACACTGCCGTCGCAAGAAGTGCAGCTGCCTGGAACTGGTTTCGAGTCGCGCATCCGCACGCTGCCCACACGGTGTCTGCGAGGGCCTCGGGGTCAAGTGTCGACATCGCAATGCCGATGGGTACCGCGCACAAGAGGCGATCGAGCGCGCTCGCGGCGGGGGCGTGCCACTCGCCTGAACGAATAGCGTGGGCACCACCCGGGCCTCGCGTCAGCTGCGTGGCGATGGCCATGGCCTGCCTCGTCACCTCCGATACCGTTTTCGTCGGCGCTTCCAGGTTAACAGGGTTGGCCATATCCGCGCGGACGAGGGCTGCCATTGCCGCGATTGCGCGGGGGAGTCGTGGATCCATTCTCGTTTCTCCTTGTCAGGCCTGATCGCGGGCCGCGAGCTTGTCGGCCGCAGCCTCGAGCGAATCGCGGGTGGGCAGCGAGGTTGGCGTGGTGAGTGCGGCCGCGCAATTCGCTAGCAGGATGCCCCGCTTGACCGGTATGCCGAGCGCGAGGCAGGCCGCCAACGTTGCGGAATGAATGCCCGAGGTCTCCAGGTTCTGGTTCTTGGCGAGCGGGGGTGCTGGGGATTGAACGACGCGAGGTCGGATGAAGCGGGCTTCGTCGTGGGTGGGGTGGGCGTAGTACACCTGGCCATCGTCTGCGCGCAGCACGACACAACGCATCGTCAGCATGGCGAGGGCCGCTGCCTGATCCCGGGGCTCGTCGTTTTCCTCGTAGAAGGGGAACGGAGGATAGTCGTCGTTGAAATGCCGGAAAAAGCCGCTGAAGCCGGGCCGTTGGGAGGCGCGCAGTGACACGATGACATTGTCGAGGGGAAGGCCTTCGAGGAAGCCCTTGTGAGAGGACGCGTCGAAGACGACGCGAGCGTGATCGGGCAGGCCTGTCACAGCCTTGCGCAGGGCCCGCGTCATCGGCTGTTGGGTGAGCAGCGCGCCGTCGATGCACAGGACATCGGAGGGGCCCATCGATTGGATGGCTTCCGCCCACACCCGTGTGGTGTCTTCGGGTAGTGGGCTCTTCGTTGCAACGGTCAGCCGCCAGCCGTTGTCGCCGGTAAAGATCAGTTGGTAGCCGTTGTCAGCCCCCGAGAATCGGGGACCGGCATCGATGATGCCCTCGCGAGCTAAGGCCTGCGAAATGGCCTCGGCATTGGGACCTTCTCCGATCGGGCAGAGCGAGACGACCTCGGCTCCCATGCGTCGCGCCGCGACCAGTGCGCGGAACATGCCGCCCGTGGACTGGCCCAGTTCTTCGGCCCACACGTGCTCGCCGAAACGCGGGTACGTCTCGGAGTGCATGGCCTGGTCGTGGAGCAGCTCGCCGAGAACAAGCACGCGCCCGGTCTGAGGTCCGCCTCGGCGCGCGCCGAGCGGTGTGGGTGGGTTGACGGACTCGAAGTACCGTTGACGCGTGTGCAGGCTCGATGAGCTGTCCTCGAACGAGGCCGGGGCTGAGGGGGCGACCGGTAGCGTGGATGCGCCCGGGGCGAGAGCGTCGCTGGGGTAGGGCGTGCGCGTGGCGAGCAGATTTCCTACGCGATCCGCCAGGTTCAGCGGGCACGCGTCCTCAACCCGGGACAAACCGTAGGGGCGCAGGAAGCTCGCGCCTCGAACCGCTCCGACCAGCGCGCTGACGATGGACAGGATCGTGTGCGCCTGGGCGCCGAGCCGCAGGGGAGAGGATAGGAGACGGCGATCCTGGTAGCGCGCGGCCAAGGCAAAAGCAGCCGGCACGATCTGGGCGGGAGAACTTCCGAACCCGATCTGCTTGCTGAGCCGCTCGAGAGAGAAGCCGATGTAGTCGTTGACGTTGCTTGCGATGTTCAACGCCCTGCGCGTCGCGGCCAGCACGTCCGGCTCAGGGCTCCACTCGCCGTGAGCCTCCATCGACGACACGATGTCGACGGCTCGCACGAGAGCGTCCTCCACGCGGAAGTTCGGACTGTCTAGGCCGATCGACACCCCGGCGGCAACCAGCGCCGTCGCCTGGAAGTCCTGGCGCGTGGGCTCCCGTTTCTGGCTGTTGTCCCACACGGCGTCCCCGAAGGCTTGGGGATTGCCTATCGAGGTGGCGATGCCGAGCTGGACGGCTCCGAGCATCAGGCCATACAAGCGATCAACGGGTGTCGTGAAGCAGGGGAACGTCGGCTGCTTCACGGACTTGGTGGCCGCCATTAGAGCAAGAATGCTCTCGCTGAGGGTTGTCGACTTGCTGCCCTTCTCACCCTCAGTGTCCACCTGGAGTGCTTGACCGTAGAAAAGGCCGGCCATCGCCCCGTGGGCACGATCAAAGCGCGGATCCATGTCAGTTTCCCGACTCGCTCAGCGCGTCCGCCGCGGCCTCGATGTCCTCGCGCGTCGGGCACGAGGCCGGGCCAACGACCGTCGACGCCAGAGCGCCCGCGCAGTTGGCCAGTACAAGTGCCCGCTCGAGTGGAATACCCTGTGCGAGGGAGGCCGCCAGGACGCCGCTGTGAGCGTCGCCCGCGCCGTTCGTGTCGACGGCGTCGACGGTTGGGGTCGGGATGTGCACGGCTGATGTTTCGCTATCGGGGCCGACAGAGCGAGCAAAACAAGCGCCGGATGCTCCGAGGCGAATCAACGTGTCGCCCCCCAGTGTCTGCGCGAGGAGGCAACTGAGAGAGTCAAAAGGCAGGTAGCCGTCAAGTCGCGACTGCTTGGCGATTGCCCTCGCCTCGACGCTGTTCATCGAGATGATCGCGTGGTGAGTGGGCAAGCTCTCCGGGATCCCGATGACGGGAGAGACATCCAGGAGCACGCGCACACCCTCGGGCAAGACGCGTAACGCAGCCTCCGCGGCCTCGCGGTTCGCGGGGTGGTCCATGAGGTAACCGTCAATGTAGAGCACGTCGTCGGGGCTCATTGTGCGCACGAAGTCCGCCCATGCGCTCGCGGGGGTCATCGTCTCCGCCCCCTTCGTGGAGATGAAGGTGCGTTCGGCGCGGCGATCAATGAGGGCGATGCAGAACCCGTTATCCACGCCCTCCACGTGCGGGCCTGCGTCGACGATTCCCTCCCGTGCGAGGGCATCCGTGATTAGCGACGCGTGGGGCCCGGTGCCGATCGGGCTGAGGGAGACGGCCTCGGCTCCCATCCGGCGCGCCGCCACGAGCGCGTTGAAGCCACCGCCCACATGCGTGCCCCCGTCACGCGCCCATTCGGAGCCGCCGCCGTGAATCGGACGCGCCCCCTGAAGGACACGGTCCACAAGGATCTGCCCCATGAGGACGACTCTGCCCGCCCCGGGATCGGAGGACGAGACCGGGGTGGGTGCCTCGGGAGAAGCGGCTTCGCTCGCACCCTCAGTCTCGGGGGACGTGGGTGCGCTCGCGGCAGGCTCGTGAGCCGAACGCAGCTCCAACAGCTCGAGGGCGACGGACGGCAGGTCCAGGTGGGAGGCGAGTTCGACCTGGGCGAGGCCGCGGCCGACAAAGACCTCAAAGCCGAGGACGGCGCCCAGGATCGCGCCCGCGATCGCGCCGATCGTGTCGGTGTCCCCGCCGATGTTGGCGGCGTCCAGCAGCGCCTGCGGGGAGGGGTCTCGAGCGAGCAAGGCAAATGCCATGGGTATAGCCTGCGCCGAAGCCACGGACGTGCCCACCTGCTCGACGAGGCATTCTAGGGACGAGGACGCGGGGTTAGCGACCAGCTGCATGGCCCTGCGCGTCGCCGCCACAACGTCCGGGTCGGGGGTCCACGCTCCGCGCTCGGGCAGGGAATCGACGAAGGTCAGGGCCTTCCATAGCAGGCTCCTCAGATCCGGGGTCGTCGATCGCGCCGCGTCAATACCCATGGACACGGCGGCCGCCACGAGGGCAGCCGAGTGGAAACCCTGGTGCGTCGCGTGCGTGACCTGGCAGGTGGACCAGACGGCATCCGCAAAGGCCTCGGGATCGGCCGTCGACATCGCGATACCGATCGGGGTGACGCGCATCGCCGCGCCGTTCGTGGTCCCCGCCCCGCCCACGGTCAGCGGGTCCTCGCCCGTGCGCACACGCTCGAGCGCCGCCTTCGTGGAGGGTCCCAGCAGGTCGAGCGACCCGCGCTCGATCATCGAATCCTCCCAGTCCAGCAACGCGTCGGCGAACTCGCCCGCGTCTAGGGCCACGCGACCCGAGGCCGAGCCTCGGCCTCGTACCAGGAGGGAAGCCACCAGCAGCGCCTGCTCCGTGTCGTCCGTGACCGAGCCCGCCGGCATGCCCGGCGCGTAGGGCTGGGAGGCGTCCGCGTCCACGAGGCCGGTAATGCGCCCGTACACCGCGCGGATCTGCTCCGGTGACATCGCCTGCGTCGGCATGCCCAGCGCGTCTCCGAGCGCCAGGCCGGCCAGGGCGCCATACGCGCGAGAAAAACGAGGATCCATGATGCACCTCCAACGCGGGCGTGCGCCCGCAGATAGCGTGAACGCCCCGGAACGTTCCGAGGCGACCAGTAGGCCCAGGGGGACTCGAACCCCCAACCTACGGATTAAAAGTCCGCTGCTCTACCATTGAGCTATAGGCCCAGCAGACCCATTGTAGGAGGAAGAAGTCCCCATGGCACAATCGAAGATGCCACGACGCCCCGCGATGCTCGACTCCGCCCGGGCTGACGCCATCGTCGGAGACGAAGACCCCGCGGCCACCGCCGCCGTCGCGCACACCGCCGCCTGGGCACTGATGGGCGTGGGCGACGAGACCTTCACCGACGCCGACGTCGCGCGCCTGCGCGAGACAGTGCGCACTCACGGCGTCGACACGATCGCGCACGTGTGGTCGCGCAGCCCCGAGTTCACGCTCCCCGGGGCGCTGTGGCGCGTCTACCTGCTGCACGAGTGGTACCACCGCGATCCGATCCCGGTGGCCCAGCGCTACGCCGAGGGGGCGCGTGCGCCCATCATCCAGGGCCTCGAGGCCCCCGTCGAGCTGCGCTCCCTGAACCTCATCATGGAGGAGGTCGACTCGCTGCTGCGCGGTGACCTCACCGACGATGACCTTGAGTACGTGCTGAGCGAGGCCTCGCGGGCTATGCGAGTGCTCGCCGCCGGTGAGGCCGGTGCCCTGTGGATCGAAGACCCCGCGGACCCGCTCGCTCACCGCGTCACTATGCGGCGCTCCGCGCTGCTGGTCACCGCCGACGAGCTCGACGTCGCAGCGCGAGAGGCGGCCGTCGGCACCCTCGACTGACCCCTCGTTCGCGGCGTCGGCGCTGATCCCGGCGTTCCCTGGACGGCCTCGTGGAAGGCCCGAACCGTCGTGACGTGGCGCGCCCACCAGGGCACGGGAGCGCCCGGGCGGCTACCCTTGGCCCTATGCGTCCGATGCCATCCCCACGTCCCCAGCGACTCGTTCGCTCCGCGGGGGCGCTCGTCTGGCGTTTCACGGACCCCGCGCGCGTCGCCCTCCCCGGCGAGCCCATCGACCCCGCGGACATCGAAGTCCTCATGGTCCACCGGCCGCGCTACCACGACTGGTCCTGGCCCAAAGGCAAGACCGAAAACGGTGAATCCCTCGTCGCCGCCGCCGTGCGCGAAGTCGAGGAGGAAACCGGTCAGGTCATCACCCTCGGCGCGCCCCTGACGACTCAGCGCTACCGCCTCGGCGGCGGGCAGACCAAGGAAGTCCACTACTGGGTGGGCACCCCCGTCCCCGAAGGCCACTCCTCAGAGCGCCTGCGCGCCCCCGTCGCCCGCGCCCCGCGCACCGAAATCGACCAGACCGCGTGGACCGCGCCCGAGCGCGCCGCCGACATGCTCACGCGCCGAGGCGACCGCCGCCTCCTCGCCGACATCGTCGCCCGCGCCCGCGAGGGCCGCCTCGTGACCACGACTCTCCTCGTCCTGCGTCCCGGGCAGGGCCTCACCCCTCGCCTCGACGAGGCTGGGGATGCCCGGGAGTCCGCCGCTGCTTCCGCTTCTTCCGGCACTCCCACGGAGAGTGCTGAGACAGCGGTTTCGGCCACGCCTCGCCCAGCGCCCACGCCCGCGATGGTGGCCTCCGCGGCGGCCAGGAGGGCCGCCCGGGTGGAGCGGGCATTGGCGAAGAAGGCCGAGAGCGCTGTCGCCCTCGCCGATCCGCCGCTCAGTCGATTCGGCCTACGCCAGGCCTTGGACCTCATCGACCTGCTCTCCAGCTTCGGGGTGGCCCGCGCCTACGCGTCGCCTGCCACTCGCGCGCGCCAGAGCCTCACCCCGTGGGCGTCGATGGGTGGAGGACCAGTGACGCTCGTCGACTCCCTGGATCTGACCGCCTCCGGTTCATACACGCAGATCGACGCCGAGGCGCGCCTCGGGCGCGTCCGTGCCTTCGCGGCCGAGCGCCTGCGTGAGCAAGCGTCGCCCACGGTCCTGTCCATCGCGGGATCCGCTCGGGACGCGATTATCGAGGAGATCCGCGCCTTTGCGTCGGCTCCCGTCGCCGGTGGCCAGGCCCCGCGCCTGAGGTGCGGACAGGTCCTCGTCGCGCACGTTGAACACGGACCCGATGGGCTGGTCGTCGCCGCCCTCGAGACCCACGCCGTCACCACGAAGGACCCCGCCGCGCACGCGCGCAAGGCCTCCAAGAAGCACTGAGGCGGCCCGGCATAAGCCGAGCCGCCACGAGCACTCATGAGTGCAGGTCACATGCCGGTGCCCTTCACGGACTGCGACAGCTTCGAGCCGTCATCCGAAATCGCGATGCACACGATGTCGCGGTCGCCCAGCTTCCAGCTTCCATCCGTCGGGAACAGCGTGGTGATCTCCAGGCTGGAATCCTCGTACGCAGCGCCGATGTAACCTTCGAAGGTGTTGGTGCAGACCTCGGTCATACGGTCGTCGAGCTCGGAGTCGCTCGGACGCGAGCTGTCAGTAAGCTTTTCGATGTGGTAGACCTCGCCGTCGTGTTCGGCGGTGCACTCGACGACCTCGATGCGCGAGACGGTGCTGTCGTTCGGCAGCTGAACGCACTGCCCGACCTGGACATTGAAGGCCGAGGTGTTGCCGCCCAGCAGGGAGCAGGCGGACAGAGTCATGGACAGAGCGGCGACGGAAGACGCGAGGGCAAGAGTGCGGGTGGAAACTCGGGACATGATGCTCCTTGTGTGATGGGACCGTGGTCGACGGGATCTGGTGCGCGCGGCACAGCGACACTGACTATATGGTAGGACTTCGGTGCCACTGAGGACACTATACAAGGTGCAGTTCGGATATGTACAAGCGGCGGCGGTCCGGCATGAGCCGAGACGCCGCGAGCGATGAGGCATTCGGTTACTTGTTGGCACCCTTCATGGAGCCGACTAGCTGGATGTCCTCGAGCTCGGTATCAGTCGGTCGCTCATCTGCCGTGACCTGCGACAGGTGGAAGATCTCGGCGTCATGGAGCGTGGAGCAGTCGGTAGTTGTCAGATTGGTGACGTTCTCTTCGGTCGGAAGCTGGATGCAGTGTCCGACCTGAACGTTAAAGGCGGAGGTGCGCGTCGGTGCCGCCCTGGCGGCGCAGGGTGTCAAAGATAACAATCCAGTACCGGACGGTAAAAGTGTCGGGTGGTGCGTGGCATGAAGCCGCGCACCACCCGACGATAGTCGGAGGGTCATCGAAACCTACAGACCGGACTCCTTCACCGACGAGGTGAGCTTCGAATGGTCCAGAGGACGTGCAAGACACACGATCGATCGATCCTTCTGAGCCCACGATTCCTTTGTCGGAATCATCCACGTCGCATCCAGGGTCGACGTCAGGTAATCCGAACCCACGTAGTCGCCGAACGCCGCGATGCACACCGACTCGGCCTGCTTGTTGAGCTCGACAGCCCCCGGGAAATCCCCGTCGGGCATCGAATCGATGTGAAACACCTCGGCGTCGTGCTCGCGGGTGCAGCCGGTCGTCTCCAGAGTGGTCGCCGTGGTCTCCTCCGACCCCTCCGGCAGGAGGATGCACTGACCCACCCGCATGTGCATGACGGAAGAATCCGAGCATGCCGCGAGCGGAGCAACGAGAAGACCGACGACCGCAGCCGTTGCGACGAGGCGACCGCGCATCAGTGAACTCCGAGCGGGAGCGCCACGATCAGGTAGACGATGCCCGCCACGAGAGCGGCGGCCGGAAGCGTCAGGAACCACGCGATGACGATGTTGCCAGCGACGCCCCAGCGCACGGCCGAGAAGCGCTTCGTGCAACCGACGCCCATGATCGCCGTCGACACGACCTGCGTCGTCGAGATGGGGGCGTGGATGACGTAGGAGCACAGGTACAGGATCGAGGAGGAGACGGCCTCGGCCGTGAAACCGCGAGCCGGATCCAGGTCGATGATCTTGCGGCCGATCGTACGCATGATGCGTCCGCCGCCGGCCATCGTGCCCAGCGAAATCGCCAGAGCGCCCGAGACCTTGACCCACAGGGGCACGTTCATCTCGCCCGTCACGGGATCGAGAATGTTGTGGTGCTCGCCGTAGCCGCCGGCCAGTAGCGCCATGACGATGATGCCCATCGTCTTTTGAGCGTCCTGAATACCGTGGCCCAGGGCCATCGCAGCCGAGGAGAAGCGCTGCGCGGCGCGGAAGCGTCGCATCGTGCGGTGGTACTGCGCCTTACGCAGCGCCCACAAAACGAAGCGCATGACGACGTAACCGACGACGAAGCCGATGATGGGGGAGGCGAACATCGGGATCACGACGTGGCTCATGATGCCCCACCAGTAAACGACCGTGCCGCTCATGAGGCCGGCGCCCACCATGCCGCCGATGAGGGCGTGCGAGGAAGACGAGGGGAGTCCGAACCACCAGGTGATCAGGTTCCAGATGCAGGCACCCAGCAGCGCGGCCAGGATGATGACAAGGCCCTTCTGCTGCATCTCCGGCAGGGGAGACTCGGCGTAGTCGCTAATCGAAATGATGCCCTTGCCGACCGTCTTGGCGACGGCCGTCCCCATCATGGCGCCGATGACGTTCATCGCCGCGGCCATGAGGAGCGCCGCGCGAGGAGTCCACGCGCGCGTCGACACGGAGGTCGCGATCGCGTTCGCCGCGTCGTGGAAGCCGTTCGTGTAGCTGAAGAACAGCGCGACCGCGATGACGACGCAGACGAGGATCAGATTCAGATCCACGGCTCAGGATTCCTTCAGTGCGAGTGACTCGATGACGTTGGCCAGCTCCTCGAAGGCGTCGGCGCAGGACTCGAGGCCCTGGACGATGTCCTTGAGCTTGATGATCGTGATCGGGTCGAGACCCGAGTCGAACAGGGCCGTCAGGGTGCGGCGATAGGCCAGGTCGCCCTCGTTCTCGAGGCGGTTGACCTCGATCCAGTAGTCGCGCATGTCCACGGGCGACTTGAGCTTGGGCATGTTCTGCGCGGTCAGGTTTGCGCAGTGCTGGATGACCTCGATCTGCGTGTTGAGCAGCGAGACGAGGGAAGTGGGGATGTCGGCAATGCCATAGACGACCAGGAGGTCGCCAGCCTCGTCGATGAAGTCGAGGCAGTCGTCCAGGTGAGACGCCAGGGACTGCAGGTCCTCGCGGTCGAAAGGCGTGATGAACGAGGAGTTGATGCGCTGAACGATCGCGTGGTTCAGTTCGTCGCCGCGGTGCTCGACCTCGTGGAGCTGATCGCGCAGGGCGATGCGCTCCTCGGGGGAGGCGGCGTAGATGTGCGAGAGGAACTCGACGGCCTGCACGAGCTGGCGGGCTTGCGAGGTCAGGTCTTCAAAAAAGTCAGGGCCTTGGGTCTTAGAACGGAGTCCCATGGTGTATTCGGTCCTTCCAATGGCGAACAGCACTGTTGTGCTACCTGTAATCGTCGGTCATGGGGTGGTGAGACTTCAAGTTCAGATATGGATTTGTGACCCCATATGTGGTGTTGTATCTCACGGTGGTGCGTCACAGGTTGACTTCCGTCGCATTCGCGAGGCCGGGGAGTGGCGAGGTTGTTGTTGCGGCCCTTGTGGCTGGGCTGAAAGTCCCTATCGACCGGGCGGCGTGTGACACGTTCGACTACGATTGAGGTGTGACCGGGACCAAGCTCCCGCAAGCGTGGGTGTGGGGTCCGGCATGATTGATTCTGTCAATCGGGGACGCAGATGCGGCCTCGACAATCCGAAATGCCTCAGGAGGCAAAATGTCCGTGACCGAACAGGACGTGCGTGCAGCCGCTCCGGCGAACGCTCCCGAAGATGTCATCAAGTGGGTTGCTGAGATTGCAGCGCTGACCACCCCTGACGCCATCGAGTTCTCCGACGGCTCCCAGGAAGAGTGGGATCGCCTGACCTCTGAGATGGTCGCCAGCGGCATGTTCACGAAGCTGAACGAAGAGAAGCGCCCCAACTCCTTCCTCGCCCGCTCCAAGCCGTCCGACGTTGCGCGTGTTGAGTCCCGTACCTTCATCTGCTGTGAGAAGGAAGAGGACGCTGGCCCGACCAACCATTGGGCCGACCCCAAGGAAATGAAGGCGACCCTGCGTGAGAAGTTCACGGGTTGCATGAAGGGCCGTACCATGTACGTGATCCCCTTCTCCATGGGCCCCCTGGGTGGCCCCATCTCGCAGCTCGGTATTGAGATCACCGACTCCCCCTACGTCGTCGTGAACATGCGCATCATGACCCGCATGGGTGCGGGTGCCATGGACCTCATCAACGAGGGTCGCGTGTGGGTTCCCGCCGTCCACTCCGTCGGCGTTCCGCTCGAGGAAGGTCAGGAAGACGACACCTGGCCCTGCAACGACGAAAAGTACATCACCCACTTCCCCGAGACCAACGAGATCTGGTCCTTCGGTTCGGGCTACGGCGGCAACGCCCTGCTCGGCAAGAAGTGCTTCGCGCTGCGTATCGCCTCGACGATGGCGCGCCGCGATGGCTGGATGGCCGAGCACATGCTCGTCCTGCGCCTGACCCGCGAGTCCACCGGCCAGCAGTTCCACGTCACCGCCGCCTTCCCGAGCGCCTGCGGCAAGACCAACCTCGCCATGCTCCAGCCCACGATCCCCGGCTACAAGGTCGAGACCGTCGGCGACGACATCGCGTGGATGCGCCCCGGCGAGGATGGCCGCCTGCGCGCCATCAACCCCGAGGCCGGCTTCTTCGGCGTCGCCCCCGGCACCTCCTACAAGACCAACCCCATGGCCATGGAGACCGGCAAGGCCAACTCCATCTTCACGAACGTCGCCCTGACCGACGACGGCGACGTGTGGTGGGAAGGCATTGACGGCGACGTTCCGGCGCACCTGATCGACTGGCACGGCAACGACTGGACCCCCGAGTCCGGCGAGAAGGCTGCCCACCCGAACAGCCGCTTCACCGTTCCCGCCTCGCAGTGCCCGATCATCTGCCCCGACTGGGAAGCCCCCGAGGGCGTTGCGGTTGACGCCATCCTCTTCGGCGGCCGCCGCGCCACCAACGTCCCGCTGGTCGCCGAGCAGTACGAGCCCGCCCACGGCGTGTTCATCGGTGCCTCCGTGGCCTCCGAGGTCACCGCCGCCGCTACCGACGTCAAGGCCGGCTCGCTGCGCCACGACCCCTTCGCCATGCTCCCCTTCTGCGGCTACAACATGGCCGACTACTGGGGCCACTGGCTGGAGATGCAGGACAAGCTGGGCGAGAAGTTCCCGCACGTCTACCAGGTCAACTGGTTCCGCAAGGACGAAGACGGCAACTTCATGTGGCCCGGCTACGGCGACAACGCTCGCGTCCTGGACTGGATCGTTCGCCGCTCCGCCGGCGAGGTCGAGGCCATCGATGGCGTGACCGGCCGCTACCCCAAGTTCGAGGACTTCAACCTCGACGGCCTGGACATTGACGAGGCCGTGTGGGCCAAGCTCTTCGCGATCGACCCTGACGCTTGGGCCGCCGAGATGGACGACACCGAGGAATACTTCTCGCAGTTCGGCGACAAGCTCCCCGCCGCCATCACCGAGCAGCTGGCCAAGTTCCGCGAGCGCATTGCCGCCGCGAAGCAGGCCTGATCCGCGCGGATTGAGGGTGGGCCCCGGAGTTACCTCCGGGGCCCACCCCTTTTGTGTTTCATGGATTAGGACGAAGCGGGGGAGCAGGCAGTCGAAGGTTGGGTGAGGCCTCGTCAATGCAGATGCTAAAACTGACCGGATTGCGTGCGAGACGACGGAGACGGCTACACTGAGATTGCATCCGACCGCGCACGCAAGGAGAGTCCGTGCCCAACTACTTGACCAACGAAGAGCTGGCCCACGCGAAGGGGCTACTCGATCGTATGAATACTATTTTTCAGCACACCGTCGTCGGCCAGGAGGGCCTGCGCCGCGCGCTGACGGCCGCGCTGCTCGCTGGCGGCCACGTGCTCGTCGAATCCGTTCCTGGCCTCGCTAAGACGACGGCCTCGCAGACCCTCGCGGCGGCGGTGTCCGGCACCTTCCGACGCATCCAGTGCACCCCTGACCTCATGCCGAACGACATCGTCGGCTCGCAGATCTGGAACCAGGAACGTGGTGAGATGGTCACCCAGCTGGGTCCCGTCCACGCGAACATGGTCCTCATGGACGAGATCAACCGTTCGTCGGCGAAGACGCAATCGGCCATGCTCGAGGCCATGCAGGAGCGCCAGACCACTATCGGTGGCGTCAACCACAAGCTACCCAGCCCCTTCATGGTCATGGCCACGCAGAACCCCATCGAAGAGGAGGGCACCTACGTGCTGCCCGAGGCGCAGATGGACCGTTTCCTTCTCAAGGAGGTCATTACCTACCCGACGCCCGTCGAGGAGCTAGAGGTTTTGACGCGCATCGATAACGGCCAGATCAAGGCGCGATCGTCGGCCGCTCCGATCACCCTCGAAGACGTGCGCACCCTGCAGGAAGCCTGCCGGCGCGTGTTTGTCCACGAGACCCTCAAGGCGTACATCGTTGACATCGTGAACACGACCCGCGGTGCCGGCCCCAACCCGCTGCCGGGGTGGAGCAACCACGTGCGCGTCGGTGCCTCCCCGCGTGGTGGCATCGCCCTCATGCAGATCTCTCAGGCCATCGCCCTCATGTCGGGTCGCAACCACGTGATGCCCGATGACATTAAGGAAATGCGTTACGGCATCTTGCGTCACCGCATCATTCGCACTTTCGATGCTCTTGCCGACAACGTCTCCATCGAGGGTCTCATCGACGCCGTGTTCAACGCGGTGCCTGTTCCGTAAAGTATCCACGGTCCCACACGCCAGTCGACTTTCTAGAGGAACGCTATGCCTGTACGCTCGCGCGAAATCCACTCGCTCTCGTCGCGCATCCAGCTGCCCATCTTGCGCAAGCTGCTGTCCATCATGGACGGTCAGCACTCCGCGCTGCGGCAGGGGCGCGGATGGGAGTTCCTGGACTTGGCTCCCTATCAGGCGGGCGACGACGTGCGTTCCATCGACTGGCCGGCAACCGTCCGCACGGGGTCGCCGATCATTAAGCGGCGCGAGGCGACGGCGAACCTGCAGGTCATGCTCGTCGTCGACACCGGTCGCGAGATGGGTGCGCTTGCTCCTTCCGGGGAAACTAAGGAAGAGGTTGCCCTGGCGGCATGCGAGGCGATTGCGTGGCTGAGTGTCGCTCGCGGAGACCAGATCGGTCTCGTCGCCGGAGACTCCGAGCGCGTGCGCTTCTTGCCCGCCCGATCGGGTAACGCTCACGCCGAGACCGTGCTGCGCCGGATCGAGGAGGACATCACCCTGTCCTCGCCCCACTCGGACGTTCCCAAGCTCCTCGCGCGCGCCCGCACCGTCATCCAGCGGCGAAGCCTCATCGTGATCGTCACGGATGCGACGCAGCCCGAGCCCACACGAGTCGCTGACGACCTCATCAAGTCGCTGTCGGTGCGCCATCGGGTCATTCAGGTGTCGGTGGCCGACATGAATCCGGCAGATATTGACCAGGATAAAACCGTCATCGATGTTAACGAGGGGCCCCTCCCCGACTTTTTGCGCAGGGATGAGCAGTTGGCGCACGACGCGAGCATGGTTGTTGAGCAACGTCGTGCGGCCGTCGCCAAAATGCTTGACATGCGCGGTGTTATCCAGGTGAGCGTGTCCTCTTCGGAGGGGGTTCCGCGGGCTCTCTTAAGGGCGCTGCAGCGCTCGGGAAGCCGCAGATAAACACGGAAATGTCCCGCGTGATCGGGGGATCTGTTCTTACCGAATGGTAATCAACTGAGATCTGCTGCATAAAATATTCGGTATTTTACATGGAGTCGTGAGATAACTTTCAAATTTCCTGGTAATCATAGTTTTCTTGGCTTCCCTCACATATATTTGCTCTTGAATCATCCATCCCGTCACACACAGTGCGGAAGTCATGAGAGGAAGACCAGTGAGCAGGAAGTACGCGCCCCTCGGGCGGCGAATGATCGCCACCGCGGGTGCTCTTACCCTCGCAGTCGCCGGCGTCGTCGCGTCCGGTGCTGCCACCTTCGCTGAGGACCCGGCCTACGGCACGATCAACCAGGATGCAACCGGTTCGATCATCGTCCACAAGCACCTGAAGAACGCCTCGGGAACCATGGGCAAGGTTGACGGCACCGCCGACGCTGAAGGCGACGGCATTGATGGTGTCACCTTCAAGGCCTACAAGGTTTCCGGGCTGAACCTTTCCAAGCCCGCCGACTGGGACAAGCTGGCCACCCTGGTTGACAAGATTCCGTCCAACGCCTGCGCGGATCCCGCCCACCCGACCCTGGGCGACAATGCGCCCGCCGTCGATACTCAGGCTGCGGCAACGGGCACGACCGCGGACGGCGGCGAGACCACCCTGGCCGGCCTGCCTGTCGCCGCATACCTGGTCTGTGAGACCGAGGCGCCCGCCGACGTGGTTGAGAAGGCCAAGCCCTTCGTCGTCACGATCCCCTTCCCCAACACCACCAACGGTGGTGACGGCAAGTGGCTCTACGACGTGCACGCCTACCCCAAGAACCAGAAGATCGAGATCGACAAGACCATCTCCGATCAGAGGAAGAACGGTGTGGGCCTCGGCTCGCGCGTGCAGTTCCCCGTCTCCACGACGATCCCGAGCCTCGACGCTGACACGAACTTCACCTACTTCTACATCCGCGACCGCCTGGATGATCGCCTCGCCGACGGCAAGGTCGACAAGATCACCCTGGGCGCGGACACGCTGGTCGAGAACACCGACTACGTGCAGTCCAACACGGGCGGCCTCGTCCTCGTCTCCTTCCAGCGCGCCGGCCTGGCCAAGCTGAAGGCGAACCCCGGCAAGAAGGTCGAGGCGATCTTCTCCGGCAAGGTGACTTCGATTGGCGACGGCACCATTAAGAACCAGGCTCAGCTGATCCAGGACACCAACTACGGCGCCATTCCTCCGAACGAGCCCCCGTCGACTCCTCCGACCGAGCCCAACGATCCGCCTACCTCCCCCGAGGTCTCCACGGACTGGGGTAACGCGCACCTGCTGAAGTTTGATGCGAACTCCGCCCCCGCCGAGACCGGCATCCAGGGTGCGAAGTTCAAGGTCTACGACGCCGCCGAGCCCTACGCGGCCGACTGCTCTGCCGCCACCAAGACCGGCGAGCCGATCACGGTGAACAACAAGACCGAGTTCGTCTCCGACGCCAACGGCCTGGTGACGATCGACGGCCTGTACGTCGGCGACTCCGTCGGCTCTGCCGGAGCTGGCTCGCAGGACGCGCGCACGCGCTGCTACGTCGTCGAGGAGGTCGAGGCCCCCGCAGGCTACGTCCTGCCGCAGAAGACCACGACCGGTATCTCGGTCTCCAAGGGTGTCCTCGCCGCTATCACGTACAGCGCTGAGATCCCCAACAACAAGCAGCCTGTTCCCCAGCTGCCCCTCACGGGTGCCAACGGCCAGCTGCTCATGACCATCGGTGGCCTCTCCCTGGGACTCATCGCCGTTGGTTCCACCATGGTTATCCGCTCGCGTAAGCGCAGCGAAGCCTGATACCCCGGTTCTTCAGCGGTTCATTCCGCTGAAGAACCGGGCCCCGCGCGGGTCGGCCCGGCCGCGAGAATGGCTCTCCGGTCGTGTCGGCCCGTGGCACATCCCAACCGATACTTGTGCAAAAACGATTTTCGTAGAACTAACCATTGGAGTTGAAGTGACCCAGCTCGCCCGAACACAGCGCCGCGCCAGGCGGCTCTCACGCTTCGCGGTCGCGTTCGCGGTCAGCGCGGCCCTCACCGCCGCGCCGATCCTGCCCAACGTAGCCCAGCCTGCCCAGGCTGCGGCCGAGGGGGTGCCCGCCGGTTCTCTGCCCGCGACCTTCGCCACGGGAGGCATGGGACGCTTCAAGGACTCCATCCAGTGGCTCCAGTGGGCCGACTACGACAAGGACTTCAAGGGCAAAGACAAGCCCAACGTCCCCGTCCTCGGCGTGGGCGAGGGGCCGAAGGAGTTCATCAACCACCGCGACCTGGGCGACGCGGGCTCCCTGGTGACCACCTGCACCCTGGCCAACCTCACCCATGACACTCCCGCCCCCGGCACCCCGAAGGCGCAGACCGAGGGCCCCCTCGTCGCCACCATCCCGGGCGCCTGGGCGGGCGACGCCCTGGACAACCTCTACAACGTCGGCGGACCCGGCATGTGGAATGACGGCTCCGAGGTGTGGCACACCGGGCTGACCTACCCCAAGGACTACGTCAACAAGAACCAGATGGTGATCGGCCTGGCCAACGGCTACGCCTACAACGGAGGCAACGCCTGGGACGGCAAGCCCTGGGACCAGAGCACGGACCACCGCCCCACCGGCTTCAACGCCCGCGTGAGCGTCGACTACAGCTGCAAGGCCGAGATCTACGGCAGCGACGGCACGATCACCAACGTCCCCATCCAGGGCCTCGTCTTCGCCGACGCCGAGGCGTCATCCAAGCGCTACAAGATCAAGAGCTGGGCCACCAACGAGCGGCAGGACGAGTGGGTCCAGGCCACCGTGAAGAAGACCGACGGCAACAGGCCCCCGCGCTGGAGGGTCCTCGACACCATCCGCTCGCGCACCTGCATCAGCAAGAACACCGGCAAGCAGGTCACCACCGACGGCATCGTCTCCGATGGTGGGCGCACCCTGCGCCTCATGCCCTCCGACGAGGAGTGCGTCTACCAGTCGGGCGGCACCTACTCCAAGCCCAACGGCTACGGAGGCCCCGACGCCGTCATGTTCATGGAGGGCGCCACCTCCGCCACCGTCACCATGCAGGGCGCGGGCTACTCCGCCGTCGCCCTCGGCCTCGTGGTCGCCACCGACTACGGCGACGCCCCCGACTCCTACGGCATCGCCTCCTCCGTCTTCCAGCCCACCTGGGAGGGTGGCGAGGTGCGCTCGACCACCGATCTCTTCCAGGTCTCCCCCCAGGCCCGAATGAACATGGACAGGGTCTCCCCCCGCCTCGGCGCCTACATTGATGCCGAGCCCAACCAACCCTTCAGCACCGACGCCCTCGGCGACGACTCAGACGATGAGAAGAACGACGAGGACTCCGTGACCCTGCCCGCCGACGGGATCCGCACCCAGCCCGGCGCCACCTACAACCTGGCCCCCACGTGCGCGGGCACGGGCAAGGTCGCCGGCTGGATCGACTGGAACCACAACGGCACCTTCGACGCCGGCGAGAAGTCCAACGAGGCCCCCTGCGCCTCCGGCAAGGCGCAACTGTCGTGGACGGTCCCCGCCGACGTCGTGCGCTCCGTCGACGGCGAGGACGGAAGCGGCAGCGCCACCTACATGCGCCTGCGCATCACCGCCGACAAGAACGGCAACGGCCAAAAGCCCGTCGGCGGCACCGCCACCGGCGAGGTCGAAGACTACCGCGTCGCCGTGCGAGTTCCCACCCTGCAGCTGGTCAAGAACGTCGACAACAAGTACGCCACCGCCGAGGTCGCGGGCCTGGGTGCCGACCAGTGGACACTCACCGGCGGCGCGGGTGCCTACACCGCCACCGGCAACGGCACCACGGGAGGCCCCACCGTCGTGCGCACCGGCAACAACGACCTCTCCGAGACCACCGCCAACCCCGCCGGCGCGGGATACGAGATGGGCCAGTGGAGCTGCCAGGAGGCCCCCGGAACCGTGGGCGAAAACTACTCCTCCTCCCTGAACGGCGTCACGACGGACGGACGGGCGCAGCTCCAGGTGCGCGGCACCGACCGCGTCCTGTGCACGATCACCAACACCTCCAAGCCGGGCTCCCTGACCTGGAACAAGGTCGACTCCGACGGAATCACGCCCCTGGCGGGCACCACCTGGACCCTGACCGGGCCGAGTGTGCCCAGTAACGCCACGGTCGAGGACTGCACCGCCGGCCCGTGCCCCACCCAGCCCTACAAGGACCAGGACCCGGCCCCCGGATCCTTCGCGATCAAGGACCTCAAGTGGGGGACCTACGCCGTGCGCGAGACCACCGCCCCCGTCGGCTACCAGGTGAACCTGCAGGCACACACCTTCCCGCAGATCGCCCCCGCCTCCCTCGAGGCAACCCTGAATGCCGCCATCGTCAACGAACGCAAGACCGGATCACTCACCTGGAAGAAGGTCGACGCATCGAATACGGCCACCGCGCTGGAAGGCTCGGAGTGGACGATCAGTGGTGGAACCCTGCCGGGCGCCGTCACCATCACCGACTGCAAGGCCGCCTCCGCCGCCCAATGCCCCAAGACCCCGGGCTCCCCCTACTACGACTCCGACCCCGCCGCGGGCTCCTTCACGGTGACCGGTCTGGCGTGGAGCGATACACCCTACGCCCTGACGGAAAAGAAGGCCCCGGCCGGCTACCGCCTCGACGCGACGCCGCGCCCCTTCACCATCGGCAAGGACGCGCTCGACTACGCTTTCGCGCCGATCACCAACAACAAGCAGAGCGTCCCCGCGATCCCGCTCACCGGTGGATTCGGTGCTGATGCCTACGTCATCGGCGGCATCGTCGCTGGCCTTGGCGCCGCCGGCGCAGCCGCAGCCATCAGGCGTCGCAAGGCCCGCAAGGCATGATGTGCCCCGGGGGACCCGAGAGGCGGGTCCCCCGGCGCTCACGCGTCATGACTACCGCTCCCGACAGCGTGCAGGCAAGCCCCGACGCCTCCGCAACCTCACCGACCGTTCCTCGCGACGTGCGACGGTGGAGGTTCTCTGCGATCTCCCTGATCCCCTCCCTCCTTGCCCTGGCGGGACTGCTCCTATTCCTCTACCCGTCGGTCTCGGCGTGGATCGTTCAATACAACCAATCCCAGATCATCTCCCATTACGCGGACTCCGTGAGGGACGCCGATCCCTCCGCCCAGGAACAGCTTTCCCTCGCCCACCGCTACAACGACGCCCTGAGTTCGGGAGCCGTCCTCCAGGCCAATTCCAACGTGCCCACTGGTGACGGCACCTCGGGGGACGCCAGCCTGGACTACAACACGATCCTTTCCGTTGACTCTTCCGGACTCATGGGCAGGCTCAAGGTTCCCGCCGCCGACATCGACCTGCCCATCTACCACGGCACCGACGACGAGACGCTCCTGCGCGGCCTCGGACACCTGGAGGGAACCTCGCTCCCCGTCGGAGGGCTCTCTCAGCGCTCCGTCGTCACCGGACACCGTGGGCTGGCCGAGGCGCGCATGTTCACAGACCTCGACAAGGTACAGGTCGGAGACACCTTCACCTTCGAAGTGTTTGGTGAGGTCCTCACCTACAGGGTTTTCGACAAGAAGGTCGTCGAACCCGACGAGACCGAAGCCCTGCGTTCCGAACCCGGCCGAGACCTCGCCACGCTCGTGACCTGCACGCCCCTGGGTATCAACACTCACCGCATCCTTATCACCGGCGAGCGCGTCTACCCCACACCCCAGCGCGACATCGACGCTGCCGGCGCCACCCCCGACATCCCCGGCTTCCCGTGGTGGGCCGTCGGCCTCCTGGCGGGAATCTCATTGATCGGTCTGTACATCTGGCGCTCCGGTTACCCTCCGCGCCCGAAGAAGCGCCCAAACACTGAACAAGTGAGAGAAGATTCCGCCGATTAGATCCCGTGCTCGCGCTCGCTCCCCAGTGTCGGGTTGGCGCGGCATTAGCACTATCGCGCCCGTCGTGGCACAATCAGGTGAACGCGGCATCGGTATCGCCACGACACTCACGGTCGAAGCCGACGCCTCGAAAAAGACGGGGAAGAAGGGCGTAATGACACGACGAGCGACGGCTGTACCCAACACCGATCGCGTCCGAGGCATGCTATCCCCAGGCGAAAGGCACCGCAATGTCCGGTAACCTCAGCGAGAGTCTCACGGACCCTGTCACCTACCCACACTGGATGTGGATCCTGGG
Organism: Schaalia odontolytica; assembly: GCF_031191545.1. NCBI lineage: Bacteria > Bacillati > Actinomycetota > Actinomycetes > Actinomycetales > Actinomycetaceae > Schaalia > Schaalia odontolytica. Next base: position 1,434,978 of record NZ_CP133472.1, read on the forward strand.
AGTCGTGCTGATCGTCGGCGTCGTCGGGTGGATCCTGTACAGCGTGTGGCGCTGGTGGACCTCGCGCATCGGCGAGGTCATGGAGCTGCAGACAATCACGGACGCGCGACGCAAGAAGTACCTGACGTTCATCGACCAGATCGCGGATCGCTACGCCGATGGCGACCTGGATGCGCGCGGCGTGCACCTCGCCCTCGCAGGCCTCATGCGTGCCCTAGGCACCGAGCGAACGGGCCGTGACCTCGAGGTTGCGACCGTGTCCGAGGTGCGCGAGCTCGTCCCGGTGTGGCCTGGCCTGGCGGACATTCTTCAGGCCTGCGAACTCCCCAGTTTTACGGGAGAGAACATCCCGCAGGGGCAGCCTTCGCACGAGGCTGTCACTCGCGTACTGACCATGGCTGTGGAGGCGGTGAACGTATGAGGTACGGGTGGCTTATTCCCGTCGTCCTACTGGTCGTCGCAGCGGCGACCAGCATCGGATGGCTGCTTGCGCGTCGAGCCGGAGAGCGTTCGGGCAAGAAGGGCTGGGTGGCAAACACCGGCTTCCTGCGAGCTCTGCCCAAGTATCAGGCCCTTGTGCGCCGAACGCGTTTGTCGCTGGCGTTGGCCGTCGTCTGCTTCATCATTGCCGTCATCGCGACGGCGGTGTCAGCCGGTGCGCCCGTTGATCGCTACGTCAAGCACGACAAGTCCTCCAGCCGTGACATCGTTTTGTGCTTGGATGCCTCCGGATCGATGCTTCCCTACGACTCGGAGATCGGCGACTCCTTCAAGCAGATCATCTCGCACTTCGAGGGTGAGCGAATCTCGCTGCAGCTGTGGAACGCCTACTCGATGACGATGTTCCCTCTCACCGACGACTACGAGATGGCCAACGAGGTGCTCACTGAGATGGCCGACAACATCGATCAGGGCTTTACCCAGATCGGTCGGAAGATCTACTTCAGCCCGGAACTCGAACAGTATCTCCGTCCGACATTGGCCGCCGAAGGGGAGCAGCGTGGTTCCCTGGTTGGTGACGGCCTCGCGTCGTGTGTCCTCGGTTTCGACCATACTGACAAGGTGCGCTCCCGAACGGTCCTGCTCGCGACCGACAACGAGGTGTACGGCGAGGGCATCTACAACCTCGGCGAGGCCATCGAGTTCGCGAAGAATCAGGGCGTGACCGTCTCGGTCCTGTACCCGGGATCCTCCTACGCCCCGACGGATGAGGGCGTGGAACTGCGGGATCAGGTCAAGTCCACTGGCGGCGACTTCTACGACGCTTCATCGCCCTCCGCCGTCGATCAGGTCGTTCAGCAGATCGAATCCGAGCAGAAGGAAGAACTCGATTCCGCGGGCAAGCTCGTAGAGACGGATCGCCCGGGGGCCAGCCTCGGCTGGACCATCGTCGGCGTTCTGTCCCTGCTCGGAATGCTCGCTTTCGGGAGGCTCTGACATGATATTTCGTCCCGTCGTCCACCCGGTGCTCCTAGTCCTCATCGTGCTCGTGGCAGCGGTCCTCGTGTTCCTCTCGGCGAAGCGCGCCGCGCGCAAGCGCGTCACGGACATCGTCCGTCGTTCGTTCATTGTCCTGGTCGTCATCATCATGGGTTCTGGGCCTTCGATCCCCGGCGAGGCCCTCGAGGTCTCCTCGTCTCTCGAGGTCTACCTCGTCATCGACCGTACTGGCTCCATGGCCGCGGAGGACTGGGACGGATCCAAGCCGCGCATCGACGGCGTGCGCAACGACGTTGCGCTCCTCATGAACTCCCTGGCGGGCTCTCGATTCTCGATCCTCACGTGGGACTCCACGGTGCACACGGACATGCCGCTGACGACCGACGCCTCCGCCGTCGCCTCGTACATGGAGAGCTTCAACCGAGAGCTGTCCGCGTCGTCTCAGGGGTCCTCGTTGAACCGACCGGCGGCGGACCTGGCGGCCCTCCTCGCAAAGAACAAGGAACGTCACCCTCAGAACCTCCGCGCGGTATTCGTCTTCTCCGACGGTGAGACCTCGAACCAGGACCACTGGACCTCCGCGCAGACCGGGACCGAGGAGGACTGGGATCGCGTCAAGGAGTATGTCGACGGCGGCCTCATCGTCGGATATGGCACCGCGGAGGGTGGCCCCATGAAGGTGCTGCGCCTGGGCAGTAGCGATGCTCAGAGCGGTACCGATGACGGCTACATTCACGACCTCTCCCAGCCCGGCCACCCGGTTGCCATCTCGAAGATCGACGAGGCGGCCCTCCAGTCGGTCGCATCGCGCATCGGCCTCGACTACGTGCACTCGCCGGATAAGTCGGCGATCGAATCCCACGCGCGCTCCATCTTGGATAGCGCGACCGAGATTGCCGAACAGCGCAACACGAAAGACACGTACCGCTACATCATCTGGCCGTTTGCGCTCCTCCTTGGGGGACTCCTCGCGTGGGAGGGTGCCACCCTGGCGCTGCGCGCTCAACAGCTGAGGAATTCCCATGCCCTCTAACGACAACATACCCGAAGAGGATCTCCTGCCTTTCGGTGCCCTCCAGGGCGGTCCGGTCGATGCCTCACTGCGCGAACGGCTGGGTCAGGCCACGAGCGGCAAGCAGAAGGTGCAGCGCTCCCCGCGCGCCCTGCGCCCCCTGTGGTTCTCCATCCCGATTCTTGTGATCGTCCTGATGATCGCCGGGTACTTGATTGGCCTGAGGCTCTGGTCGCAGTCATCTCTGAAGCAATGGCAGGCCAGCGACTACGAGACCGCCCAGGCGGGCTACGAGGGACAGCGGACGTGGACGGGTATCGGTATCGAGGCATGGGTCGCGCACTACAACCTCGGGACGACCCTGGTGCGTCAGGACCGCCTCGACGAGGGCGTGGAGGAACTGCGTGCCGCGTTTGAGCTTGTTCCTAAGGCTCGCGAGGTGCAGCCCGGTCGTCTGGAACCCTTCTCCTACGAGTGTCGCGTGCGCGTTAACCTCGCCATCGGCCTGGAGATCCAGGGCGACAAGCTGCGCTCCTCGGGTTCGACCGGAAACGCGGTGAGCTTCTACCAGGAAGCGCAAGACACAATCTCGCCGTGTCAGACGGCATCGGGCAGTTCCGGTCAGTCCGGCGACCAGAACCAGTCGAGCGGGCAGTCCGGCAGCGAATCCAACAACCCGGCCGACGAGAACAAGGAACGCGTCGAAGAGAAGAAGCAGCAGTCCGAGGAAGAATCCGAGGGGCAGAGCGGTACGCAGGACCAGCAGCAACAGCAGGACCAGCAGGCGGATCCAACGCCCACACCCAGCCCGACCGAGAATCCCTACGAGGGAGAGGATGAGGAACAAAAGGAACGCCGCGAGCAGCTGCAGGAACAGAACAAGGAACGGGAGCGGGACCGGCGCGATTCCCAAGATGGGCGCCGCGACGGGAATCCGAACGGTGCCTGGTGAGGCCCGCACGCCCGTCTCACTTTTTCTGTGACGTGCACCCATATAATCCCACGGTGGCCCGGGAGGCTACCGAACACCGATAGGCTGGTAACGTGAAGGTTCTTCTCGTTGGCAACGGGGGTCGCGAACACGCGATCGCCCGCGCGCTTGTACGAACGTCCACCCCCGAGCATCCCGTGGAGCTTGTCGTCCAGGCGGGTAATCCCGCCCTGGAACAGCTGGGTCGCTCCCTGACCATGGATCCCCTGGATCCGAAGGACGTCGTCCGTCGCGCCACGTCTGAGAACGTCGATCTCGTGGTTGTCGGTCCGGAGGCCCCGCTCGTCGCGGGCGTCGCGGATGCGGTCCTGGACTACGGGATTCCCGTTTTCGGCCCGACGAAGGACGCGGCGCGTCTCGAGGCGTCGAAGTCTTTCGCGAAGCAGGTCATGGCCGATGCCGGCGTGGCCACGGCTCGCTCCTTCACGTGCACCACGATGGACGAGGTCGAGGCCGCGTTCGACGATCTGGGTGCCCCCTACGTCGTGAAGGATGATGCGCTTGCCGCGGGCAAGGGCGTCGTCGTGACCACCGACCGCGCCCATGCCTCGCGGCACGCGCGTGCCTGCCTGTCGCGCGACGGGGGAGCGGTCGTCATCGAGGATTTCCTCGACGGCCCCGAGGTCTCTCTGTTCTGCTTCGCTGACGGCGCGACCGTCGTCCCGCTCCAGCCCGCGCAGGACTTCAAGCGCGTCGGCGACGGCAACGAAGGACCGAACACCGGCGGCATGGGTGCCTACAGCCCGCTCCCGTGGCTGCCCGAGGAAGCCACGCGCCGCATCGTCGACGAGGTCGCGCAGCCCGTCATCACCGAGATGGCGCGTCGCGGCACCCCCTTCCGTGGCCTCCTGTACTGCGGCCTCGCGATGACCTCGAAGGGCATTCGCGTCGTCGAGTTCAACGTGCGTTTCGGCGACCCGGAGACCCAGGCGGTCCTCGAACGCCTCGATTCCGCACTGGCCCCCATCCTGTACGCGGCTGCGACCGGCACTCTCGCCAAGGTCCCCGCACCCGTCTGGAGCGAAGACGCCGCTGTCACGGTCGTCATGGCCTCGGGAGGTTACCCGGGGCCCGCGGATACCGGACATGAGATCACGGGTATCGATGCCGCCGAGGAGCTCGAGGGCGTCCACGTCATCCACGCCGGCACCTCCGAGGAGATCACCGATGACCCGGCCGACGTCGCAGCCGGATGCTGCGGCTTCGAACCGACCTACGCGCTGGTGAACTCCGGTGGCCGAGTCCTGGACGTCGTCGGCCGCGCGGCCACCCTTGACGAGGCCCGGGCACTGGCATATCGCGCAGTGGACCTCATCCACTTCGACGGGGAACACCACCGCAGCGACATCGCGACGTGGCCCGCCGACCTGGCCGTCACCCTCGACTGACAACACACTGAGGAGCACCATGACCGCCACCCTTCACGGCTGGACCCCGCTGAGCGCGGGCAAGGTTCGCGACATATACGCTCCCGACGAGGCCGTGGTCGGCCCCGCGACGCAGACCGCCACCCCGGCGGGTCGTCCGCGCCACGCGAAGGCGGGTCCGGAGGCGCTCCTCATGGTCACTTCTGATCGCATTAGCGCCTACGACTACGTGCTGCCGACGCTCATTCCCGGCAAGGGTGCCGTCCTTAACCAGCTCGCCATCTGGTGGATGGGGCAGCTGCGTCACGTCGTGGAAAACCACCTGCTGGCTGTTGGAGCGAAGGCCCCGGCTGAGGCCTCGCGCGCCCTGGAAGGCGCGCAACCCACGCGCTTCGAGGTGCCCGCGCAGGTGGACGGGCGTGCGGTCGTGTGCCGCAGCCTGCACATGATCCCCATCGAGTGCGTCGTGCGCGGCTATCTGAGCGGCTCCGGCCTGGCCGAGTATCGCCAGAGCGGCTCCGTGTGCGGCATCAATCTGCCCGACGGGCTGACCGAGGCCTCTCGCCTTGAGGAGCCGATCTTCACCCCCGCCGCGAAGGCCGAGGTCGGCGAGCACGACGAGAACATTACCTTCGAGCAGACCGTCGAGCGCGTCGGTGAGGAGCTCGCGGTAGCGATCCGTGACCTGTCGATCGCTCTGTATCGGGCCGCCCGCGACATCGCAGCGCAGCGCGGCATCATCATCGCGGATACCAAGTTCGAGTTCGGCATCGACGTAACCACCGGCGCGCTCGTGCTGGCGGACGAGATCCTGACGCCGGACTCCTCGCGCTTCTGGTCAGCCGAGCAGTGGGTCGAGGGGCAGGTCACCCCCAGCTTCGACAAGCAGTACGTGCGCGACTGGCTGGTCTCCGACGAAGCCGGCTGGGACCGTGCATCGGGCGACAACCCGCCCGCCCTGCCCGACTCCGTGGCAGCCGCGACCGCCGCGCGTTACGTCGAGGCCTACCGCCGACTCACCGGGTCGGACCCCATCCTGTAAGCAAACGTGCCCGCCGGGCAAGGTGCGCGGCGGGATCCTCACCAACAACACAAGGAGGAACGCCGTGGGGCGAATCATCGTGGAAGTGATGCCAAAGCCTGAGATCCTGGATCCGCAGGGTAAGGCTGTCGGTTCGGCGCTACCCAGGCTCGGAATCACGAGCTTTACCGCCGTGCGCCAGGGTAAGTGCTTCCACCTGAGCGTGGACGGTCCCGTCACCGACGAGCTCCTGAAGCAGGCCCGCAAGGCCGCCGAAGAGGTCCTATCCAACCCAATCATCGAGGACGTCGTGCGCGTCGAGGCCATCGACGAGGCCGACGCCCGTTACGCGGGAGGCGTGCAGTGAGGCGCGTCGGAGTCGTCACCTTCCCCGGCACCCTCGACGACCGTGACGCCGCCCGCGCGGTTGAAATCGCTGGAGCCGAGGCCGTGTCCCTGTGGCACAAGGACGCCGACCTGCGCGGCGTCGACGCGGTCGTTATCCCCGGTGGCTTCTCCTACGGCGACTACCTGCGCTGCGGCGCGATCGCGGCGACCGCTCCCGTCATGAGCGAGATCGTGCGTGAAGCCGGACGAGGCCTACCCGTCCTGGGCATCTGCAACGGCTTCCAGGTGCTGTGCGAGTCGCACCTGCTGCCCGGCGCGCTCATCCGTAACGATCACCAGAAGTTCCTGTGCCGCGACCAGGTGCTGCGCATCGAGAACGCGGACACCGCGTGGACGCGCGCGTACAGTGCCGGCGAGACCATCACGGTCCCCCTCAAGAACGGCGAAGGCAACTTCCAGGCGTCCCCCGCCGAGCTTGAACGCCTCGAAGGCGAAGGGCGCGTCGTGTTCCGCTACGTCGACTTCAACCCCAACGGCAGCGCGGGCGACATCGCGGGCGTCACCAACGCCGCGGGGAACGTCGTCGGCCTGATGCCCCACCCCGAGCACGCGACCGAGGTCGGTTTCGGCCCCCTCGCCCTCGGCCCCGACGGTGCGAGCCACCACGGCGGCACCGACGGCCTGGGAATCTTCCGTTCCGTCCTCGCATCCCTCGTCGGCTGACGACGCCACCGCGCCCTCTCCGCGAGGGAGCCCCGGCTTCGTCCCAGACCTTTCGAATGGAAAAACGAATGACCTCCGAATTCACCCGCGAGCTGCCCGACACCGTCGAGAACGCCGCCGCGACCCCCGGCCAGGACATGCCCTGGAAGGAACTCGGCCTCAAAGAGGACGAATACCAGCGCATCTGCGACATTCTCGGGCGCCGACCCACCAACGCCGAGCTCGCCATGTACTCCGTCATGTGGTCCGAGCACTGCTCCTACAAGTCCTCCAAGAAGCACCTCGCCGAGCAATTCGGCGCGCGCACGACCGAAGCCATGAGGAAGAACCTCCTCGTCGGCATGGGCCAGAACGCCGGCGTGGTCGACATCGGCGGCGGTTGGGCCGTGACCTTCAAGGTCGAGTCCCACAACCACCCGTCCTTCGTCGAGCCCTACCAGGGTGCGGCCACCGGCGTGGGCGGCATCGTCCGCGACATCATCTCCATGGGAGCGCGTCCGATCGCCGTCATGGACCAGCTGCGCTTCGGTGCGGTCGACCACCCCGACACTGCGCGCGTCGTCCACGGCGTCGTCTCCGGCGTCGGCGGCTACGGCAACTGCCTGGGCCTGCCTAACGTCGGCGGTGAAACTGAGTTCGACCCCTCCTACCAGGGCAACCCCCTCGTCAACGCACTGTGCATCGGCAAGCTACGCCACGACGACATCCATCTGGCCAACGCGACCGGCGAAGGCAACCTTGTCGTCCTCTTCGGCGCGCGCACCGGAGGCGACGGCATCGGCGGTGCCTCCATCCTCGCCTCCGAGACCTTCGAAGACGGCATGCCCGCCAAGCGTCCCTCCGTCCAGGTGGGCGACCCCTTCATGGAGAAGGTCCTCATCGAGTGCTGTCTCGACCTGTTCGAGGCCGGTGTCGTCCAGGGCATCCAGGACCTCGGCGCGGCCGGCATCTCGTGCGCGACCTCCGAGCTGGCTTCCAACGGCGACTCCGGCATGCACGTGGACCTTGAGAACGTTCTCCTGCGCGACCCCACGCTCACCGCGGGCGAGATCCTCATGAGCGAGTCCCAGGAACGCATGATGGCGATCGTGACGCCACAGGATCGCGAGCGCTTCTTCGAGATCATCGACAAGTGGGACGTCGAGGCCGCGGTCATCGGTCACCTGACCGGCGACGGCCGCCTGACCATCGACCATCACGGCCACCGCATCGTCGACGTGGACCCGAAGACCGTCGCCCACGAGGGCCCCGTCTATGACCGCCCCTACGCGCGCCCCGCGTGGCAGGATGAGCTGCAGGCCGCCACCTCCGAGGAGCTTACGCGTCCCGCCACGCGCGAGGAGCTCATCGCCGACGTGAAGGCCGTTCTGTCCGACATCAACCAGGCCTCCAAGTCCTGGGTGACCGACCAGTACGACCGCTACGTGCAGGGCAACACCGCCCTGGCCCAGCCCGACGACGCGGGTGTCATCCGTATCGACGAGGAAAGTGGGCTCGGCGTGGCCCTCTCGACGGACGCGAACGGCTGGTACACCAAGCTCGACCCGGCAGCGGGCGCCCGCCAGGCCCTCGCCGAGTCCTACCGCAACGTCGCTGTTGTCGGCGCCGAACCCGTCGCCATCACGGACTGCCTGAACTTCGGCAACCCCGAAGACACGGACGCCATGTGGCAGCTCGTCACCGCCATGACCGCGCTCGCGGACGGCTGCATCGAGCTCGAGATCCCCGTGACCGGTGGCAACGTGTCGCTGTACAACTCGTCGGGCACCGAGAAGGGCCTGCCGAACTCGTCGATCAACCCGACGCCCGTCATCGGCATGCTCGGCATTCTCCCCGACGTCACGCGCGCTAACCCCTCCGGCTTCACCGAAGAGGGCCTCGCCGTCATCCTCCTGGGCACCACCCGCGAGGAGTTCGACGGGTCCGCCTGGGCGCGCATCGCCCGCTCGCACCTCGGTGGCCTCCCGCCGCAGGTCGACCTGTCGGCCGAGGTCGCCCTCGGTAACGTCGTGCGCGCGCTGAGTGCCGTTGACGGACCGGATGGTCGACCCCTCGTGCGCGCCGCGCACGACCTGTCCAACGGTGGCCTCGTGCAGTCCCTTGTGGACTCCGCGCTGCGCTTCGGTATCGGCGGCGTCTTCGACGTGGCCGGGGCTGCCCGCCGCGACTGTGTCGGCGACCACGAGATGCTCCTGTCCGAGTCTCAGGCCCGCGCCTTCGTCGCGGTGCCCGAGGCGGCCGTCAAGGCAGTGTTTGCGGCCGCGGAGGCTGAGGGCGTGGACGCCGTGCGCATCGGCACGACGGGGGGCGACATGCTCGCGATCAGCGGCGTCGACCTGCTTGCCGCAGAAGGAGAGGGCTGCGGCTGGATCGCGGACCTCGACGAGCTGCGCGAGCTGAGCGAAACCGGACGCGCGTACTTCTGAGTTGTCGCCTCCGAGTTCTAGCGTCTAGGGGCGCGGGCCTACGGACCCGCGCCCCTGCGTTATACCCCGTGGGACGCGCTCCTGTGCGGTGCCTGTTGTACGGAAGTGCTTTGCCTCGCCTGCTGTATCAAGGTGGTTGTTGCTATGCGGGTGTTCCTGTTCCTGGAGGGACCGGTGGCCCGCGAGTCTCGACGACCTCGCTTCAGTCGGCACCGCGTCTCGAAGCCCGCCCTGGCCTCTGGGTCCTCCCTGGCCCTCCACAGCGGTCGCGCCGCGTTGCTGATGCGTGTAGGGCGCGTCGTCTCCAGCCCCGTCCCGTCTCCGAGCACCGTGACAGCGGCCGGGCACCGCAGTTCGCGGCCTATGTGGTGCCCTCTGATGAGGCGGGACATCGTGTTGTAGATAAGAAGTGCTGTTCCGGATAGGAGAGGCGCATGTGGATAGGTTGTTTTCCTATCCGGAGCGCCTCAGCCTATCTAGAACGCCCAACGTATCCACTTTGTTGTTTCCTATTCACGACGTTTCCGTTTCCGCTCGCGTACCTCGCCGTGTCTTCCAAACCGGCAGGGCACGCCCCGTATGCGGATAGGTTGTGACCCTGGCACGCCCCTCCGCATGGCCCGCGCTGGGTACGATCCGTATGCGGATAGGTTATTGAGGATGTGGATAGGTTATGAGGATGCGGATAGCTTACTAACCTATCCGCGTGTCAATAACCTATCCACATCGTTGCAACCTATCCGCGTGTACTCAGTCTCCTCAGTCCACATGCTCATTCGTTTGAGGGAGCTCGTGCTGTGGATTGGTTCTCGACCCTCCTGGTTCGTACTGGCCTTGGCTGCCGCTGCGGCTCCTTGGCGTCCAGGGGCTGTCGTCGTTCCCCGGTTAAGGGGGATCTGCACGACATGAAGCTGCCGAGGGACGTATCACCGGCGTGTCGCAGCCTCATAAGGTGCAATTCCCCCAGCTCCGGTGTGGGGGAGAGGTGGGTATCCGAGCGTGGCCCCTCACAAGGCGCAATTCCCCCGGCCGACGCTATGCAGGACGGATTCTAGGGGTGGTTGCAACACGGCTCATGCCCCGAGCAGCAGTTCGAGTCCCACCCTCGTCTGGTGTTATTCCCTCGGTTGGATAGGGGCGCAACGTGCCCTCGCGTTGTCCCGCATGGTGGGTGGGACCGACAGTAATCGCATAGAAGCAGCGTGAATGGCCCTCATGTGGACCGGGTGTGAAGCAGGAGAGGGCCTGTGAGACCCTCCGAAGGTGGCTTGTTTGGTCTCATTTTCACCAAAAGCGCACCAATCTTTGGCATACTGAGGGACGGAAATCATCCGCCGTCACAGGAGCTGTCCGTGCCTGAGCAAACCGTCCCCACTACAACTGAGCAGGCCCCGGCCTCGTCCGAGAGTGCCAACAAGCCCAGCGTTGGCCGCGTGATTGCCGCGTGGGCGGTGCATGCGTTCACCATTTCGGGGCTCGCGTGGGCAACGCTCGCGCTGTTCGCGATGCTCGACAACAACATCCCGATGATGTGGCTGTGGTTCGTCATCGCGCTCATCGTCGACGGTGTCGACGGCACCCTGGCTCGCAAGGTCGGCGTTCGTCAGGTCATCCCCTGGTTCGATGGTGCGGTCGTCGACAACCTCGTTGACTACCTGACGTGGACGTTCCTGCCCGCGCTCTTCATGGCGATGCACCTGCCCTTCGGCCCCAAGCCGATCCCGGTCATCATGATGGTGGTCATCATCGTTTCCTCCGTGTTCTGCTACGCCAATGACGGGGAAAAGTCGAACGACAACTACTTCGTGGGCTTCCCGGCGGCCTGGAACTGCGTCGCAATCGTCATGTACGTGCTCCAAACCCCCGCGTGGCTGAACATCGGGGCGACGATTTTCCTTGCGATCATGACGCTCGTCCCGCTGCACTACACCCACCCGGCGCGCGTGAAGCGCTTCCAGATCCCCAACATCCTCAGCGCTGCCGCGTGGATTGTCGCCTGCGCCTACCTGGTGATCGTCTACCCGGTCCAGCCCCTGTGGACGCTGATCCTCTTCGCAGTCGGCGGCGGCTGGTTCATGATTGCGGGCTTCATCCGCACGGCGACCGGCGAGGACAAGTAGCGCCACGCCGCCAGCGCCTGCAAACACCCCCGGGTCTTGTGCCTGGGGGCGTTTGGTTCTCGGAGCAGTTGAGATACGGAGCCGGGGAGGAACGAAGGGCTCTCCTGCCTCTTGCGACGAAGCCGGGACGCAGCGCGCGCCAGCTGATGGTAGACGGGTGGCACATGGACGGCGTGGGTACCTGGGTTGAAGGTAGGTGCTCAGGGGGATGTCTGCGGTGTCTGCGGGCGCGGGACTGGACGGGCTTCGAGACGACGCGCCGAGGCAGGCTCGCGGCGCGGACGGTAAGCGGGCGGGCCGCCGCCCGTGGGCACATCCGAGCAGCCATCGGGGATGGGCTGTGAGTGGATGGCGCTACAACTACTCAGCCAGGCCCTTTTTGACGGCGCGATCGCGCAGGTAGCGGAAGACTTCGAGGAAGATGCCCCCGAAGAAGATGCAGGCGATCGCGAACCAGATGCCCGGGGGAGCGTGGCGCCCGTACAGCAGGAAGTACACGTAGGGGGCCAGGAAAGTCACGGAGGCGGTGACGGCGCCGGCGATGCGATGCCAGAGCTTTTGTCCGGCGACCATTTCGATGAGGCCCCAGGTGTAGGGGATCGCGGTGACCACGTCGATGAGCCACAGGATGCGCCAGTCTCCACCGAAGTGGGGGACGAACATGACGGGTACGGCTCGCGCCATCGAGTATACGAAGACGACGACGTAGGCGATGAACTTGGGGTTGCGGCACAGTCGAAGGAACGGGGAGCGTTCGATGATGGAGGCACCGACTGCGCGCGAGGCGCGTGTCGCGTGCGAGGAGGAGGTCAGCGTGTCGAGCCCGGCCATCGCGATGCGCATGAACTCGCGCTGTTCGTCGCTGCCGGCCGCCCATTGCTCCAGCAGCTCGAGGGGGGACATGGCGATCGGGGTGTTGGCACCGCGCGGCTGTCCAGCCTCGTGGACGATGCCGTCGCCGAAGGCCTCGTGCAGGCGTGCGAGTTGGTCGGTGGGGATCTCGGCGATCCATAGGCGCACGCGGCGTTGAATGGCGTCGTGCAGTTCGTGGGAGAGCGCGTGTCCGGCGGCGGAGTGAGGGGAGAACCCTTCCGCGGCGATGTCAGTGAGTGCGCCGGGGACTTCGACGATGCGGGTCGTCAGGTCGCCGGGGCGGTCGACGCCGGAGAGGGCGATGATGGTGGCGGCGTCCCACTCGTAGTTGCGTGCGATCTCGATGTCGAGAATCGAACGCAGCGTGATCAGGGAAGCGGTGTCACTCACGTGAGGCCTCTCGTCGGAAACGGGTCAGACCCATTGTGCCTGACAAGGTGGTTGGAATGCACGCTCGGGGTGGGCGTGGGCTCGCCGCGTAGAATCGGGGCATGGCGAAACGACGTATTGATCCGGGCGAGGGAATGGCGGCGCTGCGCTCGTGGCGCGAGGCGGTGGAGAGCGGCGACGAGCCGGCACGCGCGGTCGTTCTGACTGCCGTGCGCTTCACGCTTGAGGAACTCGGCATCTTGCATCCTGGCCGCTCGGTCGAGGTGCGTGTGCCTCCCGCGGGAGCGGTGCAGATCCTGCCGGGAACGACTCACCGGCGAGGCACGCCGCCCGCCGTCGTAGAAACCGATGCCGCGACGTGGCTGTCGCTCGCGTGCGGTCTTCTCACGTGGGACGAGGCCATGGCTGGCTCGCGCGTGAGCGCCTCGGGTGAGCGCACGGACCTGGGTCCTCTCCTGCCGCTCGTGTGAGCGGCAGGGCAGGGCCGCCCGTTGGTGGCGCTCAGGCCTCCAACTGGGGAGAGCCAAAGCGTGCGGCGAGCTTGGGAGTGAGCCACTTCTGGGAGCCCTTGTACGCGTAGCGCTGGGCGACGGCGGCGATAGCCGCGGAGGTCGCCGCGAAGATCACCAGGGAGGCGATGGTGACATCGTCGGAATCTTCGGCCGGGATCGGGCGCCCGGTGGAGACCTTCCAGCCGGCTTCGAAGAGCTTGGAGGCGGCGAAGGCTGCTCCGGCGATGACGACGGTCGTGGCGACCTTTTCGATGGTGGCTGAATCCATGGTTGCCTCCTGGCTTGGGGGTTGGTTGTCCCTGTGCGCGTGCACACGATTCCATGATGCCCCACGCGGGGCTCTTACGCGAGGCCCACGGGCGCGCTGTCCTATGCTTGAACGGTAGTGTTCCCGTCCGAAGGATTCCTCATGGCTCGCGCCCGCTCTGTTTATGCGCTCTCGGCCCTCGCCGTTATGGCGACGACGGTGGCCGCCTGTTCGCCGTCTGTGTCGTCGAGCGCTCCCCGGGATCCTTTTGCATCGCCGATCATTCCGGGTCAGAGTGCGCGCGCCTCGTCGAGCGCGACCGGGCACGGCACGATTGATGCTCCGACGCCGCGCAGTGGTTCGGGGACGGTGGTGGTTGCTCTGGTTGGCGGCGCGCAGCTGCCGACGGTGACGGCCCAGGAGTTCACGAAGGCGACGGGTTTCACGGTGGCCGCAGTGCCCGTTGATGGGGTCGCAGACCTGGCGAAGACGAATGCGGACGTTGTTTTGGGGCTCGATGGTGCGGATGCTCTGCAGGCCAGCGCGGCCGGCACCGTCGCGGCCGCACCACCGCAGGACACGGTGACGCTGTCGGGCACGGCGGTGGAGGGCGCGGCGGCCGCTGTTGCCTACGGTCGTGACGATGTCTGCGTCATCGCGGACAAGTCGTGGATGAGTGCTAACGGTCGCCCCCTGCCGACCTCGTTCGGTGATCTAACGTCCCCGCGTATCCGCGCGCTGCTCGCGGTCCCGGATCCGGCCTCGTCGTCGGTTGGGCGCGCGTTCGTACAGGAAGTGGCCTCGCAGACCGGCGAGGGCCTGGGATCCTTTGCGCAGTCTCTGAACCCGCGCGTGGACCCCTCGCTAGGAACGACGATCGGTGCCTGGACCGCGGGCGCACATGTGTCTGAGGAGTATCTGTCCGAGATCGTGGGAGCCTCCGCAGGAACGTCGGGCGCGTACCCGCTGGTCGTTGCCCCGCGTTCCCTGGCTGCCGCCGCTGCGACGAACACGGGCGCGGATTCGTACGGTACGCCGATCTCGTCGACCTGCATCGCCCGCACCATGTACGCGGCCGCGACGGGCTCGTCGGCCTCCGACGGTGCCGAGTCGCTGATCGCCTGGCTGCAGGGAGAGACCGCTCAGCGCTCCCTGGCGACGACGGGTGCCGCGTACCCGATCGATGGCGTCCTTGCCGCCGACACGAAGGCCGGTTGGCTCATGGGCATTACGGGAGAGGCGGTCGTCGCCGATGAGACGATCGGCGCACTGGATGCGACCAACGCCTTCCTTGCGACGTGGGCATCTGCTCTCGCCTCGCCTGCGCCCGCCGCCCCTTCCCAGCCGAGTACGCCCGACCCCGGGACTGAGCCGGGCGCGCAGGACACGGAAACGGAGCCGGCACCCGCGTACGACGCAGCAACCGACCCCGGCCTCGACGATTCGGACGACGAGTAGAAGTCCCCGCGCCGTACGGCCGTTGACGAGTCAGCCTCGCAGCATTGCGGGGCTGACTTTGCATTCCTCGCCGATGCGCATGGGGGCGATGAGGCCCGCTTCGCGCAGCTCGAGCAGATGCGGAACGGTACGCTCGACGACCTTCCACGGATCGATCGTGTTGAGGTAGATGCGAGTTCCGCCCTCGAAACCGGCGAGGGTCGAAATACGCCACTTGAGGAGGATGCGCCAGCGCATCGGCGTGGAGACGGTGGGAGGACGGTGGTACCACTCTTCGTTGGCCGGCACCTCCACGCCCGTCGCGGCGTGCGCCGCGTGGAGGATGTCGGAGATTCCGCGCATTGCTTCTGGGCTGACCTCCCACGGGTTCGCGGCTTCCCCCAGTGGCCAGATAGCGATTCCGGGGAAGCGGTGTCCGAACCCGGCCAGGGCGACGGCGTGCTCGTTCTGGGCGATGAGGAGCTTTCGCGTGGCCGCGACGGTGAAGATCTGATCGTAGATGTCGGGCTGGGCGCGCAGGCGTTCGAGTTCAGCCTCGGTCTGAACGGACAGATCGTCGATTGCAACGAGCTGCTTGTGGAGGTGGTCGAAGGAGGCTCCCGCGGGGCGCAGCCAGTTCTGGAAGGTCGCTACATAGCGGACTGCGGGGTCCAGGTCGTACAGGTCGCGCATCGAGCGGGCCGTGTACGCCGTGTACTGTTCGTGCTCCTCGGGGGAGAGGGTGCCGGACCCGGCCAGCTGGTGTGCCTCGGTGGCACCGTCGACGTAGTGGCGCTTGCCGATGATCAGGTCGTGGCCTCCGGAAAAGAAGCCGTTGGCGTACTGCAGGCGCGCGGTCTCGCTCGTGGCCGCGAACTCGCCCTCGCTCATGCCCGAGGCCAGCATACGGGCGCGCACGACGTTCATGACGTGCTCGTAGCCCGCGTCCGAGGCGAGGTAGTGCGCCATGCGGCGACGGTCATTCTCAGAGGGGATGTGCCCATGGTTGAGGTGCCAGTAGTTGTAGGAGACGATCTCAAACAGGTTGGGGATTCGTCGGAACTCGGCGACCGTGTCGCCGAGCTGATCGGCGCTCAGGGCATCGAGCTGCTCCCAGGAACCGTCCTCGCGGCGCACGAGGCGCGACTTCTCGGGAGGGGTCTCGAGGTAGCGCGCCGAACAGAACGCGCAGTGGTGACCGTCGGCATCGTGATCGATGGGGTTGTTGTCGGCATGCGGGGCGCTCAGGGGGCGGTTGCCCCGACCGGGGACGGTCCACACCTCTGTGCCCGTGAGAAGGTTCTGTTGTTTGACGGTGCCGTCGGCCAGCCGGACGATGGCGCGGTCGGCGCGCGTGAGCTTGGAAGCCATGCCTGTATCGTACCTGTCCTTAGAGTCGATCCATCGTTGCCGGATGAGACCCCGTGCGACCGGCCTCGCCCCGGTCGAGAGCGTCGATGCGCGCGGTCTGTTCGGGTTCAAGGGAGAAGGAGAACACGTCGAAGTTGACGGCCATGCGCTCGCGGCTCAGGGTCTTGGGGAAGACGACGTGGCCGCGATCCAGTGCCCAGCGCAGCGCGATCTGCGTCGGGCCCACGCCGAGCTGCGCGCCGATCTCGACGAGCGTCGGGTCGGTCACCGCGCGTCCTCGCGCCAGAGGGGACCAGGCCTCGAACACCATGCCGAGCCCCTGGGCGTAGGTGCGCAGGTCAGCGTTGGGGAAGAACGGGTGGGATTCGACCTGGAGGACGTGCGGGGTGACCGTCGCGGTCGCGCGCACGGCCTCGACGTGTTCGCGCTCGTAGTTCGATAGGCCAATCGCGCGTGCGCAGCCGGCGTTGAATGCGTCCTCGAGAGCGGGCCATGGCAGGGCGACGTCACCCCCGTAGAGGGTGGGCAGCGGCCAGTGTACGAGAAGGAGGTCGACGTAGTCGGTGCGCAGCTCTTCGAGGGAGCGCCGGATGGATGCGGCGGCATGCTCGGGCTCGTGGTTGGAGTTGTCGACCTTTGTCGTGACGAACAGGTCCTCCCGGGCGATTCCCGAGGCCTCGAGCGCCGCACCGACCTCACTCTCGTTGCCGTACATCTGAGCGGTGTCGACGTGGCGGTATCCGGCCTCAAGGGCCCGGCTCACCGCGTCGTAGGCGTCTTGTGGGGCTACCTTGTAGGTACCGAAACCCAGCACAGGGATTGGCGAACCCGTCGGAAGTGTGAGGGTCGGAATTGGGTACGAGGCCGGGGCGGGGCCTGTGGGAAGCGGGGTGTTCATCGGTGAATCCTCCTGGTCTCCCCCAGTGTAGCCTCCCGCGCAGGGAGCGTGGCGGTCGTTCGTGCCGGTGGGTTCCTGCCTGACTCTTCGGGCTCGTTTGTCGCGTGGATACGAGGATCCATAGCCCGATGAGATGCCCGTGCTGGCGAGTTCCGTTGTTCCGCTGTGCGTGGTGTTGCGCCCTCGTCTCTGGAGGAGCTGTGGGCCGATACTGAGGACGTGCTCGACGAGCGTTCCGCCCTGTGATCGATAGGTCTCAAACTGTGAGACTATCGAGTGACAAATATCTTCGTACTGCTGGTCAGTTGTCCTCGCGATGTGTTCATTCTTGTTTTGGAAGACTTCCGTCGGGAGTTTGGAGGGGGCTGACCGAGCTGCTGGCCATTCGTTGGAATATGGCTGAAAAACTTGAAATAACTGTCTGTAACATGGTTGTACTTTTATTGGTACGGCGGTTGGTTTCTTGCGCATTCCCCGATATTTCGGGAGTCCGCATATAACCAGTCGGTAGGGTTGTTGTTAGGTAATCCACGGCTAAATCTTCGCTTCATTAAGGAAATTGGCGTACGATAGATACTGTTCAACCACAGATCGTCTAAACGTCCAGACAACGAACGGAGAGTTATGTCGGTTCGCAATGCCCTGCTGGCACTTGTTGCGCAGCAGCCCGCAGGTGTCTACCGCCTGAAGCAGATGTTCGAGGAGCAGACGTGCGGAGCGTGGCCGCTGAATATTGGCCAGGTCTACCAGACGATGCAGCGCCTCGAGCGCGACGGTCAGGTTGTGTCTCACGCCGAGACTAACGCGGGCCGTGACTCCGAGGTCTTCGAGCTGACCGATGCCGGTCGCGACGTCCTCGCCGCCTGGTGGTCTACCCCCGTCCCTCGCGAGCACCCCGAGCGCGACGAGCTCGTCATGAAGCTTGCCGTGGCCGCCGCCGATCCTACGGTCGACGTCGAGGCTATGATTCAGACTCAGCGTCGCTCGACCCTGGGTTCCCTGCGTGATGTCACCCGCCTGAAGGCTTCGGCCGACGAGGGTGAGATCGCTTGGAAGCTTATCCTTGAGCGTCACATCTTCGACCTTGAGGCTGAGCTCAACTGGCTCGACCACATCGAGTCCGGGGCGGTCTCCGAAGCCGCACGCCGAGCTGCTTTCGCTGCCGCGAAGGGCCGCTCGATGAGCTGGGCCCAGACTGAGTCCAGCATTTCGGAGCGTGCCGGGGTGCGATGAGCCAGCCTGTGCCACTACCGATCCGGATGGCTGGTGTCGGACATGAGTTCGGTGCCGACGGCGTCCGAGTGAGAGCGCTCGACGGGATTGACCTTGAGGTCGCACCCGGCGAGCTTCTCGCTGTTATGGGGCCCTCGGGTTCCGGCAAGTCGACGCTGCTGTCGATCGCCGGTGGTCTCGAGCGTCCGACTCGAGGAAACGTCTGCATAAACGGGGTTGACTTGGCGTCTCTGGATAGCGTTCATCGAGCCGAAGTGCGTCGCCGTTCGATCGGGTATGTCTTTCAGGACTACAACCTGATCCCGTCGTTGTCGGCCCTGGAGAACGTTGAGATGCCTCTGCAGCTTGACGGTGTGAGCCCCTTGAAGGTGCGTGAGGCCGCGATGGCCGCGCTCGAGGAGGTGGGTGTCGCGGATCTGGCCGACCGGTTCCCCGAGCTGCTCTCTGGAGGCCAGCGCCAGCGCGTTGCGATTGCCCGAGGGCTTGTGGGTAACCGCTCGGTCATTCTTGCGGACGAACCGACGGGCGCGCTCGATTCTCATACTGGCGAACAGATCATGTTGGTGTTGCGTGATCACATTGATGCCGGTGCAGCCGGTATCCTCGTGACTCATGAGGCCAGAATGGCCGCATGGGCAGATCGAACTGTCTTCCTGCGCGACGGTCGCATCGTCGATCGCTCAAGGGGAGATTCATTGAGGGATCTGCTGGCAGGTACTGCACCAAGGATCTAATGAGTCGACTCAATACGCGGATGAGGCGATGGGGAGTAGTGCTCCGCATCGCCTCTCGTGATGCGCGCCAAAGCTTGGGGCGTACGCTCACGGCTGTCTTTCTCATCTCGCTCCCGATCATTATCGCTATCGCAGCGATCACCTTCTGGGATGTCACGACCTCACAGCGGTATCAGGCCTCGTCCTGGCTGGGGCATCGCAGTGATGTGCAGGCGGTAACGCTCCATCGGTCCTCGACAGCCATTGAGCAGGACTTCACGGCAGATCGCCTGTCGAAGACGGCCTCGGACGACGAGGTAGCGGTCTCGATGCAGACCCTCGACAGCTGGGTGCCCGCAGGCGATGAGTTGATCGCTGTGGACACCCTCTACCAGCTGCGCCTGGACAAGCCTGACGGCACCGGCTTCACGGTGAACAATGGGACGCAGACCGGCATGCTCGAGGCTCCGCGCGTGAACGCGGGAGGTAAGAGCGGAGCGTTGGCCGCCGGTCATGCCGTCATCTCCGAAGATGTAGCGCGAGCGCTCTCGGTCTCGGTCGGCGACAGCGTTAACGTGTCCCTGACGATCGCCAAGGAACGTGCGGCGCAGTCCCTCAAGGGAAACGTCTTCGTCGACGCGATCATCCGCGGCACCGAGAGGGCTATTATCGGCGACGGAACGCTTCCCATCGACCGTCTTGCCGTCGCTGGCCGCACGCAGACGGCCTGGTACGTCACCGGACCCGAGCCCGTCACGTGGGAGAAGATCCGCGAGCTCAACGCATCCGGTTTCTCTGTTCTGTCTCGCCAGGTGCTGGCCAGTCCGCCCCATGTCTCAGCCCTGCCCTCGCAGATTGCGCAGTACGAGGTTCCCCGAAACATCCGCGGGGGGAACCCGTGGCAGTACCTTCTTCTCGTTGCCGGTATCCTCCTGATACTCACTGAGATGATCCTGCTCATCTCGCCCCTGTATACCGTCGCTCAGCGCTCGGTGATGCGCACGGCGGCCATGATCGTTGCGAACGGCGGCGACCGCACGGATGGGCGCAGGCTCACGATCGCCCACGGTGTCATTATCGGCATCTACTCCGCCCTCTTTTCCGCCGTTTGCTCTGCGGCCGCGATGGTCGGCATCGGCTTGTGGTCGGGTCTGGGGATCGGTATCGTTCCGTGGTGGCCCCTTGCGCTGTCGGTGCTCCTGCCGGTTCTCCTGTCGCTCATGGCATCCGTGTCCCCGGCTCACACGACCTCCCATATCGACACCTCCGCCGTCATCGGTGGACGCGTGTGGGAGCCATCCCGACTGGTGCGGCGCCGCATGATCTACCCGCTGGCCCTCCTCGCGGGCCTGCCCCTGCTCGGCCTTGCCGCCTGGCTTGGCTCGGTGCTGGCCCTCGTTGTCGGTGTCGGTCTGCTCGAGGCTGGCCTGATTGGATCGATCCCATACATTTTCACACGCTGGCGCGCGCCCAACCGCCGTGCATCGATGAGCATGCGACTCGCTCTGCGCGACGCGGTACGCAACGGCCACCGCACCTTCCCGGCCATGGCCTCGATCCTGACGACCGTGTTCGTCGCCTGCGGACTGCTTGTTACCCTCTCCTCATCTAATGAGGCCGGTTGGAACTCTCGCCCCCACGTGGGTCAGCGCGGTCAGGTCTTCGTGTCGACCGTCGACCGCACCGATTCGGTCAAGCGTTCGCGCGACCTCATGAAGTCGGCAGTCGAGGCCGTCGGCGCCCAGCGCGGGATCACCTCGCGGGCGACGCTCAACGGCCTGGCGTGGAACAGCGGTCCGGGCGGCCCAACCTCCATGGTCGAGGCGGTCCACCCCTACAACGAGTCGACGTTCACGATGTCGATGAACATGGGCACCATGACGGAGCTGGATGTGGCCTACATGGTCGATGACGGCACGTATCTGCGTGAGGCAGGATACTTCTCCAACGAAGATGACATGGTGCGGGCTATTGCCACCCTCAACGCCGGCGGCGTTCTCATCCCCGACCCGGAATACATCGACGGTGCCGGACAGGTGACGCTGCGCAGCCTCGACATGAGTGCCATCGCTGAAGCGAGGGCTGTGGGTGCTTCGGACGATAATCTGCCGGACGCTCAGGTCACGACTGTCCAGACCTTTGTCGCCGCGCCCCTGACGCGGGTCAACGTCATTGTGCTCTCGCCAACGGCAGCGTCCTACCTGGGCCTGCAGGCACGGCCTCTGGGCGAGCTCCTGACGCTCGACAAGCAGGTCAGTCCCGTCGATGCGCCGTCGTTCCAGGCGACGATTGCCCGCCAGGTGCCCGGTGCCTCGGCTCAGGTCATCGTGCCGACGATGCGCTCGCTCGTCCTGCCCTACGTTGCGGCGCTCATTGCCGTTGTTGCCGCGGCCGCCACGGTCGCCCTCGTCGTTTCCCTCTCGGCCTCGGACATGCGGCCCGATCTCGATACGCTCGATGCGATCGGTGCCGCGCCGTCGATGAGGCGCCACGTGACGAGCTGGCAGGGCGTTGTTCTCGCGCTGAACGCGATCCCAACGGCGGTCCTCGCAGGCCTCGTCGTCGGTGTTCTTGCGGTCATCACCTTCGCACGTTCGGGTATCTTCCCGACGCTGACCACCCTGTGGCCGGTGGTTCCGTGGGGTGCCCTCCTGGGCATGCTGATCGGCATGCCGATCCTGTGTGCGCTCGTCGCGATCATCCTGACGCCCCGCCATCAGAAGCGTATTCGTCGCATCAACTAGGGATGCCCATGAGTGAGACCCGCGAGGAAGTTGTCATCCCTGCCGACGCGCTCGCGTCCGCGTCCGTGCGCGTCGATACGTGGCTGTGGGCGATCCGCCAGCTGAAGTCGCGGTCGAAGGCTACGGCCGCCGTGCGCGCGGGGCACGTGCGAGTGAACGGTGAGCCGGTCAAAGCGGCTTTCAAGGTGCGTGTGGGTGACGAGGTGCGCCTGCGCATCGAGGGTTTCGACCGCGTCCTCGGCGTCGTCCTGTTGCTCTCCAAGCGCGTGTCCTACCCGCAGGCACGCACCGCCTACGACGACCGCACCCCGGAGCGTCCGCGTATGCACATCCCTGTCGCGATGCGGGACAAAGGTAGCGGTCGACCGACCAAGAAGGAGCGGCGCGAGCTGGACAGGCTTCGCGGCTACGATTCCCACGAGCACCACTGATCTCACCGGCGAGGCCTGGGCCCCATTGCGCAGCACGTTGACATGGTGGGTTGTTTGTCCCGTCGCTCGCGGTCCTTCTGGGGCATGCTGCTCTTCATCAGCCGTGCCGCAGACGAAGACCCCGCCGCCGAGGGGGCGACGGGGTCAGTGCGATCAGGGAAGCCGCGTCACTCGTTTGGGTAGAACGACGTCGCGCTGATCTTGTAGTACTCGCCCCAAGTGGGGTCGTAGGGAATTTCGAACTGCGCGCTGCCGGTGCCGTTGCTGTCGACGGTAACGGTTGCGACTTCGCCGACTTCATATCCCTTCGATGTGAGCCAGCTGTTCGTCGTGTGCATGCTCATCTTGAGGGTTACTGTCGCGGAAGAGAGCATCGCGAGGCCCTTCTTCACGTTGTCGTTTGCTGTGACGTTCACGGTGCACGCCATGGTCGTTGACGATGCGTTGATGATGCATTCGCTCGCCTCGGTGTCGAAAGCCGATGCGGGGCTGTTATTGGCGACGAGGTCGTTGATGATGACCTGCTTCGCGCACTGCTGCTTGACAATGTCCTGGACCTCGCTGTCGACGCTGATAAACTCTGAATGCAGACTCTCAAACTGGTTGACGTTGTCGGGCGTGATCTGTGCGCACCAGTACGGGGCGAACTCCTCGCCGGCCTGCTGGAGAGTTGCTTGTGCCTCGTTGCGCATGTCTTCGGCAGACTGGGCGGACTGCTTCGTCGAGAAGAGAATCATGGCGGTTGCGCAGGCGAGGAGTACTGCCGCGCAGCAGGCGAAGCGGTTGTAGTACGACAGTCCCCTGCTTTTGGCGGGTTTCGCCGGGATGGTCGTCTCGGCGGCCGAGCCGGAGCCCATGGCGGACGATTCGGAGGTCGGAGTAGAATTGAGGTCGCTCACTGGATTGCCTCCCGCACCTTCTGGAGCTGTTCTTTTGCCTCGGTGAGCATAGTCTGTGCATCGTGAACGTCGTCCTGGACTGCATTGTGCTTACCCGCAGCCACAATGCTTGAGCCGAGAAAGATAGCCGCCAGGATCGAGGCGACGACGGCGATCGCGATCTGTCCGCGAGTCGCCTTCGTGGCCGGTGCCTGGGGCACGGGCGTGAACTGTGTCGGTCCTGCTGCGGAAAGCGCCGACGATCCAACGGGGGAGACGGCTGCCTCATTCGCGGAGGCGTCGGAATCGATGGCTGTGTTGGAACCGGTCGGGGCGTGGTAGCGGTCGGTCCACTGGGTGCCGTCCCACCAGCGTAGCTGGTCGGTTCCTGCAGGGTCTGCGTACCAGCCCTGAACGGGGTTGCTCACGAGGTGACTCCTTTCGCTGTGTCTCGTTCATTCTAGTGGAGCGCCGATACCAGTGATTTTGGCGGTGATAGGCCTCACTCTGGTGCTGATCGTCGGTGAGACACTGGAAACACAATGAAAAAACGGCGGTCCCCACGCCCATCAGGGGAACCGGGACCGCCGTAGACGGTGAGGCTTACTCGTTCGGGAAGAACGATGACACCTGAACGTCGTAGGCGATGCCCCAGCTGGCGTCGACGGGAACGTCGAAAGACACCGTCCCGTTTCCGCTCGAATCAACCGTCAGGGTCGCGACGTCGTCCAGCGTGTGCGACTGGGTGGGCAGGTTCGTGTGCGTGTCGGCAATGCGCATACGCAGAGTGAGCGTCGTCGACGAGAATTCCTCGAGCCGCTTCTGTACCGCGGGCGAAGTAGGGGTCACGGTAGCGGTGCAGGAGGCGCCATCCCCCGTGTCGTTGAGCGTGCATTCGGGCTTAACCGTAAACGCGCGAATGGGATCCTGGTTGGCGATGAAATCGGCGATCGACACGCGCGTCTTGCACTGTCGATCGATCTCGCGCTTGATGTCCGACGATGCTGAGTCATAGCCCTTGAATAGGCCGGCCACTGTGTCGGCGTTCTCCGGAGTGATCTGCTCGCACCACTGGAGAGCCCTCAGCTCGTACCTTTGCCTGTCGGCCTTCATTGCGTCGTTCTTCAGGCTGTTGGCTTCGCTATGACGGGAGGACGTCTTTGCAAATAATGTGATCGTTGTGATCGCGCTGAGGGCGACAATGATGACCATGATCCGGTTGAAGATACTCAGGCCGCGGACCTTGTGTTGTGGAAAGGAAAGGGGGCGGGAGCTGTGCGCGCTCACTTGGCCTCATCCTTTGCTTCCTGGAGCTTCTGCTTGGCCTGGTCGTAGTCGGATTGAGCCTGCTGAAGTTCCTCGCCGGACTTCACATAGGAGGTCGCTGCCAGTGCCGAACAGCCGATGAAGAAGATCGCCAGGAGTGTCAGGAAACCCGCGGTGATGATCTGGGAGGACGGAGGACGCGAAGAGGGCTTCGGTGCCGCGGGTGTCGGCGCTGCGGGCACTTGAATCGGTGCGCCGGTGGGAGGAGGTGCCGCTTGCGGGGAGGGCTCGGACTGGGTAACGACAGGAGTTTCGTCGCCGGTAGGGGCAGGGCGGAAATGGTTGCTCCACTGGCTGCCATCCCACCAGCGTAGCTGGTCGGATCCTTCGGGATCTGCGTACCAGCCCTGGACGGTGTTGCTCACGAGGAGACTCCTTTCACTGTGTCCCGTCAATTCTAGGCAGGCACCGATTGATGGCACCGTTCAGTGATCGGACCCACGTGCCTGTCACAGGCTGGTCGGCCACCAGGAGATCATGGTGAAACCGCACTCTGTCTTGTCGGACATCGCCGGATCGTAGGGAACGGAGATCGAGAAGGTCGCGGGTGTTCCCGGCGTGAGCGTCACCGTTGTCGTCTCCTGGTAGGGGGAGGATGGGCTCAACGTCGTCCCCTTGTCGAGTGTGTAGCCGGAGATCGTGAGCTCAAGTGGGCCGAGCGAGGAGATCTGGCTTGCGGAGTTCAGTGTGATGGTGCCGTTGATTGTGGTGGTGATCTGGTCGGTCGTGCACTCCGGGATGCCTGGGCTGAAGGCCGCCTCGGCGCCGGTACGCTGCGCGTTCGCGAGGTTCTCCTTGGGTGCGCACTCCTCGTGAATGGCGTCCTTGACGGCCTGCGTCGCGGAGTCGTAGCTCTTGATCGCGTCGCGGATCGAGGCGGCAGTATCGCGGGTGATGGAATCGCACCATTCCTTGGCGTCCTTGTGGACGTTGGCGGCGTCGAGGCGGGTCTTCGCGTCGGCGATCTGCTGATCGACCGCAACCTTCTCCGACTGGGCCTGCGCGGCCTGTTCTTCGTAGCGGGAGGCCGAATGTGAACGCCACGCGTTAATGCCGCCGACGACGGCCGACAGGATGATGAAGATGACCGCGAGGGCTGTGCCTGCGACGGTCGCGGCACGCAAGGGTACGGGGGCGCTCACTTCTGGGCCTCCTCGATCTGTCGGTTGATGTCCGCGAGTGTGGACTGTGCAGTGTCGAGCTCCTGCTGCGCTGTTTCCGCGCGGCTCTTCGCGTCATCGTGGATGCGACCGCCGACACCCAGGTGAGACCAGGCGATCACGAGGGCCGTGATGAAGACCGCGACGAGCACCCACGAGGCAATGCAGCCGAGCGTCCATTTCAGGGTGCCGGAGCGTTCTGGACTCTCGTGAGGACTCTCGGATTCGCCGGGCATTGGGATGGGGGTTGCGTCCCCCTCGTTCATTGACGAGGCCCTGGTACCTTCCCATGCCGGCGTCTCTGCGGGGGAGAGGTCAGGCGCGGTGGCCTCCCAGTTTGCGTGCTCGTTCGGGGAGGGGACTGGCGGGATCGCTGCGTCAGCCCGGTATTCCGCCTGCGTGGCGGGCTGCTCCTGCTGAGCGTGCTGCTGGTCCTCGCCGTAGGCATGAATTGCCGCGGCCGTATCGGCCTGTGCGGGCGTGACCTCGTAGGGTTCGACGTATTCCGTCCAGGCATGACCGTCCCACCAGCGCAACTGTGCGGCACCGGTGGGGTCGGCGTACCAGCCTTCCGCAGGTTCGCTCATTGTGGTTCTCTCTCCCGTGTCATGTCACAACCGAGGGTCTGGTCAGGAAGTCTAGTCGGCCAAGGTATGGTGGGCAACTATCGACTCAGAGCCCGCTGGGCCACAGGCTTACGGCGCGGATAATGCACGATCCCGAGTTGAAGGATGGGATCGGCACGACGGAGGTTGTCGTGCCCGTGCCTCCCGCGGGAACGGTGACCGTCTGCTTGTCGGAGGGGGTATAACCCTTCGAGGACGAACCGGGAACAAGGTAGAGCTCGACGCCGACGTCGTACGCCGATGCGCCCGCCAGGTTTGCTCCGACGATGGACACGGACCCCGTGATCGTCACCGTGGAGGCACCACCCGTGCAATGGACGTCATTATGGAGCATATCCTGCGACATGTCCTTCGAGTACGCCTCGATGAAGCTCTGCTTCTGGGGGCAGATCTGCCCAATGGCCTCGCGGCGAGTCGCCGTCAGGGAATTGTATTTTCGCGCAGCCTCGTCGAGGGAATCAAAGTCAGACTTCTCGCTCGTCAGACCGTTGCACCAGTCCTGAGCTTCCTTCTTAGTGGTTGCCTCGTTGACCTTGGTGCGAGTCGTCGCTGTCTCAGTCTCGGTGTCCTTAGCCTTTTGGCGCATGGATGCGGCATCACTCTGTGCCTCGGCCGCGGACTGGGAGTTTGAGCGAGCGCCGAGACCTAGTCCCACGGAGATAAGGAGGAAAAGGACGGCGACGGCAGCGCCGATCAGAGTGATGATCTTGGAACCGTTGTTTGAGGCAGAGGCCTGCTGTGTGGATGTGGGTACGTAGCTCACCGCGATGCTTCCTCCAGGTCCTTCTTGGCCTGCTCGAGTTCGGATGTGGCCTGGTCGAGCTGCGACTGTGCCGCGCGTCGCTCGTCTTCGGCGGCGGCACGCTCTCTCCTGGCGTTCGCGAACGACGCACCAGCAATAACTGTGGTGACGCCAAAGACGAGGACCGCGACCCAGGCCACGACCATCCCGATGCGCCAGCGGGAGTTGCGGGCAGACGGCTGGGCGTTCCCGCGGTTCTGAGAATCCATCTTCGGCTGGTCGAAGGAGATCTTCGAGCCGTAGGGGCTGGAGGAAACGGTCGGCGCCTGCTTGTTAGACGGCAGGCGGGGCCCGCTAGGAGCGGCGTTCTGCTGCATAGCGGACGCCTGCGCGAGGGCTCCTCCCGGATTGGGTGTGCCCGCTGGCATCGTTTGCGTCGGGGCCTGCTGCCCCATGCCCTGCTGGGGGAAACCCTGCTGCTGCGCGGGCATGGGCTGGTACTGTTCCGTCCACGAGCCGCCATTCCACCAGCGCAGGCGAAGAGTTCCTGCGGGGTCGGGATACCATCCAGGTGCAGGTTGAGACATGACCGTCCTTTCAGTTTCTAGCAACAGTGTAACCAATCCGTGAGCCTCATAAAACGTGCGATGTGACAGTCGCGCAGACCATAGGACGCGCGACAGGTACTCTGAAAGCTATGGCCTCTCTCTTCGCGTCCTCACCCCTGCTCGCACTGTTTGTCGTCGTTGCGTTGGGGGCCGCGATCGGTGCCATCCGTATCGGCCCGCTGCGATTCGGTGCGGCAGGTGCCCTCTTCGTCGGCCTCGTTGTCTCGGCCCTCCATCCCGAGGTCGTCAGCACCCACATGGCGATCGTCCAGCCGATGGGCCTGGCTTTCTTCGTCTATTGCGTCGGCATTTCGGCGGGCGCGACCTTCTTCCAGGATCTGCGCAAGCAGACGAACCTCCTCGCGCTTACCACGATCGTGTGCGTCGTGGGTGCGGTGATCGCCTTCGTCGGCGGACGGATCCTCGGCCTGCCTGAAGGTTTGACGTCGGGCCTCTTCACGGGCGCGCTCACGGCCGCTCCCGCCCTCGATACAGCGACCCGCCTGACGGGCGACCCGAACGCGGCGGTCGGCTACGCCTTCGGCTATCCGGTGGGCGTCATCGGCGGCATCCTCATCGTGACGATCACGGTGACGAGGAAGTGGCTGGGCCCCAAGGACACGCCCTCCCTGGCGGGCCAGTCCCTCGAAGCCGTGAGCGTTCACGTGTCTCGGCGGATCAATACTCGACAGATCACCGCGTGGCGCGAGCAACGCCTGCGTCTGTCCTACCTGCGCCGCGACGGACGCACCCGCGTCATCGCCCCGGGCGAGGACCTTCTGCCCGGTGACCATGTTGTCATGGTCGGTGATCCCGCCTCTATCACTGAGACCGCCCCCCTCGTCGGGGAGATTCTCGATCACAAGCTCGAAGACGACCGCTCCGACCTGGCCTTCGAACGCATCGTCGTGTCCAATCCCGACGTGGCCGGCCGTAGCGTCTCGGAGCTCAACGTCACCAAGCGCTTCGGTGCCGTCATTACGCGAGTGCGTCGAGGCGACCTCGACCTGTTGGCCCGCGACGACCTCGACCTGCAGCTCGGCGACCACGTCGCGGTTGTCGTCCCCACCGATGAGCTGGACGACATCGCGGAGTGGCTGGGCGACTCCGAGCGCCGCGTCGCCGAGGTGGACGGTATGGCCTTCGGCATCGGCCTCGTCCTCGGCCTCCTCCTCGGCATCGTGTCCTTCCCGTTGCCCGGCGGTCAGGGCTTCCAGCTCGGTGCTGCCGCCGGCCCGCTGATCGTCGGCATGGTCCTCGGTGCCCTGCGTCGCACGGGTCCGCTTGTGTGGACCCTGCCGGCGGCCGCGAACCTGACGATCCGACAGATCGGTCTCATGCTCTTCCTCGCTGCCCTCGGCCTGAACGCTGGCCCACAGTTTGCGAGCCTGCTTGGCAGCCCCGAAGGCTGGCGCGCGGCTCTCTTGGCCGCCGTCATGGTCGTCGTGTGCTGCATCATCCAGGCCCTCGGCGCCAAGTTCATCGGCCTGTCCTCGGCCCGCGCCGCCGGCGGCATCGCAGGTTTCCTCGGCCAGCCCGCCGTCTTGCAGGCCGCCGACGCCCGTGTAATCGACGAGCGCATCGAGGCCGCCTACGCGACACTCTTCGCCTTCGCGATCATCATCAAGATTCTGCTCCTGCCGGTCATCACGTCCTTCCTGTGAGCGCCGTAGACTAGGGCCATGGCTACCCCCGACTTTGTCCTCGAACTGCGCCGTCACGTCGGTAATGCGCCACTATGGATGCCGGGCACGACCGTCGTCATCCTGCGACCCGCGCCGGGTTGTGCGCCCATCGACTGGGCGGAGCCTATCGCCCCCGAGACAGTTGACATGCTCTGCGTGCGCCGCAGCGACAACGGGGCTTGGACGCCCGTGACCGGCATCGTCGACCCCGGCGAAGAACCCGCCGTCACGGCCGCCCGAGAGGCGGCGGAGGAGGCCGCCGTCGACATTGAGGTTCGCCGCCTCCTGTCCGTCGAGGTCGTCGGCCCCGTCACCTACGATAACGGTGACGTCACCACCTACCTGGACGTCGCCTTCGTGGGCGAGTGGGTCAGCGGTGAACCCCGTCCCGCCGATGGCGAGAACAGTGAGACAGCGTTCTTCCGGGCCGACCAGCTCCCGCCCATGAACGACCGCTTCCTTCGCGCCGTCGCCAAGGCCCTGAGTGCCGAGGCAGCCGCCGACTTCCTCACCGCCTGAGGTGCCGGTCCCTGCGAGGGAACATCGGTCCCGGCGCAGCGCGGGCAGCTCGACGTAGGACCGGACTGTGCCGCCCCTGCCTCTTTCTCCCTACGCGAAAATTCTTCTTCTCCTGTCAGCCCCCTTGCGGGACCGAGGTCCCAGTGCTGGAATGGGGTTATGGATACACCTAGCAACATCGTTTACACCGTCACCGCCGACTCCACGGGTGGTCGCGCCGGAACCTCCTCCGTCCCCGCGCTCGACATCAGCCACGTGATGCGCATGCCCAAGGAACTGGGTGGCCCCGGCGACGGCCCCAACCCCGAAGCCCTCTTCGCTATGGGCTACGGCGCCTGCTTCCAGGGTGCCATGGGGCTGGCCGCCAAGGAAATGGGCATCGACACCAAGGACTCCGTCGTGCGCACGACGATCGGGCTGGGACCCGAAGGCGCGTCCTTCGCCCTGACCGCCGACATCCAGGTCTTCATCCCCGGCGTCGAACTCGAGCGCGCGCAGGCCCTCGTCGAGCGCGCCCACGAGCTGTGCCCCTACTCCAAGGCTACCCGCGGCAACGTGCCCGTCACCGTCACCGCCGTGCCAGCCCTGTAAGGACACTTTTCGCGCACAAGGATCCCCGGCCTCGTTGTTATGAACGAGGCCGGGGATCCCGCATGCAGGTGCGTCCAATCGGGCGTCAGGCACCCCGCCAGTACGCAGCGAGCGCCTGTGACAGCGCGAGCAGGTCGTCCACGTGGCTCATCTCGCGCGCCGAATGCATCGACAGTAGACCGATGCCCACGTCCACCGTCAGGATGCCCAGTCGGGTCGCCGTGATCGGGCCGATCGTCGTCCCGCACGGCATCGCGTTGTTGCCCACGAAGCTCTGCGAGGCCACGCCCGCAGCCACACACGCGCGATTCCACAGGGCGATGCCCTCGCCGTCCGTCGCGTAACGCTGCTTCGAGTTGATCTTGATGATCGGTCCGCGACCCATCATCGGACGGTTATCCGGATCGTGGTGGCCCGCGTAGTTCGGGTGCACCGAATGCGCCGCGTCCGCGCTCACGCATGACGAGGCCGCCAGCATGCGCTCGAAACCGTCCTCGTCGCGGCCGAGAGCCTTCGCGGTGCGGCGCAGCACCGTCTCCAGGATCGGGCCGGCCGCGCCCGTGCGAGATTCCGAACCCACCTCCTCGTGATCGAAGCACATGAACACCGTGACATCGCCGCCCGCAGGCGTTCCTTCCGCCGCCAGGCGCTCCAAGGCAACCAGACCGGGGTGGACGCTCGAGAGGTTGTCCTGGCGCGACGCCGCGATGAACTGGCCCTTGTCACCGAAGAAACCCGGCCCCTGGCTGGGAGTCAGGATCAGGTCGAAGGCCGCGACCTGCGACGCGTTGTCCAGGCCCGCCGTGCGCGCCACATACTCCAGCACGTTGCCGAACGGGTTATCCACCGTCCACACCGGATGCAGATGCTTCTGCGGATCCAGCTTCAGGCCGCTCGGATTCACGTCTCGATCCAGGTGGATCGCCAGCTGCGGGATGCGTGCGATTGGACCCGTGCGCGCCAGGACGACCTCGCCGCTGTTCAGGACTAGGCGACCCGCCAGGGTCAGCTCGCGGTCCAGCCACGAGTTCCACATCATGCCGCCGTACACCTCGACGTCGATCTGTCCCCAGCCGTCCGGCGTCGTCGACTGCACCGACGGCTTCACCGAGAACGCCGGCGAATCCGTGTGCGCCCCGACGATGCGGAAACCCGCGTCGTCAGCGACCGTCTCGGGAACGAACCATGCGGCCACCGCGCCGCCGCGCACCATCACGTGACCGCCCGGGGACGCGTCCCACGCGCCCTTCTCGTCGACGCGCGTAAAGCCGGCGTCCACCAGGCGCTGCGCCACGACCTCGGCCGCGTGATAGGGGGAAGGAGAATCAAGGAGGAAATGCTGATAGTCCACCGCGTGTGCGTGGACCTCGTCCAGTTTAAGCTGTGCCATACCCCAATGGTAGAACGCTGCGCGAGAGGTGGCCTACGCTTGAGGCATGAGCGAGATCCCCGCATACACCCTGTCCGACGGCCTGGAGGTTCCCTCGATCGCGCTGGGCACCTACAACCTGCGCGGTGCCTCGGGCGTCTCCTCGATGATCTCCGGCATTGACGCCGGATACCGGATGCTCGACAGCGCTTTCAATTACGAAAATGAGGGCGCGCTTGGGGCGGCGGTACGCCGATGCGGTGTGCCCCGCGAGGACCTGCGCCTCGTCTCCAAGCTCCCAGGCCGCCACCACCGCTACGACGAGGCCGTGTACACCCTCGAAGAATCGCTCCTGCGCGCGGGCCTGGACTACTGGGACATGTACCTGATCCACTGGCCCAACCCCAAGCGCGGCCTGTACGTCGAAGCCTTCCAAGCGCTGCTGGACGCGCGCGACCGTGGCCTCGTCCGATCTGTCGGCGTGTGCAACTTCCTGCCCGAACACCTGCAGCTCGTGCGCGACGAGACCGGGGAGTATCCGAGCGTCAATCAGATCGAGTTGCACCCCTATTTCCCTCAGGCCCCTGCGCTTTCCTATCACGCGCGGGTCGGCGTGCGCACCGAGTCGTGGAGCCCGCTGGGGCGCAAGTGGCGCATCGTCGAAGATCCTGCCATCGCCGCCCTGGCCGGCGAAGCGGGCGTGTCCCCGTCGCGCCTCATCTTGCGCTGGCACTACCAGCTCGGAACCCTGCCCCTGCCCAAGTCCGGATCGCCTGAGCGCCAGCGCGAGAACCTCGACATCTTCTCGTTCTCGCTGTCTGAGGAGCAGATGGCTGCGATCAGCGCACTTGGCCGCCCCGACGGTCGCCAGGCCGACCAGGATCCCGCGTACTACGAGGAGTTCTGAATGGTTGGGGCCGCTTGTGGCCCCGCCTGATCGGCTGCGTTGCTTCGCCCCACCAGGTCGGCTGCGTTGCTTCGCCCCACCAGGTCGGCTGTGTTGCTTCGCCCCACCAGGTCGGCTGCGTTGCTTCGCCCCGCCTGATTTCTGGCTGCCGCGTGTCCTGCCCGCCCGCTCGCCGTCCGCGCCGCGAGCTTCGCTCGGCGCGTCGTCTCGAAGCCCGGCCAGGCCCTGCAGGCCACGCGGCAACCTCCAATCGGGCGGGTCCTAGTGGTACGGCCAGACCGCCTGCTCGCGGTCCGCGCCGCGAGCTTTGCTCGGCGCGTTGTCTCGAAGCCCGGCCAGGCCCTGCAGGCCACGCGGCAACCTCCAATCGGGTGGGTCCTAGTGGTACGGCCTGCCCGCCTGCTCGCGGTCCGTGCCGTGAGCTTCGCTCGGCGCGTTGTCTCGAAGCCCGGTCAGGCCCTGCAGGCCACGCGGCAACCTCCAATCGGGTGGGTCCTAGTGGTACGGCCTGCCCGCCTGCTCGCGGTCCGTGCCGCGAGCTTAGCTCGGCGCGTTGTCTCGAAGCCCGGCCAGGCCCTCCGGACCCTCTGGGCCCTCCACACCGGCGGCGCTGGGTTGCTGATGTGTGCGCGTTGGGTTGTTGCAAGGACCGGGAGGCCACGACAACCTCGTATCGCTCATTACGCCCGCGGAACCCGCGGCGTACGCGGATAGGTTATTGCGTGACGGATAGGTTATCTGGATGCGGATAGCTTATTAACCTATCCGCGTGGCGATAACCTATCCGCATCGTCACAACCTATCCGCGAAGGCGTGGGTTTGGCCCGTGCAGTGGACGTGAGCGCCTCGTGATGAGGTCGTCCCTGAGGGGGTATGCGCTCAGCGGTGGGGATAGGCGCCGAGCCGGGGCCATTCGCTGGGTGGAAGGGCTGAGCCCCGCTTGGGGAGGCAGTGCACTGCCTCGTTACTGGTGCAATGCTGTGTCGCGCTTCCGTCACCCCGAAAGAGTCGCCCGCCCGCGCATCGTGCGTGGGCAGGCGGCAGTGCAAGGTGTGCAAACCATGTGCGCACACCAGCAGCCCATGCAGCGCAAGGAAAGCAAGTAGCGCGCGCTGGGCAAGCTACGCACGCTAAGTGCGCAACGCGCCCGTCACATGCGATTCAGGCAGCGAAAGCCTGAGCTCACTTCTTCTCGAGCGTCACGCGATACACGTTGGTTTCGCGCAGCTGGAAGCCGGCGCGCTGGTAGAGGCGATTCGCGGCCTCGCGCGATGGGCGCGACGTCAGATCGACGGTGCGGGCACCAACTCGTTGTGCGTGCTCGATCGCAGCGACCACGAGGGCCTGGCCGGCGCCCTGACCGCGTGCGGCCTCGTCGACGACGACATCCTCAATCCAGGCGCGCACGCCCGTGGGGATCTCGAAGGTGGCCAGCGACAGCATCCCGAGGATTGGGTGGTTCCCATCGGCGTCGGCCGTCTCGGAACGGAACGCGAAGAGGTGCACGCCGGACTGGGAGAGGAATCGCTGCAGATCGGCCTCGCTCAGCGGCGCGGCGGAGCGGGACAGCTGGGGGAGCAGGTGGCCCATCGCCTCGTGGAGTTCGGGCGTGGCGGCGGTGATCAGTTCGACGGTCATGTTTCTCCTAACGTTGGGTCCAATTGTAGCGGCCGGGCACCGCCATGTTGTGCGGCATGCGCGTCGCGTGGACGCCTGCTTGCATGCGCGCTTCGGGGGCGCGACACTTAGGTTCTATGGAAACTTGCAGTGCAATGATGGACGCGATTCGCCTCGACGGCTCCTGCGAGATCGAAGAGATGACGGTCTCCCAGCTGCCCGTTCCTCGCCCTCGGCCCGGATGGCTGCGCGTGCGCGTCGAAGCATTTGGAATCAATGAGTCCGAGTCCCATTCTCGCCGGGGCCTCTCCGACCCGGATTTCACGTACCCGCGGGTCCTCGGAATCGAGGGCGTCGGCATCGTCGACGAGGTCGCCCCCGGCAGTGCCTTCCAGCCCGGCCAGCAGGTCGCCTTCATGATGGGCGGTCTTGGCCGCGAGTATGACGGCTCCTACGCCCGCTATTGCCTGATCCCCGAACGAATCGCAATCCCCTTCTCCTCAGACCTGGACTGGGCGTTGATCGGTGCGATCCCGGAGATGACGCAGACCGCCTATGGGTCCCTTGTTCATGCGATGCGCGCTCGCAGCGGCGACACGATCCTCGTGCGCGGTGGCACGTCGACGGTCGGCCTCATGGCGGTGCGCCTGGGTGTTCGCATGGGGATGACGGTCATCGCGACGTCGCGCCGTGAATCTGCCCGATCTGTCTTGCTAGAGGCCGGTGCCACCCACGTGGTGATCGACGACGGGCGGATTGAGGAGAAGGTGCGCGCTCTCGCTCCGGGTGGTGTGGATGCGGCGCTGGAGCTCGTGGGTATCCCGGTGCTCGGCGATACTCTGCGCTGCGTGCGCCCCGGCGGCATGGTGTCGTTCACGGGGTCGCTGACCGAGGTGTGGTCGATGAAGGACTTCTCGCCCTTCGCGGTGATTCCCTCGACCGTTGGCCTAACCGTGTACCACGGACACGCGTGGGATCTGCCGGCGAGTGTCCTGCAGGAGGTGCTTGACGCGGTGAAGGCCGGGGAGATGAGCGTGCCGATCGCGGGGGTTTTCCACGGCCTGGAGCAGGTGCCCGACGCGCACCGAGCGATGGAGTCCCACGCGGTGCCCGGTAAGAACGTGGTGGTGTTGGGCTGAGGCCTTGCGAGGGTGGTGCCCGACCTACGCGCGCTCGAGGAGGAGGGCGACCTCGGCGTCCCTTGAGACAATGGCATTGATGTCATCGGTTCAGCCGAAAATATCGTGGGTTAAAACTGTATGACCGAAAAAGTCATGCTTTTCTGCTTTCGATACCACAAAACCGGAATTTGCATGAGAGTCGACACGCCGATGAGACGCTTCGGCTCTCTTTGCTATATCACCACTTCAATTCGCTATCCCCGCCCATTAGTCTGGTCAAGAGGTAAAGACGCACAGGTATCCGGGTATTCCGTTCACCTGCAGGAATAAATCCAGATGTGGATCATACAGCATCGATCTCACTTCGTTTCTTGTTCTTTCGATTCACAATATGTGGTAGGAAGGTCACCTCACACCCTGCCAGAATAACTGCAAACATGTTAATCGGCGGATAAACAAAGATCGCCAGAACAATGCCAATTGCCTTAATGCTCAGGTCAGCCGCAACGATTTTCCGGTTACTATAGTCCAACGCGCTCGTCGAGCCATTAGCCCTTGCGACCGCTCGCGCAAGCGCCATGTTGGATAGTGAAACACAAATCACCACCGCGCTGTAAAACATCTGTGCAAAAAGGCTTGTGAAGTGGTCGCTCACAAAGTCTGTCACATACGGGAAGAAAGAGGCAAAAAACAGCATGATGATGCTCCACCAGATCACCTTGTTATCTATCTTCTCGATCCTGTGCCAATGGTTATGCATATTCACCCACATAGCGCCAAGCCAGAAGAAAGAAATCGCATAGGAGAAGAAATGCGACCTGAGTGCCCAAAACGATGCCCAGTCAGCTGTCTCCGGTTTCTCAAGTTCCAGCACCAATATTGTCATGATGATCGCCAATATCGCATCCGTAAATGCGGTGAGTCTTTCTTTGCTCATTTTTCAGGAGCCCCTTTCTTCTTCGCATAGACAAGTCGTAGCGCAGCTTATCGAGCATGTCAACAAAGACCTCATTGATGATGCCCTCTTTCTTGTTTATCGGCCTACTAATATACGGTGCGGAGGTGCCAACCATCTGCGCCATCTGTGCCTGTGTGACACCTTCTTCCAGACATCTTACTTTTGTAAGGACCTCGACCTCTACTCGCAACCCCCGCTCAACATCCGGTCACCGCACTCAACTCGGAAGAGCCGCTAATCAGGCAGTCTCAGATGACACTGGGGCCAACAGACTCGATTGGTATTCAATCTCGCCGGAACGCACTCCGGCATAGAACTCCATCTTCGAATCAATAAACCCCAGCATCTCCGTAAGTAGTGCGATTTTGTCCTCAACAACCTGACGTTGCGCAATCAGCATGACTTCGCGCTCCGGGATGCTCTCTGCTCCCTGGAGACAAAGTTCCATGTAATGGCGCATTTGCTCGATACCCATGCCGCATTCGCGCAGGCAGTGCAGGCCCTTGAGCCAGGCGATGTCGTGGTCGTCAAAGACACGGTAGTTGTTCTCATCTCGCCTTACTCGGGGGACTAGATTGATTTTGCAGTAGTAGCGCACGGTTTCAAGCGCGATACCACTGGCCTCAGCTGCCTCCTTTGTTGAATACAACCTGCTCATGAGTGGCTTAGCTGTTGTTACGTCGCTGAGCAATCAGATCGGTGAAGAAATCCACCGTGCCGATTGTCTCGTGATCAAAGAACAATGACGCCCCGGCGTCCAAACCTGCGATAGCGGCCATATCCGCCTCAGTCAGAGTGAAATCATCAATCGCGAAGTTCTGCTGCATCCGCTCCGTGTGTACTGACTTGGCCAGTGCCACAATCCCACGCTGATACAGCCAGCGCAACACCACTTGCGCCACTGACTTACCGTACTGCTGGCCAATACCAGCCAACACTGGATTGTCGAACAAGCCTGAGCGGCCTTCACCAAAGGGCGCCCACGCTTCAACGGTAACTCCGAGCTTTTGCAGCTCAGCAACACGCTCCACCTGCTGATGGAAGGGGTTAAT
Organism: Schaalia odontolytica; assembly: GCF_031191545.1. Classification (NCBI taxonomy): domain Bacteria; kingdom Bacillati; phylum Actinomycetota; class Actinomycetes; order Actinomycetales; family Actinomycetaceae; genus Schaalia; species Schaalia odontolytica. The sequence continues at coordinate 1,472,434 of NZ_CP133472.1, forward strand.
CTCAATCTGGTTAACCACTGGATAGACGGCGTTGAACGAACCCAGATCGTGCAGGCGAGCTGGAGTGAAGTTCGAGACCCCGATGGAGCGAATCAGCCCATCCGCCTGGGCTTGCTCCAGGGCTCGCCAGGATCCGTAAACATCATTGAACGGCTGATGCAACAGCATCAAATCCACATATTCAAGCCCCAGCTTCTCCAGAGAAGCCTTCACACTGGCATAGGTGGCATCCTCACCATAGTTGTCCAACCAGACCTTCGTGGTGACGAACAGTTCACTGCGGTCGATCCCGCTGCGACGGATACCCGCACCTACGGCCTCCTCGTTGAAGTAAGACTGTGCGGTATCGATATGGCGGTAGCCGACTTCAATAGCCTGAGCCACCGCGTCAGCAGTCTGCTCGGCTGGAATCTGGAAAACTCCGAAACCCTGAGCGGGGATGGAACGACCGTCAGACATGGTCAACGCGTCAAGCATGACACTCTCCTTCTTCAGTCAATGAATGGAACATAATCATCTAACAACTTGGGAGCAACTCCCAAGCAAGTCCAGCGAGAGTCTGCTCCGCCACGTGTCCGGTTTCGCTCTGCCCCAAGGACGCATGGGTGAGCGGAACACTCAAGGGGTTAACACTTCTTGACTCGTCGGCAGTGCAGTGAGCACCTCTCGGGGTCCTACAGTGGCAGCACCAGGGTGCCACCCCAGGCCGCTCAGAAAGGCACATGCACCAAGAGCAAAAAGTATTTCTCTTGTTACACACCCTCAAAAATCAGTGGTGGCAACTATTGTCAGAGGGCATAAAGAAGGGACTCCGGCAATGCTGCCGTTCCTGGCAATATTATTGGAATCCCTTGTTTTCAAGGCGTTTCATGCACTTTTAATCCTTGATCCTTGACATCAATACTGCTGTCTCGACATGGGTCGTGTGCGGGAACATGTCGAAGATTCGGCCCTCGACGGGACGTAGCGAGGGCATGGCCGCCAGGTCCGTGGCCAGCGAGGCGGGGTTGCACGAGGAGTAGATGACGCGGGGCGCGGCGCACTCGTTCAGATAGGTTGCGAGCTCGGTGCCGATGCCTCGGCGCGGCGGGTTCACGACGATCACGTCGGGTATGTCCTTGGGCGGCTGGGCGCGCGCCCACGCGGTCGCGTCCTCGGCGATGAAGGTGGCGGCACCTCGCGACAGGCCTGCGTGCCGGGCGGCGCTGATCGCCGAGGAAATCGCCCCGGAGGATACCTCGACGCCGGTCACGCGCGGGAATCCGGCGCGCGCGGCGGCGAGGGCGAAGCCGCCGACGCCGCAGTACAGGTCCCACAGGCTCTCGGGCATGCGTCCGTCGCAGAAGGGGCGCGACGCCCACGCCGAGGCCTGCTCGTACAGGGTCGCGGCGACGTGAGCGTTCGTCTGCGCAAAGGAGCGAGGCCCCAGCTCGAGGCCTTCGACGGCAAGGGGCAGCGTGCGTGCGCGCGTCAGGATGATCTCGTCGGGCCCCTCGACGATGGCCTCGTGAGTGGGGTGGATGTTCGCGGTGACGACGTGAGCGGCAGGCACGAGGTCGCGCAGGAGTGGCAGTGCCGAGCGGATGTCGGAGACTCGCTCGCGTGTGCGCAGCACGAAGCGGATCATGAGGCGCTCCTCCGCGCCCACGGTGACGAGGATGTTCTTGAGTTCTCCGCGCTTGGTGGGCACGTCGTAGGGGGTGAGGTCCAGTGCGCGGATGAAGCGCTTGAGGCCGGGCGTTGCGCGATTGATCGCGGGGTGCTGGATGGGGCAGCCGGGTAGGTCGACGCCGCGCCGGTCGGGCCCCAGGATGCCCAGGGTTGGGCGGCGGCGACTGCCTCCGACGACGAGCTTTGCGCTCGTACGAAATCCCTTCTCCGGGGACGAGGCCGGGGCCAGCCAGGTGATCTCGTCGGCTCCCGGGATGGGGGAGACAGTGGCGGCGACGGCCTCGACCTTGCCGGCGAGCTGCCGCTCGTAGGGCTGGGGGAGGAGAGAGCAGGACCGGCAGTTTCCGGCGTCAAAATGGTCGCAGCGCATTGCTCCAGTGTAAGTGGGGGCGGGGCGTACCGTCAGGTACGCCCCGCCCCCATCCGTGGTGGTTATGCCCACGCGGTGACTAGGCCTTGGACAGGCGCGAGCGGCGGATAAACGCCGTGCCCGCTCCCGCGGCGACCAGGGCGGCCGCGACAAGGATCAGCGCGTTGGTACCGGTGCGGGCCAGGCCTCCCTTGCCACCCTGCTCGGGGGCGGGTGCCGGGGCAGCGGAGGGCTGGACACTCGGAGATGCGCTCGGATCCGCGGCGGGTGCGGCGGGCGCGGTGACCGTCAGCGGGGCGGTCGCGGAGACGACCGGCGTGCCGGACTCTGCGACGACCGTGTGGTCCCCGGCCTCGGTGTTGGCGGGAACCGTTACCTCTGCGGAGAAGGCGCCGTTCTCGTCAGCGGTGGCGGTGCCGACCTCGACGGGCTCGGAGTGCAGCGTGAGGGTCACGGCAGACTCGGGGGCGAAGCCCGTGCCCTTCACGGTGACGGTCTTGCCAGCTTCGACGGTCGAGGGCTCGACCGTGACGGCCGGGGTGGAGAGGGTCTCGGCCTTGACGGTGACCGACGTGACGGACGTGTCCTTGCCGAAGCCCTTGAGAGCGTAGGCCGGGTTGTCGTACTCGAGGGTGACGCGCGCGGTCTGGTTCGGGCCGAGGGCGAACGGGCCGACGCCGGCGTTCAGCTGGGCGACGCTGAGGCCGGAAATGACCTGGCCGTCGACGGTGACCTTGTACTTCGCGTAGTCGTCCGTGAAGCCCTTTGTCTCGAAGGCGACAGTGAGGCCGGAGGCAACCTTGTCACCGGACGTAATAGACGCGGTGAAGCTGGTCTCGCCGGTCTTGGGGGTGGGGGCCTTGAACTTCTCGAGGCTGGAGGTGGGGATCGTGGTCGGCTCCGAGCCGATCGTGGTCAGTCCGGTGGGCACATAGTTGGGAGCGCCCTTAGTGGTGACCGTGACGACGGGGAGGATCTCGTCGGGCTGTGCGGGCAGGGTCACGACGAGGTCGTTGCCCTCAACCTTGTAGGTCAGCTCGGCATCGGAGCCGTCGAGCTTGACCGAGGAGATGTCGTTGGTGCCGGCGCCGCGCAGCGTGATCATGCCGTCAGTGGGCCACTTCTCGATGCCCATGTAGATGTGGGAGTCGTCGACCATGGTCTTGCCCCATGCTTCGATCGGGAAGTGGGTCGGGCGCGAGTTGTTGAGGATGCCGGGATGTGCGCGGTTCCAGTCGCCTATTCCCTTGAGGACCGAGGCATCCCACGGGTCGTAGGAGCCGTCGAACTTCGGGCCGACGTTGAAGAGGAACTGGCCTCCCAAGGCGACGGTGGAGAACATGTTGCCCACGATCTCGGTCGTCTTCTTGTGGGCGCCGCCGGGCGCTTTACGCAGCGCCGTCGTGTTGTCCACGTCGATCATGTGGTCCCAGGTCGGGTAGTCCGGGTATCCGGTGTCCTTGAACTTGGGAGCCGCGTCGTCCCAGTTCGCGTAGCCCCAGGTCTTGTGGAAGATGGAGACGGCTGACTCCCAGGGGCCCTGGGTCTGCTCGGACTGCATCTCGTTGTCCCAGCCGACCTCGAAGTCAGCTCGGTCGTTACCTACGCGCGAGTTGATCATGATGTTCGGCTGGAGTTCGTGCGCCCACTGGCGCAGCTGGTCGGACTGGGCGGGGTTGGGTTTGCCCATGTCGTACCAGAGCTCGGCGATCTCGCCGTACTTACCGCCGAGGAGTTCCTTGAGCTGGGCATGGATGTATTCCATGTAGCCATCTTCGTCCAGCGTGTTGGCGTTCTTCCAGGGGTCCTCGGGTTGTTTTTCCCAGTCGATGTTGGAGAAGTAGAGACCGAACTTAATTCCGACCTTCTTGCAGGCCTGCGACAGCTCAAGGATCGGGTCGCGGTGGGATGGAGACTGCTTGGTGAAGTTGTAGTCGGTCGTTGCCGTGTCCCACATGGCGAAGCCGTCGTGGTGCTTGGATGTGATGAGCAGCATCTTCATGCCGGTGTCTTTGGCCTGCTGGCACCAGGCTGTGGCGTCGAAGTTGGGGGCCTCGAAAGTCTGGGCTGTGGCCAGGTATTCCTCGCGCGGGATTCCTTGCAGGGGGATGCGGGAGTCCCATGTTTGCTGGTGACCCCATGCCTTGATCTGCTCGGGGTAGCCTACTTCCTGCTTCTGGCCCTTGTACCAGCCTGCGTAGGAGGAGTAGACGCCCCAGTGGATGAACATGGCGTACTTCATGTCCTGCCACTGGGCGACCTTGCCCTCTGAGGATGCCGCGACGGCCGCTGGAATCGCGTAGCGAGCGTCGTAGGTGGCCTGCTGGGTGGGCGTGGAATCGCCGGACTGTCGGCTGTCGGATGTCGGCGTGTCGGCCAAGGCGGGACCTGCCATTCCTAGTGTCAGGAGGCCGGCGAGGAGGGTGCCAGCCACTCGTTTCGTGATGTGCATCAAGTCTCCGTTGATTGATGAGAAACTCCGGTTTGGAGGCGGTCATAGTCTAGCCGAGGCGAGTGACGAACGTCATTTGATGCGACAGTGTCGCGGCGTGTCGAACAAGGTGTGAACAAGTGCACAGTATGAATGCTGACTGATTGGAAGATTGAGACTCGTCTGGCCCGAGCCTCGTGAGGGTGGTCGCGAGCTGGTGTTCAGGTAAATTCCCAGGGAGTGGTCAGGGTTCGTTGAGCTTTGGGACTTATGAGGCGTTTTGATCGCACGTAGCATGTCTGGTAACCGTCGTGGTCACAACTATGTCCAGGCCGCGCGGATTCGAATGAACCCTACGGAGGATGAATTGATGACGAAGTTCCGCGCTAAGTGGGCGCGGGCGGCAGTTGGCGCTTCGGCGCTTGCTCTCGCCGCAACCGGGATAGGTGCCTTTGGCGTCTTTTCGGCCGCGCCCGCCGAGGCTGCCGTCAACCCCAACATTAAGGTTGCGATCAAGCCCCTCGTTCTGTCTGACCAGGACGGAGTGGAGATCCCCGGGGCGGGTGCCCAGGTTGAGGATCCGGTGAGGATGTACGTTGAGTGGGATGCCAGCGATGCCAATCCGCAGCCGGGCGACTCTTTCACGGTTGGGCTGCCGACCACTGGGGCCGCACTGCCTGACATTACGCACTACTACCGTTTCCGCGAGGTTGGGCGTAGCGATCCGCTGATGTTTGACGGCCTGCAGGTCGGCGAGTGTGTGACCGCCGCCGATGTCATGACCTGTACCTTCAATCAAGCTGTCGCGGCCCAAAGCAACGTCAAGGGCAAGATGAATCAGATGCTCATGGCTCAGAAGGAAACGCCGCTGACGAAGCTTCCCTTCAGTGCCAACGGCGTCGAGACTCAGGTTCCGAACCCGAACGATGAGCCCATCACCCAGCGCCTGTGGACCGAGAAGAACGTCGGCAAGTACGCGAACTCCCTGAAGCGTGACTCGACCCAGATCAACTGGCACATTACTGGTTCCGGCCGCCGCCTCTCGGAGCGTGCTGGAATGCCCGCAGGCACCTACGCGAACAAGGTCGTCTTCAACGATGTCCTCGGCGCTGACGGTCAGACGCTGCTGCCCGCCGACTCCACCTGGTACGTTCGAGTCGATCCTAAGAGTGCGCCGAACCAGTACCCCACGGTCGCGCGAGTCGGGCAGCCCGGCATCAACACGGCCTACGGCAACTACACGCTCGAGCGCACGATCTCCGCAGACGGTAAGTCTGCGACGGTGACGCTTACTCGTACCGACGGCAACTTTGACCCGGCGATCAACTACGAGATCGTCTACTCCTCGAAGATCGACGGTAACGTCATCCCTGAGAAGCAGTACACGAACAGCGCGACGCTGGTGGGTGACAAGGAAGGCCCGATCACCTCGGTGATCAGCTACCGCGACCCGATCACCTACACCATTGAGATGAAGCCCGGCTACGGTGCCTTCGGCGTGAAGAAGTACGTCCTCGGAGCGCAGGTCGGTGCCGACGCGGGACAGATCCCCGCCGCCACGGCCGTCACGGTTAACGTCAAGTACGAACTCCCCGCTGGCTGGGACCCGGCTCTCCACCCCGAGTGGACCGCTCCCGAGGGCGGAACCAACCCCTACACGATGAAGGTTCCCGTTGAGCAGGGCGTGGCCGGTGTGGCCTTCCCCAAGGGCACCAAGGTGACGCTCACGGAGTCCCTCGACTCCGCACAGCTGCCGGCCGCTCTGCGTTGGCAGGGTGATCCCTCCTTCTCCGTCGGATCCACGAGCGCCGTGAACGAGGTCTCCTTCACCATCGCTGAGAACAACGTCTCTGCGGTCTCGCTCACCAACACCGCAGCCCCGGCTCCCGGCAAGATTGCTGTGACCAAGAAGGTTGTCGGCGACATCCCGGCCGGTAAGACCTTCGCTTTCGATTACGTGTGTGACGATGCGGCGAAGACCTCCGGTTCGATCACGGATGTTGTTCCCGGTCAGGCCAAGGAGTCCGCTGAGATTCCCGCTGGTGCGACCTGCACCGTGACCGAGAAGGATGCCTCTGTCGACGGCAGCACTCTGGTAACTTCCGCTATCGATCCCGTGACGGTCAAGGCGGGCGAGGTTGCTGCCCTTGAGGTGACCAACACCTACACCCCGGTTCCCGGCAAGATTGCTGTGACCAAGAAGGTTGTCGGTGACATCCCGGCTGGCAAGACCTTCGCTTTCGATTACGTGTGTGACGATGCGGCGAAGACCTCCGGTTCGATCACGGATGTTGTTCCCGGTCAGGCCAAGGAGTCCGCTGAGATTCCCGCTGGCGCGACCTGCACGGTGACCGAGAAGGACGCCTCGGTTGCTGGTTTCAACCTCCAGACCTCCACGATTGATCCCGTGATGGTTAAGACCGGTGAGGTTGCTGCCCTTGAGGTGACCAATACCTACACCCCGGTTCCCGGCAAGATTGCTGTGACCAAGAAGGTTGTTGGTGACATCCCGGCTGGTAAGACCTTCGCTTTCGATTACGTGTGTGACGATGCGGCGAAGACCTCCGGTTCGATCACGGATGTTGTTCCCGGTCAGGCCAAGGAGTCCGCTGAGATTCCTGCTGGTGCGACCTGCACGGTGACCGAGAAGGATGCCTCGGTTGCTGGTTTCAACCTCCAGACCTCCACGATTGATCCCGTGATGGTTAAGACCGGTGAGGTTGCTGCCCTTGAGGTGACCAATACCTACACCCCGGTTCCCGGCAAGATTGCTGTGACCAAGAAGGTTGTTGGTGACATCCCGGCTGGTAAGACCTTCGCTTTCGATTACGTGTGTGACGATGCGGCGAAGACCTCCGGTTCGATCACGGATGTTGTTCCCGGTCAGGCCAAGGAGTCCGCTGAGATTCCTGCTGGTGCGACCTGCACGGTGACCGAGAAGGATGCCTCGGTTGACGGTTTCAACCTCCAGACCTCCACGATTGATCCCGTGATGGTTAAGACCGGTGAGGTTGCTGCCCTTGAGGTGACCAACACCTACACCCCCAAGGTCGGCAAGATCTCGGTGACGAAGGAAGTTGTTGGCGACATTCCTGCTGGCAAGACCTTCTCCTTCGACTACGTGTGCAACGATCCGGCGAAGACCTCCGGTTCGATCCTGAATGTCGCCGCTGGCGAGACCAAGGAATCGGGTGACATTCCGGACGGTGCCGAGTGTCTCGTGACTGAGCGTGAGGCCGAGGCCGCCGTTGACGGTTTCGTCCTCGAGTGCTCTGCGGTTGATCCGGTTCCTGTCAAGGCCGGAGAGGTTGCTGCGGTTCTGATGACCAACACCTACACCCCGGCTCCCGGCAACATTGCCGTGACCAAGAAGGTTGTTGGTGACATTCCTGCCGACAAGACCTTCTCCTTCGACTACGTCTGTGACGATCCGGCCAAGACCTCCGGTTCGATCACGGATGTCGCTGCCGGCGACACGAAGGTTTCCCGCGACATTCCTGCCGGTGCGACCTGCACGGTGACCGAGAAGGACGCCTCGGTTGATGGTTTCACTCTCCAGACCTCCACGATTGATCCCGTGGTGATCAAGGCGGGCGAGGTCGCCACTCTTGAGGTGACCAACACCTACACCCCGGTTCCGGACCCGTCGCCGTCGCCGACGCCGACGCCCAGCAAGACCCCCGGTGGTCACGATGGTGGGGACCGTCCCAACCTGGCCAGGACTGGCGCTGATGTGCTCGGTGGGTCCCTCGCGACCCTGACCCTGCTGGGAATTGGTGGAGGACTCCTCGCCCTGCGCCGCGCGCGTCGCTGATGCGCTCAACGGTTGAGCGAGCGCTCTAAGCGCTGAGCTCCGGACCCCCGGGCCCCATGGGCCCGGGGGTTTTCCGTGTCCCGCCAAGGTGAGGTTTCCGGCGAGAGAGATGGGTTGATAAGCCGATTGCGAAACCTGAGTGTATGTGACTCAAGTTTTGCTCGTTCGGCTTGCGGAATAAAATGCCCGCCTATAAAGTTGAGTACATCAGACTCAAGGGTCCGTCGGAATCGCCCCGGCGCCACACAAGCAACGCGAGCCGCTTCCCCTCAGCGGCGCGGTCTCGCCAACGAAAGGAACACATACTATGGCACGTGCAGTCGGTATCGACCTCGGCACCACCAACTCCGCTATCGCCGTCCTCGAAGGCGGCGAGCCCACCATCATCCCCAATGCTGAAGGCTCGCGCACGACCCCCTCGGTCGTCGCCTTCTCCAAGACCGGCGAGGTCCTCGTCGGCGAAATCGCCAAGCGCCAGGCTGTCACCAACGTCGAGCGCACCATCTCCTCCGTCAAGCGCCACATGGGCACCGACTGGACGACGGAAATCGACGGCAAGAAGTACACCGCGCAGGAAATCTCCGCGCGCGTCCTCATGAAGCTCAAGGCTGACGCCGAGGCCTACCTGGGCGAGCCCGTCACCGAGGCCGTCATTACCGTCCCCGCCTACTTCAACGACGCCCAGCGTCAGGCCACCAAGGACGCCGGTCAGATCGCCGGCCTCAAGGTGGAGCGCATTGTCAACGAGCCCACCGCCGCGGCCCTGGCCTACGGCCTCGAGAAGGGCAAGGAAGACGAGCTCATCCTGGTCTTCGACCTCGGCGGCGGCACCTTCGACGTGTCCCTCCTCGAGGTGGGTAAGGATGATGACGGCTTCTCCACCATTCAGGTGCGCGCCACCTCCGGCGACAACCTCCTGGGCGGCGACGACTGGGATCAGCGCATCGTCAACTGGCTGATCGATCAGGTCAAGGCCAAGAACGGTGCCGACCTGTCCAAGGATGCCGTCGCGCTCCAGCGCCTGAAGGAAGCCGCCGAGCAGGCCAAGAAGGAACTGTCCTCCGCGACCTCCACGAACATCTCGCTGCAGTACCTGTCCATGACCGCCGACGGCCCCATCCACCTGGATGAGTCCCTGACGCGCGCCAAGTTCGAGGAGCTCACCTCCGACCTGCTCGATCGCACCAAGAAGCCCTTCCGTGATGTTATGGCTGAGGCCGGCGTGACCGTCTCCGAGATCGACCACGTCGTGCTCGTCGGCGGCTCCACCCGCATGCCGGCCGTCACCGAGGTCGTCAAGGAGCTGACCGGTGGCCGCGAGCCCAACAAGGGTGTCAACCCCGATGAGGTCGTCGCCATCGGTGCCGCCCTGCAGGCCGGCGTCATCCAGGGTGACCGCAAGGACGTCCTGCTCATCGACGTGACCCCGCTGTCGCTCGGCATCGAGACCAAGGGCGGCGTCATGACCAAGCTCATCGAGCGCAACACGGCCATCCCGACCAAGGCCTCGGAGATCTTCTCCACCGCCGAGGACGGCCAGCCCTCCGTGCTCATCCAGGTCTACCAGGGCGAGCGTGAGTTCGCCCGCGACAACAAGCTGCTCGGCACCTTCGAGCTCTCCGGTATCGCCCCCGCCCCGCGCGGCGTGCCGCAGATCGAGGTCACCTTCGACATTGACGCGAACGGCATCGTCCACGTCTCGGCGAAGGATCGCGGCACAGGCAAGGAGCAGTCGGTGACTATCACCGGCGGTTCCTCCCTGCCCAAGGAAGACATCGACCGCATGGTGCGCGAGGCCGAGGAGCATGCCGCCGAGGACAAGAAGCGCCGCGAGGAAGCCGACACCCGTAACCAGGCTGAGCAGGCCGTCTACGCGACGGAGAAGCTGCTCAAGGACGAGGCCGACAAGATCTCCGAGGCGACCCGCGAGGCCGTCCAGAAGGATGTCGACGCCGTCAAGGAAGCCCTCAAGGGCGATGACATCGAGGCCGTGAAGACCACCATGGCGACCCTGTCCGAGTCCGGTATGAAGATCGGCCAGGAGATCTACGCCAAGCAGCAGGCCGACGAGGCCGGCGCCCAGTCCGCGCCCGCGCAGGACGACGTCGTGGACGCCGAGATCGTTGACGAGGATGACAAGTGAGCACCGAAGAAACCAACGGTTTCTCGGCGCCCAACGAAGACGCCAACGTCGCCGGGGCCGACTCGCTCGAGTCGGCCCCGGCCGGCCAGGCGGCCGAGAACAACGAGACCGCACCTGGCGCGAATGACGCGGCCCAGGCCTCGTCCGAGGCCTCGTCCGACGACATGAGTGCCTTCGAGGAGCAGGTCGAGGACTCTGACCTCGCCAAGGCCCTCGAGCGCATCGCGAGCGTCGAGGATCAGCTGGCCCGCGCCAACGCGGAGCTGTATAACCAGGGCCAGGAGTACGCCAACTACGTGCGTCGCTCCAAGGAGGCTATCCCCGGTCATAAGACCGCGGGTCAGGACGAGGTCATCGAATCGCTCATCAGCGTTCTCGACGACATCGCGGCCGCCCGCGCGCACGGCGACCTGGAAGACGGTCCCTTCGCGTCGATCGCCACGAAGCTCGAGGAGACGCTCAAGACGCGTTTTGAGCTCGAGCGCTACGGCGCCCCGGGCGACGACTTTGATCCCGCGCTGCACGACGCCCTCATGGCGACCACCAGCGGCGAGGTCGACCACCCCGTCATCGGGCAGGTCCTCACGAGCGGCTACCGACGTGGCGAACGCGTCGTGCGCGCCGCGAAAGTGCTGGTGAGCAACCCTGAATGACAATTGTGCGTTCGTGACTGAAAGAGAGGTGATACGCGCGTGAGTGAACAAGAGTGGTTCTCCAAGGACTTCTACAAGGTCCTCGGAGTTGACAAGGCGGCGGACAAGAAGGCGATCACCAAGGCGTACCGCAAGCTGGCGCGGCAGTGGCACCCGGATCAGAACCCGGGCGACAAGGCCGCTGAGGCCAAGTTCAAGGAGATTGGCGAGGCCTACGCCGTCCTATCCAACGACGCGGACCGCAAGCGTTACGACGCGATCCGCGCGATGGCAGGCGGTGGGGCGCGCTTCTCCGCCGGATCTGGTGGGGCGGGCGGCTTTGAAGACCTCTTCGGTGCCTTCGGCGGCGCCGGTGGGGGCTTCGGGGGCGGCGGCCCAAACGTGCGCTTCCAGACCTCCGGTATGCCCGGCGGAGGTGGGGGCTTCGAGGACATCCTGTCCGGCCTCTTCGGTGGTGGCGGAGCGCGTTTCGGTGCAGACCCCTACGGCTCGTCCTTCGGCGGAGCCGGTCGTGCCCAGCATGCCGCTCCCGCTCCCGAAAAGGGTGCCACCGTGCGTGCCAAGCTGTCTATTTCCTTGCGCCAGGCCCTGAGTGGCGCGACCCTGACCATTAAGGTTGGAGGATCGCCGATCAAGGTCCGCATTCCCGCGGGAATCAAAGATGGACAGAAGGTTCGCGTCAAGGGGCATGGCAAGCCGGGCAGCAACGGCGGTCCCGCGGGTGACCTTGAGGTCGCTGTGACCGTCAAGCCGCACCCCGTGTTCTCGCGCGAGGGTGATGACCTGGTCGTCGCCCTTCCAGTCACCGTGTCTGAGGCGATCCTCGGCGCAGCCGTCGAGGTGCCCATGATCGACGGGAACAAGGCCACTGTGAAGGTACCTGCGGGGTCTTCCTCGGGCGCTGAGATTCGTGTGCGTGGCGGGGGAGTGAAGTCCTCGAAGGGGACCGGTGACCTGATTGCGCGCGTGGCTATCCAGGTGCCCGCCAAGCCGGGCCGCGACCTGAAGAAGCTCGCGAAGGAGATGGCGAAGGCCGAGGGTGACCTCGACGTGCGCGCATCCCTGTCGACGGCCGCACAGGAGTAAGCCATGGCAACGACGGGTCCCGATGAGGCAATCACCTTCGTCATCTCGGTCGCGGCCGAGCTGGCCGGGATGCACCCACAGACCCTGCGTCAGTACGACCGCCTCGGGCTCGTGATCCCCGCCCGTACCAAGGGGAGGGGGCGCCGCTACACGAAGCGCGACGTCCAGCGCCTGCGCGACGTGCAGCGCATGAGTCAGGAGGAGGGCATCAACCTGGCGGGTATCCGGCGCATCCTCGAACTTGAGCGGCGCGTCGAGGCCTTGGAAGAGGAGCGCGACGCCCTGCGTGCCGCGGTGACGGATGCTGAAGCGAAACGTAACCGCGTGTTCGCGGCATCCGCGGACGGTCAGGTCATGCCCCTGCGCCGTGGTCAGCGCTCGCGGGATCGAGCCGAGGCCGGCGGGTCGTCATCCGGCGGCTCCCTCACGGTATGGAACCCGATGCGTGCGCTCGCGGCGCTCGCTTCGTCACAAGCTGAGACGCGGGCACTCGCTGCCCTTCCTAGTCGGCGCGGCGGCATCAGTGCCGTCATCGAGGGCACGATCGTCTCTCGGCGCTGAGCATAGCCAGATAACAGGACTGCGGGACCCATCCAACGGATGGGTCCCGCAGCGTAATTCGATCGAAGATCCGGGGGCACACAGGATCCTCGACCGAAGCCTGGAACAGGCGACAGGCTTGAGCCTGCTGAGAATAGTTTTACCAGGTCACGGCTGGTTTCGATAGTCGATTGTTGGGGTGTGCGTCGCTTGGCACAAACGTGCAGAGGGTGTGTGAAATATGTGCGCTAGATTCGCTGCCTCTCTTTTGGAAATGCCCTCTGACCTGCAACTTTGTCGATAGGTGAGTGTTTTCCTTGAAATTGCTCATGTATCGGGCTGTGGGGGAGGTGTTATCGGGTCGGCCAGTGAGGGGAACTGACCGGTGAGACGTATCGATACCGTGACGCGAAAATGGCGTGGGTAACGTCGCTATGCAATACGTAACTATCTGCGTCGGTCGGGGGTATATCAGCGTGTCGAGGGAAGAAAGTCGTGCGCTCTACGACCGTCCGCCTCGTCCCGATTCAGGTGGTTGGCAAGCGTCGGCGACGCGGCCGAAGCCCCGCATGCGTTAACGTGGACGCATGACGAATTCTTCGCATCACCTGTCGGTGCGCTCCCGGGTGGCTCAGGCTGCCGGTGGCGCCGCCCGCTTCGCCTCCCGAGCGCTTGGGCGTGGATCCGGCGGAATGATCGGTGGTGAGGTCGCCCTGCGCATTTCACCGAAGTTCCTCGCGGAGCTGGCCGCCTCCTACTCCTCCGCCGTCGTGACCGGGACTAACGGCAAATCGACGACGACTCGCATGGTGCGAGCCGCCCTTGAAAGCGCTGGGCCCGTCGCCTCGAACATCAACGGCGACAACATGACGTCGGGTATCATCACGGCTCTCATGCAGGGTAAGGACGCGACGCGAGCCGTCCTGGAGGTCGACGAGATGCACGTGCCGGCCGTCGCCGCAGACGTTAACCCCTCGGTGTTCGTCTACCTGAATCTCTCTCGTGATCAGCTGGACCGAGTCGGCGAAATCGGATCCGTCGAGCGCCGCCTGCGCGACGGTGCTGCCGCCCACCCGGATGCCGTCGTCGTCGCCAACTGCGATGACCCCCTCATTGTCTCCGCTGCAGCCGACAACCCGAACGTCGTCTGGGTGGCTGCGGGTGCCGGTTGGGGCGGTGACTCCGCTGCCTACCCGCGCGGCGGTCGCGTCGTTCGCTCCGGCGAGGACTGGCACCTCATTCCCGCGTTCGACGGTGAGCCGCTTCCCGAGCTCAGCAGCCGTCCTCAGCCGCAGTGGTGGCTCGAGGAAGTCGAGCTGGCACCCGAAGGACCGCGCGCGACGTTGCGTGGGCCGCAGGGCGTGAGCGTCCCCCTTGAGCTGAAGCTTCCCGGGCGAGCCAACCTCGGCAACGCGGCTCAGGCAGTCGCCGCAGCAGTGGCGATGGGTATTGACCCCGCGGCGGCCGCCTCCGCCGTCAGTAGCGTCACCGAGGTTGCTGGCCGCTACTCCGTTCATGACGTGAACGGCCGCAGCGCGCGCCTCATGCTCGCCAAGAACCCCGCCGGATGGCAGGAGGCCATGACGATGATCGACCCGCGCGTCGACCAGGTCGTCATTGGTGTGAACGGGCAGGTGCCCGACGGGCAGGACCTCTCCTGGCTCTGGGACGTCGACTTCTCGGGAGTCAAGCGTCCCGGCCGACGAGTCGTCGCCTGCGGCGAACGCGGAGCCGACCTCGCCGTGCGCCTCGAATACGCTGGGATACACTGCGACCTCGTCCCCCTGCCCATGGATGCCCTGGCCGTGTGTGAACCCGGCCGCGTAGAGATGCTCCTGAACTACACGGCCATGCGCGACTTCAAGGTCTTGCTCGATCGAAAGGAGGGCACGCGATGAGCGTCTCCACGCTGCGAATCGGCGTCCTCATGCCCGAGGTGTTGGGTACCTACGGTGACAGCGGTAATGCGCTGATTCTGGCCGAGCGCGCCCGCAGGCGCGGCATCGACGCCGAGGTCGTGTGCGTCGGGTTGACCGAGGAGATCCCTGACAGCCTTGATATCTATACGCTCGGCGGTGGCGAGGATACCGCCCAGGCGCTCGCCGCAGACAAGTTCCGGGGTACTTCTGGTCTGTCTCGGGCGCTCGACGCCGGGCGCCCGCTCCTCGCGATCTGTGCCTCCCTGCAGGTTCTCGGCCACTGGTATGAGGATGCTCGCGGCACGCGCGTTCCCGGCATGGGAGTCCTTGACATCACGACGCGCCCCCAGGGACATCGAGCGATCGGTGAACTGGTGTGTGAGCCGCTCGTCGACGGGCTCATGCAGACGCTCACCGGCTTCGAGAATCACGGTGGCGGCACCGTCCTCGGCCCCGATGCCTCCCCTCTCGGCCGCGTCGTGGCCGGCGTCGGGAACGGCGTTCCCCAGGGGCAGGAGGCTCCGGAGCTTCGTCACGACGGTGTCGTCCAAGGATCCGTCATCGCGACCTACATGCATGGCCCCGCCCTCGCCCGCAATCCCGAGCTGGCGGACCTGCTGCTGGAACGCGCGACCGGTGCGACGCTCGAGCCGCTCGAGGTCCCGGGTGTCGCTCAGCTGCGTGCGCAGCGCCTGGCTGCCATCGCTGCGACCTGACGCGCGCTCGATCGTCAGGCTCGGCGCACCGCCGAGGCCTCGATCGATCACTGCTGATCCCACGAACGGGGCGGCGGTGTGCTATGTTGGCACGATCTCATCGTTGCGCGCTCCGTGATTCTGTTCGTGCAGAGTAGTTGTTAGAAAGGAACGGACATGTCAACCTCCTCTCACACTCCCGTGGGTGAACCCAACGCATCATCGCCCGCCGCAGGATCCGGCGCTGTCAATCCTGCCCCCCAGGGCTACGCGGGAAGCCCCTACGGTGTCCCCGCCCCGGTTGCTATGCCGAAGCTGCCCGGCCGTGGAGGTGCCGTCACCACGATCATCCTTGGCATCGTGCTCATGATCATCGTTGCGCCGATCGTCGTCCTCGCAATGGTTATTACTGGCGCGACCGGTGCCCCCGGGCAATCCGTCGAAGGCGGCACCAAGGAAAATGGGGACATCGTGACCGTGACCGCGGATGGACATTACATGGTCTGGGGCACCGGTGGCAAGGATCCCGAGTGTTCGCTCATCGGCCGTGACGACGAGGTCTACAAGCTGGAACCCTATGACGGGCACGACGACGCGTACCTCGCATCGGATGTGCCCGCCGGCGAATATAAGCTCGACTGTGATGGAATCTCAGCCAGCGAGTCCATCACGGGATACAACACGACGCCGGAGGTCATGACGAAGGTCGTGTTCGCCCCCCTGCTGTGGGGCAGTGGCGTCGGAGTCGCCGGTCTGGTTGTTTTGATCGTCGGAATCGTGCTCCTGGTGAAGGTCAACGGCAAGCGTCGCCGCATGACGCAGGAAGCCATGATGTCGGCTGTGCGCTGACGCAATGCGCGATAAGGGGACGAGGTCCGGGCAGTTTCTCGGGCCTCGTCCCCTTTGCTCTCGCCCAGGAATCGACCCTCGCTGGGGTGCCGGTCGTGCGATCGGAGGTATCGTAGTAATCGGTCCTGTGCGACCTGCTGTTCACCTCGGTGGTCGCGTTGGTATGCTGAAAGAAAGTCCCCTCAGGAAGGCTCTCCTATGTCGAACCCCAGGCCCTACGGTGTGCCCGGCGAGCAGGCTACGCCCTGGCCGCAGTACGGGCAGGGTGGCGCGAATGGCGCCATGCCCGCCCAGGGTGGCTATCCGGGTGCCGGTTATGCCGGTCCCGCGGTCATGCCCCCCATGAACCTGCCCAGCCGAGCACCGGGCACGATCATGATCGTTGTCGGCCTGCTCATGATGCTGATCGTCGCCCCGATCGTCTTTGCTGTGGTCGCTTTCTCAGGCCTGAATACCGATATGCCCGAGGATATTAATGCTGTCAACATCAAGAATGGCGGGACCGTCGAGGTTGGAGCCAACGGACAGTACACGGTCCTCTTCTCCAAGGGTGAGGCGACGTCGTGCACCATGACGGACACTAACGGCGACGTCTACGACATGCACACGTTTGCCGGTGCCAAGAACTACTACACGGCCACCGATCTGCCGGCCGGTGCCTACCGCGTCGACTGTGAGGGCCTTCCCGCAGGAGCGGAAATTTCGGGCATGGATGTCAGCGCCGGTGACATTACCAAGTCCAGCACGAACGGCCTGATTTGGTCCTCGGTCATTGGCGTCAGCGGCACGATCATCATGATTATCGGCATCGTGCTGGTGGTGAAAGCTAACGGCAGGCGACGAGAGATTCGTCAGCAGGCGATGATGTCGGCTATTGGCTGACCCGTCGCGCATGTGAAGGGGCGGGGCCTCGGAGCAACTCCGGCGTCGCCCCTTCGTTGCATCCAAACCACCACGCGAGAGGAAACTATGCACACCCTATCTTTCACGGGAGTGCGGCAGCTGCGCTTCCCCGCTCCTGATGTCGCGCGCGGCTTCATGCTCGCGCTCATTGCACTCGCCAACGTTCCGTTCTGGATCACCTATTTCCCGGATGCGCCTCAGGCTGGGCATGACGCACTCGCTGCCATGAATCAGGCGGACCAGTGGTGGTATGTCGCGCGAAACCTGTTCGTCGATCGCAGGGCCTATCCGCTCTTTTCGATCCTGTTTGGATTCGGCATGGCGATCATGGCCTCGCGAACGATCGAGCGTGAGCGACGCTATGCGCTGGATGCCCTTCCCGCCGACCTGAGCGCTGATTGGCAGCCTATCCAGTGGCAGATCTTTAATGAGAATGCTGAGCGACGTGCGCGTGCATCCGCATCAGCCCTGATCCGCCGCCGCGGCTTGTGGATGCTGGTTTTTGGTGCTGTGCATGGCCTGTTCTTCGCGGGCGACATCATCGGAACGTATGGTCTTGTCGCGGTGCTCTTCGCTGAAGTTGTTGTCGTGAAGCGCGTGTGGCCGCGCGTTTTGGTAGGTCTTCTCTTTGCTGCGCTGAGCTTGCTTGGGCTCTGGTCGATGGGGATGATGCTGGGTGGGACTCCCATGGTGCTGGAGTATCGTGGCCCGTCGACGCTGACGGTGTTCTACCCGTTGGTGTCCCTCGGGTCCTGGCTGGGAGCAACCATCGGCACGGTTTTGATGTCCCTTGTTGTTCCGTGCGTCATGATCGGCGTGGGTGTCGCCCGATGGGGCGTCCTGCAGGATCCGCGTGGGCACCGGCTGATCCTGGCCTGCGTGGCCGCCGGCGGCCTGGGGTTGGGTGTCCTCGGAGGGCTTCCCTTCGTGCTCATGCAGCTGGATTGGGCGTTCGAGGGGTCGGCCGTGTGGTCGTACCCGTTGTTTCATGCCTCGGGTGTGTTGGGGGCGTGCGGATGGCTCGCGTTGCTCGCGCTCGTGGGCGGCGGGCCGCGTGAGAAGCTGGGGACCGTCTGTTCCTTCCTGAGTGCGATCGGACGCCGCTCGATGACCGCTTACCTGGCGCAGACGGTGCTTTTCATCTCCATCTTCAGCGTGCTTGGTGCGTGTGGCGTGCGTTCGTTGGGGGTCGCGGTGTCCGGCCTCATTGCTCTGGGGGTCTGGTCGGCGATCGGCCTTGGTTGTGTCATTGCCGAGGCCGTGGGGTCCGCTCGCGGTCCCGCCGAGTGGGCGCTGCGGTGGCTGGTGACGCGCACTACGAAGTCTCGTCCGCTCCCCGCCCTGCCGGTGCTCCCAGTTGCCGCTCAGGGGGTGTCCGCTACGGGAGAGGTCAAGATGGACGAAGCGGATGGCCCTATTTAGTGGAATGTTTGCGGTTATGCAAGGGCTAGGAATAAATGTGAGCAACAATACAATGATCTAGCCGTTGTGCGAGGCTGGCCTGATGAGCTGCGACGATGGTCTTTCGCCTTTCTGTTCTCGTTGGCCATCGGGCACCTCAGATCCTCATGGGCGTTGGTTTTTCGCGGTTTCTGCGCTACTGTGAAGTTACCAAGACACGTGCTGGTATCACGATGAGGCGAGCGTAGGAGGTGTCGATGGCTGTGCATATGCAGAACGCTGTGAGGGGCGGTCGGCGCGCTTCCGGCCCCTCGGTAGCGACGCGGTGGCGCGTCAATGAATATCTGCGCGAATAGGGGATCATTATGGGCTGGCTATGGTGGGCGGATGCTGACGGGGGAACCGGCGGCGAGGAGGTGCCTCGTCGCCACGATCTGCCAGACGATACCGCCTCTGATATGGAACAATGGGAGGGTAGCAACGCGGAACCTTCGGAAGGAATTGTCACGGGTAACTCGGAGTTTGAGGCCAATCGTTTCGATATGGTTCGTCCCATTACGCAGGAGCGCTTGGGGCTCCTTTTCGACTCTGAGGGATGGGCCTGGCGTATCGACAGCGATGGGGATCTGTGCGGGTTCTGGGATGGGCATCTGTTCTGCTTCCGCTTCCTCGGTGACTCGCGCGAGGTTTTGTCGATTGTTGCCTTCTTAAAGAACCTCGTCCCGATTGAGTTCGGGGAGGATCTGCGCGACTTCCTTCAGGCTTGGCACGGGGAGTATCTCTGGCCGAAGGCCCACGTGGTGGATCAAGAGGGCGGTGACCGCGTCGTTGCCGAAGTGAATGCCGATTACGAGTATGGTGCGACCGATGCGCAGCTCGTGCAGCAGGTGATGTGTGCGCTCGCTACGACCCTGCAACTCTTCCGTGCGCTTGAAGAGCGTTACGGCATTGATGGCGATGGTGGCCCCGGTCCTGCGGGTGGCCATCAGCGCGGCTTCGATGGCCCCGCCTGGCTTCCGGAGAATTGACTGGATCCTCCTCCTTATCGAAGTTGAGTGGAATAGACTCAAGTTTGTCTTCGTTGTGTCTGTCAGAAGGCATCGAGGGGCTCGGTGCCGCCAGACACGAACATGTTGAGGAGTGATTTCATGGCACGTGAAATGACAACGAAGGCGCAGGAGGCCATCTCCTCTGCGCTCCAGGCCGCCGGTGCGGCCGCTAATCCGCAGGTGGAACCCATTCACCTGCTCGAAGCGCTGATTGAACAGCGTGAAGGCATCGCACTGTCCCTACTTGGGGCAGTTGGTGCCGACCCGCGCGCGATCGGTGCGCGTACCCGCAATGCCCTCGTGGCCCTCCCGAGCGCGCAGGGCGCGTCCGCTGGCAGCGCCCAGCCCTCGAACGCACTGCTGGCGGTCGTTCGCGACGCCGGTGAGCGCGCTCAGGCTGCGGGCGACCAGTATGTCTCGACCGAGCACCTACTCATCGCGCTGGCTGCCTCGCAGACCGAGGCGGGGCGCATCCTGACGCAGGCCGGGGTCGAGGCCGACGCACTCACGCAGGCGCTCGCCCAGCTGCGCCCCGACCCGATCACCTCGGCTGACCCTGAGGGTTCTTTCGAGGCTCTGTCCAAGTACGGCCGTGACCTCACTGAGGTTGCGCGCGAAGGAAAGCTTGACCCGGTTATTGGCCGTGACAACGAGATCCGCCGTGTCGTCCAGGTCCTCTCCCGGCGCACGAAGAACAACCCGGTCCTGATCGGTGAACCCGGCGTCGGCAAGACTGCCGTCGTCGAAGGTCTCGCTCAGCGCATTGTCGCGGGTGATGTTCCCGAGTCTTTGCGTGACAAGCGTCTCGTCTCCCTGGATGTGTCCTCGATGGTTGCCGGTGCGAAGTATCGCGGCGAGTTTGAAGAGCGCCTCAAGGCTGTCCTCGCGGAGATCTCGCGCTCTGACGGTCAAATCATTACCTTCATCGACGAGCTGCACACGGTCGTCGGTGCGGGCGGCGGCTCCGAGGGGGCGATGGATGCGGGCAACATGCTCAAGCCCATGCTCGCCCGCGGTGAGCTGCGCATGGTAGGCGCGACCACTCTCGACGAGTATCGCGAGAACATCGAAAAGGACCCGGCGCTCGAGCGCCGCTTCCAGCAGGTGTTCGTCGGCGAACCTTCGGTTGAGGATACCGTCGCGATCCTGCGTGGTATCGCCCCCAAGTACGAGGCCCACCACAAGGTGACGATCTCTGACGGCGCTCTAGTCGCCGCTGCCACCCTGTCGAATCGCTATATCTCCGGCCGACAGCTGCCCGATAAGGCAATTGATCTGATTGACGAGGCCGCGTCCCGCCTGCGCATGGAGCTGGATTCCTCGCCGGTGGAGATCGACGAGCTGCGTCGTGGCGTGGACCGTCTGCGCATGGAGGAGTCCTACCTTGCCGAGTCAGACCCAGAGGGCCTTGACGAGGCTACGCAGGAGCGGCTGAGTAAACTGCGTGCGGACCTTGCCGACCGCGAGGAGAACTTGCGTGCTTTGACGGCCCGCTGGGAGGCTGAGAAGGCAGGCCACAATCGCGTTGGTGACCTGCGCGTCCAGCTCGACACGCTGCGCACCCAGCTCGATCTGGCCGTACGTGAGGGACGCTGGGAAGAAGCCGGGCGCCTCCAGAATGGCGAGATCCCCGCTGTCGAGCGCCAGATTGTCGAGGCGGAACAACAGGCTGAGGCCCAGGAAGGTCGCAGCGACGAAGAGCCGATGATCGCTGAGAAGGTGGGACCCGCAGAAATCGCCGAGGTAATCGAAGCGTGGACGGGAATTCCAACGGGTAAGCTCCTGCAAACTGAGACGGACAAGCTCCTTCATATGGAGGAGGAACTTGGAAAACGCCTCATCGGTCAGAAAGATGCCGTGCGCGCAGTCTCGGACGCGGTGCGTCGCTCCCGAGCTGGTTTGTCTGATCCCAACCGTCCGACCGGTTCCTTTCTTTTCCTCGGGCCGACAGGCGTTGGTAAGACGGAGCTGGCCAAGGCGCTCGCGGAGTTCCTCTTTGATGATGAGAGGGCGATGGTGCGTATCGACATGTCCGAATACTCCGAAAAGCACTCGGTCGCGCGCCTCGTCGGTGCCCCTCCCGGCTACGTGGGCTACGAGCAGGGCGGTCAGCTAACCGAAGCGGTGCGTCGTCGTCCATACTCTGTCGTCCTTTTGGATGAAGTCGAGAAGGCTGACCCTGAGATCTTCGACATTCTTCTGCAGGTTCTGGATGACGGACGTCTCACAGATGGGCAGGGGCGGACGGTGGACTTCCGAAACACCATCCTTATCCTCACGTCGAACCTCGGTTCGCAGTTCCTGGCGGATCCGGACTTGACATCTGAGGGCAAGCGCGACTCTGTCATGTCGGTCGTTCGTGCCGCCTTCCGTCCGGAGTTCCTCAATAGGCTAGATGAGATGGTCATGTTTGACCCTCTTACCCGCGAAAATCTAGGAGAGATCGTCGATTTGATCGTCATGTCCGTGGAGTCTCGTCTGCGCGAGCGTCGCATAGGTTTGACAGTGACCGAGCCGGCCCGTGGCTGGCTCGCTCGCCTGGGGTATGATCCCGCATTTGGCGCGCGTCCGTTGCGGCGCTTGATTCAGCGGGAGATTGGCGATCGACTGGCGGTTTTGCTTCTTGGTGGAGGCCTTCAAGATGGTCACAATGTGACAGTTGACATTAATGACTCCTTTGACGGGCTTGTCATGAATGTTGATAAACCCTGAGATTGCGCGGTACACTGACTACCAGTGTGCTTTTCGGGCGCGGTGTATCGTGCCCGCAACATCAGGAGATGATATGACAACCCAGAGGAAGGCCCGTGGCGCCTACTCCGTAGGACAGGCGACGCGTGAATCCATCCTCTCGGCAGCGATGGTTCTCATTGCAGAGCGAGGCTATAACGGCTTCTCCCTGCGCGACCTCGGCCGTCGAGTCGGTATTTCACACCCCGCTGTCGTCTATCACTTCCCTTCTAAGGAAGCGATCCTGCGCAGTGCGATCCAGCGCCACGAGGAGATGAACGCCCTCTTCGACGTCACCATTAACGAGGAGACTGAGGGCGGCTTCGACGAGGGCGGCATCACCGCCGGCTCGTTTGTTGACTGGGCGGTCGGAGAGATGCGCTTCGCCATGAAGCCCGGTGCCGACGCGGCCATTGCCCTCGACTGTGTGCTGTGGGCCGAGTCCTCCTCTGAGGCGCACCCTGCGCACGAGCACTACAAGTACCGCACCCAGCAGATGGAGGAAGCCCTCACCACGATGATCCAGACCTTCGTCGACGAGGAGGGTGCCAATATCGGCACTACGCCCCGTACCCTGGCGAAGATCCTCATCCGCTACTGGTATGGCTCCGTCGTTTCGGCTCGCTACAACGACGAGCCGATCGATGCCCGCGAGTTCGTCTCGGACTTCCTGGCCGTGTGCGTGCAGCTCCTTCACCTGCCCGCGCACTACATCCTCCAACTCGGGGCCTCGGTGCCCGAGGAAGTTGCTGAGGTCTACGCCCGCACGCTGCGTAAGATCAGCGAAAAGACCATCGCCGCCGCCGAGGTTGGTGCGGCCCCGGAGGCTACCGCGTGATCGGCCCGCTGCCGTCTTTCGATGTCGCCCTCGTCCTTCGTGTCGGGGGCGACGTCGTCTATTCACACGGTGATGTTGGTCGCGTCTTTCCGCTTGCCTCGGTGACGAAGCCGATCGTCGCCTGGTCGCTTCTGGTCGCGGTTGACCGCGGCCTGCTCTCCCTGGATGATTCTGCGGGGCCCGAGGGGGCGACGGTTCGTCACCTTCTGGCCCATGCCTCGGGCCTGCCCTTTGAGGGGCGCGGCCCCGTTGCCGCTCCCGAGAAGCGTCGCATTTACTCGAACGAGGGTTTCGATGTTCTCGGCGAGGTACTCGCGCAAGCGACCGGAGTGAGTGTTGCCCAGTGGGTGCGTCAGGAGGTCTTCGAACCGCTCGGCATGGGCGCCGCGGATGTTCCGGGTAGCCCAGCCCATTCGGGAGTTGCCAGTGCCTCGGATGTCAGCCTTTTCGGTGCCGAATTGGCGTGCCCGACGCTGGTCAGCGCTCCTCTGGCGGCTCTCGCGGGCATCTCGCAGTTTCCCGCGCTGGCTGGCGTCGTCCCCGGGTATGGGCGGTGTAATCCCTGTCCCTGGGGCCTCGGTCTTGAAATCCGTGGTGAGAAGGTTCCGCATTGGACTGCGCCCGATGCTTCGCCGCGCACGATCGGTCACTTCGGGCAATCCGGCTCCTTCGTGTGGGCGGATCGTGATCTCGGAGCCGCCGCCGCTTTTGTCGGAGCGGAGCCCTTTGGGCTGTGGCACCACGAGAATTGGTCGGCGCTCAACTCGGAGCTGCTGCGCCTGGCGCGCGAGCATGCCTGATGGGCAGTGAACGAGGCCTGGGCGCGCGCCCAGGCCTCGAGCTATTCCGACTTTGTTGTGTCGGCCTCTTTTGTCTCAGTTGACGTCGACGATGACGGGAACGTGGTCCGAGGCCCCCTTGCCCTTGCGCTCGTCCCGGTCAATGTGCGCAGCGCTCACGCGCGCTGCGAGTGCCGGTGAACAGTAGGCGAAGTCGATGCGCATGCCCTCATTCTTGGGGAAGCGCAGCTTCTGGTAGTCCCAGTAGGTGTAGTTCGTGACGCGCTCGCGCGTGACCTCGACCCACCCGTCCGCGGCGAAGGCGGCAAAGGCCTCGCGCTCGGGAGCCGAGACATGCGTGGCGCCCTCGAAGGCGTCCACGTCCCACACGTCCTCGTCGAGGGGGGCGACGTTCCAGTCGCCGACGAGCGCGATCTGTGCCGCTGGATCCGCCAGCCAGCTGCGCCCCTGCTCGGCAAGGTTCGCGAGCCACTCCAGCTTGTAGGCGTAGTGTGCGTGCGTGACTTCGCGGCCGTTGGGGACGTACAGGCTCCAGATCGTCATGGACGAGGCCTGCTGGTCCCGAGCGGGAAGGGCCTCAGTCGTGTCGACGGTGACGCCGAGCGCGCGGGCCTCGATCACCGGCGGCTCGCCGAACGCGGGCTGGGTGAGGAAGTGGTCCTGAGTCTCCACAATCGGCAGTCGCGAGGCCACGGCGACGCCGTTCCACTGGTTGAGTCCGTGGATGGCGACCTGGTATCCGGCCGCCTCGAAGGGGGCGATGGGGAACTGGTCGGGCCGACATTTGATTTCCTGCATGGCCAGCACGTCCGTACCCGAGCGTTCGAGGAAGGCGATGACGCGGTCGACGCGCGTTCGGATGGAGTTAACGTTCCAGGTCGCAAATCTCATGGCCTTGAGCCTATCGGTGGGTCAGGGGAGCGGCTGCGTGAAACGTGTGTGAAACATGCCTGGTCCGTGTGAGTTGTGCGAGAGGTTATTTAGAGTGATAATGATTCTCACCTGCAACATAGCTAGAAAAGGCACCCGAATGTCACACCTGCGACGCATCAGCACGGCTGCGCTCGCCCTCTTCCTGGCCCTCACCCCCGCCGCAGCGTGGGCCGGTCCCGACCAGGACAAGGACTGGATCGTTACCGGACAGCACGTTGATGCACCCATTCCCGTCTGGCACGACGACACCAACAGCTTCAGCCTCAACACCATCAACCTGCCGATGGAAAAGACGGCGCTGTGGATCCCCAAGGCCTGGACCGGCACGAGCGACAAGGATGAGGCCAAGTCGCAGCTCGTCATCCCCGCGAAGCGCCCCGACCTGGCGTTCCTGGGTGCCGAGGGCACCGTCCTCAACGCCGCCCCTCAGAACCCCGGCCCCGGTAATACGCCCATCTGGGCTGGTCTTGGTGCCGGCGAGATCGGCGACACCGACAAGTTCGAGGGTGAGACCTACACCCTTGACCTCATCAGCGTCGACGGTCCGGGCCGCATGGAGATGTTTATCGACAACGGCGACAGCGTGAACCGCTTCCTCTCCAGCCATGACACCGCCTACCGCAGCGTCTACAATCCGCGCCACACGCACCTGTACACGACCTTCACGCAGCCGGGTCGCTACGTCGCGAACTACAAAATGACAGCGCGAAGTGCCGACGGGAGTGCCATCTATTCCTCTCCGATCACTCCGTTGGTCTGGCAGGTCGGCGGTGCGAACCCCGCCGACGGCACCATCAAGGATATTGAGTCCGCCTATAACGGTGCCCGCGCTGAGCGCGGTGACGGCAACTCCGCGGCGCCCACGCTCACCCTGTCCCACCACGCTGAGCGTGAGCATCCCGGCGACAATCACCTGACCGACATCACGATCGACACCGGCGTCGCGACTGACACGGGTCGTGCGTGGATCACCGTCAACGGCTACTTCCTCACCGAGGTCGCCGTCGAAGGCGGCCGCGCGACCGTCTCCGAGCTGCTCGGCGCAGATGCCGCGGCAGTCCAGGCAATCTACATCCCCAGCGACTCTGCCTCGGCTCGCTGGATTTCGCAGACCGTTCAGTACTCACAGCGGGACACCGAACCCGTCACCGTCGGCGGCACAGACACGATCCTCGGCCCCTCCAACCCGGACCCCGCACCCGTGTGGAACCCGGACCACCTGCCGATCTCGTCGCGTCGCGTCGAGGTCTCCTACGACCTCAAGCCCGGCACGACCGACCAGTACACGGCCACCGTGCGAGCTAACGATCCGAACCTGCGTGCCACCTACAAGATCGAGTTCCTCGAATCCAAGTGGGATTTCAGCCCCTGGTGTTCGATGGAAGGCACCCTGGGCGCGGGAGGCATGGACTCCAAGACGCAGGACCTCGGCGTGTGCCAGTCGGATCCGATGTACATGCGCGTCACCCTGAGCCCGCACCCCCTCTCCGACGCGGTCATGACCGTCGCCGAGGCCTCCGATGTCACCGTCGGTTCCCACGTGGGCCTCACCGCGATGCTCAAGATGCGCGACGGCATCGCCGCCCCCGAAGAGCCAGAACCCGCTCCTCAGCCGACTCCCGATCCTGCTCCCGCCCCCGATAACGGCGGAAACGACACGACCCCGGACCCGGCCTCGTCCCTGCTGAGCGATCCCGTGGAGATCGCGCGCGGACACCTGGATGTGCGCCTTACTCAGGCGAGCGCAGGCAACGGTCTTACCTACGGCCTGGCCGTTAAGGACGACTCCCTGACCAACGCTCGCACCTCCGTGCTGCGTACCGTTGGATCCACGACCCTCGGGGTCGCCCCGAACGCGCGCTTCGTACGCCCCGCGTCTCTGTCTGACCCGAGCTACGACGTGCTCGGCCCGGTCGGTACCGCCACATACGTGCTGCCGGAGACGCAGAAGAGCGACATCGTGTGGCCGGGCCTATCCACGGAGGGCATCGACTACGCTGCCCTGCCCGAGGGCGCTGACCTGACCCTGCATCTGGCGCAGGCCCCCGAGGGCGCGCGAGTAGCATTCTTCCAGGGAGGCACCTTCGGCGCGGGCGCGAAGGTCCACTTCGACTCGACAAAGGGCGACGGCGTCGTACACACGACCGAGGCGACCCACATGCACGGCAACTGGGTCTTCAGTGCGCCGGGCACCTACCGCATCGAGGTTGGTGCGCGCAGCGGTGATCGTCAGCTCACGGAGCCGCAGTCCTTCACGGTGATCGTTCGCTCCGGACACCACAACGAGGCTCCCGCGCCGGCGGATGAAGAGCCCGTACCGACCCCGTCTCCCGGCCCCTCGCCTGCGCCCGAGCCGGTCCCCACCCCGGCACCCGAGCCGACGCCCGCGCCCACCGAGGAACCCGCGCCCACACCGAGCGTGGACCCGACACCTGCGCCCACCGAGGAACCCGCGCCCACACCGAGCGTGGACCCGACACCTGCGCCCACCGAGGAACCCGCGCCCACACCGAGCGTGGACCCCGCTCCCATGCCGACGCCGTTCCCCGCGCCGACGACGGACCCCGCTCCGGCCCCGAGTGCCGAGCCCGCGCCAGCACCTGCACCGAACGCGAATCCCGCACCCTTGCCTCGTCCGTTCCCGGCACCCGCTCCCAGCGGTGGACCGGTGCGAGCGCCCGCAGCGCCCGCACCCGCGAGCAACGCAGGTACGCAGGCCCCGTCTGGCGTCACCCGCTCGGGACCTCCCGCGGCGACGGGTAGTGGAGCAACCGGTGCGCCGTCCGCCCGCAGCAACGGGGTTAGTAGTGGAACGACCAGCTCCGCTCCGGTGACCGCACCGAAGGCCGCGCCCTCCGCCACCCCGAGCGCGAGTCCCTCGGCCGCTCCCCAAAGTGGCGCCCAGAGCGGTGCCCAAAGTGGAGATGCGGCTGGCCCCTCGATCGGCACCAGCGACGCTGCGGCAAACGTGCCCATCGCGGCGGCAGCGGAATTGGGCCGCTCGGGTGGATGGAGCCCCTACTGGCTCGTTCTCCTCGTCATCCCGGCGGCACTCGCCGGAGGCGGAGCCGGATACCTGATCCGGAGCCGATGACACGCCAAACCGGGGCGGGACGCACCTGCGTTCCCGCCCCGGCATCGTGCCGCCGCACGCCCGCAGCGCTAGACTTCCCCCATGGGAACAGCGCTGGTCACCGGAGCGACTTCCGGCATTGGTGAAGAATTCTGTTGGCAGCTCGCAGCCGCGGGCCACGACCTGGTGCTCGTCGCGCGCCGCGAGGACGCCCTGAGCGCGATCGCAGAAACGCTCACGAGCGTTGCCGGCGTGCGCGTCGAGGTGATCGCCGCTGACCTGTCCACCGACGAAGGATGCGCGCGCGTCGCGGACCGCCTCGACGTGGGAGGCCCCGCCGACCGTGACAAACTAGACCTGGCACCCGTCGACCTCCTCGTCAACAACGCAGGATTTGGGTTGGGAACCGAATTCCTGGACAACAGCCTCGAGAACGAAATCAACGGACTGAACGTCATGGTCCGAGCCGTCATGACACTTGCCCACCATGCCGGGATTTCCATGCGCTCGCGCGGGCGCGGTGCCATCCTCAACGTCGGCTCGGTCGCCTCGCGCACCGGCGCGGGCACCTACTCCGCCCACAAGGCCTGGGTCGTCGCCTTCACTGAGGGGCTTGCGGCCGAGCTCAAGGACTCCGGCATCACCGCGACCGTCGTATGCCCCGGCCCCGTCGACACCCCATTCTTTGAGCGTGCGGGCGTCGACATGCGTGCGACGCCTTCCTGGCTCATGGCCAGCCCCGAACAGGTCGTGACAGAAGCCCTCGACGCCGTGCGCGCAGGCCGCGTCCAGGTCACCCCCACGATCCCCTACAAGGTCGCGATGGGGGCCATGAAGATCGCCCCGCGCTGGGTGACCGCGCGCGCCATGCGCTCCGTTCCCCACATGTGAGCACGCGGCAGCAAAGAGGCCGGGGCCGGGTTCGCGCAAAACCCGGCCCCGGCCTCGTCGATGCGAGCGGAGGATTAGGCCAGGCCGATGTCCTCAAGGCCCAGCGCGTAGAAGTACGGGAAGCCCTCGGCCTCAATGCGCTCCTTGGCACCCGTCGCACGGTCGACGATCACCGCGACGGCGACGACGTTCGCGCCGGCCTCGCGCAGGGCGAGCGCGGCCTCCAGCGGGGAGCCGCCGGTCGTGGACGTATCCTCGAGGACGACGACGTTCTTGCCGACGACATCCGGTCCCTCGATGCGACGCTTCATGCCGTGATCCTTCGCGGCCTTACGCACGACGAAAGCGTCCAGGTCCAGGCCGCGCGAGGCGGCGGCGTGCATCATCGCGGTCGCGACGGGATCTGCGCCCATCGTCAGGCCGCCGACGGCCACGTACTCCTCGCCCACCGCGAAGCCGGACTCCTCCAGGAGATCCAGCATGACGTGGCCGATGAGGGGAGCCGCCTCGTGGTGCAGCGTCGAGCGGCGCATATCGACGTAGAAGTCGGACTCACGGCCCGACGCTAGCGTGACCTTCTCGTGAATGACGGAAAGTTCCTGGACGAGGCCAGCCAGGCGTGCCCTGTGGGAATCGTTAGTCATGGGTGTTCCTTCCGGATCGGTGTGGGTCAGTGTGCCGCCTCGACGAGCTCGATGAGATCGCCGATGCCCTCGTGGATACCGAAGGGGCGGAACGGGTAACTGCGGATATCGTCGTAGGCCGTGGAACCCGACAGGACCAGGTGGGTGCGCAGGCCGGCCTCGACGCCCGCGCGCACGTCCGTGTCCATGCGGTCGCCGACCATGGCGGCGCTCTCGGAGTGCGCGCCGATCTTGTTCAGGCCCGCGCGGATCATGACGGGGTTCGGCTTACCGACGAAGTAGGGCTTCTGGCCGGTCGCCGCCGTGATCATCGCTGCGATCGCGCCGCAGGCGGGCAGGGTGCCCTCGTCGGAGGGGCCCGATACGTCAGGATTGGTCGCGATGAACTTAGCGCCGCCCTCGATCAGGCGGATCGCGAGGGTGAGAGCGCGAAAGTCGTAGGAACGTACCTCGCCGAGCACCACGTACTCGGGGTCGGTCTCCGTCATCACGTATCCCGCGGAGTGGATCGCAGTGGTCAGGCCGGCCTCGCCAATGACGAAGGCGGTTGAGCCGGGGGACTGCTGCTGCAGGAACGCGGCCGTCGCGTTCGCCGAGGTCCAGATGTTCTCTTCGGGAATGTCCAGGCCCGAGTTCGCCAGGCGGGCGGACAGGTCGCGGTTGGTGAACACCGAGTTGTTGGTGAGGACCAGGAAGGGGAACCGATTGCCGCGTAGTGCCGCGAGGAATTCATTCGCGCCGGGCAGAGCGCGATTCTCCTTGACCAGGACGCCGTCCATGTCGGAAAGCCACGCGGTCACGGGCGGCAGATCGGCCAGGGCAGTGGGTTCGTGCGTGGGGGCAGTCATGCCTCCATTCTACGGTGCCGCTAGGGTGGGTTCCGTGAACGAGTTCGAAAATGGGTGTGACATCGCGCGTGACGGCGCGTGCGGAACCAACGAGGTCGGGGCCGGGCGAAACGTGCAGGTCGGGGTTGGTCCGTGGCCGGGAGGGGAGGACGCCTGGCCCGTCGGTGAACACTACGACCGGGAGCTCCTTGCCGCTGGGGATCGGCGCAACGTTGAGAATCGCTACCGCTATTGGACGATGGACGCGATCCGCGCGGACATTGCCGCCCGCTCCCTGCCCTTCGAGGTTGCTATCGAAAACCTCGATCACGACTTCAACATTGGGGCGATCGTGCGTACTGCGAATGCTATGGGGGCCTGCCGCGTCCACGTCGTGGGGCGTAAGCGGTGGAACCGCCGCGGCGCTATGGTCACCGACCGCTACCTGCCGGTGGATCATTGCCGCGAGGTGGCTGACCTCGTCGAGCACTGCGTTCGTGAGGGCCTGACGCTCGTCGGTGTTGACAATGTCGAGGGGTCCGTCGCGCTCGAAAGCGCTACGTTGCCCGAACGCGCATGCCTAGTGTTCGGCTCCGAGGCGTCCGGATTGAGCGACGACATGATCGAGGTATGCGAGGTCGTCGTCGCCATTACTCAGCGTGGTTCGACGCGTTCCATGAATGTCGGTCATGCCGCAGCGATCGTTATGTGGGCACACGCGTCGCGTCTTGACGCGGCGGAAGAAGCCTGACTGTCGCTCGAGTTGTCACCCTCATGTGCAGCGTCTAACGGATGTCCAGATCTGCCTCTCAGGCTCCTTTGACGGCCTCAAGGGGCGGGTGACAACAAGGGTGCGTCTGACACAGTCGGCAACACCGTCCTGGTGGCGCCCCAGGACAACGTCCCCGGCACCGTCGTCCTGCCCGTCGCGACTAATGACTCCTACCTTCGATTCCGTGGAACGAGCGCGCAGGGAGACGTCGCAACGACGCTCACCGCCGGCACGGCTGTCGCCGAACTCGGAGCGTGTCGGCCGCTCCAACTGACGAATAACAGCAGGGGACGGGTTGGAAGAAATGCTGTCCAAACGGGACTTCCTTCCCCTCCTCACTCGTGCAAAATGTGAGAGAATCGATCACGACAAAACTGTCACTCGATTAGGAGGCTCCAAGTGCCTATCGCAACCCCTGAGGTCTATGCAGAGATGCTGAATCGCGCACGGGATGGCAAGTTCGCCTACCCTGCGATCAACGTGACCTCGTCCCAGACCATCACCGCCGCCCTCCAGGGCTTCGCCGAGGCCGAGTCCGACGGTATCCTCCAGGTGTCCGTCGGTGGTGCCGAGTACGGCTCCGGCTCTACCATCAAGAACCGCGTCACCGGCTCGCTGGCCCTCGCAGCTTACGCGACCGAGGTTGCCAAGAACTACGGTATCACCGTGGCCCTGCACACTGACCACTGCGCCAAGCAGAACATCGACTCCTGGGTCCGCCCCCTCCTCGAGATCGAGGCTGGCCAGGTTGCCGAAGGCAAGCTGCCCACCTTCCAGTCTCACATGTGGGACGGTTCCGCCATCGATCTCGATGAGAACCTCGAGATCGCTAAGGAACTGCTCGCCCTGTCCGTCAAGGCCAACACCATCCTCGAGATCGAGGTCGGCGCGGTCGGCGGTGAGGAAGACGGCGTCGTCGGAGAGATCAACGAGAAGCTGTACACCACCACGGCCGACGGCATCAAGACCGTCGAGGCCCTGGGCCTGGGCGAGAACGGTCGCTACCTGACCGCTCTGACCTTCGGCAACGTGCACGGTGCCTACAAGCCCGGCCACGTGAAGCTGCGTCCCGAGCTGCTCGGCACCATTCAGGAAGAGGTCGCCGCTCACTACGGCCTGGACCACCGTCCCTTCGACCTGGTCATGCATGGTGGCTCCGGCTCCACCGCCGAGGAGATCGCCACCGCTGTCGCCAACGGCGTCATCAAGATGAACGTCGACACCGACACGCAGTACGCCTTCACCCGTCCGGTCGTTGACCACATGCTGCGCAACTACGACGGCGTCCTCAAGATCGACGGCGAGGTTGGCATCAAGAAGCAGTACGACCCGCGTACGTGGGGCAAGTCGGCTGAGGCAGGCATGGCCGCCCGCGTCGTCGAGGCCTGCGAGCGCCTGGGCGCCACCGGCACCCAGATGCGCTGAAACCTTTGCTGATGGCCGCCTAGCGGCCCGGCGCATGAGCCGCCCGACCCCCGTGGGGTCGGGCGGCTTCGTTGTGCCTGCGGTCCGTCGCCGTGCGCTGGTGCCGGTGTGACGGTGGGTGAGTGTCATGCCTCGCAGGTGTTTCGGGTGCTGGGGGGTGCCCCCGATGCCTGGCCACTGAGTTACCTATTCTGTTTGCCGGGCCGCTGTGCGTTCGGTTGGGCGTTAGCCCGCCCGCGAGATCGCCACACGCGTGTATTGCTCGGAGTAGTCGATCGCGAGGCCCGCCCTGGCCCCGCCGCCGCCCGCCGGTACTGTTGCCATGTTGTGTAGGCGTCTCGGCTCCCTCTGTGCCTGCGGCGCTTTGGATACCGCGTGTGGCTTGGGCCCTGCCTTGGCCTACCGGAACTGCGAACTAGCCCGGTAGGCCGCGTGGTGGCTCCACGACGGCGGGACTCGGTGGAAGTCCCTTCAGCGTCCAACCCCCTCACGGATGCTCCAAGATCCGATCTAGATCCTTGGAACTCCAGTGTTGTGAGGCGTTGACTGTTCATGTCATCGAATTGCGTGTGGCTTGATGGGATTGTGTCCCGATGTGCGCCGCCTGCCACGCAACCTCAAGAAGCCCACCGACGGCCTGTGTGCAACCGATGGCACCTCTGTCGACACTATCCCGCAGCAGATTGAAACCGCTGACGCCACTGTCACTCGAGAAGCACCGTTTTTGGGGCATTTGCTGCCGACAGTGGTGCTCTCGGTTTCATGTGCGCGGTGATAACCCTCGACCGTGGTGTCGGCGGTTTCAATGGTCCGACGAGAGGGGGCAGCGGTACCGGCGGTTGCACGGCAGCAATCGACGATCCCGTCGGGGTCTCAATAATGAGGAGCGGTCATCGTTGTGCCTCCACATCATTTCGAGTCAGAAGTAGAGAGCTTTGTCGAAGGATCATACGGTGACCGCACCCATATTAAACGAGCCGACCACCACACGGTTACACCACTATGCGGGACGCTACTCGGCGTGCGGCGCACGCGGATAGGTTATTGCTTCACGGATAGGTTATCAGCATGCGGATAGCCTACTAACCTATCCGCATCGCCGTAGCCTATCCGCATCGCCGTAACCTATCCGCATCGCCGTAACCTATCCGCTGATGTACGCCTAGGAAATGCCCAGCATATCGATAGCCTATCCGGGTCGTCGTCACCTATCCGCCGAGCCGGTCTCTTGGCCACCTCAATCGTGAAATAATTGTTGGGGGAGATGTGCGCCGAATGGGGAAGACTCAACCCCATCAGATCCTATTAATTCCTCCCTACGGGGTTGAAACCCGTGGATAGGCGCATTGCCCTCGAACACGGCGTGACCTGATTGCTGTCTGTTCCCCCGCACTCAGTAATTCCGCGTGCATTTCTCCCGCTCGTGTTTTCAGATGCGACACAGCAGTGTTGGAATTGGAAGGTTCTTGAGGTTTCCTCGAAAAAGTACCGGCTCGCGTTACCTGCGAGATTTGGGAAAGCGGAGCTTACCAGCGGTAACGCGGCGGTTGTCGGCTCACCGAGTGCAGGGGACCGCCTCGAATACGTCGTGGTCTCCGCCAGCGGTGCGGGGAAGGTACCGAGCAAGAAGAACGCCTGCAAGATTTGGGAAAGCGGAGCTTACCAGCGTTAACGCGGCGGTAGTCGGCTCACCGAGTGCAGGGGGCCGCCTCGAATACGTCGCTGTTTCCGCCAGCGCTCCGGGCCCATGCGATTGGCGTGGATGCGTCATGAGCGGGATCGTTGTGCGTGGGGTTGCCAGCGCCCCGTGCCCATGTGATTGTCGGTGAGATACCCATATATGCGGGGCGTGACCCCGAAGGATCACGCCCCGTCAGACCGACGATCCGGCCTCTTGTGTGGTCACCAGCTGCGTACCGTGAGGGTGGGCCTCGCGCTCACTCCTGCGGTGGATTCGGGACGGCGGCATCGCGCACGCCCTCCGCGACCGCATCGGAGATCGTGGGTGAGACGACCTTGGCGCCCACAAGCGCCGTGAACATCTGCTGCAGATCCAGGCCCAACGAATCGCCCAGGCCCGCGTTGATCTGGCTAATCGACTTCGTGATGTCGCCGACCATCTGCGCGTTGTTGCCCTCGCCGTACATCGTGATGGTGTCGACCTTGGAGAGGGGCTCGGCGACAGCGCGCGCCACCTCGGGCAGCGCACGGAAGTACATCTCCAGCACGGCCGCCTGGTTCATCTTCGTCATGGCCTCAGCCTTCTTCTCGAGGCCCTCGGCCTCGGCCGTCAGCTTCGCGCCGATCGCGGAGGCCTCAGCGCGTCCGCGAGCCTCGATACCCTGGGCCTCGGCGAGCATGGCCTGCTTGTCGGCGTCGGCCTTCTTGGTACGCTCGAAGGCCTCGGCCTCGGCCTGGCGCTGGCGCGCGTACAGGGCCGCGTCTGCCTTCTTCTCGGCCGCGTAACGGTCGGCGTCGGCCTTCGCGTTCACCTCGGCCTGCAGCGCCTGCTTGGTGACGACGACTTCCTTCTCCTTGATGACCGCCTGCTGTTCCTGCTTGACGATGTCAGCCTGCGCGGTCTCGCGCTCGATGTCGCGGCGCTGAATCTGCGACTGAATCTCGTAGGCGGCGTCGGCCTTCGCCTTCTCGGTGTCTGCCTCCACCTTCAGCGCGGCCTGGCGCTTAGCGAGGTCCGTCTGCTTCTGGGCGATCTCCAGCTGGGACGCGACCTGGGCGTCGTTCGCTTCCTTCTGGGCGACGGCGGTCGCCTGCGCGACCTCCTTCTGAGCGTTCGCCTTCGCGATGGCCGCAGTCTTGCGGATCTGCTCCGTGTTGTCGATACCGAGGTTGTCGATGACGCCGTTCTGGTCGGTGACGTTCTGGATGTTGAAGGCGACGATCTCGAGGCCCATCTCCTCCAGGTCCTGCTTCGCGTTCTCTTGAACACGCTCGGAGAAGGCGGCGCGGTCGGTGATGATGTCGGTGAGGCGCATCTGGCCGATGATGGCGCGCAGGTGGCCCTCGAGGGTGTCACGTACCTCCTCTGAGATCTCGGAGGTCGTCTTGTACAGGAAGTTACGCGTTGCAGCGCGGAATAACGTCGGGTCATCGGTCGCGATGCGGACCTTGACGGCGGCGTCGACTCGCACGTTGATGTAGTCGTTCGTGGGGACGAAGTCCGTGGTCTGGGCATCGACGGAAATCATCGAGGCGGTCATGGTGTCCACGCGCTCCAGCAGCGGGAACTTCCAACCCGTCTTACCGTGCAGCACGCGCTGGCCGCGCGGGCCGGAGATCACCTTGATTTCGCCCGGCGACGCAGAGACAAAGCTAGCCCACAGGAACAGAAGAAAGAAGAGAGTTACCGCGCCGGCAATGGCTGCGATGACCAGAAGAGACATGATAGCTGCTTTCAGGTGAGGGATGCGGCTCCTACTTTCGTGCAGCCGCGCAACGGGTCAGGATAGCAGGGAATGACTCGTGGCTCAAACCTGTTGCTTGATAGACGTTCCAGAGAAACTCCCCCGGTCTCTTCTGTCCCCACGATGCCTCTTGAAACCGGACGATTGTGCGCCGTATGATGAGACAACCGCGCGATGAGACGCAGCTATGAGTACCCAACGGCGGGCGAGTGTAGAAAGAAACGGCACCATGAAGAAAGCACTGATCGTTATCGGAGTCGTGGTCGTTGCAGCACTTGCATGTTTTGTCGCCTGCAACATGGTGAATAACGAGCCTGTCGCGAAAAAGCCGGTCCTGTACCTGTACCCGCAGGAGGAACGTCACCTCACGGTGACACTTGACCTGGAAGGAAGCCTCGACACCGTCTACCCGGCCCCGGATTCTCAGCAGTCGACGGAGCGGGGGACGCAGGCCTCGTGGATGGTGACCGCTTCTCCCGACGGGACCCTCGCAGACCAAGAGGGGCGCACGTACCCATCGCTCTTCTGGGATGGGTACGCGCCCCTCCCGGACCCCGAGACCGGCTTCGTGGTCGCTCGCGAGGATGCCGTTTCTTTCTTGGAGGATAAGCTCGCCCAGCTGGGTCTCAACGACCGAGAGGCAGCCGACTTCATCACCTACTGGGCACCGCATATCCGTGCACATGAGCACACGTTTGTGTCCTTCGACGCGAGCACCTACGTGCAGGCGGCTTCCTACCGTTTCGCGGATGAGGCCGGGAATCAAGTCGAGCCGGACACCTTCATTCGGGTGTTTATGTCGATCCGTGAGGCGCGAGCCGATACGGTCGTTCAGCCTCAGTCCTTAACCGCGCCGCCAACGCGCACCGGCTTTGTCGCCGTCGAGTGGGGCGGGACGGAACGCAACAGAATCTCGTAACTGACCGTGCGGGCGAGCGAAAAAGCGACCCACGCGACACAATGGAAGCATAGAGTGGTGAGACGATGCCACCACGAACAGGAAGGTAGTGACATGGCCCAGGACTGGACCCGCATTGAAGGCATGATCATCGGCCACGATCTGGATCCCAGCGTGGTGGCTGGTGAACTGAAGGAGCGTTCGATTCTCGCTCAGCTTGAGTGGTTCCCGTCGTCGCCTCAGCTGCTCGGGCTTAACGTCGCGGTCTCCGACGAGCGCGTTGCTACCGTGCCCGCCGGCTCGACGGAGGTCGTTCCCGGCCTGACGCCCGCCGAGCTGGCCAGTGAACTTGCCATCCTATTCGACGCCGAGGTGCGCATCGGCAACGCGACCGCAGACCACCTGCCCGAGGGCGACTCGCCGCTCGGTAAGGTCTGGCCCTCTGACGACGAGGAGCTTGAGGCCATCGAGCCTGCCCCGACCCGCATTGTCGAGATCGGTCGTACCCCCGCCTCGTCCGTGCCGCTCCTGGCTGCCCTTGAGGGCGTGGATCTGGGCGACCTCGAGCTCGCTGATGGACACCGTGCGCTTCTCGCTGAGCTGCCCGCCGAGAAGGAGGGCTGGAACTTCGGCGACCTGCCGCTGGTCACCCTCTCCGTGACGGACGGCGAATTCCAGGTCTTCCTGGTCACCGACGACCACCTCGAGCACATCATCTCCCACAACTGGAGCATGGACGCAGCGATCGTTCCCGGCGGACACGATCGCACCGCCGAACTGCCCGGCGAGGTCATCGACCTGGTTGGCGATCGCCTTGACCTCCAGGAGATTGCCGAGGCCGTCCCCGGCTCGGATGCCGACGCGTTGTGGGCATCGGTGGCAACGACCGGCGAGGAGTCCGTCTGGAAGGTCGTGCGCGCGCTTGGCCTGCCCGGCTCGGTTGCAGGCTTCCTCCTGGGCACCACCGACATCGAAGATGTCGAGGGCGTCTCCGTACACCTGGCGCGCGGCATCTCTAACGCGATTGGGCGCAGCGTCGACATCATGATGGGCCAGCCTCAGTCGGTTGTGAAGCCCCTGTGGAACTCCTACGAGTCCGTGGCCGTCGAGCGCCCGTGGATCATCCACGCCGCAGTTGCCACCGAAGCCATCGTCGGCACCGGCATGCTCGTTGCCGCCGTGCGTGCCTCGTCGCCGCGCTCGGGTTGGATGCGCTTCGCGGGCATCGTGGGTGGCCTGATGGTCGTGGACTCCATCGCCGAGCTTTCCCTGGCCAAGCACGTCTCCAAGCGCTTTACGCGCCGCGCGGGCGAAGCGTAAAACGTCAGCTGACACATACATAACAGGTAGCCGGGGTCGCGTGAGCGACCCCGGCTACCTCGTCCGTTGTCGGTGGTGCGCGGACCGACCGCGCCTACCCGTTAGGCCTTCAGGGCATCGGCGGGGAAGTCCTGCGGGCGATCGGTGAAGATGCCGGTGACGCCCCACGAGGCTAGCTCGCGGGCCTGCTCCACGTCGTTGACGGTCCACACGTTGACCTCAAAGTCAGCGTCGCGCATTGCGCGCACGTCGGACTCGGTGAGGCCCCGGGCGCCCGGGTGAATGGCGGTGGCGCCCAGGGCGGCCGCGCCCTCGCGCCATTCCTCGGAGGCGCGCTCGATCAGCCAGCCCAGAGCGATCGTCGGGCACTTCTCATGGAAGGCGGCGAGCAGCTCGTGGTCGAAGGAAGAGACGAGGAGTTGCGAGGGAACCTTGTCTCCGGCGAGTGTGACGGCAAGGGCCTCGATGAGGCGTTCGCGCAGGCGATCCCCGCCCGCGCACGGCTTGATCTCCAGGTTCGCGCCCATCTGCTGCGCGTGCGCGAATGCGAGAGCGTCCGCGGCCTCGGGAATACGTTCGAAACGGTAGGTGTCGGAGAACCAGCGGCCCGCGTCCAGGCGGCGCAGCTCGGAGTACCCGATCCGGTAGTACGAGCCCGAGCCGGTCGTCGTACGGTCCAACGTGTCGTCGTGGATGACGATGAGAGAGCCGTCGCCGGCGATATCCACGTCGAACTCGAACCAGCGGGCACCGACCTCCATCGCCTTGGAGAACGCGGCAATCGTGTTCTCCGGCGCGAGCGAGGAAGCGCCCCTGTGGGCAAAGATGCGGGGGAATTCAGACATAGGTGCTCCTAGCGTGAACGGGAGGGGCGTTGTGCCCTCACCACAGGTCGGGGTTCGCCTCGGCGCTGAGCATAGAGGAGCGGCCAGGACCGGGTCCGATGAGGACGGCCTCGTCGCGCTTGGACGGCAAGATGTTCTCGATGTAGGAGGCGACGGCCTCCTCACCGGGAATGTCGTGACCGGCCTGCTGGGCCATGTACCAGCGGTGTTCGAGGTACTCGTGATACAGCTGAGCCGGCTCGAGCTTGCCAGCGAGTTCGCGTGGAATCGCGCGCACGACGGGCGTGAACACGTCGGTAATCCACTCGTGGGCGGCCTGCTCAAGGGGAATGTCCTGCAGCCCACTCGTCGCGCGCCACACGTCAATGTCTGCGAGGAGGCGGGCGGCCTGGTGTTCGCCGACGTCCATCCCGGTCAGGCGCATGAACTTACGGTTGTGGTGCCCGGCGTCGACCACCTTGGGCTGGATGACCAGATGCTCGCCCGACGAATCCGATGCCATGTGCAGCTCGGCGACATCGAACCCGAGGTCGTTGAGGCGGCGAATGCGCTCATTGACGAGGTATTGGCGCTGCGTGTTCGGGATTGATTCCTCGGCGGTGACCTCATTCCACAGCAGATCGTACTGGGTGCGGATGCGGTCGCCGACATCAATGGGGTCGGCATCCTCCGGGAAGAAGCCGCCTGCCTGCAGGTCCATGAGCTCACCGATGATGTTTGTGCGCGCCAGGTCGACGTCGTATTCGCGCTGCCCGGGGGTGAGTCTCGGGTGCAACTCGCCGGTTTCGGCGTCCACCAGGTAGGCGGCAAACTCTCCGGCGTCGCGGCGGAAGAGCGTATTCGACAGGGACACGTCGCCCCAGTAGAAGCCCAGGAGATGCAGACGCACGAGGAGGAGAGCGAGTGCGTCGATGAGACGCGTCGCCGTATCCTCGCGCATCGACAGGGAGAAAAGCGCGCGGTATGGCAGCGAGAACTGCAGGTGCTCGGTGACGAGGGCGGCATTGAGTTCCTCCCCGTCGGCGCTCTCGCGGCCCGTGATGACGGCAACGGGGTGGACAGATGGGGCATCGAGGCGGGTGAGGTCGCGCAGGCGGTCGTACTCATGGTGGGCGACTGTCGGCCCGATTTCCTTGATGGCGAGCACGCGTCCGGACAGGTTTACGAAGCGCACGATATGGCGGGAAATGCCGCGGGGAAGCGCAGCGAGTAGGTTGGACGGCCACTCCTCAAGGGGGACATCCCAGGGGAGGTCCAGGAGTGCGGGGTCGACCGCGGCCGCAGTAATGTCCAAAGCCATGATCTCTATTCTCTCACCTCTGAGGGTATTCGCCTAGTACGAAACCTGGAGAGTACACGATTTGAGCTGAGGATTCGTGATGGCATAGCGAAACCCCGGCCTCGTCCAGGAGGTACGAGAGGACGAGGCCGGGGCCGTCTATCGGCATGCGCGGACGCTATGCGTCACTCGGGCAGGCGAACGCCCGTGGAAGCCGAGAAGTTGTGCTGCTGCCCTTCGCGGATGCGCACGTGCACGACGCCGCCGCGCCCGGGAGCGGTACGCGGAGGGACACGAACGATCAGCTGCTTGCCGGTGCCCTCGGCACCCGAACCCAGGCCCTCGCCCTCGGAAGCACCTGCCAGGTGGCCGTACACGTAGGCGTCGGAGCCGAGTTCCTCAACGAAGTCGACCTCGACCGGAATGGTGCCCTCGGTGCCCTCGGGAACGACGTCCAGGCCCTCGGGGCGGAAACCGATCTTGATCTTTCCGCCGTCCTCAGCGGTCATCGCGGCGCGGGCGGCCTCGGAGACGGATACGCGTGCGGGACCGAGCTTGGCCCACTCGCCGTCAACCGTGAAGGTGCCCAGGTTCATGGCGGGGGAGCCGATGAATCCGGCGACGAACTCGTTGGCGGGACGCTCGTACATCTCCTGCGGGGTGCCGCACTGCTGGAGGAGACCGCCGGCGAGGACCGCGATGCGGTCGCCCATCGTCAGGGCCTCGGTCTGGTCGTGTGTGACGTACACGGTGGTGACGCCGAGCTCGCGCTGCAGGGAGGCGATCTGCGTGCGGGTCTGGACACGCAGCTTGGCGTCCAGGTTCGACAGGGGCTCGTCCATGAGGAACACCTGGGGCTTGCGGACGATCGCGCGGCCCATGGCGACGCGCTGACGCTGGCCACCGGACAGAGCCTTGGGCTTGCGGTCCAGGTAGGGCTCCAGATCGAGGATCTTGGCGGCCTCTTCGACGCGCTTGTTGATCTCTTCCTTGGGGGTGCCAGCGATCTTCAGGGCGAAGCCCATGTTCTCGCGCACCGACATGTGGGGGTAGAGGGCGTAGTTCTGGAAGACCATCGCGATGTCGCGGTTCTTCGGCGGAACGTCGGTGACGTCCTTGTCGCCGATGAGGATGCGACCGGCGTTGACGTCCTCGAGTCCTGCGAGCATGCGCAGCGAGGTGGACTTACCGCAGCCGGAGGGGCCGACGAGGACGAGGAATTCGCCGTCCTCAATCTTAAGGTCAAGCTGGTCGACGGCGGGCTTGTCGGAACCCGGGTAGACACGGGTGGCCTTGTCAAAGGTAACGGTTGCCATGGAGTTTTCCTTCCCACCGGCAGGTACGTGCCGGACGATCCGTAGTGGGGTGACCGTGGAGCGTCTTCGCCCACGGAGTGCGAACGCGGATCGTTCCGCGCGCGCGACTAACTGCGAAGTTAGCACGTCTGTGTGTGGGTGTACAGTCCGGGTCGGATGCTGGATTACTGGTGGGTGTTCGGCTGTCATCGACTGGGACGAGGCCGGGGTCCCTGCGCGCGGATGCCCGCAGATGGGGGAGTGGCCAGGTAGTCTGAGGGCGTGGAAGAAGGCGAGGAACTGGGCGGTTACAGGCTGATCCGTCGGCTCGGTACAGGCGGAGCGGGTACGGTCTGGCTGGCCGAAGATGGGGGCGGCACGCGTGTCGCCCTCAAAGCCATGCACCCCGCGATGGCGGCCTCGGAGGCGTCACGCCAGCGCTTGGAGCGCGAGACGCGCACGGTGAACTCCGTGCGTTCGCACTTCGTCGCGCACATCGTCGACGCGGAGACGGATGCGACGCAGCCCTTCGTTGTCTCCGAGTATGTCGAGGGTCCCACGCTCGCGGAAATCCTGCTGTCCGGACCGATCCCGCTGCGCGGCGTCGCAGCCATGTCCTACCATCTGGCCTCCACGATCGCGGCCGTACACCACGCGAACATCATCCACCGCGACATCAAGCCCTCCAATATCATTTGCTCCCCGCGAGGCCCCGTCCTTATCGACTTCGGCATCGCGATGGCGACCTCGGATCAGCACTTGACGAGCACCGGCCTCGTGTCGGGTACTGCCGGATATACCGCGCCCGAACTACTCCAGGGACACGGCGCCACGAAAGAATCGGACTGGTGGGCGTGGTGTGCAACCCTCCTCTCGTGTGCGACCGGCCGACCGCCATTTGGCAAGGGTGACGTATCGGCCACGATGTTGCGCGTCCTCGGGGGAGACCCCGACCTCGCCGGTCTGCACCCCATGGTTGCCGATGCGCTCGCGGGTGGACTTGCTCCCGACCCCGATGAGCGTCCCTCGCCCTCCCTGATCGTCGCCGACCTGATGAGCGCAGTCGGCTGGGCCCCCGGCGAACTCGACTATGTGACGGTCAACTGGGCGCAGCTGCTCGATACGGGCATGCGCACGCAGATGGTCAATTCCGATCCCCAGGAGATCGCCGCGCCTCCTCAATGGGAGGAGGCGGGGCAACGTCCGGGTGCCGCCGGTGCGCGCGCCGTCGCCTACCCGCAGCATCCGCGGCGTGATGCCTCGGAGTTCACCGCGGCAAACGATCACACGGAGGTCGTGGATACCGCCTCAGTGGCGGAAGGCTACGGTGACTGGGAGGACGAGTCCACCGAGGTCGCCTGGCACGACGATGCGACCGACACGTGGCAGGTCGTCGATGATGCGGACCCCACCGAGGTGTTGGCACCCTATCCGCAAGCTCCCTACGCGCACCCGCAGGGTGCCTACGGTCCCGGGCCTGGCGTTGCCCCCGATCCCGCGCAGCGGCCGTACCCTCAAGCGGGCTTCGTGACACCTCCGGTGGGCGCGGGTCCTCAGTGGAACCCGAGTCCTGGCGCAGGTGTCGTCGGCGCGCACGACGAGACGGCCTCGTCTCCGGAAAAGAAGAATGCCTGGATCTCCGGTGCCGCTGTGCTCGCGCTCCTGGCCTCACTGCCCTTCCTCCTCGGTATGAGCGGCACCCTCATCGTCGGCATCGCCCTCGCCGCCTTCGGGTTGGTTGGAGCGATGAGTCGGTGGGTCGAGCGGCGGCGCATCCTGCGTGGGCCTAAGCCTTCGGATGGGGCAGCCGTCATCGCTATGTCCCCGATCCTGCTCGCGCGTTCGATCGTGACCACCGCCCTGGGCCTCACTGTGGGGGGTCTTATCCCCTATCTCGTGTGGGCCGGTGTTTCGTATTCTTATGAGGGACGTGTCCTGTGGACCTGGCCAGTCGACGTAGCTACGTCAAGCGGCCTCGATCGCAGCGATTACTGGCTCAGTGACCCCCGTGGGACGATCATCGTGTGGGCGCTTGCGGCGGCCACCATCTTGGCGGCCTGGCTGATGCCGTTCGCCGCAGATCTGCGTGTTGGAACGGCGACATCGCTGCGCGCGATCGTACGTCCTGCCTGGGGACGCGCGCTCCTCACGGTAGGCTGTGGGGGGTTCCTGGCAGGTGCATGGCTGATCGTTACGGGTGGGCTGTCGCACTAAGCGTGGGGCAACCGCGCCCGATACTATTGCAACATTCAACCATTTTTCGGAGAGTGAGTTCATGGCTCAGAAGAAGAAGCCGAGCGTCGACCCTGTGCGCGCCAAAGCCGCGCAGATGCGTCAGGCGCAGGAGCGTGCCGACCGCCGCACCCGCATCATCGTCATTTCCGCCGTCGCTGCGATCGTCCTGGGCGTCGTTGCAGCCGTCGGTGGAGTCATCTGGAACCAGCAGGCTCAGGTCAACGCCGCGCGCAACGTCGACGCCTCCGAGGTCCTCGGTGCTTACGCCGACGGCCGCCCGATCATCGTCAACGCCAACGGCGTTGTCGCCGAGGCGGACCCGAAGCTGCCCACCCTCACGGAGTACTTCGACTACTCGTGCCATGCGTGCGCCGACCTCGACGCATACCTGGGCGAGGATCTCACGACCTGGGCTGCCGAAGGCCACTACAACCTGGAGATTCAGCCGGTCATCACCGTCAACATGGACTACCTGAAGCCCGCGACGAGTGCCTCGCTGGTC
Organism: Schaalia odontolytica; assembly: GCF_031191545.1. NCBI lineage: Bacteria > Bacillati > Actinomycetota > Actinomycetes > Actinomycetales > Actinomycetaceae > Schaalia > Schaalia odontolytica. Next base: position 1,516,690 of record NZ_CP133472.1, read on the forward strand.
GTCGCGCAGAAGGCGCCCGACAAGTGGGTGGACTTCCACCACGCTCTGCTGGCATACTTCCGTACCCAGTTCCAGGCATCCAACGGCACCGTCGTTCAGAACCTCGACGCCTCCTGGAAGCAAGTCAAGGTGATTGCAGCCGAGGTTGGCGTCCCCTCCGACGTTATCGAGACCTTCCCGGTCAACGCCGTCGAGGACTACCTCAAGGCATCGACCACCGCCTGGCAGAACGCCGGTTTCAACGGTCGTGGCGACGGCCTCGGAACTCCCGAGCTCATCAAGGACCGCTCCACTGTTATCCCGCTCGGAACCCAGCTGCCCGCGCTGCGCGAGACCATCGCGCAGGAATACGGCATCACCGATTCCGCGAGCCAGGGCACCTCACAGACCCCGGCTCCCGAGGCCACCGAGCCCTCGCAGAGCGGTGCCGACGAGGCCCAGAGCGCCGGGACGACCAACAGCTCCAACTGAGCCGTTGATCACGCAGGGGTGGGACCGCCAAGCGGTCCCACCCCTCACATCTACTGTCTGGAGGGCTTTCAGGTGCGCGCACTAGGTAGCCGAACGGCATTGTGGGGAACCACGGTGTCGCGAGCTGGTTCACCCTGATCCGGTGCGCGCACGGGGCCGGTGGCTGAGTCAGTGAAGCGCGGCGTCGACCGGGGGCCGTTCGCCGGCGGCACTGGCCTGTGAGGAATCGGATGGCCCGAGAGGCGCGTGACCCTACCCCTCCAGACGCGATGCCGACATTCCTCCGTGCCCTGCGCGGGCATTTCGGCCCGCCCGCGCGCGCGAGCCCCCACCTGTGGCACACTAGTGTCCGCCGCCGGCTTAGCTCAGTTGGTAGAGCAGCTGTCTTGTAAACAGCAGGTCATCGGTTCGAGTCCGATAGCCGGCTCCACGGAGTCTCTCACCGCGGCGCCGTAGCCGCACCCCCCGTCACCCGAAGGGGTGAGGCGCCCCGGCCTCGTTAATGAGAGCCGCCCAGCGACCAATCCACCCCCGATGTGCCCTGCGCTTCGAGAAGTTGATTAGCGCGCGAAAACGGCTTCGACCCGAAAAAGCCCCGATACGCGGATAGCGGCGACGGGTGGGTGGACGCGATGATTGGAGTATCTGCGAGGCGTGGCGTGAGCGACTGGGCGTCCTTCCCCCACAGGATTGCAACAAGCGGCGCTCGTGAGCCATCCGGTGCCGTACGAGACACCAGCGCGTCAATCGCACACTGTGTGACCTCCTCCCAGCCGCGGCCACGGTGAGAAGCGGGTGCTCCCGGACGCACCGTCAACACGCGGTTAAGCAGGCATACGCCCTGCTCACACCACGGTGTCAGGTCGCCAGATGTCGGAGAGGGAATGCCGATGTCCTCGCTCAGTTCGCGGAAGATATTGATGAGCGACTTTGGCAACGCCACACCCGGATGCACTGAAAAAGACAGCCCCATGGCGTGCCCCGGCGTCGGATACGGATCCTGCCCAACGATCAGAACCTTGACCTTGTCAAAGGGGTATGTGAAGGCGCGTAGAACATCCGTGCCCGCAGGTAGGTAGCCGCGGCCTTCCTCGACCTCAGCGGCCAGCATCGCGCCCAACTCGTGGACACGCTCCTCGACTGGGGCGAGTGCCCGAGCCCAACCCGGATCAATCAAGTCGGCCAACGGACGGGGATTGTAATCACTCATAGCACCAGCCTAATGCCGCACAGGCCACGCCACGTTATCCGCGCGCCACCCGCGCCCCGCTCACTCTTTTCCGATAGTCTGAACGGGTGAGTTCTCAGTACCCCAGGGATGAATTTGACCGCGCCGGCGAGGATATGCCCGTCGGCATGCACCGCCCCAAGCCCTCCAAGTGGAAGAACGTGTGGCCCTTCCTGGCCATCCTCGTGATCGTTCCCGCCCTCGGATGGGCAGCGGCGACCGCCCTGTCGCGCCAGCAGACCACGACGCCTGCCGCCCCGCCGACCGGCGTGTCCGCTGCCCCCAGCTCCTCTGCGAGCCCCACTGCCGAGCCGACGGCCGATGCCACCGCTCCCGCCGAGCCCACTCCTTCCCCGAGTTCTTCTTCCCCGTCAGCCTCCGCTGAACCCGACTATGGAGCCGTCATCCAGGTCCTCAACGGCACCGGAACGCAGGGATATGCCGGCCAGCAGGCTCAGATCCTGAACCAGGCAGGCTACGCCGGAACCAGCGCCGCAAATGCGGACGGGTGGACTACTCAGACCTCCACTGTCTTTTACGAAGATCCCCGCATGGAAGGCACAGCAAAGGACATCGCTTCTAAGCTCGGCATTTCGAGTGTGCGCCAGGAAAGCGGTCTCGGTGATCCCGATATTGTCGTCATCCTGCGCTAAGTTTCCTTCGCTAATCTTCTGAGTCGCGCGGCCCCCAGGGGTCGGGCGACTCTGTTGTTCGCGCTTCCGCCGGTGGTCCGGTGCCGCTTGGTCTGCCTTGTTGGGCCGGGTACTGATTGTGCCCGCGGCACGCCTGTGTGAAACCGGTGGAGCCCCTGTTTCCTGGAACCCGCCGATCGGGTCACGGCAGCCGCGCTCTTGTATGAAACTGGTGCCGCCTCTGTGAGGGATGACTCGACGCCCGATGTAACCGGTGGCACCTCTGCTAGCGGCAAACAGTCGTTTTTTGCTTGTTTTAGATCGACAGTGGCGGCAGAGGTTTCATGTTCCCGTTGAACGGCTCTGACAATGGTGTCCGCGGTTTCATGGTGATGCCAAGGGGGGTGTGTATCGTGTGTCGTTGCCAGGATTGATCGGATTCCCGGAGGAGATTTCTCGTCCATCTCAGACGCGTTGTCTCAACACGATGCCGGGAACGCGCCTCCGCAGCGTTGCAACCGGCTGATCGGGGGTGTTGAGCTACTCACCCCGGCCTCGTCCCTGCGGGTTACGCCCTGAGCGCAGCGCACTCAAGCCTTGTGACCTCGCCTTGCACTCTGTAGTGGTGAGTGCCAAAATCTTAGTTAGCACTCCGACACGGAGAGTGATAAGACCACCGGTTCGATGAGGTCGCCTCAAAAGCGCGGCCGTCCGTCGCGGGCATCGAACCCGATCCGCATCGCGGAAGGATACATTTCCAATGACTAAGATCATCAAGTTTGATGAGGATGCCCGTCGTGGCATGGAGAACGGCCTCAACCTGCTGGCCGACACCGTCAAGGTGACGCTTGGCCCCAAGGGCCGCAACGTCGTGCTCGACAAGAAGTGGGGCGCCCCCACGATCACCAAGGACGGCGTGTCCGTCGCTAAGGAAATCGACCTCGACGATCCGTTCGAGCGTATCGGTGCCGAACTGGTCAAGGAAGTTGCCAAGAAGACCGACGATGTCGCGGGTGACGGCACCACGACCGCGACCGTTCTGGCTCAGGCGCTGGTCCACGAGGGTCTGCGTAACGTTGCCGCCGGCTCCAACCCGATTGCCCTCAAGCGCGGCATCGACCAGGCCGTCGAGGCCATCGTCGCCCAGCTGCACGCCGACGCCAAGCCCGTTGAGACGACCGAGCAGATCGCTGCCACGGCCTCCATCTCCGCTAACGACCCCGCCATCGGCAAGCTCATCGCCGAGGCCTTCGACAAGGTCGGTGCCGAGGGCGTCGTCACCGTCGAGGAGACCAACTCCTTCGACACCACCCTGGAGACCACCGAGGGTATGCGCTTCGACAAGGGGTACCTGTCGGCCTACTTCGTGACCGACCAGGAGCGCCAGGAAGCCGTCATCGAGGACGCCTACGTCCTCCTCATGGACTCCAAGATCTCCAACGTCAAGGACATCGTCCCCGTCCTGGAGAAGGTCATGCAGACCGGCAAGCCCCTCGCGATTATCGCCGAGGACGTCGAGGGTGAAGCCCTCGCCACGCTGGTCGTCAACAAGATCCGCGGCACCTTCAAGTCCGTCGCCGTCAAGGCACCCGGCTTCGGCGAGCGCCGCAAGGCGATGCTGCAGGATATGGCTATCCTGACGGGCGGCCAGGTTATCTCCGAGACCGTCGGCCTCTCCCTGGAGAACGCTGACCTCGAGCTGCTGGGCCGCGCCCGCAAGATCGTCGTCTCCAAGGATGAGACCACCATCGTCGAGGGCGCTGGCGACAAGGACATGCTGGATGCCCGCGTGCGCCAGATCCGCCAGGAGATCGAGAATACCGACTCCGACTACGACCGCGAGAAGCTGCAGGAGCGCCTCGCCAAGCTGGCTGGCGGCGTCGCCGTCATCAAGTCCGGCGCGGCCACCGAGGTCGAGCTCAAGGAGCGCAAGCACCGCATCGAGGACGCCGTTCGTAACGCTCGCGCGGCCTCGGAAGAGGGCCTGGTTGCCGGCGGCGGCGTCGCCCTGATCCAGGCTGCCACCGTGGCGCTGCCCAAGCTCGACGCCCTCACCGGCGACGAGGCCACCGGCGTGAACATCGTGCGCCTGGCCATCTCCGCCCCGCTCAAGCAGATCGCTGAGAACGCGGGTGTCGAGGGCGGCGTGGTTGCCGACCGCGTTGCGAGCATGGAGCCTGGCCACGGCCTGAACGCCGCGACCGGCGAGTACACCGACCTCATGTCCGCAGGCATCTCCGATCCGGTCAAGGTCACTCGTTCCGCTCTACAGAACGCTGCGTCGATCGCGGGCATGTTCCTGACGACCGAGGCCGTCGTCGCCGACAAGCCCGAGGCTCCGGCCGCCGGTGGCGACGACGCTGGCGCAGGCATGGGTGGCATGTACTGAGCCGCTCAGCGTTAAGCTGATCTGCCTGGGGGCGGGACCTTCGCGGGTCCCGCCCCCAGGCACATTCGTAGGGAGAATCGACGGCGACGAGGCCGGGATTTCTTTCTTGGCTGCGTCCCCGAGGCTGTGGTTAGACGCCCGCAAACAAGGAAGCGGAGTGTGTCTCCGCATCCGAGTAGGTTGCGGCGGCTGCCTGCATCTGCGTGGAGATAGAGTCGAGGGCATCGTGTGTCTGCGCCTGAATACCTTGCCACTGGGTGATGGTGGCCTGGAAGTTGACCTGCGCGCCGCCCGTCCAGGAGTCTTGGAGGGCCAAGAGTTGGGCCATCATTGTGTCGACTTCTGTTCGGATCGTGGACGCGGTTGCGCAGGCCTGGGCTGCGGCTGCGGAAATCTGTTCGGCGTCAACAGCGTATGCGGTCATGGTGTCACTCCTTCGTGGGACCCCGGGTAGGTCCGTCGCTCACCACGCTACGCTGCCACCGTCAGCATATCGACGAGGAAACGTGCCCCTGTGGATAAGCGCCGACTGAATACGATGCCTGTGGATACATGCCATCGCCGTGTTTCCGCCCTATTGGAGGCGACCGTCGAGCCCGTGAACTCGCTCAGGGTGGCTGCGGTGCCTGTGGGAGGCGGCAGGGGCGCAACGGGCTACCAGACGACCACCCCGAGCCTTAGGCTCGTGTGTGGCGAACTCGTGGGCGGGCCGCACATAGTGTAACGCCGCCGGAAAACCGGCGGCGTTACAGCGAGTTGAAGGCGCTGACCTCGTCAGTCGGCGGCGGGAAGATCCAGGGACTCCACGGCGGACTCGAGGGAGGATGTGGCCTCCTCGTCCTCGTCGGAATCGGTGTCTTCCTCGATCTTGCGGGGCAGGACTCCGGTCGACGTGGCCTCGTCCTCCACGGAGGTGACGGGAACGCACTTCTTGATCGATCGACGCTTGATGATCAGTGTGCCGGTCGTCGTCGTGGAGTCCTCCACGACTTCTTCAGTGTCGTCCGTGTCCTCGGGGTCATCGGCATCCTCGGCCTGGTTGGCCTCGCACAGCTTGGCCTTTTCGCGCTCGAGACGGGTGAGCTCAACTTCGAGGTTCGCGCGGGCGGTGTCCTCCCATGCGGAACCGAGGGGGGACTGGTAGATGGTCTCGTAGCTCAGGAGCTTCTTAATGAGCGCGATACGCGCCCTGACGAACTGCAGGTCGTCGAGCTCGCTGAGCTCCGCGCGCAAAGAAGTCCGCAGCTTCTTGTAGTCCTGCGGGCTGCAGGCCAAGCCCGCCAAGTCGGCGTCGACGAGGACCTGCGCGTCGAAGTCGCTGCGCGGCGCGCGGTGGCGCGTCAGGAAGGCGATGAGCTCATCGATGCGGGCGACGACATCCTCGGGCACGCCGAGGTTGGTGAGGCGGTTGTGCGCGTGGTCGATGCAGCGGGTGGATGCGAAGTTCGCCTGGAATCCGCCGAGCTTGATCTCGAGGGCCTTGTTGAGAAAGGCTCCGTGGTACCACGCGGCGACACGCAGGATGTCGGGGTCGTGCGCGGATGACGAGATTTCATCGATGTGGGTGAGCGTGTTCATGAGCCGACGCACGTTGTGCATCTGGCGTTCGGGCGCGCTCCAGCGTTCCGCGAGGTCAATGCTCTCAGTTTTGAGCTCTGAGGGGGTCGCGGTTGCGCCGATTTGCTGCATGGCGTCAACGAAAGACGTCAGCAGCCACTGAGGTGCTTGAGCACCCATGGGCCACTCTCCTTGCTGATGAATACCCGAGCCATGCTAGTGCTGTTTTGAGCGATGGTCACGTTCGTTGATAAAAAATCGGGGAAAGTCCCTAGCGTTCCGCGTGAACTGTCACGCGTAAAATGCTGAAATCTGAACGGAAAAGTCGAGAATGTGAGTATGGTCGTTATGTCCTTCACGTCGTGGGGAGCTCGATGCGGACGGTCAGGCCGCCGCCTTTCGTCTTGCTGAGCGATGCGTTGCCCTTGTGAGCTGCGAGGATGCCCGAGACGATCGCGAGGCCGAGGCCGGATCCTCCGGATTTTCGATTGCGTGAGGTGTCGGCCCGGTAGAAGCGTTCGAAGACCCGTCCGCGATCGGTTTCGTCGATGCCGGGTCCGTGGTCGCGCAGCTCGACGATGGCTGTGTCTGCGCTGCGTCCGAGGGCGATTTCAACGGGGGAGCCTTCGGGGGTGTAACGCACGATGTTGCCGATGAGGTTCGTGAAGACCTGCGAGATGCGGTCGCGGTCCGCGGGGACGATGAGGGTCATTGGGGGAGTGCGTCCGCTGAGGCCGGTGAGTCCGACCGTGCGCGTGGGGTCGAGGGCCTGCAGGTCGAAGACCGCGTTATCGGCGAGTTTGACGAGGTCGATGTCCGTGATCTCCAGGGGGCGGCCCTCGTCGAGGCGCGCGAGGGTGAGGAGGTCTTCGACGAGGGTGGCCATGCGCGATGATTCGGAGGCGATGCGGCCCATGACTTCGTCGGTGCGTTCGGTGGGCACGCCGCCCATGGCGTAGAGCTCGCAGTAACCTGAGATGGCGGCGAGGGGGGTGCGCAGTTCATGGGAGGCATCGGAGACGAAGCGCTTGATCTTCTGCTCCGAGGCTTGGCGCGCGTCGAAGGATTGTTCGACCTGGGTGAGCATGGTGTTGAGCGAAAGGGCGAGGGAGCCGACCTCGGTGGTGACCGGGTGAGGGGTGACGCGCTTGGTGAGGTCGCCCGCGGCGATCTTGCCTGCGGTGGACTCGATGGAGCGCAGGGGTAGGAGGGCGCGCCGCACGAGGATGCGTCCGGCCCATCCGCCGATGATGACGATGATCATGCCCGCAACGGTGAAGTACGAGGCGGTGGTCCGCAGTGTGTGCTGCAGGTCCGATAGCGGTAGGGCGATCGTCATGTACCCGGAGAAATCGCCGGCTTCCTGCTCGTAGACGGGCACGACGAGCGCGCGCCATCCGAATCCGGTCTTTGAGGATGAGACCGTGACGGGCAGAGTGCGGAACGAGGAGACGGGAGCCGAGGAGGTGTCCACGAGGTCGGGCAGGTTGGGTTTGCCCGAGGCCTTGAGGGTGTCTTCGGAGTAGAAGTAGCGGTCGGTTCCGTCGGCGTTGTGGATATGGATGTAGTACAGGGTGGGGATGCCACCCTGTCCGTCGGCGGCGAAGGTGGCTGCGGATGCGGAGATCTGGAGCGTGTGCGCGGTGGCGACGAGCTGGTCGTCAATCTGCGAGGTGAGGTGGCGCTGCAGTAGGCCGATCATGACCGTTCCGGAAAGCGACAGTCCGATCGCCAGCAGGAGGGTAATGAGCGTGACGAGCTGTGAGGACAGTGGCTTAGAGTCCCACCATGCCTCAATGCGTTGTGCCAGGCCGGGGCGCACGTCAGTCCTCAGCGCGCAGAATGTAGCCGACGCCGCGCTTGGTGTGGATGAGCTCTCCGGAGGCACCCTCGACGGCGAGTTTGCGGCGCAGGTAGGAGATGTAGGACTCGACGATGGCGACCTCGCCGTCCCAGTCGTATTCCCAGACGTGGTCGAGGATCTGCATCTTGGAGACGACGCGCCCGGCGTTGATGACGAGGTAGCGCAGGAGCTTGAACTCGGTGGGGGACAGGTCGATGGGAACTCCGGCGCGGGTGACTTCGTGGGCGTCCTCGTCGATGACGAGGTCGCCGACGCGCAGGAAGGCGTCATCCTCCTCGGCGCCCATGGTGCGGCGCAGGATGGCGCGGATGCGGGCGACGACTTCTTCGAGGCCGAAGGGCTTGGTGACGTAGTCGTCGCCGCCGACGGTCAGGCCTTGGATCTTGTCGCGCATGTCGTCGCGCGCGGTGAGGAAGAGGACTGGGGTCGTGATGCCTGCGTCGCGCAGTCGCCTCGTGACGGTGAAGCCGTCCATGTCGGGGAGCATTACGTCGAGGACGATGAGGTCGGGTCGCGAGGCCTGGGCTTCGTGAAATGCGCCGCTGCCGTCTTCGGCGGTGACGACGTCGAAGCCGGCGAAGCGGAGGGAGGAGGCAAGGAGGTCGCGGATGTTGGGTTCGTCGTCGACGACGAGGAGTTTTGCTTCAGTTCCCGGGGTGTTCATACGACTAGTGTCACCCGAGTGGCTGAATGTTTCCTGTGAGCTTGATGAATATGAAGATGTGATCGGTGTTTGCTTCGTCACCTTGCTTGGTTGCGAATGGGCACAAGACAAGAAAAGGCGCGGAAAAGATATGCAAGAATTGAAGCATGTCATCCCAGAACTCAGCGGACGTCATGTCTCCCGACGGCGTCGAATTCCAGCACGTGTCCCCCAAACTCGCGACCCTGCGCCTCGGTAATGCCCTCGCGGCCTGCGGTGCCCTGTGCGGCGCGATCTCCGGCCTCGTCCTCGTTGTCGACATCCCGGCGCTGTGGTGGCTGATGGTCGCGCCCGCCGCCATCGCACTGTTGTGCCTGTGGCTCGTGCCCGCCCAGGTGCGCGCCCTGCGCTACGCCCTGGCCGACACGGACTTCGTCATCCGCCGCGGCGTCTTGAATCGCTCGCTGACCCTGGTGCCATACGGCCGCATCCAGTACGTCGACATCTACCAGGGTCCCGTGCTGCGCCTGCTTGGCATCTCCACGATCAAGCTCTCGACCGCGAGCGCGAAGACCGACGCGACGCTCAGCGGCGTGCCCGTCGCGGATGCGGCGCGTCTGCGTGACGTCCTGGCTGAGCGCGGTTCGGCGGAGCTGATGGGCCTATGAGCGCGGACCTCTCCTCTGACGGCATCGCCCCCGAGGACTGGAAGCCGCTTCACCCGCTCACCTACGTTCCCCGCGTGGCGGGAAGCGTCACGGGTTTTGTCGGCCTTGTGTCCCTGAGTAATGCGTCCGCGATTGAACGCATGCTCAACGGTGAGACGCCCGCGTGGCTCGCAACCACCGGCGTCTTCCTCGGTCTTCTGATGATTGCGGGCCTTCTTCTCGCCATCGCGGGTGCGTACTGCTACCTGTCGTGGACGAAGACCCGCTACGCGGTGAGTAACACGGCGGTTTGGTATCGTGCAGGTATCCTCAAGCGCACTCAGCGTCACGCGCGCCTCACTCGCATCCAGACGATTAACGTGTCTTACTCGCTCGTGGGGCGCATCCTGGGTCTGGGCTATCTGGACATTGAGGTCGCGGGTGGTGGGGATTCGAGCATCAAGCTCGGTTTGCTCAATTCTCGTCGCCTTGAGGAGCTGCGCGCCCTCCTTCTCGCGCTCGCGTCGGGCGCGATCGACGAGGTCGTGGATCCTTCCGCTGATTCCGTGGCCGCGACGCTGGGGACCCGCACGGATGCTTCCCCGCTCGAGGCGCCCGCGCGCCCCGTTTTCAAGGTCGGCTTCGTCAAGCTGCTTGCATCCATGCTGGCGACCGTCGATAATTCGATCGCCCTATTCTTCGGCGTCTTCCTGCTGGGCTTGAACGGCTTCCTCGTGCGCGTCGTTGGGGTGACGTCAATCATGAGTTTTCTGGGCATCCTGGCGGGTGCGTTCAGCCTCCTGGCGGGCGTCTGGGCCCGGTTTGATCGAGAGTTTGGCTTCAGTGCGGCTATCGGGGCTGACGGTGTGCGAATTAGTCGAGGCCTGACGGCACGCCGCCATGTGACGATCCCTCCGGGGCGCATTCACGCTATCGAGGTCACCCAGCCGCTGGTCTGGCGACTGTTCGGCTGGTATCGCGTGGAGATCACGCAGGCCGGCAACGCGGTGCACACGAAGGACGAGAAGAATAAGGGTATGCAGGTCGACGTGGCCTCCGATGTGCTGCTGCCCGTCGGTAGCCGCACGGAGGTCATCCAGGCGATCGCGATGGCGATCCCAGACCTGGGGGTCGACGATCCCGACGGCTTCCTCGAGTCCCTCCATGCGGGCACGCGTGAGGACCGCTGGATGACCCCCATCCCGCCCAGCGCCAGGATTCTGGACCCGGTGGTGTACAGCCGCCGCGCCTTCGGCCTGACCGACGCCGTGTTCGCGATCCGCGACGGATTCTTTAACCTGCGCTTCTCGATCATCCCGCTGACGCGCATCCAGTCGGTGTCGCTGCACCAGGGACCCATTCAGCGCTGGCGTCGCGTCGCCTCCGTGCGCGCTGCGCTGGTCCCCGGCCCGGTGGCCTCCATGGCCGAGCACGTCGAGGCGGGTCGTTCCGTGGAGCTGTGGGCGCGACTCTCCGAGGCCTCGAAGATCCGTCGCGAGGCCGAGGCGCCCGAGCGCTGGCTCTCCCGCGTCACCGAGATCGTCGATGCGACCTCGCAGCGGGTGGAGGGCGACAAGTAGTCCGGTGATCGGCGACAATGGAGCCATGACTACCCCCGGACGCCTCGGAATCGGCATCATCGGCATGGGCCATGTCGGCCCCGTCATCGGCTCCGCTCTGCGCGCGGTCGGGCATCAGATCGTGGCCGTCTCGGCCTCGTCGGATACTTCGCGCGAGCGCGCCGACGCGATGCTGCCCGGTGTGCCGATCGCCACGCCCGAGGAGGTCGTGCGACGCTCCGAGGTGGTCGTCGTGGCCGTTCCTGACGACCAGATTGGCCCTCTCGTGAGCGGCCTGGCAGACCTGGGCGCCTGGCAGAGCGGGCATATCGTCATTCACCTGTCGGGGGCATCCGGCGTCGGGCTGCTCGGCGCAGCCGCGGGCGCTGGGGCGATCCCGCTGGCGATCCACCCTGCGATGACCTTTACGGGGACCAGCGTCGACGTGGCGCGTCTGGTGGGGACACCTTTCGCGGTGACGGCTGCGGCCCCCTTCCTGCCGATCGCCCAGGCGCTCGTCGTCGAAATGGGTGGCGAGCCGGTCGTCGTCGCCGAGGAGGACCGACCCCTCTACCACGCAGGCCTTGCGCACGGTGCGAACTTCATCGCCGGCATTGCCGTGCAGACGACGCGCATCTTGGCCGAGGCCGGCATTGAGAACCCCGCCCTCTACGTGCGCCCCCTCCTCGAGGCCGCCCTCGACCGTGCCCTCACCGAGGGGGTTTCGGGAATCTCCGGGCCCGCCGCCCGCGGGGACGCCGGAACGATCGCCGCGCACGCGCGCTGCCTCGCCTCGCGCGAGGAACTCGCGGGGGAACGCGACACCTATGAGGATATGACCCGTGCCCTCATTCGCCTGCTGCGCGACGCGCGTCTCCTCGATGAACGGTCTGCCACCTGCGTCGAGGCCGCTCTCCTTGAGCCGGGCACCTGATGCTCGGGCCTCTTTCCACCCATTCCCTCCGGAAGTAATCCCGCGTGAGTGTGCCCACGCCCTGTCGCTGAGATGGGCGTGAGGATAGCGACTCTATTTCGCAACGGCGGGTCAACATTTGCAAGAATAGAACTATGACCCATCGTCCTGTCCTGACCCACACGCGTGCCGAGCTGGCTGATGCGCTGTCGCGCCTGCCCGGCACGAAGGCCCTCGTGATGACCATGGGTGCCCTCCATTCCGGGCACTTGCAGCTCGTGCGCGAAGCCCGCGAACTGGCCGATCATGTGATCGTGACGATTTTTGTTAATCCGACGCAATTCGCGCCCGGCGAGGACTTCGACGCCTACCCTCGCACCCTGGACGCAGACATGGACGCTCTCGAGACGGTGGGAGCGGACCTCGTGTGGGCGCCTGCACCCCAGGACGTGTACCCCACGCCCGCGACCGTGACGATCGACCCGGGCCCCATCGCGCGCGTCCTCGAGGGCAAGACGCGCCCCACTCACTTCGCGGGCGTCGCACTCGTGTGCTCGAAGGTCGTCAACCTCGTGCGTCCCGACGTGGCCCTGTACGGGCAGAAGGATGCTCAGCAGCTGGCCGTCCTGCGCACCGTCTTCTCGCAGCTGGACATCCCCGTGCGCGTCCACCCGGTGGCGATCGTGCGTGCCCAGGACGGTGTCGCCCTGTCCAGTCGCAACCAGTACTTGAGCGACGACGAGCGCATCCGCGCCCGCACCCTGGTGCGCACGCTTCGCCGCGGGGTCGAGGTCGCCGAGGCCGGGGCGGAGCCCAAGGACATCATCTCGCAGTGCCGCTCGGTCATCGATGCCGAGGGCGGCATCGACCTGGACTATATTGCGCTCGTGGACGCCGGAACCTTCGAGATCCTTGCGGGCACCGAGTCCGTGCCCGTGGGTGAGGGCGCTGCCGCACCCACGATCCTGCCCGACGGATCGCGCGAGGGGCGCATCCTGATTGCCGCCACGGTGGGCACGACCCGTCTCATCGACAACATGGAGGTGCTGTTGCGCGACGCCACCGGTCCCGTCGGCCTCGTTGCCGAACAAGCGGGGGGCCTCGCATGATGGAGATGACCCGCGAGATGGCCATCGGCAAGATCCATCGCGCCGTCGTCACCGGTGCAGACCTGCACTACGTCGGCTCGATCACGGTGGACGAGGACCTGCTGGACGCCGCAAACATCGTACCCGGCCAGAAGGTCGACATCGTCGACGTCAACAACGGCGAGCGCCTCTCGACCTACACGATTGCGGGCGAGCGCGGCAGCGGCACCATTCAGCTCAACGGCGCGGCCGCCCACAAGGTGACCGTCGGCGATCTCGTCATCATCATGGCATACGCCCAGGTGCCCGAATCCCTCGTGCGTCAGGTCAAGCCCGCCGTCGTCTTCGTCGACGAGGCCAACAAGATCGTGAGCGCCGGTGACCATGCGGGGACCGTTCCCGAGGATTCCGCGCGTGCCCGGCAGCTGGGACTCAAGAGCTCGGGCGTCTGATTGATATGCCGGAAGGAGCGTCCACTCGCTTGAGTGGGCGCTCCCTTGTTTTCGCTTCGTTGTGTGCAGCTTTGCTCGTTTGATGACAAGCGCTGTTCACAATTGTCCATGCCTTGTCTACGCCCGGCGCTGATGCGCCCGTCACACCTATCCTCGAAGAACCGTACGAAAGGATGGTGGGGCATGAGCAAGCGAGCGTCTCGGACGCGCCACGCACTCGCCGGATATGCGTTCCTGTCGCCCGCCCTGATCGGTGTTCTTCTCTTCATGGTTGTGCCCATTGGCGTCATCATGTGGGTGAGCCTGTACCGGTGGGACCTGATCGGGGACACGCGATACGTGGGCTTGGCCAACGTCACGAGCGTGCTGAGCGACCCGGCCTTCCTATCGTCCCTACGCACGACGATTCTCTTCGTCCTCCTCGTGGTCCCCATTCAGATCATCCTGGGCCTACTCCTCGCGAACCTGCTGACGAAGGGCGTGCGAGGAACCGTCGTCTATCGCACGCTCATCGTCATCCCGTGGATCGCGCCTCCGCTGGCCCTCGGCGTCGTGTGGTCGTGGATCTTCGCCCCCACCGGCGGCCTCCTCTCAGCGCTTGCGGGCACCCGACTAGAGATTCTCGTGTCGCCCACCTGGGCGCTGCCCGCGGCGGCTTTTGTCGTCGTCTGGTCGAACGTGGGGTACACGGCGCTCTTCTTTATCGCCGGATTGCTCGGGATCCCGCGTGAGCTCACCGAGGCCGCGACCGTGGATGGCGCCTCCTCCTCGCAGGCGTTCTGGTACATCAAGATGCCCCTCCTGCGCCCGACCTTCTTCTTTGTCTCGGTCACCTCCGTGATCTCGGTCTTCAACGTTTTCGATCAGATCTACGCCCTGACCAAGGGCGGGCCGTCCGGCTCCACCGAGGTCCTCGCCTACCTGATCTACAAGGAGGCCTTCGAGACCGGAAACGTCGGCCGCGCCGCAGTCATGGCGTGCGTGATGATGCTGCTCCTTATGTGCCTGACGCTGGCCCAGAACCTGTACTTCCGGAAGAGGACCACGTATGAGCTCGTCTAAGTCATACTCGCGTCGGCCCTGGTGGTCGACCCTGGGGATCTACGCGGGGCTGTCGCTGGCCGCCTTCGTCATGGTCATCCCGCTGCTCTTCAGCTTCGTCACGGCCTTCAAGTCGCCGCAGGACTTCGCCTCGCACTCACCCTTCGCGTTGCCCTCGCCGCCCTCCCTGACCTCATTCCAGGCGATCCTGACGGGACGAGTCAACTTCGGCGACGCGATCATCACGACGCTTCTCATGGTCGTGGTGATGGTCGTCGGGCAGCTGGTGTCCTCCGTGCTGGCCGCCTACGCGTTTGCGCGTATCGAGTTCCCGGGACGCGAGGTCATCTTCTGGCTCTTCCTGGGCACCATGATGATTCCGGCGTCGGTCCTCGTCATCCCGCTGTACCTCATGATGGCGAGGATGGGGCTCAACAACACCTTCTGGGGCATCGTCCTGCCGTTCGTGTTCGCCTCGCCCTATGCGGTATTCCTGCTGCGTCAGTCGTTCCGTCAGATCCCCCAGGAAATCATCGATGCGGCGACCATGGACGGCGCCGGGCAGATACGCATCCTCTTCTCCATCGTCGTTCCCGTGTCGAAGCCGATCATTTCGACGCTCGTGCTCATCACGGTTGTGAGCCAGTGGAACTCATTCATGTGGCCACGGATCATTGCCGCGACCAGGCCACGCGTCCTCACGGTTGCGACGGCCGCGCTCCAGAGCCAGTACAACGCTAATTGGACGTACGTCATGGCGGCGACAACGATCGCGCTCGTGCCCCTGATCGCTCTGTTCATCGTCTTTCAACGACACATCGTTGAATCGATTGCCCTGACGGGCATCAAGTAACAACACAACCCATCACAACTGGAGGTCTTCATGAATAGGCGTTTTATTACCGCCACCGCTCTGATTGGTGCCGCGTCGATGCTGATGGCCGCCTGCTCGCAGGGTCGCAGCGCGTCGAGCGAGGCGGGTACGTCCCTGACCCTGCGTCTGTGGGATGATCAGGCTGCCCAGGCGTACGAGGCGGCGCTCCCCGCTTTCACCGAGGAAACGGGGATCACGGTCAACGTCGAGGTCGTCCCGTGGTCGGACTACTTCACGGGCCTGCGTTCTGAGCTCGCCGCGGGCACCGGACCGGACGTCTTCTGGTCCAACACGAACAACTACACCGAGTACGCCCGGGGCGGCAAGATCGTCAACATCGACGAGGAATTCCCCACCTCCGAGCGCGACGGCTGGCTCCAGGGCGCCATCGATCAGTACACGGTTGACGGAAAGCTCTACGGCGTCCCGGTCCTCACCGATCCGTCGATCGCGGTGTACTACAACAAATCACTCCTGGATGCGGCCGGCGTGAGCATTGAGGACCTGCAGAACCTGTCGTGGAACCCGAGCGCCTCCACCGACTCTCTGCGGGAGATCACTCGCAAGCTGACGCTGGACTCGTCGGGCCGCAACGCGGCTGACCCCGCCTTCGACGCGGACCACATCGTCCAGTACGGATACAACGCCGCGCTGGATGGCCAGGCGATGCTCATTCCGTACCTGGGCTCGGCCGGTGCCACACTGCAGGACGAGAGTGGGCACTTTACGTTCGCGAGCCCCGAGGGTGACGCCGCGGTCGGCTACCTGGTGGACCTCATCAACAAGGAGCACGTTGCCCCCTCGGCGGCCGATACGAACGACAACGGCGACTTCAGCCGTGACCAGTTCCTGCAGGGCAAGATCGCTCTGTTCCAGTCCGGTGCCTACAACCTGGCGAACGTGTCCGAGGGCGCGTCCTTCGAGTGGGGCCTGGCTCCCCAGCCGAAGGGTCCCGCAGGTGCCGTGACGGTCGGTAACTCCGTCGTCGCGGCCGGTTCGACGGCGAGCGCGAACCCCGAGGCTCAGCACAAGCTACTGGCATGGCTGGCTGGCAAGGACGGCGGTGCCGCACTGGGTAAGACCGGTGCCGGCTTCCCCGCGAATGAGAATGCCCAGGCGACGTGGACCGCGTACTGGTCGGACAAGGGCGTCGATACCTCGGTCATGGCGAAGACCCCCTCGGGCACGATCATGGCACCCTTCGGCGCGAAGCTGGGCGCGGCAATGGATGCGTACAACGGGGTGCTCAAGGAGGTCTTCCTGGGACGCACCGGCGTGCATGAGGGCGTCCAGGCTGCCCAGGACGCTGCCAACGCAGCGATCGATCAATAGTCGTCGAAGACGTGGGACAGGCGCCGGCGGGACATGTTCTCGCCGGCGCCTCGGTAGGGAGGATACGAATGGATACCGTGCTCGGAATTTACGCCCACCCCGATGATGCGGACGTGGACGCGGGCGGGACTCTCGCCCGCTTCGCGCGCGAAGGGGCGAGAGTTGTTGTCGCCGTCGTTACGGACGGTGATGCGGGTGGCTCTGACCAGGATCTGGATCAGCGGATGGGGGAGTTGCGTCGTAATGAACAGCGCCGCGCGTGCGAGCAGCTGGGCGTTACGGAGCTCGTCTTCTTCGACGGCTACCCCGACGGTATGGTGACACCCTCCCACGGCCTCGTACGCGATATTGTCGCCCTCATTCGACGCGTGAAGCCGAACCTGATCCTCACGCTGTCGCCCGAATACAACTGGTCGTCCATCTACGCCAATCACCCCGACCACCGGGCCGTGGGCGCCGCAGTCACGGACGCCGTCTACCCGGCCGCGCGCAACCCTTTCGCCTTCCCAGAGCTGCTCGACGAGGGCCTGGAAGCCCACGTCGTCGAGGAGGTGTGGTTCCAAGGTGGCCCGTCGACAAACCACGTCGTCGAGCTGGACCGCTCGGACGTCGAGTCCAAGGTAAGGGCGGTGCGTGAGCACGTCACCCAATTCGACGACCTCGATCGAATGGAGTCCTGGATCCGACAGGGCACCCGCGACGCGGGGCACCCCCACGGCTACGTGGGAGGAGAAGAATTCTTCCGCTGGGACACGCGCGGGTGAGGGCCCGGTAGTCGGCTCGTTCCCCAGACTGTACCCCCGCCTCGTCTGTATGAGACCGGGGCACAGCGCGTCGATGGGTGCGCGTTGAGGACGGCGCACAGTGCGCAGCGCGGGATGGGCGTTCCTCAGTCGAAGGCGGCGGCGACCAGCGGATTTGTGCGAATTGCCTGGTCGAGCACGTCGCGCGCGACGTTGACCGAGTCGACGAGAGGGTGCAGCGCCAGCGCCTGCCACGCGAGAGTGCGATCGCGCTCGCGGGCGGCGTCGATGACGAGATTCTCGCAGGCCTTCACGGATTGGACGAGGCCGAGGGCCGCGCCGCTCAAGGGCGCAACCGGAATTGGATGCACGCCGGAGGCGTCGACATCGCAGGGAACCTCGATGACGTCCGTGTCGAGCAGCGTCGGAATCGAGGAGAATCCGCCGTCGCTGTTACCGACGTTAAGGATCATGCGCGCCGGAGTGTTCGTAGCGAGCGCGTTCATGAGGTCGAGAGCCACCTTTTGGTAGCCGCCGCCCGCGATGTCTTCGGCGCGCCTGCCGGAGCGTTTGTCGACGTCGCGGGCCTCGGCCATGTAGGTTGCCTCCCGGTCGGCGAACGCATCGATCCACGTCCGTCCCGCCTGCTCGTGGTGGGAGAGGACGGCGTTGTAGAAGGCTTCCTGCTGATCGCGCAGGTACTCGCCGCGGGTTTGATCCTGGTGGATGCGGGCCATGGCTTCGCGATGACAGTAGTAGTAGAAGAGGTATTCGTTGGGGAGGGCACCCAGCGCGCGAATCCAGTCCGTGCCGATGGCGCGGGATTCTTCCATGGATCCCAGGGCCGCCTCGTCGGCGAAGAGTCGCGGGAGGATGTCGTGGCCGCCGACCGACAGCGAGCGCAGCCAGCCGAGGTGGTTGAGGCCCACGTAGTCGAAGGACACGTCGGCGCGCTCCTCCTCGGGAATGTTCAGGGCGTTCAGCGTGCGGTTGACGAGCCCGATGGGGGTGTCGCAGATGCCAATGACGCGCTCGCCGAGTACGGAACGCATCGCCTGGGTGATGATCCCGGCCGGATTCGTGAAGTTGATGAGCCATGTGTTCGGGCACAGGCGGGCTGCGGCGCGGGCCAGCTCGAGTGCCGGCCCGAGCGAACGGAACGCGTAGCAGTAACCGCCCACGCCAACTGTCTCCTGACCGAGCAGCCCATGGTCGAGGCCGCAGTGTTCGTCGAGGACCCGTCCGCAGGTCCCGCCCACGCGCATCGCGGAGAACACGAAGTCGGCTCCGGGAAGCGCCTCGCTGATGTTCGTCGTTCCGCGCACGGTCGGGGAGTGTGGGAAGTCCAACGAGGACAGCACGGCCATCATCGCGTCGAGCCTGCGTACGTCGGTGTCAAACAGGATGACGCGGTCGACGTCGAGGGAAGCGTAGTCGCCGCGACCCGAGCGTGAACGGGCCAAGACGTCGATCATTGCAGGGACCCGGAAGCCCCCTCCTCCGACGATGGTGAGCTGCATGGCGGGCATCCTCTCTGGATACGTATAGTGGTGGCTCACTGACATATTGTAGTCGCGCTCACGTCTAGGAGGACCTGTGGCATCTCGAGTACCCGCCGCATCTCAGTTCGCGGTGTACGGTCCGACCTTCCTTGACGTGGTCATGGGCCCCCTCGATGGTCCTCCGGTTCCCGGCCGCGAGGCCTGGGTGGAGGGAGCGCTCATGTGCGCGGGTGGCGCGGCCAATCAGGCGATTGCGCTGGCTCGCCTAGGCGCACCCGTGCGCCTGCATGCTCGCGTGGGCGTCGATCAGATGGGTCAGTTTGTGGACGAGATGCTCGTGCGCGAGGGCGTGGACACGTCCTCGTGTGAGCGCGTGGGCGATCAAAACGTGACTGTCTCCCTCTCCTTCGACGGCGATCGCGCGATGACCACGCGCGGGACCACTGCGTTGCCCCTCTTGGGAGGCGGCGCGCCGGCGTGCCTGCTCGCGGACGTTCGGGGAATCAGCGCGAACAGTGAGGTCGTGTCCTCCTGGCGCGAGCGCGGGACGTGGGTGCTGGCGGACACGGCATGGGACGAGGCCGGGGCCTGGGATCCGGCCGACCTGGAGGCCTTGCGCGTAGCTGATGTGTGCACGCCCAACGAGGAGGAGGCGCTCGCCTACGCGCGCACCGAGAGCGTGGGGGACGCTGCGCGTTGGTTCGCGTCGTTCGGCTGCGACTGTGTGGTCACATGCGGCAAGAACGGCGCGGTTGCGTGCGTTGACGGGCAGATCCTGCGTGTGCCGGCGCCCGCGGTGACGGCGGTGGATACGACGGGTGCGGGGGATGTTTTTTCGGCGGCTCTGGCCTGGGCGCGCCGAGCCCGCCGCATGCCGTGGGCCGAGGCGCTCGCCCTCGCCTGTGCGGCCGCCGCCCACTCCACGCAGGGGATCGGCGGGTCCTCGTCAGCTCCCTACGCGGCCGACCTGCCGGGTGCGTGAGGAGCCCAACCGGGCCCCTTTCTCGTTGCGCGGCCAAATCCCGCTACGATAGGCGCATGACCGATTCTTCCTCCACGCCCACGCAAGCTCCCGCAGACGACACCCCCGAGCAGGTCAAGGTACGCGCGGCTAAGCGCGCACGCCTCATGGAGGCTGGCATTCCTGCCTATCCCGTGCGCCTGCCGATCACGACAACCATCAAGCAGGTGCGCGAGAAGTACGCTCACCTCGAGGCCGGCGAAGAGACCGAGGATTACGTAGGCCTGGCGGGCCGCGTCATCCTCGCGCGCAATGGCGGCAAGCTGTGCTTCGCGACGCTCATGGACGGCGAAGGTAACAAGATTCAGGTCATGCTCTCCGCCGCCTCGGTCGGCGCGGAGTCCCTGGCTGCCTATAAGAACGACGTCGACCTGGGCGATCACCTCTTCGTCCACGGCCGTGTGATTTCCTCGCGCCGCGGCGAGCTGTCGATCTTCGCGGCTCCTGCCGAGGTTACCCCCGAGGCGCAGGCTGAGTATGACGCTGCCCCCACCGCGCTGCCCGCCCCCGACGCTTCGTGGGCCATCGCCTCCAAGGCGATTCGCCCCCTGCCTAAGACCTGGACCACCGAGGACGGCGAAGACATTACGCTGTCCGAGGATCAGCGCATCCGCCGCCGCGAGCTCGACCTCATCACGCGCCCCGCTGCGCGCGACATGGTCCGCATCCGCGCGGCCGTTAACCGCTCGATTCGCGAGAACTTCTTCCGCCGCGACTACATCGAGCTTGAGACGCCGATGCTGCAGGTGATTCACGGCGGGGCATCGGCCCGCCCCTTCACGACGCACATGAACGCTCTCGACACCGAGCTCTACCTGCGCATCGCGACGGAGATCTACCTCAAGCGCGCTGTTGTCGGCGGCGTGGACCGCGTCTTCGAGATGAACCGCAACTTCCGTAACGAGGGCATGGACTCCTCGCACAGCCCCGAGTTCACCTCCCTGGAGGCCTACGAGGCCTACTCGGATTACAACGGCATGGCGCTCCTGACGCGCGACCTCATCCAGCAGGCAGCTCGTGACGCTTTCGACCTGTCTGAGGGGGAGGAGATCGTACGTCTGGCCGATGGCACGGAGTACGACCTGTCGGGGCAGTGGGATCGCATCGACCTGTACGGTTCAACCTCCGATGCTCTGGGCGAGGAGATCACGGTGGAGACGCCGCGCGAGACCCTTGTCAAGTACGCCGAGCGCGTGGGCCTTGAGGTCGATGACTACGCCGTGTCCGGCAAGATCGTTGAGGATATCTTCGAGGAGCTTGTGGCATCCAAGCTGTGGGCACCGACCTTCGTCTACGACTTCCCGGAGGATACCTCTCCGCTGACCCGCTACCACCGATCGCGCCCCGGCCTCACCGAAAAATGGGACCTATACGTGCGTGGCTTCGAGACTGGCACCGCATACTCCGAGCTGGCCGATCCGGTCGTTCAGCGAGAGCGCTTCGAGGCGCAGGCCCTGGCGGCCGCCAACGGCGACCCCGAGGCCATGGTTATGGATGAGGACTTCCTCATTGCCATGGAACAGGGCTTCCCGCCGTGTGGCGGCATGGGCATGGGCATCGATCGCCTGCTCATGGTTCTCACCGGCCAGGGCATCCGCGAGACGATTCCGTTCCCGCTGGTCAAGCGCCTGGGCTGAACAGCGCGCTGAGTCGCCCCGGCCTCGTCCCCTTCATGGACGAGGCCGGGGCCTTTCGCGTGCGTTGGTGTTCCTCGTGCTCAGATATAGGAGCGTCGGGCAGCCATGCGCGTGTGGACGAGGTCGAGGAGCTCATGGGCTGCAGCGTCGTCAAGAACGAGGTCGGTGGCCACCCCTGCGCGCAGGGCTCCCAGCAGCGGGAGGGCCTTGGAAGCGCCCGAAACGACGCACAGGCGTCGAGGGATCTTCTTAAGCGTCGCCGGGCACGGGCCGGAGGCGCGCTCGTTGAGGGACATGTTGGTGGAGCCGTCCTCTCGGATGAGGACCGTACACACGTCGCCGACGACGCCGTCGTTTTGAGCGGCCGCAATCTCGTTGGGGTCGAGGAAGCCGCCGGAATACACGTGGGAGGGGAGTCGAGCGGACATCGAACCCACGCCGAAGAGTGCGACGTCGGCGTTATCGATGGTGCTCAGGACGGACCGGACGGAGCGCTCGCGCCACAGGGCCGTCTTCGTGTCCGCGTAGTCGAAGAAGGCGGGCACGGGGAAGTTGACGATGCGTCCGCCGATGCATTTTGCTGCTCGGGCGATGATGGCCTCGGCATAGGGCATGCCGGACTCGGTGGCGGTAGCCGCTCCGTTGAGCTGGACGACGGCTGAGCCGGGGAACGATACGTGCGGCATCGCTCGCGTGACCTCTGCGGTCGTGTTTCCCCAGGCGATACCGAGGGTGACACCGGGGAAGAGCATATCGACGAGATGTTCTGCGGCGACGAGGGCGACGTTGTGTAGGCGGTTGACCTCGGTGTGCACGTCGTGGACGGGGACGACGGAGACCTGAACTCCGAACAGGTCAGCGATTTGCCCCGCAAGCGTCCCCTTCAGCCCGGGGGAAGCGGAGACCGAGATGCGTACCAGGCCGACCTCTCGCGCGTGGGCGAGAAGCCGAGAGACCGAGGAGCGTGATATCTGCAGGTGGCGGGCGATTGTCTCCATCGTCTGCCCCTGGAGGTAGTACATCGAGGCGGCCTCGTGCGCCTGTTCGTCACGTATTGTCACGTTTTCTAGTGTGCCATGCACAGGCGTGCAGATGTGTGATTTTGGGAATTAAAGAGTCCGAAGTGTTGACAATCAAAAGCGCGGCAGATGGTCAGCATCGCACCGATAAGGCTGCACGGATGTGCACTCAGTTTGGGCTAACGTGCATCAGGTGTCATACTGTGATGTGACCCGCGAACTATGTTCGAGCGGATATTGTTCGACGGTACACAGTTATCGGTGACAGAGCACCGGCGAACCGACGCGAAGGAGCGTCGGAGAAAGATAGAGAAACATGTTCACAACACTGCTCCCGGCAGCCGCTGATATGGTTGCCCCGACCACAGCGCAGATTTTTTGGTCTGAGTTCCTCGGCACTGCGGTCCTGCTCCTCCTGGGTGGTGGCGTCGTTGCCACGAACCTGCTGCCTAAGTCTAAGGGCAAGGGCGGCGGCTGGCTGCTTATCAACTGGGGATGGGGCCTCGCAGTCTTCGCAGGCGTCTACGTCGCGTTCCGTAGCGGCGGCCACCTGAACCCCGCCGTGACGATCGCCAAGGTCGTCGGTTACATGTTTGACTCTGAGGTGACCCTCGCCGGCGCAATCCCCGTCACCGGGATGAACGTCGCCGTGTACATCGTCGCCCAGTTCCTCGGTGCCTTCGTCGGCGCTATTCTGTGCTGGCTGACGTTCAAGAAGCACTTCGACGAGGACTGCGACGCTGCCCTCAAGCTCGGCGTGTTCTCCACCGGACCCGAGATCCGCTCCTACGGTTGGAACTGCTTCACTGAGGCCATCGGCACCGCCGTCCTGATCCTGTGGATCTGGGTATCCGGCTACACCGAGACCGCGGTCGGCCCGCTCGGCGTCGCCCTGATCATCGTCGCCATCGGTAACTCGCTCGGTGGTCCCACCGGATACGCCATCAACCCGGCCCGTGACCTCGGCCCCCGTATCGCTCACGCGATCCTGCCGATCAAGGGCAAGGGTGGCTCCGACTGGGGTTACTCCTGGGTCCCGGTCGTCGGCCCGATCATCGGTGCCATCATCGGCACCGTTCTCTACTTCCTCGCCTTCGCCTGAGGGTGAGTGCGCGGGCGAGGCCTTGACGGCCTTCGCCCGCGTGATACCCCACCGCCGGGGTCATCAATCTGTGGGTCCGAAAGCCCACCCGCCGCGCAGGCGGATCGACGCGGCGCACACAACGACGTGACAACGCCCCCGAAAGGACACTCATGACCACCACCGAAAAGTACGTTCTCGCCATCGACCAGGGCACCACCTCGACCCGCGCGATCATCTTTAACCACGCCGGAGAGATCATCTCCGTCGGACAGAAGGAATTCACCCAGATCTTCCCGAACCCGGGCTGGGTGGAGCACAATCCCATCGAAATCTGGGAGACGACCCGCACCGTCGTCGCTGAAGCCCTGCAGAAGGCGGAGATCAACCGCCACAACCTCGCCGCCGTCGGCATCACCAACCAGCGTGAGACCACCGTTGTGTGGGACAAGAACACCGGCGAGCCGGTCTACAACGCGATCGTCTGGCAGGACATGCGCACCGCCCCCATCGTCAAGGAGCTCGAGGGCGACGAGGGTCCGGACCGCTTCCGCCAGATCTGCGGCCTGGGCCTGTCCCCCTACTTCTCCGGCTCCAAGATCAAGTGGATCCTAGACAACGTTGAGGGTGCCCGTGAGCGCGCCGAGGCCGGCGACCTGCTCTTCGGCAACACCGACTGCTGGGTCCTGTGGAACCTGACCGGCGGCGTCAACGGTGGCGTGCACTGCACCGACGTCACCAACGCCTCGCGCACCATGCTCATGGACATCCGCACGCTCCAGTGGCGTGAGGACGTCTGCGAGATCTTCGGCGTTCCGATGTCGATGCTTCCCGCGATCAAGTCTTCCTCCGAGATCTACGGCTACGGCCGCAAGAACGGTCTGCTCGTCGACACTCCGATCTCCGGCATCCTCGGCGATCAGCAGGCGGCTACCTTCGGCCAGGCCTGCTTCGAGAAGGGCATGGCGAAGAACACCTACGGCACCGGCTGCTTCATGCTCATGAACACCGGCACCGAGCCCGTTTTCTCGGACAACGGCCTGCTCACCACGGTCGCCTACAAGATTGGCGACCAGCCGGCCGTCTACGCGCTCGAAGGTTCGATCGCCGTCGCAGGCTCGCTGGTCCAGTGGCTGCGCGACAACCTGGGCATGATCGTCAAGTCTTCGGACATCGGAGAGCTGGCCAGCACGGTTGAGGACAACGGAGGCGTTTACTTCGTTCCCGCGTTCTCGGGCCTGTTTGCCCCCTACTGGCGTTCGGATGCTCGCGGTGCGATCGTAGGCCTGACCCGCTACGTCAACAAGGGCCACATCGCCCGCGCCGTCGAGGAGTCGACCGCATTCCAGAGCGCCGAGGTGCTCGACGCGATGAACGCGGACTCCGGCGTGCCGCTCAAAGAGCTCAAGGTTGACGGCGGCATGACGCACGACGACCTGGTCATGCAGTTCCAGGCCGACCTGTGCGGCGTCGACGTTGTTCGCCCGAAGGTCATCGAGACGACCGCCCTGGGTGCCGCCTACGCCGCTGGCATGGCCGTCGGCTTCTGGTCGGGCACCGAGGACGTCGTGGCCAACTGGCAGGAAGGTAAGCGCTGGTCCCCGTCCATGGAGCCGGCAGAGCGCGACCGCACCTACCGCCTGTGGAAGAAGGCCGTCACGCGTACGCTCGACTGGGTTGACGACGACGTGAAGTGATCGACACCCCTCGAGATTGACGAGGCCGGGGCTGTGTTGAGCGGTCCCGGCCTCGCCCTATCTGGTCTTACATAGGACTCAAGGCCGCATAGGTCCGGACAATCATTGGATACCCTAATCCCATGGAAAACCCTAATAAACAAACGACATACCTCGTCGTAGATGGCGAGAATATTGATGCGACCCTGGGCCTATCCGTCCTTGATCGTCGTCCCAACCCCGAGGAGCGTCCCCGCTGGGACCGCGTACTCGAGTGCGCCCACGGCCGCTGGGGCCAGAAGGCGAAGGGTCTGTTCTTCCTGAACGGCTCGTCCGGCTTCCTGCCGATGGGCTTCGTTCAGGCCCTGACAGCCATGGACTACTCGGTCATCCCCCTGTCGGGCCCCGTCGACATGAAGGTTGTCGATGTCGGTCTTCAGCGCACGATGGATGCGATCGCACATCTCGGCTCGGGCGACGTCATCCTGGCCAGCCATGACGCGGACTTCCTCCCTCAGATTGAGACCCTCCTCGACCAGGGGCGTCGCGTTGCGGTCATGTGTTTCAAGGAGTTTCTCTCCTCCCAGCTCCACGAGCTCGAGGAGCGAGGCCTAGAGATCATCGACCTCGAATACGATGTGCACGCCTTCCAGGTCCGACTGCCCAGGCTCCACATCATCGACATCGACGAGTTCGACCCGATGGCCTTCCTGTAAGACATCGCGTCGCACGAACCAGCGCCGGGCATACAAATGAGCCGGGCGGCCCCTCGGGGGGGCCGCCCGGCCTGCGTATGGGTGCGGCGTCAGCCGCGCCCCTCACGCCTGCGTGTTGTTGCCCTTGAGGGCGGCCAGGCGAGCCTCGATCTCGATCTGCGAGGAGTCTGTCTCGAGCTCAGCGAACTGGGCATCCAGCGAGGATGCGGCCAGCTCGATCTTGCCCTGAGCGAGGGCCTCCTGGCGGCGGACGCGGTCCTCGAAGCGGCCGAGTTCGCTCGTGGGATCAAGGATGTTGATGGAGCTGAGGGCGTCGGTGACCTGGGCCTGCGCCTTGGCTGTCTTCTCGCGGGCGATCAGCTGGTCGCGGCGGGTCTTCAGCTCGGTGAGCTTGTCCTTCATCTGTGCGAGGCCGCGCTTGAGGCGGTCGGCCACGTCACGCTGGGCCTGGAGCGTGGGCTCCTCGGCCTTGATCTCGTTCTCGAACTGGATCTGCTTGCCGAGCGCGACCTTGGCCAGGTCGTCCCACTTGGTGGCGCCAGCCTCGTCGCCGGCGGCGCGCAGGGAGTCAGCCTTGGCGGAGGCGGCGGCGGCCTTCTGGCCCCAGTCGGCGGCGGCCTTGACGTCCTCCTCGTAGTCCTTCTCGGCCATGCGCAGGTTGCCCAGGGTCTGAGCGATCGCGTTCTCGGCCTCAATGATCGAGTTGGTGTAGTCGCGGATCAGCTGGTCGATCATCTTCTCCGGGTCCTCAGCCTTGTCGAGGAGCGCGTTGATGTTCGCCTTCGCGAGCTGGGCGATGCGGCCCATGATCGTCTGCTTTTCGGCCATGATGTTCTCCTTTGTGGGTGGTGCGCATCTGCGCGGTGTGGGTTGGTGCGCGTGCGCGCGGGTTGTGAGCGAGATGAGGCCTCGCGCGATTGGTTGGTGGGCTACAGGTTGCCCAAGCCGGTCGTCGGATCAGTGTGTGTGGGGGAGTGGGGTGCGATGACGCTGAGCGTGTGCCTCCCGAGTGGCGCCACGTGAGACGAATTGGATCGAGCGTGGCGTCTGGCCTGGCTCGCGTGGTGCTCACGTGTTCGAGAGTCTCGAATCCGTGGCATGTGATCCTCCTCGGTTAGTGGCGAACAAATTAAAATACATCATTGCGAGGCGCAACGCCCTTAATCTAATGTATTTTG
Organism: Schaalia odontolytica; assembly: GCF_031191545.1. Taxonomy (NCBI): domain Bacteria; kingdom Bacillati; phylum Actinomycetota; class Actinomycetes; order Actinomycetales; family Actinomycetaceae; genus Schaalia; species Schaalia odontolytica. The sequence goes on from NZ_CP133472.1 coordinate 1,543,953, forward strand.
AGTCACATTGTTTTGGTATGGGACCAGTGTACGTGATGGTCGGGTGCGGGTGGAAATCGGCCGGGCGTGAGCCGGTGTCGGGTATGGTCATGCGCAACGTCGTCATGATTGTCAGCACGTGCGGTGATGAATGTTCGTCAACCTCCTCTATCGTCGTCCCGGTGCCGCAAGCGCGCGTTGGGCGAGCGTGGTGGCTCGCGAGGCCGCTGCGATTGCCTGTAGGGGGCATCTAAGTCAACAGGAAAAAGCGGCTCTTCATAATTGGGGGTGTCGTTGGGGTCTGAATCCTCCTGTTTCGAGGAGTGCTCGGGTGGTGTCGTTGGTGAGGTTTCGCAAGTTCGAGTGCGGAGCCGCGTAGGTGTTCGAGGTGGCCGTTGATGGCTTCGATGGGACCGCCTGCGGTGTGGGGGTGGTCGAAGTAGGCCAGGATATCTCTGGATCGCCGTTTGAGCGTTCTTCCCAGTGTGACGATCTCCGTGAGGGCGGTAGGGATGCCCGCGTCGCTGGTGACGTTCTTGCCCGATGTGCCTGCGGCACTCATCGAGAGCATCCCCGGCCAGGTGCGCGACGTGGAAGAGATCCATGACCACCCTCGCGCCGGGGAGTTCTACAGTGGCTGCGTTTGTGAACCCGGGAATCGATCCATCGCGACGATCGCCATGCGCTCGCGTTACGTGTTGGGCTGGGAGGCCAGCCAGATGTGGGACGCCACCCTCAGGGCTCGTGCGCCAAGCGCCTGACCGCCGTGTCACGAGAAATGCCCTGGCACCCGCAGCGTCGGCACCACCGACCCTCACCAGCAATACGGCATGCCAATACTGCATGGTCTGCCTCAATGCGCTGACCCGTCACCTCCAACCCCAGGTCATCCGGGCGAGCGCCCGCGCTCAGATTGGGGCGATCACAGATAGTACTGGGAATGTTGAGGTCTTTCAGATGGACGGTGTAGGAATCAGGAAATAGTCCATCTCCGATTGCGAAATACAAAATGGCTATACTAACTTTGTAAATCACGGATAATATAGCAGAATGTTGTAATGCAACTCCAACCTAACTATTTGAAATTAGTAAAGAGATTGAGTTAGAAAAGAGTGTTCTTGAATCTAATAAATGCTCTGATCAAATAGGTGAAGTCTTAAGAGCTGTCACATGTATCGAGCATTTCCCACATGCTGATGGATAATACTTAGAGGATTTACTCTACCGACCAAGAGGCAATCAGCTATACATAGAAGATGGAGGAGAGTTGTATGTTGATTCAACTTCTCAGAAAAAGACATTTCATAACCAAAATGAACCTGGTTTTATTGTAGCGAGAGAAAATCTCCATTAGAACTCTTGATTGAAAACGAGGAGCTATTAGATTTAATAATAAGTGAGAATAATCTCACTTTAATATTGAAACACTATGAGTTTATTTGTTGCGCTATGTACTATCATGCATGTTACGATCACTTGCACCTCTAAAATAGAAAGGTCTTAAGATGGCGACCCTTATCAAGCATAAACGTGTAGAATTTTCAGAACTATTTTATGACCTAGTGTTTGTTTTTGCAATTTCAAAAGCAACTGCTTTAATTCACCCTTTTCATAACGGTGTTTTGGCTTGGGATTCTTTACTTGATTTCTTCATCTCTGTCATGGTTATCATCAATTCCTGGATGATTCAAACCATTTATACCAATCGCTATGGAACAAACTCGTTATTTAACATGGTAATCATGTTTATCAACATGGGACTTATGCTCTTTATATCCAATATGATTGGATACAATTGGCAGCAATGGTACTATTATACCTGTTGGGCTGTTGGCACATTAACCCTTACCTTATTTTTTCAATATTTGGTTCAGTTTTTTAGAGGATCAACCGATAATGCTGATCGGGAAAGCATTAAAGGTTTTCTATGGTTAACAGGTCTACAAAGCTTAGGAGTCTATCTGGCAGCCCTTTTTCCAATTCACGTTGGAGTCTATGTCTTTATTGCTAGTATTCTGCTAACATTTATTGTGCCAATTTTCTTGATTACTAAAGATGAGCATTTCCAGGTAAATCTTCCCCATTTAATCGAGCGCGTCTCCCTTCTTGTCATTATTACGTTTGGAGAAATGGTTATTGGGCTAGTCAGCTTCTTTACAGTTGAGAATTTCTCGATTTATTCGGTTCTCAATTTCGTTATCATGCTTTCCCTGTTCTTGTTTTATTTTGGCGAATTTGACCATGCTATTGATCAAGGATCCAATCAAAGGGGATTATTTATAATTTATAGTCACTATCCTATTTTCATCGGGCTTATGTTGATGACAGTTTCGATGGGTTATCTCCTGAATCCCGAGGCTAATCTTCTCGTTGCAATCAGCTTCTTTTATATCGGAATTGGCCTCTTCCAAGCTGCTGTCCTAGCAAATGGGCCCTATAACAAAAACTATCTTCGCTATCCGAGAAGTTACTACTGTGCTCAAGCGACACTCTATCTGGCTGCCTTGATTCCCTCTTTGCTTTTCGCTTCTAATCCTATAACAGTGTTGAGTATTGCAACCATTTTTACTCTAGCTATAGCTAGTCATTTTATTTCTTTCTGGGTTACACGTACTAAACAATATTCCGTGCCTTACTGGGGGTTCTTCTAAACTAAATTTGGCCATTATCCGTCTATCAACTTCCTTAGGTATCGTAGATTTTAGAACCAAATGGGAGTCATTCGTTATTGTCTCGCTTTTACCCCATTTTAAAATCCTGACATTGAAAGTACCTAAAAGTAATTCCCTGAAATCAGCTGAGTTTCAACATCCTGTTCGTTTTCAATGCGGAAGGTTCTTACAAATTCATCTAGGGGATCTTCGTCGTGGGCTGCGCGCGCTTCGGTCATTGCCTGGTCGGCTTCGCTCATCAGCTTGTTCACGTCGAACAGTGCCGAACCCTCGTGGTCCTTCAGTACTTGCGAGCCCAGGCGACGGTGGCATCAGCGTCACGAATATGGCGCTGGGCGGTACCTTTCGCCTTGCGCGTAACTTATTTCTGAGTCATGAGTGGAGCGAGGATCGCATCCATTCGGAGCTCCACGTCGCGAAGGTTTTCGAGCGCACCGAGGGGATCCTCGTCGCTGACTAGCGCGCGCTGTCCCCTGGTGATGGCGGCCTCGGCCTCGTCGAGAAGGGGAGAAAAAACATCGGAGGAATCGAGCTGCTTCACCTCCGTCAGGGTGGCGGACACGGATCCGATGGAAGAAATGAGCCTCTCGCGGAAGGCATCGAGATCGGTCTTCGCAGAGAAGATTGCATCCGTCTGCGCATTGGCCATGGTTAGTGCGCGCTGGGCGGTATCCAGCGCGGATGCTGCGCGGGTGGCGTCGGTGTCGAGATGCGCGCCGGCCGTCTCCAACGCCGCGCGAGCGGACTCCAGCAGCTGTTCCGCGCGCTGCGGATTGTCCTGGAGGGAAGCGAGCATGGACTCGGGGTAGAGGCCCGCGATGCTGGAGAGTTCTTCCTTCGAGCGCTCCAGATCGGCGAGCTCCTCGACGAGACGTTCGCGAGCGTCGGCAAGCTGCGTGGGAAGCGATGAGCGCTTCTCGCGCTGTGCGGCAAACTCCTTGCGAGCATCCTGCAGGGGTGCCAGGTTCTTGTCGAGATCCTCCGTGATTGTTGTGGCGAGGCGTCGCTTGGCATGGGAATCAGGGGTCTGCTCGATCTGTTTGTGTGTGTCGAGGCCGCGTGCGATAGCCTCTTTGGCCGCCTCGAGGCGGCGCCCGTACTGTTCAGCCGCGGCACTACCGAACTGGGCGCGAGCGAAATTCCAGTCCTCTTCCGCGGCGCGCACCTGTTCCTCGGCCTCCGACAAGCGCCGCCGTGCTTCCGCGGCTAACCTCAAGGCTTCGCGCCTCACAGGGTCGACGAGAGGGGTGAGGTCCGCGGATTTCGTGTCGCGTCCGTCGTCTTGCTCTTGTTCGCGCAGCTTGGCCCGCAGCTCGAGAAAAAGGGTAAGGATGAGCAACCCGCCTGCGATGATGAAAATGATGACGATGCGGGTTGTGTCGTCCTTGTTTCTACTGTCCTGCCCTTGCTGCATCGTGACGTTGTGGCGATGCACTTGCGCGTGAATGTAGATGGCGGTGTCGATATCGCTGATGAAAGAGCTGATGCCGGCGCTCACCGCATCGCTGGTTAATGGGCTCGATGTGTAGTTGTTTCGAGCGCTCGCCAGGGCATCGTCGAAGATTCGCTTGAGGGACGGGTCCGTTGTCAGGTTTCGAGCGAATTGTGCATCTGCGCAGTAGGAGTCTGTGCCATCCTCGTAGGAAACAACGTAGAGGATGCCCTTTTCCGCAGTACGTGATTTCTCGAGGGTGGCCTGGCACCAAACGGCCGGTTCCTGGTCGGAGAAATTGGGGATAACGACTGCGTCGATAATTGTGCCGTAGGTGGAACGCAGCGATTCTGCTTCGCTCTCAAGTCGGGTGCGCTCATCGTCGCTCAGGAAGCCGTCGGGATCGGTGACGTGTCCGCTCGTGGTGAGCGGCTCGGTCGCAAATGCGGGCGCGCCGCCGACCAGCATCGCAGCCATCACGATGGCTGCGAAGCCCAGGCGTCGGATCCGTGACACGGTGCCTCCTGCTCGTCGGTGAAGCGGATAAACCTCTGGCTGCGTGGCTTGATAGCGTCGACATCGCACTGTATGGTGCGGCGCAGCCTCGCGAGCATCCTTAGTTTACGAGGAAATATGCCGAGCCGTGACGGACTCACTCACGTTTTCCGAGGGGCAGGGCATCGTGAGGCCCGCACATGCAGAACGTCGCGGCCTCATGGGTGGGTTGGGAGGTCAGAAACTTCCGGAAACGGAGGAGCCGCCGAAGCCGCCGCCCCAGTTGGAGCCGGAGCCGGAAACGGAGGAGCCGCCGAAGCCGCCGCCCCAGTTGGAGCCGGAGCCGGAGACGAAGGACCAGCCGGAGCCGGATGAACGGGAGCCGCGATCGTAATGATCGAAGCGGTCGTAGTCGCGGTCGCGTCGGCCCTGGTAGCCGGGGCCCGACTGCGAGAAGAGCGTGGACCACAGGAGGAAGTCGCCGAGTGAGGAACCGGTGAAGGAACCGTTGTTGCTCGTTCCGCTTCCCCAGCTGCCGGTAGTCGGCTGAATGGGGGTGGCCATGACGCGGTCGGCGAACGCGCGGGCGTTGGCCGCGTGAGTGGCAGCTGCCTGCGGGTCCTTGTCGAGGGAGTCGTGCGCCGCGCGCAGCGCCTGTTCGGCGTTGTTCAGCGTGCCGCGCACCTGCAGGTCGATGGCGCCGCGGCGCCCCTGCACGTAGCGCTGCGCCTGGCCGACGGCGGATTCCGCGAGGGCGATCTGGCTTGTCGCCGCGGAGAAAGCCTTGTCGCGGGCCTCCTGGCTGGTGCGCAGGGGTGCGAGGGCGGCGTCGATGGTCGCCTCGGCAGTGCGCAGGTGCTCGAGCGCGGCGAGAGGGTCGCCGTTGTTTGCCAGGGCAGCCTGAGCCTCGGAGATCGCCGCGCGCGCGTCGGCGACGAGGGGGGTGAAGGTTGCGGGATCGGTGTCGAGGCGCTCGACGTCCGACAGATCCGCCGAGATCGAACCGATGGCGCCGGCCAGTCGGTCGCGGATCGCGTCGAGGTCTGACTTGGCGGTGAAGATCGCGTCCGTCTGATGGTTGGCCATCGTCAGCGCGCGGTGTGCGGTGTCCAGGGCGCTAGCCGCGCGGGTGCGGTCCGTGTCCACCACCTCGTCGGCGGTATCGAGGGCGGAACGCGCCGAGGTGAGCAGTGCGGCCGCCTGCTCGGGGTTGTCCTGGAGGGAGGCGAGCATCTGTGCGGGGTAGATGCCGGCGATGGTGACCAGCTCGGCTTTGGCGCGCTCGAGGTCGGTGAGCTCCTCGGCGAGGCGCTCGCGCGCCTCGCGGATGCGCTCGGGGAGCGTCGCCTCCTCCGCGCGCTTGGTGGCGAATGCGGCCTGGATCTGGCTCAGGGGGTTGAGATTGGAACCGAGGTCGCGCATGAGCTTCTTCGCCAGCTCGGAGCGCTCAAGAGTGGCGGTCGCGTCGTTCATTCGCACCTGGAGATCGAAGCAGCGCGTCACGGCGGCCTTCGCGTTCTCGATCGCTCTTGCGAAGTCATCCGTCGAGGTCAGGCCGAACTGTGCGCGAGCGAAGTTCAACTCGTCAGTCGCGGTTCGCACCTGCTCGTCGGCGGCGAGCAGCTGGCGATTGGCTTCCTGGACGGCCTTCTCGGCTGCTACCGAGTCGATGGCCATCGCGTGCGCCGCGCTCTTCTTGCTGCGGCGTGAGGAAGCGGCGACCGTGATGCCGATGAGGAGGAGGCCGCCGACGAACATGGCGGACAGGATGTAGAAGGAGTTCAAGCCGCCCGACGAGGACGATGAAGTGCTCGTCGGCTGCGCGGTCTGTGACGAGGTCCCCGACGAGGAGCGGGAAACGAGGGTGTCAGCGAAGGCGGTAGCCGCGTTGGCGGCGTCGCGCGATGTCAGGGGGTTCGACCTCAGCTGCGCCTCGGCGGCCTTGATGGCGTTGGACAGCTGGGATTGGATGGAGGGGTTGTTGCTACACGCGGCGTCGGCGCGCTCCGTGTAGGCGATGACATAGATGACGTCGGAGTGGCCGAGAGAGGAATCCTCCAGTGTTTGAGTGCACCACTTGTAGGCGCTCAAGCCCGAAAGGTCTTCAACGAAGATGAAGGAGATGTTCGAGCCGGAAGTGGCGGCCTTGCTGACGGCCCCTTCGACGGTCGAACGGTCGGAGCTGTCGAGCCAGCCCGCTGGGTCAGTGACAGCCCCGCTGACCGTGACCGGCGACGTTGCGAACGTCGGCAGGCCGAGCGCGAGCAGCATCGCTGTGAGAACAGCGACGAGGCTGAAGCGGCGGAATCGTGACACTGGGTCCTCCTGCGAAGTGGCGAACAGATGAACATACACCATGCTGGAAGCTTATGTCGACTATGTGATGAAACCTTCGCAGCGTGATTGTTTCCGTGGGGTCAGTCTACGTGAAAGTTGCTTCCGCATGGGGTGCTCGGTGCTGTTCGCTACAGGCGTTGGCTCGCCTCCCGCGCGCATCGACAGAGCATCCTATGATGGGTGTAGCCCATTGGGCTCTCAGACTATTGATAGAAGGAGGGGACCATGCCCACAGGTAAAGTGAGGTTCTTCGACGCTGATCGCGGTTTCGGCTTCATCGCAGGAGACGACGGGGCGGATGTCTTCCTCCACTCGTCCGCGCTCCCGGCCGATCACCCCAGCCCTCGAGTGGGCTCACGCGTGGAGTATTCGGTTGCTGACGGACGTAAGGGACCGCAGGCGCTCAGCGTGCGTTTCCTCAAGGAGACAGCTTCCGTTGCCCGAGCCAAGCGTCGCAAGCCGCAGGCGATGGTGCCCGTCGTCGAGGATCTGATCAAGCTCCTCGATTCCTCGAGCGCCGCCCTGCGCCGCGGATCGTACCCGGACAACGCAACCAAGATCGCGAAGGTACTGCGCGCCGTCGCAGAGGAATTTGATGCCTAAGACTCAGGCCCGTGTTCGGGCAGTGAAGAAGGACGCCGTCCTGGAGGGCGCTGTCGACGTCGCGCGCGCCGGTGCCGAAGCGGTGGCTTATCCGCGTCCCGTCGGCGAGCATGCGGGCTTCGAGATGCTCTCGGAGCGCCTGGCTACCCACTACTTCGCGTCGACCGACGCGGGTTACGTGGGCTGGTGCTGGGCGGTCACCGTTGCCCGCGTGCCGCGCGGACGCGTCGCCACCGTGTGCGAGGTTGACATGACTCCCCGTGAGGGTGCGCTGTTGGCCCCGGAGTGGGTGCCCTGGGAAGAGCGCCTGCGTCCCTCGGACATTTCTCGAGATGATGTCCTGCCGTACAAAGCGGACGATGAACGCCTCGAGCAGGGTTTTGAGGATGCCAGCGAGGACCTTGATCTGCCGGTCGTGCGTGAACTCGGGCTGGGACGTGCGCGCGTCCTGTCGCAGGAGGGGCTCGATCAGGCAGCCAAGCGGTGGTACGAGTCCGAGAGGGGGCCGACGTCCGGTCGTCGCCCGCGAAACACCTGCTCCTCGTGTGGTTTCCTCATGAAGATGAGCGGCGGCATGCGCACCATGTTTGGCGTCTGTGCGAACGAATGGGCGGCTGACGACGGTGCCGTTGTGTCCTTGGATCACACGTGCGGCTCGCATTCGGAGACCGACGTGCCCAAGAATGACACGGCGTGGCCGGTGCGTCCGTCGCGCGTCAACGAGGGGGTGCTCGATGCGGAGCCGATGCCCCCAGCATCGAACGAGGCGAAGAGGGATGAGCCGAGGAAGGACGAGGCCGACAGGACCGAGGCTTCGGAGGGTACTGCGCAACCCGACTGACACGCCTTCTGCTACGAACTGACAGGAAGCATCCGAGACTGACTCTCGGGTGCTTTCTCAGCAAGTGGGCATATGGCGACTATGTTTGCATGCGGGCCCGCGACCGGGCACGATTATCCGGTGAGCACACAAGAAAAAACCGCCCCATCCCGCGGCGGCTTCGCACAGTCACTTGATTCCTTCTTCCAGATCTCCAAGCGCGGCTCGACTATTGGTAGCGAGATTCGCGGTGGAATTGTCACCTTCTTCGCGATGGCTTACATCCTGGTCGTCAACCCGGCAATCCTGGGCAACGCCGTTCCCGAGGATGGCTCCATTACGACCCAGGGTATCGCCGCCGGCACCGCGCTCGTCGCGGGCATCATGACGATCCTCATGGGCGTTGTCGCGAACTACCCGCTGGCGCTCGCCGCAGGCCTCGGCCTCAACGCAGTCGTCGCCTTCACCCTGGTTCTTGGCTCCGGCCTCAGCTACGGCGAGGCCATGGGCGTGATCGCTTGGGAAGGTATCCTCATCTTCCTGCTGGTCCTCACCGGTTTTCGTGAGGCGGTGTTCCGCGCAGTTCCCGCCGCCCTGAAGACCGCCCTCACGGTGGGTCTGGGCCTGTTCGTTGCCCTCATCGGCCTCGTCAACGCTGGCATCGTGCGCGCGGGTGCGACCCCCGTCGAGTTTGGCATCTCCGGCTCGCTCGATGGGTGGCCGGCCCTCGTCTTCGTGTTCGGTCTGTTCCTCATGATCATTCTCCACGTGCGTGGAGTGAAGGGCTCGGTGCTGATCTCGATCGTTGCCGCGACGGTCCTCGCTGGGGTCGTCCAAGCCTTCGCCCACATCGACCGCATCTCCGAGACCAACCCGACCGGTTGGGGCCAGACCGTCCCCGAGCTCAAGGGCTCTCCGATCGCGGTCCCCGTCTTTGACACGCTCGGCAAGGTGGACCTCTTCGGAGGCTTCGGCAAGCTCGGCGTCGTCTCCGTCATCCTTCTGGTCTTTTCTCTCATGCTCGCTGACTTCTTCGACACGATGGGTACCATGGTGGCCGTCGGTGCCGAGGGCGATCTGCTCGACAAGGACGGCAACCCGCCCAAGACCCGCCAGATCCTGATCGTCGACTCCCTGGCCGCCGTGGCCGGCGGCGTCGGTGGCGTCTCGTCGAACACCTCCTACGTCGAGTCCGCCTCGGGCGTGGCCGAGGGTGCTCGCACCGGCCTGGCCTCCGTGGTCACCGGCATCCTGTTCCTGCTGTCGACCTTCCTGGCTCCCCTCGTCGAACTGGTCCCGACCGAGGCAGCCTCGACGGCCCTCGTGTTCGTCGGCTACCTCATGATGACCCAGGTGCTCGACATCGACTGGAAGGATCCGGAGGTCGCGATCCCGGCCTTCATGACGGTTGCCTTCATGCCCTTCGGCTACTCCGTGTCCGTCGGCATCGGCGTGGGCTTCGTGACCTACGCGCTCATTCAGCTCGTGAAGGGTAAGGGCCTGAAGGTCCACCCGCTCATGTGGCTGGTCTCTGTTCTGTTTATCGTTTACTTCCTCATGGGGCCGATCCAGCGCCTCCTCGGCGTCGGCTGATTCGTCACCCTTCGCCTTCGTCCCGCCCCGCCGGAGCCAGGCTCCGGCGGGGCGGTCGTATCCTGAGAAGGTGCATCCGTGAGGAGGACCGGCCATCCCAGCCCCACCCTCGCGCTGTGCGCAGATCGGGAGAGGGAGGAACGCCATGGGGACAACATTCGAGTCGCTGCGCTACGTGAACTACCGCTACTGGTTTATCGCGTCCCTGATCGCGTCGACGGGTGTCTGGCTCCAGCGAGTCGGCCAGGACTGGTACGTGCTGACGGTCCTCACCGACCACGACGCCTCCCAGGTTGGCCTGGTGACCGCACTGCAGTTCCTCCCCATCATCCTCTTCTCCGCGTCGGCGGGCGTGCTCGCGGATCGCATCCCGGGGCGCCGACTGCTCCAGTGCACTCAGGTGGGGGTTGGCCTCGTGTCCCTCGTCATCGGCATCGTCGTGCTGACGGGCACGGGCGAGCTGTGGCACCAGTACGTCCTGGCTTTTGTTTCTGGGACGATTTCCGCTATCGACACTCCGGCGCGTCAGGCTTTCGTCGGCGAGCTCGTGCCCCACGAGAAGATGGCGAACGCGGTGGCTTTGAACGCGACTGCTTTCCACACGGCGCGACTCATCGGACCGGCCTCGGCGGGCTTCTTCATCGACTGGTGGGGCATCGGACCCGTGTTTCTCATCGACGCGGTCATGTTCATGGCCCCCGTGATCGCACTGGCGCTCATGCGCGTAGACCAGCTCTACCCGCGCACCCTCGTGCCCAGAATGCCGGGTCAGCTGCGCGAGTCCGTCGCCTACGTGCATAGTCGCACCGACATCCGCATCGTCCTTGCGTTGATCTTCGTCGTGAGTGCCCTGGGCATGAATTTCCAGATGACGAGCGCCCTCATGGCGACGACGGTCTTCGGAAAAGCCGCCGGCTCCTTCGGCATCCTCTCGACCTTCATGGCCTTCGGTTCGATTCTCGGATCCACGGGCGCTGCGCGCCGCGCTCCCCGTCTGCGCACGATCCTCCTGGGAGCCACCTTCTATGGGATCGCCGAAATCCTCCTGGGCTTGGCACCCTCCTACTGGTGCTTCGCGCTTCTGTCGATCCCCACGGGCTTTGGCATGCTGACGATGAACACGAGCGCGAGCGCTCTCGTGCAGACACGCACCGACCCAGACAAGCGAGGGCGCGTCATGGCCCTGTACTCGCTCGTGTTCCTGGGAGCGACGCCGATCGGCTCGCCACTCATCGGGTGGGTGGGCACGACGTTTGGCGCGCGCTGGTCGATCCTGGTCGGCGGCATCGCCTCGCTCGGTATCGCGCTCATCTGCGGAGCGTGGGCGATGATCCACTGGAAGGGGCGCCTCGTGCGAAGCCGGACGTTCCCGTGGGTGGGCGTCGAAGCGGATTCGTCCGTTGACGCGCCGCGCCGCTCGGTTGACCCGAGCTGAGGGGGCGTTCTACAGCACCCGCTCCAGGCAGTAGTCGATGCACGCCAGGAGCGCCTCCACGTCCTCGATTGCCACACTCGGCCACGTGCCGATGCGGAGCTGGTTCGCGCCCACGCCTCGGTAAGCGCCGATGTCGACAATCCCGTGTGAGCGCAGGTGTGCGATGAGTTCGGAGACGGCCACGGCCTCGTCGATCTCGATCGTCGCGGTCACGGGGGAGCGCCACGCTGGGTTTTCGACGAAGGGGCGGGCGGCCAGGTTGGTCTCTGCCCACTCGTACACGAGGGACGAGGCGTGGGCGCAGTGGGCGCTCACCGCACTCATCCCGCCGCGGTCGAGGAGCCAGCGAACCTGGCACTCAGCCATGATGATCGTCGCGAGCGCGGGAGTGTTGAGCGTCTGGTCCTTGGCGGAGTTGAGAACCGCGCCGGTCAGAGAGAGGAACTGTGGGATCCACCTGCCCGCGGGTGTTGCCTCGATGTGGCGCGCGCGCTCGATCGCGGCGGGGGAGAGGATGGCCGCCCACAGACCGCCGTCGGATCCGAGGGACTTCTGGAGGGAGAAGTAGTAGGCGTCGACCTGTGTGAGGTCCACCGGCGTAGCCCCCGCGATCGACGTGCCGTCGACGATGGTGAGCGCGCCCGGCACCTCGACTCGGTAGACGGGGGAGACGACGCCCGTCGAGGTCTCGTTGTGGGGGTAGGCGTAGACGTCGATGCCCTCCTCAGCCCCGCGGGGGGACACCGTGGCGAGAGAACCGTACGTGGCCTCGTCGATGAGGGGAGTGTCCAGGTGCGGGGCATGAGCGGCCTCGGAAGCAAACTTGGCACCGAAGGCTCCCCAGGAGCCGAATGCCGCGCGCGAGGAGATGAGGCTCGCGCAGGCGACGTCCCAGAACGCGGAGGCGCCGCCGTTGCCCAGGACGACCTCATAGTCGTCGGGGATCGTGAGAAGGCTACGCAAGCCGTTCTTTAATGAGGCGACGACCTCTCGCACGGGCCTGGCGCGGTGCGAGGTGCCCATGAGGAGGGGAGAGGAGAGTGCCTCGAGCTGGGCGGCACGCACCTTGGAGGGGCCGGAGCCGAAGCGCCCGTCTGCGGGCGCAAGAGCCTGGGGGATATCGGGAAAAGTCACCATGGCAACAGACTAGTCCCCAGGAATGGAGTATTTCCATCACGCTCGTTAATCGAATTGTCGTGAGTGTGCACGCGTCGACACTCGCGTTTTTCCGCAGTAATGCCACGTTGCGCTTGCGAGAAGGAAGGTGACCCTATTCTGTGTATATTGCATGCTTGAAGAAGGAGGCCGCCGTGGCAGACCTGATCGACACGACCGAGATGTATCTCAAGACCATCCTTGAGCTTGAGGAGGACGGGGTCACCCCCCTGCGCGCGCGTATCGTCGACCGCCTGGGGCATTCCGGCCCCACGGTCTCGCAGACGGTCGCACGCATGGAGCGCGACGGGTTGTTGCATGTGATGGGCGATCGCCGCCTCGAACTCACCGAGGTCGGCCGCGCGCACGCCACTGAGGTGCTGCGCAAGCATCGCCTGGCTGAGCGTCTCCTCCTCGACGTGATCGGCATGGAGTGGGCCCAGGTGCACGATGAGGCCTGCCGCTGGGAACACGTGATGAGCGATGCGGTCGAGGCGCGGCTAGAGGAGTTGCTGAGTAACACGTGCGTGGACCCCTATGGCAACCCCATGCCCGGCTGCGAGCAGCTGGAGGGGACTCATTCGGCTGAGCTGGTGGTGCGTTCCCCCGAGGTGGGAGCCCTGACGCTGGCGCGCATTGGCGAGCCGATTCAGGCGGAGGCGGAGCTGCTGGCGTCTTTCGACGAACTCGGTCTGCGCCCGGGCGCTCGCGTGGGTCTGTCCAGCCACGGTGCCGTCGTGCGCGTGGCGGCCCTTGACGAGGCCGGGGAGGTTCGCGGTTACCTGACGATTCCCATGGCTCTTGCTGCGCACCTCTTCGTGCGGGGTGAGTAAGGGTCGACGGGTGACGAAGTCGGGGCGTTAAGCCCCGGCTTTTGTCGTCTCCGAAGGGTGTGTCTCGAATCGCAAAACGTGCGCATGGGGCGAGTTTTTCCCGGTATGGCGGGATGCGAATGTCACGGAATGGTAACGATGAGGGAATTGAATGTTACCAGAACGTGACATTGATCAGTTGGCGAGGGTATAGTTGCTAGCGGTCATCAGACCACCCGCCCGTCCGGTGCCCGAAGTGAGACGACGGATGGAGCGGAAAAATCGTCTCACGCGGGGAACCCAACCGTGGCTCTTCAGCGCCTAGGGGTGAAGCTCGTAAGCCGAGCCGGACCTCCCGTCCGAACCCGACAGCTAACCTCGCAGGGAAACAGGGAGAATATGAGTGAAGACTACTAAGCCTGCTCCGCGTCACCGCCTGGCTCGTCGCCCGCTGACCGACACCATGGTCGAGGGCCTCAACGCCTCCGCCGCAGCTCGTCCGATCGCCTTCGCGTCGGCAGCCGGTGTTGCGCTGACCGCGATTGCCGCCGGCGTTGCAAACGCCGCCCCGGCAACCCCCCAGTCTGAGCCGCAGAGCGCGGACCTGAACACCACGACCGTTGCCGTCGATGACGTGACGACGGTTGAGGTCCCGGACATCGCGTGGACCGCCGAAGAGGATGCCGCCGAGTCCGTTACCGCCGAGGCACCCGCGCCGGCCCCCGTCGCCGCGACCCCGGCCGCTGCTGAGCAGTCCTCCGACTCGTCCGCTGCTTCCCGTTCGGAGTCTCGCTCCGACGCCGCCACGAGCAACACCTCCGCTCGCCAGGCCGCCCTGAACGCCGCGGGCTCCGACATTGTCTCCGTCGCGCTTGGCCTGACCGGCATCCCCTACGTCTACGGTGGCGAGAGCCTCGCGGGCCTCGACTGCTCCGGCCTGGTCAAGTACGCGTACGCGGCTGCTGGCATCAACCTGCCGCACTCCTCGTCCGCTCAGGCCGCCGGCGGCACCATCGTCTCCGACCCGCAGCCCGGTGACATCGTGTCCTACCCCGGCCACGTCGCCATCTACATCGGCGGCGGCCAGATGGTCGAGGCCACCGTGCCCGGCCGTCTCTCCCAGATTTCGCCGGTCCGCGGCGGCGCTACCTACGTGCGCTACTGAGCCTGCGATAGACAGCTGATGATCCCCGCAGCCCCAACGGGCTGCGGGGATCGTTGTCTGTCGCCAGGTTGGGCTTTCGCTGGTCGTCAAAATACGGCACAATATAAGTGACTGCCACCACGAGGAGGACATCATGAGTTCTACCGAAGTCATTCTGGTCGGTGTCGATGGCTCGACGGAGAGCCTTGCCGCCGTCAAATGGGCCGCCGATCGCGGCGCGCGCACCGGAGCGCGTATCCATTGCCTGTGTACCTACGCGCTGGCCTCCTACTCAGCTGCCGCCCTCGATGGCGGTTACGCCGTGCTCGATGATGAGGCTCTGAAGGCCGGGGCCGAACAGGTCGTCGAGGAGGCCAAGGCATTGGCGCGCGAGCGCGGCGCGGCGCATGTGTCCGGCTCTACCGAACCCGGAGATCCGGCGGGTGTACTCATTGACTTCTCCGCCGAGGTTGACCTGATTGTCGTCGGTTCGCGCGGGGGCGGCGGTTTTGCCGACCGTCTTCTCGGTACCGTCTCGTCGGCTCTACCCGCGCACTCGAAGTGCCCGGTCGTTGTGGTCCCGCGTCACACCTCTGGTAAGAAGTTCACCCCGGTCGTGCGCATCGTCGTCGGCGTGGACGGAACCGATCAGCCCTCCTGCGCCCTCAAACGCGCGATCTCCGAGGCTCGCCTGTGGGACGCGCGCGTCACAGCGGTGTCGGCAGTTCCGATCGCGGTCGGCCCCTCCGTCATGACCTGGACGCCCACCGGTGTCGACCACTCGGCCCTTCTTGCGCAGGTGCGTGAGGGCATGGACCAGGCGATCAAGGCGGCCCTTGACGGTGCCGACGTGCACGTCGCACGCCACGCCCTCGACGGCTCCGCCGCTTCGCTGCTCATCGAGTTCTCGACCGCCGTCGACCTGATCGTCGTGGGCACCCGAGGCCGTGGGGGCCTCGCCGGTGTCTTGCTTGGCTCGACCTCTCAGACCGTGCTCGGACATTCGACCTGCCCGGTCATGATCGTTCCCTCCGCCCACCTGGGCGAAGCTGATGCTGCGGTCCACACCGCTTGGGAGCGCCGCTGATTGTTACGTCAAGCGAGGCCGAGGTTACCAGGTGGGGCCTCGGCCTCGTCCGTCGCTACCGCGCGTATCGCATCGTGTGAACCCCGCGTCCGCAGGGTGGGTGAGGGGGCGGCGCTGCGCGCACTTTGCTACAGTGGGCGCGGACAACTTGTCACGCCCTCGTAGCTCAGGGGATAGAGCACCGCTCTCCTAAAGCGGGTGTCGGACGTTCGAATCGTCTCGGGGGCACAAATGAAGGACGCCGTGCGCAACGCTCGAGGGTATCTCGTGACCGTCGTGGCCACCCTGTGCTGGGGGGCCTCCGGCGTCTCCGCCGAGTATCTCATGAGCCGCCACGGCGTCGAGCTCACTCTCATCAGTTTCTTCCGCATGACCGTCGGTGGGCTTCTGACACTCGCCTACGTCCTGGCCTGCTCGCGAGGAGTTTCGCCCAAGCACCGGGAACTGGTGTCCGCGCCTCGCAACTGGCGAGGCCTCGTCCTCTTCGCGATCCTTGGCTTGGCGGCCTGCCAGCTCAGCTACATGGGAGTCATCCGCGCATCGAACGCGGGCACCGGCACCGTTCTCGAATACCTGGGCCTCATCCTCATTGTCGTCTGGGTGTGCCTCACCCACGGGCGATGGCCGCGGCCATCCGAGGTGATCGCCATTGGCCTCGCCGTTGTCGGCACCTTCCTGCTGTGTACACACGGGTCGCTGGACTCCCTCGTCCTCACGCCCACGACACTCGCGTGGGGAGCCGTCGCCGCGCTCACGCTGGCGACCTACACCCTGCTGCCGGCCAGGCTCATCGCATCCTACGGCGCGGACCTCGTCGTGGGATACGGCCTGCTGATCGCCGGCCTCGGCGTCGGCCTCGTCGGCCGGGTCTGGCGCTTCACGATCACATGGACGCCAGACGTCGTCCTCGCCATGGCGATCACGGTCGCACTCGGCACCGCCGTCGCCTTCACGGCCTACCTGTGGGGAGTGGACCGTATCGGCCCCGTCAAAGCCTCTCTCATCGGAAGCCTCGAACCCATCGCTGCCGCCACCTTTTCCGCTCTCATGATGGGAACCTCATACACGGGCATCGACATTGTGGGCATGGTCCTCATCGTGGGAGCGGTTGTGACCATTTCCGTCGTCGACCTCCTCCGGGCGCGCCGCGTCACTTAACAGGCCGGTGCTGCCGTAGGGTTAAATCGTGGTTCCCAGTATCTTTTCGCGCCGTCCAGCACCCGAGCCCGAGGCTACCGAGGTCTCGTCTACGTCGACGCACCCGACCACTCTTGTCGGTCAGGCGCGCGAGTCGTGGCGCTCACGCCTCGACCAGGACATCGCCGCCGACAGTGTGTCTCTACCGACTCTGTCTCTGTCGGGCGCGCACCCCGGAGGCCTCGCTCAGCTGTACACCGAACACCCCGTCCGGCTGAGCCTGCTCATCCGCGAGCCCATCGCCCTGGGACGCGCCCTCGATCGCGCGCGAGCGCTCATCGCTCGATCCGAACAGCGAGCGAACGCGCACGGCACCGGCCCCATCCACCTGGGGATCGGTACCGCTTCGTGGGGCGCGGGAATCGATGCGGTGACCGTTCCCGCGTTACTGCGCCCGGTGCGTCTCGTGCGCCGCGACGACGACGTTCTCATCGCCCTGGGTCGGGGAGCTACACTCGCCCCCGAGCTCACCGACGCCTTACACGAGCACGGGGTCGACGTGGATGGAGAGACCGTGCTGGCCAAGGCTAGTGGAACCCACGGTTTCTCCTCTTCGCAGGCGATGAGCGCCCTGCGCGAGCTCTGTTCCGCGCTGCCGCGCTTCGACATCCACGACGAGCTCGTCATCGGCCTGTTCTGTCACCCTGCCGACGCGCTCGCGGCCAGCCTTCGGCAGGACGTGACCGCATTCGAGGACTCCGCGGTCATTCGTGCACTCGCGGGCGACCAGGACGCGCGCAACGACCTGCGCGTCGACGCGCACGAACCCAACCCCTGCGATCGTGATCCGTGGGCGGAAAAGGGTGTTGGCGACCTCATTCCCGTCCAGCAGGACGCCGTGGAAGCGGTCTCCGAGGGGCACAGCGTCTTCGTCGATATTCCCGCCCACAGCGACGATGCTTCCGTCGTCGCAGCAATTCTTGCGGATGCCGCGGCGACAGGTCGTTCCGTCCTGCACGTGTCGACCTCGCCGTCGCGCTCGATCGCCGCGTACACGCGTCTGTCTGACCTTGGATTGACCGATGTCGTTGCAAACATCGACGGCTATTCCGACGCCCGGAAGACCCTCGCAGCGCGGGCGAGCGCAGCAATGGAGGACACCTCGCCCGTCGTCGATCAGGCCCGCGTCGACGAGATGCGTGCCCGCCTGCGCCAGGTTCGCTCTGCGCTGTCCTCCTACGCTGTCGCCCTGCACGAACCCTACGGCCGCTTCGGCGTGTGCGCTGCCGATGCCCTGCGTGCCCTGACGGACCTGACCAGCGGTGAGGATGCACCCACGACGCGCGTTCGCCTCTCCGAACAGGCCCTCTACGACATCGCGGTGGACCAGGGTGAGAGCGCTCGGGCACTCCTGCGTGAGGCCATCGCCTCGGGCACGCTCTCGGGTGCCTCGTCCTCCGCATGGGGCAACGCGGTCCTGACCTCCGACGAGCAGACCTCCGATGTGTTGCTGCGCGTTGATCGCCTCTCCAAGTCGCTGCCTGAACTGCGCGTCCACATCGCCTCTGTCGCAGGCGAGGCTGGCATTAAGCCCGCCGGAACTCTGGCCCAGTGGGACCGCCAGCTCGCTATGTTCGACGGCATCGCGGACGTCCTCGACGTCTTCCAGCCCCGTGTGTTCGAGCGCAGCGCGGCCGACATGGTGATCGCGACGGCCCCCAAGCAGTGGCGCAAGGAACACGATATTTCGATGGGGCGTTCGGAGCGCAACCGCCTCGTCAAGCAGGCCCAGGACCTCGTGCGTCCCGGGGTGCACGTGCCCGACCTGCATCGCGCCCTCATTCGGGTCCAGGAGCGCCGTGACGCGTGGTGCGCCGTGTGCGGTGAGGACTCCTGGCCGATCCTCCCGGCAAAGATCGGCGAGATTTCGGCCCTGACCGACGCAGTGCGCGACGACCTTGATGCGATCGCTCCCGTGTTCGTCGCCGAGGAAGCGGACCTGGTGGGCACCCACCTGCAGCGCCTGACCACTCTTATCGAGCGGTGGGCGGGCGATACCTCGGCAGCGCGCGAGGTCCCGGCCCGCCTGGCGATGCACGCGCGCCTCGCCGAGCGCGGCCTCGACAAGCTGGCCCAGGACCTCGCGGGTCGCGGCGTCGACGACAGCGCCATCGATGCCGAGCTTGACCTCGCGTGGTGGGCTTCGCTGCTGCGCGCCATGCTCTCCTCGCAGCCCGCGCTCGGCGGCGTCGATCCCGCCGCGCTTGAGGAGCTCGCTCGCGAGGGGCGCGAGCTGGACGAGGAGCAGGTGGCCTCCCTTGTGCCGCAGGCCATCACGGGCGTGCGCCGCATCCGGACGAATGCCCTCGCGGCGCGTCCGAGCCAGTACGAGGAGCTGCGCTCCCTCTTGGCCGATGGCACGCAGCCCTCCGACCTGGACCTGCTCGTGTCCTACCCGCTCGTGCGGCATCTCCTGCCCGTCCTGATGACGGTTCCCTCGATGGTGCCCACCCTGGCACCGACGGGACGAACCGTCGATGTCGTCGTACTGGACGGTGCTGACGGGCTGTCCCTGGCCGAGCTCACGCCGATCATCGCGCGCGGTCACCAGCTGGTCGTCATCGACGATCTGGCGGCGGCCACCGAGGGCGGCGCGACCCGCGAACTCGCCGGTGTCCTGCCGGTCCTGCACGTCGAGCCCGGCCCGCGTCGTCTCAACGACCAGGTCGCGCTCCTGCTGGCGCGCTACGGCTACGAGCACGCGGGTATTCCCGTGCCGTGGACAGCCGCGAATGCGCCCGTGTCGGCCCGCTGGGTCGAGGCGACGGGCATGCCGGCCCCGGGCGCTCACGCGATCGAATCGACGGCCGCCGAGGTGCGCGCCGTCGTCGACGCCGTCATCGAGCATGCGGTGGAGTCCCCCGAGCGTTCCCTCGCCGTCGTCGCCCTCTCCGATCGTCACGCCGGGCGCATCCGCGACGCACTGGAGACCGTGCGCGCTGAGGAACCGGGCCTGGCCTCGTTCTTCGACCCGGCGACCCCCGAGCCCTTCGTTGTTGTCGGCCCCTCCGAGGCCGTCGGCCTCACGCGCGAGTCGCTCATCGTGTCCGTGGGCTTTGCTAAGACGCCGCACGGGCGTGTCATCCACGACTTCGGTGTCCTCTCAACCGAGAGCGGCGCCGACACTCTCGCCGAAATCCTGCGCGCGGTACGCGGCGACCTGACGCTCGTGTGCGCGCTCCACAGTGCCCAGATCGACCGAGAACGACTCGGGCACGAAGGCTCGCGGATGCTCGTGGACCTCATCGAGATCGCCGAGGGGCACGCGGGAGAGGGCATGGATGCCTGGCCGGTCCTGGCCGGTGAACCGGACCGCCTGCTGGTCGACCTTGCCGAACACCTGTACTCGCGCGGCCTCGAGGTCGTCGCCAACGTGGGAATCCCCGGCGGCATGCGCGTGCCGCTGGCAATCGGACACCCCGATTCGCCCGGACGCCTGCTGCTGGCCGTTCTCACCGATGACGAGGAGTACCTGTCCGAACCCAGCCAGCGCGTGCGCGACCGCGCCCGTCCCCGCTGGCTCGAGGAGCAGGGATGGGCCGTGTACACGGCCCTGTCGATGGCCCTGTTCATCGACCCGGAGAAGGAAGCCTCCGCGATCGTGGACGCCGTCCTGGACGCACTCGATAAGCTGCGCGCCGTCGAGGAGGAGCCCGTCGTGGTCGTTCCGGAGCGCGTTGACGACGAGTCCGTCGAAGAACGAGTTGAAGAGGCCGCTTCACAGGACGGTGCCTCGGATGGGGCAGAGGACGACAGCGAGACCCTTGCCGCCCCGCGCATGCCGATGCTCGACGACGGCCTCGACGAGGAATCCAAACGGCGCAAGAAAGCCGACGAGGATACGACCGGCATGCTGTTGGCCATCAAGCGCAAGGAACGTGGCTCGGAGGAGAATCGTGGGCCTCGCCCCGCCATCGCCAAGGGCCTGCCCCTGGCCGCCTACTCCGACGACCAGCTCGACGAGATGGCCGCCTGGGTGCGTTCCGATGGTGTCGAGCGCACGGACCTGGAGGCTGCTGAAGAGCTACGTGAAGCCCTGGGAATCACGCGCCGCGGCTTCCAGTCCGACGCGGTCCTGGGCAACGTCGTGCGCCGCACGAAGCCTGCGGGCACCGTGCACACTGCCGACCGGAACGACGGCGAGGCCTTGGCGCAGGCCTCAACCATCGAACAGCCTGCCGATGAGTGAGCCTGCCCCGCGTAAACGTCGCCGCGTCGCGCGCTTCGTGTCCGACGTGGATCGCCGCCTCATCCAGGAGGGCCTGCCGCCCTCCTGGGAGGACCGCGTGCGCCCCGAGGACACGCGCCCCGGTTCCATGGCTGATGCCCCCGATCGGGGGGAGGGCTCCAACGATGCGCGGCTGCTCGAGAACGTGCCGCCGCACGCGCAGGCCAGGGCGTAGCCGTGAGATAGCGACGGGGCCGCCGCCATCACGGATGGTGGCGGCCGCCAGCTAAAGAAGGCGGGGCCGATGCGTGTCGCATCGGCCCCGCCTTGATCCCTCGCGAGGAGTGTCAGGAAGCTCAGTGGCGCGGCGTGCCCTGGGCGAGGGCGTCGCGGATCTCGGTGAGGAGCTTGACCTCGTCGCTCTCTTCCTTGTTGGCCTCGGCCTCGGCCTCATCCGCGGCGGCCTGCTTCTTCATGCGCTCGTTGAGGGCGTTCATCGGGACAATGATGCACAGGTAGAGCGCGATGGCCATGAGCAGGAAGTTGATGATTGCGGTGATCAGGACGCCGAACTTCACGTCGGTGCCGTTGAGGGTGAGGATGAAGGCGTCCGAGAAGTCGGGCTTGCCGATGACGGCGGCGATGAGGGGGTTGATGATGCCGTCGACGAGGGCGTCGACGATGTTCTTGAAGGCGGCACCGATGATGACACCGACGGCGAGCTCGACGACGTTACCGCGAGAGATGAATTCCTTGAATCCCTGGATCATGTTGTCTCCTGTGAGAGTGGCCGGGTGAGCCGGCAAGTCTGAAGTGCCGAAGTATTTCGGCGTGGCGGTTCGGTGCCGCCGGGGAGCGCGCTCCCTGCTGGCGCTCCTTCACAGACCCTCACCCTAGTGTGGACTAAGGTCGTGCGACAGTGCTTAGGGGGTAATCTTCATCGCATTTTTTGCAATACGGTCAGAGATGAGCGATTTTGGGCCGAAAAGTCCCGCGTGAGACGTATGTGATAAATGGGTGAGTCCTGGCTCGTAACAGGGATAATCGTGGAAAGCTATCGAGCGTCGGTGACTATCGTACGCCTCGGCGTGATGATCGAGTCGACTGGGATGTCGTGCGATTCCGTGGCAATCTCCCCGTTCTCCATAACCTCGTCATCAAAGACCACCGCGGCGATCTGCGCAGTGGGCGCGCGGTGTAAGAGTGCCCGGTCGTACCAGCCACCACCCTGACCCAGACGAGAGCCATCGCGGGACGCCGCCAACGCCGGAATGACGATGAGGTCCGCTTCCCCGAGGGACTCCGCTCCGAGTGCAATGCCAGCCGGCTGAGCGGGAGGGCGCCCGAGCGTCGCCAAAGCCTGCCCCGCTTCCCACACGCCCCAACAGGTTGCAGCCAGGGGAGTCCCGGCCTCGTCGAGGAGGATGGGTAGCAGAGCGCGATCAAAAAGATCAAAGGCGAGGGACATGTCCGGCTCAAGAGGGGTCGGAACGAAGAGGGCGGGCATCGAGATTCCTCCCATTGACGAGGCCACGGCGCGGATCTGACGAGCGATGCCCTCCGCTTCCCCGCGGTTGCGCACAGGGATGGGGGAGCGGCTCACGGGCGGCGACAGCAATGCCTTGGGCGTGGTGTTCTCGGCGCGCCGAACGCGACGCCTGCTACGCACTTGCGCGCGGAGGGTTGTTTTTGTGGGCATCGTCTCCCTTTCGGGCCGTATCTTCGCTACGCTGTGAAGTATGTCAGATAAAAACCAGCCCGTAGTGCACGCCGTCGTCCCCTCGGCCGGTCGCGGAACCCGCTTCCTGCCCATCACGAAGTCCGTGCCCAAGGAAATGTTGCCCGTCGTCGACCGTCCCTCGATCGAGTACATCGTGCGAGAGGCCACGGATGCCGGCATCGAAGACATCCTCTTCGTCACCCGCGCCGGCAAGCAGTCGATTGAAGACTACTTCGACGCAGAACCCGGCCTCGAGGCCGACCTCGAGAAGGCGGGCAAGAAAGCGGCCCTCGAGTACGTCAACGAGTACAAGAAGTACGCGCGCGTCCACTCCGTGCGTCAGGGACACCCCCTGGGCCTGGGCCACGCGATCCTGCAGGCCAAGTCCCACGTGGGCGACGCCCCCTGCGCCGTCCTGCTGCCGGACGATCTCATGGAGCCCGGATCGCAGCTGCTGCGCAAGATGATCCAGGTGCGCTCCGCCCTGGGCGGCACCGTCGTCGCCCTTCTGAAGGTCACCCCCGAGCAGGCCACCGCCTACGCGTCGACCGCCGTCGAGGTCCTGCCGATCCCCGAGGGCGTCGACCTCGAAGAAGGTCAGCTCATGCGCATCACCGACGTCACCGAGAAGCCCCCGCTCGAAGAGGTCAAGTCCGAGTACGCGGTCGTCGGCCGCTACCTGCTCGACCCGGCTGTCTTCACGGCCCTCGAGAGTATCGAACCGGGTGTCGGTGGTGAGTATCAGCTCACAGATGGGTACGCGCGCATGATCGACCTCCCCGAAGAAGAGGGTGGAGGGTTGTACGGTGTAGTCATCGACGAGCGACGCTTCGACACCGGGGACAAACTCGGCTACCTCGAAGCCAACGTTACGCTCGCCCTTGAGGACCCGGCGCTTGGAGCGGAACTCAAGGAGTTCCTGCGCTCCAAGCTCGAGGACTGACAACTATGCGAAGCGTTGCCGACTTCTACCAGGACTGCATGGCCGTTGCCCACGCGCTGCCGCCGCTTGACGTTCAGCTCGCTGACGCGGTCAGCTGCGTGCTCGCAGAGGACGTACAGGCACCCTTTAACCTCCCGGTTGCCGACCTGTCGGCGTGCGACGGATACGCCGTCCGCATCCGCGACTGCGAGGGAGCCACCCTGGAGAAGCCGGTGACGCTTCCAGTCACCGAGGAGATCCGCGCCGGTGCCGTCGACCCGGCAGCGCTCGTCCCCGGCACAGCGATCCGCATCGCGTCCGGCGCGCCCATGCCCACGGGGGCCGAGGCCGTGGTCTCCCTCGAGTTCACGGACCACGGCATCGCCCAGGTTGCCCTGCGCACGGCCCCCGCCAGCGGCGAGAACATTCGCCGCCGCGCGGAGGATGTCGCCCAGGGCGACACCGTCCTGCGTTCGGGTACTCGTATCGGTGCCCGCCAGATGGCGCTCCTCGCCGGCGTGGGACGCGACCGCGTGCTGGTACACCCGCGCCCGCGCGTCGTCATCATCTCTATCGGCGACGAGATCGTCGAGCCCGGAGGGGAGGCGCGTCCCGGCACCGTCTTCGATGCCAACGGTCACGCCCTGTCGACCGCCGTCGCCGACGCGGGGGCGCAGACTTTCCGCGTCGCCGCCGTCCCGGACGAGCGAGCCCGCCTACGTGAGACCATCGAGGACCAGCTGGTGCGCGCCGACCTGATTCTGACGACCGGCGGCATCTCCTACGGCAGCGGCGACACCGTCCGCGAGGTCCTGGGTACACTTGGCACGGTTCGCTTCGACAATGTTGCCGCATGGCCCGGCCACATCATGGGTGTGGGCACCGTCGGCGGTGAAGACGGCCGTCCCGGCACGCCCATCGTCTGCCTGCCCGGTGACCCCGTGTCCGCCCAGGTGTGCTTCGAGGTCTTCGTCCGCCCCGCGCTGCGCCACATGCAGGGCTGGACCGCCGTCAATCGCCCCGTCGTGCGTGCCGCGATCGACCGCTCCTGGTACTCCCCGCGTGGCCGCCGTGAGTTCGTGCGTGTGCGCCTGACCGGCTCTCCGCGTTCCGGATACAACGCTGCCGTCATGGGCACCCCGGCCTCGTTGCTCCTGTCCGCGCTCGCGGACTCGAACGCGCTGGCGGTCGTGCCCGAGGATGTGACGACGGTGCGCGCGGGTGACACCCTTCAGTGCCTGGTCCTCGAATGAGGTATCTGTTCCGTCGCTCCCCGCGCGTGTGGGGGCGCGACATCGACATGCTCACGCTGCGGGTGGTTGACCCCGTCGGCCGCGGGTTCCTGCGTCCCGGCCCCGATGGCGTCGCCAATCCGCGTGAGCTCGTCGTGCGTCCCGTGTGCGGCGACGAGCACCGTGCCCTCGATACCGTGCGCCGCACCGACGGACACTGGCTGCGCCCGTGGGAGGCTACCCTGCCGCCCGAGACCCTGGAGCACATTCCCACTTTTTCGCAGTATGTGCGTCGCGCGGATCGGGATCATCGCGAGGGAACCGGCCTAGTTTTCGGCGTCCAGATCGATGGGCGCTATGTTGGTCAGTTTTCGATCTCGAACGTGCACTGGGGTGCGATGTCCTCGGGGATGCTCGGCTACTGGATCGTCTCGCAATGGGCGGGTCGAGGCCTTGGATCCCTGGTCGCGGGTCTCGTCCTCGATCTGGTGGTAGGTGAACTCGGGCTGCATCGCATCGAGGTGTGCGTGCGCCCGGAGAACGAGCGTTCCCTGGGTGTGTGCCGAGGCCTCGGCCTGGTCGAGGAGGGCCTGCGTCCCCGCTTCATGCACATCGGAGGGCAGTGGGCGGATCATATTGCATTCTCTATTGATACTGAGTCCCTGCCGCAGGGCGGGCTCGTGCAGCGTCGCTGGGGTCGCTCCGCGATCGACTAAGCGTCGTTGTCCGCTTGTGTCCTGGGGTGACGTGCCCGTGTGAACTGGGACGACCATGAAAAGTGGTGCGTATGATACAAATGTTACACGTGTGACAGGTGGGGAATCTTGTCTTTTTACCGAAAGGTTTGAGAGTCCGACACGCGCCCATCGCACAACGCGCAGCACCTCAAACGCCCGTACGTTGAGGGGGTGGAGATAGGTGGACTCGTCATCGTCGCGGTATTCGTCGCACTGTTTGCGACCGTACCGTCGCTCGTTGCACGCCGGACAGCGATCGTCCAGTCTCGCGAAATTGACCGGTTCTCGCCGAAACTGCGCATCATCCACACGACTAAGACAGAATTAGACACGTGCGACAACGCCAGCGGAACCATTCTGGCCCAGCGCGCACTCACGAGCGGAGGCAGCATGCACCAGGGCACCACGGGGCGTAGCCGCCCCGTTATCGACCGACGCAACAACAAGGCGGTCCGCGACATTGCGAAGCTGCGTGCCCGCCGAGCCGCCCGCCTCGCCGCCGAAAGCGCCGCCGGACGCCGCCGCATGGTCATCACCGGCGTCTGCGCTCTCGCGACCGTTGCTCTTGGCATCGTCATCGCCGCCACCTCCCTCGCGTGGGCGTGGATCGCGATCCCTGCCGCCGCGCTCGTGGCTTCCCTCGCCGCCTCTCGCGTTGCGGCCGTCCGCTCCCAGCAGGCCTCCGAACGCGAACTCGAACTCCTCACGAAGCTCCGTGGCGACGTGCGTGGTGCCGGTCGTCCGACAGCAGCTGTGCCGGCCGAGCGTCCTGCTTCGCCTTCCGAAGAGGTCGTCGAAGCGACGGCGGACGAGGCTGCAGCACCCGAGACTGGCTCCGTGCCTTCCCTCGTGTTCAACGTCGACGTCCCCGAGGTCGTCGAGGTTGCTGACACCCCGGCCCGCGCGTGGACCGTCGTCCCCGTCCCCGCTCCGACATACGCGTCGCGCGAGCGCGTCCGCGGACGCATCGTCCACGCCGACACCGACCTGCGCGGCATTCCGCGCATCGGCGCCGCCGTGCCGGCGCGCCCGATCGCCCAGACCGCTCAGGTGGGGGCCCGTTCCACCGCCGAGGTCGTCGCCGACCAGGCCGTCGCCCTGGACCTCGATGCCGTCCTGGACGCGCGACGCGCCCAATAGGGGACCTCTCAGCTGCTGATGCCGCGCCGCGGGCCTTCGGGCTCGCGGCGCGGTCGTATGCCGGGGCTGATGGCGGGGTTGCATACAGGAGGGTTGATGGCGGGGTTGCGTGCGGGCCCACCTAGATAGCCTCGACCGAGAACAGTTGCATGCGGGGCTGATGGAAGGGTTGCATACCGGGGCTGATGGTGGGGTTGCTTTCGGGGGCTGATGGCGGGGTTGCATGCGGGCGCTGAAAAACGGTTGTCGCCGACAAGGGCGTGAGTCCTCGCGGTTGCCAGCTTCATCGTCGTCTATTGGTCCGGAGCGTTCCCAGTCCGGTGCGTCGTACGCGAGCACGTTCCTGCGTAATACGTAGCGTCTGGACGCTGTGCTGGCGCTGCCCATTCATCGAACCTCATGCGCGTTCCGCAGTGTTGGGTAACGGCGTGGCGTAGTGTTGGGTAACGGCGTGGCGTAGACCGGCGAATCGCTGCGTTTCTTCCTATCCGTGGTGTCCCGCACGTGGTCGTGGTCGGCTTGCGTCGCTGATCGCCATGGTGCTAAGCTGTTCGAGTCCTTGGGGCTATGGCGCAGTTGGTAGCGCGTCTCGTTCGCAATGAGAAGGTCGGGGGTTCGAATCCCCCTAGCTCCACCACAGGCCGACATCCGATCGCGGATGTCGGTTTTTTATATGCCTGTGCGCGTTGGTGTTATGCCTGTTGCCGTGTTGCTTGGCACCGCTGGTGTTCCGGGCACCTGCTGGGCCGGGCTGCGCCGTGGGTGGCGGCCCGCCCGCGAGCCGTCCGCGCCGCGAGCTTCGCTCGGCGCGTCGCCTCGAAGCCCGGCCAGGCCTCGCCACCGCCCACGGGCACCGCAGCCTGGCTCTCTTGCGCCCTGCGGTCCCTCCGGCGCCCTCCGCACCGGCGACGCTTGGTTGCTGATGTGTGGCTTGGTGCGTCGTTTCGAAGCCCGGCCAGGCCTCGCCACCGCCCACGGGCACCGCAGCCAGGTCCTCTTGCGCCCTGCGGTCCCGCCGGCGTCCTCCACAGCAGACTGCTGTCGCTCACCGGTATGGCTGGCGACTCACGTGAAACCGTCATCGCCTTTGCCGGCGTGTGCTCTGTCTCCGGTGAAACCGACGACACCATTGCAAGCCGGATACACCTGTTTTTGCTGCTATTTCATCGAGCAAAGGCGTCGTGGGTTTCATACAGGCGTCCTGAGGTTCCCGCATTGGTGCTGACGGTTACATCTCGTGGCGACGTAAGCAGCATGGGCACGACAAAGTTCGCACAGAGCAGCAGGTCAATGACGATAGCGTGAAGATATTCGCCCAGCGCAGGCAAGATGGCACAAAATAGAGGTTTCATAGCGTGCTGGGCGAGTTCTGTCGCGAGTGTGGTCGGGTGGGTGTCTGTTGGGCGAATTTTGGCGCTCGCCGGCACCTTAATCATGTCCCGAAGCCCTCCATCGGTACTGTGGCCAGGCCGTTCCGTGCATGCCTGCCCTCCAGACCGATGAAACCGGCCGCCTACGCGGATAGGTAATTGCGATACGGATAGGTTATGAGCATGCGGATAGCTTATTAACCTATCCGCGTGCCGATAACCTATCCGCATCATGACAACCTATCCACATAGGCCAAGGTGTGGTCCTCGCACGGTCGCCGCGCCGCCGGTCGTGGGGGGTTTTGCACCATTAGGAGCTGGCTCTCGGCGTGTCGCCGGCGTGTCGGATCTCTAATGATGCAATTCCCCCCGATTAACGGCGTGCAGGCCATGACTCACGAGGGTTGGTGCCCAAAACGCAGACCACCTCGGTGAGAAACGTTGACAATGGGCTCTTGTAGGTGAGGTGGTCTGCACTTTGGGCAAATCGGTAGCTGATCGGGTGCGTTGTTCGCGCGTGAACCCGCTACTTTGAGCGCTAACCTGCGCTGTTGGCTGGCCGACCTGCAACGATGGCGCGGGTTGGAGGAGTTGCCGATGCCCCTCACTACCATTGATATCGTTGACTCGTCGCTCAGAGGCGTCGACGGCGGGGAGCGCTGGAGCTTCACCGCAGATAGGAGGCCACACATGATGGACACCATCAGGAAAGCGGATAGCCGCCGCGGACGGATCGCCTACGAGGTCGCGGGGCTTGCTTGGCTCGCCGAGGCCTCGGACCCTGGCGCAGCCGTCGTGCCCGTCCTCGATCACGGCGCGACGTGGCTCGAGGAGCCTCGCCTGGTCTCTGTCGCGCCAACCCCGCGAGCCGCCGAGGACTTTGGCCGCGCCCTCGCCCATACGCACGCCGCCGGAGCCAGCCACCTGGGTGCGCCGCCGCGCGGCTTCGAGGGCGACGGCTGGATGGGGGAGGCTTGCCTGTCCCTGCCTGGTGGTCCCAAGAAAGCCAGCAATGGCGTCGTACCTCAAATGGGGGGAGGCGTGCCCAGTGATAGCGCTCATCCCGAGCGATCCGCGAACGGCGAGGCGGCGCAGAAACGTACCCTGACCTCGGCGGAATCCTGGGGCGCGTTCTACGCGCGTGAGCGCATCGCCCCCTACCTCGACGACCGCACCTTCGCGGCCGCTGAACGTGCTCTCATCGAAAAACTCTGCGAGCGCCTCGAGTCGGGCGTGCTCGACCATGGCCAGCCCCGCCTCGTCGCCGACGCGATCGCCGCGCAAAGGGACGTGGGCGCCGCCCGCACCCACGGCGACCTGTGGAGCGGCAACGTCATGTGGACGCCGGAGGGTGCCGTCCTTATCGACCCCGCCGCCCAAGGCGGACACGCCGAGGAGGACCTCGCGGCCCTTGCCGTCTTCGGATGCCCGCACTACGAGCGGATCCTCGCCGCCTACGACGAGGCCTCGCCCCTGGAGGATGGCTGGCGCGAGCGCGTTGCCTTGCACCAGGCGCACATCATCATGATTCACTGCGCGGTTTTTGGGCGCTCCTACGTTCCCGAGGCCGTCGCCATCGCGCGCAGGTACGCCTGAGTCGCGGCTCGGCTCGGCACCTGTCAGCGGCCGCGCCGGGTGGCGCTCGCCTTCGCGGACGAGGCCGGGGCGGCGGGTGGAGCAAAGGAGCCCTCATCCGGTAGGATGGCACCGCCCCAATAGCTCAGTCGGTTAGAGCAGCGGACTCATAATCCGTGGGTCGTCGGTTCAAGCCCGACTTGGGGCACCAACGCGTCGACATCTCGGCGCCCGGCAGGTTTGAAAGGCGCGGGGATCCACCCGCCCATTCCGTCGGGGGTGGGCATGAGGTCGGCGGGCTCGATGCCAAAAAACATGGCGGTGCGCAGCACCTCGTCAGCTGACCATGAGACATTGCCTCGCAACTTCCGGCTCACCGACGATTTTGTCAGCCCGAGAGGCGTTGCGAGTTCCTGCGCCTGCATTCCGCGCGCGAAGATCTGCTGGTTGACGGCCAGGCCAATTGCCCTGTCCGCGCTCATCGTTCCAAGTTCTTGGGCTGCCATATCTGCAACTGTATCGATTTGGTGCAACTAGTGCAACTGTATCCATTGACAGCAACCGCATTGTGGTAGATCATTACACTCATGAAGTCGCATTCAGTGCAACCAGATGAGTTGCTTAAAACTGGTGAAGTTGCTCAGCGCTACAGTGTGGCCGCAAGTACAGTGCGCCGTTGGGTCGCCGCGGGAAGGCTCCCGGCGACCCAACTGCCTTCTGGGCAGTTGCGTTTCTCAGCTCGGGCCGTCGAGGCAGCAATGCGTGAACTAAACGCAGAATCTGCGGGCAAGCCTAGGGCTCGGTCATTGTCGGATGTTCCGCTGCCTGGCTTGGGCAGGGCTGGGAGGTAGTCGTGGCCGTGGAGCGGTTCACGAGCCTGTCGGCGGGAGTGCTTGCTAAGCGCGCCGACCGCGAGCTCGCCGAGATCATGGAGGCCCTGGGGTTGGAGGGCTCGAATGCGGGCGCCGCGCTGGGCGCGGTGCGCGGGATGCTGGCTGAGGCCGAGCGCGCGAGCGCACAGGCCGAGTGCAGGGCGAAGCGGCTCCGCCGCCAGGTCGCCGAGTATGAGTACTACCAGGGGATGTACGAGGGCGAGGCATTTTACGCCCGCGACGATTTACGTGAGCGCATCGCAGCGCTCGCACGGGCGCGGGCCGCGCTCGCGCGCGGGGACAGCGCGGCGTGCGGGAAAGGCCTGGAGGCTTTGGCGGCCGCCCTTGCGGGGGACCTGGCCGACGCTGAGGCTCAGTTCCCTGAACCCACTGAGGATGATCTGGTATCGCACTTGTGGGCGCTGGATCATTTGGAGCCCGTCGAGGACGGGGACGACGGGGAGTTGGGCGACGACGACGCGGACGGGCTGGGTGCGGCGCTGGCGGACCTGATCTCTTCTGTTGAGGTCGCGCGCGAGCATGTGGCTACCGCTGGCGTGTCCGTGGACCGCCTCGTTGCCGCGTCCGAGGGAGCTGTGCCGGATCTCCAGGTTCTCGCCCGTGAGGCGGTTGAGGAGTTGCGGGCCGCGTGGGAGGCTATGCCCCGACGGGAGGTTGTGTTCACCCGTACCGCTCATAACGATGGCTCTGTCGCCTGGGATGTGGGGCGCAGCATCGTCACTGGCCCGGACCTGGACGGGGCTCGCTTTGGTGTTTTGCCTAACGAAGGCAACGCAGCGGCGGCCCCCAGCGCTCAGTGTGGGGGTGAGTGCTGATGCTGGCCTTCACGTTGGTGGGGTCCTTGATTGTGATCTGGCAGGAGGAGACCTCAGAACCTCCGGTTGCTCAGGATCCATGTGTTGGGGTGTCCAGGTTCGTCGTTGCGGGTGATGAACAAGAGGGTGGACCAGTCCAAGCCGACTTGGATCGCGCGACTGATTTTCGTTGCGTCGTCGCGGTTGAAGCTGAGTGGCAGCATCATGAACAGCTCTGCGCCTTTGACGCGAGTTGCGACCTCGTAGGGGTAATCGTCGTCCGCGATGCTGATGCCCGTGCTGTCGTCGTCAACGCGTTCGACTTTGAGGACGCGTTCAAGGCTGAGGCCGTCCTCAATCGCTTTGCGCAGGGCTTGCAGGTCGTCGTTGGGGATGTTCCAGGCCATGATCATTCTTCCCTTCTCCTTACGTGTTGGGAGGGGGTGCGGGGATCTTCTCCGCACGTTGGAGTTGTGAGAGGCGGACGGGTATCCGCCTGCGCTCCCCGTCGTACTTGGGTCGCGTGTCGCGGCCGTGTGTGGGGCTGGGGGCGGCTGGCACTGCCCCGGTACCACCGTAAACCCGCCCGCGCGCGTCTGAGTAGAGCGTGCGCGGGTCCTCGTGGAGGGGAGCAGTGATGAGCGAGTACTTCGTCGTGCGGCGTGGGGCGACCGCGTTGCGTAATGAGGTCGTTTTTGATGAGCGGATCTCGTATGCGGCGCTGGGGATCCTGGCGCGCGCGTTGGCGTCGCCGGAGGGCGCGAACTTGGGGTATCGGGCGTTCGTTGGCCGGGGGCTGGGTGAGAAGGCGGTTCGGGCGGCGATGCGGGAGTTGGAGTCGGTGGGTTACAGGTTCCGTTTCACGTTGCGCAAGTCGTCGGGGCGGGTGCGTACGCTCACGATCTTCTCCGACGAGCCGATGAGCCCGCAGCAAGCGCGAGTGGTGGCCCTCGAACAGTCGCGGGGGGATTACCTGATGGAGGGGGCGGCGTCCCCGGATCCGGAGCTTGCTGGTGAGGAGGAGCGTTTGCGCAGGTCGCACCGTGCGGCAACAGGTGCCGCACGGTCGGATGGACGCGCCTCTCACC
Source organism: Schaalia odontolytica (assembly GCF_031191545.1). Lineage (NCBI taxonomy): Bacteria > Bacillati > Actinomycetota > Actinomycetes > Actinomycetales > Actinomycetaceae > Schaalia > Schaalia odontolytica. The sequence continues at coordinate 1,576,353 of NZ_CP133472.1, forward strand.
GTGCGGCAACAGGTGCCGCACGGTCTGACCAGGGAAAACAGGGTAAAAGTCCTGGTCGCACCGTGCAGCGCTCCACCGTAGCACGGTCGAGCGCGGCACTATCCCTACGGGATACCAAGTCTTCTAAAGAAGACCTAACCCAACCCCACCCCCACCCGCCCCAGAGGTCGACCAGTCCGACCTCGCCGGGTGAGGGGCAGGGTTCGGTTGGGTCGGGGATCGACTCTGGCGATGAGGCGGTTGCTGAGAGGGAGGCTGCGTCGCCGGTGGCGACGTCAGCGCCCCGGAAGTGCCGTAGAGGCCCTCAGAGGCACCCTGGAGGCGCGAAAGACCCTGCGGCTATGCCTGAGGGTGGTCGGGGTGCTGGAAGTGCCTCAGACGGTGATCTAGCGGTTTTGGCGGCGTGTGTGCCCGAGCAGTTTCGGGTGATGGACGCATGTGGGCTCGCGGTCGTGGTTGGTTTGCTGCGTGAACGGCTTGACGCTGGCTGGAGGCCAGCGGAGATTAAGCGTTTGCTGGATTCACCGCCGCCGGCGGAAGGTGTGAAGTTCATGTCCCGGTTTGTTGCTAAGCGTTTGGAGCGTTTGGTGGCTGTGGGGGAGTCTCCTCGGGCTCAGGTTGCGGCGGCCGAGCGTGAGCGTGAGCGCCTTGCGGCTGAGCGAGCTGCTGCCGAGGATGAGCGTGTGGCACAGACGGCTCCGTCGTTGTTGCACATGCGGATTCACGACCTGGTGACGGAGCTCGCTCCGGGTTTGTCGCGTGCTCGGTGCGCGGTCGTTGAGCTGGCGGTGCAGCAGGCTCTCGCGGATGCATGGCGTCGGGAGAACCCCGGGGGTGGGAAGTCGTCGGCGTCGGCGCTGCTGGAGGTGCTCGCGGCATCTGGTGAGGTGCTCGCGGCTCGGGTGATTGCTGAGCATGTTGATGAGGGGGTTGCCTGAGATGGTGGACGTTCTTCTGTCTTGGCCTGCTTGGGCGCGAGCTCAGAGAGGCTTGGGGGCTTCGGCCCGTGCGTGTTTGCGTGAGCTAGCTTCCTTGGCGGATGATCGGGGGGCCGCGATTGTGGAGATCGACTGGCTGGCTGACGCAACAGACCGTTGTCAGCGGACCGTTTGGCGGGGGCTGGCTGAGTTGGAGGATCGTGCTCTGATCGTGCGTGAGGAGCGCAGAGAGGCGGGGCATCGCGCGCCGTCACGATTCCAGCTGGTCCGTGACCCCGCAGTTGCTGTGGAGCGAACCCGCGAGCGGATTCAGAGCCTGGGCGTCGTCGTCGACGTCTTCACCGGGGGCGCGGTTGGCTCGGATGACAATGAGGGGTTGCGCGCAGTCCTCGTTGAGGCCTGTCAGGCGGGCTGGGTTGGGCAAGGTGCGAGCCGTTTGGCTGTCACGTTACTGGAGCATGGTCCCAAGCAGTTCGGGCGTCTCGCGGTTCGCCAGGCACGTTTTGAGGGAGAAACGGTATCGAACGCTTTGGCTGATGTCTTGACGTTGGCGTGGCTGGAAGCGCGGGCGTCCGCCGCGTCGATGATCCGCGCCCGGCGCCCGTGGGCAGTGTGGTCGCGGGCCGTGGAGTGCGCGGTTGCGGAGGAGTCGCTGGCAAGCCTGGAGGACCGGGGCGCAGTGACCACTACGGGCGTTGTCCCTGAAGGGGGTTCGCCCCTCGCTGGCGGGGCGGGGGAGCTGTATGTGGGAATTGATGAGCTGACAGGACCGTTTGTGCGGGTGGTTGATGCGTTGCGTGACGCGGGTGTGCCGTCGACTCTCGCGTGGGCGGGCAGTGTCCGTGTCGCACAGATCGCGGCTCATGTCTCGGTCGCGAATTCTCACACGATGGCCGCGCGCGACGCTACGCTCGCCTCTCTTGGGGTGAGTCCTGCTGCTGCCCGCGCGTGGATGACGCTCCTGGTTGGGTCGCGGCGTGGAACGGTCGCGAACGCTCTCCACGCCGATCAGAAATCGCTGAGTGAACAGGCCTCGGTCGTGGCAGAGGCATGGCGCAACACCGCGCTTATCGCATAGATCACATTGGGAGGGTTGGGCTGACTGACGGGAATGTCAGGTTGCTCCGTTTTCCTTGGATTATCTAGGCTTTTATGGTTTGTCGGGAAATGTGTAGCCGTCGATGTTGCGAATGTCTTTGATGATGTCGTCGATGAGTTCTTGGTCGTCGATGGTGGTGTCGTCTTCGACCCATTCGCTCTTGACGGTGATTTCGAGGCGCTGGAAGACGCGCATGCGGGACATGTCGATTCCGTGGCGCATCGCTTTGTCGACGGCTTGCGCGATCGCGTAGTCGCGATCATCTGAAGGCCAGCCGGCGGTGTTGAGTTGGCCGCCGGCGCCGGGAGGGCGGCCGTCGAAGGTGACGGCCCAGTACTGGAGGCGTTCAGGCTGGGAGTCGTGGTTCATGAGGGGAGCTCCTGGAGGTGTCAAACGGTCTTCAACAATGATGCCATCTTGGCGAGGTTACTGGGGTGGAGGGGGTGTGCGTGTACGTGCTGACGGATAGGGCGTAGAGAAAGGAGCGCACATGCCGACTCTGTTTCGGGGACAATCCCCTGCGCCCACGGAGAATCACTGGCTTGCTCCTAGTGGTCCGTCGGTGCCGATTCCGCCGCCTCCTGCTGTGGCCGCAGCACGCACGTGGGCTCCGGGCGTTGATGGACTCACGGTTCGGCGTCGTATCCGGCGATCGACCGTCGACGGCGCGCCTCTCCTGTGGACCGTGGGCGCACACGGCGGTGCCGGAACCTCGACGTGGGCACACATCCTCGGTGTCGGTGATGCTGGCGCATCCTGGCCGCAGCACGTCAACCCAACGCGCGCGTTGAGCGTCGTGGTCTGCTGTCGATCAACAGTGGCAGGTCTGCGAGCCGCGCAGGATGTGGCTATCGAGTGGGCGGCCGGAGCGCTGCCGGGGCAGCTCGTTGGCCTCGTCGTGGGTGCTGATGCCCCTGGACGTCTCCCTCGTGAGCTCCGCGATCAGCTGCAGATCACGTCGGGAGCATTCCCCCACTGCATTTTCGTTCCGTGGCAGGCGCAGTGGCGCTTCGCCCGGGACACGGAAAACGACGTGAATACCAATCTTTCACGCCGTATCAACAAAATCGCCGCCACCGTGGCGGCGTGGACCGAAAGGACAGCCTGATGGTTGCATCGCGCATTTCTGCACTACTTGGGACCGATGTGGTTCCGAACCCGTCACCGAAGGCGATTGAAGGCCTGATGGACAAGATCAATGATCTTTTGGGCAATGCCATGTGGATTGGCATTATCTGCGGTGTGCTCGGCTTGATTATCGCAGGCGGGATGATTGCCCTTCACAACCGGCAAGGGCCTGGAGCTGGTGGCGAAGTCGCCGAGAAGGTCGGGTGGGTTATTGCTGGTGTCCTCATCGTCGTGTCGGCACCGATTATCATCAGGCAGTTTGTCTAAAGGAGCGAGGTCATGAGCGATAGCGGTGAGGTAAGAGAACGGAGTCCATTCGCATCCCCATGGGTGATTGCCTCCGGTCTGATTGTCATTGTCGTTGTGGCGATGGGGATTGGGCTGGGAGTGGGGCTGGCGATGCGCGGCTCTACAGCGACGCAGCCGTCCGGTCAGTCAGGCCTGCCGACCGGAACTCCGACGGTGCTCACGCCATCGCCGAGCGCATCGCCGTCGCTCATGCCCTCCCCGACCCCCACGGAGGGGGTACTCGGAATGGACTATGTATCTCAGCCATGCTACGTCGACGAGGTCAACATGTTGCCGTTGGGACAAACTCCTCGAGCAACGCGCGTGAGCACTGTCCAGGGTGGCCGGTCGGTTGAGGTTGCATCCAAGGCGGGCCCCTTTGCCGCGATGGATCGATCGAATCTTTCGTATTGCTACTCCCATACGGTGGAGGGTGCGATTACCTCTGGGGCGAACTTCCTCCTGCATTCAACATGGGATGTTGACCATCGCGATTCGATCGCGATGGATCTTGCGGATAACTCTGATGGGACACTCGCGGGTAAGGTTTTTGACTCGAGTCGCTCTCACTCTGGGGTCTACTCCATGCGGCAGGCACATATCACGGGCTACTACTACGAAATCCGTGATGAGAACAATGTGCTTGTCGTCTATACCTTCACCCTCGGAGACGATCCAAAGACGCTCACCATTCCAGTGCGCATGACATGGGTGACAGACTGGAAAGTCGTCTACCCAGAAACCCCTGACGCCTGGGGGATCGGCGAGCTCACGGGTGAAGCAAAAACTCGAATCACTCCGTGGAGTGTGAACTAACGTGGGACTCGATTCCTTTGTCAGCGAAGTAACCAAGTCACTGGGGGAGATCATCCTCAACTTGGGAACGTGGTGGGTGAAGGCACCTGTTCCCTCGCTCTTCGTTACGACGTCACCAGCCTACCGGCTGCAGGACTACCTGCGCTTTCTCCTGGCCGCCGTGATGATTGCATCGCTGATAGTCGCGGGCATCCGAGTCGTCATTGACGGTCGTGGTGAATCACTGCGCCACGTCGCGCAATCCCTTGTCACAGTCGTCGTCATTTCGGGAGCTGGGCTCACGTTGGCATCCGCTCTCATTAGTATCTTTGACGAGACGGCGGTGTGGCTCTTGGATACGGTCACGGAAGAAAGCGCCGAAACCTTTGGAAAACGAATCATTCCGGCCTTGTGGGAGAGTACCCGTATTCCGGGTGGCACAGTCTCAGTTCTCCTGCTCGCACTGGCGGGGATCCTCGCCAACGTTATCCAGATGGCGATGATCTGGATTCGATCCATTCTACTTATGGTGATTATGGGGCTGGCGCCCATCATTGCTTCGACGATTGGAACATCCTGGGGTCGCGCCTGGGCAGGAAAGATCCTGGGCTTCTTCTCAGGACTTGTCCTCTACAAGTTGGCCGTATCGGTCATTTACGCGACAACAATCCTCTTCCTGACATCGGAGAATGGCCTGGAAGGATTTGTGTCGTTTCTCGTCGGCGTCATGCTCATGGTGTTTGCGGCCGTGTGTCCGTTTGCGCTTGTGGGGCTGCTTATGCCCACGGGAGCGATGATCGCATCCTCGATGGGAGGCGGGGGTGGCGCTGTGGCCGCGGGGGCAGCATCGATCGCCTCGGGCGCGGTCGATGTGGTGCACAGGGGGAGTGTCGCTGCAGACTCCGCACCGTCGTCACCATCCGGTGGTGGCGGGACGGGATCTGGGGCGCCGTCAGGAGCAACAACCGCCCCCGACGCGGGAGCAGTGGGCTCGAGCGGTGCCGTCGGCGCAGGTAACAGCGCTGCCGGCGGAGCGGCTAGCGGGGCGGCCGAAGGTGGGGCCGCTGCCGGTAGCGCAGCTGCTGGGGCTGCTACAGGCGGGGCGACCCTCGTCGCGCAGGCCGTCGCAGAGGGCGCTTCACAAGCGCAACAAGGCATCAGCGACTTGGTTGAGACCAGTGCGGAAGGAGCACTCGCATGAGCACGATCGGTGCAACAGAAACAAAGATACGCACGTACGGGAACTGGCGTCACCCCAGGTTGGCGGGCCTGGGAAAGCTGAGCTTCGCCCAGACGATGGCGCTGCTGGCACTGCTCATTGTGTCGATCCTCGTGTATGGATCGTTTGGTCTCGCGCGTGCAGCGGTCCTGCTGGTGTCGGGGCTGTCGGTACTCGGGGCAATGGAAATCAGGGATGCTCACGGCGTGAGCATCTGGAACCGAGGGGTGGAGCGTGCGTCGTTTGCTCGGCGTCGTCGAGCTCGACGCACCGTGTACAGGTCCGGCCCGATTGGCACCATCCCGGGTGGGCGGGCGCGCCTTCCCGGCCTGCTCTCAGGGTCTCGAATCAGCGAACATGTTGATTCGTACGATCGCCCGTTTGCCCTCATCCACCACGGCAACACTCACGTGAGCGTCATCATGGGGGTCGCGCCTGCAGGTATCGCGCTCGTTGATCAGGAGCGTATCGACCAACAGGTCGCACACTGGGGTGCCTGGCTTGCCGACCTGGGAAGTGAAATCGGCATCGTTCAGGCCAGTGTCTGCGTGGAGACGGTGCCCGATACGGGTGGCTCCCTCGAGCGCCAGGTGAACGCTCGCCTCGACGCAAATGCTCCGGCGATCGCTCTGAGCGTGGTGCGCGACGCTGTTTCACAGTATCGCGCGGGTGCAGCGCAACTGCGCTGCACAGTGACCCTCACCTTCGATACGAAGCGCATGAGCGTGAAGAAGCGCTCGACCGACCAGGTGGCCCGTGAGATCGGGACGCGCCTGCCCTACTTGACGCACTCGCTGGAAGCGGCCGGGACGGGGCCTGCCCACCTCCTCACAGCCGCAGACGTCACGCGTCTGGTACGTGTGGCATACGACCCGGCATCCGAACCGCTCTTCGAAGAAGCAACGGCCGCTGGCCAGGAGATGGACATGGACTGGGAGGACGCTGGCCCCATTGGAGCCCACGCTTTCTTCGATTCGTTCCGTCATGATTCGGGCCTGTCGCGCACGTGGGTACTGACTAAGGCGCCGACAGGAGTCGTGCAGTCGGGTGTCCTATCGAAACTGGTGTCAATCTCGCGGGACGTTGAGCGCAAGCGCGTCACCCTTCTGCTGCGGCCCATCGACGCCGCCATGACGGGTGACATCGTCGAACGCGATATGACGACAGCGGCCGCGGCGGCCGGCATGTCGAAGAAAGTCACGGCGCGCGCCGCGCGCGAGGTGGCAATCGCCAGGAAAAACGCGCAAGAAGAGGCCTCCGGCGCGGGCCTCGTGGACTTCACAGTCCTGGTTACTGCAACAGTGACGGGGGATGACCTCGACGACACAGCTGCGGCCGTCGCGTCGCTGGCGTCCGCATCGAAGTTGCGCATGCGGCCCGCCTACGGGGCGCAGGACTCAGCGTTCGCCCTCAGTCTACCGCTGGGTGTCGTTCCGTCGTGGCAAAAGGTGTGGTCGATATGAGCACGAACATAACAATCGCAGATCTCAATCGACCTGGTGCTGGCGGTGTCACGCCACTTCCCCGCATTCACGACTATCGCGGCACGAGCGTCCAGGTGTGCGGCCTGTACCCATTTGTCGCGGGTGGGACCCCGCCACCTGTTGGTGTACCACTTGGGCGGGCGACGGACGGGACGGGCGCGGTGTGCGCCGACCCTATCAGCTGGTTTCAGAAAGGACTGATCTCCGCCCCATCTGCCATGGTCCTGGGACTAAACGGCTTGGGAAAATCCTCGCTGATTCGGAGAATGGTCCTGGGGGCCGAAGCATTCGGCATCCACTCCATGGTTGTCGGAGACGTCAAAGGTGAATACGCCGACGTCATCGACGCACTGGGTGGGCAAATCATCGCGATTGGACACGGGAAGACAGGCCTGAACCCATTGGACGGTGGTAATGCCGACGAAGCAGCGGAGATGTTGCGGGCAGCTGGGTACGTCCGCGAGGCCCAGGAAGTGACGGAAGCGGCTCACGAGCGCAAGAAACAGCTGGTGTGTTCGCTGATCCAGATTATTCGGCGGCAGGCACCCACTGATCGTGAGGAGACGATTGTTGATGCCGCTATCCGTGTCCTCGAGGAGACATATCTGGGTACGCCGACTCTCGCCGATGTTCTGCGGGTCGTCCAAGAGGGTCCTGAGCCGCTCCATGCGGCCGCCCTCGACAAAGGAAAACCTGGGGAATATGAGCGGTTGACCAATGACCTCGAGGCCTCACTCCAGGCGCTGCTCATGGGCCGCTTCGGCTCGCTGTTCGCAGCGAAGAAAACCGTATCCATGCGCATGGATGCTTCCGTTGTTTTCGATGTCTCCTCGCTCATGTACGCCGACGAGGACCTGCAAGCAGCGGTCCTACTGTCATGCTGGTCATACGGTTTTGCCACTGTCGAGGTCACCCAGGTTCTCGCCGACACGGGGCTGATCGCGCGTCAGCGCTATCAGCTCATCATGGATGAACTCTGGCGTATCCTTCGGTCCTCTCCCGGCATGGTCGAGCGCGTCGATGCGCTCACCCGCCTCAACAGGACTGTGGGAGTGGGCCAAATCATGATCACCCACTCCGTTGCCGATTTCCAGGCCTTACCGTCGGTCTCTGATCGACAGAAAGCCCAAGGGTTTATCGAGCGATCAAAGATGCTTTTCATTGGTGGTGTTCCCCCCAAAGAGGTACGCGAGCTCCGGTCGGTCATGGCGTTCTCACGCCGTGAGGAAGCCCTCGTGTCATCGTGGAACGCCCCTGGGGAGTATGACCCGATTACGGGGGGTAGTGCGGCCCCCATCGGCCGTGGGAAGTTCCTTCTTAAAACGTCGGACGCACCGGCGTACCCGTTCCAGGTCGACTTCACGCCGGTGGAATACGAGCTGTCGAACACGAACAAGAGGTGGTGACACCATGTGGGATTCCATGAGTGATAGCGGACGAGGCATCTGGCTCCTTCTCATCACACTCGGGGTCGGTGGAGCATGCCTGTACGGCGCGCGCGCCCTGTACACCTGGTGGACAGGGATACCCCTGCCCACGAACCTCCTGGACTTGACGACCGGGATGATCCGGGGCCAGCAGCCGCGCGCGGTCGCCGTTCTCGCTCTCCTCATTCTCCTGACCGGCGTCGCGTGCCTGGTCGGTATCGCCAGGTGGCGGCACCGCGGTCCGCGTCGACGCAAGCGCGGAGATCAAGTCGCTCGCAAGGCTGCCGCACGGCGTGAGGTGGCCGTTCTGGGGGAGCGGGCGGTGGTATCGCAGGCATCCCGGCTGGGTGTCGTGGCCGATTCTCCTGGTTTGCCGATCGGGCGTATGGTGCGAGGAAACGCGTGGTTGTTTTCGTCCTGGGAGTTCGTGTGCCTGATGATTGCAGGCCCGAGGACAGGTAAAACCACCGCGTGGCTGGTCCCGCGGATTCTCGTAGCGCCCGGCGCAGTCCTCGCGACCTCGAACAAACGTGACATCGTTGATATCACTCGAGAACAGCGTTCTCAGAGTGGGAAGACGTGGGTTTTTGACCCGCAGGGGATTGCGGGGGAAGACCAATCGTGGTGGTGGAACATCCTGGCGGGGGTGAAGACCCCCGTTGACGCCATTTCGCTAGCGGAAGTCTTCATCGATTCTCAGCGCGATCCAGGTGCCACCAAGGATGCGTACTTCGATGGGGCATCGAAAGACCTGGTTGCTGCGCTTGTATTGGCAGCCGCCCTCGGTGGCCGAGACATTCGGATGGTGCATGAGTGGCTGACGCGGCCTCTCGATGATGAGCCGGTGCGGATCTTGGAGCTCGCCGGGCAGATGATGACCGCACAGTCGCTGCGCGGGATGATGAACCTGCCGGCAGAAACCCGAGGCGGCGTGTACGGCGGCGCCTCCCAAACGATGTCATTCCTACTCAACGATGAGGCGCTGCGCTGGGTCCTGCCCCCGACAGTGAAGGACGGCGAGAGCGACATGATGGAGTTTCACCCCAACGACTTTGTGGCATCAACCGATACGCTGTTTTGCCTGTCGCAGGAGGGCCGCGGCAGCGCGTCCCCGATCGTGACGGCACTGACTGTCGCGGTCATTGAGGGTGCCCTCGAGCACGCAAAAACCCAGACCGGTGGCAGGCTCGCTCTACCGCTCTTTGTCGCCCTCGATGAGGCGGCAAACGTGTGCCGGTGGAGGGAGTTGCCTGATCTCTATAGCCATTTTGGTTCTCGGGGCATCGTCGTCGACACGCTCCTACAGTCCTGGAGCCAGGGCGTGAGTGTCTGGGGCGAACCGGGCATGAACAAACTCTGGAGCGCCGCCAACGTCAAGGCGTATGGCGGCGGCGTCTCAGAGGACAAATTCCTACAATCCCTGTCGACGCTGATTGGCGTGGAGTACGTCGACCAGGTCCAAACATCCTCAAGTCGGCAGGGGACCTCCCGGAGCGTTTCCGTGGGGGCCGCGCAGCGCCCAATCGCCCCAGTGTCGGAGCTCATGGCCATGCCACCCAACCGCGCGTGGGTGTTTGCCTCGGGAGCCCCCGCTGTTTACGTGCGCACAGTGCCCTACTGGGAAACCAAGAAACGAGATTAGGAGCGAACCATGAGCGACGCCGCTCAGATCGAACAACAGCTGTCCATGCAGGCCGCGCAGCTCATGCGCGCAGCAATCATGATTGCTCGAGCATTCGCTGCACGCGAGGCCCAAGCGCGGCGCGTGGCCGCGCGCGCCTCCCTCGAGCACGCGCGCGCCCTGCGTGCCGTGACCGAGCAGCAGCGCCGCCTCGCGGCACCACTGTATCGGGCTGCTCGCCGTGAGGACTGGTGGGACGACCCGAAGATTAGTCGGGAGGAGAGAGCTCGAGCAGTTGGCCTTGCCGAGCGTTTCGCGCACGTCGACGAGGATGCTCGAGCAGTCGCGGCCGAGGCACACCGGCGCCTGGAGGCAGAGGCCCGTGCCCGAGAGGCTGCTGAGGCGCGAGCTCGCGAGGAATCCCGCAACCCACGATCATTCCGAGACCAGCGCAAGGATGAGTTCGTTGACATGACGCTCGTCTCTGTGGCAGAGCTGGCCGCTGCCGCTCCCCTCGTCGACGGGGAAAAGCTCGAGCAATCCCTCGAGGAAATCCTCAAGGAGATTCGCACCGATCCACAAGCGACCACCACACAGCTGTCGGATTCACTGGCAGAGGAGGTGGCTGTGGACGCACCCAAACCGGGGGACAAGAAGCTAGATCCATTAACCGTCTACGGACTGATGACGACTCAGCCGGACGAACCGATGTCCGTGAGCGATCTCGACAGTCCGGAAATGAGCGTGAACGTACCCGCGTGGGATAGCGCCGAGGCGCGGAAGGCCTGGGCACAGCATCTGCTCGATGCCGGCATCGACGCAGACGGGGTGAAGGCGTTCACGGTGGCCTCGCAAGCCCAGCCTGCGCCCACACAGGAGATGCTTGCGACGTCGGTGAGTGTGCCGGCCGGCCGAGCGGCGGCCGCGCCCCTCGAGCAGACGCAAGCACGCCACCTCTGACAGATAAAACCAACGGGGGGCAGCCAGCGATGGCTGCCCCCCGTTGGTATCCGACTACGGGCGCTCGTCGACGAGCCCGGGCGGCGGCGTCGTCGTTGGTAGCACGCGACCCGGGTGAGGTGCGGACTCGTCTTTGTGTTCGCCCTTTCGGTGCCTCTCGTCGGGCTGGCACCCCTTGAAAGGCCCGTTCTCAGCAAGGACCCGATCCATGATCGGGTACAGATACTGCACGGACCAGGTGGCCATTGCCGTGAGCTCGCCGGATGCTCGCAGGCCCTCCCATGAGTGCCACAGGGCAGTGAGATAGAAGACCGCCTCGGTGTGCTTCCACCATTCACTGCACCAGGTGAGACCAGTTCCGAGGGACCGATCGTAAATCTGTGTCAAGAATTCTTCGACGAACGTGTACACACTCGAGTAGTACAGCTTCGGTTCGTCCTTCGAGGGATCTGCGGGCGCTACGTCCTCGAGGTCGCCGGGCGGCTCGACGTCGATCGGAGGGACACCCTCGTACGGGTCATGCTCATTCACAGCGATCGCCCTTCGGCTTGGTGAATGGTTGGTGTGGGGACCCATCGCATTGGTGTCGTCGTGAATGACTGAGTGCCGATATGTGGAGCGTTCTTTCCGAGCATTTCAGGGGGAATAGACGAACGGCGACTAGCTACGGCAGTAGACTTTTGAGCTGCTTCAGTAGCGTCACCAACGTGGGCGTTGTCCTGCGGGCCTGCTTCAACGGTGGATGCTCGCTTGGCTGCTTCGATTGCTTGGGTGAGGGTGGGAACCCCCGGTGCTCTCATAGCGTCGGTGTGAACCTTATCCAAGTCGTCGGAGAGCGCGGTGAGAAACGTTGTGAGATTCTCGCGCTGCATTCCCATCATGTGGGGGAGACGGGAGAAATCTGGACTGGCGATGATGTTGTCGAGTTCATCGAGTGCATGTCCGGGGAGGCGTGCCCATCCACCACCAGCGATACTGGATGTGTGAAGGTCGATCATCGGGTTGCCGCCGAGATCGGTGAGAGTGAGGGTGAGATCCTCGGTGTCGATGTCGACGACGGGAGCGTGTGCGAGCGCCCATGTGGCGATGGGTGGATTGTCCTCCGCCAATTGCCTAATGCGCGCCATAATCTGCCCGTGCGCAGTTTCCTGGCGATAACGATCTGCGTCCTCGCTTTCCCAGGCAACAGCCTGGCGAACATACTCCTGACACGCCGCCTCACCAACGATGGGGATCGCCTGCTCGTCACCATTGGTTGCGGACGTGTATACGGTTGCTTCGAGGAGGCGGCCGGTCTCGCTCGTTTTGATGACGGTTGGGTTGCCGAATGTCCAGTAGTCGTAGAAGACCGTAGAATCCTCATACTGGAACGGTGCTGAATCAACGACATTTGGATGCCGCGCCCCCGGGTGCAGTCCGAGGCGTGCAAGCTCATTGCGGCCGGCGTCGATCGCGTTCATACGAGTCCCTCCAATTTTGCGGTACGAAGGCACCCGTGGTGGGCACCTCTCACCACTCATCGTGGACACGTGCGCGCACAGCAGAGGGGCTTACCTGGTTGGGCCGTTGTCCTTGTGGTGTTGTGCCCGCTGGGCGGCCTCGGCTGCGAGCCGCTGGGCCTCATCCGTGCTTATCGCCGCGGGCTTGAACGTGCGCGGCTGGCCACCCAGAACGTCGCGCGGAATACCCGGCCCAGCATCTCGAGGCTGAGAAGACGCGAGCGGTATGCCGGCCGCGTCTAGTACCGTGCGGACACGGTGAAGAGCACCATCAGCCGACGCGTCGGCGAGGGCCTGGGCGTTGCGGGCGATCGCGCTGTCCTCCCTGGGTGCCGGCGGCGGGGGAGGAGGCGGTACAGCCTCGCGCTGTGCGGGCACGGAGGTGCGCTCAAGACGCTCATAAGCTGACGTGAGAGCGTCGACGTCGAACCGTGGGTAGGTGTTCACGCGATCAAACATCGCCTGGGCGTCGCGCTCAATCGCTGCGGCGGTTGCCGCCTGGCCTGCAGCCTCATGCAGATCCGCGATCACCTGTACGAGATCGACGGTCGCGTGTGCGAGAGCGACGGCCGCCATGTGGGGGCTTGACGTGGCGGCGATCGACAGTGCCAGATCTGAGGCCATGCGTGCGCCCACGTCGACCAGGCGCTTGTCGGCCGGCCGTGTTTTGAGCTGCGCGCACCTGCCCACCTGGACGGCGGCGCGCTCGAGCATGTCCCGCCCGCCCGACGTGCGAGCCGTAATCGCCTGGGTGTGCAGGAGTCCCGCGATGTCGGCGGAAGCGTTTGCGATCCCCACGCGATCCGTGGGGGACAACTGCTCGAGGTGCACACGGAAGTGCTCGAGGGCGCGGATCCGGTCCTCCCACAGCGGCCCATCGTAAGGCTTCTTCTTTGGGTAGTGGCCTTTCCATGCTTCCACAGCCTCAAGGGCGCTCGTCGGGGTGTCTGCCCACCGTGTGCGCAGTTGAGTCAATGTCAGGTCGCGGGCAATCCGCCCGCCGCCCCACCAGCGTGTCTGCTGTCCGTCCTCGGTGCGTAGCGCAGCGGAATATCCGACCACAATGTCAGTGCGGCCGCGCGCGAACCTGGGGTGCAGACGCACCCCGAGGCGTCGTGCTCGCCGCACGAAATCAGCTTCACTCGCTGCGGCCGTCGCGGCTGCGCGCAAACGTTCCTCGAGGACAGCGCGATCTGTGCGCGACGCCCCTGCGCGCTTCGCGGCGTTCTGCGCGGCCGCGCTGTCGCACCGTGAGCCGCGACCATGCTCGCGTGACTCCACGACGAGGAGTCCGTATCGGTGCTCGAGCATGTTGCATGCCTTCTGAGCTCGCCGCTGGTCGTACCACGGACTCCACTTCGTGCCATCCTCACGCACAACGTTCGCCGCGATGTGAATGTGGTCGCCGCCGTTTTTCGCACTCCCGTGATGGATCGCGACCCACCGGCACGGTGCCTTCCCGTCTGACCCCGTGAAGCCCATCGTGTCCATGAAGTCCGAGGCGATCCGTCCCCAGATCTCGTCCCCGAGAGCCGCTTCCTCTGGCGACAGGGAGAGGGAGCAATGCCAGACATGGTTGGCCTCGATCTCTCCATTCCACTCCACCGCTCCGGTGGCCGGGTTGAAGCGGCGCACCTTGCCTGTGGGGAAGGTACCTGTCTCGTGCATATACGCGTCAAGGCGCGTCGCGATCTCGCCGGCCTGCGAGACACTGATCGTCTCCCAGTCACCCCACTTGCGCACGATGTCACGCGAGCCCGCGATCACGTGCGGATTCTCGTGCTCATTGGCGCGCCCCGGTCCCACCAAGTAGCACATGAGCCCGCCGGTGTCGCCGCCAGTGACGATGTTAGGAATCATCGCCGAACCCCATCGAGGCGAGCGTTGATGTCTTCGATCGTATCTGCCACGCTCGACACGACAGACGCAAAATCCTCAGGAACCTCGTGCACCGTGTTCGCATGATGCGCGATCTGATTCAGATTCGTCATCGCGCCCTCAAGCTGACGCCGATAGACACGAAGCAACTCAATCAACTCTTCCACATGAGCTGCCCCAGCAACCCCATCCGAGGCAGTCACCGGGTGAAGCGCTGCCTCCACCACAAACCGCGACATCGACACGCCACGAAGACGAGCACCCTCCTCAATGAGAGCACGCTCCGACGCCGTCAACGACACAAGAAACCGAGACCGCTGAACCCCACGCACTGACCGCCGCGCCCGGCGAGCCGTCCGAGAATGCGACACCGCTTCACTACGCATCTGACCCGGCCCTCCTCACACGTTCTTCAAGCCAGCGCAGCGATCCACCGGACCACACTTCCAGTGTGCCACGCGACGCCATATGCGTCACGCCACAAGCTTAATACCGATATCGGTATTATACAGCTTGCTACGCGAATCTCAGGTAGTGGGATACAGCGCAGACCGCGCATGACAACGCAACGACATAACCTGAACGTTCGCACCCGAAAACTCAGCCAAGATTTTCGTTCCGGGCGGACCACGACAGTGGTTCGTCCGGGCTTCCGACGCCCACTTCCTCACGCTCTCTCGACCCGATCGCGCACACACTTTGGCGGTGAATCCTGTTGCACAGTCGCACCCGTGATCGTCACCGGCGCATGGGGAAAGGACGCTGCCTTGGGATTAAACGATCAGCTTCGGTGTTCCCGTCGTTTTGGTTTGGTTAGGGGTGGGTCGTGCCCCCAATGGAGGGGGCACGACTGCCGCTCCACGCCGCTTATCCGTTCCGCTTGCGGAGGCTGCCGTTCGCCCTCGCATAGCGTGTGCGTGCACACCAACACGGAACAAACACCAGGCGCCACACCCGGTGGCACCACCAACGAAAGGCACACGCCCATGAACCCGGTCGACAAACTCCTCAAGAAAGACGAGCACAGAGAAACCATGCTCCGCGCACTCGGCAGCGCACATACCGCCCTCGACGACGCCATCGCGAACTACCGTCTTGCGTTCAAAACCGCCACCACAATCGGCTGGCCCAAAGCCGACCTCACCAAGGCCGGCTTCCCCGACCCAATCCGCCTCCCCAAAGCGTCCACCCGAACCCCCGACGCCGAAGCCTGACGACTCACTCAACCCCTGAAAGGACACATCAATGAACAGCGTCATTCTCTTTCACATCGCGTGCGGCATCGTCATTGCCTTCACCGGATACTCGATCATCCCATTGCCAGCGATGCGCCCCGGCCACGGGCCGGGATCCGTACCGCGGCGCGGCCTTCCCACCATGATCTATCAGGTCGTCGGGATCGGGATTGTCCTCGCAGTAGCTGCAGTGATCTACGCCGGCGCAACCTATCTCGCCGCCCACAATCCCGACGACAGCGCATACAGGTCACTCACATGCGTCACCGGCGCCCTACTCGTCATCGTCGCCTGCATGCGCATCATGACCACACGAGGCACGCGCCGAATCATCGGAACAAACACCCTCACCGTCGTTATTCTCGGGCTCGCCCTCTTCATCAGCGGTCCAACCCTCCCATAACAACACGGTGGGGTGGTAGCCCACTGGGCTACCACCCCACCACCCAAGTGGATGCACCACTAGGATCTATCACGATGCTTGGCGAGTGCTCGTGTCACCGTTGACCGATGCACGCCTAAGGCGGCCGCAATCTGCTTATGTGTCATTCCCGCCTGAAACATTGCCGCGGCCGCCTCCAGGCGATCCCCAGTCACCCGCGGCCGCCGCCCACCAACACGCCCCTCAGCCCGCGCATGAGCGAGACCTCTGCGCGTATTCTCGCGAATCGTCGCCACCCGTAGTTGGGCCAGCACGGCCATGATCCCAATGATTGCTTCACCCATCGGCGTGGACGTGTCGACGTCCAGGAACGGCTCGGTCAGGGACCGGAGCCGGACCCCACGCTTGCCCAGATCACGGATCACGTCGATCGCGATTCTCTCCGAGCCAGCCAGCCGGTCTAGTGCGCGTACAACAAGAATGTCGCCCTCACGCAGATACTCCACACACGCGTCCCACGCGGGCCGATGCTCGAGCCGAGAACTCACACCGTGGTCAATGAACACCCGCTGCGCGCCGGCCGCCCGCAACTCCGCTTCCTGCGCGTCCGTGGCCTGCTCTCGCGTCGACACTCGCGCATACCCAATGGTCGCCACACCAGCCTCCTATAACCCCAACCTAGGCACCGCACGCCTCAACGCGTGTACCCGTCATGCTGCCCCGGCGTATACGGCCGTGCGGGCAGTTTATCCACACCCCCAACAGGTGCGCGGCCAGGTGATACCACCCCGACCGGAAACGCGGCCGACGTAACGGCACGAGCTCTGCGCGCCTCAACGGGCACAATCGGCCGACGCGCCTCCTCCGCCTTGGTGAGGGGACGAACCGCGTAGGACAACACCTCTGCCATAGGACCAGCATCATGGCGGTCCTGGTAGTAGAAGCGCGCAGCCACCAGCCCATCGCGCAGCGGGTTGGTCACTCCTGCGAGGATCTGTGCCTGGGACACAGGAGCGAAGGCATCGGCATCCACGTAATAGCCTGCATGATGAGCGAGCTCTGAGAAGAACACGAACTGGCTGCGTGTGTTGCCCTCGCGAAACGAATGAATCTGGTTGATGGCGGCCCATCGTTGCGCTAGCGCGTCGACGAAATCATCGATGTCCAGGCCGCGCAGGTAGTCGGTATGACGAATTGCGTCGTACTCGCGCTCGGCCGCTCGCCTCAGCTCAGGACCGGCACGGTGGTACTCATGTGGAACGGAGCGATCCGTTGGATCGTAATCGGGGAATCCGGACACATCGGGTCCATACTTGACTAAGGGACCCAGCATCGGGGTCGTGCGCTCAACGCCTGCCCACTCGTAAACGTCCTGGAAGATATGCTGGTGAATGGCCTTCATGTGGTCGTAATCAAACAACCCCAGGATCGGATTGTCTCGGAGCTCAATAAGGCGCAAGCTCGCCCAGTGTTCCTCCAACGCTCGCAACGCGCGTTCAGAATCAACCCCGTATGGCAACTCGCCGCCGCCGGTGAACTTGTTGCGCAGTACCTGGGTTCCCGGGATGAAATACTCATCCCAACTCGGATCCTCACTCATGCGAATACCCGAACTTCTCGTACAGGTACCTTTCTCCCTCGCTGCCCGCTTCTTCGACCGTGAGCTCGCCCGTGGCCGTCTTCCACTGAAGGTCACGAAGATGAGCGTCAGTAACAACGTGCCCAGCAAGATTGAGCGCAGCGTCTGCGAAAGCGATCGACGCTCGTGCTTCCTCATCGGTGCGGATCTGATCGTTAGCCATAACGTTCTCCCTCGACTGGCAACACCGCCTTAGTCCTCCAGCGTACGATGAGGTGCATAAACGGTCAACCGTCGTCATTGTGCGCCGTTGGTTTTGCACCTGGTTTCTGCACCCATTTTCTGGCGACTTTCGGTTGCTGTCAGGGCTGTTGCGTGGCGGGTGCGATATCGGCCGTTTACGCACCCGACACCACGCCAAGATTCACGGCCGTCACGAACACCCACACGCACACAAACGAGAGCACTGAGGACGCCACGAAAGTGGCGATCGCCGCGCCAACATGAAAGCCGATGGACGGATTCATGCGCCTGACGCACGCGACATACAAGGTATGGATGATGCAGTTCCACCACAGTGTCCCCAGAAACAGGAACGGCATGATCAACGACTTGGGATCACCACGGTCGACCGCAAGCCCATAGAGCCGCACAACGACAACGCTGATGGCGGCAAGAAACGCCAGACTCGGCAGGGCACACAAGCGCCACCACCTCCAACGCCACCGATCCCTCGCCGACACAGGCCTAGCAGCAGGCGCACGCCACGGGTTGACCGGGGTGCTCGAGGGTGGATAAACGATCGGCTCGAGGTAGGACAGATCCTCATGCGCGGCCGCCGGCGCAGCTACCGGTGGTGGTTCCGACGTACGGCCGCGGCCGCGTTCCTCCTCGAGGGCCATCATCATCGCCCACTCCTCGTCGATCGACAAGGCGCGCGGAACTGACGGCTCGCCGGAACTCCAGGGGGCACCAGGCGGGCTCGGTGTGCGGTGAGGCTCATCGTTGACACTCATGCCTCAATCATCCCCCACCAGGCCCACATGTGCGTCCACCTCACGCCGGCCTGCGGACCGGCCACCACGCCATACCCTGCCAATACGGCGTGTCGAGGCGCGTCTCTTCAACGACGCCCCCGACGTCGGGTGCATGCACCATGATCGGGTGCCCAGCCGCGTCTGTGCCGGCATAGACTCCGATGTGGTGCACGTGGCCTCCCGGCACGTTCGAGAAGCCAATGATGTCACCGGGTGTGAGCTGGTCGCGGGCAATCGGTGCCGCATCAGAGTACTTGGTGATCTGATCGGCCGTGCGCACCGATGCTGGGAACGGGTGACCGAGCTCAGCATAAGACAGCACAATGAGTCCCGAGCAGTCCAAACCAGCGCCTGTTTCCCCACCCCACACGTAGGGAGTACCCAAGTGGGTACGCGCCTGCGCAAGGAGAGTTCCGTCGCTCGAGGGCTCCGATGTCACTGTCTCGACGAAACTAGCCTGCGCCTCACGAATACTCTTCACATACCCCTGTGTCTCCTTATACGGAGGGATCCCGCCCCAAGACCTCACCGCGCCCGGCCCCGCGTTATATGCCGCGAGAGTCAGGTCGACGCGGTCCCCTGAGACGAGGCCGGAGGCAAGCCAGGAGTCAATACTCTGAGCGAGCTCGCACATGTACAGGCCCTGCGAATAGATCGAATCAGACCCGCTGGTGATGTCGGCGCGGCCGTCGCCGTCGCCGTCGCGGCCATGCGTTGCCCACGTGGCCGGCATGAACTGGCTGATGCCCGTCGCGCCGGCCGGGCTCGTAATCCGCGGATCCCATGTGTGTGCCGACTCATGATCCGCCTGCGCAGCAATCAGCGACGGCGACACAACGTCGCACGCTTGGCCCGCACGCCAGACAGCGTCCTGATATTCCTCAGGCACGCCCGACACTCGTCCGCTCCCACCTCGAGCGTTCCCAGCTGGCGTTCTCGACTCACTGAGCATCGCAAGAGGCATCAGAGCCGCGCCAGGAAGCACAAAGAGCGCGACAATAAAGACTCCCAGGCCCTTCTTCACAGTACCCTGCCTCGATGAGCCTGCGCCTCGGCAGCCGGAGCAGACACATGGACCTGAGCTCCTCGAGCAGTCAGTCGCGTCGGCGTAGCGGCATCAACAATCGCCCGAATCCGATCAGGGCGAAAACCCGCGCTCCTCGAGGTCCCGTCATCTATGACCGGAGCCTGCAACAGCCCTTCACTGCGCAGCTGCTCAACGAGATCCGGGCGCCCACTGAGGTCAATCACCTCATAGGTGAGCCCAGCGCGATCCAACGCCTGGCGCGTGAGACGACACGACGGGCAGTTCGGTGTCGTGTAGATCGTAAGCATCGGGGTATCCGGGGTAGGGTTCATCATGATTCCTCCTTCACCCTCCCCGTGGCCGCGTGAACGCACACGCCCCCTTCCGCGTGGCCACGCCAATGTGGCATACTGAAGGGGAGCCGAACAGAGTCACCTGTCCGACTCCCCGGGTATCCGGGCTGGTCTCAGCGCCCGATGAGAGCGCTGAGCAGGAATGCAATCGCCCAGATCAGCTGCGGCAGTGTCGTTACCACTGCTACAGCGATCTGGGCTTTCTGCTTCCCATCCAGACCCAGCCGCCTCACTCGAGACGGCCGATGGCCTTTCGTCATCACCCAGTCACCTCCTCTCGTCGGTGTCAACTCCCCGGCAGGAATACTGCTGGTCCGGGGTCGACGCCGCGGAGGCCCCCCAATTCTCTCACGCACACACATCAACAGCACTAACGCTGCATCCCATTGCTGGCAGTGCTGGAAATACCGGCATTGCTGGCATTCAACTTGGGGTGTTGAATCCATCTGTGTAGGCCACGTCAACTGCCTTTCGGGGGAATTGGAGACTCCCACGTGGCCGCTGTCCCATCAGACCGCATCCAGTGCACGCGGATAGCCCGGTGCCCATCTGCCGCAATAGACTCTTCGTATATGAAGGAAAGAGAGGCGTGAGAGTCGATACTAGTTGGCATTGATTCAGCCTCGACGCCAAAGGCAACATTTTCCGCGAGGCATTCAATATCGACACCGTCGACGGTCTCCGCACCCGTGTTCACCAGTAGGTAACGATTGCCGCTGGCCCAACGTAGATCCCACGGTGGCGCTTGCTGCTGCCTTGCGACGGCATCTGCCAGCACCTCCAGAGACCGGCCCACCTTCTCAGCCGCCTCTCTTTCCTCCTTTGACTTGCGCGCCTGAAACACCGAAATAACGGCACAGACGGCAGAGACAAGGCCACCTATGACTCCCAGTAGACTAAGGCACCCTTGAAAATCCATGTTCACCCTCTCTTCCTTCCCATTGAGGTCCTTCGATGGAAAGCACGTTGCTTGAAAACTAATCCTACCGTCGCCCCTTAGGGATCCTGTCCGCGGCAAGCGGCTCATACCTGCGCCCCCGCTTCTTTTCTGCCCGAGCGAGTGCGGCAGTCATTGCCTCGACGATCCACGCCTCGAAAGAAGCAGGTCCCCCCTCGAGCACGCCGTCGATATACGCCGCGCGACACCGGCCAGCAATGTCGGCGCTCACTCGCGCGGTCACCTTGACGATTCGCTCGTCCGTATCGCTGGCATTGCCAGCATTGCCGGAGTTGGCGGCTTTTCTGGCACGTGTGGCACGGCTGGTAGATGTCGTCTCCCGTGGGGGTGCGATAACTGCGGCGGGACCCGTGCTGAGGTCTGACCTGATCGGCGTTGGCCTACGCGGAGTCATCGGCCGTTCTCCTCAAGGTTGGTGAGCATCGTTGCACTGTGGTGGGCGTACATCTCCGACAACTCGGCGGGGGCGCCGGGGTACTCGTCGAGGCCCATTTGGGCCTCCGCAGCATCGGAGATCACCACGCGCCGAGGAATCGGAGGCTCGAACAGAGGAAGCCCCTTCGAGTTGCAGGCGTCTCGCACGTCATCAAGCCAATGAGAGCCAGCAACGGTACCCGCCTCATGCATGTTTACCAGGACCCCAACGACGCTGAGGGCCGAGTTGAGGTAATGGCGAACGACACCCACAGTGTCGAGCAGGTGCGCCAATCCCGTTGTCGACAATAGCTTCGACTGAGTAACGATGAGTACACCGTCGGCCGCGGTCAGCGCATTCGAGGTCAGTAGGTCCAGGGCCGGTGCACAGTCGATCAGAACCACGTCGAAGTCCTCTTCGACAAGCGCGAGTTGTTCAGCGAGCCGCGCTTCGCGGCCAGGGCCAGCGATGACTAGCTCATCGCGCACAGCTGCCAAGGCCTCCCCTCCCGACGGGGCCAGGAATACGCGGTCCCACATGGTGGTCGTAATGATGTCGGGGAGCGAGAGATCAGAGTGCGCCGACAAGGCGTTGGCCACTCCTGCCTGATTCTCAACCAGCGGAGGGGAAGCCAGAAGCGAGCTGGCGTTGGCCTGGGGATCCAGGTCGACAACCAGGACGCGGTGGCCGTCGTGGGCCAGGGCGTTAGCGAGGTGGAAGGCAGTCGCTGTCTTGCCGACCCCGCCCTTCTGATTGGCGATCGCGATGACGTGCATGATGGTTTCTCTTTTCTCTGAAATCGTTGGGATTGCTAGCGGCTGGCATTGCCAGCCGTGCCGGTTAATCTGGCGACGCTGGCAATGCCGGGCTATTTGGAGATGCTGGCGATTGGATGCGTGTTGCTGCGAGAACCGCGTCGCGAGCTCGAGGGGATGGCGCGATATAGCGGACGGTCGTCTGGAGCGACGCGTGTCCGAGGAGCTCACGAACAATGAGCAGTTCGTGCTCGGCCGAGTACGCCTTCGTTGCATACCGATGGCGCAACTTGTGCAGTGTCCAGGTGCCGGGCAAAACCCGGCGTCCGATTTGCGAGACGGAGTTGGCGGCCATATGGCCGCTACAACGTCCAGGAAACGCGTACTGTCCAGTTGTTGCGCAGCAGGTGATGATTGCCTGGGCCAGGTCGGTCGTGATCGGCACAGTTCGCGTGCGACCTCCCTTTCCTCGGACGAAAAGGCTCCACCCGTCGGCATCCTCGTAGACATCGTCGGCCTCGACTTGAGCGATCTCCACGCACCGCAGGCCAGCCTCGGCGGCCAACCGCAAAATGAGAGCGTCACGTGGACTTGCGTTATCGACGCAGTGCGCCAGGATGGAGTCAGGTATGGGGCGTGGAACTCCTGAGGGGCGGCGGATGCGGGGGAGTACCGTGGAAATATTGCCGCAGTGGTGTGTGGAGTCGAGCCACCCGAAGAACTTCCGGAACGTGCTGTAGTAGGCATGTCTCGTTTCGTTTGCCCAGGTTCGCAGGCCGCACCACTCAACCAGGGAGCCGGGATCGAGTTCTGTGGGAGGAATATCGGGGAACGCGCGGGCCAGTTGGAGTACATGGTTGCGCTTAGTGTGGATTGAAGTCGCAACGAGTCCCTGAGAGCGCAGGAAGACGATGAAGTTGTCAACGTGGCCCTCCCACATGAGAGGGGTCGGTAGTTCCAAGACATGATGATGAGTGCTCATGGTCTCCAACGTTTCCATCTACGTGGAAATGACGGGACCCATCATCCGCCGCTGACAATAGCGGCAATGCTGGCGTAGCTGGCAGTGTCAGTAACGCTGGCACAAGCGGCAATGCTGGCAAATGAGCAAGAGCATCGAGGATGACCAGGGCTGCCAGTAAGTAAAGCCCGCGGAAACTCGAGATATATCCGTGGGTCGTCGGTTCAAGCCCGACTTGGGGCACCATCGCTACATGTACCCGCCGTGCGTGAGTGGGGTATGCTGCCAAAGTCGGATATCGATGTCCTCTGTAGATACAGCGAAAGCCCGTCGAACGGCCGAAGATATCTCTTGGCCTCCGTTTTTCCTGTGATTGTCCCGCACGCAATGAGTGTCCACATGCTTGGTTCTATTCTGGCTAGCTGTACCCGCAACCGTAGTGATGCGTAGTGCTCAGAGCCAATCATGATTGAGACTTTAGTGGGGCCGCCGTTTGGCCGGCGTAGTCGAACGAAATAGGTGTTCAGTGCTGTTCCTTGACTGATGCTGTGCAGCTGTCCGAAAGCTATGATCGCATGGCCGTTATAGGGTGCGTGCAGCAGTTGCTCAGCCGGGTAAATGAATTGCCGTGCTGGCCCTTTTTTGCCTCCCAGCGAAACGGTATCTGTATCGCTGATGATGTCGCGCGCGTAGTCCAACGCTGCCTTACGGATTCCGCACTGAAGCGTCATAGGGCGTGTGTGGTCCCTCTGCGCGGGTGCGCGGTGGTGGCCGATACGCCCCGTGATCGTTGTGGTCGCGCTGCGCACAGCCCGTGCAGCAGAAGCTTCCGGATGACGGAGTTCGATCTGAACACGTCTTTCGGGTCCGCGTGGTGCTTCTTTCCCCTTGACTCCTCTCCTGTCTACGTTCTTATCTGCTGGATTGACACGAGTCGAACTCTCCGTGCATTCGTCGACGTGGTCGTTCACTCGGCGCACACGGAAATACGGGTGTTTATGGCCTGATTCCAACGCTGCTGGTCTGACGGATGCTGAACACGGTGATCCATCGGGGCTTAGTCCTGGGCATAACAAGTCATTGGGACGGGCTTGGGGAGGCGTACGTTTGAAATCGAAAGCGCTAATGTAAGTGTTATCGAGCGGGTTTCTTGCTATCAACATGCGTCTACTCTCCAATCGGTCACTGCTAGGTGGCAATCTTCGGGCGATGTAGTCCCAGAAGGATCATCAAGGCCCCCATGCTCATTTGCGTCCGACGCGTTCCGGGTATCGTGTGTGGGTGCGACACTGAGTCCTGGCAAACTCATTGCAATCATGGCTATCTCGATCTTTTATCGGTTTGTCGGCGAGATAGGCGATGATGGCGGTCATGAGTGAGGTGTCGCTTTTGGGAGTGCGCGGCCGCTGCTCTGTGAATCGATGTATGCCCAAAACAGCTGGATGCTAGTGCTGCGAATGCTCAGACCTGGCAGACAGGTCCGTTATCCCCGACGGGAGATACGGCCACGGCCTCGGCCGTGAAACCGTGCACATATCACACGGAGCCTTGACTCGCGATGCGACTCACGGTAAGCTGAGTAGTTGCGCCTTATCATGCCCGAGGTGACCCGTATCCAGCCGTCGTAACAGGCGCTTGACGGACCAGGACGCGTCAGATAATGGGTGATAAGGCAGCGTGCGCACCGTTAATGCAGGGAAGGATCCCCTTTGGCTGCCAACAGCACCGCCAAACAGCCCAAGCACCGCATCTCGTTCGCCAAGCTTCGTGAACCCCTCCAGGCCCCCAATCTGCTGGGCCTGCAGGTCGAGAGCTTCGACTGGCTGCTGGGCAACGACGCGTGGAAGGCCCGCGTCGAAGCCGCACAGGCATCCGGCCGTAACGACGTTCCCGACGTCTCCGGCCTCGAAGAAATCTTCCACGAGATTTCCCCCATCGAGGACGTCGCAGGCACCATGAGCCTGTCGTTCCACGACCACCGCCTCGAATCCCCCAAGTACTCCATGGAGGAAGCCAAGGCGAAGGACTACACGTACTCCGCACCGATGTACGTGACCGCCGAGTTCATGAACTACGAGACCGGCGAAATCAAGTCCCAGACCGTGTTCATGGGCGACTTCCCGCTCATGACCCCCCGCGGTACCTTCATCATCAACGGCACCGAGCGTGTCGTCGTCTCCCAGCTCGTGCGTTCCCCCGGCGTGTACTTCGAGAAACTCTCGGACCGCTCGTCGGACAAGGAAACCTTCGGCGCGAAGATCATCCCCTCGCGCGGCGCATGGCTCGAGTTCGAGATCGACAAGCGCGACTCTGTTGGCGTGCGCATCGACCGCAAGCGTAAGCAGTCGGTGACCCACTTCCTTAAGGCCATCGGCATGACCGAATCCGAGATTCGCGACACCTTCGCCGCCTACCCCGTCCTGCTCGAAACCCTCGAGAAGGACACTGTCGCCACGCAGGAAGAAGCCCTGCTCGACATCTACCGCAAGCTGCGCCCCGGCGAGCCCGCGAACGTCGACGCCGCCCAGACCCTGCTCAACAACTTCTACTTCGACTCTCGTCGCTACGACCTCGCCAAGGTCGGCCGCTACAAGATCAACAAGAAGCTGGCCATCGAAGCAGACCCCAAGGCCTCGACCCTGTCCCTCGAGGACATCGTCGCGACCGTCAAGTACCTCCTCGCCCTGCACCAGGGCGACAAGACCTTCGCCGGCACCCGCAATGGTGAGGCCGTCGAGGTCCGCGTCGAGGTCGACGACATCGACAACTTCGCCAACCGTCGCATCCGCGCCGTCGGCGAGCTCATCCAGGGCCAGGTCCGCACCGGCCTTGCCCGCATGGAACGCACCGTGCGCGAACGCATGACCACCCAGGAGACGGACTCGATCACGCCCCAGACGCTGATCAACATCCGCCCCGTCGTGGCCGCGATCAAGGAGTTCTTCGGAACCTCCCAGCTCAGCCAGTTCATGGACCAGAACAACCCCCTCGCCGGCCTGACCCACAAGCGCCGTCTGTCGGCCCTCGGCCCCGGCGGCCTGTCTCGTGACCGCGCGGGCATGGAGGTTCGAGACGTCCACCCCTCGCACTACGGCCGTATGTGCCCGATCGAGTCCCCCGAAGGTCCGAACATCGGCCTCATCGGCTCGCTCGCGACTTTCGCGCGCATCAACCCCTTCGGCTTCATTGAGACGCCCTACCGCGTCGTCAAGGACGGCAAGGTCACCGACGAGATCCGCTACCTCACCGCGGACGACGAGAAGGGCCACTACATCGCCCAGGCCTCGTCGCCCCTCAACGCCGACGGCTCCTTCGCCGAGAACGACGTCCTGTGCCGTGTTGCCGGCGAGGACCCGACCCTGATCGCCCGCGATCGCGTCGACTACATGGACGTCTCCGCGCGTCAGATGGTATCGGTCGCCGCGGCCTTCATTCCCTTCCTCGAGCACGACGACGCTAACCGAGCCCTCATGGGCGCGAACATGCAGCGTCAGGCCGTGCCGCTGCTCACCACGGAAGCCCCGCTGGTCGGCACCGGCATGGAGATGCGCGCCGCGCACGACTCCGGCGAAATGATCCTCGCTGCGCACTCCGGCGTCGTTTCCGAGGTCTCCGCGGACCTGATCGTCGTCTCCACGGACGAGGGCGGCCGCGACTCCTACCGCCTCGAGAAGTTCGAGCGCTCCAACCCCGGTAACTGCACCAACCAGCGCGTTATCGTGGACGAGGGCGACCGCGTCGAGGCCGGCGACGTCCTGGCCGACGGCCCCGCCACCTCCAACGGCGAGGTCGCGCTCGGCAAGAACCTCCTCGTCGCCTACATGTCGTGGGAAGGCCTCAACTACGAGGACGCCATCATCCTGAGCCGCCGCGTCGTGGAAGAAGACATCCTGACCTCGATCCACATCGAGGAATACGAGGTCGACGCCCGCGAGACCAAGCTCGGTGAGGAAGAGATCACCCGCGACATCCCCAACGTCTCCGAGGAATCCCTCGCCGACCTGGACGAGCGCGGCATCATCCGCATCGGTGCCGAGGTCACTGCCGGTGATATCCTCGTCGGTAAGGTCACCCCCAAGGGCGAGACCGAGCTGACCTCCGAAGAGCGCCTCCTGCGCGCCATCTTCGGTGAGAAGGCCCGCGAGGTGCGCGACACCTCCCTGCGCGTCCCCCACGGCGAAGAAGGCATCGTCATCGGGGTGCGCGAATTCAACGACGACGAAGACGACCTCAACCCCGGCGTCCGCCAGACCGTGCGCGTCTACGTCGCCCAGCGACGCAAGATCACGATCGGCGACAAGATGGCCGGCCGCCACGGCAACAAGGGCGTCGTGTCCAAGATCCTCCCGGTCGAGGACATGCCCTTCCTCGCCGACGGCACGCCCGTCGACATCATCCTCAACCCGCTGGGCGTCCCCGGCCGAATGAACGTCGGCCAGGTGCTCGAGTACCACCTCGGTTGGCTCGCCCACCAGGGCTGGGACGCCTCGTCCGCGGTCAAGGCCGGCGAAGAGTGGGCAGCGCACCTGCCCGCCGACGGCATCACGACCGAGCCCGGCACTCACGTCTCCACCCCCGTGTTCGACGGCCTCGAGGCCGACGAGCTCGCGGGCCTGCTGCGCAACGTGAACCCGAACCGCGACGGCGACGTCCTCACTAACTACGAGGGCAAGGCGCGCCTGTTCGACGGCCGCTCCGGCGAGCCGTTCCCGTACCCGATCTCGGTGGGCTACACCTACATGCTCAAGCTTCACCACCTGGTCGACGACAAGATCCACGCCCGCTCCACGGGCCCGTACTCGATGATCACGCAGCAGCCGCTGGGCGGTAAGGCCCAGTTCGGCGGCCAGCGCTTCGGCGAGATGGAGGTGTGGGCCCTGGAAGCCTACGGTGCCGCCTACGCCCTCCAGGAGCTGCTGACCATCAAGTCGGACGACACCACCGGCCGCGTCAAGGTGTACGAGGCCATCGTCAAGGGCGAGGACATCCCCGAGCCCGGCATCCCCGAGTCCTTCCGAGTCCTCATCCAGGAAATGCGCTCGCTGTGCCTGAACGTCGAAGCTCTCGACGCGGCCGGCAACGTTATTGACCTGCGTGAGCAGGACGAAGACTTCAATGCGCGTGAGGACCTGGGCATCACCCTTGATGCCCGTCCGAACGCTGCGGCGACCATCGATGCGATCTGATAGGGAGAGATAACTTTGCTGGACGCCAAAACGTTCGACAGCCTGAAGATCACCCTGGCCACCGGCGACGACATCGCCGTCTGGAGCCACGGTGAGGTTAAGAAGCCGGAGACCATCAACTACCGTACGCTCAAGCCCGAGCGCGACGGCCTGTTCGGTGAGCAGATCTTCGGCCCCACCCGCGACTGGGAGTGCGCGTGTGGCAAGTACAAGCGCGTGCGCTACAAGGGCATCATCTGCGAGAAGTGTGGAGTTGAGGTCACTCGCTCCCGCGTCCGCCGTGAGCGCATGGGTCATATCGACCTCGCTGCGCCCGTCACGCACATCTGGTACTTCAAGGGTGTTCCCTCGCGCCTGGGCTACGTGCTCAACCTCGCGCCTAAGGACCTCGAGAAGGTCATCTACTTCGCTGCCTACATGATCACCGAGGTCGACGAAAAGGGTCGCCACGAGGATCTGGCTGAACTGCGCGCCGAACTCGAGGTGCAGAAGAAGCAGATGGAGAACAACCGCGACGCGACGATCAACGACTTCGCGGAGCAGCTCGAGTCCGACATGGCCGCCCTGGAAAAGGACGGTGCCTCGCAGGCCGAGCGCGAGCGCGCCCGCAAGCAGGGCGAGCGCGAGATGGCCAAGATTCGTCGCCGCTTCGACGGCGACATCGACGGCCTCGAGGCCGTGTGGGAGCGCTTCAAGGACCTCAAGGTCGGCGACCTCGAGGGCGACGAGCGCCTCTACCGTGCGATGGTGGCTCGCTACGGCACCTACTTCAAGGGCGACATGGGCGCTGCCGCCATCCAGAAGCGCCTGGAGACCTTCGACCTGGAAGGCGAGGTCGCAGCACTGCGTCAGACCATCGCCTCCGACTCCGGCCCGCGTAAGGCCCGCGCCATCAAGCGCCTGAAGGTCATCAACGCCTTCGTTGCGACCGGCAACTCGCCGGCCTCGATGGTCCTCACCAAGATCCCCGTGATCCCGCCGGACCTGCGCCCCATGGTTCAGCTCGACGGTGGCCGCTTCGCGACCTCCGACCTCAACGACCTGTACCGTCGCGTCATCAACCGCAACACCCGACTCAAGCGTCTGCTCGAGCTGGGTGCCCCCGAGATCATCGTCAACAACGAGAAGCGCATGCTTCAGGAGTCCGTTGACGCCCTCTTCGACAACGGCCGCCGTGGCCGCCCCGTCGCGGGCCCGGGCAACCGTCCGCTGAAGTCGATCTCGGACATGCTCAAGGGTAAGCAGGGTCGTTTCCGTCAGAACCTGCTCGGTAAGCGCGTCGACTACTCGGGTCGTTCCGTTATCGTCGTCGGCCCGCAGCTGCAGCTGCACCAGTGTGGTCTGCCCAAGCAGATGGCCCTGGAGCTGTTTAAGCCCTTCGTCATGAAGCGCCTGGTCGAAAAGAACTACGCGCAAAACGTCAAGGCCGCCAAGCGCAAGGTCGAGCGTCAGCGCCCCGAGGTGTGGGACGTCCTCGACGACGTCATCCGCGAGCACCCGGTGCTGCTCAACCGCGCACCTACGCTGCACCGCCTCGGCATCCAGGCGTTCGAGCCCCAGCTGATTGAGGGTAAGGCCATCCAGCTGCACCCCCTCGCCTGTGGCGCCTTCAACGCTGACTTCGACGGCGACCAGATGGCTGTCCACCTGCCGCTGGGCGCTGAGGCACAGGCCGAGGCCCGCATCCTCATGCTGTCGACGAACAACATCCTCAAGCCCTCCGACGGACGCCCCGTGGCCATGCCGTCGCAGGACATGATCATCGGTCTGTTCCACCTGACCTCGACTCCCGACCCGTCGGTGCCCGTCGAGAAGGACGAAGACGGAAACCCCGTGATTCCGTACTTCTCCAGTCAGGCGGAGGCCCAGATGGCGTTCGACGCCGGCAACCTCCACCTGAACGCGACCGCGCGCATCCGTTTCGCCGACGGCACCGTGCCTCCCGAGGGCTGGGAAGCCCCCGAGGGGTGGGAGAGCGGCGACGAGCTGATCCTCGAGACCAGCCTCGGCCGCGCGATCTTCAACGAGCAGCTGCCCACCGACTACCCGTTCGTCAACGAGGTCGTCGGCAAGAAGCAGCTCGGCAACATCGTGAACACGCTGACCCAGCGTTACCCGAACGTTCTCGTGGCGGACTGCCTCGACGCGCTCAAGTCGGCCGGCTTCCACTGGTCGACCTGGTCGGGTATCACGATTGCCTTCTCCGACATTCAGGCCTCGCCGCGTAAGCGCGAGATCCTGGCCCGCTACGAGGCCAAGGCCGCCGAGATCGTCGAGCAGTTCGAGACGGGTATCATCCTCGAGGAGACCCGCTACGAGGAGCTCGTGAAGCTGTGGCTGCAGTGCACCGAAGAGGTCGCCGACGACATGCGCGCGAACTTCGACGAGCGCAACACCGTGTACCGCATGGTGAGCTCCGGTGCCCGTGGTAACTGGTCGCAGGTCCAGCAGATCGCCGGTATGCGTGGCCTCGTGTCCGACCCGAAGCAGAAGCTGATCGAGCAGCCCATTAAGGCGAACTACCGCGAGGGCCTGACGGTTCTCGAGTACTTCATCGCCACGCACGGTGCCCGTAAGGGTCTGGTCGATACGGCTCTGCGTACCGCCGAGTCGGGCTACCTGACCCGTCGTCTGGTTGATGTTTCGCAGGACGTGATCGTCCGTGAGGCCGACTGTGGCACTCGCGCCGGCCTGAAGGTCGACATCGCGCACAAGAACGAGTTTGGTGAGTGGGAGGCGTCCGAGACCATCGAGACGACCGCCTACGCCCGTAACCTCGCCCGCGACGCGGTGAACGAGGCCGGAGAGGTCGTCATGCCCGCGGGCACCGACCTGGGTGATGACCAGCTCGCCGAGCTTGTTGCCGCCGGCGTCGAGCAGATCGTCTGCCGTTCCGTCCTCACCTGTGAGTCGCAGGTTGGCACCTGCGCGGCCTGCTACGGTCGCTCGCTGGCCACCGGCAAGCAGGTCGACATCGGCGAGGCCGTCGGCATCATCGCCGCCCAGTCGATCGGTGAGCCCGGCACGCAGCTGACGATGCGTACGTTCCACACCGGTGGTGCCGCCTCCGCTGCGGATATTACTCAGGGTCTGCCCCGTGTTCAGGAACTCTTCGAGGCCCGTAGCCCGAAGGTCGAGGCGAAGATGAACGAGGCCGCCGGCCGCGTCCACATTGACGACGAAGACCCGAGCGCGCGTAAGGTCGTCATCACCCGTGACGACGGCAAGGAAGACCTGGTCATCGAGGTCTCGCGTCGCCAGAAGCTCCTCGTCTCCGAGGGCCAGCACATCGAGGCCGGCACCCCCCTGACGGAGGGCCAGCTGGATCCCAAGGAAATCCTGCGCATCATGGGTCGCAACGTGTCCCAGAAGATGCTCGTGGACGAGGTCCAGAAGGTCTACCGCGACCAGGGCGTGGGCATTCACGCCAAGCACATCGAGGTTATCGTCCGTCAGATGCTGCGCCGCGTCACCATCCTGGAACCCGGCGACACGACGTTCATGCCCGGTGAGCTCGTCGACCGCATGGCGTACCTGACGCAGAACCGTCGCGTCGCAGCCGAGGGCGGCCAGCCCGCCTCCGGCCGCCAGATGCTGATGGGCATCACGAAGGCGTCGCTGGCCACGGATTCGTGGCTGTCGGCTGCGTCCTTCCAGGAGACCACCAAGGTCCTGACCGAGGCCGCCATGAACGGCAAGTCGGACTCCCTGGTTGGTCTCAAGGAGAACGTCATCCTCGGTAAGCTCATCCCGGCCGGCACCGGCCTGTCGCGCTACAACGACGTCATCGTTGAGCCGACGGCTGAGGCCATGGCGAACTCGAACTACTCCGAGGCAGACTTCGGTGACGGCTCCGTGTCCGAGGACTTCCTCGACGCGTTGGGCGCCATCGACTTCGGCATGAACTTCCGCGAGTAATCGGCATCGTCCACCCGTGAGGACCCCGGCCTCGTCCGTGACAACGCGACGAGGCCGGGGTTCTTTGTGTGCGCCCCGGCGCTGTTAGTGCGCACTGCGGGGGAGTACCCGGGTCTCGTCCGGTGTGAGGCGATGGTGGGCAGATGCCAGCCCCGGCCTCGTCGTGGCGCGCGTGGGCCTCTTGATCCGCACGTTAACCCCTAGATATGCGCGTGGGCCTCCTAATCCGCACGTTAACCCCTAGATGTGCGCGTGGGCGACCCTGCCCACGTGCAGGTTATCGGGTTTGCGTGCGTATGAAGGGGTTAGCGTGCGAGTAATCGGGTTTGTGTGTGTTGGGAACCTACTCGTCATGAAACGAACCAAGCCACAATGCCATTCTGGAAGTGGATGGGTTTCTGCCAGCACGGGAGTGTTCGCGCTACGCGCGACAGGGTGAATCGTCCTGCTGCATCGATGTGGCGCGTCTACCGACAGGCACATATCAGTACGGAACGGCTACTACCTGTGAGTTCTTTGTTTGCTGCGGGGTGCATGCGGTTGTCGAGGCTCTGCCCACAGGCGAAGTGACTGCTGCGTCATCGCCAGGTGCTCGATCCTCAGCTGCGCCGCGATGCCTGTTCGGAAGGCGACAAGATTCTCCGTATCCTGCCAGCGGACACGTACGACCCTCCATCCAGCGTTCGTCAGATCGTGTTGGCGAGTGAGCCACTTGCCGGTGTTGTCCCGTACTTCCTGCTCATTGTCGCCGAACTTCGTGCGTCCGTCAGGTTCGACGATGACCTTCAGATCCGGAAGAACAATATCCCCGAAATAGGTGCGGTCGTCGATAGTGATCGGGAACTGTGTGAGTACGCGCCCCGCGTACAGGCTTTTGACGATCCACAGTACCGTGGCCTCGAAAACGTTATCGCAACCTCCATCGGCTGCTTCGACGACTGCCTGAGCACGCAGGTAACCGTGGTGGCCGGAGAAACGCGAGAGTTCATCGAGCATCATGCGCCGAGTCTGCTCACACCTATGTCGCGATTCATTGAGAGTAAATCTGTCGAAATGCGCGAGGGTATGCATCACCATGCATGCAGCAATGAACGCCTCACGAGGTTGCTCGTTGAGGGCGAGACGAACGCTGGCATCAATGGGAGATTCTGCTTCGAGGCCGCCAATATGGACGATGCTACGCGGTGGCATACTCCGACTGATGACCGCGGTGCCCGGCACGACCGTTTTTTGGTGGTGTACCGCGGGGAACGGGCGAAGATGGAGAACCGTCTTGCTCGGCCATGCCTCGACGCAAGAATTCGTCGACCATGTTGGGATTCCGTGAAGCAAGAGAGCGCTATGTCCTGTGAAAACCACACGCTGTGTGGACTGGTAGTCGAGTGCGTGGAGACGAGCGATGTTGATGCTCCGCCAGATCTCCCACGGTTGAGCATTGCGGTCACCGTGCAGACGTACACGGTAGCCACGACGAATCACCAGGACGTCCGGGTTGTTGACGATGCTGGAACGACTGTGCCGGTGAGTTCTGAAGGTCTCGATAGTGATCATGTGCCCTGTGTAGATCCCAGAAGAACTAGAGTGCAAGCAGAATGTGGTTACCTGTGGATAACCGTTGCGGAGCCACGTTGCCTGTGTACAGACGGTTTCCCCAGCGACTCGATGACCGTTGGAGAGTCTGTGTTCGCGATAGATGCGCTGAGAAGCGCACGTCAACCCCTAGATATGCGCGTGGGTCTCTTGATCCGCACGTTAACCCCTAGATGTGCGCGTGGGCGACCCTGCCCACGCGCAGGTTATCGGGTTTGCGTGCGTATGAAGGGGTTCACGTGCAGGTTATCGGGTTTGCGTGCGTATGAAGGGGTTCACGTGCAGGTTATCGGGTCGACGTGTGAGTCGAAGTGATACCTGGGTACGGTGCGGGTTCTCGCTGTGCGTTGGGCATTGACGAGGCTGGGGTTCTTCAACTGCGAACACTCGCCTTCGCGCGTGAGACGTTGGTCTTCAACAGTGCTGGAGCAGTGTGACGGACCTGGTCGTGGGTGTTGTGAGCTCATGGTCCGAACATGCCTCAATCCGAGCGGTGTCTCGCCTGACATGATGTGCTCGCAGCAACGTTGGTGTCTGCCGGTGTACGCCCAGGTCGCCGAAGAATGAATGCGGACAGTGCCACGCCGTTGTCCCGACCCGCCCCGCGACAGATTGTGCGCCCAATCCGACAGAACGAACGAGGTCGCACCTCAAGGAGCCGACCATGCGGTTGAATGGGTGGTATCGGTTCCCATCTGCCCTCTGGTCTGCGGCGACCCACGTTAATGACGACATATGCGGGGATGGAAAGGGGGCTGATCTGGCTCTGGGATGCAGGGTTTTGGAACTGAAAGAAGACATCAACAATGCTTTCCATCAACTGGTCTGATGTGTGGAAGATGGTTGAGTCGATCAAGGTCCCCTTGGTCGTCGTTGGCGTGGCGCTGGCGCTCGCCATCATCGTCTCCCTCGCTGTTTTCAAGATGGGCAAGCCTGCCCGTAAGCTCGCGCGCTCAACCGCCTGGGTTGTAGCTTTCGTCGCAGTGGTCGTGGCCGTCGTGTCGATGCTGTACGGAGGCTTCAAGACGGTGCTCGACCTCGCGGCCGGGACCGGTGCGCTCACTGACGAGTCGAAGGCTCAGGTCGAAGACCTGGGCAACGACATATCTGACGAGGGTATGGTCCTCCTGAAGAACCAGGGCGGCGCCCTGCCTCTGGCCAAGGGAAGCGCGTTCAACGTGTGGGGCTGGGGCTCGACGAATCCGATCTACGGCGGCACCGGTTCCGGCTCGCTGTCGAAGGACAATCCGACGACGACCCTCCTCGACGGCCTCCACAACGCAGGCTTCACCACGAACGATGAACTGACGAGCCTGTACACCTCCTACCGCGCTGAGCGCCCCGAGGTCGGCATGTTTAAGGCCGACTGGTCTCTGCCCGAGCCCACACAGGACAAGTATTCCGAGTCAGTCCTTTCCAACGCCGCCGCATTCGGTGACACCGCCGTCGTGACGATCGCCCGCTCGGGCGGCGAGGGCTTCGACCTGCCCCGGGACGTCAACCGGGAGATGGCTGACAACCCGTACTTCAGCTACACGAACAACTCCGAGGAGGTCGCGGACTTCGAGGATGGTCAGGGCTACCTCGAACTGACGCGTCCCGAGAAGGACATGATTGAGCTGGCGAAGAAGACGTCGGACAAGACGGCCGTCGTCATCAATGCGGCCAACGCTTTCCAGCTGGGCGATCTCCAGGACGACCCGGAGATCGACGCGATCGTGTGGGCGATCCCGGGCGGCCAGGTTGGCTTCAACGCGCTGGGACGTATCCTGGACGGCGAGGTCAACCCTTCGGCCAAGACACCCGACACGTTCCCGCGTGACATCAAGGCCGGCCCCGCTGCCAACAATTTCGGCGACTTCCAGTACACAAACATGACGGATTTCGCCCAGGATGACCCCTTCAACAAGGGCACTCAGACGTAGCCGTCCTTCGTCAATTACAACGACTCGATCTACGTCGGCTACCGCTGGTACGAGACTGCCGCTGCTGAGGGAGTCATCGACTACGCCTCCGAGGTCGTCTACCCCTTCGGCTTTGGCCTGTCCTACACGACGTTCTCTCAATCGATGAGCGATATCTCTGTCAACGAGGCCACGGGCGCGATGTCCGTGGACGTGACCGTCACGAATACCGGCCAGGTTGCCGGTAAGGACGTCGTTCAGATCTATGACAACCCGCCCTACACGGATGGCGGTATCGAGAAGGCTGCCGCGAACCTGCTGTCGTACGAGAAGACGAAGCTGCTGGAGCCCGGCGAGTCCCAGACGCTGACCGTCACGTGGAACCGCGACGCGCTCGCCTCCTACGATGCGACGAATGCCAAGGCCTACGTGCTCGAGGCCGGCGACTATAAGATTTCCGCGCGCTCCAACTCGCATGACGTCATCGATGAGAAGACGTTCACGGTGGGAGTGACCCAAACCTTCAACACCGCCGACAACACGCACGACGGCGACAAGGTCGTGGCCACCAACCGCTTCGACGATGCCAGGGGCGATGTCACCTACGTGTCGCGCGCCGGCCGCTTCGCCAACCTCGCGGAGGCGACCGCCGCCCCCACGAACTTCGAGATGAGCGAGGCCAACAAGGCGAAGTTCCTCGCGACGTCGAACTACGACGCGGCCTCGGACGAGGCGGTCAAGGGTGCGACGATGCCGACCACGGGCGCCACGAACGGCCTCGTCCTGGGAGACCTTGCGGGCCTAGACTACGACGACCCCAAGTGGGACCAGCTCCTCGACCAGCTGACCGTCAAGGAAATGAACACCCTTATCTCCAAGGCGGCTACGGCTCCCCGGCGATATTCTCGATCGGTAAGCTGAGGGTCTCTGACGTGGACGGCCCAGCCTCGCTGAACAACAACTTCACGGGGGTCGGCTCGATCGGCCTGCCTTCCGCAGTGTCCGTGGCCGCGACCTTCAACAAGGAACTTGCTCGTTCCTTCGGTGATGCGATCGGCACGATGGCGCACGACATGCAGGTCTCAGGTTGGTACGCACCCGCCACGAACACCTACCGCTACGCCTACGCGGGCCGTAACTTCGAGTACTTCTCGGAGGATCCGGTCCTGGCTGGCACGCAGGTCGCCGAGGAGATCAAGGGCGCTCAAGCCAAGGGCGTGTATGCCTTCCTCAAGCACTTCGCGCTCAACGATCAAGAAACCAACCGCACGCACATGCTGGCGACCTGGACGAATGAGCAGGCGATGCGCGAGATCTACCTGCGCTCCTTCGAGATCGGCGTTAAGGACGGCGGCGCGCACGCAATCATGAGTGCCTTCAACTACATCGGCCCAGAGTACGCGGGTGCAGGTTCCTCTCTGCTGCAGGGTGTCCTGCGCGACGAGTGGGGCTTCCGCGGCATGGTTCTGACCGACTACTTCGCCGGCTACGGCTACCAGAACGCGGATCAGATCACCCGTAACGGCGGCGACATGATGCTCGCGACGATCGACATGCCGATCGCCACTGTCAACGTCCAGGATGCCGGCGGCGTGACGGCGCTGCGGGGTGCCTCGCACAACATCCTGTACACGGTCGCGAACTCGTGGATGTACGAGAACGGCCAACCCGAGGTCACCCGCAACGCGTGGGAGTACATCTCCTGGGTGGCAGCGGCGGCAGCGATCCTGGCGCTCGCAGGCCTTGAGGTGGTGGCGATCCGACGCTACCGCGCCCGCAAGGCCGCGGCCGTGATGACCGTCGAGCCGGCCGCCTCGATTGACGAGGCCGGGGCTGATAAGGCGGAGGACTGATACCTCCGCGATCAATCGGATCGTCCACAGTGATCGGGTGTGACTGAGAATCACGCCCGTGGGGGAGGGGCCCGCAGGCACACGCCTTGCGGGCCTCTCCGCATTCCCGGAAGGCGCGAGGGTGGGCACAGTTGGGGCTCGCGTGAGTCAAGGAGCCGCGCGCAACGGCAGATGCGCAGGAGGACACGCAGGGACAATACGCGACCCGTGCCTCGACGATGAGGGGGGAACCACAATGTACCCCCTTTGACGAACGGCGACGTTTCGCACTATCCTTGAGAGCGGTTCCCGCTTCTGTGGAACCTCTGTGCCCGGGAAACCGGGAGCGGGCTCCGTCCGTCGGAGCTCCGGGCGTCATTCTCTGACCCTCGTGGTTATCATGGCGCGCCGGCCCCCAGACGGACACGTGTGCCCACACGGGGGTAAACGCAGTCGCGGAAGACTGACAATCAGGGCCACTCCTTGAAGCAAGGGGAGGCCGCCGACGGAAAGAAACTGGAGACCCAGTGCCTACCATTCAGCAGCTCGTCCGCAAGGGACGTGTCTCGAAGCGCGGAAAGGTGAAGACCCCCGCGCTGAAGGGCTCCCCCCAGCGTCGCGGCGTGTGCACCCGTGTGTACACCACCACGCCGAAGAAGCCGAACTCGGCTCTGCGAAAGGTCGCTCGTGTGCGCCTTTCGTCGGGCATCGAAGTCACCGCCTACATTCCCGGTGAGGGCCACAATCTGCAGGAGCACTCGATCGTGCTCGTGCGCGGTGGTCGTGTGAAGGACCTGCCGGGCGTGCGTTACCGCATCGTCCGCGGCTCGCTCGATACCCAGGGTGTCCGCGGCCGTCAGCAGGCTCGTTCTCGTTACGGCGCGAAGAAGGAGAAGAAGTAATGCCTCGTAAGGGCCCCGCTCCCCGTCGCCCCCTCGTCGATGACCCGGTCTACGGCTCCAAGGTCGTGACCCAGCTGGTCAACCGCGTTCTCCTCGATGGCAAGAAGACCGTCGCCGAGCGCATCGTTTACGGCGCGCTTGAAACCGTTCGTGAGCGCACGGAGCAGGAGCCCGTCTCCGTGCTCAAGCGCGCTCTCGAGAACATTCGTCCGGCCCTTGAGGTCCGCTCCCGCCGAGTCGGCGGCGCGACCTACCAGGTCCCCGTCGAGGTCCGCCCCGCGCGCGCCACGACGCTTGCCCTGCGCTGGCTGGTCGACTTCTCGCGTCAGCGTCGCGAGAAGACCATGACCGAGCGTCTCGCCAACGAGATCCTCGACGCCTCCAACGGCCTCGGTGCCGCTGTGAAGCGCCGTGAGGACATGCACAAGATGGCTGAGTCCAACCGCGCCTTCGCGCACTACCGCTGGTGATGTAAAGACGAGGCCTGGGCAACCGGGCCTCGTCTCACGCAGCAATAACACCCATTACTTCGAACGAAGGAACCACACTCGTGGCACTAGAGGTGCTGACGGATCTCAACAAGGTCCGCAACATTGGCATCATGGCTCACATCGATGCCGGCAAGACGACCGTGACGGAACGAATCCTGTTCTACACGGGCATCAACTACAAGCTGGGCGAGACGCACGACGGTGCCTCGACCACCGACTGGATGGAACAGGAAAAGGAACGCGGCATCACGATTACGTCCGCCGCCGTTACCTCTTTCTGGAACGGTAACCAGATCAACGTTATTGACACCCCCGGTCACGTTGACTTCACCGTTGAGGTTGAGCGCTCCCTGCGCGTCCTCGACGGCGCTGTCGCCGTGTTCGACGGCAAGGAGGGCGTTGAGCCCCAGTCCGAGACCGTGTGGCGTCAGGCCGACAAGTACGACGTTCCGCGTATCTGCTTCATCAACAAGATGGACAAGATGGGTGCCGACTTCTACTTCTCGGTGGGCACCATCCGCGACCGCCTGCACGCGACCCCCATCGTCATGCAGATCCCGATGGGTGCCGAAAACGACTTCGTCGGCAACATCGACCTGCTGACCATGGAGGCCCTGACCTACCCGGCTAAGGATGACAAGGGCAATGACACGTTCGGCTCCATCGTCGAGCGCGGCCCGATCCCGGCCGAGTACCAGGAGAAGGCTGAAGAGTACCGTGAGGCTCTCGTTGAGGCTGCCGCGGAAGGCTCGGACGAGCTGACCGAGGCCTACCTGGAGAACGGCGAGCTCTCGCTCGAGCAGATCAAGGAAGGCATCCGCCTCCTGACCATCTCCTCGCGGGCGTTCCCCGTCTACTGCGGTACCGCTCTGCGCAACATGGGCGTGCAGCCCGTCCTCGACGCCGTCGTTGACTTCCTGCCCTCCCCGCTCGACATCGGCAACGTTCGCGGCTTCCTCCCCGGCTCTGAGACCGAGGAAGAGACCGAGACGCGTCAGCCCGACGAGAATGAGCCCTTCTCCGCTCTGGCGTTCAAGATCGCTGCTCACCCCTTCTACGGCAAGCTCACCTTCATCCGCGTGTACTCCGGTAAGGTCGAGTCCGGTGCCCAGGTCCTCAACTCGACCAAGGGCAAGAAGGAGCGCATCGGCAAGATCTTCCAGATGCACTCGAACAAGGAGAATCCCGTCGACGTGGCGCACGCTGGCCACATCTACGCGGTGATCGGTCTCAAGGACACGACGACCGGCGACACGCTGTGCGCGTTGGACAAGCCGATCGTTCTGGAGTCGATGACCTTCCCCGCCCCCGTTATCCAGGTTGCCGTCGAGCCCAAGTCGAAGGCCGACCAGGAGAAGATGGGCGTCGCCATTCAGAAGCTGGCGGAAGAGGACCCGACGTTCACCGTCGAGCTCGACGCCGAGACCGGCCAGACCATCATCGGTGGTATGGGTGAGCTTCACCTCGACATCATCGTCGACCGTATGCGTCGCGAGTTCAAGGTCGAGGCCAACGTGGGTAACCCGATGGTTGCCTACCGCGAGACCATCCGCAAGACGGTCGAGAAGTACGAGTACACGCACAAGAAGCAGACCGGTGGTTCCGGTCAGTTCGCGCGCGTCATCATCGCCCTTGAGCCCCTTCCGGCCGACTCCGAGGAAGAGTACATGTTCGAGGACAAGGTCACCGGTGGCCGAGTTCCGCGCGAGTACATTCCGTCGGTCGACGCGGGCATCAAGGATGCCATGCAGTCTGGCGTTCTCGCCGGCTACCCGATGGTGGACATCAAGGCCACGCTCCTCGACGGCGCCTACCACGAGGTCGACTCCTCCGAAATGGCGTTCAAGGTTGCTGGCTCGATGGCGCTGAAGGAAGCCGCCAAGAAGGCTAGTCCCGTCCTCCTCGAGCCGATCATGGCCGTCGAGGTTCGTACTCCCGAGGAGTACATGGGCGACGTCATCGGTGACCTCAACTCTCGTCGTGGCCAGATCTCGTCGATGGACGAGCAGCACGGCGTGCGCGTCGTCAAGGCTCAGGTTCCGCTGTCCGAGATGTTCGGATACGTCGGCGACCTGCGCTCCAAGACGCAGGGTCGCGCTGTGTACTCCATGGAGTTCGACAGCTACGCCGAGGTTCCGCGCGCCGTCGCGGACGAGATCGTCGGCAAGTCTCGGGGCAACTGAGTCCCACCGGGGGCTCGTGGGGCAGGGTGACCTGCCCTGCGAGCCGCCTCACACACAAGTAAACCCAGTAGGTCTCAAGCCCCAGGGGTGTTAAAGTGGCACCTAGCCGTAGGCTGAGAATATCTACCCGAGTCCAGGAGGACACAAGTGGCGAAGGCCAAGTTTGAGCGCACCAAGCCGCACGTCAACATCGGCACGATTGGTCACGTTGACCACGGCAAGACGACGCTGACGGCAGCTATCACCAAGGTGCTGCACGACAAGTACCCCGAACTCAACGAGTTCACCCCCTTCGATCAGGTCGACAACGCTCCCGAAGAGCGCGATCGTGGTATCACGATCAACGTCTCCCACGTCGAGTACCAGACCGAGGCGCGTCACTACGCGCACGTTGACGCCCCCGGCCACGCCGACTACGTCAAGAACATGATCACCGGCGCGGCCCAGATGGACGGCGCTATCCTCGTGGTCGCCGCCACCGACGGCCCCATGGCCCAGACCCGCGAGCACGTTCTGCTCGCCCGTCAGGTCGGCGTTCCCACCATCCTCATCGCCCTCAACAAGTCCGACATGGTCGACGACGAGGAGATGCTGGAGCTGGTTGAGGAAGAGTGCCGCGACCTGCTCGAGTCCCAGGACTTCGATCGCGATGCTCCGATCATCCAGGTGTCCGCTCTGAAGGCCCTCGAGGGCGACCCGGAGTGGGTTGCCAAGGTCGAG
Source organism: Schaalia odontolytica (assembly GCF_031191545.1). NCBI lineage: Bacteria > Bacillati > Actinomycetota > Actinomycetes > Actinomycetales > Actinomycetaceae > Schaalia > Schaalia odontolytica. The sequence continues at coordinate 1,618,117 of NZ_CP133472.1, forward strand.
GAGCTCATGGAGGCTGTGGATTCCTACATCCCCACCCCCGAGCGCGACATGGACAAGCCCTTCCTCATGCCGATCGAGGACGTCTTCACGATCACCGGTCGTGGCACGGTCGTCACCGGTCGTGTTGAGCGTGGCAAGCTGCCCATCAACTCCGAGGTCGAGATCCTCGGTATCCGTGAGCCCCAGAAGACCACGGTTACCGGTATCGAGATGTTCCACAAGTCGATGGACGAGGCCTGGGCAGGCGAGAACTGTGGTCTGCTGCTCCGTGGCACCAAGCGCGACGAGGTCGAGCGTGGCCAGGTTGTGGCCGTCCCCGGCTCCATCACGCCTCACACCGAGTTCGGTGGCCAGGTCTACATCCTCAAGAAGGAAGAGGGCGGCCGTCACAACCCGTTCTTCTCCAACTACCGCCCGCAGTTCTACTTCCGTACCACGGACGTGACCGGCGTCATCACGCTCCCCGAGGGCACCGACATGGTCATGCCTGGCGACACCACCGAGATCTCCGTTGAGCTGATCCAGCCCATCGCTATGGAGCCCGGCCTCGGCTTCGCCATCCGTGAGGGTGGCCGCACCGTTGGTTCCGGTCGTGTCACCGAGATCCGCAAGTGAATCACGCTCTGAGTTTTTCTCAGATCTGATTCGCTGCTGATCCAGCGGCATTGAGGGCCCCGCCTCCCCAAGGAGGCGGGGCCCTTCGCTGTCGGGGTCGCTGCGCGTAACCGTGTTCGCCGCGCGAGGGCAATTCGCGGCACGAGGCTCGTAAGCTGCTGTGACGTTTGTTGCGAAACTGAGGAGCGTGTCCCGTGTTGTCCAGCCATATGACGCGCTACTCCGTTGCCGTTCGGGACTCGGCTACGTGATTGTGACCGATCACCGCTTGCGACACGCCCGAGTGCGGGGTACGGTAGTTGCTTGGTGACGGTCTGGGCTGCCTATCGCGTCTCAGGCCGTTATCGATGCCACTCTGTCGGTGGTTTCACATGCGAGAATCCCCTTCCGGGTTTGTGCTCGCGGGTGGAACTCTGACAGAATGGCACGGTTGCCCCAGCGTCTCTGGGGTGGTCCATGCGTGCCATCACGTGTGGATCGGGCAATATGCCCAAGATCTTTGGACAAGACGTCGGTCCAGCGCGAGCAATTGCGCGCACAACGGCTGCGACACGCCCGAGTGCGGGGACCGGCGGCGAATCTGTACGAGAAGAGGTAAGACGGCATGGCGGGACAGAAGATCCGCATCCGGCTCAAGTCGTATGACCACGAGGTCATCGACAGCTCCGCGCGCAAGATCGTGGACACCGTACAGCGTGCGGGCGCCACGGTCGTGGGCCCGGTGCCGCTGCCGACCGAGAAGAACGTTTTCGTCGTTATTCGGTCGCCCCACAAGTACAAGGACAGCCGCGAGCACTTTGAAATGCGTACGCACAAGCGGCTCATCGACATCATCGACCCGACCCCCAAGGCCGTCGACTCGCTCATGCGCCTCGACCTGCCTGCGGACGTCAACATCGAGATCAAGCTCTGAGGACATCTGCAATGACTAACAAGAAGCAGCACGCTGCCGCGCCCATTAAGGCGCTGCTCGGCCGCAAGATCGGCATGACCCAGGTTTGGGATGCCGACGGCCACCTCGTGCCCCTGACTGTCGTGCAGGTCGGCACCAACGTCGTCACCCAGGTTCGTACCGACGAGGTTGACGGCTACTCCGCTATCCAGCTTGGCTTCGGTGAGATTGACTCCCGTAAGGTCACCAAGCCCCTGCAGGGCCACTTCGAGAAGGCCGGAGTTGCTCCGCGCCGTCACCTCGTTGAGGTCCGTACCTCCGAGCACGACTCCTACGAGCTCGGCCAGGAGCTCGACGCCGCCACCTTCGAGGCTGGCCAGGCCGTCGACGTCTCCGGCACCACCAAGGGCAAGGGCTTTGCCGGCGTTATGAAGCGTCACGGCTTCGCTGGCGTTTCCGCCTCCCACGGTGCGCACCGCAACCACCGCAAGCCCGGTTCGATCGGCGCCTGCGCGACGCCCGGTCGCATCTTCAAGGGCCTGCGCATGGCCGGCCGCATGGGTGGCAACCGTCGTACTGTTGAGAACCTGACGATCCAGGCCGTCGACACCGAGAAGGGCCTGCTGCTCATCAGCGGTGCCATCCCCGGCCCGAAGAACGGCGTTGTCCTGGTTCGCTCCTCCGTGAAGGGTGCGTGATCATGGCTGACGATCGTAACGTCGACGTCATCGACCTCAAGGGCAAGAAGGCGGGTTCCGTCGTTCTCCCCGGCTCCATCTTTGACGTTCCCACCAACATTCCGCTGATGCACCAGGTTGTCGTCGCTCAGCTCGCGGCCGCCCGTCAGGGCACGCATGCGACGAAGACCCGTGGTGAGGTCGCCGGCGGCGGCAAGAAGCCGTTCCGTCAGAAGGGCACCGGTAACGCTCGCCAGGGTTCCATCCGTGCGCCTCACTTCACCGGTGGCGGCATCGTCCACGGCCCTCAGCCGCGTGACTACGACCAGCGCACCCCCAAGAAGATGAAGCAGGGCGCTCTGCGTTCCGCTCTGTCCGATCGTGCGCGCGCTGACCGCATCCACGTTGTCACCGCCCTGTTCGAAGGCGACAAGCCCTCGACCAAGGCTGCTCTCGCCGCGCTGCGCGCGATCGTCGAGGACCGTCAGGCTCTCGTCGTCCTCGAGCGTGGCAACGAACTGACCGCGCTGTCCCTGCGCAACGTTCCCGAGGTTCACGTCCTGTGGGCCGACCAGCTGAACACGTACGACGTCCTGGACGCCGATGACATCGTCTTCACGCAGGCCGCCCTTGAGTCCTTCCTCGGTACCAAGGAGGAGACCAAGTGAGCACGATTGAAGCGGGCAAGAACCCCCGCGACATCATCCTGAAGCCGGTCACCACCGAGAAGTCGCTCGCCCTCATGGACCTGGGCAAGTACACCTTCGAGGTTGACCCCCGCGCGAACAAGACCGAGATCAAGATTGCCCTGGAGCGTATCTTCGGCGTCAAGATCGGTTCCATCGCGACCCAGAACCGCAAGGGCAAGACCTACCGCACCCGCAACGGGATCGGTAAGCGCAAGGACGTCAAGCGTGCCATCGTCACCGTGCGTGAGGGCACCATCGACATCTTCGGCGATCAGGCCTGAGGACCGAAGGGACATTTGAACAATGGGAATTCGCAAGTACAAGCCCACGACCCCGGGCCGTCGCTTCTCGTCCGTCTCTGACTTCGTCGAGATCACCCGCGACACCCCCGAGAAGTCGCTGCTTCGCCCGCTGCACAAGACCGGTGGCCGTAACAACAACGGCCGTGTCACCTCCCGCCACCGCGGCGGAGGCCACAAGCGTCAGTACCGTGTGATCGACTTCCGTCGTCACGACAAGGACGGCGTCCCGGCAACGGTCGCTCACATCGAGTACGACCCCAACCGCACGGCACGCATTGCTCTCCTGCACTACGCGGATGGCGAGAAGCGCTACATCCTCGCTCCGACCGGCCTGAAGCAGGGCGATCACATCGAGGCTGGCGTTGGCGCCGACATCAAGCCCGGCAACTCGCTGCAGCTGCGCAACATCCCCCTGGGTACCGTTGTGCACGCTGTCGAGCTCTACCCGGGTGGCGGCGCTAAGATCGCTCGTTCCGCTGGCACCTCCGTGCAGCTCGTCGCTAAGGAAGGCCGCTTCGCCCAGCTGCGTATGCCCTCCGGCGAGATCCGCAACGTTGAGGCCACCTGCCGCGCCACCATCGGCGAGGTCGGCAACGCCGAGCAGTCGAACATCAACTGGGGCAAGGCCGGCCGTATGCGCTGGAAGGGCAAGCGCCCGCACGTCCGTGGTGTCGTTATGAACCCGGTTGATCACCCGCACGGCGGTGGTGAAGGCCGCACGTCCGGTGGTCGTCACCCCGTGTCGCCTTGGGGCAAGCCCGAGGGCCGTACGCGTCGTCCGAAGAAGGCGTCCGATCGTCTGATCGTCCGCCGTCGCAAGACCGGCAAGAACCGCTGAGTAGGAGTCGATTGAAATGCCGCGTAGTTTGAAGAAGGGCCCGTTCGTCGACGATCACCTGCTCAAGAAGGTCGACGCCGCGAACGAATCCGGCTCTAAGAACGTCATCAAGACCTGGTCGCGTCGCTCGGTCATCACCCCGGACTTCCTGGGTCTGACCATCGCCGTCCATGACGGACGTAAGCATGTGCCCGTTTTCGTCACCGAGTCGATGGTGGGCCACAAGCTCGGCGAGTTCGCTCCCACGCGTACTTTCCGCAGCCACGACAAGGACGATCGTAAGGGACGTCGGCGCTGAGCCGGCCCCACGGAAGAAGAGGCAGATACATGGAAGCCAAGGCGCAGGCGCGATTCATCCGCGTCACGCCCCAGAAGTCCCGCCGTGTTGTGAACGAGGTTCGCGGCAAGCGTGTTCTGGAGGCCGCCGACATTCTGCGGTTCGCCCCGCAGGCCGTCGCCACCGATGTCCGCAAGGTGCTCCTGAGCGCCGTCGCCAACTCGAAGGTCAAGGCGCAGAACGCCGGAGAGACCTTCAACGAGGCCGACCTGCTCGTCCTGGAGGCATACGTGGACGAGGGTCCGACCATGAAGCGCATTCGTCCCCGTGCACAGGGGCGCGCCGGTCGTATCCTGAAGCGCACCTCCCACATCACCATCGTGGTGGGGACCAAGGAAGACAAGAAGAAGGGAGACCGCTGATATGGGTCAGAAGGTCAACCCCCGCGGGTTCCGTCTGGGAATCACCACTGACCACCGGTCTCGCTGGTTCTCCGACTCCACCACCAAGGGACAGCGCTACGCGGATTACGTGGCGGAAGACGTCGCGATCCGCAAGTTCCTGACCGACAACCTTGAGCGCGCCGGCATCGCCGAGGTGAGCATCGAGCGTACGCGTGACCGCGTCCGCGTCGACCTGCACACCGCGCGTCCGGGCATCGTCATCGGTCGTCGTGGTGCCGAGGCCGACCGCCTGCGCGTGCAGCTCGAGAAGCTGACGGGCAAGCAGGTTCAGCTCAACATCCTCGAGGTGAAGAACCCCGATCTCGAAGCGCAGCTCGTTGCGCAGGGCATCGCCGAGCAGCTTGCTGCCCGCGTGTCCTTCCGTCGTGCGATGCGTAAGGGCATTCAGTCCGCGCAGCGCGCTGGCGCCAAGGGCATTCGTGTCCAGGTGTCCGGCCGTCTGGGTGGCGCTGAAATGTCCCGCTCCGAGTTCTACCGTGAGGGCCGCGTGCCGCTGCACACCCTCCGCGCGAACATCGACTACGGATTCCACGAGGCTCGTACGACCTTCGGTCGCATCGGCGTCAAGGTGTGGATCTACAAGGGTGACATTACTGAGCGCGAGTTCGCCCGCCAGCAGGCCGAGCAGGCCCAGCGTGGCGGCCGTCGCGATGGACGCCGTGGCCCCCGCCGCGGTGGACGCCCCAACCAGGAGACCGCTGCGCAGCAGGCTCCCCGTGAGGCTTCTGCCTCCGAGGCCGCTGTGCCCACGACCGGAACGGAGGCCTGAGCCCAATGCTCATTCCCCGTCGGACTAAGTACCGCAAGCAGCACCGTCCTCACCGCACTGGCTTCGCCTCCGGTGGTACCGAACTGGCGTTCGGCGACTACGGCATCCAGGCTCTCGAGGCTGCGTACATCACCAACCGTCAGATTGAGGCGGCTCGTATTGCCGTGACCCGTCACATCAAGCGTGGCGGTAAGGTCTGGATCAACATCTTCCCGGACCGCCCGCTGACCAAGAAGCCCGCCGAAACCCGAATGGGTTCCGGTAAGGGTGCTCCGGAGTGGTGGGTTGCTCCCGTCAAGCCCGGACGTGTCATGTTCGAGCTGGCAGGCGTCCCCGAGGAGCTCGCTCGCGAGGCCCTCAGCCGTGCCCAGCACAAGCTTCCTATCAAGACCCGCTTCGTGGTCCGAGAGGGTGGTGACATCTGATGGCAGATAAGGGTCTGACCACCGAGCAGCTCGACGCCATGGACAACTCCCAGCTGTCCAAGGAGCTCGAGAAGGCTAAGGCCGAGCTGTTCAACCTGCGATTCGCGCAGGCCGTTGGCAACCTCGAGGATCACGGTCGCATGAAGACCGTGCGTCGCGACATTGCCCGGATCTACACCATCGCGCGTGAGCGGGAGCTTGGCTACCGCACCGCCCCGAGCACTGAGGAGTGAGCCTGATGGCAGAAACCACCGCTCGTAACGAGCGCAAGGTCCGTCGCGGCTACGTCGTCAGCGACAAGATGGACAAGACCGTTGTCGTCCAGATCGAGGACCGCGTCAAGCACGCCCTCTACGGCAAGGTCATGCGCAAGAACAAGAAGGTCAAGGTTCACGACGAGCACAACGAGTGCGGCGTCGGCGATCTCGTCCTCATCATGGAGACCCGCCCGCTGTCGGCCACCAAGCGCTGGCGCGTTGTGGAGATCCTCGAAAAGGCGAAGTGACCTTCGCTCACAGACCGAAATCCGTTCGGCAAGGCTCGACCGGGACAATCCGGAAGAGAACCGGCACGACGACAGGAGTCAATAGAAAATGATCCAGCAGGAGTCGCGACTGAAGGTCGCCGATAACACAGGGGCCAAGGAGATCCTGACCATCCGTGTTCTCGGTGGCTCGGGTCGGCGCTACGCGGGTATCGGCGACACCATTGTCGCTACCGTGAAGGACGCCATCCCCGGCGGCAACGTCAAGAAGGGCGAAGTCGTCAAGGCAGTGATCGTTCGCACGCGTAAGGAAACCCGCCGCCCCGACGGTTCCTACATTCGTTTCGACGAGAATGCGGCCGTCATCATCAACAACAATGGCGAGCCGCGTGGCACGCGTATCTTCGGCCCCGTGGGCCGCGAGCTGCGCGACAAGAAGTTCATGCGTATCGTCTCCCTCGCTCCGGAGGTGATCTGATCCATGGCAGCCAAGATTCGTAAGAATGACCTCGTCGAGGTCGTTCGCGGACGCACGTCCGACGAGAAGGCGCTGGCCAAGCGCAACGCCCGTCGCGCTGAAGAGGGACTCGAGCCCTTGAAGCCCGGCGACAAGGGCAAGCAGGGCCGCGTCATCCAGGTGTTCCCGGCCGAGGGCAAGGTCCTCGTCGAGGGCATCAACCTGAAGACGCGCCACGTGCGCCAGGGCCAGCAGGGCAGCGCCGGCGGCATCGAGACCATCGAAGCCCCCATCGCCCTGTCGAAGGTCGCTCTGGTCGACCCCGAGACCAAGAAGCGCGTTCGCGTCGGTTTCCGCGAGGATACCGTTGAGCGCGGCGGCCGCACCCGCACCGTTCGAGTCCGCGTGGCTCGCGGCGGCGCGCAGCGCGGCGTTGAGCAGGGCAAGGAGATCTGAGCATGGCCCCGCGTCTGAAGGAAAAGTACGTCTCCGAGATCCGTGAGGCGCTCCGTGCGGAGTTCAAGCACGAGAACGTCATGCAGGTCGGCGGACTGACGAAGATTGTCGTCAACATGGGTGTCGGCGAGGCCGCTCGCGACTCGAAGGCACTCGAGGGCGCGCTCCGCGACCTCACCGCGATCACCGGCCAGAAGCCCGTGACCACCCGCGCCAAGAAGTCCATCGCACAGTTCAAGCTGCGTGAGGGCCAGGCGATCGGTGCGCACGTCACGCTTCGCGGCGACCGCATGTGGGAGTTCCTGGACCGCCTCCTCTCGACGGCGCTTCCCCGCATCCGTGACTTCCGCGGACTGTCCCCCAAGCAGTTCGATGGTCACGGTAACTACACCTTCGGTCTCACGGAACAGTCGATGTTCCACGAGATCGACCAGGACTCGATCGACCGAGTGCGCGGCATGGACATCACGGTTGTCACCTCGGCCACCACCGACGAAGAGGGTCGCGCCCTTCTCCGTCACCTCGGCTTCCCGTTCAAGGAGGACTGACCCATGGCCAAGACATCCCTGAAGGTCAAGGCTGCCCGCAAGCCGAAGTTCGGCGTGCGTGCCTACACCCGGTGCAACCGTTGCGGTCGTCCGCACTCGGTGTACCGCAAGTTCGGACTGTGCCGCGTGTGCCTGCGCGAGCTTGCCCACCGTGGCGAGCTCCCCGGTGTCACTAAGAGCAGCTGGTAAAACGAACGTCGCAGGTCCCGGGTAACCGGAGAAACCGCGACGAGGAAGGGGAATAAACCCCCATGACAATGACAGACCCGATTGCAGATATGCTGACGCGTCTGCGCAACGCGAATCGTGCGCACCACGATGCGGTTTCCATGCCGTACTCGAAGCTCAAGAACGCGATTGCGAACATCCTGGTCGAGGAAGGCTACATCGCCTCGACCTCCGTCGAGGATGCCCGCGTGGGCAAGACCCTGACGATCAACCTGAAGTACGGCTCGCACCGCGAAGCCGCCATCCAGGGGCTCAAGCGCGTGTCCAAGCCCGGTCTGCGCGTGTACGCCAAGTCCACCAACCTGCCCAAGGTCCGCGGCGGCCTCGGCGTGGCGATCCTGTCCACGTCCTCCGGCCTGCTCACCGACCGTCAGGCAGCCGAGAAGGGTGTGGGTGGGGAAGTCCTCGCCTACATCTGGTGATGAGGAGGCTGAACAATGTCGCGAATTGGTAAGAACCCCATCGCTATCCCCGCCGGCGTCGACGTGACGATCGACGGCCAGAACGTGACCGTGAAGGGCCCGAAGGGTACCCTTTCTCACGTCGTCGCCGAGCCCATCGTCGCGAAGATCGAGGACGGCCAGGTTGTCGTCGAGCGTCCCAACGACGAGCGCACCTCGCGTTCGCTCCACGGACTGTCCCGTACGCTGATCGCCAACATGATTGTCGGCGTGACCGAAGGCTACAAGAAGGATCTCGAGATCACGGGCACCGGTTACCGCGTGGTCGCCAAGGGCAAGGACCTTGAGTTCTCCCTGGGCTTCTCCCACACGATCACCATCACCCCGCCCGAGGGCATCGAGTTCACGATCGCTCCGAAGTCCCAGACGCTGTTCTCGGTGTCCGGAATTGACAAGCAGCTCGTCGGTGAGACCGCTGCTCGCATCCGCAAGCTGAAGAAGCCGGAGCCCTACAAGGGCAAGGGCATCCACTACGTGGGCGAGACCATCCGTCGCAAGGTCGGAAAGGCTGGTAAGTGATGGCTTACTCGATCAAGGGCAAGGGCAAGTTCGTCGCTCGCAAGCGCCGTCACCTCCGCCTCCGCAAGAAGATCAACGGCACGCCCGAGCGTCCCCGTCTGGTCGTCACCCGTTCGAACCGCCACATGGTGGCTCAGGTCATCGACGATACGGTCGGCCACACCCTGGTGTCGGCCTCCGACATCGAGACCGAGCTCGCTGGTTCCGAGGGCACGAAGACCGACAAGGCTCGCAAGGTCGGCGCACTGATCGCCGAGCGTGCGAAGGCTGCCGGTATCTCCGCTGTCGTCTTCGACCGTGGTGGTAACAAGTACGCAGGTCGCGTTGCGGCCGTTGCCGAGGCCGCCCGTGAGGGCGGACTCGAGCTGTGAACGAGCCGAAAGAAAGAGAGATCATCTGATGGCTGCACAGCAGCGAGACAGGAACGGTTCGGGCGCGGGCGAGAACAACGATCGCCGTGAGCGCCGCTCCGGCCGCGGCAACGATCGCGATAACCGCCGGAACAACGAGAACAAGAACGAGTACATCGAGCGCGTCGTTACGATCAACCGCGTCTCCAAGGTCGTGAAGGGTGGACGTCGTTTCTCCTTCACCGCCCTGGTTGTCGTGGGTGACGGCGAAGGCACGGTGGGCGTCGGCTACGGAAAGGCCAAGGAAGTTCCTCAGGCTATTTCCAAGGGTGTCGAGGAGGCGAAGAAGAACTTCTTCCGCGTCCCGATGATCCGCCGCACGATCACGCACGTGGTGCAGGGCCGCGATACCGCCGGTATCGTCCTGCTCCGTCCGGCCGCCCCCGGTACCGGCGTTATCGCCGGTGGCCCGGTGCGCGCCGTCCTGGAGGCCGCGGGCGTCCACGACGTGCTCACCAAGTCGCTGGGCTCGTCCAACGCGATCAACATCGTCCACGCGACGGTTGACGCACTCAAGCAGCTCGAGCAGCCCGAGGCTGTCGCCGCTCGTCGCGGCCTGCCCCTCGAGCGCGTTGCTCCCGCTTCCATGCTGCGCGCTCGCGCAGAGGGCGAGGCTGAGAAGCGCGCGGCTGCCGAGGCCGCCGAGGCCGATAAGGCCGCTGCAGGGGAGGCTAAGTGATGGCGAAGAACATCAAGATCACGCTGGTCAAGTCCTCTGCTCACGCGAAGCAGAACATGAAGGACACGCTGCGCACCCTCGGGCTGCGCAAGATCGGCCAGAGTGTCGTGCGTGAGCAGACGGACGTCGTCCTTGGCGCCGTTCGCACCGTGCGTCACCTGGTGACCGCTGAGGAGGTCGACTGACAATGGCGGACTCCACGAACAAGACGCAGATCGTTAAGCTGCATCACCTGCGTCCTGCCCCCGGAGCCAAGACCGCGAAGACCCGCGTGGGTCGCGGTGAGGGTTCGAAGGGTAAGACCGCCGGCCGTGGCACCAAGGGCACCAAGGCCCGTTACCAGGTTGCTGCCGGCTTCGAGGGTGGCCAGATGCCGATCCACATGCGTCTGCCGAAGCTCCGCGGCTTCAAGAACCCCTTCCGCGTTGAGTACCAGGTCGTGAACGTTGGCAAGCTCGGGGAGCTGTTCCCCGAGGGTGGCAAGGTCACGGTCGAGGACCTCATCGCCAAGCACGCCGTCCGCGATTCCGCGCCCGTCAAGGTGCTCGGTACCGGCGACCTGAGCGTGAAGCTCGAGGTCGAGGTCGACTCCTGGTCGTCCTCCGCCGAGGCTAAGATCACGGCTGCCGGCGGGTCCATCTCGGCTCGCTGACGGTGAACGGGGGTGGTCCTTCGCAGGACCACCCCCGTTACGTGTCTGTTGTATCGCGGGCGAAAGGCTGTCAAATCGCCGTGTGCTCGCGAAAACGACTGATCCCCGCATCGGGGACCACGTGCTCCGTGTTTCGTTAAATACACGGCAATGCGCTTTTTTAATGATTGGATATCGCCAACCGCTACCCGTGTCGGGTAAGCTGGATCAGTCTAGGGGCTTCGCCCCGTTTGCTCATCACCCGTAGGAGGAAGCCTTGCTCGGTGCATTCGCCCAGGCGTTCCGTACCCCCGACCTGCGTCGGAAGCTGCTCTTTACCCTGTTCATCATGGCCGCGTTCCGGCTGGGTTCGTTCATTCCGACGCCCGGCGTGGACTCGCAGGCCGTCCAGCGCTGTATGGCGCAGGAGTCGCAGGCGTCGCTGCTCGACCTCGTCAACCTGTTTTCGGGTGGAGCGCTCCTCCAGCTGTCGATCTTCGCGCTGGGCATCATGCCCTACATCACCGCGTCGATTATCATTCAGCTGCTGAGGGTCGTCATTCCTCGCTTTGACGACCTCCACAAGGAGGGGCAGTCCGGCCAGGCGAAGCTCACGCAGTACACGCGTTACCTGACGATCTTCCTGGGCGTCCTGCAGGCGACCACGACGATCTCTCTGGCGCGTAGCGGCCAGCTCTTCCAGTCTTGCCAGTACGAGATCATTAAGGATCGTTCGGTTCTTACCTTCATCATGATGATCATCGTCATGATGGCAGGCACCGGCGTCATCATGTGGCTGGGCGAGCTCATCACCGAGCGCGGTATCGGCAATGGCATGTCGCTGCTGATCTTCACGTCGATCGCCGCTCGTCTACCCGAGCAGCTGCTCTCCATCGGGCAGGCTGGCAAGTGGGGCTCGGTCGCAGCTATCGTCGCGCTGCTCCTCCTCGTTGCCATCGCGGTCGTTTACGTCGAGCAGGCGCAGCGTCGCATTCCCGTCCAGTACGCCAAGCGCATGATCGGTCGTCGCCAGTACGGCGGTACCACCACCTACATCCCGCTGAAGATCAACATGTCGGGCGTTATCCCCGTTATCTTCGCGTCGTCGATTCTCGCCCTGCCCCCGATGGTGGCGCAGTTCGGCAAGCCGGATGACAAGTGGGTCCAGTGGATCTCCGAGCACTTCACGCAGGGTAGCTCGTTCTACCTGACGATCTACGGTCTCATGACTCTGTTCTTCACCTTCTTCTACACCGCTATCACGTTCAACCCCGATGAGGTCGCGGACAACATGAAGAAGTACGGAGGCTTCATCCCCGGCTACCGTGCGGGTCGCCCCACGGCTGAGTACCTGCGCTACGTGATCAACAGGATCACCTCAGCCGGTGCCCTCTACCTCGTGATCATCGCGCTCCTGCCGTCTCTCGCGATCATCCCGCTGAAGCTGTCGAGCTCGCAGATGCCCTTCGGTGGCACCACGCTGCTCATCATCATCGGCGTCGGCCTGCAGACGGTGAAGGAAATCAACACGCAGCTGCAGCAGCATCACTACGAAGGATTCCTGAAATGACAGTCGTCATCCTCCTCGGCCCTCCCGGAGCTGGCAAGGGCACCCAGGCCTCGCGCATCGCTGAGCGCCTCGGTATCCCGGCTATTTCGACGGGCGACATCTTCCGCGCCAATATGGCGGAAGGTACGGAGATCGGCAAGCAGGCGCAGGCCTACATGGACCGTGGTGAGTTCGTCCCGGATTCGGTCACGAACGCCATGGTGAAGGCTCGCCTGGCCGCTCCGGACGCTGCGGGCGGTTTTCTCCTTGATGGCTACCCGCGCTCCGTGGAGCAGGCGCACGTCCTGCGCGACATGCTGCTCGACCTGGGTAAGCCGATCGACGTCGTCCTGGAGATCCAGGTGGACGAGGATGAGGTCGTAGCGCGCATGCTCAAGCGCGCACAGGAACAGCACCGCACTGACGATACCGAGCCCGTCATGCGTCACCGCCTGGAGGTCTACCACCAGCAGACGTTGCCCGTCGCCACGTATTACGTGGATCAGGATCTCCTCGAGGTCGTCGACGGTAGCGGCTCGATCGACGAGGTCACGGCTCGCATTTTCGCGATCCTCGACTCGGTGGCAAAGAACTAGCCGATGCCTCGCATTGAACTGAAGTCTGCGCAGGAGCTTCGATGGATGCGCGAGGCCGGTCTGGTCGTCGCCTCGATCCACGAGGCCCTGCGCGGAGCCATTCGTCCCGGCATCACGACGCGCGAGTTGGACGAGGTCAGCGCCCAGGCGATTACTGACGGGGGAGCGACCTCAAACTTCAAGGGCTACTACGGATACCCCGCCACGGTATGCATCTCGGTGAACGACGTGATCGTCCACGGTATTCCCGGTGACTACGAGCTGGCTTCCGGCGACATTGTCTCTTTCGACTGCGGTGCTTACGTTGAGCGTGGTGGTCGTCAGTGGCATGGAGACGCTGCGTTCAGCGTTATCGTTGGCGATTCCTTCGTGTCCGACGTGGACTTCGCAGCGGGGCAACGGGCCACCGGCGCAATCGCCGGGGTGGAGGAGGATCTGCTGTGTGAGCGTCGCCAGCTCGACGCCGTCACTCGCGAGTCTCTGTGGGCTGCCCTCGCTGGCCTGGCTTCCGGCAAGCGAATCAGCGCGGTCGGCAAGGCAGTTGAAACTGTCGTTGCGGACAATGCTCTCATCCATGGCTGGGAAGCCGGCATTATCGAGGAGTTCGTCGGCCACGGTATCGGTACCAAGATGCACATGCCGCCGGACGTGCTCAACTACAACGTTCGTGGCATTCAGGCTCGCCTCAAGCCGGGCATGGTCCTGGCGGTCGAGCCGATGCTCACGCGCGGCGAGATTGCCTCGCGCACGGATGACGACGAATGGACGGTGCGAACGGTCGACGGGCGCGATGCAGCCCATTGGGAGCACTCGATCGCCATCACTGAGGATGGTGTGTCCATCCTGACGGCGCGCGACGGGGGAGCGGCCGGCCTGGCACCCTACGGCGTCAACCCGGTGTCGCTCGACTGACGCGACAGGCGGCTTCGGGCCTGGTACCTCGCGTAGGTACCCGGCCCGAGTTTTTTGGGACGAGGCCTGTTCCGTGAACGCTGTCAGGCGCGAGTGTGGGTTGACTGTGACGGTGGCGGATCGGCCCGACGAGTCACCCCCAACGTCCTGATCTTTCGGCTGAACCGCCGAGGTGGTGGGGTAGCGGCCGGCCCGCGCCGCCGCCGCGAGGGTTAAGGTACGCATTGCAGGACGGAGGTTCCCGCCTCGAGGGTTAGCGTGCGCGAAGAGAAGCCGCGCTACCAGCGTCGGCATCGCGACCACTGGCAACCGGAACCGGCGATTCAATGAAATGTGACGCATTGAACGTGAGCGAACCGACAGGGACCCAGACTATCGCCGACGGGTATCAATGCCGTAGAGTAGTTCCTTGGGCGTATCTGCATCCGGCATTCGTCGCTGCGCTATGCCTAGCGGCATCCGCCGCAACCTATCCGAGACATGTAGAGGATAAACGGAGGATATGGCGAAGAAAGACGGCGTCATTGAAATGGAAGGCACGGTCGTTGAGGCCCTGCCTAACGCGATGTTCCGAGTGGAACTGAAGAATGGCCACGTGGTTCTCGGCCACATTGCGGGAAAGATGCGCCAGCACTACATCCGCATCCTGCCCGAGGATCGAGTTGTCGTCGAGCTGAGCCCCTACGACCTCTCCCGAGGTCGCATCGTCTACCGCTACAAGTGACCCGACACAAACTGCCCGACGGGCAGTGGAGGTAACAACCATGAAGGTCAAGCCGAGTGTCAAGAAGATCTGTGACAAGTGCAAGGTGATTCGTCGCCACGGCAACGTCATGGTCATCTGCGACAACCCCAGGCACAAGCAGCGCCAGGGCTGAGGCCCGCTGCGACCCGCGGGGCGCCAAGCCCCACAGCATCACTCTAAGCACCCGCACGCGGGTGACCCTCGGTTCGGAGGCCGAGGCCGGGCTGCTCGCCCGGACTGAGCGATGACGACCTCCGATGAACAACTGGAGCAACATCACCATGGCACGTATTGCCGGCGTCGACCTCCCCCGCGAGAAGCGGCTCGAGATCGCGCTCACATACATTTACGGAGTCGGCCGCACCCGCGCGGCAGAGACCCTCGCCGCCACCGGCGTCAGCCCGGACACTCGCGTGAAGGACGCGACGGAAGAGGAACTCGTCAAGCTTCGTGACTACATTGAGGCAAACTTCAAGGTTGAGGGTGACCTCCGCCGTGAGGTTCAGGCCGACATTCGTCGCAAGATCGAAATCGGTTCGTACCAGGGCCTTCGCCACCGTCGTGGCCTGCCGGTCCACGGTCAGCGCACCAAGACCAACGCGCGTACCCGTAAGGGCCCCAAGCGCACCGTTGCAGGCAAGAAGAAGGCCAAGTAAGGCCTAGGAGAGCGCATCCCCTCGGGGTAGCTTTCCGCGACAAGAAGGAACTGAACCAGAAATGGCAGCAGCAAAGACCTCGCGCTCGGGCGGTGCCCGCAAGCCGCGTCGCAAGATTTCGAAGAACGTCACCAACGGCCACGCCTACATCAAGTCGACGTTCAACAACACCATCGTTTCCCTGACGGACCCCACGGGCGCGGTTGTCGCCTGGGCGTCCTCCGGCCAGGTTGGCTTCAAGGGTTCGCGTAAGTCCACCCCCTTCGCCGCGCAGCTCGCGGCCGAGGCTGCGGCTCGTCGCGCCCAGGAGCACGGCATGAAGAAGGTTGACGTTTTTGTGAAGGGTCCCGGCTCCGGCCGTGAGACCGCGATCCGTTCCCTCCAGGCCGCCGGCCTCGAGATCGGTTCGATCCAGGACGTCACGCCTCAGGCCTTCAACGGCACCCGCCCGCCGAAGCGCCGCCGCGGCTGACTTGTGGACGGGAGGGCGCTGCCCTCCCCACGTCTGAACCTTCGGGTTCTTACTCCCTTAGCCTGCTTCAGCAGGTTCCCATATCCGGTGTCATATAGCGGGCACCGGCCAGAAAGGAATAGACGTGCTCATTGCAGAGCGACCCATCCTGACCGAAGAAAAGGTCAGCGACCTGCGCTCCCGTTTCACCCTGGAGCCCCTCGAGCCCGGGTTCGGCTACACGCTGGGTAACTCCCTGCGTCGTACCCTCCTGTCCTCGATCCCGGGTGCCGCGGTGACGTCCATCCGTATTGATGGCGTCCCCCACGAGTTCCGCACGATCGAGGGTGTGAAGGAAGATGTCGCCGAGATTATCCTGAACATCAAGCAGATCGTCCTGTCCAGCGAGAACGACGAGCCTGTCGTCATGTACCTGCGGAAGGCTGGCCCCGGCGAGGTTCTCGCCGGAGACATCACGCCTCCCGCCGGCGTGGAGATTCACAACCCCGATCTGCACCTTGCCACCCTTAACGAGAAGGGCAAGCTGGAGATCGAGCTGACCGTCGAGCGTGGCCGCGGCTACGTGTCGGCTGCTCAGAACAAGGATCCGCAGGCCGAGATCTCTCGCATTCCGATTGATTCGATCTACTCGCCCGTCGTCAAGGTGACCTACAAGGTCGAGGCGACTCGTGTTGAGCAGCGCACCGACTTCGATCGCCTCGTCATCGACGTGGAGACCAAGCCGGCGATTACCCCGCGCGATGCCCTGGCCTCGGCCGGCAAGACGCTGGTGGAGCTGTTCGGCCTCATGCGTGAACTGAACGAGGAAGCGGAAGGCATCGAGGTGGGCCCGTCCACCACCGACGCCACCCTCGCAGCCGATCTGGCTCTCCCGATCGAGAACCTCAACCTGCAGTCGCGTTCCTACAACGCGCTGCGTCGCCGCGGCATTCTGACCGTCGGCGAGCTGGTTGCTCACTCGGAGGCCGACTTGCTCGACATCCGCAACTTCGGCACCAAGTCGATCGAAGAGATCAAGGAGTCCCTGGCGTCTCTCGGTATGACGCTGAAGGACTCGGTCATGCCGAGCTTCGGAGACTCGGAGTCCGCCGCGATCTTTTCGGACGACCAGTCCATCTGACCCCGTGCGTCCGATGGACGCATTGAATCCGTAGGAGAAACTCATGCCCACCCCCAAGAAGGGTGCTCGTCTGGGCGGTAGCCCGGCACACCAGAAGCTGATCCTGTCGAACCTGGCAGCTCAGCTCATCGAACACCGCGCGATCACGACGACCGAGGCCAAGGCCAAGGTCCTGCGACCCTATGTAGAGAAGCTCATCACCAAGGCCAAGCGTGGCGACCAGCATGCCCGCCGCACGGTCATGAAGAAGATCCCGAACAAGGGTATCGTCGCGATCCTCTTCGAGGAGCTCGTTCCCGCGATGGATTCCGAGCGCGCCGGCGGCTACACCCGCCTCATCCGCGTCGGCAACCGCAAGGGCGACAACGCTCCCCTGATGCGCATCGAGCTCGTCATGGAGAAGGTCGAGAAGAAGGCCGTCGTGAAGGCTGCTGAGAAGACGGCTGAGAATGCCGCCGCGTCTCAGATCGCCGCTGAGGCCGAGGAAGCCGCCGAGCGTGCCGAGGAGGCTCGTGAGGAAGGCGATCTCGCGAAGGCCAACGAGGCCGAGGAGGTCGCTGCTGAGGCCGGCGAGGCAGCAGATGCGGCCGAGCAGGTTGCTGAGGAGAAGTGACGAGGAGTCACTGAACTGGCTGACCAGGGCCGGGCATCCCGCAAGGGGTGTCCGGCCCTTGCCGTATCCGGTAGCCTGAGGTCATGACTCGTGAGATGACGTTGGCGATAGACTGCGGCGGCGGTGGCATCAAGGGCTCCGTCGTGGATGAGCGCGGCACCATGATGGCTCCGCCCCGCAGGGTTCCGACTCCCTATCCGCTGCCTCCCGAGCTTCTTGTGGACACCGTCGTGGGCCTCGCGCGTGAACTTCCCGCGGCTACGCGGGTCACCATGGGAATGCCCGGGATGATCCGACACGGCGTCGTCATTGCGACCCCTCACTACATCACCCGGGACGGGCCGCGCTCGCGCGTGGTTCCCGAGCTCGTGGAGCGCTGGGAACGCTTCGACATGGGCCGCGGGATCGAGCAGGCTCTCGGTCTGCCGACCAAGGTGCTCAATGACGCGGAGGTCGCAGGCGCGGGTGCGATTACGGGTCGCGGCCTCGAAATGATTATCACCCTGGGCACGGGCCTGGGTAACGCCGTGTTCGACGGTGGGCAGCTGGCACCTCACGTCGAGGTCTCCCAGGGACCCGTTCGTTGGGGACTGACCTACGACGATTACATCGGTGAGCACGAGCGTCTGCGCCTGGGCGACGTTCACTGGTCGCGACGAGTCCGCCGCGTCGTCGACGGTCTGCGCCCCATGTACATGTGGGATCGCCTCTACCTGGGGGGCGGGAACTCCAAGCGCATCACGGCCTCGAACCTGAGACTCATGGGCGACGACGTGATCGTCGTTCCCAACGATGCGGGCATCATCGGCGGCGTGCGAGCGTGGGAGCTGTGAGCGTGCGGCGCCTGCGCCTCGACCTGGGGTACGACGGCACGGACTTTCGTGGGTGGGCAGCCCAGCCCGGTCTGCGAACCGTCCAGGGGGAGATCGAGGCGGCGCTGGCCATGGCCTCGCGCGAGGAGATGGCGGCGACGGTAGCCGGACGCACAGACGCTGGCGTGCATGCCCGCCACCAGGTCTGTCACGTCGACATCTCCGAGACGGCGTGGGAGCGCCTGACTCCCAGGGGAGGGGAGTCCGGTGACGAGACCACGGCGGCCACCATCGTGCGCCGTCTGAACAAGATCCTGTCCGGACGCTACGGCGAGCGTGCGCGTGGCCGTGATCTGCCCGCTGCGCGCGGCACCTGCGACGTGCGCATATACTCCGCCGCCGTTGTTGACCCCAGTTTCGACGCGCGTTTCTCCGCCCTCGGACGCTCCTACGCCTATCGGGTCTCGGATCGCCCCGAGCCGCTGGGGCGCTGGGATCGTCTCTGGGTCGACGAGCCTCTCGATGAGGCGGCTATGAACGAGGCCGGGGCTGGCCTCCTCGGAGAACACGACTTCCTTGGATACTGCCGCCCGCGCGAGGGTGCGACGACGATTCGGACGCTGCGGAAGTTGCGCGCCGAACGCGACTCCGATGGAACCCTTGTCTTTCGGGTCGAAGCCGACGCGTTCTGTCACTCGATGGTCCGCTCATTGGTGGGGGCGCTGCTCCTGGTGGGTTCGGGCGCGCGCGACACCGACTACCCGGCACGCATCCTGCGGGCGCGTTCGCGTTCCGAGGCCGCGCCGATCGCTCCCGCCCACGGCCTGACGCTCGAAGGCGTCGACTATCCCGATCCGGCCGAGTGGGGCGCGAGGGCGCGCCAGGCCAGGGCCAGGCGCGATGCCTGCTGCAGTGACGGTAGCTGAGGTATGTGACACAGTATTCGTCGCGCTTTGACCGCCGGGCCACGCCCCGATAATATGGCTAGTGCTGTGCGTCAGCAGAGTACCTAGTGTCTCCCACTCGCTAGGAGCGCTCGCCGACGCCTCGCGCGAACCGTTTCATCGCGGATGCCCCCGGAAAAACCGGCGCGGCGTCCCATGACCGACAAGAATTGAAGGTTACGCCCGTGCGCACCTATTCACCCAAGCCTGGGGACGCGGACAAGAAGTGGTACGTCATTGACGCCACCGACGTCGTCCTCGGTCGCCTGGCAGCCCAGACCGCTGCCCTCCTCCGTGGGAAGCACAAGCCGACGTTCGCCCCTCACATGGACATGGGCGACAACGTCATCATCATCAACGCGGACAAGGTCGCTCTGACCGGCAAGAAGCTCGACCAGAAGATGGCCTACCGTCACTCCGGTCGTCCCGGTGGCCTGACCGCGACCGCTTACCGCGACCTCCTCGCCGCGACGCCTGAGCGCGCCGTCGAGAAGGCCGTCAAGGGCATGCTTCCTCACAACTCCCTCGGCCGCGCGCAGTTCAAGAAGCTGCACGTTTACGCTGGCCCGGAGCACCCCCACGCCGGCCAGTCGCCGGTTCCCTACGAACTGACCCAGGTGGCTCAGTGACCTGCGGTCACTGAACGCCTTTTACACTGAGGAGAACCGTGGCTGAGACCATCGTTTCCGCTGAGCTGGACGAGGAAGTCGTCCCCAGCTCCTACACGTCCGAGACCGAGTCGGCTCCCGCCGGCGCCGGTCAGTCCATCACCGCGCCCGGCGCGGGCCTGGGCCGCCGCAAGGAGGCCGTTGCCCGCGTTCGCCTCGTCCCCGGCTCCGGCAAGTGGACCATCAACGGTCGCACCCTTGAGGACTACTTCCCCAACAAGCTGCACCAGCAGCTGGTGAAGTCCCCCTTTGTGCTGCTCGACATTGACGGCCGCTTCGACGTTATCGCCCGCATTAACGGCGGCGGCGTCTCCGGCCAGGCCGGTGCCCTGCGCCTCGGCGTGTCGCGCGCCCTCAACGAGATTGACCGCGACGCGAACCGTCCGGCCCTCAAGAAGGCCGGCTTCCTGACTCGCGATGCCCGCGCCACCGAGCGTAAGAAGGCAGGCCTCAAGAAGGCCCGCAAGGCTTCGCAGTTCTCGAAGCGCTGATTTCGCTCAGCACATTTTCTGTCGGCCGCGCCCCGCTCTTGCGGGGCGCGGCCTTCGTTTACCCACCCCGACCCGCCCAGGATGTGAGGGTGAACGCTGTCCGTGACCCGGCCTCGTACCGAGGAGAAGGCGTTCGCGCGGTACGCTTAATCCAGTCGAATGACCCACTGAATGGAGAGACTATGCCCAGGATGTTCGGCACGGATGGCGTGCGAGGACTGGCGAATGTTGACATCACCGCGGACCTTGCGCTTCAGCTCGGCGAGGCGGCAGCCCGCCAGTTCGGCGGCTCGCTGCGTGCGGATGGCTCGAAGCCCCGCGCAATCATCGGCCGCGACACCCGTATCTCGGGCGAGTTCCTCGACCACGCTCTCGCTGCAGGCCTGGCCAGTGCCGGCATGGACGTGACCCGCATCGGAGTGGTCTCTACCCCGACCGTCGCTCACCTGACGGCCACGGAGGACACCGTGGATCTGGGCGTCATGATCTCCGCGTCGCACAACCCCATGCCCGACAACGGCATCAAGTTCTTCGCGCACGGCGGCTACAAGCTGGCTGACTCGGTCGAGGACCAGATCGAGGCCCTCGTCAACACCGAGTGGGATCGACCCACCGGTGATGCCGTCGGCGAGATCAACGCAGACCACGCGTGGGCCAAGGACTCCTACATCGCGCACCTCGTCGAGGCTATCGGCACCGACCTGCGCGGCATGAAGATCGCTATCGACTGTGCCAACGGTGCGGCTTCCGAGCTTGGTCCTGCCGTGTTCCGTGAGCTCGGAGCGGATATCACCGTCATTAACGCGTTTCCCGACGGGCGCAACATCAACCTGAACGCGGGTTCGACGCACCCTGAGTCCCTCCAGGCTGCCGTCGTTGAGGCCGGCTGCGACTTCGGCGTCGCCTACGACGGCGACGCGGATCGCTGCCTGGCTGTCGACCACGAGGGCATTCTCATCGATGGCGACAAGATCATGGGATCGCTGGCCGTGAACGCGCTCGAGCGTGGCACGCTCGCGAAGGACACGCTGGTCGTCACCGTCATGAGCAACCTGGGCTTGCTGATCGCCATGCGGGAGGCCGGTATCAAGACCGTGCAGACCGGCGTGGGCGACCGCTACGTTCTCGAAGAGATGCTGGCGTCGGGCTACTCGCTCGGCGGTGAGCAGTCTGGACACATCATTGCCCGCGACCATGCGACCACCGGCGACGGCATCCTGTCCTCGCTGCTCATCTCCCGCATGGTGAAGGAGTCGGGCCGCTCCCTGGCGGACCTGACCTCCTTCATCCAGCACCTGCCGCAGACACTGATTAACGTAGGCGGCGTGGATCGCGCTGGTGCCTCGACGAACGAGGCTGTTGCCGAGGCCGTCGCGGGCGCTCAGGCCCGTCTGGGAGAGACCGGCCGCGTGCTCCTGCGTCCCTCGGGCACGGAGCCGCTCGTGCGCGTCATGGTCGAGGCCGCCACGCAGGAAGAGGCCGACGCGGTCGCCGGCTCCCTGGCGGACGTCGTCAAGGAACACCTGGCGCTGTAAGCGTTTGACTGACGGACGCAGGGGGCGGGCACCGGCCGGTGCCCGCCCCCTGCGTCTATGTTGTTGACGTCGCAGGCCGCCTGCGGCCGCTCGTGGAGAGGGCACGACAGGCGGCCTTGAGCGGGGTATGACCGTCAGATCTTGGCTGCCTCGATCCACTCAAGCGGGATACGGCTGAAGTACAGGCCCTGCATCTCGCGTTCCCACAGCAGGCCCAGAGCCCCGTCGGGGAGGATCGTCATGCACTGGTAGACGTAGTGGGCCGGGTTGAATGTGCGAGATGCGATCCACGTGCGCCCGCCGTCTTCGGATAGACGCAGGACACCGCGGCCGCGGTAGGGGCGCATCTGCGAGGCATTCGCGAACACCACGCGCTCGGGGCAATCCTCCGTCGGCCAGGGAACTGCGTTGGGCTGGCAGAAGATCTCGGTGATCTCCTCGGCGAAGAACACGTCGCTCCAGGTCTCACCTCCGTCGGTGCTGACGGTTGCTGCGACCTTTCCGCTGGGGTGCTGGTTGCGCATGAGCATGAGGAGTGAGCCGTCGGCGCGCTCGATGAGCGTGGCCTCGTGCGTAGCGGCCGCTTCGGTGTCGAGTGTGCGTGAGTCGATCTCGCGGCCCTCGAAGATGCGGCCGTCGTTAGGTGACTTGCCGCGCTTCCATGTTGCGCCGCCGTCATCGGAGAAGACGACGGACGCCGAGAAGTGACGCTTGTGGTCCCCGTTGTAGTAGATCGGGATGACGAGGCGTCCGCTGCGTAGCTGCACGCCCGTGCCCGGGGAGGTGCCGCAGAAGGACATCCATTCTTCCTTCACGTCTTGGTTGAGGTTGAATGGGCCGGACCAGGTCTCGCCGTCGTCGTCGGAGTAGATCATTTGCAGGAAGCAGGTGCGGGCCGTCAACAGCGTCTGGCGGGGATCGACGCCATCGGCGAGGAATACGTTGCCGCCGGGCGATTCCTGTCCGCCTTCCGTGACGGTGACGTCGCCGCGCTCGGAGACCGTGAACGCAGTGGTGTTGCCGTCTGCGTCCGTGACGCTTCCATCCTGGTTCCAGGTGTAGGTGGCGCCGTTGGCGTCATGTAGGATGTACCGGCCCTCTTCGTCGACGCCGAGGCCGGCCTCTGCGTTTGGCTGGCCGATGCCGCCCGGGAAGTGGTCGATGAGGATAACGAGGCGTCCGTTGCGGCGGTCCTGCACGACGCACGAGTCGATGACGGATGCGCCTTTGGCCCCGTGACCTGGGTAGGTGATGACCGTCTGGAGATCACCCCAGGTGTGTCCTCCGTCGAAGGATCGGCGGACCGTGAAGTTGATCGAATTGGGGGAGTCGTTCGCGATGGTCTCGCGCTGGTCGGCGCCCGCGACGACGACCCCGGATTCCAGGGTGATCAGCGAGGGGATACGGTAGCTGATCGAGTCGTGAAACCCGGCATCGAACAGGCACTGTGTGTCGACCGGGGGCACTGAGGAGAGTTTCTTGATCTGCGAATCGTTGAGGATCGACGAGTAGAGCGCCGCGTTACGGACCTCGCCGAAGAGGCGAGATCCGGAGGTGTCCTGGCCGATGACGACCTCGTCGAGGGAGTCGACGGACGCGAAGAATGCCTGGCCGGGCAGGTGCGCCTCGAGATAGCCGTCCACGTAGATCTGTACCGCGCCGTGCCCGACGCGGACGACGACGTCGTGCCAATGTCCTTGATCCCAGTGGCCGTGGGCGGTGAACGTACGCCACTGACCTCTGCGGCCCAGGACCTTGTACTCGATGCCTTCCTCCGTGACGGACAGATTGAGCTGCTCGGTGCCACCACCGCCGGCCGCGAGGATCGTTCCGTGCTGGCCGGGTCCGCGCACGCGGTAACGGGCAAAGATTGTGCCGGCGGTGAGCTCGGCGAGTTCGGCGACGTCGTAATCCGACAGGTGTGCGGCGGCAAACTCGATGAGCGGAGTGGGGGCGTCAGAGAGAGCAAGGATCTCGCCGGCGGATAGAACGCGGTCGTGCTCAGCGAAGGATCGAATGTCGATGCCTGCTCCCGGCGTGAGCTCGAGTGCAGCCTCGGGGCCGCTGGCAGTGGGGGTGAGGTCTGCGGTGGTGGAGAAGCACTGGTAGCCGTCGAGGAAGATCTTCGAGCCCGCGCTGGTGGCTGTGATAGCGAGAGAGTGCCAGGTTCCGTCCGTGACGGAGGCGGTGTCTTCCATGTCCAGGGCGAAGGACATTGCGTTTGTTGATCCCTCAAGGAAGAGGGCGCTGGAACGGATGAACAGGTGCCACCCTGTGTCATCCGTGCTGCGGAGCTTGATCAGTGATCCGTCTATGCGTGCTCGGAACTGTAAGGTCCAGGAAAACTCCGGGTGACCTGCGCGAATAGTCATGTTTGACACCTTTCTGTTCGTTGTTAATGTCGCCTCGCGTCATTGCGAAGCTGAGCGTGTGATCAGTCACAATGCTGAAGTTGTCAGACAGATTAGCACTGTGGTGATTTGTTGGCAATATGCAGATTTCCCTGACATTTCGCATTGACTCCAGAATGAGAGAGGGCTAACATTGCCGCAAGTTGTCTGACAACTTGCTAGTTAGACATCTGGACTCACAGCCCCTCGTTATTCGACGATGAAACTTCAGGAAGGCCCTCATCATGAGTACGACCCCCGCACAGGTGCTTCCGAAAAAGCCCTGGTATCAATACCTGACCAAAGAAGATCGCAAGGCCTTCTTCGCCGCATGGATCGGCGTCCTGCTGGACGGCTACGACTTCGTTCTCATCTCCTTCGCGCTCCCCGCGATCAAGGAGGCATTCAACCTGACGCTCGTCGAGAGTGCATCCCTGATATCGGCCGCCTTTATTAGCCGGTGGATCGGTGGCCTCGTGCTCGGAGCTATTGGCGATCGCTACGGACGTAAGCCCGCGATGATCCTGTCGATCTTCATGTTCGCCTTCGGCTCTATCGCCTGCGCTCTCGCTCCTAACTTCTGGATTCTCTTCATCCTGCGCCTCGTCATCGGCTTTGCAATGGCCGGCGAATACTCGGCGTCCGCAGCGTACGTGATCGAGTCGTGGCCCAAGCACATGCGCAACAAGGCCTCGGGTTTCCTTCTCTCCGGCTACGCCTTCGGTGTTATCGCCGCCGCGCAGGTCGACAAGTACTTCGTGACCTGGGTTGACTCGGTGCACCCCGGTTGGGGCTGGCGCGCCCTGTTCCTGACGGGCATCGTCCCGATCCTCGTCGCGATCTACATGCGACGCACTCTGCCTGAAGCAGCGGACTGGAGTGAAGCCAAGGAGAAGGGGCACGTCGAAAAGAACGACATGCTCGCCGTGCTCTTCGGTGGGGAACGCAAGATCCTTAACTACATCGTCGTTGTGGTCGCCTTCGTTGGCCTGCTGCTGATCTTCACCCAGCAGGTGGGGGGCATCATTGCGGTCAGCCTGGTCGGAGTCGTGTGCGCGATCGTCTTCATCTACCTGATCATTCAGTTCGATTCGAATCGCTGGATCATCGGCATCGCGATCATGCTGACAATCTTCGCGTCCTTCATGTACACCTGGCCGATCCAGGGCCTCCTGCCGACGTACCTGCACGGTGTTGGCATGGACCAGAAGGTCGTTGCCAACGTTGTGTCCTTCGCTGGCCTTGGCAACGCTGTGGGCTACGTCATCGCGGGTTTCGCCGGTGACCGCTTCGGTATGCGTCGCTGGTACGCCATCTCCCTGCTGCTCTCGCAGGTCATCGTCTTCCCACTGTTCATGCAGGACGGTCAGTACGTTGCTCTCGTGGCGGGTCTCCTCTTCTTCCAGCAGATGTTCGGCCAGGGTGTCTCCGGACTGCTGCCCAAGTGGGTATCCTCCTACTTCCCGGTCGACAAACGTGCCGCCGGCCTCGGCTTCTGCTACAACGTCGGCGCCCTCGGTGGTGCGGTCGGCCCCGTCCTGGGTGCGGCGATTGCCGACCAGCTCGGCTTGGGTATGGCCCTTGCGATTCTGTCCTTCGGCTTCGCGGCGATCGTCATGGTCTCCATCGGCGCGAACATTCCGCGTCTGCTGCAGAAGATGGTGGGACCGGAGTATGTTCGTCCTGAAGATGGAAACGACGAAATCATCGCAGAAGGATGACCACCATGACACTTCCGTTCGTTATCGGCGCGTACGCGTCGCATCCGGCACCGGAGCTGGAGGCAGACTACTACCGACTCCTCGCGGATCAGCCGTGGGTGAGCGGCGTTGAGATCCCCTACCCGGGGCAGCTCGCCTCCCAGGGCGACGTGCTGGCCGGCCACCTGGCCGCCCACTGGGCCTTCAACACGATCACCGCGATCCCCGGCACCATGCAGAATGTGTGGAAGAACGAGAACTTCGGCCTTGCCTCGCCCGATGAGGCTGGACGCGCCGCTGCTCTCGACTTCACCCGCGCGCTGCGCGACGACCTCGCCGCCCTGTGTGAGCGAGCGGGCCGCGCGCTGGTCGCCCGCGTGCAGCTGCACTCGGCACCCACGCGCCTGGCGCAGGTGGACGCCTTCAAGCGTTCGCTCGCCGAGGTGGACGCCTGGGACTGGTGCGGGGCCACGCTCGTGATTGAGCACTGCGACAAGTACATCCCCGAGCAGAACCCCGAAAAGGGCTTCCTCTCCCTCGAATCCGAGATCGACATCGTCTCCGAGGCGGGCATCGGCATCCACCTCAACTGGGGCCGCTCCGCCGTGGAGGGCCGCAGTGCGGACACCGCCTACGAGCACGTGCTCGAGGCTGGCAAGCGCGGCGTCCTGGACGGCATTATCTTCTCGGGCGCAGGCCCGGAGGAAACCCAGTATGGCTACTCCTGGATCGACGGTCACCTGCCCGCGCAGGCCGACGAGCCGACCTCGCTCATGGACGAGGCCGAGATCGCCCGTTGCGCCCAGGCGAGCGTCGACGGCGGAGCCAACTACCTCGGCGCGAAGGTCTGCGTCCCCAAGGATGCGTCCCTCGAGCAGCGTCTGGCCATGCTGACCAACATCTACCTGGCCTGCGGCGTCGGCGAGTAACGGCATCGTCGCGGGGCGCGGCACTCGCATCGCGCGAGGGTGCGGGAGGCGTTCGGCGCGAAGCAACAATAGACGGGAGGGGTGGATGCCTTGAGGCATCCACCCCTCCCGCTACGCTGTCACGGCCTGCGCCTGGCCACCGAGGACCGCCACACGGGGCGCGTCGGTATCGTTGCTATCGGGGTCCAGCCCGACGCCTCGTCGTCGATGGAGGCCTGCGGGTGAATATCGGCCATGGGGGAGCGGCCCTCGATCACGTTGACGATTGATGCGACGGCGGCCTCGGTCATGTCCTTCAACGGCCACTCGACCGTCGTCAGGCCGAGCGTAGAGGCGCTGCGGTGGTCCTGGTTGCCAAAGCCGAGGATCGACAGTTCGTGGGGCACCGACAGGTCCAGGTCTGCGGCCGCCTGGAAGACGCCGGGCGCCTGCGAGTCGTCGGCCAGGGCGATCAATGAAATCGACGGGTCCTCGTCGAGCAGACGCAACGCCGCCTGGTAGGCCGTCGTTGGCTCCCAGTCGGGCAGCGAGTACATCGTGAATCTCGTGCCAAACATCCGCGCGATCGGGTTCTGACGCGCGTGGTTCGTGTTTGGGCCCGCCAGGAACACAGCGCGCCCGTTGCCCGCGCCGGTCGATGGGTCCACGAGCGCGCAGTCTGCGAGGACATCGTGAACGCCGGCACCCTCGTCGATGCGAATGAGGGAAGACTCCGATCCGGTCGGCTCGGCCTCAATCATCGACATGGCGACGACGGGGATTCCGAGGTTTGCCAGCAGGCGCGAGGTGAATGCCTCGGCCGACGTGGTCTCGCGGATAATGCCGGCCAGCTGGGTGTCGCCCAGGACCCCACGGATCACCTCCGCGTCGGAGGCGCCGTCGCCGGACTGGAAGAGGGGGAGGAGGAGGTAGCCTCGTCGCTGGATATCGATCATCGCGGTTGTGAGGACCGTGTGGACGACGGGTACGAAGGGGTCGTCCGGAAGCTCGGCCATCAGAAGGGCGATGAGGTGGGACTTGCCGCGTCGCAGTGAGCGGGCGGCCGCGTTGGGGATGTAGTTGAGTTCGCGTGCAGCCGCCTTGACGCGATCGATGGTGGCGGGCGCGATCTTGACGTCTCGGCCTCGTCCGTTGAGGACGAGCGACACGGTCGACGGTGCGACGCCCGCCGCGCGGGCAACGTCGGCCCGGGTTGCGCGCTCCATGCATAAGCTCCCAACGCTCGGTGCGTTCTGTTGAAACACAACAACTATAACGTGTTAGTCTTGAGTCTGACGATCGGAGTTTCGACGACGACATCCGAAAGGCACACAGACGTGATATCGATACTACCTTCCTACGCTCCCGGTGCGGGAGCTCTTCTCCCGCCGAGGTCTCATCTGGCCGATGATCACGGCTTTTTGAGCCTCGACGGCACCTGGTCCTTCGTCTACCATCGCACTGATCCGACCCCCTTTGCGAACGTTGAGCAGCCGTGGGCTGAACCCTTAGTCGGTGACGACGCGGACACTATCGCTGTGCCCAGCCACTGGGTTCTGCAAGGCGAGGGCGCCTACGGGCTTCCCGCCTATACGAACGTCGACTTCCCGTTCCCGGTTGATCCGCCCTTCCCTCCTGACGATAACCCGGTCGGCGACTACCGGCGCACCTTCGAACTTCCGGGCGAATGGCAGGGCGGCATTGTTGCGCTGCGCTTCGATGGCGTCGAAAGTCAGGCCAGCGTGTGGGTCAACGGCGAGTGGGTGGGTATGGCTCGTGGTTCCCGCCTTGCCCACGAGTTCGACGTGACCGGGCTCGTGCGCCCCGGCGTCAACACGATCACCGTGCGCGTCCATCAGTTCAGCCCCGGCTCCTATCTGGAGGATCAGGATCAGTGGTGGCTTCCGGGTATCTTCCGCTCGGTGAGCGTGCGCCACCTTGCCGCAGGTGGAATCGATGACCTGTGGATCGATACTGACTACGAGGCCGGGGTTGGCTACGCGACCGTCGAGGCCCGGGTGCGTGGGAGCGCCAGTGCCTCCCTCTCCGGTCACCTGGAGATCGATGGCCTGTGGTCCTTCGCCTACTCCCTCGAGCGAGTGGATGAGGGCGTCTATCGCAGCGCCCCTATCGAGGTCGGCAACGTCCACCCGTGGAGCGCTACCGATCCCGCGCTCTACGACGCGCGCGTCAGCGTTGAGGGGGATGAGGGGAGTACTGGTGGTGCTCGCTCCCTGCGCATCGGCTTCCGTCGCGTGTCTATCGAGGACGGAGTGCTGACGGCGAACGGCGAACCCCTGACTATCAACGGGGTCAACCGCCACGAGGTGCGTGCCGACGAGGGGCGCGTTTTTGACGAGCAGTGGGTGCACGACGACCTATCTCTTATGAAATCCATGGGGGTCAACGCGATTCGCACCTCCCACTATCCGCCGCACCCCGGTGTGCTCGCCCTGGCCGACGAGATCGGCCTGTGGGTTATGCTCGAAGGAGACATCGAGACCCACGGATTCGAGGGAACGGGGGAGTGGATCGACAACCCCTCCGACGATCCTCGCTGGGCCGACGCATACCTGGATCGCACGGTCCGTGCCTTCGAACGCGACAAGAATCATCCTTCGATCATGAGCTGGAGCCTGGGCAACGAGTCGGGAAACGGCGCGAACCTGGTCGCCTGTGCGCGTTGGATCCACGAGCGTACTGATCACCGTGCGATCGTCCACTACGAAGGTGACCACGCCCTGGAGTACACGGACATCTACTCTCGCATGTACCCCACCCTCGAGGAAGTCGCGTCCGTCCTTGACGACAGCGATCCCCGCGCCGAGGTGGCCGTGCCTACCCACGTCGCAGCGCGGGTTGACGATGCGGCACGCGAGCGCATCCGCCAGGCCCCCTATCTCATGTGCGAATACCTGCACGCGATGGGAACCGGCCCCGGAAACGCAGCCGGCTACGCTGCGCAGATGAGCCACCCCCGCCACGCGGGAGGTTTTGTGTGGGAGTGGCGTGACCACGCGCTGTGGCGCACCCTCCCAGATGGGCGTCGCGCCCTGTCCTACGGCGGCGACTTCGGCGAGGAAGTGCATGACGGTAGCTTCGTGTGCGATGGCCTCGTCGACGCGCTGTCGCGGCCCTACGCGGGTACTTGGGCGTGGGTCGCCGCCATGGCCCCCGACGCCCCGGCCCTTGCACGTGTCCTCGACAGTGCGGGCAGCGGACGCGACGATGTTCGCCTGCGCTCCCTCGTCTCGTCTCCCGTCGTGCCCGTGCGCCCCATCGACGAGGCCGACCGTGCCTACGCGCTCGACTCGCGTGGTCGACTGGTGCGGGTTGGGGATCTGCCCGTGTCCGTCGAACTGAGCGTCTTCCGCGCGCCCACCGACAATGACCGCGGCCGTGGACCTGTCGACTACTGGGGTGTTGACGAGGAGAATCTGGGGTCCCTGGGCGTTGGACGGGGTGAGCATGGAACATCTCACGCGATGCGCTGGGAGCTCTCGCGCCTGCACTTGCTGCGTCGGCGCCTCGTGTCTATCGAGGGGGATGAACAGTGTCAGCGCGTCGTTGAGCGTTGGTCGCCACCGGCTGCGCAGTTCGGTGCGACCCTCGAGTGGGAGTTCCGACCGGTTCGTGTGGGCGACATCTCTGCGCTCTCGGTCTCGGCGAGCGTTGTGCCCTACGGGGCCTGGCCCGAGCGGGTGCCGCGCCTGGGTGTGCGCATCGAGCTGGGCGGCTCCTCCTGGGAGGCCTCCTGGCTGGGCGACACGCTCATTGGCTACTCCGACATGCGCGTGCCTGGCACCCGTGGGTGTGGGCGCGCCGAGGCCTCGAAGCTGTGGGACGTGTGCGTGCGCCCCCAGGAGGGCGGCCAGCGACTCGATCTTGAAGTGCTGTCCCTGCGAGGCGAGGCTGGGGAGTTCCTCATTCTCCCTGCCTCGCCCCTGGGGTGGAGCGTGTCGCCGTGGAGCGAGCGTGAGCTGGCTCAGGCCGCGCACTGGGAGGATCTTCCTGATAGCGAGCGCCTGTTCCTGTGGCTTGACGCCTTCCAGGACGGCATCGGCACTCGTTCGTGCGGGCCTGACTCTCGTCCCGAGTTCGCCGGAAGAATGCGCGATACGACCATGGCATTCGTGATTACCCAGGTTGGGGGCGATTAGGAGACGAACTGTTATGTTGCGGCTTGATAACGATGCGCAAAGTTGCTGGCAAATGATGCGAGCTTCGCAACAGGTCGCTATGATTCATGTATCAACTAACACGAGATAGTTAGTGACTCGATCCCATCGATCGACCAGCAAAAACGGACCAATGGAGGTTTCGCATGTTGAAGAAGAAGATGGCCGCAGGCGTTGTCGCCCTCGCCATGTTCAGCACCCTTGGCCTGGCTGCCTGCAACGATGGCGGCTCAGGCTCCACCACCAGCTCGGGTGGCGGTTCCGCCGCTACGGGTTCCATCCCCGAGCCCGATGTCGCCTGCGACATCCCTGCGGGCAACCTCGACGACTCGAAGATCGACACCTCGAAGGTCGAAGGCGAGATCACCTTCCAGACCCAGGGTCTGCAGAACGACTTCGGTGACTTCTTCAAGGCCAAGATCAAGGAATTTGAGGACGCCAACCCCGGCGTCAAGATCAACTGGACCGACCAGGGTGGCGGTGCCGAGTTCGATCAGACCGTGACCGCGCAGGCCTCGAACTGCAAGATGGCCGACGTTGTCAACGTTCCCTCCTCGACCATCCTGGCGCTGTCCAAGTCCAACCTCCTCATGGACTACGACGTCAAGGCCCCCGGGATTGGCGATAAGTACGTGAAGTCAATTTGGGACTCCACCGCTCTGGGAGCCAACGGTCACCACACGGCTCTGCCCTGGTACTTCGGCCCCTACATCACCACCTACAACAAGGAGGTCTTCAAGCGCGCTGGTCTCGATGAGAACAAGCCGCCCAAGACCATGGATGAGCTCTTCGACGCTGCCGCCAAGGTCGGAGCCGACGGGCAGGGTGATTACGGCATCTACGGCTCGCCCGAGTGGTACATGGTTGCCCAGCTGCACGGCATGGGCGTCAACCTGCTCAACGACGACAAGACGGCCTTCAACTTCGCCGACAACGAGGCCGCGATTCGCTACGTCACCAAGCTCTCCGAGCTCTACGCTTCCGGCGCTATCCCGAAGGATTCCCTGACCGGTGAGCCTGACCCCGGCAAGGCCTACACGGATGGCAACCTTGCCTTCGGTACCCCCAACGCCTCGTTCCTCAAGTCCGTGAAGAACAACAACGAAACGGTCTACCAGAACACCGGCGTCGGTGCCTTCCCGACCAACCCCGGCATCAAGCCGGTCTTCGAAGGTCAGTACATCGGCGTCTCCGTCACCACGCAGAACGCCCCCCTGGCTATGAAGTTCGCCGAGTGGATCACCAACGCTGAGAACGAGTACGCCTGGACGCACGACGGCGGTGCCATCATCTTCCCGGCCGCCACCGAGGCCCTCGACAAGCTTGTTAACAACCCGCCGGAGATTGCCGACGATCCCGTCTTCAAGGCCGCCTACGAGGAAGCCGCAAAGGCAGCTAAGGACGCCGAGGCCTACACCGATGTCTTCTACGCGACCGGTGCTGTGAAGGACGCCCTCATCGAAAACGTCAACAAGGCCATCCGCGGAGAGGTCGATCCCAAGACCGCCCTCAAGACCGCTCAGGATCAGATGAACGAGAAGCTTAAGGCTCTCGAAGACTGATTGACCGCTCGGGGGCCGAGGCTTGGCCTCGGCCCCCGACGCATTCCTCGCCCAGCGTCGGGCCGACGGCTCACGACCCAGCGCACCCCTGAAAAAGGACTTTGGTATGCCGACACGTAAGAGCGCACAGACGCGCTCACTCAATGGTGCCGCCCGATTCCGTCCGGGCTGGGTTCCCTGGCTGTGGGTGACCCTCCCGGTCCTCGCGGTTATCTCCTTCTACATCTACCCCTTCATCACGACCGTCTACGTGTCGTTCACGAAGACGAAGCCGACTGGCAAGATCGGCCGATTCGTTGGCTTCGACAACTTTGTAACCGTTCTGGGTGACGGTGAGTTCTGGCAGTCCCTGGGCAACTCCGTCATCTATGCGCTGTGCGTCGTTCCCCTGATGGTGCTCCTGCCCCTCCTGCTAGCGCTCCTCGTCAAGTCGCACGTGCCCGGGATTGGTTTCTTCCGCGCCCTGTATTACCTGCCTGCCATCTCTTCTCTGGTCGTCATCTCGCTGGCCTGGCGTTACCTCCTGGATCAGCGAGGTCCGGTCAACAACATGCTGGCTTCGTGGGGTGTCGATCCCATTCCCTTCCTGTCCAACCAGTGGCTGATTCTCTTCTGCGCGATGATCATCACCCTGTGGCAGGGACTGCCTTACTACATGATCCTGTACTTGTCCGCCCTCGCAAACGTCGATAAGTCCCTGTACGAGGCGGCCGAACTCGACGGTGCGGGTCCGATCCGTCGCTTCCTGACTGTCACCGTTCCTGGCGTGAAGGTGATGATGTTCCTCGTCGCCACACTGACGACAATCGGCTGCCTGAAGATCTTTACCGAGGTCTACCTCCTGGGTGGGGCCGCCTCGCCCACAAAGACACTCACGATGTACATCCGAGACCGAATCGTTGACCCGACCTTCGGGTCCCTGGGGCAGGGAGACGCCGCCTCGGTGTGTCTGTTCCTCATCACCTTCGGCTTCATCATCGCTTCGCAGAGCCTGCAGAGGAAGGCTGAAGACTCATGAGCACCGCACCTCAGACCGCACCCGCAAGCGCGGGCGAGCGCTTCGCCAGCTGGCGCAAGGAGCGCCGCCTCGAGCGCCAGAGCCGCAACGTTGCGTCGCGTCAGATGCGCGGCGGCGCCCTTGTCGCCCGCTATGTTCTCCTCGTCGTTGTCGCGATCGTCCTGGTCGGCCCGCTCGTCCTGCCCCTGATGGCGGCCTTTAAGGCGCCCGGCGAATCCGTCTTTGGTCAGGGGGCAACGATCCTGCCCCAGACCTGGTCGCTCGACTCGTTCGTCGTCCTGTTTGAACGCACGAATATCCTCGGGTCTATCCGAAACTCGGCTATCATCGCCGCGCTGACGGTCACCTCCAACGTCGTTCTTTCGTGCATTGGCGGCTACATGCTTTCGAGGCGGGGGTGGACCGGCCGCAACGTCATGTACTTCGTTGTCCTGTCCGCCATGATCTTCCCCTTCGAGTCGATCATGCTGTCGCTGTTCAAGATGATGGTGCAGCTGGACCTGTACAACACGCTTCCCGGCGTGTGGATGGTTGCCATGATCGGCCCCTTCCAGATCCTCATGATGCGCGCCGCCTTTATGGGCATCCCCGACGAGATCGAGGATGCGGCTCTCATCGACGGAGCGGGGGAGCTGCGTCGCTTCTGGTCCATCTTCCTGCCCCAGGTGCGTGGCACGCTGACGGTCGTTGGTCTGACATCCTTCATCGGCGCGTGGTCCGACTTCATCTTCCCGCTGCTTATGCTGCCCGATCCGAACAAGCAGACCCTGATGTTGACGCTGACGGCCATCCAGAACTCGCCGCAGGGTGTTACCTACCAGCTCGTGCTGGCCGGTGCCGTTGTCGCAATGGTGCCCGTCGTGCTGGTCTTCGCCTTCAGTCAGAAGTTCTTCTTCCGCGGTATCGAAGACGGCGGACTGAAGTTCTGATCCTCGTCCCCGCGGGTGCGCCTGGCACCCGCGGGGACCTCCTCTATCAAAAGGAGGTGCTTTCACCAAAAGCTAACACGTGTTAGGTATTGTGGATTCTCAACCGTCTAACGGTGGATTCCTGCCATCACCCCCATCCTGACGAAGGAGTTAAACTCATGGGGACTAGACCCATCATCGGTGCACTCGGAGCCCCGATTCTTGCGGCCACCATGCTTGGCCTTACGCCCGCCGCGGCCGTCGCGGCCCCCGAAACCCCGTATCACCCGAACGTCCTGTGGGCGACCTCCGAAGAGAAGGTCGGCGAAGGAGCACCCAACGGCACCATCGCAGCCCTCACCGACGACGACAGCGGTCGCACCGACGCGACCAAGACCTTCTGGACCACCAAATGGAAGGGAGGGCTCGACACCTACCCCCACGCCCTCGCCGTCCAGAACCCCACTCCCGGAACGCAGGTCTGCGGCCTCGGCCTGACCCCGCGCCCGACCTACGATTCCACGCTCGGAAACGACCAGTTCCCGGGGGAGTACCGCGTCTTTGCCTTCGATGAAGATCCCGGAAACCCTGCTTCCGAGGCCTCCTTCGGCGAGTGGAAGACTAAGGTCGCCGCAGGTACTTGGGATGGCGGCACCGAGCTCAAGCACGGCAGTGACCTACAGTTTGGCAACAAGGAACAATACGTCACCTTCCCCGCGACCACGAAGCGCGTCTTCACCCTCACCGGCCTGCGCTCCCTCGCTCCGGGTAAGTCTGACATGGCGCTGTCCGACATCAAGCTCCTGCCCTGCGACGGCGACGGCAATGCCATCACGTCCTACGGCAGCGACGATAACGGCGACAACAACGCTGGGGTGCGGCCCGTCGTGCCGCACCCCGACGCTCCCGCACAGGGATCGGGTTCGAGCGACCTCGTCGTTGACTTCGTGATCGACCAGCTGCCCTACGGCGAACCCGGCAAGCCCGTCGACTTCGCCCCCGGCACCCACACCTACACGGCCACCGGCTACTACCACGCCAAGACCGTCTCGGCGCGCATCCGCGCGGTCGACGGCGCCTCCGTCACCATCAACGGCGCGACCCCCGACGCCGACGGACGCGTGTCCAACCTCGACCTCGAAACCGGCCTGAACGTCATCACGGCAACGGTGGCCAAGGACGGCAAGGAAGCCACCTACGTCGTCAACATCACCAAAGTCGAGACCGACTTCCGCGGCAACGTCATGGTGCCCGTGAGCGCGAAGGCCAACGGTGGCACCGAGGCCGATAACGCGGCACTGACCGACCTTGACCCCACCACGACGTGGACCTCCGATCCGCTCGTTCGCGCCAGCGACTGGTCCGAGGGCGTCACCGGCATCGAGCTGCACCTGGGCGAGGCTCGCTACGTTCACCGCGTCAACGGCTGGGGCTCCCCGAAGCTGCCCGCCGGCGTGCAGGGGTGGCACGGTGGGAACTCCGTGGCCATCGCTGTCCAGGAAGCCGACGGGGGCGAATGGAAGACCATCGTCACCCACGGCTCGCTCACTCGCGACGCGCGCGGCCTGTGGTACTGGGACTTCAACAGCTACCACCTCGCCAAGAATATCCGGATCTGGATGAACGACGAGACCGAGCCTCAGACCC
Organism: Schaalia odontolytica; assembly: GCF_031191545.1. Taxonomy (NCBI): domain Bacteria; kingdom Bacillati; phylum Actinomycetota; class Actinomycetes; order Actinomycetales; family Actinomycetaceae; genus Schaalia; species Schaalia odontolytica. The sequence goes on from NZ_CP133472.1 coordinate 1,654,362, forward strand.
CCCGCAACATCGCCACCGGTGTGACCTTCAACGATGTTGAGGTGTGGGGCCTGCCCGCCGGCAAGACCCCCGTCGCCCCCACCGTCGACAACTCCATGTACGAGCGCTACGCCGGATTCGACCCCGGCGAGGGCAAGTGGGGCGTCAACCGTGCCCAGGCCCTCGCGCTGCAGTATGGCGTCATGATGCCCGCGTGGGTGCCCTCCGAAGGCTACGGACGAGGCGGATTCGACGCGAACGAGCGCGACCTCACGGGCGGCGCCTTCCCCATGTTCTACGACCTGCCCATGTTCAACACCCCGATGATGGAGTCCCTGGGCAAGGGCGCGCCGTGGGCACTCGCTAAGGCCCCCACCGGCAAGAACAGCATGTGCAACGCTGGCGAGCCCCGCGACTTCATGAACGAATACATGAAGCCCTACGCGAACACGCTCGTCGACATCCAGTACGGCGATGAAGGAGGCTTTAACCGAGGCGAGTCCGAGTGCTTCAAGAACTGGTTCTCCTGGTCCAAGCAGAACATTCCCGGTGCCGTCGTTCACGCGAACTCCTGGGACGATCCGTCCTGGTACCGCGACGAGAACCTGAGCTACTACGTCTCCAATGCGAAGCCCGACCTGCTCAGCTGGGACAAGTACTACTGGGGCGCCAACGGCGGCCCCGCCCCGAGCAACGTCGTCATGAACCTGCTCAACACCAACACCTGGAAGAAGCAGCGCGAATACGGCCTCAAGGGCCTCACGGGTGACGGCTCCAGCCCGATCCTGTACGGCCAGTACCTGGACTACAACTGGGACGCCAATGTGTCGGCCTCCGAGAAGTCGATCGTGCCCTCGCTGGGCCTGGCAACCGGACAGAAGTGGTTCGGCCTGTTCCGCATGGAGTACAACGGCTACGATCGCTCCTCCATCATCGACCACGATGGTGCGCCGACGCGTTCGTTCTACGAGTTCTCCAACATCTTCGGTAACGTTTCCTACATCGGTAACTACACGAAGGCCATGAACTCCACGTTCGTTGCCTACAAGCCCGGCCAATACGCGGCTCGCGGCTCTGCCCCCTCGCTCACCGGATACAAGTACGGTGACTTCGCCTCCGGCGACGAGGCCAAGGCTGCCAACGCGGGCGTCGGCCTGGTGGACATGTCGGTGACCAACGTCGGCTCCGTCAACGACGGCCTGCCCGGCGACGTCGTCGTCGGCTACTTCGAGCAGCTGAACGGACTGGAGAGCGCCAAGTCCGCCGAAATCTTCGGTGACTCCACGACCGCTCCCAAGGGCTTCATGGTTGTGAACGCTCTGACCGGCCAGACGCGCTACCCGTCCTACCTTCTCGACCCGCGCACCGATAACGGCTCGCTGGCCGAGACTGCCCAGGACATCACGCTGACCGTCAAGAAGCCCAGTGCCGATGCCCACCTGATGCTCGTCAACCCCGCAGACAAGACGACGCAGGAAGTCGAGCTTGGCGATGGCGAGACCTCGCAGGTTGTCCTCAAGGCCGTCGGCGGCGGCGACTCGCGCTTCCTGTACTGGGTCACGGTCGACAACCCGGACCCGCAGCCGAACCCGGACCCCCAGCCGAACCCGGATCCGCAGCCCAACCCGGATCCGCAGCCCAACCCGGATCCGCAGCCCAACCCGGATCCCCAGCCCGCGCCTCGGACCGGGCAGTGGAAGTCCGGCACCTTCGGATGGTGGTACAGCTACTCTGACGGCACCTACGCCGCCAACGAAACCCTGGTCATCGACGGACAGACGTACCGCTTCGATGCGCGCGGCTACATGAAGACGGGCTGGGTCTACGAGGGCGGACACTGGTACTACCACGCCTCCAGCGGCGCCCAGCAGACCGGCTGGGTCATGGACCGCGGTAACTGGTACTACCTCGACCCGGCAAACGGCGTGATGGCGACCGGCTGGGCCCAGATCGGTGCATCTTGGTTCTACCTGTCGCCCTCCGGAGCGATGCGAACCGGATGGGTGAAGGACGGCGTTGCCTGGTACTACCTGTCGCCCTCCGGCTCGATGGCCACGGGCTGGCAGCACCTGGATGGCTCCTGGTACCACCTGGGCACCAACGGTGCGATGACCACGGGCTGGCTCAAGGATGGACCCTCGTGGTTCTACCTGCACGGCAATGGCTCGATGGCCACCGGTTGGGAAATGATCGGATGGACCTGGTACCACTTCGCGCCCTCGGGCGCGTGGATTGAGTAGTTAGCTCCACGCAGGACGAGGCCGTGGCCGGGTTTTCCGGCTGCGGCCTCGTTCGCGTGCGAAAAGGGTCATTCCTTGCGGATGGAGAGCGACTCGACGCGGTGGTCGTGGCCCTTCGTGAAGATGAGGGTCGCGCGCTCGCGGGTGGGGCGAATGTTCTCGCGAAGGTTCGGCAGGTTGATCGCGCTCCACACGACGTGCGCGGTCGATGCGGCCTCGGCGTCGGTCAGGGAGGCGTAGGTCTTGAAGTAGGAATCCTCGCGAGAAAACGCGGTCGCCCGCAGCTTGAGGAAACGGTCGACGTACCACTGCTCAATCTGTTTCTCGTCGGCGTCGACGTAGATCGAGAAGTCGAAGTAGTCCGAAACGGCCACCGACACAGAACCGGGGGCCGAGCGCGGCGGCTGTAGCACGTTGAGGCCCTCGACGATGAGGATGTCGGGGCGGTCCACGTCGACGTAGGCGTCCGGCACGATGTCGTAGGTGACGTGGGAGTACACCGGTGCCTTCGCGTGCGGGTTGCCCGCCTTGACCGAAGCCAGGAACGAGATGAGGGCCGAACGGTCGTAGGACTCGGGGAAACCCTTGCGGGCGATGAGGGAACGTTCCTGCAGGATCCGGTTCGGATAGAGGAAACCGTCCGTTGTTACCAGGTCCACGCGCGGGGTGGAGTCCCAGCGTGAGAGCAGCAGCTGGAGGAGGCGCGCGACCGTGGACTTGCCGACGGCGACCGATCCGGCGATACCGATGACGAAGGGGGTGGAGTGGGCCTCGGGCTCGCCCAGGAAGGCGTGCCGCTCGGCGGCTGTGCGGCGTCGCCCGTCGATGTAGAGCTGCAGCAGTGCGCTCAGGGGGCGGTAAATCGTGTCGACCTCGGTCATGTCGATGGGGTCGCCCAGCGATGCGATGCGGTCAATGTCCTCCTGCGTGAGCGGCAGGGGAGTGCGATCGGCGAGGCGGTCCCACTCGCGGCGGTCGAAGCGCGCGTACGGGTTGGGCGCGTTGCGCACGGCAACCGGGTTTTGCTCGTCAGGCGAGACGGTCGGCGAGGCCGTGGATGGGATGGGCGAGGGGCTCTCGGTGGTGCTCACGTCCCCCATTGTGCCCCACATGTCGATGCCCGTGTGTGCTGAGTTCACCGCGTGAAGCGACACACGTTACTGACCGATGGAGGGGTTGGGTGTGTTGCAATGGGTGCTATGTGCGGAATTGTTGGACATATTGCATGCAAGGCGTCCCAGCGTAGTCGCGAGGTTGTCCTCGGCGGCCTAGCGCGTCTCGAATATCGTGGGTACGACTCGGCGGGCATCGCCCTGGCGTCCCCGGATCACCTCGACGTTCGCCGCGCGCTCGGCAAGCTCGTCAACCTCGCCGAGGAACTTGACGCGCAGCCTCCCGTTGACGCGAACGCGGGCATTGGGCACACCCGCTGGGCGACGCACGGGCGCCCCACGGTCGCGAACGCTCACCCTCACTCCAGCCCGGACGGCCGTTTTTCCCTCGTCCACAACGGCATCATCGAGAATGCGGACGCCCTGCGCGCCGCCCTGGTTGCCGACGGTGAGGCCTTCGCCTCGGAGACCGACACCGAGGTGGTCGTCCACCTGCTGGCGCGCGCCTACGACCGGGCCGATCCGGCCTCGTACACGGGTCCCGTCGCCGGACTGACCGGCACGGACGCGGAGGTGGCACGCCGACTGGTCGTCGCTATGCGCGCCGTAACCGAACAGCTGCACGGCACCTTCACCCTCCTGGTCCTGAGCACCCAGTCCCCGAACGTTATCATCGCCGCCCGCCGCTCCTCCCCGCTCGTCATCGGCCTGGGCGAGGGCGAGAACTTCCTGGGTTCCGACGTCCTAGCGTTCGTTGAGCACACGAACCGAGCCGTCGAGGTCGATCAGGACGAGGTCGCGGTCGTCTCCGCGACCGGCGTGACCGTTATCGACCCGAACGGTAAGCCCGTCGAGCGTGAGGAATACGAGGTCGACTTCTCCTCCGACCGCGCCACCAAGAACGGCTGGCCGACCTTCATGGAGAAGGAAATCCACGAGCAACCCGATGCCGTGGGTGCCACGCTGGCGCACCGTATCGACTCCCACGGCCACCTGGCCCTGGACGAGGTGCGCATCCCCGAGCACGTCCTGCGCTCAGTCGACAAGGTCATCATGATCGGATGCGGCACCGCCTCCTACGCCGGCCAGGTTGCCCGCTACGCCATCGAGCACTGGTGTCGCATCCCCGTTGAGGTCGAGCTCTCCAGCGAGTTCCGCTACCGCGACCCCGTCGTGGGCGAGAAGACGCTGGTCGTGGCCATCTCTCAGAGCGGCGAGACCATGGACACCATCCAGGCAATCCGCCACGCCCGCGAGCAGGGGGCGAAGGTCGTCGCCATCGTGAATACGCCCGGTTCGACCATTTCGCGCGAGTCCGACGCCGTGATCCTCACGCACGCCGGCCCCGAGATCGCTGTCGCCTCCACCAAGGCGTTCACCGCGCAGGTCACGGCCTGCTACATCCTGGGCCTGTACCTGGCGCAGGTGCGCGGCAACAAGTACGCCGATGAGATCGCCGACTACATGGACAAGCTCGGCACCATCCCCGACGCGATCTCGCGCGTCCTCGACAGCGGCGAGAGCGTGCGTCAGTTCGCTCGTACTATGCAGGACGCGACGTCGGTGATCTACCTGGGACGCCACGTCGGGTTCCCCGTCGCCCTCGAAGGAGCGCTCAAGCTCAAGGAAATCTGCTACATCCACGCGGAGGGCTTCGCCGCCGGCGAGCTCAAGCACGGTCCCATCGCGCTCGTGGACGAGGGTCAGCCGGTCATCGTCATCGTGCCGACCCCTCGCCGCCCAGAGCTGCACGGCAAGGTCCTGGCCAACATCGCCGAGGTCCGCGCCCGCGGTGCCCGCACGATTATCATCGCCGAGGAGGGGGACGCGAGCGTCGACGAGTTCGCCGAGGTCGTGTTCCGAGTGCCCGCCGTTCCGACCCTGTACGCGCCTCTTCTGACGGTCGTGCCGCTGCAGATCTTCGCCTGCGAGCTCGCGGCCGTCAAGGGGCTGGACGTGGACCAGCCGCGCAACCTCGCCAAGTCCGTCACCGTGGAGTAGATGACCGCGCCGCCTCGCGCCTTCAGCGGCCGAGGCGGCGTGCCAGAATTGTGTCATGCTTATTTTCGACGGTCGAGCCCTGTCATTTGCTAAAGCGCGCGCCACTGAATGCGCGCACGTTGAGGCCGCGACGGCGCAGGGGGATCCCGACCGCTACATGCGCCAAGTCGCTGAGAAAGTAGCCGACCAGGTCCGTTACCTCTGCGAACCTGCGGCGTGGCCGCGGGATCTGCCGGCCACGACGGCTGTCACCCGGCTGGGGGAGGGCCTTGGCATCGACGAGGCGGCCGCCCACATCGAAGACATGGATGCCTGCCTCGTCGCCTTCGTCGGTGGTGGTGACAACGGCGGGGATGCCCTCTACACCTGTGCGATGCTGGCGGAGAGGGGAAAGGTCGTCACTGCCTTCCTGCTCAAGCCCAACGCTCACGCGCGGGCCCTGGAGGCAGCCCGGGAAGCCGGCGTCGGCATCGTCGAGCTGTCGGGCCGCTCCCTGCGTTCCCTTGAAGGGACCCCCGAATGGAACACCATCTGCGGGGCGCGCGTATGGATCGACGGGATCGTCGGCATCGGCGCTCATGGCCCCCTCACGGGCGAGCTCGCGGAGACGGTGACGTGCCTGAACGAGGAGCTGCGCGCCCACCCCAAGAAGGTCATCGCAATCGACGTGCCCTCCGGCCTGACCGACGACGACGGCAACGTCGCTGGACCGATCCTGCGCGCCACCCACACACTCGCGGTGGGTGCCTACAAGCGCGCCCAGATCCTGCCTCCCGCCGTCGAATACTGCGGCCAGCTGCGCATGATAGGCATGTACTGGAGTGGGGCGCACACGGACACGACCCCCGACGCTGAGGGGAGAATCGGCGCGGGCGACCTTTACTACTACGACAGCGATGAGCGTGCCGCGGCCGCCGTTCCCATCCCCGCCTTCGCCGACGACAAATACGCACGAGGCGTCGTCGGCCTCGTCGCGGGATCCGATACCTACCCGGGTGCCGGCCTGCTCGCCACGCGCGGGTCCCTGGCTTCGGGCGTGGGCATGGTGCGCCTGAACTCCACGAGGCGCGTCCAGGACCTCGTGCTCGCCGCCGAGCCGGGTGTCGTCATGGTGGGCGGGCGCATCCAGTCCGCCCTCATCGGCCCCGGCCTCGACGAGGACCGGCGCGAGGACGCGCTCGAGCTCGCGCAGTTCTGCGGGCAGTCGGGCATGCCGCTCGTCATCGACGCGTGGGCGCTAGACCTTGTGCCCGAGCTGGTGGGCACCATCTCCCCCGACGCGACCGTCCTCACCCCGCACTACGGGGAAGCCGCGCGCCTGCTGAGTGCCCTCGGACATCCGACGACGAGGGAGCAGGTCGCATCCTCGCCCCTGCGCTGCGCCCGCGCCCTGCATGAGGCCACGGGCTGCCACGTCGTCCTCAAGGGACCGGTCACGATCGTCTACTCCTTCGAGGACGTGCCCCTCTCCCGCCGCGCGGAGGCCGACGGTGAGAACGCGCGCAGGTACGCCGACACACGCGCAGGTGAGCGCCCCGGCCTCACCCGGGTCTACGAGCCCACGGTCGCTCGTGTCACTACCTCCTGGGCCGGAGTCGCCGGCAGCGGTGATGTCTTGGCCGGCCTCATCGCCGGCGTCCTCGCCCGCCCCGCCGGACAAGACACCGCGAGCTCCCCCGAGGGGGCACGTCGGCTACTCGTGACGTCGGCGCGCCTGTCGGCGGCCGTCTTCCTGCACGCCAGCGCTGCGCAGACCGCGGCGATGCGACGCCAGGGAAGAGCTCCCATCCAGGCGCGTGATATCGCCGACGAAATCTCCTCAGTCCTGGCCAGCATCGCACAGTGACACGCGCCCTGCGTCGACCCGCGCGCGCCGCGCCGCCGGCGCCGCGTGAGATACTAGGGGAGTGACTGTCACAGACATTCAAAGCGAGGGACGGGGATACCCGTCGTGCGCGGCCGTTGACCTGGCCGCCATCAAGCACAACCTCAGTGTCCTGCGGGCCGCTGCCCCGGGTGCCCTCCAGCTCGCCACCGTCAAGGCGAACGCCTACGGGCACGGGCTCGTCCCTGTAGCGGTCGCGGCCCTGGAGGGAGGAGCCGACTGGCTGGGCGTCGCTCAGCTGGCAGAGGCCTTCGCGCTGCGCCGCGGCCTCGACGAGGCGGGGGTGCCCCGAGCCGACGCGCCCCTCCTCGCGTGGATCTCCACCTCTTCCTCCGACTTCGCGGCCGCCATCGAAGCTGACATCGACCTGTCCGTCTCATGGACCTGGGTTCTCGCCGACATCTGCGCCGCCGCCCGAGCGCTCGGTCGCCCCGCGCGCGTCCACGTCAAAATCGACACCGGCATGTCGCGCGCGGGTTCGACGCTGGCCGACCTGCCCGCCCTGGCCTCGGCTCTGCGCATGGCCGCCGACGACGGACTCGTCGACGTCGTGGGAGCGTGGAGCCACATGTCCCGCGCCGACGACCCCAGCGAAGAGGGGCAGGCCTCGACCGCGAGCCACGTGCGTATCTTCGAGGAAGGCCTGGCGATCCTGGCGGAAGCCGGTATTACGCCGCGCATCCGCCACCTCTCTGCCACCTCGGGCATCCTGTGGCATCCCGAGGCCCACTACGACATGGTCCGCGCCGGTATCGGCCTGTACGGACTGAGCCCCGACCCCTCGGTCGCCTCGTCCCGCGAGCTCGGGCTCATCCCCGCCCTCGAGCTGCGCGCGCCGCTGACCTCCGTCAAGGTCGTTGAAGCAGGCACCCCGGCCTCCTACGGGGGGACCTGGGTCGCGCCCACCCGCCGCTGGATCGGTCTCGTCCCTCTCGGCTACGGCGACGGTATCCTGCGCGCGGTCTCCAACCGGGCGCGCGTCGTCGTCCACAGTGACGCTGGACCTCTCAACGCGCCCCTCGTTGGGCGCGTGTGCATGGATCAATTCATGGTCGACCTGGGTCCCGCGCAGGGAAGCCCCGATGCGCCGAGTGCCCGCAGCGGGGAGCCCCCCGCTTGTCCGGGTGACATCGCGACTCTCTTCGGTTCGGGTGCGGGCGGCGAGGCCCTGGCCGACGAGTGGGCCGAGGCGGCGTCTACCATCAACTACGAAATCGTTACGCACCTGGGCACCCACATTCCCCGCGTTTACGGGGAGCGCCCAGTGCCCACGCAGGAGAGGAACCCGCATGAGTGAGACGATCACCGCCACGTTTGAGGTAGCAACAAGGGACGCGGACCAGACGCGCGCCTTCGGAGAAGACCTCGGCCGTATCCTTGCAGCCGGCGACCTCATCATGCTGTCGGGCGGACTCGGCGCGGGCAAGACCACCCTCACCCAGGGCATCGGGGTGGGTATGGGCGTGCGCGGACGTGTCGCCTCGCCGACCTTCATCGTCGCCCGCGTCCACCCGTCGCTTCATGGCGGCCCCGACCTCATCCACGCCGACGCCTACCGCATCACGGACCTCAGCGACCTGGAGACGCTTGACCTGGACTCATCCCTCGACGAGGCGGTCACCGTCGTCGAGTGGGGCGAAGGCAAGACCGAGGCCATGAGCGCCGAGCGCCTCTCCATTGAGGTGCGCCGCGCGTCGGGCGGCGAGGCCGACCGTGACGGCGACGTTATCGACCTGGAACACATGGACGACGGGACGCGCTTCATCGTCCTGCGTGCCCACGGCCACCGCTGGGATGGGGTGCTTGACGGTGTCGTCGCCGCCCACGGCGGCACACGCATCGACGATGCTGGCACCGACGAGTAGGATCACACCGTGCGAGAGATAGCCCTGGACACCCAAGCAGCCACCGCGGTCGCGATCATCGACGACGGCTGCGTCATCGCCCGCGCCCACAACGATTCCGGGCGCCACCACGCCGAATCGATTACCCCGCTCGTGCGCGACGCACTCGAGCGTGCCGGACTGCCCGCGCAGCTCGCGGACGCAGGTATCGATCGCGTCCTTGTAGGCACCGGCCCCGCCCCCTTCACCGGGTTGCGTGCGGGCCTCGTCTCGGCTCGCGTCCTCGCCGCCGTCGCGGGCGTGCCCGTCTACGGAGTCTGCGCCCTCGACGTCATTGCCCGTCAGGGACTCGACCTCCTCGCCCCCGACGCGCGCGTCTACGCGATCGCCGACGCTCGCCGCCGTGAACTCTACTGGGGTGCCTACGTTGCCGCCGGACCCGACGACGTGTCCCTCGAGGGGGGTCTCGAGGTGGGAGAAGTGAATGCGCTCCTGGGTGACATGCGAAGCGCCCCCGGCCTCGTCGTCGCAGGCGCCCCAATCCCCGCGCATAGCGCCGATGCGCTTGCGCACGTGGACCTCGGCCCGCAGGTGAGTCTCGACCCCGCGGTCATGAGCCGCATCGTCGCCACGCGTCTGTCGCGCGGCGAGGAAGGCGCTCTGAACACCGAACCCCTGTATCTGCGCCGCCCAGACATCCACGGCCAGCCCGCCGAGCGCCTGTGAACGCGACGCTGCGCATCGCCAGTGCCGCCGACCTTGAGCTCTTCGCCATGCTCGAGGCCGAGGTATTCGCCGAAGACCCCTGGACCCCCTACATGATCGCCGAGGAGCTGGCCTCCCCGGCCTCGCGGTACTGGATCGCCGCGGATGTCTCCGGAGACGTCGTCGGATACGGCGGTGCCAAAGTCGGCGGGGACCAGGCTGACGTCATGACCATCGGGGTGCGAGCCCACGCCCGCGGCCAAGGCGTCGGAGCGGCAATTCTGGATGCCCTCCTGGACTGGTCTCGCGAGGCCGGAGCGCGCGAGATCTTCCTCGACGTGCGGCCCTCGAACGACAGCGCCATCCGCCTGTACGAGTCGCGGGGATTCGTCGAAATTGGCCGCCGACCGCGCTACTTTCGCAACCCCGTCGAAGAGGCTGTGGAGATGAGGGTGCCCCTGCGCTGAGTTGATGCGACGGCGGCCACTAAATAGGTGCGGTCGGTGTATCAATATTCCTGTCTATTGGTCCCCATTTGTGGGATCGATCGTCCCACGTGTTTTCCTTTCCGGGGGTGGCCCAAGGGGTGTGCGAGAACCGCGAGAAATAGCGGAAAATGACAGTGCGTCGGCAAGCGGTGCGCGCGCCTTCGTTCCATGGTCCTACGAAGCGGACGAAAAGCGTCGATATGCTCACGTCATGGCCACTCAAAATGTCGCAACGAAGAAGCGCCGCGCGTGGACCACCAGCGTCTTCATTAAGCAGCTGATGGCCGTCTCGGGCTTCGTTTTCGTTTTCTTCTTGCTGTTCCACTCCTACGGCAACCTCAAGATGTTCCTGGGCGCGCAGGTCTACAACGACTACGCGCACTGGCTGCATGAAGAGGCTTTCGTGCCGATCTTCCCGCACGGCGGATTCATCTGGGTCTTCCGCGCCGCCATGGCGCTGATGCTCGTCATTCACCTGTGGGCCGCCGCCTACACCTGGAAGCGTTCGCGCCGCGCTCGCTCCACCCGCTACGTCGTGAAGAAGTCCGTCACGGACTCCTACGCGGCGCGCACCATGCGCATGAGCGGTGTCATCGTCCTGCTGATCCTGATCTTCCACATCGCGCACTTCACCACGGTCACCCTGCCCGCGAGGCTTTCGAACTTTGGCGCTGACGTCACCACGCCCTACGACCGCATGGTTGCTTCGTTCCAGTCGCCGGTCCTCGTGATCCTGTACGCCGTGTTCGTCGGCTGCGCCTGCATCCACGTCTCCCACGGCTTCTGGTCCATGTTCCAGTCGCTCGGTTGGGTGCGTCCCGCGACCCGCAAGCCTCTGGTTCTCCTCTCGGGCCTGGTCGGTCTGGTCATCTTCGTGATGTTCATGGCCCCGCCCGTCGCCATCGTCACCGGCTTGATCCACTGAGGAAGGGCACGTCATCATGACCGATACACTCATCCACGGCCTGTACCGTGAAGGCGAGAAGATCGCCGACGCGAAGGCTCCCCACAACGTTCCGATCGCGCAGCGTTGGGAACAGCGCAAGTTCTCCGCCGCGCTGGTCAACCCCGCTAACCGCCGTAAGCTGCGCGTCATCATCGTCGGCTCCGGCCTCGCGGGCGGCGCCGCCGCGGCTTCGCTCGGCGAAATGGGCTACAACGTCGACTGCTTCTTCTACCAAGACTCCGCCCGTCGCGCGCACTCCATCGCCGCGCAGGGTGGCATTAACGCCGCGAAGAACTACCGCAACGACAACGACTCCGTCTACCGTCTCTTCTACGACACGGTCAAGGGCGGCGACTACCGCGCCCGCGAGGACAACGTCTACCGCCTCGCCGAGGTCAGCGCGAACATCATCGACCAGTGTGTCGCGCAGGGAGTCCCCTTCGCCCGCGAGTACGGCGGCCTCCTCGACAACCGCTCCTTCGGTGGCGTGCAGGTCTCCCGTACGTTCTACGCGCGCGGACAGACGGGGCAGCAGCTCCTGATCGGCGCCTACCAGGCGCTCGAGCGTCAGGTTGCGGCCGGCACGGTCAAGGAATACTCCCGCCACGAGATGGTTGAGCTCATCGTGGATGAGGGCAAGGCGCGCGGCATCATCGCTCGCGACATGTCCACCGGCAAGCTCGAGACCTTCATCGCCGACGCGGTGGTCCTGGCCACCGGCGGCTATGGCAACGTGTTCTTCCTGTCCACCAACGCGATGGGCTGCAACGCGACCGCCATTTGGCGTGCGTACCGCAAGGGTGCCTACTTCGGCAACCCCTGCTTCACGCAGATCCACCCCACGTGCATCCCCCAGCACGGCGACCAGCAGTCAAAGCTGACCCTCATGTCGGAGTCGCTGCGTAACGACGGTCGTATCTGGGTTCCCAAGCGTGCCGAGGACTGCGAGAAGGACCCGCGCCAGATCCCGGAAGAGGATCGCGACTACTACCTGGAGCGCATCTACCCCTCCTTCGGTAACCTCGTTCCCCGCGACATCGCGTCGCGTCAGGCCAAGAACATGTGTGACGAGGGCCGTGGCGTCGGCCCGAAGATCGACGGTGTCGCCCGCGGCGTCTACCTCGACTTCTCCGACGCGATCAACCGCATGGGCCTGGACGCCGTGTCTGCCAAGTACGGCAACCTCTTCGACATGTACGAGCGGATCACGGGCGACAACCCCTACGAGGTGCCGATGCGCATCTACCCGGCCGTCCACTACACCATGGGTGGCCTGTGGGTTGACTACGACCTCGAGTCGAACCTGCCCGGTCTGTATGTGACCGGCGAGGCGAACTTCTCCGATCATGGCGCGAACCGTCTGGGTGCCTCTGCGCTCATGCAGGGCCTGTCGGACGGCTACTTCGTCCTGCCCAACACGATCAACGACTACCTGGCGCACTGCTTCCACCTGCCCAAGCTGGACGAGAACTCGCCCTCCGTCAAGGAGGCCCTCGACTCGGCTCAGGGACGCATCGACACCCTCATGTCGGTGGGCGGCACCCGATCCGTGGACTCGTTCCACAAGGAGCTGGGCAAGATCATGTGGGAGTACTGCGGCATGGAGCGCACGGAGGAAGGCCTCAAGAAGGCCATCCGTATGATCCGCGAGCTGCGCGCCGACTACTGGAAGAACGTTCGCGTTCCCGGCAAGTCGATCGGCGAACTCAACCAGTCCCTCGAGAAGGCCGGCCGCGTCGCCGACTTCATGGAGCTGGGCGAGCTCATGTGCATCGACGCGCTACACCGCGAAGAGTCGTGTGGTGGCCACTTCCGCGCGGAGTCGCAGACTCCCGAGGGTGAGGCACTGCGTCACGACGACAAGTTCCTGTACGTGGCGGCATGGGAGTTCGCTGGTGAAGACGAGCCCCCGATCCTCCACAAGGAAGACCTGATTTACAACGACATCGAGCTGAAGCAGCGGAGCTACAAGTGAACCTGACACTGAGGATCTGGCGCCAAAACGGTCCCGAAGACAAGGGCGCAATTCATGAATACCAGGTGAAGGGAATCTCGGAAGAGTCCTCGTTCCTGGAGATGCTCGACGTCTTGAACGAAGAGCTCTTCGCACGAGGCGAGGAACCCATCGCCTTCGACTCCGACTGCCGCGAAGGCATCTGCGGTCAGTGCGGCATCGTCATCAACGGCATCGCTCACGGCCCGGAGGTCACCACGACCTGCCAGCTGCACATGCGTTCCTTTAACGATGGCGACGTCATCACGATCGAGCCGTGGCGTGCATCCGGCTTCCCGATCATCAAGGACCTCGTGGTCAACCGCAGCGCCCTGGATCGCATCATCCAGGCCGGTGGCTACATCTCCGTGAACACGGGTGCAGCTCCCGACGCCCACGCGACCCCGGTCCCGAAGCAGGACGCGGATCGCGCGTTCGAAGCTGCCGCGTGCATCGGTTGTGGTGCGTGCGTGGCAGCCTGCCCGAACGCCTCCGCGATGCTCTTCACCTCCGCGAAGGTCACGCACCTCGGCCTGCTCCCGCAGGGCAAGCCCGAGAACTACAAGCGCGTGGTGGGCATGCTCAACCAGATGGACGAGGAGGGCTTCGGCTCCTGCTCCAACATCGGCGAGTGTGCTGCGGTGTGCCCCAAGCAGATCCCGCTCGACGTGATCGCAAACCTCAACCGCCAGCTCGGCAAGGCCGCCTTCAAGGGCGTCTGATCGACCTGTAGTGGCCTCGCGGGAGGGCCCGGCGCGTATGCGTCGGGCCCTCCCGCGCTTATCCCCGTGAGGGTGAACCACTCGGAGCCGGTCTCAGCGAGCAGGCGCTGGTCGGATACACTGATCTGTTAGACACCAGTAGGGGGAGGCCAGCATGAGTGCGCATCAGAGATCGAGCCGACAGGGGGCCGAGCGCTCTCCATACGAGTCGCAGGAGGAGCGTCGCTACGACGTCCAACCCTGGCGCAAGGCCGCGTACTACGGGGGCGCTGTCCTAGTCGCCATTGGCTTCATCCTGTTCTTCGTCCCTTTTCTTGCCGTCTTCTCTTTCCTTAGTACGTTTGCCCCGGGGCCAGGCGGTCCCGGCCCCGGTTTCTTCGCAGCCTTTCGGGCTTTTCCCGTGGGGTTCGTGGGCTTTTTCCTCATCCTGGCGGGGCAGAGTCTTCGTGCGGTGGGGCGTCAGGGGCTAGCCGGTTCGGGCGTTGTCCTCTCCCCCGAGGGCGAGGCACGCGATGCCGAGCCGTGGCAACGCTCCAAGGGTGCCCAGTTGCAGGATGCCCTCGAAGAGGTACCGATCATCCGCGATGCCGTCGCGTGCGGCGCCGGTGGGGAAACGCAGATCAGGGTTCGCTGCTCCTCCTGTGGATACCTGGAGACCGAGGACGCCAGGTTCTGCTCCGGGTGCGGGGCGTCAATGTTTCCCTCCTGAGAGCCGCAACCGGATTGGCCGACGATCTGCGAGAGTCGCGGCTCGGATCCACATGCACGGACCCGCCGAGGCGTATCATGAATGCATCGAGGGCTCAGAGAGGAGTTCTGCCATGCAATTCGATGAGACCGGCCCGAACACGCATACGCGGCGTTACTGGGTGAGCGCGACGATCGGTATTGGAGCAATGCTCGTCTTCGCGATCCTCTCCATCCTGCTTGTTCTGGGCGTCGTCCTCGGATCGCCCGCGATCCGTCCCATCGCAGATTCGCTTTTCCCGTGGTCTCTGGTGGTGCTCGCGATCGCCGGTGGTGCGATGTTCGTCGCGAACGTGCGCCAGCGCACCTAGGCCTACGCCGCCTGCTGAGCCTTATTGGTCCTCGTTGCCGCCGTGTGCGGCGGCGACGTACGCTGCGGCTTAAACTAGGGGACGTGAGTGAACCCCTGGTCCTTGGTATCGAGTCAACGTGTGACGAGACCGGCGTCGGCCTCGTGCGCGGAACGCAGCTTCTGGCCGACCGTACGGCCACGTCGATGGATGAGTACGCCCGCTACGGTGGCATCATCCCGGAGATTGCCTCGCGCGCTCACCTGGAGTCTTTCCTACCCACGCTCAACGCTGCCGTGGACGAGGCCGGGGTGACCCTCGCTGACGTTGACGCGATCGCGGTCGCGGCAGGCCCTGGACTCGTCGGTTCGCTGACTGTCGGTATCTGCGCTGCCAAGGCCCTGGCGTCGTCGCTGGGCAAACCCCTGTACGGCGTGAATCACGTGATCGGTCACCTGGCGGTTGACAAGCTCGCAGACGGTCCGCTTCCCGAGCACTTCATCGGCCTGGTCGTCTCCGGCGGTCACTCGAACATCCTCGACATCCGTAACATCGCGACGGATGTCGTCGAACTCGGGGGCACGCTGGACGACGCGGCTGGTGAGGCCTTTGACAAGGTGGGGCGCCTCCTCGACCTGCCCTACCCGGGTGGCCCGCACGTGGATCGCCTGTCCCAGCAGGGGGACCGCGAGGCGATCCGCTTCCCGCGTGGCCTGGCCGCCGGCAAGGACAAGGAACGCCACAAGTATGACTTCTCCTTCTCGGGTTTGAAGACCGCCGTCGCGCGCTACCTTGAGGGCGCGAATGCTCGAGGCGAGGTCGTCAGCAAGGAAAACGTGTGTGCGGCTTTTTCAGAGGCCGTCAACGACTCTCTGAGTGCAAAGGCCGTTCGTGCCGCTCTGGATACCGGCTGTCGCACGATTGTTGTCGGGGGAGGTTTCTCAGCGAACTCGCGCCTGCGTACGCTACTGGCGCAGCGTGCCGAGGCAGTGGGGGTGAGCGTGCGCATGCCTCCGCTGCGTTTCTGCACGGACAACGGCGCTCAGATTGCTGCGATCGGATCGGAACTGGTCGCGGCTGGCCTGGCCCCCTCGGACTGGGACTTCTCCCCGGATTCGAGCATGGAACTCACGACGACGTACCTCGCGCCGCGTGCCTAAGAGCGCGGGGTGTGGCTAGCGCAGGCCATCCATGAAGCTCTGTGCGACCGACCCCCACGAGGTATAGAAACCAGCCACCATGTTTCCCGCGATGCCGATGAGCATCGCGGCGCTAGCAGTTGCCGCGCCTAGGGAAGTGAGCCGAGCCAGGTAGGCGAGCGTGGAGCGAAGCGGACGAGGGAGAGAATCGAGAGCGGCCGCGCGACCCGCGCGGTGACGCGCGTGGCTACGGCTTTCGGAGCGCTCGGCATCTTCCTCGTGGCGTTGGACGTACCATCGCGGTGCCCAGCACCACACAAGCAGAAGCGAGACGAATGCGCTTACGATAGTGGCCGCCAGTACCAGGTAGCTGTTTGGAGCCGTGGGGTGCGTCGTTGGGGTCGTGGTCGTCGCTGGCACAATCGAGGTGCTCGCCTCGGACGACTGCGCTGTGGCGGAAGTCGAAGCGGCCCCCACAGCGTGGGCAACGCGGTCGGAGGACCCCCACCAGGCCAGCATCGTTGGAATGTGTTCGCGCCACAGCGGTCCCGCGTGTCCACCGGTCGGTGGGATATCCGTCGTCACGGTGTCGGGCTCCTTGACAGCCGCGGCCATTTTCAGGGCGGTGTAGGCACCGCCAACCGCATCGTCGCCGGCCGCCATCGCGTAGATGCGCATTCCGTCGGCAGTGCGATTCGCCAGCATCGTCGAGAGCGTGTTATCCGCCAGGTACTGCTCGCCCTGGTTGGTCATCTGCCCCTCGATCTGCGTGTCGTATCCGGACAGAGAGGCAGCAGCACCGAAGGTCTCGGGCGTACGCAGCGCAGTCCAGATCGCGCAGTAGGCACCCGCTGAGAAGCCGCCGATCATCCAGGCGTCGCGGTTGTCGGTCGTGTTGGGGAAGTTGTGGCGGATCATCTCGGGAATTTCGTGTGCAGCCCACGTGTAGACAGCAGGCCGTCCCTCGATATCAGCGCAATCGTGGGCGTTTTCGTCGACGCTCAGGGATGGAGCTACGACGATTGTCGGGGGAATGATACCTGCGTCGACGGCCTCGTCGAGGGCTTGCTGCACCTGCGCGCCCTGCGTGGTGCCGTCGGCCTCGCCCGGGTACCCGTGGAGAAGTTCAATGACCGCGTAGGTCTTACCATCGTTGGGGGAGTAGTCGCGAGGAGTGATGACGAAGACAGGTAGCGTGATGCCGCTCGTGGGGCCGGTCCATGTGGTCGTGAGCATGCCGTCCTCGGTGCGCGTGAATGTCGCATCGAGATCGGACGTGGCGGCCGACTGGGCATCGATGGTGGCCTCGCCCCCCGTGGATGGCTGTGGCCCCACGACGGCGGAGGCAAGGAGTTTGCCGAGGTCTCCGCTGGTCTTGACGAGGCCAAGTGAACGGTTGAATACGAGGGCGCTCGCGGAGGCAACGAGCAGCGTAGGAACAAGGACGATAACCGTACGGCCGAGCCAGCGTGCCGTGCGCCCAGAGCTGCGCGCCGGTGCCGAGCGTGTGAGGAGCGCGGCCCCCGTGAGGAGGGAAACACCCGCGAGGATGGTCACGACCACGAGGGTCTTCATCGATGTGAGCGGGATGGAAGCAATGATGCTCATTGGTGATGCTTTCAGGAACTGGCGTGAGAGGCCTCGGAGGGCTCATGCGCGTGGGAGGAGGCGCTGCCGCGCGAGGCAGTGCGCGTGGAGCGCAGGTCGCCCACACCCTTGGCCGCGAGCTTGGTGAGGCCACTGGCGACCGAGGCGACGAGCGTGAGGGTCTGCGCGGGGGAGACGTGGGGGACGTAGGCGTGCGAGATTGCCAGGCCGACGGTCGCGAGGGACGCCGGATCCGGCACCGCCAGGTACAGGGACTGCGTGCGCGGCTTGAACTTTCGCTTGAACGCGTGTAGTGAGGTAAAGCCGTAAAGCGGCTCCATGATGGCGGCCAGCGCGTCGGTGAGCGGCCCGAAGGCCGATGTATCCTCCGCTGAGCGCGACAGGGGAGCACCGGAGAGCGAGAGGACCTTCAGGCCCTCCTCCTGCGCGTCCAGGGCGGCCTTTCCTATGAGGAACTCGATCGCTGGACGCCACCCGTCTGTGCGTCGGCGCATGACGTCCAGGGTCAGGCCGACGATCTGTCCGTCGCGGTAGATGGGCAGCCACGAGGTGACGGCGTGGATCGTGGATTCCCCGTCGATGGCGACCAGGATGCGTGTTTCGGGAACCGCGAGCTCGCGCACGCCTCCCAGCGTAAAACTCATCTCGGGCAGCGCCTTGTCAGCACTCCACGAATTGGAGATGACGGTGATCTGGTCGCGCCAGCCCGCCGGGCACTCCTCCCAGGTGGTCCACACGGCCTCGACGCCCTCGCGTGTCGCGTGGTTCATGGCGGTGCGCACGTCCTGGTAGGCCTTTCCCTTGAAGGCGAGGCCGGGTAGATCCAGCAGGGACTCTTCGGCGACCTGCATGATCGTCCAGCCCGCCTCACGCGCGGCCTGCGCGAGCTCCTCGTGGATCGAGTAGAGAGCGGGGGTCAGGCCCGAGGCGGAGGCGAAGGAAGAGAACTGCGCAATCGCCTCGGATGCCGCGCCCGGCCTGTAGGCCAGGTCTGTGACCGTCAGCGCGACGCCGCCCGACCCGCGATAGGCGACCCCTGCCTCGGCGGAAGGCGAGACCCACACCTGGCTGCCCTCCCAGGTCTGCATCCACCCGAGGGTGCCCGCGCCGTGGGAGCGCAGGAGCGGCGTGAGAGCGTCGAGCGGGGAGGACAGGGGGATGCGAGGCCGGGCGAGCAGCGCACTGAGGATGATCGCGAGGGTACCGACCCAGGCGACGAGAGGCACCCACAGGACCGGGGCCTCGGCGAAGAGAGTCATCGGAACCAGGGAGGGCTCGAAGATTGAGGCCGTCGCCGTGGGGAGCAACGCGAGCGTGTAGTCGTGGAGGACCTGAAACACAGTCGCATAGTCCGTGACGGCGAGTTCGTCGCCGGAGGTGAGAGCAGCGAGAGGCACGAACGAGTCGCTGGTGAGAAAACCGAGAATGAGGACCGCGCCCGCGCAGCCCACCATTAGAAGGATCCAACGGCGCAGCAGGGTCGAGGTTGTGGAGGGCTCAGCATGGATCGTGAAGGAACGGCGTACCCACCAGGCGATGACGCATAGCGCGACGTTGAGGATGACCGGGACCAGGAGGAACGATGCGGTGGTCATGAGCTCGGGCCTTGCCATGCCCTTCTCGTCGGTGCCCTGCGCCAGTGCCACGGCCGTCGACGCGACGGTCGACAGGCCGAGAACGCCCTGGAGGACGAGAGTTCCGTAGTATGCGGCGCGCCTGCCCTTGCGCAGCCCGTAGGCGAAGATCAGCTGCAGCGTGATGGGGGCAAGGCACAGGAGAGTCGTGATGACACCCGTTCGGCCCTCGAGCCACCAGGCGGGCCCCAGGGACCAGCGCATCTGTGCGAGCGGACCCTCGGGTGCAGAGGAGACGACGGTCAGAGCAGCCGCACAGGCCCAACACAAAGCGGCGACAGAAGCGAGCTGGCGTCCGATCGTGATCTCGTCCCCGGAGCCGCTGTGCGCTCCGCGCACACCCGCGAGGCGAGCGGCCGCCATGCCCGCGAGGAGGGCCCACACCCTCGCGTACGAGAGCGCCGATCCCAGGATTGCCGCCGACAGGATGAGGATTCCGATGAGGAGGAAACGCGCACGCCAGCGCCAGTGAGAGGCCAGTGATTGAGCGGCAGCGCCCGCGAGCGCAACGAGAATCAGGCTCGTGCCCCACAGACTTCCCTCGTCGATGCTTAGTCCCCACATGGAAAAAACCGTCGTGAGTGCCGGGAGAGTCAGCCACGTGGCCGTAACGCCGGCGACCTGGCCGGCTACGGCCACGGCAATCCACGCGCGCGTTCCCAGGTGTCTCTCGGCTGCGCCGCCCGCGATGATCATGGTGACGATGCCGAGCACGGCGGTGGCGAGGAAGTTACCGGGAACCGCGCCGACGGAGGAGAGGATCGACCACCAGTGGGGAGCTGAGGGAGAAGCCTCGAGTGCGGTGAACTGGTCGCGCCACACCCAGTATGTCGCCGACATGACCGTTAAGGCGATGGTGAGGATGGCCGTGCCGGGGCAGCGCGAGAGCCAACGGATGGTGAGGAGCGCCAACGAGGAAGGAAGGAGCCAGAGGGTCTTCGCAGTGACACCGATGCGGGAAGTGATCCTGACCAGGGTGGATGGCGCGCTTTGAGCCTCTGGGGTGCCAACAGCTTCCTGTTCCACGCGGGACTACCTTTCAGATCTCTGGTTCCTGCCGCATCAACGATAATACCGTGCGCTGAGAGTCACCTGAGAATTGTCACGGAGATGGGAGCCAGAAGAAGTTGCCCCGCGTCGCGTAGCGGCGCGGGGCAACGAAGCAAGGACGTTTAAGCGCGCAGGGTAGCGAACTCGGCGAGGGCCAGAGGACGACCCGCGCTCATCTCGGCGCGCATGAGGTCCACGACCGCGTCGAGGCCCTGGCCGGGGCGCGCAGCCGCCGCGACGGCGCGTTGGCGCTCGTAGGAGGCGCCGAGCGTCAGGATCGTTTCGAGGCCGGCGAACTCGCGTGCGCAACCAAGGTCAGCGGCCACGGGAGCCAGCTCCTCCTTCAAGCGAGCGATACCGTCGCGGGCACTCTCGGTCGTGCCGTCACGCGAGACGATGAGGGTCGCGTCCATGCCGTAGCGGGCCGATCGCCACTTGTTCTCCGCGACGAACCAGTCCGGCAGGGAAGGAAGCGGCTCGCCCGCGTCGTAGAGGCGCGAGAAGTGTTCGACGAGGACGTGGGTGACGGCCGCGAAGGTGCCAACTTCGGTCGCGTTGGTCGCCGCGTCGTACACGCGGTTTTCGATCGTGCCGAAGGCGGGGGAGGGACGGATGTCCCAGCGGACCTCGTCGAAGCTCTCGATGACGCCCGTGCGGATCATGTCGTTCGTGTAGGCCTCCAGGTCTTCCCACGTGTCGAACTGGCGTGGGATGCCGGCGGTGGGGAGCTGTTGGAAGACCATCGAGCGGTTGGACGCGTAGCCGGTGTCCTCGCCCGCCCAGAAGGGGGAGGACGCGGAGATGGCCTGCAGGTGGCCCAGGTGTGCGGTGAGGGCGGCCTGGATCGGGAGGATCTTCGCGCGGTCTTCGACGCCGACGTGGACGTGGACGCCGTACAGGAGCATCTGGTGGCCCCAGTAGGCGGTGCGCTCGACCAGCTGCGCGTAGCGCTCTGAATCCGTCACGCGCTGGCGTCCTGGGCGCGCGAAGGGGTGCGTGCCCGCGGTCGCCAAGTCGATGCGCAGGTCCGAGGCCAGGGGAGTCAGGTAGTCGACGCAGTCCGTGAGGTCGGCGAGGCACTCTGCTACGGTCGCGCGAGGCTTGGAAACCACCTCGATCGTGTTGAGCAGCATCTCGCGGTGGACGCCCGGGTAGAGCTTCCCGTCGGTTGTCGCGCGGTCGATGATCGCGTCCGCGCTCTGACGCAGGTCGTGGGAGTCACGGTCGACGAGCTGGAGCTCCCACTCGACGCCGATCGTGGAGCGTTGGGAAGATCCGAAGGGCAAAGACATGACGATCCTTTCGCTGACTGCCTCCATTGTGGCAGGGCGGCGCGCGGTGTCGGCGGAGAGCTTTCTTACAGGTTGTTTGCCAACCGCCGGCAGATGATCGCGCGGTGGCGTCCGTCCACGCGCGTCGCGATGACGGTCAGCTGCTCGCCTCCGCCGCCCAGTTTCAATGATTTGCGCAAGTCGTCGGGGTTGATGTCTGCTCCGCGCTTCTTGATCTCGACGCTTCCTGCGCCCCGCGAGCGCAGCTCGGCGGAAATTGCCTTCGCCCGCAGATTGGTCACCGCGAGGACTTCGAAGCGGTCGTAGAACGGGGAATCCGGCAGGCTATCGGCGGTCAGGTAGGCGATCCTGTCGGACACGATGCCTGCGCTGACATCCTCCGCGAGGCGTCCCAGGAGCCCCGATCGGATGACTGCGCTGTCCGGCTCGGCGATCATTGTGCCCAGGGGGGCGACATCCACGCGAGGCGCGGGTGCGTTGGGCGCATACCCCTCGGGGGTGGACAGCGAGTGTGCTGCCCCGGCCTCGTCCACAAGGAGGCACGAGCGTCCTCGGCCCTCGGGGGACAGAGCGGGGGACCACAGCGATGCCTCGACGAGGTCGCCGCCCACGCTCACCCACTGCGCGTGCCAGGATGACGGGATGTGCTCGTAGGCGATGCCGGGGGCCACCTTGATGCCGACGCGCTCGATCGTCGACGCCCAGCCCAGGGCGAGGGAGAGGGGAGGAGACCACTGCTGTGGGTCCGTGATGCGCGCCGACCCGCGCGAGGCACCCGTGCGGCGGGCGGGGTCCGCGAAGATCGCGTCGACGCCCTCGGCGGCAAGCTCTCCCATGTCGAGGTCGGTGACATCTCCCAGGCGGACCTCGGCGCTCTCAAAAGCACGCAGGTTCGCGGCCGCGGCTCCCGCAGCGTCCGGGTCGATGTCGACGGCCAGCACGTTCATTCCGAGGCCAGCGATCGCCAGTGCGTCCGACCCGATACCGCAGCCCAGGTCTGCGACGCGCGTCGCCCCGCAGTCCCTGAAGCGCTGGGCGTGACGTGCAGCTACGACGAGGCGTGTCGCCTGCTCGAGGCCGTCGCGCGTGAACACCATCTGGGAGGCGAAAGGTCCGAACTTTGCGCGTGCCGCCTGGCGCAGTGCCAGCTGCGTGAGGACGGCGGCCACCAGCTCCGCGTTGAGGCCGGAGGCGCGCAGGGCGGATCCAAGCTCGGAGAGCGGGATGGGATTTTGTGCCTGCTTGGCCTGCAGGGACTCCAGCAGCTCCCAGCCGGGGGAGGAAAGGATGGGGGTTAGGGTGCTCACCTGCCCATTGTCCCATCTTCGCGAGGGGGAAGCCCCCTAGGCGGCGCGCGGCCGTCTCGGGATGCGGGGAGAAAGCATCGCCGAGGGTGAACGCTCCTGGCACTCAGCTTGCTCGAGTGCCAGGAGCGTGCCTACACTCGTGGAGGAAGCGCGGGAAAACCCGCGACCGGTCCTGCACCTGGCCCCCGCGACGGCAGGGAAAGGACGAGCACCTTCGTGACAAAGAAGAAAGGGAGCGACAATGTCGATCTCCATCAAGCCCCTCGAGGACCGCATCGTCATCCGTCAGGTTGAGGCCGAGCAGACCACCGCCTCCGGCCTGGTCATCCCGGACACCGCCAAGGAGAAGCCGCAGGAAGGCGAAGTTATCGCCGTGGGCCCCGGCCGCGTGGATGACAACGGCAACCGTATCCCCGTCGACGTCAAGGTCGGCGACGTGGTGATCTACTCGCGCTACGGCGGCACCGAGGTCAAGTACGACGGCCAGGAGTTCCAGATCCTGTCCTCGCGTGACGTGCTGGCGGTCGTGGAGCGCTGAGCGCTTCGCACGCTGACGCATAAGGGGGCGGCCCGGAAGAAATCCTTCCGGGCCGCCCCTTCATATGCTCCGTGCCCGTGGTGAGGGTGATTCCTCTGCGGGCCTCGCATCAGGACGCGGACTGCGCGGCCTGTTCGACAATGGTGTTGCGGATGTACGAGGCGTCGCGGTAGCCGCTGATGAACGCCTTGTTGATAAACATCGTGGGCGTACCCGTGATGCCGGCCTGGTGTGCCTGTTCCTTGGCTGCCTTCACCGTGGAGGCGGTGTGGTCGGCGAGCATCGTCTCGCGGAACTTGTCCAGGTCGGGCACCCCCGCCTTGGCTGCGAGGTCGACGAGGGCCTGTTCGGAGTACTGGGGGTGCCCGCTCGGGTCAGCCGCCGCGTAGATGGCGTCGTGGAACTCCCAGAACTTTCCCTGCTCGCCAGCGGCGATGCCCGCCTGCGCGGCCAGGGGCGACGTCTCGGTGATCTGAGCCAGGTCGTACCACTCGACGCGCAGGGTGCCATCAGCGACGAGGTCTGCCAGCGCGGGATCGACCTCCTGGGCGTACTTCGTGCAGTAGGGGCAAGCGAAATCGGAGAAGATGACCATGGTGACGGGGGCGTTAATGTCGCCCTTGGCCTTCGGGTCATCAGCCTGGTGACGCACGAAAGAGTTCATGATCGCCAGGTTCTGGGCGTTCGTCTGGCTGGGGGCTGCCGTCTCCTTGTTCTGCGGCATCTGTGCGGCCTCGGTCTGCGTCGCCGCGGGGGTCGCCTGGCTCGCCGGAGAGGTAGAGGAGAGCTGAATGCCCATCCACACGCAGACGCCCGCGAGGATCGCGGTGATCGGCGCGGTGATGAAGAACAGGGTCTTGTATGGGGTGGTGGGGGCGTCCTCGGCCTTCTTGTGCGAGGCCTTGGCGTCGTTGCTGGTCATGTGAACTCCAGGGTGCTGTCGGCGAATAGCTGGGCAGTAAAAAGGTGCGGCACCGCGGTGGCGATGCCGCACCGAGCGATGGATGCGCGTTAGGAGACGCGGCGGCCGCGCCCGGAGGAGCGGATCTCTTCGCGTCGTTCTTCTTCGGTCATTCCACCCCAGATGCCGTAGGGCTCCTGGGCGGCTAGTGCGTAGGACCGGCACTGCTCGATCACCGGGCAGGTCGCGCAGATCGCCTTGGCGTTTGCTGCGCGGCGCCTACGCGTGGAACCGCGCTCACCCTCGGGGTGGAAGAACAGCTCGGTGTCCAGGTCTCGGCACGCCGCTTCGTACTGCCATTCCCACGCGTCGATCATGGGTCCGGGCAGACGGGAGACGTCAGTCATTGGGTGCCTCCTTCATGTCTGTCGTGCCGACATTTTCGGCACACGATGTCGGCAAGAATAGACACTTGTGCGGTAGTTATTCAAGGATCTTTCTTGAATTATGATCCACTTCTCAAGGAGCGGGGATCTGTGCTGTTAAAACCCGGAAAAAGCTACGTTGTGCGCATTGAATGAGCAATGAATAACTTTATGAACAACTTAGGGTGGCTGGTGAGATGACTTTCCTGTGGCGTGGCAGCGCCTAACACGCAACAATCGGGGTACCGGATCAGCCCGGATGTGTCAAGGAGAGGAAAGGAAATGCCGCGAGCGCTCATCGAGCAGTCGGCTCTGGGAGACCGCTCCCGTACAGTCTCCTCAGTCTCCGACGAACTCGGAGTGTCGGCGTCCACGCTGCGCACCTGGGAACGTCGCTACGGCCTCGGCCCGGCCCGGCGAGAAGCGGGAGCGCGCCGCCGTTACCTGCCCGAAGACATCGAGCGGCTGCGCACCATGATCCATCATGTGCGGGCCGGAATGCCTGCCGCTGAGGCCGCCAAGCGTGCGCTGTCCGAACGATCGCGACTGTCTCACTCCACCTGCCCCGATAACGCAGCGCAGCTTCGCACCGTCGTCCTCTCCGACGACTACGACCGCCTCGAGGAGGTGCTCGAAGCGGCGGTAGCCAGCCACGGCCTCGTCCACACGTGGTCGCGCTTCGTTGACCCCGCTCTGAAGTCCCTGCGAACCACGCCCGGTGCGGACCCGGTCGGCACTACTCCTGCGATCATGCTCGCCAACGCCTTCCAACGCGTCTGTCGATCCGTCTACCGGTCGCGCCCCACGCGCGCCCTCGTTGGCGGTGACCGTATCGCGATCATCACCGATGCCCTGCACGAGACTCCTGCCCAGGTCGTGGGCGTGGCCTTGGCCTGGTACGGGTGCGAGGTGCGCGTGCTTTCCAGCGAAAACTACGGCGGCGTCAGTACCACCGAGCGCTTCCGCGATTACGTGCGCGCCGGCGTACCCGCGCTCACCGTCGTTCTGGGCTGTGGATCCTCCTGCGAGAAGACCGTCGAAAGCCTTGTCGCCCGCTACGGCGTCCCCGTGATCATGGTGGGCGCAGACTCTCCCGACGTCCTCTCGCCCCACGTCCAGCGCGTGCGAACGATCAGCGCCTGCGTCGAAGAAGTCCTCGCGCTGCTGGCACCCCAGGCGGATCTGCAGTTGGTCGGCCGCTCCTAACGCGTGTGACGGACCGAGACCAATCGTCCGCTCAACTGCGCACTCGTGGCGCTCACCGCCGCCCGCAGCGCCTTGTCAGATGCTACCGTGAAGACACGTACAGGCAGGAGAACAGTCATGAACGCCCCCTGGAACAACGTAGACCTGCGCCGTGCTTTCGACGCTGATTTTGACGCGCTCGTCGCCTTCGCTTCCCGGTCGAAGGCGCGAGTCGGTTTCGCCTTCCTGCGCGCCGACGGTCAGGTGGACCTCGGTCGTCCGCTCGACGCTCGCATCAGCGCGCGCATGACGCACGTCTTTGCCCTCGCACAGATGCGGGGAATAGAAGGTGCAGCGCACCTCGTCAGTCATGGCCTCGCCGCCCTTGCCGGCCCCCTGCGCTCCCCGAATGGGTCCTGGTACGCCGAGGTGGTTCCCACCTCGGAGCGCAGCGCCACCCCCGTACCGCATGCAGTTCTGTCTCAGCGTGCCCAATCTGCGATCATCGGGGCGGCAGCTGCTGCCGCCATGGCCGGACACGAGGAGGCGCGCGACCTGCTCGTCGATCTCGAAAAAGACCAGGATCAGCGCTGGTGGGATCCGTGCGCCGGAGCCGTGCGCGAGGAGATCGATGCCTCCAGCGGTTCCCGACTGCCGCTGCGCCGCCTGTCCACCAACCTCGACACCGCGCAGGCCTACCTGGCCGCGTGGGAAGCCACCTCAGACCACGTCTGGTTCGACCGTGCCCGCTCGATCCTGCGCCTGGTCGGTGAGATCGCCGCGCGCTGCGGTTTCGCGCTGCCCGACCTCTACGACGAGGAATGGCGGCCCCTGCCCGCCTCCGCCGACCAGGACCCCGTCGAACTCATCCGCCCCGGCGACACCTTGCCCGGTCTCGGATTCAAGGCCGCGCGCCTCATGGGACAGGTTTATGCGCTTCTCGTCCACATGGGCGAAGAACCCGGCCCCTGGATGATCGATACCGCCACTGCGCTCTACGACCGTGCGCTCGCCGACGGCTGGACCGATGAGGGCGTCGGCGGCATCGTCTACACCCTCGATCCCGCCGGAGTCATCGCGGCCCCCCAGCGCATGCACTGGGTCGTCTGTGAGGCCGCCAGCGCAGCGCGCGTCCTTGCCGAGGTCGTGGATCCAACTCGAGCCGACGACCTCGCCGTCGACTATGCCCGTGCCGTGGCATGGGCCGACTCCCATGCCCGCGCCGGAATTGGTCGTTGGATCCACGAGGTTGCCGCCGACGGTTCCGTCTCCATGCTGGTGTGGGAGGGACGCCCCGATGCCCTCACCGCCGCCCGCATGCTGGCGCGAGGCTCCGCGCCGATTCATCTCACAGTCACCGGCGCGACTGCTGCCCGCTACGCCTCCCAGGCCAGCGCGAGTGCCTCCTGCCGATGATCTGTCAGGGGACCGGTCTCGTCCCTCGGTACTCGGCTTCGTGGCGTGCGCGAAAGCGACTGCGCGAAAGGGCCACCGACTGCCTACAATTGGCCCATGGG
Source organism: Schaalia odontolytica (assembly GCF_031191545.1). NCBI lineage: Bacteria > Bacillati > Actinomycetota > Actinomycetes > Actinomycetales > Actinomycetaceae > Schaalia > Schaalia odontolytica. Next base: position 1,681,910 of record NZ_CP133472.1, read on the forward strand.
AGAACTCGCTACACATGATCCTTTCGGCCTGACCGGCCTCACCTACGACGACGTCCTGCTCCTTCCCGAGCTCACGGACGTCGTCCCTTCATCCGTTGACACGTCCAGCCGCCTGACGAAGAACATCTCGCTGCGCATCCCGCTCCTGTCCGCCGCGATGGACACCGTCACCGAGGCGCGCATGGCCATCGCCATGGCCCGCCAGGGCGGCATCGGCATCCTCCACCGCAACCTTTCGATCGAGGAACAGGCCGCGCAGGTCCGCCAGGTCAAACGCAGCGAATCCGGCATGGTCGAGGACCCGGTGACCGTCGGCCCCGACGCGACCATCGACGAACTCGACAGCCTCTGCGGACACTACCGCGTCTCCGGCCTGCCCGTCGTGACCGAGGACGGCACCCTCCTGGGCATCATCACGAACCGCGACCTGCGCTTCGTCCCCCAGGACGAGTGGTCCACCCTGCGCGTGCGCGATTGCATGACCCCGCGCGACCAGCTGGTCGTCGGCCAGGTCGGCATCTCCCGCGAGCACGCCAAGCACCTGCTGGCTGAGCACCGTGTCGAGAAGCTGCCCATCGTCGACGACAACGACCACCTGACCGGTCTCATCACGGTCAAGGACTTCGTCAAGACCGAGCAGTACCCCAACGCCACCAAGGACTCGCGCGGACGCCTCGTCGTGGGTGCGGCCGTCGGCTACTGGGGCGACACGTGGGAGCGCGCCACCGCACTGGCCGAGGCCGGCGTGGATGTTCTCGTCGTCGACACGGCCAACGGCGGTGCCCAGCTTGCTCTCGACATGATTCGCCGCATCAAGGCCGATCCGACCTTCGCCGGCATTGACATCATCGGCGGTAACGTCGCCACCACCGAGGGCGCCCAGGCGCTCATCGACGCGGGCGTCGACGCCGTCAAGGTCGGCGTGGGCCCCGGCTCGATCTGCACGACCCGCGTCGTTGCAGGCGTGGGTGTCCCCCAGATCACCGCGATCCACCTTGCCGCCAAGGCCTGCGGCCCCGCCGGAGTCCCGCTCATCGCGGACGGTGGCCTGCAGTACTCCGGCGACATCGGCAAGGCCCTCGTGGCCGGGGCTGACACCGTCATGCTTGGCTCCCTGCTGGCTGGCTGTGAGGAGTCCCCGGGCGAGGTCGTCTTCACCAACGGCAAGCAGTTCAAGCGCTACCGCGGCATGGGTTCGCTCGGTGCGATGAGCTCGCGCGGCCGCAAGTCCTACTCCAAGGACCGTTACTTCCAGGCCGACGTCACCTCCGACGACAAGATCGTCCCCGAGGGCATCGAGGGTCAGGTGCCTTACACCGGCTCCCTCGCCCAGGTCATCTACCAGCTCGTCGGCGGTCTGCACCAGACCATGTTCTACCTGGGTGCCTCCACGATCTCCCAGGTCAAGGCGAATGGCCGCTTCGTACGCATCACCAGCGCCGGCCTGCGCGAGTCGCACCCGCACGACGTGCAGATGACGACGGAAGCGCCGAACTATCACTCATCCTCGGCGAGGTAATCGCAGGCAGAGTGTTCGTAATGGGCGGGAGCAGTCGGTGGGCTGCTCCCGCCCGCGCTATCCTAGGAGAGCGAAATTTCACGACTGCGCAAAGGAGCTGCACACATGCTCATCCTCATTGATCACGCGAACGTCGATTCCATCGCAAAGACCTTGGAATACCTCCCCATCGACGGTGTGACTACGAACCCGACGATCCTTTACCGAGAGGGCAAGGAACCCCTCGACGTCCTGCATTCCATCAAGCGGCTTCTGCCTGACGGCGCTCAGCTGCACGTCCAGATTGTCTCCCAGCGCGCCGACGACATGGTCGCTGAGGCCCGCGCTCTGCGCGGCGAGATCGGCGGCAACCTGTTCATCAAGCTTCCCGTCACGCGCGAGGGCTTCGCGGCCATCCCGCGCATCGTGCGTGAAGGCATGCAGGTGACCGCGACGGGTATCCACTCCTCCATGCAGGGTTTCATGGCCGCCAAGGCGGGCGCTCGCTACGTCGCCCCCTACGTCAACCGCATGGACAACTACGGCATCGACGGCGTGCGCGTCGCCTCCGAAATCCATCGCACTCTGCGTTCCTATGAGATGAAGGCCGATGTCCTGGCTGCGTCCTTCAAGAACTCCGAGCAGGTTCTTGAGCTGGTCCGCCAGGGCGTGGGTGCCATTACCGCCGCCCCCGACGTCCTGGCTGCGCTCATCAAGAACCCTGCGACCGACGCCGCGATTGCGGACCAGAACCGCGACTTTGGTTTCCTTGTGGGCGAGCGCCGCACGTGGCTGGATCTCATCAAGGAAAAGTGAGCCTTGCGTAGAGGCCCGGAGGCGGAGTTCTGCCTCCGGGCTTTTTCGTGCTACCGGTCTTCTTGCTGGTTGCGTCGCCGGTGTTCTTGCTGGCTGCGGCACCGGTGTTCTTGCTGGCTGCGGCACCGGTGTTCCGGGCGCCGTCGGGCCCGCCCGCTCGTCGGTTCTACTGCCGGTGTTTCTGCTGGCTGTGCCACCGGTGTTCCGGGTGCCGTCGGACCCGCCCGCCCGCTCACCGTCCGCGCCGCGAGCTTCGCTCGGCGCGTCGGTTCGAAGCCCGGCCAGGCCCTGCGGCCCCGCCGGCGCCCCCCACTCTGGTGGCTCGTGGTGCGCGTTGATTGGTCAGGCCCACTTCACCTGCAGCCCTCGCACGCCTCAATTGCTGGGCACTCAACCAATTTCGCATGCAATTTCCCTGTCAACCTTTCATGTATTGAAAGATGAGCGTTGGAATTGCAACGTTTTCTGCCTTGGTTGAATCTTCGCCCAATCGAATTGCATGCGACATTTGGGGGAGGCCTAGCTGTCTGCCGGTGCCCTCCACGCTGGTGAGGTGTGGTGCGTGGTGCCCGGCCATGTCCTTCTACTGCCGCGGGTGCAGCATCTGTTTCCCCGGGCCCTGTCATGACCTCTGCCTGGGCCTATCGGGATAGGTTGTGCACATCTGGATAGGTTATGCGCATCCGGATAGGTTATTAAGCTATCCGCATGTTCGTTACCTATCCGGATGTGATGGCATCCGTGGGACCTCGGCTCCCTTTTCCCGGACGAGTCCGCATTTGGGCTTGTTGCTAAGTGGTGTTACACCACTTAGGTGGGTATTACACCACTTCGGAGGTGGTGTAATGCTCCCTAACTGGTGTATGACCTGCAGGATCCAGCCGCAATGTCACCCAGCGGTACTCGTCGCTGATTGGGTGGCTGCGTTGTCGGCTCGAAGCCCTGCCAGACCCTGCGGCCCCGCCGGCGCCCTCCACGCTGGTGGCATCCGAGAGGCAACGAAACGGGGGCCAGCATCTGCCGACCCCCGCCTGTCGCGTCCCTACTCCTGATCGTCGCCGCGGCCCCGCGGCGTGATCTGTGGCCATTCGCGGTCGATGTTCGCGTCCTTGCCCTGCTTGCGCAGGTACTTCTCGAAGTCCTCGGCCCAATCCTGGTGAGCCTGGCGCTGATAGTCCGTGAGCTCCAAGGCGCTCATGGACGCCAGCTGCGGGTACTTGTCCACCATGCCGGCGAGCACGTCGAGCGTCATAGCCACGTCAACCTCGGCCGTGTGGGCGTCGGGGGAGGCCGCCGCCCCGTAGACGGGGGCCATCTCCGTCAGTGTCTTCTTTCCCTTGCGGAACCGGTCGAGCTTGCGGTCCAGGACGAGTGGGTCGACGACCAGCATGGGAGCACCCTCCAGGCGCTCCTCGAAGGAGCCCAGGCGGTGGCGGCGCAGCTCCTGGTTGACGAGCGTGATGTCGTAGGTCGCGTTGAAGGCGACGACCGGGTAGCCGCGCAGCCAGTGCTCGACGATGGAACCGGCCAGCTCGTGGAGGACCTCCTCGATGGGGCGACCGTCGCGGCGAGCCTGCTCGGTCGTGATGCCGTGGACGGCCGTGGCCTGCTCGGGGATCTCGATGCCCGGATCGGTCAGCCAGGTAGCCACCTGGTCGGGGGCGCTGACGCCCGAGCGGTAGGATGCGCCGTCGATGCGCAGCACCAGTGCGGCCGTGACGAGGCGGTCCTTGAGCGCGCGCACGCCCGTCGTCTCGGTGTCAAAACCCATCCACGGGTCGTCGATCCAGCTCATGATTGCTCCTAGCCTTGCCGGTGACTCCAGTGTGGCAGAGGGTGGGCACATCTGCGTCCCGGAGGCAGTAGAATCGGGTCATGAGCGACGAAGTGGAAATCGGCCGTGGCAAGCGCGCGCGGCGCGCCTACACGCTGGACGATATCGCCCTCGTGCCCTCGCGGCGCACTCGCGATCCCGAGGACGTCAACGTCGGCTGGCAGATTGACGCCTACCACGTCGACATTCCCCTGATGGCGGCCCCGATGGACTCGGTGATGAGCCCGGAGACTGCGATCGCCTTCGGCCGCCTCGGTGGCATCGGCGTACTCGACCTGGATGGGCTGTGGACCCGCTACGAGGATCCCACCCCGATCCTCGACGGTATCGCTCACCTGGGCGAGGAGGAGTCGATCGCGACCCTCCAGCGCGTCTACTCCGAGCCGATCAAGCCCTCGCTGATCACCGCGCGCCTCAAGCAGCTGAGCGAGGCCGGCGTGGTCGTCGCAGGCAAGCTTTCTCCCCAGCGCGTACAGCAATACTGGCGGGCGGTCGTGGACGCGGGCGTTGACCTGTTCATCATCCGCGGTTCGACGGTGTCCGCCGAGCACGTGTCGTCGCGCCGCGAGCCCCTCAACCTCAAGCGCTTCATCTACGAGCTGGACGTTCCCGTCATCGTGGGTGGCGTCTGTACGGACACGGCGGCCCTGCACCTGATGCGCACGGGCGCGGCTGGTGTCCTCGTCGGTTTCGGTGGGGGAGCGGCCCATTCGACGCGCCAGTCCCTGGGCGTGCACGCGCCGATGGCGACAGCGATCGCCGATGTTGCCGCTGCTCGTCGCGACTACATGGACGAGTCCGGTGGTCGGTACGTGCACGTCATCGCTGACGGCGGGATCGGTCGCAGCGGTGACCTGTCGCGCGCGATCGCGTGCGGCGCGGACGCCGTCATGCTGGGTGCGGCCATCGCCCGCGCGGAGGAGGCTCCGGGGCGAGGGTGGCACTGGGGCTCGGAGGCGACCCACCCGGACATGCCTCGCGGCCAGCGTGTCCACGTCGGTACGACGGGCACGCTCGAGCAGATCCTCTACGGCCCTTCGACGCGCGCGGACGGCTCCCTGAACTTCGTGGGAGCGCTCAAGCGAACCATGGCCTCGACGGGGTACTCGGAGGTCAAGGACCTGCAGCGCGCTCAGGTGGTCGTCTCCCCGTACTCGGCGTCCTGACTCACGCTCGCCGAGTGTAACGAGGTCGGGGCGGCCGTGCGCTCGTATGTGTGCTCCCGACGAAGGCTTGTATTTCAGGGAATGTTCTCAATCGCTTCCGCACGTATGTGCACGACGTTACACTTGTCATAACTCGTGTTGCCGTTGGTAAAGACGCCTACGGTACGGGGCTCGTCGGCCCCTCACGGTGAGGCGAGGTTGAGAGGATATCCCGATGAGGTACGGGACACGAACACTAGCTGTGTTCGGCGCGCTTGCGCTGTCCGCGGCGGGGCTTGTACCCGCGTCGTGGGCGGTCGATGCGCACCGGTCGGATTCTGCGCAGTCCGGTCAGGTAACGCAGTCGGGAGGGCCGGGAGTGTCGCAGGCTGATGCGGCGCAACCCCAGTCGGCCGCTGCGCAGCCCGTTCAACCGACGCAGCCGGCGGAGACTTCCCTCCCCGAGGGATCCGCGCAGTCCGCAGAGCCCAGCGCAGGCCTCGTCGATACTGAGATCCCCGACATTCAGGCCGTAGGCGGCGGGGACGATTCCGCGATGGTGGGGGCCACCGTGACGACGGTCGGCGTCGTGACCGCCGCATACCCCGCCAACGAGTCGGGGCTGGGCGCGACGATTGACGGATACACGATCCAGACCCCCGGCTCGGGCGGAACGTGGGAGCCGGGACGCTCCCGCTCCGACGGGCTCTTCGTGTACGCCGGAAAGAAAGGCCAGATCCCTGCCCCGGGCACGTGTGTGCGCGTGACCGGAGTGGTCGGCGAATTCCCCGCGACGACCGCGAAGGAGAACCCGTCGAGCCTCACGCAGCTGGCCGCGACCGTCGTGAATACGGTGGAAGGCTGTGCGGCACCGACCCCCACCCCGCTCACCCAGGTGCCCTCGCCGAGCGAGGCCGAGGCTTACGAATCCATGCTGCTCGCGCCCCAGGGCACGTGGACCATTACCGACAACTACTGGGCACATCAGTATGGAAGCCTGACCCTGACCCCCGGGCATACCCCGCTACGCTCTGCCACCGACGTGGTGGCACCCGGCCAGGCCGCGCGCGACTACGAGGCGGCCAACGCCGCTCGAGCAATCACACTGGACGACGGCACCAACACCAACCTGCTCAAGGGAAATGCGACCGAGGTCGCATACGCCTACCTGGCGAACGGGGCACCGGCCCGCGTCGGCTACCACGTCGCCTTCGACGCTCCCGTCGTTCTCGAAACCCGACACGGGACCACCGTCTTCCAGCCGACCGCGATGGTCGCCGCACACCCCGATCACAGCCCCGTGACGATCACGGGGAACAGGCCGGGTGTCCCCACGGTCGGTGGGGACACCCGCGTGGCTACGTTCAACGTTCTCAACTACTTCTCAGACCTGGGCGTTGATGAGGCCGGATGCGCGGGATACCCCGACCGAACGGGCGCCTTCGTGACGGCTAAGAAGTGCAAGGTGCGCGGCGCATTCTCGCGCGAGGCCTTCGCCAACCAGGAGGCCAAGATCGTCAGCGCGATCAACGCTCTGGGTGCCGATGTGGTCGCCCTCGAGGAGATCGAAAACCCCGTCGCGGTGGGCGTGGGAACGGACCGAGACGCCACCCTCGCGCGCCTCGTCGAGGCCCTCAACAAGGCAGCGGGCGACGGAACGTGGGCGTACGTGCCCTCGCCGCCTTCCGTCCCCCAGGGCGAAGATGTCATCCGTATCGCGTTCATCTACAAGCCCGCGACCATCGCCCCCGTCGGCCCCTCGCTCATCCACGACGACCCGGCATTCACGGGACTGGCGCGACAGCCCCTGGCCCAGGAGTTCGCGCGCGTCAGCGGGCAGAGAGCCGCCCCCGCCACCTTCATCGTCGTCGGCAACCACTTCAAGTCCAAGGGGTCCGTGCCCGAGGGCGCGCCTCCCGGCAACGTCGACAACGGGGATGGGCAGGGCAATGCGAACGCGATCCGCGTCGCCCAGGCCACGTCGCTCGCCTCCTTCGCCGCCCGCTTCGCGGACAAACCGACCCTCCTCGTCGGCGACTTCAACTCCTACTCGCAGGAGGACCCAATCAAGGCCCTCGAGGCCTCGGGCTGGGCGCGCGTGTCTGGAGCGGGCGAGAGCTCCTACGTCTACGCCGGGCGCTCCGGCTCCCTCGACCACGTCTTCTCGAATGCGGCAGCGAAGCCCCTCCTCGTCGGAGTCACCAGCTGGGCCATAAACGCCCAAGAATCCATCGCCTTCGAATACTCGAGGGCAGGGATGAACGCCCACCTGACCATCGAGGCTGACAACCCCTACCGCTCCTCGGACCACAACCCCGAGATCATCGGCCTTACGCTCCTTCGCGGCGATGACACCGCGCCTTCGCCCACCGGGCCTGAGACCCCTGCCCCCTCCGAAACCCCCTCACCCGCACCCCGGCCCGGCACCGCCCAGATGGACCCGGTCTTCTCCCACGGGGCACCCGCGCGTGCGAGGCGTCCCCAGCGCGGCCTTGCGCGCACCGGCTCGGACACCGACCGGGCGATCGGCCTCGGAATCATCCTCGCCGCGGCGGGAGGTGGACTTATCGTTCTCTCGCGCCGTACCCGTCGCCGCGGCTGACACCGGGCACGTCAAACCCACCACCCAGGATGCGGCACCGACACCGCACCGATGAAAGGAACACACCCATGCGCAGACCATGGACACGCCTCGCCCTCGCTTCGGCGGCAGCCCTGACCCTGGCTTCCCTGCCGGCTGCCGCGCTCGCGGCTCCGCCAGGTGCCGACGCGCCGATCACCCTGGACCTCTACAACCTCACGGACGTGCACGGACACATCCAGCAGGTCGCCAAGAAGGGCACAGTGCGCGAGGCGGGGCTGCCCGCGATGAACTGCTACCTGAACAAAGCGCGCCAGGCGAACCCGAACTCCTCGTTCACGCTGCTGGGAGACAACATTGGCGCATCCCCCTACATCTCCGGCTCCCTCAAGGACAACCCGACCATCGCGGCCCTCAACACGATGAACCCCCTGGCCTCGACAATCGGCAACCACGAGCTGGACATGGGGCAGGCCGTCTTCAAACAGCGCGTCGACGGGTCCAACCCGGGCGAGTTCGTGCAGGCCACCTTCCCGTACCTGGGAGCCAACATCGAGGGCATGGGTACCTACGGGGACGGCACGCCCTACCTCGGGGACTACAAGCTGTGGACGTCACCGTCGGGCATGAAGGTAGCTTTCATCGGTGCGATCGCTCAGGACGTTCCCTACAAACTCAGTCCTGGAACGACGGCCGGCCTGACCTTCACGGACCCCATCAAGCGCATCAATGACCTGGCAGCCGAGCTCAAGGGCAGTGGGAAGGCCGACGTCGTCATCGCCATGCTCGACGACGACGTGAAGAACAACTACACGAAGGTCGGCAAGGACGTCGACGGTCTGATGGGCGGGGATACGCACGTGCCCTACGAGTTCGACCACGTCAACTCTGCGGAGTCCTTCGAGTCCGCCAACCCCCGGCTGGCGGGCATCGCATCGGGCTCCTACACGGACAATCTGGGACTCATCCGTCTGACGATCGATCCCGCGACGCGCCAGGTCACGAGTGCTGACTCGATCCTCATTCCGGCTGCCGAGGTCGCCCAGTGCGGCTCGGACCCCGACACCCAGGCGATCGTCGACCAAGCTGAGTCCGACTCGAAGGAAGCCGGCAAGCGCGTCGTCGCCACGGGCTACACGGAGGCCTTCAGGCGCGGCGTCTTTACGACGCCCGATGGGTCCACGGACCCCGGATCGAACCGAGGCATCGAATCCTCCCTGGGCGACCTGGTGGCGGATTCCCTGCGCGAAACGATCCTGACCCCGGATGGAAAGACCGTCGACATTGGCATGATCATGGCGGGCGGCCTGCGTGCCGACCTGGTGCCGAACGAGGACGGCACGATCACCTACGCGCAGACTTACGAGGTCGAGCCTTTCTCCGATGAGCTGGGATACGTCACCCTGAAGGGATCGGACGTCAAGGACGCGCTTGAGCAGCAGTGGAAGACGGACCTGAACTCACAGAACTCCAGGCCGATGCTCAAGCTGGGCCTCTCCTCGAACGTGCGCTATACCTACGACCCAGCCAAACCCTATGGCCAGCGCATCACGTCGGTGACGATCAATGGCGAGCCCCTCAAGGCCGACGCGACGTACACGGTCGGCTCCGTGTCCTTCCTGCTGGCGGGTGGCGACTCCTTCGAGGCCCTGACCCGCGGGGGAGCTGCCACGACGAACGGCAACCTGGACCGCGATTCCTTCAACGCCTATCTGGGCGCGCACTCGGGAGGCCGGGCCCGTTCGGTCCAGGCTGAGGGAGGGCTGAGCCCGCGCGAGGCCAAGTCCTCCATCGGCCTGACCCTGCCCACCGAAGCGGTGGCCGACGGCTCGACGGTGACGATCCCGCTGCGTGGTTTGTCCTTCTCCGAGGGCCCCTCGATCACGTCCAAGGTCCGCGTGAGCGCCGGTGGTGCGCAGGCGGTGGCCGAGGTTGACAACTCCCTCGTGGATGCGCACGCCTCCGACGCTGCCTCGGTGATTACGACTGACGGTGCGGGACGGGCGAGCGTGGACGTGACGGTCGTTGGTGCCTGCGAGGGCAAGGTTGCCGGAGAAGTCGTGAACGCGCCCGTCACGGTCGCCACCGACTTTGCGACGGTCGTCGAGGCCGCGGATGGCCTGACGATCCCCGTGACCTGCGCGGGCGCGGCGGCCCCCGACCCGAGCCCCTCGGCGGCACCCGCGGGCGATCCACAGCCCGGTGGACAGGTGCCGCCGATGCAGACCAAGCGCACGAAGGAACCGAGAGGTGCCCTGGCCCGCACGGGTGCGGCTTCGGATGGATTGACCGGGGCGATGTTTGCTGGAGCGATCGGCGTTGTCGCGGTGTTTGCCCGATGCCGCTTCAATCGTTATCGAAGTGAGAACAAGTAGCCCTTGACAGAGCGGGGGTGGCGCGGGAGACTCGTATCAGACGTAAAAGTCGATTCTGACAAATGTTCGCGCGCTGGTCGTGCGGACATGATCCGCGGCCCGCGCTGCCACCGTTTCAAGGAAGAATCCACATCAACGGAGGAAAACACTCATGAAGCACCTCACGAAGCTCCTCGCTGCGGCGGGAGTTGCAACGCTCGCCTTGGCAGGCTGTGGTGGCGGAGGAACCGCCACCAGCCAGTCCGGTGGAGCGAAGGACGCCAGCTCGTTCAAGGCCTGCGCGGTCTCCGACGCCGGCGGCTGGGACGACAAGTCCTTTAACGAGTCCGCATACGACGGCCTGAAGTCGTCCCAGGAGAAGCTCGGCATCCAGATCAACACCGCTGAGTCGAACTCCGACGCGGACTTCAATCCGAACGTGGAGTCCATGGTCTCCGACGGCTGCAATCTGATCATTGGCGTTGGCTTCAACTTGGAGAAGGCCGTTCACGCCTCCGCCGAGGAGAACAAGGATGTGCACTACGCCCTCATCGACTCCAGCTTCAACGACGGCAACAACAACACGGTGACGCTGGATAACGGCCGTCCGTTGCTGTTCAACACGGCTGAGGCCGCCTACCTGGCGGGCTACGTGGCCGCAGGCATGACGAAGACCGGCAAGGTTGCTACCTTCGGCGGTATCCAGATCCCTTCGGTGACGGTGTTCATGGATGGCTTCGCTGACGGTGTCGCGGCCTACAACAAGGCCAAGGGCACGAACGTGCAGCTGCTCGGCTGGGATAAGGCCGCGCAGAACGGTTCCTTTACGCAGTCCTTCGATGATCAGACGCTCGGCAAGGAACAGGCACAGCAGTTCATCTCGCAGGGTGCGGACATTATCATGCCCGTCGCGGGACCGGTCGGCCTGGGTGCGGCGGCAGCCGCCAAGGCGGACGGTAACACCTGGATCATCGGCGTCGACTCCGACTGGTACGAGGCCAACCCCGACTACTCGTCGATCGTTCTGACGTCGGTCATGAAGGAGATCGGTGCCTCGGTCGAGCAGGCGATTCAGGACTCGGTGGACGGCAAGTTCAGCTCTACCCCGTACGTGGGCACGCTGGCCAACGGTGGCGTCTCCATCGCCCCGTTCCACGACTTCGATGACAAGGTGTCCGACGAGATCAAGGCAGATCTGACCAAGCTCACGGAGGACATCAAGTCCGGGAAGCTCGTGGTCGAATCGCAGAACGCCCCGAAGTGATGCGATGCGCGTGGGGCTGGTGGCGGTGACGCTGCCAGCCCCACGCGGGCATCGGGCGGGGGACGTCCACCTGCTGGGGAAGGCCGAAGGAATGAAATTAGAACTGCGGGGGATCACGAAGAGGTTTGGCCCCCTCATCGCCAACGACTCGATCGACTTGACGATCGAGGAGGGGCATATTCACGCGCTGCTTGGAGAGAACGGCGCGGGCAAGTCCACGCTCATGAACGTCCTGTACGGGATGCATGCCCCCGATGAGGGGCAGATCCTCATCGACGGCGAGCCCGTCACGTTCAAGGGACCCGGTGACGCGGTCGCGGCGGGCATCGGCATGGTGCACCAGCACTTCATGCTCATCCCTGTCTTCACGGTCGCCGAGTCGATCGCCCTGGGATTCGAGCCGACCGGTCCGGCGGGGATCATCAGCCGCGAGCGTGCCCGGCAGACGGTGCGCGAGGTCTCGGCGCGTTTCGGCTTCGACCTGGACCCCGACGCCCTCATCGAGGATCTGCCGGTGGGCGCGCAGCAGCGCGTGGAGATTGTCAAGGCGCTATCTCGTCAGGCGAAGGTTCTCATCCTGGACGAGCCGACCGCCGTGCTCACCCCGCAGGAGACGGACGAGCTGATGACGATCATGCGTCAGCTCGCCGACGCGGGAACCTCGATCGTGTTCATCACCCACAAGCTGCGCGAGGTGCGTGCGGTGGCCGATGATATTACGGTGATTCGCCGCGGTCGGGTCGTGGGGCACGCCTCCCCGACGGATTCCGAGGCCTCGCTCGCCACGCACATGGTGGGGCGCGAGGTGCTGATGCGCGTGGAGAAGGAACCCGCGCGCCCTGCGGGCGGTGGCCTGTCCTTCGAGGACGTGTCGTTGCTGGGCGCGGGCGGTGTTCCTCTGCTCGACCACGTGTCCTTCGACGTTCCCCGCGGCGAGATCCTCGCTGTCGCAGGCGTGCAGGGCAACGGACAGACGGAGCTCGCTGAGGCAATCCTGGGACTGCGCACTCCCGACAGCGGGGCTATCCGCCTCGAGGACGCCGATATCACGCGCGCGAAGCCGCGCGAGTCCCTGGATGCGGGAGTGGGCTTCATTCCCGAGGACCGTTCCACGGACGGCATCATCGCTTCATTCTCGATCGCCGACAACCTGGTTTTGGACCAGTTCCGCTCCTCGTCCTTCTCGTCGCTGGGCTCTCTCAAGCGCGGTGCGATTATGCGCAACGCCCGCGACAAGGAAGAAGAATACGACATCCGCCTGACGGCGATTGAGGACCCGGTGTCCTCCCTGTCGGGTGGTAACCAGCAGAAGGTGGTCGTCGCCCGCGAGATGTCGCGCGATCTGACACTGCTGGTCGCGAATCAGCCGACGCGAGGCGTGGATGTCGGCTCGATCGAGTTCATTCACCGTCGGATCGTGGACGTGCGCGATCAGGGCTGCGCGGTGTTGCTCATTTCCTCGGAGCTTGACGAGGTCGTCTCGCTGGCGGATCGCATCGCAGTCATGTACCGCGGCCGCATCGTTGGCATTGTCCCAGCGGACACGGGGCGTGATGTCCTGGGCCTCATGATGGCCGGCGTGCCCTTAGACGAGGCCGTGGCTGCCTCCTCGGGATCAGCCGGGCAGACCGGGGCGTCTCGAAAGGAGGAACAATGAGTACGCGTACGAGTAACCGTCCGGGCATCGGGACCCGGGTCTTTGGGGCGCAGTGGTTTGTGTCGGTGTTGGCCGTCCTCATCGCGTTCGCGATTGGAGCGGTCCTCATCGCCCTGTCTGGGGCGTCCGTGGTCGATGCCTACTACGCGATGTTCCGTGGCTCCATCGTGGACGTGAACGCGGCGAACCCTGTTCGTATGATCAAGCCGCTGACGGACTCCTTGTTCTATTCGATCCCGTTGATCATTTCGGGTTTGGGCCTGGCGCTCGGCTTCCGAGCTGGGCTGTTCAACATCGGCGGTAAGGGCCAGATCATCGTCGGAGCCCTCGCCGCCGTGTGGGTGGGCTTCGCGGTGAGCCTGCCGCCGGTCCTGCACGCGCTGGTGGCCCTCTTCGTCGCGGTTGTCGCGGGTGGCCTCTATGGCGGCATCGCGGGTGTCCTGAAAGCGAAGACGGGCGCGAATGAGGTGATCGTGACGATCATGCTGAACTCGATCGCGACGCTGGGCCTGGGCTACACGCTCACGCAAAAGGCGTGGCAGGTGCCCGGAACGAATCAGCCGGTGACTCCCAAGGTCGCCGACACCGCCGCGCTCGGGCGTCTGCTTCCGGCTCCCTTCAAGCTGCATGTCGGGTTCCTGGTCGCCATCGTCGCCCTTATCGCGTTCTGGTGGCTGATTGAGCGCTCCACGCTGGGCTTCCAGATCCGCGCGGTCGGAGCGAATGCGGCAGCGGCACGCACTGCCGGTATCTCGGTCGAGAAGATCACGGCGATCACGATGGTGATCTCGGGCGCATTCCTCGGCTTGGCCGGCGCGAACGAGGCCCTGGGAACCATCGGCTACGTCTCCCGTGACGTGTCCGGTTCGATCGGTTTCGACGCGATTACGGTGGCCCTGCTGGGACGCAACAGGACGTGGGGAACGTTCGGTGCGGGCCTGCTCTTCGGTGCTTTCAAGGCGGGTGGCTACACGATGCAGGCCAAGGGCGTGCCGATCGACATGATCCTGATCCTGCAGTCGGTCATCGTCCTGCTGATCGCTGCGCCCGCGCTCGTGCGTTGGCTGTTCCGTCTTCCCGATGCTCGCGCTGCGAGCGCACTCACGCGAAAGGGGAACGCTGATGAGCACAAGTGAGCCTGTCGTGGTCACCCAGGTCGAGGCCAAACGCTCCTGGAAGATTCCCGGCATCTACGTGGCTGCCTGCGTGTTGCTCGTGATCTTCGCGGCTGCCTCGCGAGGGGACATGACGCTGCGCCTCAATGACAAATCGCAGTCCTATTCGATCCCCGACATTGTGACTGCAGGTGCGCCCATCGTGTGGGTGCTTGCCGCCATCGGGATTGCGATCACAGCGTGGACGGTCGTGGTGACCCTGCGGCGCATGACGCAGCCCGCGTGGGCGCGCGTCGGCGCAATGGCTGTCGTCGGGCTGTCCACGATCCTGGGCTTCCTGTTCTACGCGGGCTCGGGGTCGACGGGTGTCGTCACCCTTACCTCGACCCTCGTGTCGACGGTGGCCATCTCGACGCCGCTCATCTTCGGCTCTCTCTCGGGTGTCGTCTCGGAGCGGGTGGGCGTCGTCAACATCGCGATCGAGGGCGATCTCCTGGTCGGAGCGTTCGCGGGCGTCATGGCGGCCTCGTACTTCCAGACCCCCTACGCGGGCCTCGTCGCGGCCCCACTCGCGGGAGCTGCCCTGGGGTCCCTCCTCGCCCTCTTCTCCGTGAAGTACGGGGTGGATCAGATCATCGTCGGTGTCGTCCTGAACGTCCTGGCCCTGGGCCTGACGACGTTCTTCTACGGGACGATCATGAAGGATGCTCCGGGTAGTCTGAACACCAACCAGTTCTCGTTGTCTGACATCAAGATCCCCGTGCTGTCGGAGATCCCGATCGTCGGCCCGGTCCTGTTCAACCAGTCGATCCTCGTATACCTGATGTACGCGGCCGTCATCGCCCTGGCGTTCTTCCTGTTCCGCTCGCGCTGGGGCCTGCGGCTGCGGGCCTGCGGTGAGCACCCGCGCGCCGCCGATACCGTCGGTATCAACGTGGGGCGCACGCGCACCCTCAACACGATCCTCGGCTCGTCTTTCGCGGGTCTGGGTGGCGCGTTCTTCACGATTGGTTCGGGGCTGGCATTCACGGACAACATCTCTGCCGGCAACGGCTACATCGCCCTGGCCGCCATGATCCTGGGCAAGTGGAACCCGCTGGGTGCCATGGGCGCAGCCGTCATGTTCGGCTTCGCGCAGGCGCTGGCCCGCATGCTGCCCAACATTGAGCCCGCGATCCCCGCTGACCTCGTGTCGATGATTCCCTACGTGGTCACGATCGTGGCCGTCGCGGGATTCGTCGGAAAGTCGCGGGCACCCGCCGCAGAGAACATCCCCTACGTGAAGTGAGAACCCGTATGGATCCGACAGACATCGACTGGGACGCGCTGCTGAGCGAGGCCATCGATGCCATGCGCCACGCGTATTGCCCGTACTCGAACTTCCCCGTGGGGGCCGCGGGCCTGACCGCGGACGGCTGGCTCGTCAGCGGCTGCAACGTCGAAAACGCTGGCTACGGCGTCACCCTGTGCGCCGAGTGCGGAATG
This sequence comes from Schaalia odontolytica, assembly GCF_031191545.1. Lineage (NCBI taxonomy): Bacteria > Bacillati > Actinomycetota > Actinomycetes > Actinomycetales > Actinomycetaceae > Schaalia > Schaalia odontolytica. Next base: position 1,697,659 of record NZ_CP133472.1, read on the forward strand.
GTCTCCGACCTGATCCGATCTGGAGGGGGCGCGCTCGTCGCGGTCGTCGCCGTCAACGGCAACGAGGAACCGGTGGCACCGTGTGGGCGCTGCCGCCAGCTCATCTACGAGCACGGCGGCCCCTCGTGCATGGTCCTCATGCCCGACGGCGTCGCGCCCATGACCGAGGTGCTTCCCGGCGCTTTTGGGCCCCACGACCTGGCCGACGTTGCAGCGGGCCCCACCCAGGCCTCGTCGAACAAGAAAGAAGGACACGATGGCTCTCTTTGATGCCGTTGACATCATTCGCGTCAAGCGCGACGGGGGGGCGCTGACCCCCGACCAGATCGACTGGACGATCGACGCCTACACCAAGGGCGTCATCAAGGACGAGCAGATGGCTGCGCTGGCCATGGCGATTTTCCTGCGCGGAATGGACCGCGGTGAGATTGCCCGCTGGACGGACGCGATGATCCGCTCGGGTGCGCGCATGGACTTCTCGGGCATTGGCAAGCCAACGGCAGACAAGCACTCCACGGGCGGTGTGGGGGACAAGATCACGCTGCCGCTCGCCCCGCTCGTCGCGTGCTTCGGCGTGGCCGTTCCCCAGCTATCCGGTCGAGGCCTGGGGCACACGGGCGGCACCCTCGACAAGCTCGAGGCCATTCCCGGGTGGCGTGCGCAGCTGAGTAACGACGAGATCATGGCACAGCTGGGCTCCGGCTGTGGCGCGGTCATCTGCGCGGCGGGCTCGGGCCTGGCACCCGCTGACAAGAGGCTCTACGCCCTGCGTGATATTACTTCGACGGTGGAGTCGATTGCGCTCATCGCCAGCTCGATCATGAGCAAGAAGATCGCCGAGGGCACGGGCGCCCTCGTCCTGGATGTGAAGGTAGGGTCGGGTGCTTTCATGAAGGACCTGGACGCCGCGCGCGAGCTTGCCCGCACGATGGTGGACCTTGGCCGTGACGCGGGGGTCGCCACGCGCGCCCTCCTCACCGACATGTCCGTACCGCTGGGACGAAAGATCGGGAACGCCCTTGAGGTGGAGGAATCCATCGAGGTTCTCGCGGGAGGCGGCCCCTCCGATGTCGTCGAGCTGACCTGCGAACTGGCGCGCAACATGCTCGACCTCGCGGGGGTGCACGACGCCGACGTGGAAGCAGCCCTGGCGGACGGCCGCGCGATGGATCGCTGGCGTGCGATGATCGGCGAGCAGGGCGGCGACCCGGATGCGCCGCTGCCACGCGCCACGCACACCCACCAGCTCCTCGCCGAAGCCGGGGGAACCGTCGTCGGGATGGACGCCCTGTCCGTGGGCGTGGCTTCGTGGAGGCTCGGCGCGGGTCGTGCCGTCAAGGAGGACCCGGTCCAGGCTGGTGCCGGTATCGAGATTCATGCCAAGCCTGGCGAAGCTGTTGTGGCGGGTCAGCCCCTTCTCACGCTCCACACCGACGATGAGTGGCGTATCGAGCGTGCCCTTCAGTCCCTGTCCGGTGCCATCGAGATCGCTGACGGGGGCAGCGCTGAGCCTCGCAGCGTCGTCCTGGAGACGGTGTCGTAAGACACGGACGCGTGCGCACCGAAGGGAGAAGGCACCGTGGAACGGCGTGACGAACAGGCGATCGAGGCCGTCAAGCTCTACTACCAGCAGGGCTTGAGCCAGGCCGAGGTTGCCTCCCGTATGGGTCTGTCGCGCCCCACGGTTGCCAAGCTTCTTGCCCACGGCCGCGATCGCGGCTTCGTGACCATCGAGATCCATGATCCGCGCGAGGACGCCTCGGAGATTGCCCAGCGGCTGGAGCAGCGCTTCGGCCTGGTCTGCGCGCGCGTCGCTCACGGACATGACATGGCCGAGGACGAGGCCATCGAGCAGGTCGGTCGAGTTGGCGCGCAGGTGGCTGCCCAGCTCGTGCGTGACGGCATGAGCGTGGGTATTTCCTGGGGGCGCACGATGAGCGCGCTCGCGGCCCACCTGACCCGCGCCCCCCGCGTGGGTGTGCGCGTTGTCCAGCTCAAGGGTGGGACGTCGTTTTCTGAGAGGGCGACGCATGACTTCGAGATCATGCGTTCCTTCTGCGAGGCCTTCGATGCCGAGCCGCGCTACCTGCCGCTGCCCGTGATCTTCCAGGACACGGCAATGCTCTCGATCGTGCGCCGGGACCGGGCTATTGAGCGAATCTTGGAGGAGGGGAGCTGCGTGGACATGGCGGTGTTTACCGTCGGTGCGCTGGGGCGCGAGGCCCTGTCGCTGAACCTCGGTCAGCTCGAAGACGATGAGGTAGATGCGTTGCTGCGCGACGCCGCGGGGGATGCGTGCTCGCGTTTCTATACGCGCGAAGGAGATATCGCGCTGGCCTCGGTCGACCGTCGCACGGTCGGTATCACACTCGATGAGCTGCGTGCTCGCCCCGTGAGGCTATTGGTTGCCGGAGGACGACTGAAGGCTCAAGCGCTTCAGACTGCGCTGCACATGGGATTGGCTACGCACCTCGTGGTCGATCAGGACCTGGCCCTCGCGCTGCTGGAACGGCAGGGTAGGGCAACCCCGAGCGGGGCGCTCGACGGCGCCCCGGTCGGATGAGAACATTTGTCAAACAATTCGTTGACATATATCAATTGCACGGCATAGCCTTGCGACAAGGGTAATGAAGCCTCGATGGAGCCCCTGGCTCCTCGACAACACAGGAGGAAACATGCGCTCGACACCGCACATCAACCCCACCGCCCCCATCGCTCCCACGATTCTCCTGCCCGGAGATCCGCTGCGCGCGAAGTTCATCGCCGAGACCTACCTGGAGGACGCGCAGCAGTTCAACGCCGTGCGCAACATGCTGGGCTACACCGGCACCTATCGCGGCACACCGGTGTCCGTCATGGGTTCGGGCATGGGTATTCCCTCGATCTCGCTGTACGCCCACGAGCTGATCCACGAGTTCGGCTGCACGCGCCTCGTGCGCGTGGGCACGTGCGGTGCTCTGCAAAGTAGCGTCAACCTTTACGACGTCGTGGTTGCCCAGGCGGCGTGCTCGAACTCCGCGTTCCTGGACCAGTACCAGATTCCCGGCTCATACGCGCCGATCGGTTCCTTCCGCCTCATTGACGACGTGGTGCGCCGCGCCCGTGAAGCCGACGTTCCGATCCACGTGGGCAACATCTTGTCCTCCGACACGTTCTATAACGCGAACCCGACCTTCAACGAGGCCTGGCAGCGCATGGGCGTGCTGGCGGTCGAGATGGAGTCCGCAGGCCTGTACGCGACCGCCGCCCACGCGGGTGTCGAGGCCGTCGGTATCTTCACCGTCTCGGACTCCCTGGTCACGGGCGAGGCAACTGACGCTCAGGCGCGCCAGACGTCCTTTACCACCATGATGGAGCTGGCCCTGCCTCTGGCCCAGCTGTGATGCGATAAGAAAGTAGTTCCATGAACAAACACGACGTGGCCGCGATGATCGACCACACAATCCTCAAGCCCGAGGCCAGCAAGGCCGACGTGGAGCGCATCGTCGAGGAGGGGGCCGCCGCCGGCACCTACTCCGTGTGCGTATCGCCGTCCATGCTGCCCCTCCACGTGCCCGAGGGCCTCAAGGTCGCCTGCGTGGTCGGCTTCCCCTCGGGCGCGGTCAAGCCCCAGGTCAAGGCCTTCGAGGCGGCCCAGGCCGTCGCCGACGGCGCGGACGAGATCGACATGGTCATCAACATTGAGTTGGTGAAGGACGGTCGGCTGAGCGAGCTGGAGGAGGAGATCGCGGCCGTTCGACGGGTCGTCCCGGCCCCCCGCGTCCTCAAGGTGATCATCGAGTCCGCCGCCCTGACGGATGACGAGATCGTCGCCGCCTGCACGGCCTCGATGGCCGCAGGAGCAGACTTCGTCAAGACATCGACGGGATTCCACCCCGCGGGCGGTGCCTCGACCCACGCTGTTGCGCTCATGCGCGCCACGGTCGGTGACGCCCTCGGAGTGAAGGCCTCGGGCGGTATCCGAGACGCGCAGACCGCCCTAACCATGATTGAGGCCGGAGCCTCGCGCCTGGGAGTGTCCGCAACCACCGCCATCCTGGCAGGACTGGAGGACTGAAACAATGGATCTGCTCGAGCGCGCCCGTCAGTGGGCCAAGCACGACCCGGACCCCGCCACGGCCTCGTCCCTGAGCGCTGACATTGAGGCTGCGGAGCGCGGCGACGAGAAGGCTGCGGCCCGCGTGGGCGCGGCCATGAACGGTCCCCTCCAGTTCGGCACCGCCGGCCTGCGCGGCGTCGTCGGGCCGGGGGAGTCCCGCATGAACCTCGCCGTCGTCATCCGCGCGACCGCCGGCCTGTGCGAGGTCGTTAAGCGCCACGCGACGGGCACCCCCACGCTCGTCGTCGGCTGCGATGCCCGCTACGGATCCTCCGAGTTCGCCACGGCGGCCTGCCGCGTCGCTTCGGCCGCGGGTGTGCGCGTCCTCGCGCTGCCGCAGGCCAACCCGACCCCGCTCACCGCCTTCTCGATGCTGCACTTCGACGCGGACGCGGGCGTCATGGTAACCGCCTCCCACAACCCCGCTCCGGACAATGGCTACAAGGTCTACCTGGGCGGCACCGTCGCGCAGGGCGACGGGCGCGGCGTCCAGATCGTGCCGCCCTTCGACGCCGAAATCGCAGCCGCCATCGAGGCGGCCCCGCCCGCCGACGAGGTCCCGATGAGCGACGACCTCATCGAGGCCGTGGATCCCCGCGATGACTACGTGGCTTGTGCCTGCGCCCTGGCCTCGGGTGAGGCATCGGCGCGAGAGAACCTGCGCATCGTTCTGACCGCCATGCACGGCGTGGGTGCCGCGATCACCTCGCGCGTCCTGTCCGAAGCCGGGTTCGTCAACGTCTCGCTCGTGGAGGCGCAGGCTCAGCCCGACCCGGATTTCCCGACCGTGCCCTTCCCGAACCCGGAGGAGGCAGGCGCACTCGACATGGCGATCGAGCAGGCGCGCGAGCAGGGGGCCGACCTCATCATCGCGGTTGATCCCGATGCGGACCGCTGCGCGCTCGCGGTGCCCGACCCGGCCTCAGAGACCGGATGGACCCCGCTCAGCGGCGACCAGACCGGTTCCCTCCTGGGTGAGTTCTTGGCCTCGCGCGGCATGACGGGCTCGCTGGCGAACTCGATCGTGTCCTCGCGCCTGCTCTCGCGTATCGCCCGCGCCCACGGGCTGGAACACCACACGACGCTCACGGGCTTCAAGTGGATCGCCCGCGCCCCCGGTCTTGGATTTGGTTACGAAGAGGCCATCGGTTTTTGCCCCGACCCGTCCCATGTGCACGACAAGGACGGCATCGCGACCTCGGTTGTCGCAGCCTCCCTTGTCGCAGCGCTCAAGGCGCAGGGGCGCAGCGTGTGGGACGAACTGGAGCGCTTGGCTCGCCTGCATGGCCTGCACGTGAGCTCGCCGCTGACCTTCCGTGTCGAAGAGATCGCCCAGATTGGCAGCGGTATGGCTCGCCTGCGTGCTCAGCCCCCGGCGGTCCTCGCGGGGTCATCCGTCGTTGAGGTCTCGGACTTATCGCTGGGCTACCGGGGGCTGCCGCCCACGGACGGCGTCCTCGTCCTGACCGAGGCGGGGGACCGTGTCATCGCGCGTCCCTCCGGCACCGAGCCCAAGCTCAAGTGCTACCTCGAGGTGATCCTGCCTGTCGCTGACGGGGAGTCGCTGCCCTGGGAGCAGGCGCGTGAGCGTCTCGATGCAATTAAGGGTGCTTTCGCCGAGATCATCGGCCTGTAGGAGGAACACGGGGACTCCGTCAGCGTATTTTCTGTGGGTAAAGCCCTGCGTAAGGAAATAGATAACGCTATACTTGCGTATATGGACACTCGCAGTGAATTGCTGGCGGAGACCCTCCCCTTCGCTGACCGGCCCGTCGAGAAAGCGCCCGGCCACTGGGTGCTCGCGCGCGCCGGAAAAACGGTGCTGCGCCCCGGGGGGCTCGCCCTCAGCACCTGGGCACTCAAGCGTGCCGTTCTACCCGGTGCCGACGTCGTCGAGTTTGCGCCCGGCCTGGGCGTGACGGCCTCGGCGATCATCAGGGTAGGCCCCGCGTCCTACGTGGGCGTGGAACGCGATCCGAATGCTTCCGCGCGCGTGGACGCCATCGCCTCGGGCGTGGGGCGCTGCGTGAACGCAGACGCCGCGCAGACCGGCCTGCCCGATGAGAGCGCGGACGTCGTCGTCGGCGAAGCCATGCTCTCCATGCAGGGAGAGAAGGCCAAGCGCGCCATCATGAGCGAGGCAGCGCGCATCCTGCGCCCCGGCGGCCGCTACGTCATTCACGAACTGGCGATGCGTCCCGACAGGATCGAGGAGGAGCCCGCCACCGAGATCCGCCGCGCCCTCGCACGCGCCATCAACGTCAACGCCAGGCCTCTCACGGTCGCCGACTGGCGGCGCTCGCTCGAGGAGGTCGGCCTCATCGTCGATGAGACCCGCACGGCACCCATGGCCCTGCTCAAGCCCGGCCGCGTGATCGCTGACGAGGGCGTGATCGGTGCGCTGCGCATCATGCGCAACGTCGTGCGGGACAAGGACCTGCGCGAACGCGTCACGACCATGGCGCGCACGTTTAAGAAATATGATCGACACCTGTGCGGCGTCGCCATCGTCGCGCGCAAACCCAAGGAGAACCAATGAGCCTGTCACCCGAATCGAACACCGAGGTCCCCACGCCCGTCATGACGGACCTGCAAGACATCGCCTCGATGATCCAGATCAACGAGGAAGCCACGGTGTCGCGCACCGTCATGCACGCCGAAGGCGTCCGCCTGGTCCTCTTCAGCTTCGATACGGGCGAGGTCCTCAGCGAGCACACCGCCGCGATGCCCGCCATCCTCCACACCCTTGAGGGTGCCCTCGAGATCGAGGCGGACGGGCGCACGGTCGTCCTCAAGCCTGGCGACGTCATCCACTTCGGCACGCGACTGCCGCACGCCGTGCGCGCGCTCGAGCCCTCGAAGATGGCGCTGTACATGCTGGACCGACGCGAACGCCCCAAGGCCTGACTCCGACACTGCGTAGCGGGCCCCGTCCTCGTGAGGTGATGAGCGAGGATGGGGCCCGTTTGTCCTATCCTCGCCAGCTTGGCGGAGCTGCGGTGCCCCGCGCGGCGTTACTCCAGCGATGCCTTTCCTGCGCCTGTCGCGACCAGCCAGAGGCCGGCCTCGACGATGATTCCGGAGACCACGAAGACGATGGGCACGGAAACGCGCGCGTCCATGAGGGTGGTGGCAGCCAGGGCGATGCCGTGGGCGGTGCCCAGGACGCCTCCGCCGAAGAGGATGGGCCACGCGGCGCGATGCGCGCGCTCCCAGGCCTCGGAGCCGGCTTCGAGGCCGTGCAAGCGAAGCCCCAGCGGAGGACGACACACGCCGGATCGCGCCGTCAGCCCCGACGCGAAGAGGTAGAGGCCGCCCGCGATGAGAGCTGCGGCGAGAAGTAGGAAGAGGACGATCAGTCCGACGTGCACGGGGACCCCCAGACAGACAAGCGTTTCACGGCCGTTTCACGCGGGCCGCGCGACCATTCTACCCGGCACCGGCCTCCTCACTTCGATAGCGTGCGCAAGTGGCGCGTGGGTGCGCGAACCACCGTCGCTCAGAAGTAGCAGGCGATCGGCCCCTTCGGCCCCGGTACGACGGTGACGGGGGTATCGAAGACGTCGGTCAGGACCTCGTCGCGCATGATCTCCTCGGGTGTGCCCATGAAGGCCACGCTCCCGTCCTTCAGAGCACAGACCTGTGAGGCGTAGCGGGCCGCGAAGTTGATGTCGTGCAGGACGATGACGATCGTGCGCGAAAACTCGCGCGCCGCGCGTTCCAGCATCCGCATCATCTCGACGCTGCGCGCGATGTCCAGGTTGTTGAGGGGCTCGTCCAGCAGGACGTACTCCGTTTCCTGGGCGAGCACCATGGCAACGTAAGCGCGCTGACGCTGGCCGCCCGAGAGCTGGTCCAGGTAGCGCCCTTCGAGCTCCTCCAGGTCGAGGAAACCGATGTAGCGGTCGATGATCGCCTCATCTTCCGCGCTCAGGCGTCCCTTCGAGTGGGGGAAGCGTCCGAAACCCACCAGCTGGCGCACCGTGAGGCGCGAAATGAAGTGGTTCTCCTGGCGCAGGATCGACAGGGTGCGTGCCAGCTCGGAGGACTTCGTCGTGGCCACGTTGAGGCCGCCGACCTCGATCGTGCCCTCGTCGATGCCGAGGAGACGTCCGATCATAGTGAGCAGCGTCGACTTGCCCGCGCCGTTGGGGCCCACGAGCGCCGTGATGCCGCCCGTGGGGATGTCGAGGGAGACCTCGCCGATGCGCACTGACGGCGAGTACTGCTTGACGACGGAATCGATGGAGATCACAGGCGGCCTTTCCGCAAAATAGTGACGATGAACGCGAGTCCGCCGACGAACTCGATGATGATGGAGACGACGCCCTGCGTGTTGAACACGTGATTCATGACGAAGTACGCGCTGGCCAGGATTGCGGCACCCAGTGCGACGGACATCGCGAAGATGTATCGGTGATCGTGCGTGTCCGAGAACTGGTAGGCCAGCGTCGCCACGAGGAACCCGAGGAACGTCATGGGACCTACGAGAGCGGTCGACGTGGCCATGAGGATCGACACCAGGACGAGGATGAGCACCGAGGTGTGGCGATGGTTCAGGCCCAGGTTGGTGGCCGTCTCGCGGCCGAGCGATAGCACCGAGAGCTGGCGCGTGAGCAACACGAGCGCGAGCGCCGTGACTGCGACGAGCGGCACCGCGATCGGGAAATACTCCTTCTGGGCGTTGGCGATCGACCCGAAGAGGCGCGCGGTGAGCACGTCGAACTCCGAGGGTGTGAGTAGCCTCTGCATGAAGGTGGAGATCGAGCCGAGGCCCGCGCCCAGCATGACGCCGATGAGGAGCATCGCGTGCATCGAGGCCCGCTGTGAGGTGAGCAGCCACGAGTAGAGCGCGAGGGTCAGGGCGATCATGAGGGCGAGCTGCCCGACAAAGTTGCCAACCGTCGCCGACGCGTTGAGGCCGGCGACGCCCAGGAAAAAGATCGTGGAGGTGTGGATCGCCCGGTACAGGGACTCGAAACCAAGGATCGAGGGCGTGATGATGCGGTTGTTAGCCACCGTCTGGAAGGCGACCGTCGCCATGCCCTGGCACACCGAGACAATGGCGATCGCGAGGACCGCGAAGGCGCGCCGACGGGCGAGCCTCCAGAAGACTGGGCTTCCAAACTCCGCGGGATTCTTCCAGGCGATGAGGCCGATGCAGGCGAGGATCGCGACCGCGCACACGGCTCCGAAGAGGATCCACCAGCGTCGACGGGCGGCCGGGGACGTGAAGGCGCCGGTGCGCCGAGTCGGTCGCTTCGTGCGTGCGGACGAGGCCGGGGCGGGGACCGGGGAAGAGGTCTCGCGTTGCGTGGGGGAAGACAGGATGCTCATAGCACGGCTCCCTTCTTGGCCTGGCGCAGCACGAGCGCGATAAAGACGAAAGCTCCGAGGACGCCCAGGATGACAGACACGGGCATCTCGAAGGGGGAGATGATCGTGCGTGCCAGCAGGTCCGTGACCGTCACGAGGGCGATGCCCGCCAGGCATACCCAGGGGAGGTTCGTGCGCAGGTTGTCACCCATCGACATGGACACGAGGTTGGGGACGATCAGACCGAGGAACGGCAGGGATCCGACGACGACGGTGACGACGCCGGTCGCCACGGCTACGAGCCCCGTCGCGATGAGGACCATGCGGTGGTAGTTGACGCCGAGGGAGATGGCGATGTCCTCGCCGAGGGACACGGCCGTCAGCCGGTCCGCCATGATGAACACGATCGCCACGACGACGGTGACGATCCACAGGACCTCGTATTGGCCCTCGTAGACCGACGTGAAGGATCCCTGGAACCAGACGGACACGCTCTGCAGGGTGTTCGTCTCGAGTGCCAGGAACGTCGAGATCGCGGAGACGACCGCGCCGAGCATCATGCCCATAATCGGCACGAGCAGTGAGGAGCGCAGGGAGACGCGGCGCAGCAGCGCGAAGAACACCATCGTGCCCACGAACGCGAAGACGATCGCGCAGGTCATGCGCACCAGGATCGGGGCGCCGGGCCACACGATCATGATGACGAGCAGGCCCAGACCCGCCCACTCGGTCGTGCCCGTCGTTGAGGGCTCGGCGAATCGGTTCTGGGTGACCAGCTGCATGACGAGGCCGCTCATCGACATCGCGGCGCCCGACAGGACGAGCGCGATCGTGCGCGGGACGCGCACGGCGAGGAAAATTTGCCACCCGTCGTCCTGGGAGAGAATCGAGTACTCGCCGGTCGACAGGGATAGGACGAGGAGCGCAGCCACGGCGAGCGCGGCCAGGGCGAGCGCCAGGGGATGGCGCTTCGACGAGGCCGGGGCGGCCTCACGCTTGAGTGCGGCTTCCGCGGGTGTGGTGGTGGGAGAGTGCGTCATAAGATAGCGGGGTGCGGGTGCCGCCCCAAGGGGCGGCACCCGCACGGTGTCAGAGGGTCACTTCTTCGCGGCTTCGAAGGCGTCCGCGATGGAGTTGAAGATCTCCGTGTAGGTGATGATGGACTCGTTGGTGTACGTGTCGTTGGGCGCGTACACGACGTGCTTGTTCTGCAGCGCGGCGACGTTCTGCAGCGCAGCGTTACCGTTGATGACAGTCTCGGCCGGGGTGTTCGAGCCGTCCTTGGTGATGGCGGCGTCGCGGTCGAGGACGAAGATCCACGCCGGGTTGGCCTCGGCGATGGCCTCGACGGAGATGTCATCGCCCGTGTGCGAGTCGGTCGAGCCCTCGACCTCGAGGGCCGGCTTCAGGCCGAGCAGGTCGAAGACCGGGCCCCAGGTGCGGCCCTTGCCGGGTGCCACGTAGCCGATGTTGCCGCCGGAGACGTCGACCGCCATGACGGTCGAGGAGCCGTCGTAGGCCTTCTTCGCGCGCTCGATCGAGGCGTTGAAGTCGTCGACGAGCTTCTTGGCCTCGTCCTGCTTGCCGAAGATCTCGCCGAGGGTGGTGACCTCGCGGATGAGTTCCTCGTTGAAGGGCTTACCATCGCGCGGCTCGAGGTTGATGAGCGGGACGTCGGGCGCGAGCTCCTTGATCTGCGCGTCGTACTTGGAGAAGCGCTGACCGGAGATGATGAGGTCGGGTTCGGCGGCGACCAGGGCCTCCAGGTTGGGGTCACGGTGCATGCCCACGTCGGCAACGTCCTCGCCGTTGAATGCGGTGATGGTGGTGGGAATCAGCATCTTGGGGGCGGCGACGAGGGGCACATCCCACTGCTGCAGCACCTCGAAGGTGCGGTTGTCGAGGGAGGCTGCGCGGGTGACGGGCAGCTTGATCTCGACCGTGCCGTCGTTCGCTTCGACCGTCACGGACGAGGGCTGGGTGGCCTGCATGGTCTCGCTCGCGGTAGCGGAGGGCTCGGAGGAAGACTGAGAGGATGAGGTGGTGGCACCGGAAGAGCATGCGGCCAGGCCGAGGGCGGCGACGGCGGCGAGAGCGGCCAGCGAGGTGGTCGTGCGAGACATTATTTCTCCGTGAGTTAGCTGTGTGGGGGCTTCATTAGGAAAACCAAGGCTTACCTAATTTGCGAAACTAACCTTACAGTTGTTTTGAGTCTCGTGTGTGTGTGAATGCGCGCATAGTTTCGAGGGGTGGGCCCGTGTTTGCGTTCGCCTCCGTCGGCCACACGCTCCTGCTACTCTCGCTCGCTTGTCACACTCACCAGTCCCATCAAACTCGCAGGAAATATGGTGTTTCTAACACTAGTAGTCTTGCTGGAACGTGGCTTGTTTCCAATGTTTTTGCTTTGAGTCCTCGTGACGTCCTGGGAGAATTGCATGTGAAGCTAGGTGTGCAACACGTCGCTGGTCGCGGTGAGTAAGTCGAGGGGCGGTGCTCACGCGAGCACCGCCCCTCGGGAAACGGCCCGGCTTGCCGAGCGAGCGTCAGCTCAGTCGACCAAGCCCTTCACGGCCTCGTCGAGTTCGGTAACCCAATCCGCACCCGACACGTCGGCGGGCATGCGCCAATCTCCGCGCGGGGACAGCGAGCCGCCGGCCATGACCTTCGGGCCGTTGGGCAAGGCGCTGCGCTTGAACTGCTGGCTGAAGAAACGCCACAGGAACAGGCGCTCCCACTTGACGATCTCCTCGAGCGAGTACGCGACCTTGTCCTCCTCGGGGAAGCCGACCGGCCACGAGCCGGCCGAGGCATCCGACCAGGCCTTCTCCGCCAGGAACGCGATCTTCGAGGGGCGCGCTCCACGACGCAGCACGTGGTACAGCGTGAAGTCCTGCAGGTTGTAGGGGCCGATCTTGTCCTGTGTGGACTGCATCTTCTCGCCCGGCTTGGCGGGAACCAGCTCGGGGGAGATCTCCGTGTGCAGGATCGACAGGAGCACCTCGCCGACGTGGTCGTCGAACTGCTTGGAGGCCACGACCCAGCGGATCAAGTGCTGCATGAGGGTCTTGGGCACGCCCGTGTTGACCGCGTAGTGGCTCATCTGGTCGCCCACGCCGTACGTGCACCAGCCCAGCGCCAGCTCGGACAGGTCGCCCGTGCCCAGCACGATGCCGCCCAGGTGGTTGGCCAGGCGGAACAGGTAGTCGGTGCGCAGGCCCGCCTGGACGTTCTCGAAGGTCACGTCGTAGGTGGCCTCTCCCTCGCCGTAGGGGTGGCCGATGTCGGCCAGCATCTGCGTGGCGGCCGGACGGATGTCGATCTCCTCGAAGGATGTGCCCAGGTACTGGCACAGCAGGGTTGCGTTCTTCTTCGTGCGCTCGGAGGTGGCGAAGCCGGGCAGCGTGTAGCACAGGATGTCCGTGCGCGGACGGCCCAGCAGATCCATCGCGCGGGAGGCCACGACCAGCGCGTGCGTGGAATCCAGGCCACCCGAGACACCGATGACGATCTTCGGGTTGCCGATCGCGCGCAGGCGCTGGACCAGGCCGGCCACCTGAATGTTGTAGGCCTCGTAGCAGTCCTGCTCCAGGCGCGTGGGGTCGTTGGGGACGAAGGGGAAGCGGTTGACCGGGCGCTCCAGGCCCAGGTCGGTGCGCGGCGGATCGAGCGTGAACTCGACCTCCTGCGGGGCCATGCGCTCGTCGCCCGCGAAGTAGCGCTGGGCGTTGTCCGTGAACGAGTTCTGGCGCTTGCGCTCGGTGCGCAGGCGCTCCAGGTCCACGTCGGCGATCGTGATGTGCGCACCCTCCTGGAAGCGTTCGCCAATCGCCAGGCGGTCCCCGGCCTCGTAAATCATGGCCTCGCCGTCCCAGGCGAGGTCCGTGCTGGACTCGCCCATGCCGGCCGCCGTGTACACGTAGGCGGCCGAGCAACGTGCGGATACTGAGCGCACCATGAGCTCGCGGTCTGCGCCGCGTCCCACGGTGATGGGGGAGGCCGACAGGTTCGCCAGGACGGTCGCGCCCGCGAGCGCCAGCTCTGTGGCCGGGGTGACGGGCACCCACATGTCCTCGCAGATCTCGATGCCGATGGTCAGGCCGGGCACGTCGTCGGCGGACAGGAGGACCTGGCCGAAGGGAACCCACACGGGGCCACCGGAAAACTCCTCGATGCCGCCCCACGGCACCTCGATGCGCTCGCATGCGCGCGGGGGCATGGTGACGAAGTGGCGCTTCTCGTAGAACTCGCGGTAGTTGGGCAGGTGCGACTTGGGGACGATTCCCAGCACGCGGCCGCGGTGGATGGCGACGGCGCAGTTGTACAGGGCGTTGTCTTTGCGCAGGGGTGCGCCCACGATGAGGAGGGGCAGCAGGTCGGCGCTGGCTTCGACGATGTCGGCGAGGGCCTTCTCGACGTTATCGAGCAGCACGTCCTGCAGGAAGAGGTCGTCGATGGCGTAGCCGGAGACGCACAGCTCGGGGAAGACGGCCATCGCGACGCCGCGCGTATCAAGCTCGCGGGCGGCGTCGATGATCTCGCGCGCGTTTTCGAACGGGCGAGCGGGGTGTACGGGCAGCGTAACGGCAGCAACACGGGCAAAACCCTGATCGTAGAGGGAATGAAAGTTCATGGTTCTCCTTCGGTACTGGGCTATTCTTGCGCACTCGGTGCGCTCGCGCTCTTCATTGACGAGGCTGGGGTCGGGGTGGGCGGTCGGCGCAGGGGCGGGTCGAGGACAAAGGCCGTATCGTCGACGCCCGGGATGAGGCGGTAGAGGGCTGCCGGGCGCCCGGCACCCTCGCGCACCGTGCCTCCCGTCGGCTCGATAAATGATGCGGTTTTTGTCGCTTTGCGGTGGAAGTTGCGCGGGTCGAGCGCCGATCCCCAGATGGCTTCGTAGGTCGTGCGCAGTTGTGTGATTGTGAACTCGGGGCCGCAGAAGGACGTGGCTAGGGGTGAGTATTCGATCTTGGAGCGGGCGCGCTCTACTCCGTCTGCGAGGATTTCCGCGTGATCGAAGGCGAGGGGTGAGGTGGGCGCAAGGAGTGCGTCGACGGGGTGCCAGAGGGCTCCCGCGGCGTCGCCGCCCGAGCGGGTTGGTGAGAACGAGGGGGCGAGGAGGAGGTAGGCGACGGAGAGAACGGGCCCGCGCGGGTCGCGGCCTTCCGGTCCGTAGGAACGCAGCTGTTCGAGATGTCCTGGCGGAGTAATGCCGGTTTCCTCCTCGAGTTCGCGCGCTGCCGCCTCCTCGGTCTGCTCGCTCTCGCGTAGAAAGCCGCCGGGGAGTGCCAAGTGATCCTTGAAAGGCTCAATTCCGCGCCGCACGACGAGAGCGTGGAGCGCGTGGTCAATGACGGTCAGAGCGACGATGTCGACCGCGACGGGGATGGTGAGGGGAGAGGTCATGGTGCAAGCCTAGCTTATTTGTGTCGAGTTGACATTAAGTCCATTGAGGAGTTATCGTCATCCTGACACAAACAAGTGGTTCGCCACCCAACCAAGGAGTCATCATGGGAACCCTGCACCACCACCCATTCCTCATCCGCTACCAGGGAGGTGCCGGCGATCACGTCGTCCAGATCCGCGCCGGACGCACCGTCCGATCCGGCGTCGGACAGTCCTTCTGGCTGCGAGCCGGACGCTGCGCGCTCGCGGAGGTCCCCACCTCCAACCGCGCCCACAGCTTCCTCGTCCAGACGACCACCGCCGACCAGCAGAACATCAACGCGCAGGTTTCGATCACCTACCACATCGAAGACGCCGAGGCTGCCGCCGTGCACTACGACTTCGGCCTATACCCGCGCGAAGCTGGAGGGGACGCTCAGGGGCTGTGGCAGATCGACGAGACCGTCACCCGCATCGCCTTCTCCGCCCTGGCCTCGGCAATCGGAGAGATGACACTCACAGATGCAATTAGCGGTTCCCTCGAAAAAGTAGGTGACGTGCTCGCCCAGGCCTTCAAGGCGGATGATCAGCTGCGCACCACAGGCGTCGCGGTCGTTGATGCCCGCCTGCTGAGCCTGCGCCCGGACGAAGGGGTTGAATCCTCCCTGCGTGCCCCTCTCCTCGAGCAGCTTCAGGCCGAGGCCGACCGCGCCCTCTACGAGCGCCGGGCTCTCGCCGTCGAACGCGAATCTCAGATCTCCGAAAACGAGATGCAGTCCAAGCTCGACCTGGCCCGCAAGCGTGCCGACCTGGTCGATCAGGAAGGACACAACGCCCGGCGTGAGGCTGAAGAGAAGGCCGCAGCAGACGCGATTGAGGTGGAAGCCGAGGTTCGCCGCATTGTCGAAAAAGGCAAGGCGTACGAGGCTGACTGGAACACCGCTGGCCGCGCTCGGATCGCGAACGACGCCGCATACATCCAGGCGCTCGCGGCAGCCGGGCCCGAAGTGGCGCGTGCCCTCGCCCTCAAGGAAATGGCGAAGAACATGCCGTCCTTTGGGAACATCACCATCACCGCCGACGTGCTCAGCGACCTCGTCGCGGCCTTCACCGGCTCCGCGAAGGCGGGGCAGTAGACATGCGCCGCCGCGCCGTCATCGTCCGACGCCCCACTGAGTTCGATGACCTCATGGACCGCTATTCCACGCGCGGCCAGGTCGAATTCGTCCTGCGCCGCCGCGGGCGCACCCTCGCCTCCGTCGAGCGTGCACACGAGTCTCACGGGGCCGCCCTGGCTCGCGTGCGGGCAGGAATACCGGACGGGTGGGCGAGTGCCGACGTGGAGCGTGACTCCCTCTCGCGCTTCCTCTTCGCCCCTGAGGACGTCATCGTCGTCGTGGGACCCGACGGCCTGGTCGCCAACGTCGCCAAGTACGCGGGCGACCAGGCCGTGGTCGGCGTCAACTCGGTGCCTCAGTCGAATGCCGGCGTGCTCGTGCGATGCACTCCCGACCAGGGGGTCGCGGCCCTCGGTCGTATCGACGCGGGCGCCGGCCTGCGGGTGGACCAGCTGACGATGGTCCGGGCAACCGCCGACGACTCGCGCACCCTCACCGCACTGAATGAAGTGTTCATCGGGCATCCGAGCCACCAGAGCGCCCGCTACGAGCTGGCCCTTGGTGCCGCCGTCGAGCGACAGTCCTCCTCGGGCCTCGTTGTCTCGACCGGGACCGGGGCGACCGGGTGGGGAGCCTCCCTCAAACGCGGACGCCACATGGGGGAGTTGCCCGCGCCGACCTCGCGCTCGCTCGCGTGGTTCGTGCGCGAGGCGTGGCCCTCACCCTTCACCGGCGTCGAGTACACCGAGGGCATCCTGGATGAGGGCGAAGACCTCGGCCTCGTCGTGGCCTCCGAATCCCTCGTGCTGTTCGGCGATGGCATGGAGTCCGACCGCTTGACCCTCACGTGGGGCCAAAGCGTGCGGATTTCGCGCGCCCCGCGCGCCCTGTCCCTCGTCGATCCCGCCGGCCTGGGCGAGGGCTGATCCTGCGGGTTGGTACCGAGAGCTTCTGGATAGGAAACAGAGAGGCGGATAGGTGACGAACATGTGGATAGGTTATGAAGATACGGATAGGAAAATAAGCTATCCGTATGCGTACAACCTATCCGTAAGCGCACAAGCTATCCGCGTGTGCGCCGAGGAGGGTGACAACGATGGGTATGGTGTGGGGACGCCGTACCCAGGAACGGCTCCAAGCAGGTATGCCCGATTGTTGATGGACTTAACCCTTCAATGCACGGCTGGGCCAGATAGGTGGCAGCCTACATGCGAGCCGTCCAAGGAACCATGTCGATGGGGCGGGCCCAAGTGCGCTGCGATAACACCATGACCGATTCCTTGTGAGCCACCCTCACAACCGAGTACTACTACCGGCGTACCTTCACCACCCGCGACCACGTCTACACCGGGTCACCAGCTGGATCGAAGACTTCTACAACCACCGCCGCATCCGCACCATCCTCGGCGGCAAAGTCCCCATCGAATGAGAACTACACCAAGCGGTCTGGATGCCCCTACACGAAACCCTGGACTCGACACCGTCAACAACATGCCCACAGGCCCACCCACGCAAGCGTTGGCACCACTGTCGGGTCGCCACCGAGCACTCATGCAACCGCCGGCACCACTGTCGGCCCACAACACCCCATTTCAGCGATTTTTCGCTCAACAGAGGCGTCACCGGTTTCAAAGACCGCACACAACCAACCAACAGAGGTGTCATTGGTTGCAGATCCCGCCTGTAGCCCGCCAAATAAGTAAGACCGCCGGGTCGGCACCGTGCACTCATGCAACCGCCGGCACCACTGTCGGGTCGGCACCGTGCACTCATGCAACCACTGGCACCACTGTCGGGTCGGCACCGTGCACTCATGCAACCACCGGCACCACTGTCGGGTCGGCACCGTGCACTTATGCAACCGCCGGCACCACTGTTGGGTCGGCACCGTGCACTTATGCAACCGCCGGCACCACTGTTGGGTCGGCACCGAGCACTTATGCAACCGCCGGCACCACTGTTGGGTCGGCACCGTGCACTTATGCAACCGCCGGCACCACTGTCGGCCCTCAACACATCATTTCAGCGATTTTTCGCTCAACAGAGGCGTCACCGGTTTCAAAGAACGCACACAACCAACCAACAGAGGTGTCATTGGTTGCAGATCCCGCCTGTAGCCCGCCAAATTAGTAAGACCGCCGGGTCGGCACCGTGCACTCATGCAACCGCCGGCACCACTGTTGGGTCGGCACCGAGCACTCACGCAACCGCCGGCACCACTGTCGGGTCGGCACCGTGCACTCATGCAACCACCGGCACCACTGTCGGCCCTCAACACATCATTTCAGCCATTTTTCGCTCAACAGAGGCGTCACCGGTTTCAAAGACCGCACACAACCAACCAACAGAGGTGTCATTGGTTGCAGATCCCGCCTGTAGCCCGCCAAATAGGAAAGATCTCCGCATCCATGCCAGTCTCGGCGGCAAATCCCACATCGAAAACGAACTACACCAAGTGGCCTGGACAACAGCCATGTAAACAAACCGTCAACGACATGCACATAAGCCCACCAGTTCAAGGGTTAACGTGCGCATAGAGGGGCGGAGCGTGCCAGCGAAAGGGTATTGCTCGGAAAGAGCGGAGTTCCGCGTGTGAATGCCCGTGCGCCGCAAGCCCTACGCAGACACGGTGCCCCGTGTGCGTAGCTCGTCCATGACCTCGCCGAAGGTGCGGGCGACCGGCTCGCGGACGATCAGATCCGCGTGCGCGTCGGCCGAGGTCGGGGTGGCGTTCATAAGCACCAGGTGATCCCCGGAGAAATAGTTGATGAGGCCCGCCGCCGGATACACCACGAGGGACGTTCCTGCCACGATCAGCGTGGACGCCCGCGCGATGGCAGACACGGCGGCCTCGATGACGCCCTGATCGAGGGCCTCGCCGTACATGACGATGTCCGGGCGCATTTGCGAGGCGCACGAGGGGCACGCGGGCACGTGATCTCCGTCGAGCCAGGTGGCATCCCCGAGCGCGGCGATGGCCCCGCAACCTGTGCACACGAGGCGCTCCCAGTTGCCGTGAAGCTCCCACACGGCGCGCGACCCGGCCCGCTGGTGCAATCCGTCGATGTTCTGCGTGATCACCGCGTCCAGACGACCCGCGGCCTCCAGGGATGCCAGGGCCTTATGCGCGCCGTTGGGCTCCACCGGGCGATAGATCTCGTGGAACCACTCCCAATATGCCTGCGGATGCCGGTTGAAAAAGTCGATGCTGAGCACCGTCTCCAAGGGAATATCGCGCTCTTGAAAATAGAAGCCGTTCGCCCCGCGAAAATCGGGGATTCCCGACTCGGTGGACACGCCCGCGCCGCCAAAAAACACGGTGGACGCGGAAGAAGCGATCCACTCCGCCAGGGTCGACACGTCGTCGTTCATGAGGGCCTCCTCGCTCGCGCTACTCTCTCAGGATACGCGTCAGGCCGGGGCTCCACGCGGGAACCCCGGCCTCGAACAAACCTGATAATCAGGCGAAGGTCAGCGCCTGGCGGGCGATCGCCAGCTCCTCGTTGGTCGGGAAGACGTAGATCTTCACGGTTGAGTCGGGAGCGGAGACGACGCGCGGCTCGCCGGAGCGGACCTTGTTCGCCTCGACGTCGATCTTGACGCCAAAGGGGGAGAGGGCCTCGGCCAGCTCGCGGCGCACGTCGATGTCGTTCTCGCCGATACCGGCGGTGAAGGTGATGACGTCCAGTCCGCCCAGCTCAGCGGTGTAGGAGCCTACGTACTTCAGCAGGCGGTTGATGTACACGTCCATCGCGGTGCGGGCGCGCTGCTGGGTCTCGGGATCTTCGTCGTTGTGGATCATCGCCCACACGGAGCGCATGTCGGACTCGCCCGTCATGCCCTTCATGCCGGACTTCTTGTTGAAGAGCGTGTCGACCTCGTCGATGCTCATGCCGGCGACGCGCTGCAGGTGGAACACGACGGCGGGGTCGATGTCGCCGGTGCGGGTGCCCATCATGAGACCCTCGAGGGGGGTCAGGCCCATGGAGGTGTCGATCGGGTGGCCGTTCTTGACGGCGGACACGGACGCACCGTTGCCCAGGTGCATGACGATCTGCTTGAGGTCGTCGCGGCCTTCCAGCTTCGCGATCTCCTGGGACACGAACTGGTGGGAGGTGCCGTGGGCCCCGTAGCGGCGCACGGAGTACTTCTCGGCGGTCTCGGTCTCGAGGGCGTACAGGGCCGAGCGGGCGGGCAGCTGCTGGAAGAACGCGGTGTCGAAGACCGCGACGTGGGGAACGTCGGGCATGAGTTCACGCGCCACGTCGATGCCCTTGAGGTGGGCGGGATTGTGCAGGGGAGCCAGCGGGCACAGCTCTTCGATCAGGTCGCGAACCTCGTTGGTGATGAGCGCCGGGCCGTCGAAGTGGCGGCCGCCCTGAACGACGCGGTGGCCGACGGCGAGGATGCCCGCCTCGGCCAGGGTCGGGCCCTCCGTGTCGAAGAGGCGCAGGACCTCGCGCATGCCGACGGTGTGGTCGGGAACGGGGAGCTCTTCTTCGGTGACGGCGTCGCCGTGGACGTGCTTGATGAGGCCCATGGAGTCGCCGATGCGCTCGACGAGGCCCTTGGCGATTGCGTCGCCGGTATCGGGGTCGACGAGCTGGTACTTGATGGAGGATGAGCCGGAGTTAATGACGAGAACGGAGGTCGAGGACACGTGTTCGCCTTTCGTGTTGGGGGATGGAAAAGAAAAGTACGAGGCCGGGGCCCGGTTGCGTTAATGGTAACCGGACCCCGGGACCTCGGTCCCGTTCAGCCCTGGGCCTGGACGGCGGTCAGGGCGACGGTGTTGACGATGTCTTCGACGAGTGCACCGCGCGACAGGTCGTTGACGGGCTTGTTGAGGCCCTGGAGGACGGGGCCGACGGCGACCGCACCGGAGGAGCGCTGGACCGCCTTGTAACCGATGTTCCCGGCTTCCAGCGAGGGGAAGATGAAGACGGTGGCCTTGCCTGCGACCTGGGAGCCGGGCAGCTTCTTGGAGGCGACGGCCTCGTCGACGGCTGCGTCGAACTGGATGGGGCCTTCGATGGCCAGCTCGGGGTCCTTCTCACGGGCGAGGCGCGTGGCCTCGACGACGACGTCAACGTCCGGGCCGGCCCCGGAGGTGCCGGTCGAGTAGGACAGCATTGCGACGCGCGGGGTGACGCCGAACTGGGCGGCGGTGCGCGCGGAGGTCACGGCGATGTCGGCCAGCTGCTCGGCGGTGGGGTTGGGGTTGACGGCGCAGTCGCCGAACGCCCACACGCGGTCCTTCATCGCCATGAGGAAGATGGAAGAGACCACGGAGACGCCGGGTGCGGTCTTGATGATCTGGAAGGAGGGGACGATCGTGTGCGCGGTCGTGTGGGCAGCGCCCGAGACCATGCCGTCGGCATCGCCCATGTGGACCATCATGGTGCCGAAGTAGGACACGTCGGTGACCTTCGCGCGAGCCTGCTCGAGGGTGACCCCCTTCTTGGCGCGCAGGCGCGCGAACTCCTCGGCGTAGCGCTCGAGGTACGCGGGATCGTTAACGGAGACGACCTGGGCGGCGCTCAGGTCGAGGCCGAGTTCGCCGGCGCGCTTGGCGACGTAATCGGCGTCGCCCACGAAAGTGATGTCGGCGATGCCGGCTGCGAGGACCTGGGCGGCGGCCTGCAGAACGCGGTCGTCGTCGGGCTCAGGCAGGACGATGCGCTTGCGGTCGGCGCGAGCGCGCTCGATAAGGTCGGCCTGGAAGGCCAGCGGGGTCACGGCAGTGGGGGCGGCGGTTGCGCGTAGCGTGGCGGCGGCGTCCTCGGCCAGCGGCAGGGGCAGGACGGGCACGTCGGCCTCGATTGCGGGGGCGCCACCGGTCAGGACGATGGCGATGACGGAGGCTGCGGCTGCTTCGGCGCGCAGGCGGGCGGCGGCGATCTCTTCGGTAAGAAGCTCGGCGCTGGTGCCCTCGGCGTCGAAGGCAAGGATGACGCCGGCGCGCGTGGAGGCGGCGAGGCTGAGGTTCCAGGCGACGTGGTCGAAGGAGCGGTTCGAGGCCTCGCGCGCGGGGGTGATGAGCACATCGTCTCCGGCGGCGCGGACGGCTTCGACCGCGGCGGGCAATGCGACGGCGGGGCGCAGGGCGGCGTCCGTGACGGTCGTGCCGGCCAGGGCATCGGCAGTAGTGGTGCCGAGAACACGGGCCAACTCGTCAGTGGCGAGGGCGGCTGCCTCCGACGAACCGGGGGCGACGACAATAAAACGGGACACTCGAATGCTCCTTTGGTGCGAGAAATATGTTCCTGGTCTCACGGACCTTTGGACCCATACTAAACCCGCTTGCCACCATATTCCCATTCCTTTGCCGGGACGAGGGCATGGTCGCCTTGGTGGGGGAGGATAGGACGGTCGTCTGATAGTGCGCGCTCGTGCGGTAGGGTAGGGGCGTGAATAGCGAGGAAAGAACGGTGCGCGCGCGACTGGGCGGCTGGCTCGGCGCTGCCCTCAGCGCGGGCGGTGTTCTCGGTGTGATTGCGCTGGCCGTGACGGATCATCGCCACCGCGCGGTCATCCTGATGGTCCTCGTCCTCGTCGGTATGGCGGCGCTGCGTCTGTGGACGCCGGGACGCCCCTGGTTCGCCTCGCGCGCTCGTCTCATGGATGCCTCGGTCTACCTGATCCTCGCCGCGATTATTTGGTGGTTCGCGCCGTACGTGTCGACGCTTGCTGTGCGCTAAATCCCCGGTGGACGCCGCCCGCGAGGGGCTAATGCCCTCATCGTGACGCTTTATCAATCGCGTGATTTTTGCCGCATCTATCCCGAATCATGGCCATCGGCTCAAGATTTCGTAATGTTCAGGCATGCTATGTGCGACCCATCATCCCTAGTTTCAAGGTGAAACATATGCGCGAGTTCCTGCGTAAATCCGGAATCCTCGTTTGGGTGATCGCTGCGATCATCCTCGCGACAGTCCTTGGATCCGTCCGCATTGGCGGCGACCACGTGATTCCCGTCGAGGTTGGCCGTATCTTTGCGACCTTCTCGGCGATCTTCAGCCAGTTCCTGTCCTTCTCGATCCCGCTGATCATCATCGGTCTTGTCACCCCTGCTATCGCCGACCTGGGCCGAGGCGCGGGCAAGTGGCTGGGCATTACGACTGCGATCGCCTACGCGTCGACGCTGTTCTCGGGCTTCCTCACCTACCTGGTGTGCGCCATGCTGTTCCCGCGACTCCTCGCCTCCACGCGGCTGAGCTCGGTCGACGAGCCGGGGAGTGCTCTGGAGTCCTACTTCACCATCGAGATGCCGGCACCGCTTCAGGTCATGACGGCGCTGCTCCTGTCCTTCGTGGTGGGCCTGGGCCTGTCGATGGTTCCTCGCGGCGTGCTGCGTAAGGGCTTCATCGAGTTTCGCGCCATCATCACGCGCCTGATCGAGACGATCATTATTCCTCTGCTGCCGCTGCACATCTTCGGCATCTTCCTGAACCTGACCTACACGGGTGAGGCTGCCTCGGTTATCCGCACTCTGCTGCGCGTCGTCGTCGTGGTGATCCTGCTTGAGGTCGTCATCCTGCTGACCCAGTTCTGCTTCGCTGGCCTCGTCGCGGGCCGTAACCCCATCAAGGCCCTGCTCACTATGACCCCGGCCTACCTGACGGCTCTGGGCACTTCTTCTTCCGCTGCGACGATCCCGGTGACGCTGCGTCAGACGAAGAAGAACGGTGTGTCCGACGCGGTTGCTTCCTTCACGGTCCCGCTGTGTGCGACGATTCACCTGGCTGGGTCGACCTCGAAGATCTTCTCCTTCGCTTTTGCGATCGTCCTGACCCAGGGGCTGACCGTCTCGTCCCTGCAGTGGGTGGGCTTCATCTTCATGCTCGGCATCACGATGGTCGCTGCCCCCGGCGTCCCCGGTGGTGCCATCATGGCCGCCACGGGTCTGCTGAGCTCCATGCTGGGCTTCAACGACGCGCAGGTTGCGCTCATGATCGCCACCTACATCGCCCTGGACTCCTTCGGCACGGCCACGAACGTGACCGGTGACGGCGCGATTGCACTCGTCGTGGACCGTCTGGCCCACGGGTCGATTGGCAACGAGGGCGACCCGGAGAACGCTCGCGAGCTGGCCTTTGACGGCATGGCCTACCTGGACCGTGTCTCCGTTGAGGGTGTTGTGAGCCCCGAGGAGCTGGCTGAGTCCGCGGCACGCAACGGTGCCGAAACCGTCGCCTAGTCTCTCGACACTGCGTCAGCGCGCGTCCGCCAAAGAGGCGGGCGCGCGCTTGTCGTTTGCTCGGTATATGGGAGTTAGGCCCTAGTAGTGGAGGCGCGGGCGACGTAGAATAGGGGATGATAGGCACATCGGGCTTCGCGCCCGCTCCGTCAACGAAAGATGGCAGAACCATGAGCACAGTTCGTATTGGTGTCCTCACGTCGGGCGGTGACGCCCAGGGAATGAATGCGGCCGTTCGCGCAGTTGTGCGCACGGCGCTGGCGCGTGGCGCGCAGCCCTATGCGATCTATGAAGGTTGGCAGGGGGCCTGCATGGGTGGCGATTCCATCAAGAGGATGGAGTGGTCGGACGTCTCCTCGATCCTGGCCGAAGGTGGCACGGTGATCGGTACGGCCCGCAGCGCCGACTTCCGCACATACGAGGGGCGTCACCGCGCTGCCGCGAACCTGCTCGAGCACGGCATCGATCACCTCGTCGTGATTGGTGGCGATGGTTCCCTGTCGGGCACGAACGAGTTCCGTGGCGAGTGGGCGCAGCATGTCGCCGAGCTGGCTGCCGAGGGCATCATCTCGCCTGAGACCGCTGCTGCACACCCGGCCCTCATCATCGTCGGCATCGTCGGCTCGATCGACAACGACATGGTGGGCACGGACATGACGATCGGTGCCGACACCGCTCTGCACCGCATCCTGGACGCCATCGACCAGCTGACCAGTACAGCCGCCTCGCACCAGCGCACGTTCGTCGTCGAGGTCATGGGACGTCACTGCGGTTATCTGCCCCTCATGGCCGCCGTCGCGGGCGGTGCCGACTACGTGTTCACGCCCGAGGATCCGGCGGGCCCGGGCTGGCAGGATGACCTGGCCGAACACCTGCGACTGGGTCGCGAGGCGGGGCGGCGCGAGTCCATCGTCCTGGTGGCTGAAGGGGCTTACGACCGCGACGGAAACGAGCTGTCGACGCAGTTGATCGCCGACACGATCCAGGAACGTACTGGCGAGGATGCCCGCGTGACGATCCTTGGCCACGTGCAGCGAGGTGGCGCCCCATCGGCCTACGATCGCTGGATGTCAACGCTGCTCGGCTACGCGGCCGTCCAGGAGATCCTGGAGTCCACGGCCGAGGACGCGCCCGTCATCCTGGGCGTGCGCCGTAACCGCATCACCCGTATTCCCCTGATGAAGGCCGTTCATGACACGCGTGCGGTGAAGGACCTGATCGCGGCCGGCGACTACGCGGCGGCCCAGGCCTCGCGCGGCTCATCCTTCTCGTCGATGGTAGGTATCAATCAGATCCTGTCCACGCCCCCGCAGCTCACCCCCGAGCCGACCGGCGAGATCAAGCGCGTCGCCATCCTGCACGCGGGCGGCCTGGCTCCCGGCATGAACACGGCGGCTCGCGTTGCCGTGCGTCTGGGTATCGCGCGAGGGTGGAAGATGCTCGGAGTCGACGGATCGTGGTCCGGCCTCGCGGATGACCGCGTGCGCGAACTGAGCTGGTCGGACGTTGAAGGCTGGGCCTTCAAGGGCGGCGCTGAGCTCGGTACCAAGCGTGACATTCCACCGGTTGAGCAGTTCTACGCGCTGGGCCGCGCCATCGAACGCAACGATATCGATGCCCTCCTCGTCATCGGCGGTATGAACGCCTACCTGGGTGTTCACGCAATCACCTCGGAGAAGGACCGCTACCCGGCGTTCCAGATCCCGATGCTGCTCATCCCAGCTTCGATTGACAACAATCTGCCCGGCTGCGAGCTCGCGATCGGCACGGACACTGCGATCAACAACGCGACGTGGGCGATCGACCGCATTAAGGAGAGCGCGGCGGCCTCCAAGCGCTGCTTTATCGCCGAGACGATGGGGCGACGCTGCGGCTACCTGACGCTCATGAGTGCGCTGTCCAGCGGCGCGGAGTACATGTACATCAACGAGGAGTCCCCTTCCCTCGAACAGATCGCAGCGGACGCCGATCGGATGGTGAGTTCCTTCAAGTCGGGCCGTCGCCTCTTCCTGACCCTCGTCAATGAGTCGGCGTCCCAGTACTACGACCGCGAGTTCTTGGCCGACGTGTTCAACGCCGAGTCCGAGGGGATCTACGACGTGCGGCACATGGCTCTTGGGCACATGCAGCAGGGCGGCTCGCCCTCGCCCTACGACCGCCTGCTCGCCACGCGCCTGGTGGCGCGCGCGTTTGGGCAGCTCGTGGACCAGTTCGAGCGCGGCGACCGCGGAGCCTACTACATCGGCCAGGTTGGAAGCGCCGTCGAGGCCCGCCCGGTCAAGAACATGTTCGACGACCTCGACATCGAGAATCGTCGTCCCTTCGTCCAGTGGTGGCGTGACCTTATCCCCGTCCAGCGCATCGTGTCGCTGCAGAACCCGGGCATCGAGGCGACCCCCATCCGCATCGACGATCCGGTCGCCTGAACCCCGGATTGTGATCGGCGTACGAGGCCGTGGTTCCGTGAGTGTGCACGGTCCACGGCCTCGTTGTTTCAGGAGAGCTGAACAAGGGTGACCCGGGGCGCAGACCCCGCTAAACTGGATCCGAAGCAATCTCTACTGTCAGGAGACCCCATGAGTGATATCCCCGTGATCGACCCGACGATGACCCCCGCGTGGGACACGCTCGACCAGCTGGCCGACAACTTCGATCCAGACCTGCGCAAGCTGTTCGCGGACGACCCCACCCGTACCCAGACGTTCACTTTCGATGCGGCCGACCTGCACGTCGACCTGTCGAAGAACCTCGTATGCCCCACGCTGGTGGGCCACCTCCTCGCCCTCGCCGAGCAGACGGGCGTCTTGGAGCTGCGCGACCGCATGTATGCGGGCGAGCACATCAACGTCACCGAGGACCGTGCTGTCCTGCACACCGCGCTGCGTCGCCCCGCGACCGACTCCCTGACGGTGGATGGCCAGGACGCTATCGCTGACGTACACGAGGTGCTGGAGCAGGTCTACGCCTTCGCCCGCCGCGTCCGCTCCGGCGAGTGGGTCGGCATCACCGGTAAGCCCGTCAAGACCGTTGTTAACGTCGGTATCGGCGGCTCCGACCTGGGCCCCGTCATGGCCTATGAGGCCCTCAAGCCCTTCGTGCAGGAGGGCCTGGAATGCCGCTTCATCTCCAACATCGACCCCACCGACGCGGGCGAGACGACGAAGGACCTGGACCCCGAGACGACCCTCGTGATCGTTGCCTCCAAGACCTTCACGACGCTTGAGACCATTACGAACGCCAAGGTCGTGCGCGCCTGGCTGCTCGATGCGCTGCGTGAGCGCGGTATCGTCTCCGACGAGGCTTCCGAGAAGGAAGCGATCGCCAAGCACTTCGTGGCCGTGTCCACCGCCCTGGACAAGGTCGCCGAGTTCGGCATCGACCCCGCCAACGCCTTCGGCTTCTGGAGCTGGGTGGGCGGCCGCTACTCCGTGGACTCTGCCGTCGGCACCTCCCTGGCCGTCGCGATTGGCCCTGAGGGCTTCGCTGACTTCCTCGCAGGCTTTAACGCGATGGACCGCCACTTTGCCGAGGCTGCGCCCGAGAAGAACGTGCCCCTGCTGATGGGCCTGCTCAACGTGTGGTACTCGAACTTCCTGGGTGCCGACACGCACGCCGTTCTTCCGTACTCGCAGTACCTGCACCGCTTCCCCGCGTACCTGCAGCAGCTGACCATGGAGTCCAACGGCAAGTCCGTGCGCCGCGACGGCAGCCCCGTCACCTACGAGACCGGAGAGGTCTTCTGGGGCGAGCCGGGCACCAACGGCCAGCACGCCTTCTACCAGCTGATTCACCAGGGCACCCGCATGGTTCCCGCCGACTTCATCGCCTTTGCTAACCCGACGTGGGCGCTGGGCGATGGCGACGCCGACATGCACGAGCTGTTCCTGTCGAACTTCTTCGCGCAGACGAAGGCCCTGGCGTTTGGAAAGACCAGCGAGGAGGTTCGCGCCGAGGGAACGCCGGAGGCCATCGTCTCTGCCCGCGTGTTCACCGGCAACCGTCCCACGACCTCGATCATGGCCCCGTCCCTGACGCCGTCGGTCCTGGGCCAGCTGATCGCCCTGTACGAGCACATCACCTTCGTCGAGGGCGCGGTGTGGGGTATCGACTCCTTTGATCAGTGGGGCGTCGAGCTGGGCAAGGTCCTGGCCAAGCAGATCCTGCCGGCGATCGAGGGCTCGTCCGAGGCCCTGGATGCGCAGGATCAGTCGACTCGCGCTCTCATCGAGTACTACCGTGCGAACCGCACGAAGTAGTCTCGCCTGAGCGATACTCGGGGGGCCGTGCCGCTTCTGGCACGGCCCCCTCTGTGTTATCGGGTTGTGCGCCGACGCCAGTAGCCGATCAGGCCGATCGTGAGGGCTGGAGCCCACAGGAGCAGCATCGGGGCGTAGGCAGCGACCAGGATGGCCACCTGCCAGCCGTTCATGCCGTCCGCGGGGGTCCAACCGTCGGCAAGGCCCAGCCAGATGGAGCCGAACCTGATGATCAGGGTGGCGCTGATACGGTACAGAAGGGCGTTTCCGACCCCTCCGAGGACGAGGGGCAACAACGTGGGGATCTTTCTCCCGCCGAGAAGGGGACACCATCGGGGAACGCGCTCGCCCCAGGGGTAGATGAGTCCGAGGCACAGGGTTCCAGCGAGGGCCTGGATGGCCTCGAGGCCCAGGACGTAGGTGATGGCCGAGGCGTTGGACCTGAAGAAATCTGCCTGGGAGAAACCGAGGTCGGCCCCGCAGAGCATCGCGATCCTCCATGCCACCGGTAGGAGGGCGCTGATGAAGGCTGTCCAGCAGGCTACGCGTGCCCAGCCGCTCGCTCGGACTTCCGGTTGAGCGGCCGGGTCGGTGCCCCTCGTGTTGCCTCGGTGCGACTGAGAACCCATGCGTTATTCCCAGCGGAAGAAACGAGCGGCTGCGGTGGCACAGACTCCGCCAAAGACAATGAGGACAAGCGCTGCCACCCAGTGCTGCGCCCATCCCTCGCCATCCCACAGGCCTCGTGTGAGATAGGTGAGTTGCGTCATCGGCGAGTACTTCGCGATGGAGAGGATACTGGGAGGGAGCATCGCCAGGGGAACCGCGGCGCCCGAGGTGAAGATGAGTGGGTACATCAGGATGTTTCCCAGCCCCTGGGCGGCGCCGACGTTACGGAATCTCCCGGCGATGAGGTAGCCCGCTGCCAGGAAAGCCGCCAGGCCGAGCATAGTAGCTGCGAGTGCGGAGATGAAGGCTCCGGCTGATGCGGGGCGTACCCCGAAGCCGAGCACGGCGATGGCGTACATGGCAGCGAAGGACACGAGGCCGAGCGTCAAACGGGAGACAACGTCGGCGGCCAGGTAGAGGGCCGGGTTGAGTGGGGTGGCGCGAAAGCGGCGCAGTACGCCCGCCCCCCGCTGGGTCACGAGGTCGACGGGGACGATGATGAGCGCGCTGATCGCGATGACGATCCCGGGGAAAGCGGTGAAGTTTGCCTCGAGGAATCCTTTTCCTCCGAACTCGGGTACCGGGTTGTTGCCGAAGATGAGGCCCATGCACCCGATGAAGGCGGGGGCGAACAGAAGCGCGAAGATGACGGTGACGGGTTCTCGCAGTGCGCGCATCGCGGTGACGCGACACAGTTGAATGAAGGTGCGCATGGCTCACGCCTCCTGACGCATGTTGCGGCCGGTGAGTGCGAGGAACACGTCCTCGAGGCCGGGGGAGCTGGTACGGATGTCTGTCACGGTGAGGCCGGTGGCCTCGATGGCTGCGATGGCAGCCTGGGGGATGCCGCTGCCCGACCACAGCATCGAGACGGAGGTCCCGGCGATCATCACGTCGCTGATGCCGTCGATCTCGTCGACGATGCCGCGGGTGAGCTGCTGGGAGGTGCGCAGCTGCACCTTCGTGCCCTTCGCGATGGAGGCGATGAGGCCGGGCACGGTGTCGAGTGCGATGAGGCGGCCGGCATCGATGACGGCGACACGGTCGCACAGGGCCTCAGCCTCTTCCATGTAGTGGGTGGTCATGACCACGGTGGCTCCGCCCTGTCGGATGCAGCGTACGACATCCCACATGGCCAGTCTCGCCTGCGGGTCGAGGGCTGTGGTCAGCTCGTCGAGGAACACGACCTCGGGCTTGCCCAAGAGGGCGAGAGCGATGAAGACTCGTTGGCGCTGTCCGCCCGAGAGCTTGTCCACGTAGGAACGCCCCTTGGCTGCGATGCCGAGCTCGTTAAGGAGTTGAGCCGGGTCGGCGGGGTCGGAGTACATGGAGGCGAAGAGTGCCATCGCCTCGTTGACGGTGATCTTGGGGGGCAGGGCTGCTGTCTGTAGCTGGACGCCGATCCTTTCTCGCCATCGTGTGGAGGGGCGGGAGGGATCCTCACCCAGGACGTCGATGGTACCGCTCGTGGGGCGGCGTAGGCCCTCAAGGCATTCCATGAACGTCGTCTTGCCTGCCCCGTTGGGGCCGATGATTCCGAAGATCTCGCCGGGGTGGACCTCCAGTGATACGCCGTTTACGGCGGTGAGGTCGCCGTAGCGCTTGGTGACATCCGTCGCGCGGATAGCTGGGGTTGTCATGACTTCTCCTGAAGATGCTGTTGACAGGTGTCACGAGGCGGGGGCTGCGTCTGCGGGGCCGCTGTCCGCCTCGGGGGGCATGGTGCCCGCCATGGTGTTGCGTACGAGAGCCGCGATGGGGTTCGTGTCCGCGTGTTGGGAGACGAGAACCGATAGTGGGATGAGGGCGAGGCCTTGGGATGGGTCGGTGAGGACGACCAGCTGGTCGCCGGGTTCGAGTCCGAGGGACTTGCGAGCCTGGGCGGGGATCGAGACCTGTCCTCGAGTTCCCACGGTGACGGTTCCGAAGAATCCGCGCCCTCCGGGTCCGTAGTGCGCGGGGTTGCGTGGTGTCATGTGCGTGCCTCTCTGTTAAGTCAGATATAACATGCAAAACATGTATGCATGTATTATCTGCCTCGGAGATGTGTTCGTGTGAGCATTGAAGCGTGATTTAGAACACGAATTCTGTTGATTGAATGAGTTCTCTGGGCATACAGCTGACGCCTTGGGGCACTAACCGTTGTCCCAAGGCGTCAGTAAGCGCGGACTATACCCGGCTTCTCAGGTAGGCACGGTGCCTGGCCAGGAGAAGGGCCCCTCCCACTCCCGCAGCCACGACGAGGCCAAGAAGACCCGAGTGTGCCCCCGAGTTCGCGAGCCTGGGACCCTCGCTCGAAGGGGGAGGCGTCTCGGGGTGGCTCGCCCTTGGGCTCGGCTCACTCGGTGCAAAAGAGCGCGGAAAACGCAGCTTGGACCACACCAAGCGGTGGTCCGAGGTCGGAAACGGATACAGACCGGTCAAACGGAAAGCCTCGTCCTCGCGCGTCGGCCAGAACACCCCCGCGTCCTCGACCTGGGTCCCGGTGTTTGGTAGGACGTAGTCAATGCGCAGGTTCCCTGGCCGTGGAGTGTCGTTAAAGTCGCCGGTATCGTACTTGGGCTCCGTCCTGTGCGTCAGGTTTGCGCCTCCCTGAAGCTCGGCTTCGAGCTGGCCTCCCAGTGAGGTCGGCACCGTGTCCACCACTCGGGAGTTTGTTAGCAGCTGATCGATGGCACCCGGGTAGGAGTCCCCGTCAAGGGGGTCCGAGTTGTAGTCCCCGAGGATCACGAAGTTGGCATCTGCGCTCAGGCCTCCCCGCACTCCGTTGTCGTCGTACAGGTAGTCGGCTTGGTTCGAGACGTAGTCCGCCCACAGCCGGATCTCGTCGAAGTTCCGCTTCTTGTTACGCTGCTCGGCACCGTCGAATGACGGTGGCGTTGGGTGCGCCGCCAGCACGTGGATTGTCGTGCCATCAACATCGACCGGCAGGTCCGCGTGAGTCTTCGAAGACAGGGGGAATCTGTCGAGTACCTCGTTGGAGTACCAGCCGGTGCCGTCGCTGTTGGTGGGCAGGAGAGCGCCCGGCATATCCTTCCATAGGAAGTGCTGGAAGGTGCGAACCTGCTCGTCCTTGATCGGGTACTTGGAGTAGACGACGAATCCGTACTGGCCTGGGAACTTGCCGAATCCCCAGGCGTCGGAGGGGCCGGAGGTGCTTCCGTCCCCGTCCAGGTCGAAGCCGCTGGGGATGCCCGTGTTTACCGAACCCGACCACGAGTAGGGGTAGGACACGGGCTGGGCACCGTTGTGTGGGACTTCGAGGTAGTTCGTGCGAAAGAGGTCAACCGCAGCCTCGGTGGCGTCGTAGTCGAACTCGTTGATCAAAATGATGTCTGGGTTCACCCGCTGGATGGTCTCTGCGACGTTCGATGCCTGGGCGTTGTCTGCTGTGGCCAGGTCGTCGAGAAGCTGACCCGGGGCGTCTCGGTTAAGGCTAGCGTTGAAGGTGGCCACCGTGAGGACATCTGTCGTCGACGACCGCGGGGGATCGGCGAGCGCGGGGGCTGCCGCCAGCAGGCACAGGGATAGGGGAAGGCACGCCGCGGTGGCTGCCGAGAGGGGCTTCATTGCCAAAATCTCCTTCATCACCGTTGGGATGTGTACGACAGATGGTAGATCCCCGGGTGGGCAACAAACAAGGATGCGGTAGTAGCGGGAGGAGAAGGGCGGGTAGCCTGAATGACACGACTGCTAGTCGAAGCAGCCCTGCGAGTAAGGAATCGAGGTTTCCATGGTTTCAACAGCTTCCCTGGTATCCATGGGCGTGAGTGCTCTGGCCGCGCTCGTCCTGCCGATCGTCATCCTCGTTGCCGCTCGGCGCAGGTGGCGTTTTTCCCTGTGGTCCGCCGCCGTCGGCGCGCTGGTCTTCGTCGTCTTCGCTCTTATCCTCGAGGGTGGAGTGCACGCGCTGGTCTTCTCTGCCTTCCCAAACCTGGCCAGCAAACCGGTGCTCTACACGATCTATGGAGCGCTCGCAGCCGGGGTGTTCGAGGAGGTGGGTCGAGTCTGCGGATTCGCCGTGCTACGAGCGAGCGACCGGCGCCCCGACGACGTTGGGCGTGCCCTCGGGTCGGGCATCGGACACGGAGGCATCGAGGCAATACTTCTCGTGGGAGTATCGATGGTCTCTAGCCTCGTGACCTCGGTCAGCATCATCAACGCGGGGGCGAGCGAGGCATTCCTCGCAGGCTTGCCCGACGCCCAGCGAGATACCGTCGCCCGCCAGTTCGACTCGCTCATCAACGCACCCGCGCCGTTCTACCTGCTGAGCATCGGCGAGCGCGCCATCGCCATTGCCTTGCACATCACCCTCGCCGTGTTGGTCTGGATGGCATTCACTGGGAGGATTCGCCGCTGGTGGATCCTCGGAGCGATCCTCGCCCACGCTCTGGCAGACGCAGGGGCGGCCCTGTACCAGAGCGGGGCGGCGAGCGTGTTCGTGGCGCAGGGGTGGGCCTTGATCGTCACCATCGTCCTCGTGCTCGCGGTGAGGAAACTCTACGTCTCCACGAAGGTGCCGCTTGCTCACGGAGGCGCGCAGGCCTCGTGAACGCCCACCGGGCGGCAGGCTGTGCCCTCACGCGGGGATGTCACGCACTCGGTAGGCGATCATGGCACCCGCACAACATGTCACGCCGACGCCGAGCTGGACGGCAAGGGGCAGCCAGTGGGTCGTTCCCCAAGGATCGACCACGTGCCCGAGGACGCTGAGATCCTGCGCCCACTTCGGCAAGCCGATGAGGCCCCCGAAGAAGCGCACGAAAGTACTCCACCCAATGACCGTCCATGCGAGGGATCGACACCTGGGCGCTGCACCCACCAGTAACGCGGCAATGCCCGCCGCCGCCACGACTCCCGGCAGCTGGGTGAGTGTCGAGATGAGAGCCCGGCCGGCGGCGTGGTCCTCGCTCACCTGGGTAGACGTGGCCGCCGACAGCACGGTGCCCGACACGACGAGCAGGACCACTCCGGTGCCGATGGCATCGGCCACGATAGCTACGAACGCGCGTGTGCGTGGGACACCCCAGGCCAGGACCGCCTCGGACAAACCGTGCTCCTCCGAGGCCGCCAGGCCGAGCACCCGCTGGACGACCGCAGTGGACACAAGAGCCACGATCACGACTGAGAGTAACGTGGTGTACTGGACGACGGGCCGCATCTCGGGAGCCATTTTCTCGATGTAGGCCGCGCTCGACGGGTTGTTGGCGATCAGATCGGACAACCCGCCCGACATCACGCCGAAGAGCGCCCCTGTGAGCGCCAGTGCGAAGGCCCAGGCAGCCAGGCGCCGAACGCCCAGGCGCGCGGTCAGGCCCAGCGGGCCGCGCACGCGCCACCGCCTGGCGGACACGGAGCGGTCGGCCAGCACCGCCCCCAGTAGTTCCCGGCGAGAGTGGAGCAGCGCCGCCAGCGCCACCAGCGCGGTGGCGACGAGCGCAAAAACGGCGAACGCCCACACGCGCTCCGCCCCGAAGGGCTCGGCCACGTCCCGCCAGGCCAGGGGGCTCAGCCAGCGCAGCCACGTGGCCCCCGTCTCGTCGGCCAGGACGCGGATGGCGAAGGCCCCCCCGAAGACTGTGAAACACAGTCCCCGCGCGGCCGAGGTGTCCCGCACCAACTGCGAGGCCACCAGCGCGATGCCCGTGAAAGCCCATCCCTGGGCGATGGCCACGCCGCCGAATATCAAGGCCCCCCGCAGGGGCGTCTCGCCCACGACGGCGTTCACGCCGATCAGCGAGGCCGCCAGGCCCACGCCCGTGAGCGCCATGGCACCCAGCGCCCACGTGGTCGCCGAGGCGAAGGGCGTCCAGCCGCCTGCGCCCGCCCCGAGGACGACCTCGACGTGCCCGTCCTGCTCGTCGCGCCTGGCCAGTGCGGTCGTGAGCATGACCGCCATGATCGCCACGAACCACAGCAGGTACCCGCCGTCCTCCCAACTGGCGAACTCCCCCACGGAGCCGGCGGCGGGCAGGGGGCCGAACAGCAGGCGCACGCTGGGCGCGTCGCGCATCTGGGCCAGGAGCGAGGTGCGCTCCTCGAAAGAGGGGTAGGTGCGCTGCAGGGCGATCGGGTGGCCCAGGAGGAACAGCCACAGCGGCACCATCCACGCGAGCGCCTGCCACCTGTAGCGTCGCGTCGCCAGCCTCAGGCACCGCCGCAGTCCCGTGAACGCGCTCATGACGCCGCCCCCTGGTCCCCCGAGTAGTGGCTCATAAATAGGTCCTCCAGGCTTGCGGGCTCCACTTGGACGTCGTCCGCGCCCAGTTCCGCGACCACGCCCAGGACTGCGGGCACCAGGGATGAGGGGACGCGGGTCTCCACGTGGGTGCCGGTGGAGCGGACGGGGGCACCCAGCCCGGCCAGGGCCTCGACGAGGCGGGGGCGCCGCACGTCCGACTGCCCGACGCCGACGCGGATGGCGGTCTCGGCCAGGGAGCGCAGATACGACAGGTCACCGCTCTCCACGGTGCGCCCGTCCTTAATGATCGTCACGTGCGAGCACAGGTCCTGCACCTCCGCCAGGATGTGGCTGGACAGCAGAACGGTGGCGCCCCCGTCCGCGGCCTCGCGGACCACGTCCGTGAAGACCCGCTCCATGAGGGGGTCCAGGCCCGATGTCGGCTCGTCGAGGATGAACAGGTCCACGGGCGCGGACAGGGCGGCCACGAGCGCCACCTTCTGCGCGTTGCCCTTGGAGTAGGTCCGCACTTTCTTGGTGGTGTCCAGCTCGAAGCGCTCGGTGAGCTCCTCCTCGCGGGCGCGGTCGCGCGAGCCGCGCAGGCCCGCCAGGGTGTCGAGCACCTGCCCGCCCGTGAGGCTGGGCCACAGGCTCACCGAGCCGGGCACGTAGGCGAGGCGGCGGTTGATGGCGGATGCTTCGCGGGCGGGGTCCATCCCCATGACCCGGGCACGGCCGCCGTCGGTGTGGTACATGCCCAGCAGAACGCGGATCGTCGTGGACTTCCCCGCGCCGTTGGGGCCGAGGAAACCGTGGATCTGGCCCTTCCCGACCCCCAGGTTGAGGCCGTCCAGGGCCTTGGCCCTCCCGAAACTCTTGATGAGGCCCTCGGCCTCGATGAGATCAGACAATGCTCCAGTCCTTTCCTGTTTTCTCCTCGAGCACGGGCCCGAACTCCGGGTCCGCCTGCAAGCGGCGGACCAGGTCGTCGATGACGCGCCTCTGGTCGGGCTCGGGGTAGCCGATCTTGGACAGCAGGGCCACCCGCTTCCACAGCAGGTGCCCGGGCCCGCCACTGGGCAGGTCGCGCAGCAACGCGAGAGCGGTGGCCCTGTTGCGCTCGAGAACGGCCCACTCGGCCTCCTCGAGCTCCTCGATGACGCGCTCCCTCTCCTCGTCGCCGTAGGCACCGGGGCAGCGGCTGCGGTCGAGTGTGGCGAACGTGGTGAACATGCGGACCACCGCTCGGTGGTCCTCGTCGCTGAGCCCCTCCATGAACGGGCCCAGCGAGGCTGGAATGAGGCCCGAGATCGCCAGCGCCAGGACCATGCGCCGGTCCGTGTGGATGATGGGCAGCGTGGCCGGGTCCTCGACGAGGCCCTCGATGCGGTCGTAGAAGCGCTCGAGGACGACGGGCAGGGGCGAGAGCGCCTCGCCGGAGCGCACCCTGGCCACGAGCCCGTCGATGCGGGCCCGCTGGTGGTGCAGGACCTCGATGCGCGCGTCGATCTGCGCCCGTGTGGCGAGCAGGTCCGCCTCGATGGCGCTGCGCCCCTGGGAGGGCTCGTCGGGCAGCATCTGGGCGATCTTTGCCAGGGGGATCCCGGACTCGGCCAGCCACCGGATGCGCAGCAGGCGTGCCAGGTGCTCGACTCCGTAGTCGCGGTGCCCCGCGACGAGTGGGGGCACGGGGAGCAGCCCCACTCGGTGGTAGTAGCGCACCGTCCGCGTCGTGGTCCCCGCCAGGTCGGCCATCACTTTGACTCTCATGGAACCCATCGAACACTGTGACCCTACGTCACTGTCAAGGGTACGCGAGAAACGGCCTCGTGAACGTCGTCGTCTGAGGATGCGTTCCCCATGATTCGATCTGATTAGCGACGCAGTGCTGCCGGGTGACGCTAGCATGGCGTCATGAAAACCTTGGTGGTCGGAGCAGGGATCTCGGGACTTGCATGCGCTGACGCGCTCGCTCGGAGCGGCCAGGACGTGGAGGTTTACGAGGCGAGCGAGCGAGCTGGCGGTCGCATTGAAACAGCTACGGTGGCCGATTGTCGGGTTGAGGTCGGTGCAAACTTTCTGTCCTCGACCTACCGTGTCATCCCCCGTATAGCCAAGCGCCTCGGGGTGCCGCTGCGCCCCATTCGTTCACGCGCCGGACTCATCGTTGACTCGGCGGCGCTCACCTACGGTCCCTCCGCGTACTCGATGGTGCGCGCCGGAGTGATCGGCTGGGGCGACGCCGCACAGGCGGGGTGGCAGCTGGCCCGTCAGTTCCCGCGCCTCGCGAAAGCCAACCCGGCTGATCCCACCCACTGGGCAGACATCGACGTGCCCGCCGACGAATGGTGTTCCGCTCGCTTTGGCGAGGCCTTCACCCGCGCGGTCATCGGATCCTCGTTTCGGGGCTACTACTTCCAGGATCTTGCTGACACCTCGGCCTGTGCGGCGCTCGCCATGGTCTCCTACGGCGCGCGTCCCTTCGTCACGCTGACCGCGGATCCTGGGCTCGAAGCGATTCCTCGGGCGCTGGCCTCGGGACTGTCGATCCATTACGAGGCTCCCGTTGCTCGCGTCGAGCGCGATGAGGCCGGCGCTGCGTTGGTCCTCGACAACGGGACCGTGGTGGAGGGGGACCGGATCGTCTTGGCTGTTCCAGCACCCGCAGCCGCTTCGCTCCTCGCGGATCCGTCCCCGCTCGAAGCCCAGCTCCTGTCGACCCCCTATAGCTCCGGGCTTCTGATCGTTCTCGCGTGTAGCCGGCGCCTTGAGGAAAGGGAGCTGGGGGGCGCGTACGGTCTCCTTGCGTCGCCGAGCCAGGCTGGCCCCATCGCCGCGTTGTGTGTGGCGAGCCGCGCGGGGCATGCGGCGCCGGGCGTGGATGCCGTCACCGTCATGTTTGATGGAGAGGCTGCGCAGCGCTCGATGGTCATGGGGGAGTCCGACACTGAGCTGATCACGAGCGCTGTCGCGGCGCTATCCAAGCTCGCGCCGTCTGTCGCTGACGCCGTCGACTGGCATGCAAGCAGCGTTGTGAGGATTCCGGCGGCAATGCCGACCTGCAGGGTTGGGCGAGCCAGTTTGGTTCGACGCTATCGCGCCGAGCATAGGGGGTCGGTGATTCTGGCGGGCGACTACCTGGCCTTCCCCTGGTCGGACTCGGCGGCCTTGACAGGCCTGTGGGCGGCGAACTGCGTGCGAGCGTCGGGTGAGCGCGACTGAGAGACGCGCGGTCGCCGCGGTGCGGAGGCTGCATGGGTCTTTGCATTTGAGCAGAAACTGGCGGCTGACCGCAGTCGGTGCTTCCGTCGACTGCAACGGGTGCAGGTGCCGTGGTGGAATGAGGACGGCTATTTTCGGGGCGTCTGGAGGATCATAGTGCCGCACATCTCGTGTGTGAAGAATCCGGCTTCAACGTGCGTGACGATATTACCGACGATAAGCGTCGGATAATTTGCGATGTTTGTCGATTGAATTTCCCTTTTGGGTCTAAATGAAAATATGTCAGACAATTTATGTGATTAGAGTGTAAGTGTGTCGAGGTGGGATCGGCGTGTAACTAGTTAGACCTTTTTGTGTCGGATGACTAGCTCTTTATGGAGTAATGAACATCTCAGTACAAGCTGACAAATGGACCAAGATCGTCCGCAATAAACGCGCTCTTAGCACCGTCCGCGTCACTGCTGGCATAGGTCACTTTTGGACGCGTAAGGTCCGGAATTGCGGGAAATAATCTGGGACCAAGGTCGGGATTGACCTGGTTCGCTCTCGATACCATTGACAGCACAAAGTTCCGCGAGTGCTACTGGTAGCCACGCTTCATGATGATTAACGGTGATCGGAATAGTGGCTCGACGTTGACAAATACCTGGTTTTTCATTCAATGATGAAGATACGAGACATAGTCGCGGGGCGATGTCAACAAACTGATTTCCCAGCCTCTCAATTTCATGAAAGGTGGTCGCAGTGCTGAGCATGCTCACCCAGGAGCGCCACGCGAATGATCTGTCGCGTGGACACCGCTTCTTCCTGCTCGTTCTGGTCTCCATCGGCAGCTCCATCATCTACACCCCCGTCTACCTGCAGTACGTCTTTGAGGACCCGTTGGGTAAGGCGCTGATTGCCTCGGGCGGTGCCACCACCGACAACGTCACGACGGTGATGGGCACCCTCCTGAGCGCCTACGCGATCACGGCCCTTGTTTGCTACCTGCCCTCCGGCATTGTCGCCGACATCGTTCGCGTTCGTACCCTGTCCTGGGTTGGCTTCGGCCTCACCGCGCTCCTGACCTTCTGGTACGCGATGTTCCCGTCGCTGTTCACCATCCGCCTTCTGTTCGTGGCGATGGGTATCTCCACGATCCTCATCTGGTGGGGCATCCGCTACAAGCTCGTCCGCCTCGTCTCCGAGGAAGACGGGTACTCGCGCAACATCGGCCTGTCCTACGCCTTCTACGGCCTCGCCGGTCTGATCCTGGGCTTCTTCAACTCCTGGCTTGTCACCCACCTCGCCTCGCAGGGGGACATCATCCCCATGCGCGTCCTGCTGTTCATACTGGGCGGCATCATCATGTTCCTCGCGGTCCTCTCCTTCCTCTTCATCCCGAAGTTCGCCGGCGAGATCGGCTCCTCCGAGGGGGGCTTCGAGGTCAAGCAGCTCGGCCAGGTGCTCATCAACCCCGTCGTGTGGCTCGCCGCCGCGACGCTGTTCTTCGTGTATTTCTTCTACACGGGCGTCAACCAGACGACCGGCTACATGAAGGACGTCATGTTCCTGGCTCCCGCCGTCGTCACGATGGTCGCGACCGTCCGTACCTACGGCGTGTCCCTCCTGTCCGCTCCCATCTTCGGTGGTGTTGCTGAAAAGGTCGGCTCGCCGTCGCGCGTCATTGCTTGCGGTTCGATCATCGCTGGCTTGCTCTTCGGGGTCTTTGTCTTCCTGCCCTCCGGTGCGAACCCGTTCGTCACAGCGGCCCTGGTTATCGTCCTGGCCTTCATGGCCAACGGCGTCTTCGGCATCGTGTCGTCGCAGCTGACCGAGGGCAAGATCAACCCCGCGGTCTTCGGCACCGCCTCGGGCCTGCTCTCCGTCATCGGCTTCCTGCCCGACACCTTCTCCTACACCTGGTTCGGCTCGATCCGCGACGCCGCCGGCGACGACAAGGCTGGTGCCTTCCGACAGATCTTCATGATCCTGGGTGGCACCGCGATCCTCGCAGCGTTGTGCGCAATCGCGCTCCTCCTGGTCGTTCGCGCCCGCGCGAAGAAGACCGAGCAGAACTGATAAGCAACGGACATCGCAAAGGAGCACCTCGTGGGTCACAAGTACAACGTTCCGGCCCTGTGGACCGAGCAGATGGGTCAGGTCGTCGCCAAGCAGGATGAACTTGCCGCGGGCGCGTACGTGACCGGACAGAGCCTCGACGACATGCGTGCCGCCTACCGCAAGGAGCGCGCGTTCTGGAACGAGGGTGGCCCCGAGGTGTTCTCGAGCGAGGACGTCATGGTTC
The DNA here is from genome assembly GCF_031191545.1 of Schaalia odontolytica. Classification (NCBI taxonomy): domain Bacteria; kingdom Bacillati; phylum Actinomycetota; class Actinomycetes; order Actinomycetales; family Actinomycetaceae; genus Schaalia; species Schaalia odontolytica. The sequence continues at coordinate 1,738,392 of NZ_CP133472.1, forward strand.
CCACTCGCTACGGGCAGGTGCGCGTGCGCCACTACCGCCCGAGCGGGGAAGGCCAGCGTCCGCTCATCGTCTACGTGCACGGCGGTGGCTGGGTGATCGGCGACGTGGATACGCACGACCGCATCACCCGCACCCTGTGCCACCTGACCGGTGCCGCGGTCGTGAGCGTGGACTACACGCTCGCCCCCGAGGCCCGTTTCCCGCGCCAGATCCACGAGTGCTGCGACGTCGTTGCGCACATTCGTGAGAATGCGAGCCAGTGGGGGATCGACCCCGAGGACGTGTCCTTCGCCGGAGACTCCGCCGGAGCAAACATGTCCATGGGGACGATGCTCATGATGCGCGACGAGGGCTCGCTCACGTCCGTGCGCGCGATGCTCCTGTACTACGGCGTCTACGGGCTCAAGGATTCCTCGTCCATGCGCCTCCTGGGCGGTGCCTGGGATGGCCTGACCGAGGCCGACTACCAGTACTACCTCGACCAGTACTTTGCCGATCCGGCGGACGTGAGCGACCGCTACTTCAACATCCTGGGATCCGACTTTAGCCAGGGCATCCCGCCCTGCTACGTCGTGTCCGCCGGCTTGGATCCCCTGCGTGATGACTCGCGTACTCTGGCCGACATCCTCAATCTGTGCAGCGTTCCTCACCTCTACAACGAAGTTGAGGGCGTCATCCACGGCTTCCTTCATCACTCCAAGATGCTCGACGACACCATGGATGTGCTCTCTGAGGGCGCGCACTTCTTCACCGAACACCCTATCCACCGCTGAGCTAGACGCTCACAAACAGAAAGTGAACCGACGTGGATTTTTCGCTCAATGAAGATCAGCAGCTCATGGTCGATGCCTTTACCGAGGTCATGCATTCGCGTAACTGGGACGCATACTTCCACGAGTGCGATGAGAAGCACGAGTACCCGATCGAGTGGACCGAGGCCATCTGTGAGCTCGGCTTCGACCGCATCCTCCTACCCGAGGAGCACGACGGCCTCGGTGCCGACTGGGTGACCCTGACCGCCGCCTACGAGGCGCTCGGCCGCGAGGGCGGCCCCACCTACGTGCTCTACCAGATGCCCTGCTGGGACACCGTCCTGCGCGAGGGCACCGAGGAACAGAAGGAGAAGATCCTCTCCTTCGTTGGCACCGGCAAGCAGATGCTCAACTACGCGATGACCGAGCCGTCGGCCGGTTCCTCGTGGGATGACATGCGCACCACCTACACCCGCAAGGACGGCAAGGTCTACCTCAACGGGCACAAGACCTTCATCACCTCCTCGCTGTACGCCCCCTACCTGGTCGTCATGGCCCGCGACGCCGACAACATGGAGACCTACTCCGAGTGGTTCGTCGACATGTCCAAGCCGGGCATCACCAAGGAGCCGCTGGACAAGCTCGGTCTGCGCATGGATTCTTGCTGCGACGTCTACTTCGACAACGTTGAGCTCGAAGAGAAGGACCTCTTCGGCACCGAGGGCAATGGCTTCCGCCGCGGCGTGGTCGACTTCGACCTCGAGCGTTTCCTCGTCGCCCTGACCAACTATGGCACCGCCTACTGCGCGTTCGAGGACGCCGCCAAGTACGCCAACCAGCGTATTCAGGGCGGCCAGGCCATCGCCCGCCACCAGCTCATCCAGCTGAAGTTCGCCGAGATGAAGGTGCGCCTGACCAACATGCGCAACATGCTCTACGAGATCGCCTGGAAGCACGACAACTGTCTGCTCTCGCGCGGCGACTGCTCGATGGCGAAGTACTACTGCTCCGAGGCCTCGTTCGAGGTTGTGGATCGCGCCCTGCAGGTCCTGGCCGGCGTCGGCATCACCGGCGACCACCGCATCCAACGTTTCTACCGCGACCTGCGCGTGGACCGCGTCTCCGGTGGCACCGACGAAATGATGATCCTCGCCACCGGCCGTTCCGCCCTGTACCCCTACCGCTGATTCACGCACCAGAGAACGAAAGGACGAATAGCCATGGCACTGCCTACGGATAAGCCGTCGTTCGGCGTCCTCGATGGCGTCAAGGTCGTATACTCCGCCGTTGAGATCGCAGCCCCCACGGCTGCGGCCATCATGGGCGAGTGGGGCGCCGACGTCACGTGGATCGAGAACGTGTGGACCGGCGACTCGATGCGCGACACCGCGTGGGTCAAGGAGATGGAGCGCCGCAACATGCGCTCGATCTCCATGAACCCCTTCACCGACGAAGGCAAGGAAGCTCTGCGCGCCATCGTCAAGGACGCTGACATCTTCATCGAGTCCGGCAAGGGACCGATGTACGCTCGCAAGGGAATCACGGATGAGTTCCTGTGGGAGATCAACCCTAAGCTCGTCATCGTGCACGTCTCCGGCTTCGGCCAGTACGGCGATGAAGAGCAGATCAACTCGGCCGCCTACGACCTGACGGTCGCCGCCTACGCCGGCATCGTCACGCAGAACGGCTCCGCCGATCAGCCGATGAACATCTCCCCCTACCTGGGCGACTACATCAACTCCCTGATGATCATCTCCTCGTCGCTGGCGGCTCTGCACCGTGTGCAGGTTACCGGCGAGGGCGAGAGTATCGACATGGCGATGTACGAGACCCTGCTGCGCGTGGGCACGTACTACATGATGGACTACATGAACGCGGGCATCTCCTACCCGCGTCCGGGTGCGCGCCATCAGAACCTGTGCGGCATCGGCATCTACGAGTGCAAGGACGGCTTCATCGGCCTGTGCCTGTACGGCGTACCGCAGAACAAGTACCTGCTCGAGACCATCGGCCTGGGCGAGCTGTGGGGCACCGACGAGTACCCCGAGGGCACCTCGGCCCTGTGGCTTGACAGCCCCAAGGCGGACCTCATCCAGGAGACCCTGGAGGCCTACCTGAAGACCCAGTCCAAGTACGACGTGCAGCGTGACTTTGTTGCGCACCGAATCGCCGCGCAGGTTGTCAACGAGTTTGGTGACATTCTCGAGGCCGAGCACGTGCAGGCGCGCGAGTGCTTCATCGAGTGGGAGAACGCGGAAGGCAAGACCATCAAGGGGCTCAACACCTTCCCGAAGTTCCGCCGCAACCCGGGAGCCTTCTGGCGTCCGATGCCCGCTCTGGGTGGGGACACGCGCGACATCCTCAAGCGCGCCGGTTACGCCGACGAGGCCATCGAGGCCCTGATCGCGTCCGGCACCGTCAAGGCAGCTGACGAGGACTGATCGAATGACCAGCTCGACGTGGGTGCCGGAGAACACCACAGTTGCGCAACTGTGGCAGCGGCAGGTGATGGAGCGCGGAGGCCATGAGTTCCTCGTGTACGAGGATGCTGATACCTCGTCGGTTGCTCGTTTCACCTACCGTGAGTTCGACGCGCGCGTCAACACGTGTGCCAACGCCCTCGTTGCGAGGGGCGTTGGGGCCGGCACCCGCGTTGCTCTCTACCTCGACAATTGCGTCGAGTTTGTGGAGTGCACGCTGGCGCTGGCCAAGATGGGGGCTATCGCGGTCCCCGTCGATGCCACGTCGGCACCCTGCGAGCTGGGGCGCATCATGGGCCTGTGCGGGGCTCAGATGCTGATCACCTGCGTGAACAACATCGCAGAGGTCCTCTCCCACCTGCCCGAGTCCGTGACGGACATCGTGGCGGTGGGGGAGGGCACCCCCGGGGACGAGGCCGGGGCGGACGTCGCGCTCCTGGCCGACCTGCGGGCGGACGCCTCCGACTCCTTTGAGTCGAATCCTCACGTGGACCCCATGGACACGTTGGCGATTCTCTTCACCTCGGGTACGACCTCGGCCCCCAAGGGCGTCGTCATCACTCAGGCGAACTTCGTCTTTTCGGGCGTCTTCGTCAACTGGGAACTGGATATGAATCCCGAGGACCGCTACATGACCTCCATGGTTGCGGCCCGCGTGAACTTCCAGCTGTCGGCGCTGGCACCCGTCCTGACGATGGGCGCGACGCTCATCATGCTGTCGAGATACTCCGCGACGCGCTTCTGGCGTGAGGCGCGCGAACACCGCGCGACCCTCGTGCAGGGCATGGCGATGATCGTTGCGACACTCTTGCGTCAGCCCGTCGACCCGGAGGAACGCAACCACCAGGTCCGCGAGATGCACTACTTCCTGCCCCTGAGCGCCAAGGAAAAGGAAGCCTTCGAGGAGCGTTTCGGCGTGACTCTGCTCAACAACTATGGGTCCACCGAGTGTCTCATCGGAGCGGTCACGGACCCGCCTCAAGGCGAGCGTCGCTGGCCATCGATCGGCCAGGCGGGGCCCGGCTACGAGGTCCGCGTCGTTGACTGCCAGGGTACCGAGCTGCCCGAGGGCGAGGTCGGCGAGCTCGTCCTCCACGGCGTCCCCGGAGTCAGCCTCATGGCCGGCTACTGGAACAACCCCGAGGCGACCGCCGAGGTTCTCTCCGAAGACGGCTGGTACCGCACCCACGACTTCGCCTACGTCGAGGATGGCTGGGTCTACTTCATGGATCGGCGTGTTGACCTCATCAAGCGCTCGGGCGAATCGGTGTCCTCCGCCGAGGTTGAATGCACAATCGAGAGCCTCGACGGCGTGCAGGAGGTCGCCGTCATCGGGGTGCCCGACGGAGTGCGCGGCCAGGCTGTCAAGGCCTTCGTCGTCGCGGAACCCGGCGTCAGCCTCGACCCCCAGGCCGTCATCGACCACTGCGAGGAACGTCTGGCGTCATTCAAAGTGCCCAGTTACGTGGAGTTCGTCGAGGAACTCCCGCGGGGAAGCTACGGCAAAGTCAACAAGCAACTCCTCGCAACCTCTTGAATCCATCCCATTGAAAGGACAATGAACAATGGCAATCAATACCGAGATGGTCGGACAGACCTTCGGTCCCTTCGTCCGTGACTACACCTTCCGCGACCTGGAGCTCTTCGCCCTCGGTTGTGGCGCGGGTATCGACGGCAAGGACGGCCTCGAGTACCTGAATGAGCACGACGAGCGCGCCCCCCGGCTCAAGGTGCTGCCCATGTTCGGTGCCATGCTGATCGTCGACTCCGAGGTCACCCGCACGATCGACTACGGCTACAACTACGCCGGATCGCTGCACTGGGGCTTCGACATTCGCTTCCACCAGCCCATCACCAAGATGGCCGACCACCTCGAGACCAAGGTTCGCCTCGAGGGCCTCTACGACCGCGGTGAGGGCCGTGGCCTGCTCGCCCAGCACATCGGCGACACCTACGACTCGGAGGGCAACCTGCTCTTCACCAACGAGTCCTGGGACTGCCTGATCTACGACGGCGGCTGGGGCGGCCCCAAGCCTCCGAAGGACATCGTCGAGATGCCCGAGCGTGACGCCGACGTCGAGGTTGTCGAGACGATCCCCGAGAACCAGGCTCTCATCTACCGTCTGTCGGGGGACTACCACCCGCAGCACATCGACTGGGAGTACGCTGCAGAGAACGGCGAGCCCCGCCCGATCCTGCACGCGATCTCCTACGCGGGCGTCGTCATGCGTCACGCCATCAACGCGTTCGTTCCCGGCGAGCCGGAGCGCATCACCCGCTTCAAGACCCGCATCACCTCGCCGGTCCACCCCGGCACCACACTCAAGACCAAGCTGTGGAAGGTCGCCGAGGGCGAGCTGCGCTTCATGCTGGTCGACGCTGACGCCGAAGAGACCGGTGCCAAGCCGCACCTGAACTGGGGCATCATCGAATACCGCTGATGCACCTCGTGGGGTAAAGGCGCCCCGCGCCTGGGGCGCGGGAGAGGCCCCTAGCACCTCTCCCGCGCCACACCCACCACACGACTGCACACACGCTTTCACCGGAAAGGAGAACATCGTGGCTCACAACGACACCGCGATCGACCTCGAAGACCTCGAGATGACACCGCTGCTCAAGCGCGTTATCGTCTTCTCCTCGGGCGGCCCCTTCCTGGAGGGCTACGTGCTGGCCATCATCGGCGTGGCGATGCAAGCAATGGGCAACGACCTCGTCCTGGACGCCCACTGGCGCGGGCTCCTCGGCGTCGCCTCCCTCGTCGGCCTGTTCCTCGGCGCCTCCTTCGGCGGATGGCTCACCGATCTGATCGGCCGACGCAAGATGTTCGTCATCGACCTGGTCGTCATCGCGGTCCTGTCGGTCCTGTGCGCGGTTGTCCAAAGCCCGATCTGGCTGCTCATCCTGCGCTTCCTCGTGGGCGTGGCCGTGGGAGCGGATTACCCGATCGCGACCTCGATGATCGCCGAGTTCTCGCCGCGCAAGTACCGTGCGGGAGCCATGGGCGTCATTGCCGCAGCCTGGTACCTGGGTGCCAACGTCGCGGCCCTGGTCGGCTTCTGCCTGTACAACACGGCGCATGGCTGGCGCTACATGTTGGCCTCCTCCGCGATCCCCTGCATCCTGATCCTCGTGGGGCGCTGGGATATCCCCGAATCCCCGCGCTGGCTCGTCTCCAAGGGTCGCGCCGAGGAGGCGCAGGCGATCGTCCACAAGACCCTGGGAGCCAACGTTCGCCTTCCCAAGGCAGAAGAGGCCGCCAAGACCTCGGTGTCGAAGGTCCTGCGCGGCGTCTACCTGCAGCGCATCATCTTCATCGGCGTCATCTGGTTGTGTCAGGCGATCCCCATGTTCGCGTTCTACACCTACGGCGAGCAGATCATCGGTAGCGCCATCGGCCTCGAGCACGGGCGCGACGCCCTCCTCGTCGAGCTCCTCGTCGGCACGTTCTTCATGCTCGGTACCTTCCCCGCCATGTACTTGTGCGAGCGGATCGGCCGCCGGCCCCTCATCATCGGCTGCTTCGGTGGCATGACGGTCGCCCTGGCCATCGTCGGCTTCTTCCCGGGCGCGGGCATCGGCCTCATCATGGGGTGCCTCATCGCCTACGCCCTGCTCGCGGGCGGCCCGGGCAACCTCGAGTGGCTCTACCCCAACGAGCTCTTCCCGACGGAGGTGCGCGCCACCGCCATGGGCTTCGCGATGTCGCTGAGCCGCATCGGCACCGTCGTCTCGCTGTACATCCTGCCCTCGTTCATGGAGACCCACGGCTTTGGCGCGACGATGCTCGCCGGTGCGGCGATCTCCGTCCTGGGTACGGTCGTCTCGCTCATCTGGGCCCCCGAGACGCGCGGGTACACCCTCGCCGAAACCGGGTCCGTCGATTTCAAGGGGCGTTGACGTGTTTACGATCGAACAGATGACCGTCGGAGCGTGGAAGGCCGAGTGCTACGCGCTCACGAACGAGGCCGGCACCATCGTCCTCGACCCAGGGGCGGAGCCGCAGCGGATCCTGCGCTGGTTCGGCGACAAGAAGGTTGTCGGTATCATCCTGACGCACTGCCACTCCGACCACATCGGTGCGGTCAACGAGCTTGTCGAGGCCTACGGCTGCTGGGTTGCCTGCGGCGCCCGCGACGTCGACGGCGTGGCCGACGTGCACCGCTCCGGCTTCGACGAGGAGGGCATCGACTACACGGTCGACCACGTGGATCGCGCGCTCGAAGAGGGCGACGTCGTCACCTGGGGCGGCGACTCTCTGACGGTCCTGAACACTCCCGGACACACCCCCGGCAGTATCTGCCTGCTCTGTGAGGACCACAAGGTTATGTTCAGCGGCGACATGCTCTTCCAGGGCGCGATTGGCTCAACGGCCTTCGTGCTGGGCAACGACGCGGACATGGTGCGCTCTTGCGCGCGCCTGACCGAGCTGGACCCCGCGCTGCGCGTCTACCCCGGACACGGGGGACCCACGACCATGCGGGCCGAGCTGCCGATGCTCGCCTTCATCGTCCAGCGCGCCATGCGCGCCGCACCTCACAACCCGAGCTGGCGGGAGGGCTCGTGGTGGTGAAGCTGATCGTCAACAAGGTCTGCGACGTACGCGGGAACCTTCATCAGGAAACAGTCGATGAAATCGTCTGGCAGGCAGAACGTGCGCATCAGCACGCTGCCTTCGACGGCATCGAGCAGACGAACAACCGACGTGTTGCGGGGCAGCTCCCCGTTGCGCTTGAAATCCCAGAGTCGCTCATGGATGGCCAGGAGCGGTGTCACGAACAGGTCCTCGTAGACCTGACGGATGACGGGATCTTCGGCGTTGCCGGCCTCGACAAAGAGGCGGCGCACGGCGGATCGGTTCGGGCCCAGGTACTCACGCAGGCGGAAGTCCGCCTCGTTGACGAGGATCTCCCGTGGGGAATCTCCCCTGGGGCCGGGGCACGTAATGAGAGCGGTGAAGGCGGCATGCAGCAGCGTGTTGCGGTCGTTCCAGCGCGAGTACAGGCTGGACTTACCGACCCCGGCTTCGGCGGCAATCTTCGTCAGATTGAAGCCTGTCCAGCCGGCTTCCCCATACAGATCAAGGGCGGCGCGAAAAACGCGTTCCTCCAGCTGAGGATCACGAGGCCTGCCCGCTTTCACGGGATTCTGACCGGCAAGACGCGTCACTGCGCGCACTCCTTCCGAGAGAGGGGTCACATGGAGTCATTCTAAGCGAACCGCTTCGAATCCCGCAGAGCCTGTTCCACCCATAACCACCAACAGCACGCACGTGCAGAAAGGGCAGATGATGAGCATCATCGTCGCGTACAAGTACGCAGCAAACCCGCAAGACACCACCGTCGACGCCTCCGGTGTCGTCGACTGGTCGCGCGCCAAGGCCGCGATCTCCGAATACGATCCCGTTGCCGTCCAGGTGGGCCGCACACTTGCTGATTCCCTCGGCACCGATGTCGTGGGCATCTCCGTGGGTGGCAAGGCCGTGGCCTCGTCGATGGCCAAGAAGGGTGCCCTGTCCCGCGGTATGGACCGCGCCCTCGTCGTCGCCGATGACGCCACCGCCACCTGGAACGCCACCACCGTTGCCTCCGCCCTCGCGGGCCTCGTGGGCAAGATTGAGGGTGCCAACATCGTCCTGACCGGTGACTCCTCCATCGACGAGTCCGCCAAGATGGTCTCCACCCTGATCGCCGGCTTCCTCGGCTGGCCCTGCTTCCAGGAAGTTATCGCGGTCGAGGCCGCGGGCAACGGCTGGACGCTGACCCAGTCCGCCGCCGGTGGCACCCGCACCATCACGGTCGACGGCCCCGTCGTCGTCGCCGTGGCCACCGATGCCGCCGCCGTCAAGGTCCCCGGCATGAAGGACATCCTTGCCGCCGGCAAGAAGCCTCTCGACGAGGTGGCCGTCGCCGAGGTTTCTCCCGTCGAGGTGTCCCTCGAGGTCACCGGCCGCGCCAAGCCCGTCGCGAAGGCGCGCCGCAACGAGACGTTCACCGGTGACGACGCTGCCGCCCAGCTCGTCGCTGCCCTGCGCAACGCTGGCGCACTCTGAGAAAGGACTGCAGAACAATGACGAACACCTGGATTCTCACGACCGACGAGCGCATCGCCAACCTCGTTGAGGCTGCCGCTGCTATCGGTGGCACCACCACCGTCATCGCTGTCGCCCCCACGGCACCCGCCGTCGGCAACGTCGACAAGCTCATCCACGTCCCCACCGCCGAGAATGTGCCCGCCGAGGCCTACGCTGGCGTCGTCGCCGGACTGCTGGCCGACGCCAAGGGCGACGTCATCCTCGCCGCGAACCGTCCCGCCGAGCGCTCCTTCGCCGGCGCCGCAGCCGCCGCCCTGGCGCTGCCCGTCGTCGTTGGTGCCACCTCCGTGTCGGGCTCCGGCGCTGAGGTCGCCCGCTACGGTGGTCTGACCAACGAGACCGTCGCCTTCCAGGGTGCCGTGCTCGTCCTCGAGGGCGGCGCTGGCGTCGAGGGCGGCCCCGCCGCCCAGACCGCTGAGGGTGGTGCCATGGGCGCGACCATCACCAACGTCCAGGCTGCCGGCTCAGGCCCCGCCAACCTCGCTGCGGCTCGCCGCATCGTGTCCTGCGGACGCGGCTTCAAGGCCGAAGAGGACCTCGCGATGGCCAACGCCCTCGCCGAGGCCCTGGGCGCCGAGATTGCCTGTTCGCGTCCGCTCGCCGAGGGCACCGCCTGGCTGAGCAAGGACCGCTACGTGGGCGTCTCCGGCATGCATGTCTCGCCGGATATCTACGTTGCGCTGGGCATCTCCGGACAGGTGCAGCACACCTCCGGTATGGCCGACTCCAAGATCGTCGTGGCCGTCAACAACGACGAGAACGCGCCGATCTTCCAGATCTCCGACTACGGCATAGTGGGCGACATCTACGAGGTTGTTCCCGCGCTGACCGCAGCGCTTTCCTGAAACGAGAAGAGGAATATGTCCGAGGAAGTTGACTTTGACGTCATCGTCATTGGTGGCGGCGTGGCGGGTGCGGTGTGCGCCTACACCCTCGCCAACAAGGGCCGGGAAGTCCTGCTGATCGATCGCGCCGCCGAGCCGGGTTCGAAGAACCTGTCCGGTGGAGTCTTCTACTGCCGCGTCATGGAGCAGGTGTTCCCTGACTTCGTGAACGTCGCGCCCGTTGAGCGTCGGATCACCCGCAACTGCGTGAGCCTCATCAACGAGAGTTCCTTTGTCAACATTGACTACTGGGACAAGCGTCTGAGCGAGCCCGCCAACGCAGTGACTGTTCTGCGCGCGAAGCTCGATGCGTGGCTGCTGGAACAGTGCGAGGAAGCCGGAGTGACCGTCATGCCTGGCGTGAAGGTCGATTCCCTGATCGTCGAGGGTCAGCAGATCGTCGGCGTCACCGCCGGCGAGGACGAACTGCGTGCACACGTGGTCGTCGCCGCTGACGGCGTCAACTCCTTCATCGCTCAGCAGGCTGGCATCCGCGCCAAGGAACCGAAGAAGCACCTCGCGGTCGGCGTCAAGTCCGTCATCGGACTGCCGCGCAAGGTCCTGGAGGATCGCTTCAACGTCCGCGGCAACGAGGGTGTCGCCTATGCGATGGTCGGCGATTGCACGCAGGGCGTCGCCGGCGGCGGTTTCCTCTACACCAACGAGGAGTCCATCTCACTCGGCGTCGTCATGCGCCTGGACGATCTGGAGAAGTCGGGGCTCGCCTCGTCTGACGTCCACGATCACATGCTCAACCACCCGGCCATTGCCCCTCTCCTGGAGGACGGAACCCTCCTCGAGTACGGATGCCACCTCACGATTGAGGACGGTCCCGCCATGGTGGCGCACGATCTGACCCGCCCGGGTCTCATGATCATCGGCGACGCCGCGGGCTTTACCCTCAACACGGGCCTGACCATCCGTGGCATGGACCTGGCGGCTGGCTCCGCGCTGGCGGCTGCCGAAGCCATCGAGAAGGCCTTCCAGACCATGGACTTTGGCCAGCAGTCGATGGACCAGTACCGCGCCCTGCTCGACAGCAGCTTTGTCGGCAAGGACATGGCGACCTACGCGAAGGCCCCGGCCTTCCTGGAGCGCCCGCGCATGTACAAGGACTACGGCAAGCTTGGCGCCGAGGTGTTCTACGGCATCTTCAACCATGACCTGACGCCGAGGCGCCACATCCGCAAGGTCGGACTCGACGCCCTCAAGGCGTCGGGCCTGAAGCTGACGCAGATCATGGGCGATGTCCTCGCGGGCATCCGCGCCCTATGACGAGATTTCTGAAAGGAGGACGAGCAATGGCTAAATTCGTCATCGAGAGTGTCCCCGCCCGCTTGGCTGGGAACACCTACTACCTGGATGAGGAAGAATCCCACATCGAGGTCAATCAGGAACTCGCTCGCGCCACTGGTGCTGGCGCTCTGCTCGAGCGCGTCTGCCCGGCAAAGGTGTACTCGGTTGAGGCCGACGGCACCGTCGGCGTTGAGTACGCGGCGTGCCTCGAGTGCGGCACCTGCCTGGCCGTAGCGCCGAAGGGCGTGCTCAAGTGGCACTACCCGCGCGGTAGTTTCGGCATCATGTTCCGCGAGGGCTGATTCAAACCCTAAAGGCGCGGCCTCTGGTTGCGCCTGCAGTGAGGTGGTGGGAGTGTGAAGCTCCCGCCGCCTCACTGTTTGTGGGGACGAGGCCGGGGCGTGCGGGCTGTCGGATGATGGCTTAGGCCATGTATTTCTTCAGGAGATCTTCGGGGTCGTATTGCATCGCGTGAGTGGTGGATACTGCAAGGGACGGAGTGTTTGAATAAAAGCGGATACTTGGATCGTCGATGCGGTGGTAGAGCAAGGTTAGTGGCCATGGGGTCTCGTCGGCTACCCATGACGGGTGGAGTTGATCGATCTTTCTAGGGAATCTCGGTACGTCGAAATGCAGTGCCATGGCACGCTTTGCTCCCAGCTGCGTCGTTAATACGTAGGCCGCGACGGAATCGCAATCAGTATCAAGTACGATACCTTTCGATGGCTGTCTCTCTGACCATGAGAAGAACATGTTCTCATCCTCTTCCCAGACGGAGAAATAGAGGGTGCCGTCATTCGTAAAAGTCCAACCCCCGTTAAATTCACTTGTTCTTGTCAAAGAGTCGCGCAAAAGGCGTTCGATGAGGGCGTTGTGCTGTTCCAGCATGGTGGTGGTCCTTCCTGGTCGTTGTGAGGTACTTTTGTCGGCCAGTCTCTGTGCTCGGCGGTATCCTCACATCAGCGCGTAGACGTGTGATGGTTCGGGCTGCGTGTAGGCGGTGAGGAGAGTGCTGAGATCTAGTGAGCTTGCTTTCGTGATGACGGCGTCCATGTTTGGGTTTGTCGTCGAGAAAACGAGCGATGGATCGTTGGCGTTCCGGAAGAGGAAGCGGGGGTCTTCCAGTGTTTCTCGGCGCAATGTCCATTCAGTTTCAAGATTACTGAAGGTGTGCATTCCACGGATCGTCTTCAGTCCTTGTGCCTGGCGCCACAGGGGTGCTAAGCGGAAGGTGAGCGCGAAACAAAAGACAGTGACATTTGGTGTGCTCACGGTGGTTTGTTTATCGTCGTAAGTACTGGTGATGCTCTGTGAGTGCAGATCAATATGAATGGATGTAGTTGTGTCGGTCTCGCAGGTGATGTGGTAGGTGCCTGAAGTAATGTCGGCATGGAGTGCTGCAGAATTCGTTAGCGTTGTGATAATCGCTGCGGGATCCATGCTTTGTCCTTTCGTCGTGTGGTCGTTGGAGTCGGTTCCCTGATGGTTGAGCTGATGCTCGTCTGTGATAGGTGGCCACTAGAAGGAGAGAGCGTGGATATGTCTATGATCGGTGCCCAGCTCGCCGCCAGATGGATCGAAGAAAATATCGATCAGTGAATCGAGAGGAAAAGACATGAAATACGTCAAAATAATGTGGGATTCTGGTTCAGAGGTAGAAAAGTGCATTGACGGATCATTGTCCGCAGTGACGTCGAAAGACCTCAATGATTCTTCTGGCCGCTCAACAGCCCACCCCACCTGAAGGGCAGCCTATCCGGACGGTGTGGCCAGCTGTTTGTAACTCTGGGCGCTTCGGTACAATCCTCCAATGATTCGTGTGAATTGATAGAGGGCAATGGCTTCGTTGCGCGTCTGAAAACTGAAGCTATCGGGAGTGTGTCGCTCATATGAACCTACTTCGTAGAATCCATCAGCGAATCGGAATCGGTAGTACCGCGCGTAAGGCGCATTAAGTAAGTAATCACAATTTCCGATGTTTTGTACGCTCAAGTCTGCGTGCGAGATCCTCTGCCTCAGGGATTGCAACTGTTCTAGCATTGGGAGATCCATTCTTCGGGCATAAGCGTTTGGTAACGGTGAGACAGCATGTGAGTTACCGCTGAAAGAGAGCAACGTATCCATCCCCGGACGGTTCGAGGACCAGGGAGAGCAGGTCTTCGCTTGATGTGCCCATCAGGTACGACAGAGAGACCAAGGCCTTGGGCGAGAAGGATGTGTACGTCGTGGGAATGGGGGAGGCTTTGCTTGTCAGCAGATACGCGATCGGTTCGAGGAACTCGATGGAAAAACCGGGGTGAACGTCGGTCACTGCTGGGACACTGAGGGGTGGGAGCTGGTGTGCTGCGCGAATGTCTGCGGCGAAGTGCATGATCGCGAACTTCTTGAAGATCTCGAAGGACGCGGAGCCGAATCGTTCCCCGCTGAATGAGTATCTATCGACGTGGCCGTAGGCGTAGTACTCCTTGACCATGGTGAATGCGTCGTAGATAAAGTCTTCACCCGGCTCGACCAGGATTAAGTCTTTCTTGATCCAGGTCGTGTGCCCGGAGAGTTCGCACAGGCGAGTGATGTATGCGGCGAGTTCTTCGTTCATGTGAGGGTTGCTCCTCCTCAGAGTGCGCTATCGACTACGTTGATTCTACGGCCGCGGTGAACCCGGGAAGGGGGCCGAGGCCTCGTCACCTTGAAGGGTGACGAGCGAACGTTTTCCGCGGCGGGTTATTCCGTCGTGTAGAGCTGAATCGCGTCCTCGAGGGGCATAGTGAGAAGACTCGCGAGTCGAAGCCATTGGTCGTTGGTGAAAGTCCCGAAACTATGTTCCGGATCGTCAACGTAAACGCAGTCAATCGCTGTCGTGCCCGGTACAGGTGTGAGTGACCAGGCGTTCTCGAGAGTGTCTGGCTGCGACGGTAGTGCTATCGGATCCCATGAGTTGAGGCGACGAATGCAACTTCCAAGAACGACAACCAGCTGATACTGAGCGATGGTTGGGTTGCGCGTCCACAAATAGCCGCCACCGAACGACGGGCGTTCCGAACGAGCAAACTTAAAATAGCCGTTCGATTCCCACAACGAGTCAAAGATAAGGCCGTCATCGGTGAAAAACAGCCTGTCCCTGTGCTCTTCTTGAGTCATTGAAGAGTTTGCGCAGAGCCTGGAAATCAGGTCGTCGAATTCTTCCAGCATGGGCGCTCACTCCCTCGGGTCGTTGCCTCAGCGGACATCCTAACTGATGGGCGAGCGCGGAACGGCATCCCTGACCTCCCCTCGTGCGAGGGAAGGAGGCGTGACCGACGGTCTCATCCCGTGCTCCGTGAGCTAGCACCAGGAGCGGGGAACCCTTAGTCGTGCTGGTACAGCGCGGCGTATCCGGCTCCCGACGGTTCGAGGACCAGGGAGAGCAGGTCCTCGCTTGACGTGCCCACCAGATATGACAACGAGAGCAGCGCAGCTGGCGAGAAGGATGTGTATGTCGTGGGGATGGGGGAGGTTTTGCTTGTCAGCAGGTACGCGATCGGTTCGCGGAATTCGATGGAAAAACTGGGGTGAACGTCGGTCACTGGTGGGAGGTTGAGGGGCGGGAGCTGGTGTGCTGCACGAATGTCTGCGGCGAAATGCATAATCGCGAACTTCTTGAAGATCTCGAAGGACGCGGACCCGAAGAGCGACCCGCCGAATGAGTACTTATCGACCTCGCCGTAGGCGTAGTACTCCTCAACCATGGTGAAAGCGTCGTAGATAAAGTCTTCACCCGGCTCGACCAGGATCAAATCATCGTCAATCCGGGTTGTGTGCCCGGATAGCTCACACAGGCGAGTGATGTATGCAGCGAGTTCTTCATTCATGCGAGAGTTACTCCTCCTCGGGCGCAGGATCGACTGTCTCGATTCTACGGCCGTAGTGAATCCAGGGAGGGGGTCGAGGCCTCGGCGAGAGCACGGGCGTATGTAAAATATGCGCATTTTGCCCTGAGCGAGCTGTCGGTTTTGTGGGTGAGGTGAAATCCTCTGGATCTGTCTTTTCTGATGCTGTAGTCGGTGCCCGGCACAGGGCCTAGAAGCTCGTCCGGAACATAGTGCATATCGACGAGCTCGTCGAGCCCCTCGCGTACGAGGAGGGTAAGACCCACAGTGGCCAGGTCTAAGGAAGGACTCGTGAAGATCGTGCTGATGGTATCGCGCTCGCCGTACCATCCGATGGTGATTCCTCGTGCGTTCTCTGTGATGAGGTAGCTTGCCAGACTACGCTTATCGGTAAAGACGATGCTGTCACCGTTGTCTTCGATGAGATTCGGGGGAAAGTGCTCGCCGAGGAGCGCTAGTGCGTGGCTTCGAAACTGTTCCCACAGCATGTGTTACTCCTGTCTGTCCGTGGGCTTAGCGAAGGGGACGCGTGGTATGCCGAAGAGGGCTTGGCAGGCTTCCTGGGTGCTTTCGATGTGGGCGATCTCGAGGAGCCGTTCGGGCGAGTGGTTGAGGAACCAAGGAAGATTCGCGGCGGCACGTGATAAGTCATCTGTGAGGATCCCCGTGGGTGACCCCTCGTAAAATAGTTCCCCTGTCTCGAGATTTTGAGACCAGCTTGGGGCGGGAGATAGGCGCCTGAATGCGATCCCGATAGCGTCCAGGTGCTGGCTCATTCGGAGAAAGTCAAACAATTCCATCACGAGCCATTGTTTAACTGGGATGAGGTCGTTGGCGCGAACTTCGGGTCCCGGATTGTACGAGCGCTCGCTTGTGCCGCCGAAATAAAAGCCGTCCTCGTGCCAGACGTGCATCATGATTTGAGGATCTGGACCGTGGAAGTAGACGTGATCGTCACTTAGTGCCTTCACAGGCCTGTTCATGAGTGAAGTTAAGGTATTGATGAACTCGTCGTCGCTGATTGTTGTCATAGTCTGTAGTGTCTCATGCTTTCCTGAGTCGTTTGTCGAGGGCTTGAGGCTGACTGGCCCGACAATGCGTGTGCGCTAGAGGGAGAGAACTCCGAAGTGCTCCGACTGTTGGCTTAGGCCATGTATTTCTTGAGGAGGTCTTCGAGGTCGTCTTGCATTGCGTGAGTGGTGGGCACAGCAATGGATGGAGTGTTTGAATAAAAGCGGACGCTCGGGTCATCGATGCGGTGGTAGAGCAAGGTGGGTGGCCACTGAGTCTTCTCGGCTACCCATGATGGTGGGAGTTGATCGATCTTTCTGGGGAATCTCGGGACGTCGAAATGCAGTGCCATGGCGCGCTTTGCTCCCAGCTGCGTCGTTAAGACGTAGGCAGCGACAGAATCAGAATCAGTCTGAAGATCAGCACTAGTCGATGGCTGTCGTTCCGACCGTGCGAAGAACGTGGTTCCGTCCTTATCCCAGACAGTGAAATAGAGGGTGCCGTCATTCGTGAAAGACAGCGCCTGGTTAAACTCCCGTGTCCTGGTCAAAGAGCCACGCAAAAGGCGTTCGATGAGGGCGTTGTGCTGTTCGAGCATGGTGGTGGTCCTTCCGCTGCGATCAGAGGATGCCTACGTGGTTGCTATTGTTCTGGAGTTTCGCGCCAGTGGGCGTGGAAGTGGGTGGACCCTCAAAGAGAGCAACGTATCCATCCCCGGACGGTTCGAGGACGAGGGAGAGCAGGTCTTTGCTTGGCGTGCCCATCAGGTACGACAGAGGCACCAGGGCATCGGGTGTGATGGTCGTAAAAGTTGTAGGAAGTACCGTGCGTGTATCTATCAGCTTGTGCGTGCTGCCTGATGCGGTCTTGATGGAATAGTTCGGGTGAGGGAAGGAAATTACAGGGAATGTGATCGGGGGAAGGTCGTGCGCAGCGCGAATATCAACAGCGAAATACATGATCGCGAACTTCTTGAAGATCTCGAAGGACTCGGACCCAAACCGCGTGCCACTGAAAGCGTATCTGTTGTAGTGGCCGTAGACATAATAGTTCTTCCGCACGGTGAATGCGTCGTAGATAAAGTCTTCACCCGGCTCGACTAGGATCACATCATCGTCGATCCGCGTTGTGTGCCCGGAGAGTTCGCACAGGCGAGTGATGTAGGCGGCGAGTTCTTCGTTCATGTGATGGTTGCTCCTCTTCGGGGCGCAGGATCGACTGTCTCGATTCTACGGCTGTAGTGATTCCAGGGAGGGGGTCGAGGCCTCGGCGAGGGCACGGGCGTATGTAAAATAGTCGCATTTTGCGCGTAGTGTGCTGTCGGTTTTGTGGGTGAGGTGAAATCCGCTGGATCTGTCTTCCGTGATGCTGTAGTCGGTGCCTGATACGGGGCCTAGAAGTTCGTCCGTAGGATAGTGCATATCGACGAGCTTACCGAGCCCCTCGCGTGCGAGGAATGTCAGTGCTATGGTCGCCAACTCAATGGAAGGGCTCGTGAAGAACGTACCGACGGTATTGCGTTCTTCGTGGCGGCCGATGGTAAGTCCTCGTGCGTTCTCGGTGACGAAAAAGCTGGCCAGACTACGCCTATCAGTGAAAACGATGCTGTCGCCGTTGTCTTCGATGAGTTCAGGGGGAAAGTGCTCGGCGAGGAGCGGGAGTGCGAGGCTACGAAACTGTTCCCACAGCATGTGTTACTCCTGTCTGTCCGTGGGCTTAGCGAAGGGAACGCGCGGCATGCCGAACAGGGCCTGGCAGACTTCCTTGGTGCTTTCAATGTGGGCGATCTCGAAGAGGCGCTCGGGTGAGTGCTTCATGAACCAGGGCAGATTTAGGGCAGCACGTGTAGATATGTCCGCGATGATGCCCGTGGACGACCCCTCGTAGAGGAGTTCCCCTGTCTCGAGATCTTGTGACCAGTGTGGGGCAGGAGAGAGCCATCTGAATGCAATGCCAATATCCTCCAGGTGCAGGCTAAGGCGAAGATGGTCGAACAATTCCATCACGAGCCATTGTTTGACTGTGGTCAGATCGTTAGCACGAATTTCGCCTCCGGGCCTGTAACTTCGCTCGCTTGTCCCGCTGAAATAAAAGCCGTCCTTTCGCCAGATATGAATCATGACTTGAGGATCTGGCCCATTGAAAAAAATGTGTTCTTCGGACAGTTCAATTACTTTCCTGTGTGCGGCGGAAACGACTGCTTCAATGAACTTGTCGTTGCTGATCGTTGTCATAGTCTGTAGTGTCTCATGCTTTCCTGAGTCGTTTGTCGAGGGCTTGAGGCTGACTGGCCCAGAGGCCGGTGGTCTCGTCAGCGTGCGTGGTGTTAGTCGTTGGCTTAGGCCATGTATTTCTTCAGGATGTCTTCGAGGTCGTATTCCATCGCGTAAGTAACGGGCACGGCATCGAATGGGCTGCTTGAATAAAAGCAGACACTGGGATCCTCAATGCGGTGGTAGAACAAGGCGGGTGGCAACGGGGTCTTGTCGGCTACCCATGAGGGGTGAAGCTGATCGAGCCTTTCGGGGAATCTCGGCACGTCGAAAGGCAGAGCCATGGCGCGCATCGATCCCAGCTCTGTCGTTAATACGTAGGCAGCGACAGAATCACAATCAGTCTTAAGGCCGGGACTCGTCGATGGTTGTCTTTCTGACCATGAGAAGAATGTGGTTCCGCCCTTATCCCAGACAGTGAAATAGAGGGTGCCATCATTCGTAAAAGTCCAACCCCCGTTAAATTCACTTGTTCTGGTCAATGAGTCGCGCAAAAGGCGTTCGATGAGGTCGTTGTGCTGTTCGAGCATGGTGGTGGTCCTTTATGCAGCGATCAGAGGATGCTTACATGGTTGCTATTGTTCTGGAGTTTCGCGCCAGTGGTTGTGGATATGGGTGAGCGGTCGAAGAGCGCGGCGTATTCGGCGTCGGACGGTTCGAGGACGAGGGAGAGCAGGTCTTCGCTTGACATGCCCATCAGATATGACAACGAGAGCAGCGCAGCTGGCGAGAAGGATGTGTATGTCGTGGGAATGGGGGAGGCTTTGCTTGTCAGCAGGTACGAGGTGGGTTCGTGGAATTCGATGGAAAAACCGGGGTGAGCGTCGGTCACTGGTGGGAGGTTGAGGGGTGGGAGCTGGTGCGCTGCGCGAATGTCTGCGGCGAAGTGCATGATGGCGAACTTCTTGAAGATCTCGAAGGAAGCGGAGCCGAAGCGTGGCCCGCCGTATAAGTATCTATCGACGTGGCCGTAGGCGTAGTACCCCTTCCGCCTGGTGAATGCGTCGTAGATAAAATCTTCACCCGGCTTGACCAGGATCAAATCATCGTCGATCTGGGTTGTGTGTCCGGATAGTTCGCACAGGCGGGTGATGTATGCGGCGAGTTCTTCGTTCATGCGAGAGTTACTCCTCCTCAGCGTGCGCTATCGACTGTCTCGATTTTACGGCCGCGGTGAATCCGGGGAGGGGCCGAAGCCGCGTCACGTCGAGTGGAAACGTTGAGCGTTCGGCAGATCGGACGATTCGGTACCAGGAAGAGGAGTCTTTGGAGAGGGGGTCGTCGTTCCCCACGATTGTGCTGATGAGGTCTTCGGAGATTGGAGTGTTCCAATCGGGGAACGCGGAAATGCTGTCGCTGTGGGTGCGGACCTAGGTGCGTCTACGGCGACACCGCCGCGTGCCTGCGGCAATACGCTGACAGGTATAGCCCGGCAACGCGGCACGCAAGACGCAGAGAAAGTCACCGGCCAATCAGGTGGTTCACAGCTTCGTGCCTGCGCGCGGGGCTTAGAAGTTTCGCTCCGCCAACTCTCGCAGCAAACGCTTCGAAACCCAGACGCCTTCACAAGGCGAGGAATCGATGGGATAGTCTGGCTGGACGATTACGTATCATGGTGGATGAAACATGCCGATCGTTGACTGGTGGATGAGGAGGACTCAATGGCTGCGACCGAGCCAGCTGGCGCGGGGAAACCTCGCTTCGACAACAAGGGCATTCTGCGCTTTGTTGAGGATAGTGAGACCGTGCTTGCTCGTATGGATCGATCGACAATAGAGGTATTTTCCTCGTTGTCGAAGTATCGAGAGGCGTATGGGCCGTATCTGGATCGAATCGGAATGCCGTCCGGTAAGTATTTGTGGCAGCTTCCGGTGAGCGGTGAGTCATTTTCTTTTGAAGCGTGAGCTCTTGATATCTTCGCTTTACATGACCCGTACTTCCAATATGAGATCGTAAATCTTCCTGAAGGTTTCTTCATTCGTACAGGAATTAATGTGCCCCAATTCGATCTTCCAGGTGGCGCACGGCAAGTACAGATTTTAGCGGGCGACTTTGTTCTTACTGCCAGTGAGTGTGTGCAGTTGGGTATTCTTGCGGGTAAGGGGCAGGGCTGATGTCAGTAACGGCTGATTTGATCGACTTCGCCGAGCATGCGGGTGCGCAGATTCGTATCTGGCGCGGTAACGGCGTAGGTATAACGTGGGATTGTGGCCGCTAATTGGTATCATATTTGGGATAAGGCAGGAACGCATCCACAGGCTCTCTATGGGGAGACCGAGTATCTAGAGCCGCGAGTCCCTACGATGCTCTCCGACTATGGTGAGATTATGCTGCGCTGGGCGATTGTTCGGATCGGGGATCACGCAAGACGAGAATTGGGTTGGCCTAGTATTAACGTTCCGTATGCCCTGGAGGATGTTCATCCTGGCTGGGAATTTCAGCAGTTAACTCCCATTACGGGACGGCTTGCAATTAGGGGGGAGTATGTTCCTATGGAAATGCGGACAATATTCCCAAATCACTACGAGCTTAATGTTCTTTCTCAGGTCATGCCAATTGGCTTTGATGTGCTGTTGGAGTCTTACAAAGAGCCTGCGGGAGGAGCGGCTGTCGCGCAGTGGGTGCAGCTACCAGAAGCGTAAGTTGATTGCTTCGCAGGTGCGTCGTGTAGAAAGTGCATCGCTCTGAGCGGTACGCAGCCCCGGCCTCGGAGATCTTTCTATCGGCTGGGCGTCGGGGGAATCATCCGTGAGATGTCGACGCCCGTGTCGCTGAGCTGGCGTAGATATGGCTCGAATGATGTCCTGAACGGGGTGAGCGCTGGACTCGCGTCGGCGTTGAGGTAGGAATTGAGGTAGCCCTCGACCGAAAACTGTACGGCAAACTGCAGCTGTCGAAGCGCGGCGCAGTTCGTCGAATTGAGGGACAGCTCCGGATTCGCGATGTACTGATAGTTCGCGATGCGAGGCCAGCGGGTGGGGGAGGAAACCCACCGGCTACGCAGCTCATCGGAGAGGATGACAGGCGAGATGGCGTCCTGGAAAAGTTCCGCGCGGCGCAGTGCTCCAACCGCAGCGATAACGATGTACGAGGCTATCGTCGCGCTCTGGGTGTCGATGCAGAATGCGGTGCTTGGGTGGCGTTCGGACCAACTGAAGCAAAACCTGTCTTCGATGGTCCAGACCGCAAAGAAGTCGGTGTTGTAACTCGAGAAGGCGTAGCCGTTCTCAAAGTTCTCGGGCGTTACGGAAGTACCCGAACAGAGCTTCCCAATCAGGGGCTTTAACGTCTCCAACATGGGTAGAAACTCCTTCAATGATGTGTTGCGTGACGAGCTCGTCGATCGATAGCGGAGAAAGATTATTGAACGTGACTCGCTCCAAGAAACGTACCTGCGGCGCATAACCACGAGAGCCGTGGTCCTCGGCGAGGAGGCAAATCTCGATGAGGACTCCCTCCGGTAGCGGGGCAGCGGTGAATTGATATTGGTGGTACAGCTCGTTCAACTGTGCGGGCGGAGCTGACCTGCAATCTGCGGGAATGATGCCGTTGTCGATGATTGGGGTGAGGGAAAAAGCTCCGACGTGCCCGATGTGATCGAACCCCGTGATGTGAAAGTCCTCGATGAAGCTCTCTTTGTCGGAGTAGTAGCGGTCCGACCGGGGAAGCGCCCCGTGGTCGATGTCGTCACGCCATGTCGGAGAAATGCTGCCCGGAACGGAATACTGCGAACGCATCCAATCAGCCGTCGAGCGCATCTCCGGGTGCGTGCCGTGCGCGAACTGGCCCTTGAGGTCAAGAGCAACATCTTTGCCGATCCGGAAGCGACTCCCCAGCCCGCTGAAGACATGCATGAGGGCATCGCCCGGTCCTGGCGCCCGTACGGGGAAGAAACGAGTTTCGGGATCGAGCGGACGACCGACAATGGGGAGAGGAGGATTGTCTACCAATTAAAGCCTCGTTTCAAAGGGTCAGTGTGTAGTCTTAGCATGCTTGGTGACCTGTGAGTCGCGTTGTCTCTATCGTCTTAGGGAGACGATAGTAATCATGAGATTCCGCAGTTCAACTGAACTGGGATTAGGCCTTGGAAGCGACGTGCATGTAGTGGCTTCCCTCCACAGGCACACCCTACGTCAACAAGAACGACTCCGCGCAGCCTTCACGGCAGATGAGGTGCTATCAGTGTCGAAGTCGCCTACCACTGCGCCCAGCAAGTGCGAGACTTCTTCGATCAAGCCGCCCCCACCCAAGGCCGACTCCTGGCCGCTCGTCTTGTCGAGAGCCTACCAGCGTGTCTCACCCGCGAAATCGCTCGCCTGGTCCGAACCCCTGCGCAAGTGGAAGGACGCGTTCATGGCCTACTTCGACACGGCCGGAGCCAGCAATGGCCCCACCGAAGCCATCAATGGCATCATCGAAATGGGCAGACGTACCGCCAGAGTCTTCCGAAACCTCACCAACTACCGACTCCGAATGCTCCTCATCGCAGGAGGCCTAGACACCTCCACCGCCACTCAACTCTGAAGAGCGAGTAAAGACGATGCTGTCGCCGTTGTCTTTGAAGAGCTCCGGGGGAAAGTGCTGGCCGAGGAGCACTAGTGCGAGGCTACGAAACTCTCCCCACATGATTGGCTCTCTTCGCTAGGTTGGGGCCTGCTCCGATTGCGTCATCGAGGCAGGCTATCCCCATCCTACCTAGGTGCCGCGTGCTGAAGCGGCGACTGCGACAGTGAAGAACAGTCTGCCGTCTCGTTCCTTGCGCCCGATTGAAGAGTTCGCGCAGAGCGTGGATATGAGATCGTCGAATTCTTCCAGCATGGGCACTCACTCCCTCGGGTCGTTGCCTCTGCGGACATCCTAAGTGACGGGCGAGCGCGAAATGGCACACCTCCTCCCGTCGTACGAGGGGAGGAGGTGTGACCGACGCTCTCGTCCTATACTCCGTGAGCACGAGGCGGGAGAGAGGGGTGTCAGCTCTGCTGGTACAGCGCGGCGTATCCGGCCCCGGACGGTTCGAGGACCAGGGAGAGCAGGTCCTCGCTTGACGTGCCCATCAGGTACGACAGAGAGACCAAGGCATTGGGCGAGAAGATTGTGTATGTCGTGGGAATGGGGGAGGCTTTGCTTGTCAGCAGGTACGAGGTGGGTTCGTGGAATTCGATGGAAAAACCGGGGTGAGCGTCGGTCACTGGTGGGAGGTTGAGGGGTGGGAGCTGGTGCGCTGCACGAATGTCGGCGGCGAAGTGCATGATCGCGAACTTCTTGAAGATCTCGAAGGAAGCGGAGCCGAAGCGTGGCCCGCCGTATAAGTATCTATCAACGTGGCCGTAGGCGTAGTACCCCTTCCGCCTGGTGAATGCGTCGTAGATAAAATCTTCACCCGGTTCGACCAGGATCAAATCATCGTCGATCTGGGTTGTGTGTCCGGATAGTTCGCACAGGCGAGTGATGTATGCGGCGAGTTCTTCGTTCATTTGATTGTCTTTCTAACTAGAACAGGGTTCGGGCCTTCAAGGAGTTCCCGGACGCTCAAGTAAGAACGCTCTCCGGAAAATTCGTTAACGGTGCATAGTCTGACCTGTCTTGATCCTCCGGGTGAATCAAACCATGGGTACACAATTCCTGTTTCTACACGCGTTCCTGGAGGTAGCCTGTCCGGGTGGAACTCGAATTGGCTGTATGGAGCGTAGAGTGAATCTGCGTGAATTGATCGTTTCTGGAAAGAGTCCGGCCCGTCTTTGCCAACTAGAGCGAAGTATTCGCCGTAGTCTCCTCCAATTCGATCAAGATTCCCGGGGTACTCCTTAATAAATTCGTCGACTGCCATATCTTGGAAGGGAGGAATTCCCTTTTCTGGATCTCCATGAAGGTAAACGCCATCTATCATGTCGTCGGCTAGCTCAGGATGCTTTTTTACATCTGGGTAGTCTATTTTACCATCAGGTCCGGTCGCGCGTTCCTTGTACAGTTCTGCAGAAATCTGTTCGCCAGTATCAGGGTCCGTACTGATTGGCTTCCGATGGTCGACGAGGTCTGCGCCGATCGGCCCGTGATCCGTATCGAGTGTGTGGCCATTCTTCTCGGCAAAATCGGTGATAAAACCGTCGTTTGCCTCTTTGTAAGGGCCAGGATGGCCGCCTGCTGTGATCCCATCGGCAAAGGCTGGTTCATCGTCGGAGCTTTCGTTTCCGTCGTGGCTTCCGGAACCCTCGCCGTCGGCGTCGTCCTTGTCGGACTTGCCGTCACCGTCCTTATCGGACTTGCCGTCGGCGTCCTCCTTGTCGGACTTGTGCGTGTCGGCCTCGTCCTTGGTGGACTTGGTGTCAGCGTCGTCGGCCTTGGTGGTGTGCTTGTCGTCGGTGTCCTTGGGGTGCTCGTCGCCGTCGTGGTGTGCGGCGTCGTCTTCCTTGTGGGACTTGTCCGACGTGGGCTTGTCGGCCTCGGTCTTGTCGCCGTGGCGCGCCGAATCAGCAGCATCGTCTGTCTTACCGTTGGCGGAGTGGTCCTTCGCCTTGGGGTCAGCGTCCGCGCGCTCGCCAGAATCCTTGTCGGACTTGTGCGTGTCAGCCTCATCCTTGTCGGACTTGCCGTCACCGTCCTTATCGGACTTGCCGTCACCGTCCTTATCGGACTTATGCGTGTCGGCCTCGTCCTTGTCAGACTTGGCGTCGCTGTCCTTGTCGGACTTGTGCGTGTCGGCCTCGTCCTTGTCAGACTTGGCGTCGCTGTCCTTGTCGGACTTGTGCGTGTCGGCCTCGTCCTTGGTGGACTTGGAGTTGGCGTCGTCGTTCTTGGTGGTGTGCTTGTCGTCGGTGTCCTTGGGGTGCTCGTCGCCGTCGTGGTGTGCGGCGTCGTCTTCCTTGTGGGACTTGTCCGACGTGGGCTTGTCGGCCTCGGTCTTGTCACCGTGGCGCGCCGAATCAGCAGCATCGTCTGTCTTACCGTTGGCGGAGTGGTCCTTCGCCTTGGGGTCAGCGTCCGCGCGCTCGCCAGAATCCTTGTCGGACTTGCCGGCGGCGTCGTCCTTGTCGGACTTGTGCGTGTCGGCCTCGTCCTTGGTGGACTTGGAGTTGGCGTCGTCGTTCTTGGTGGTGTGCTTGTCGTTGGTGTCCTTGGGGTGCTCGTCGCCGTCGTGGTGTGCGGCGTCGTCTTCCTTGTGGGACTTGTCCGACGTGGGCTTGTCGGCCTCGGTCTTGTCGCCGTGGCGCGCCGAATCAGCAGCGTCGTCTGTCTTACCGTTGGCGGAGTGGTCCTTCGCCTTGGGGTCAGCGTCCGCGCGCTCAGCGGAATCCTTGTCGGACTTGCCGGCGGCGTCGTCCTTGGTGGACTTGTGCGCGTCAGCCTCGTCCTTGGTGGACTTGGAGTTGGCGTCGTCGTTCTTGGTGGTGTGCTTGTCGTTGGTGTCCTTGGGGTGCTCGTCGCCGTCGTGGTGTGCGGCGTCGTCTTCCTTGTGGGACTTGTCCGACGTGGGCTTGTCGGCCTCGGTCTTGTCGCCGTGGCGCGCCGAATCAGCAGCGTCGTCGTTCTTGGTGGTGTGCTTGTCGTTGGTGTCCTTGGGGTGCTCGTCGCCGTCGTGGTGTGCGGCGTCGTCTTCCTTGTGGGACTTGTCCGACGTGGGCTTGTCGGCCTCGGTCTTGTCGCCGTGGCGCGCCGAATCAGCAGCGTTGTCGGCCTTGCCGTTGGCGGAGTGGTCCTTCGCCTTGGGGTCAGCGTCCGCGCGCTCGACGGAATCGTGCCCATGCTGAGCGTCGGCATCGGCCTTACCGGAGCCATTTGCGTCGCCGGAGTCGTGGCCAGCCTTGCTGGCGTCGGCGGCCTCGTCCGCGTGGGTGGCAGGCGTGTCGGCTGCATGCTTTCCGCTATGCGGCTGCTTGTCGCCGCCCAGGGTGTCCCCGGCAGGAGTGTCCTTCTTGGGGGTGGTAGGCGCGTCGGGGGTGCCGTCCGCACCCTGTCCTGTCCGGGGGGTGTCGCCGTGGCCGGGGGTGGAATCAGCGCGCGAAACGCCGTGCGTATCACCGGTGGACATGCCCGGATCGGCACGGTGCGGCCCCTGCGCAGGGGCCGACGAACCACCGTGGGTGCCAGTATCAGCGCCAACATGACCGCCGCCCTGGCCCGTGGGGGCGCCAGTAGCGTGCGTACCACGCGAGGCGTCGCCTACGCCGCCACCGACATCAGAGGAATTGGTGACACCGTTCGCGCCATGAGCTCCGCGCCCTGCGTTTGCTCCGAAATCGGCGGTGCTGCCGAAGCCATCTGCTCCATGGCTGACACGGCTCGGATCGCTGCCACCGAAGGTGCCAGCGCGCTCGTAGGATCCCTGAGCGCCCACGCTGGCCTCGCGACGGCCAACGCCCGCGCCGACAAGCTCATCGGCACCGCGCGTCTGACCATTAGCGTGGATCGAGCTGTCATCCAGGTAGGAAGAGCTCTTCCTGTTCTCAGTGCCGAAATGATCAGTGCCGACACGATCGAAATCGTCCCGGTTCGTTGAGAAGCCATCGGAGTCCCAGGAATTGTTGGGCTTGCGCGGAGGCTTCCCGTCAGCTGCAGCGGCAGAATACGACCCGACCTCGTCAGGTGCTATGGAACGATCATGGCCAACACGGTAAGAATCATCAGGCTTGTGCGGAGGCTTCCCGCCAGAAGCAGCACCATGCGAGCCACCCGAGGGAGCGCCGGGGGCAGCAGGCGCACCGGATGCGCCCCCGCCGTGGGAGCCAGTAGCGGGCGCGCCGGGGGCAGCAGGCGCACCGGATGCGCCCCCGCCGTGGGAGCCAGTAGCGGGCGCGCCGGTGGCGGGAGCGCCTGCCGCGGGGGCACTAGTGGTGCCAGCTCCGTGGGAGCCGGTGGCGGGAGCGCCCGCCGCGGGAGAACCATGCGTACCTGCGCCGGTCGAGGGTGCACCGGTGGCAGGAGCGCCACCCGCGGGGGCACCGGTTGTGCCAGCGCCATGCGTGCCCGCACCGGTTGAGGGTGCGCCGGCGGCAGGAGCGCCAGCCGCGGGGGCACCGGTGGTGCCAGCTCCGTGGGGCCCGGTAGCGGGAGCGCCGGTGGCGGGAGCGCCCGCCGCGGGAGAACCATGCGTACCTGCGCCGGTCGAGGGTGCACCGGTGGCAGGAGCGCCAGTCGCGGGGGCGCCGGTGGTGCCAGCTCCGTGGGTGCCGGTAGCGGGAGCGCCAGTCGCGGGAGCACCATGCGTGCCCGCGCCGGTCGAGGGCGCACCGGTGGCAGGTGCGCCGGTTGTGCCAGCGCTATGCGTACCTGCGCCGGGAGCGCCGTGTGTGCCCGCGCCGGTCGCAGGAGCTCCGGTTGCGCCGTTGGCAGTGCTGCCCGCACCGTGGGTGGCACCGCCGGTATCCGCATTCATGAACGCGTTGTTGTGAGCGCCGTGAGACGCGCTGGGTGCCGTCTGTGGGGGCGCTGTGTGAGTACCGGTGCCAGCATCGCCGGCTGCGGACGCATGAGGCGTCGCGGCGGGCTGAGCCGCACTCGACACACCGTTGGAGCGGTGGCCCGGATCCGTGGGCGCAAGAGCCGAATCCTTGACATCCGCACCACCGTGCGAGGCGTGGCTGGCGTCACCTGCAGCGTCGGCTGTGTTGCCTGCGGTGTGCGAGGCGTGGCTGGCGTTGCCTGCAGCGTCGGCTGTGTTGCCTGCGGTGCGCGAGGCGTGGCTGGCGTTACCAGCAGCATCTGCGGCGTTGCCGCCAGCGTGAGCGGCGTTGCCTGCGGCATCGGCGGCGTTGCTGACACCATGGCTGGCGCTTCCGGCACCGTTTGCGGCATGGCTCGCACCGCTGGCGATACCTCCACCGCCGGAAGCGGCGTGGTTGGCGTTGCCGGCAGCATCGGCTGCCCCTCCGGCTGCGTGCGCGGCGCCGCTGGTGTCCCCGATAGCCGCGCCAGCCCTCGCGGCGCGGCCGGCGTCAGTGGCCCCGTCCAGGGCGCCAGCCATGCCGTTGGCGGCGTGAGCGGCGTCGTGGGCGTGGTCGGCGGCTTTAGCCGCGCGCTGTGCGGTGTCTGCCAGATCCGCGAGGTCCGCGGCCGTGTTCACACCGCGGGCGGTGAACTTGCCGACCAGGTTCTTGCCGAGCTTGGCCAGGGAGCGGACGTCGTCGGGGCTGATGGGCAGGATAGCCTTGAAGACTTCTTTACCGATGCGCAGAGCGCGAGCGGTGCCGGTCAGGGCCTTCTCGCCAGCGGACACGCCGGCGCTGCCACCCATCGTCGCAACTGCGAGGATCACGTCGGGCAGGAGGTGACCAATGGCGCGCCCGGGATCGTCGGTCCACGTATCCCAGTCGATCAGCGACTTGCCGACAGCCGTCATAAAGCCCACGGGATCCTTCCACAGCGCCTTCGCCATGGCCGCCAACGTCTCGGCGGGGATCTCTCTATGCTTGATGTCGTACTCATCCAAGGTCATCTGACCCATGAGCATGCGGCCGAAGTCCCACATGCCCTCGCCGCCGCTGAGCTTCCACACCAGCTTCACCAGTTCGACAACGGCCTCGAAAGCACCGCCCAGGATCGAGCCGACCGTGCGGGTGACCGAATCCCACCACGTGCGCTCGGGCAGCTTCGCAATACCCGCATTCAATGCGGTAATCAGCAGGTCACCGGCCTCATTGACCTGATCGACCAGCGTCTGGAAATCAGCGACCGCGGCCGCCATGGCCGAGCGGCCCGGACCCTCATCACAGGAGGCATCAAACACGGGCGAGCCACCGTCCGCTGCGGCCTGGCTGCGCGCATCAGCCTGATTATTCTGCGCCTGCTGGACCGCGTCGCGGCCAGCCTTCCAACGCGAACGAATCCCATCACACTGGCTCTGCGCCGACGCCAGCGCCGTCGCGTACGAGTTATAGGCCTCAGACGCCGACGAGAACGCCTCCTGGGCGTCCACCCAGCCCTTGATCTGCACATCAAACTTGGAGCGGAAATGATCCGCCGCGCGACCTTCCCACCCATCAGCTTTGAGGGACGACAAACCGGAATGAATATTGCCGAACTCATTGGCCCGGTCCATCATCACCGCGGCGCGCGTCGAAATACCACCAGGATCCCCACCGATCTTAAAAACCGGTGCACCATGCGCAACAACACCCACGCCCGATCACGCTCCCGAACCAACGACGGGAGACTGGCTCAGCGCCTCAGCAGCCGCCTCAACCGCCGCCATGTGCTCTTTAGCCTTCTCCATGTACTCGCTATAAGCGCCCAGAGCACCACTGACCGCACTGGAGGCAGCCTTAATCTCCTCACGCAAGTCGTTCGTACCCTTTTCCCACGTATCCTGGAACGCGTTCGTACGATCCCACACCTCAGGATTCTCCAGCATCCCCGAGTTGGGAACCCAATCCTCCACGTCATACTCCTTGGCCTTCTCCTCAAAGGAAGACAACGATTCCACGAACGAGGACATGGCCTGCACATCGACCTTAAAATCACTCACAACACACACTCTTAACTGTCGATGCACGCAAACGCTTTAGACTCGGCATGCTGACCCTCCGCCAGGATCTTGTCCATCGCCTCAGCCGCCGCCGTCAACAACTCAGCCAACTCCTCGCCGCGCTCCTCCATACGCTTGAGCGCAGCATCGCAGGCTTTGCGAGACTCACCCGTCCAATCACCCACAGCCCCCGTAATGTCAGCGCTGAGATCAGGAATGAAGTCCTTGACCAACGAGACCTTCTCACGGAAGGCCTGAGCCATCTGTGTGGCACTGGCCTCCTCAAAGACCAGCATCGAATCACTACTCACCGACACACCACCCGCATTACGATCCCGACTCGGTCAGCTGCATCAGTTCCTCGTACAAGCCACCGCCCGAGGAATCCCCGCCCGACTGAGACCCGGAAGCCGCCTGAACCAACGACTGCATAATCTCTTCTTCGCACGCGCCAAACGACCGCTCCACACCCACCAAGGCATCGGCCAAACGACCCACATCATCAAACAACACGCCCAGGGAATCACCCCACGCAGTCAACGCATTACCCAACGGCTCCATAAACGGGCCGTTAATCCCCTCCGACGCGGACGTCACATCATCACCAATCGTCCCCACCGCCTGAGAAAAAGGCTCAACAACAGCCCCAATACCCTGGGCCGCCTCAACCAGCTTGCCCGGAGTGAAACCTACATCTGCGCTCATGCTATCAACCTACAAATTGACTGACCGCGTGTCAAATGGCGCGGTGGCTTAGTGTTCCAGGTGCTCGTGCTCGCGGTGTTGTGGGCATTCGAGCTGGAACGTGGAGTGTGCGATGGGGAAGTGGTGGCAAGCGCATTCGCCCAACTGGTGGACAATGCGGTCGCGGCTGGGGCCGTCGGATTCAGCGGAGACGGTCACGTGCGCGGTGACGGTCACGAGGTGCGAGGACACGGCGGCCACGTGCAGGTCGTGCACGTCTAGGACGCCGTCGACGTCCAGCATGTGTGCGCGCAGCTGTCGCACGTCGACGGATGTGGGTGCCTGCTCCATGAGGATTGCGACGGAGCGGCGCAGGAGCGCGAGCGCGCGCGGCGCCATCAGCACTGCGATCAGGAGCGAGGCGATCGCGTCGGCACGCGTCCACCCGAGGGCCCACTCGGCGCCGGCCGCGACGATGACCGCCAGAGACCCGAGCGCATCGTTCGCGACTTCGAGGAATGCGGCCTTCATGTTGAGGTTCGCCTCGCGCCCGCCCGCCAGGATCGCCAGCGCTGCGACGTTCGCGAGTAGGCCGACGACACCGACGAGGAGCATCGGTCCGGCCTTGACCTCGGGTGGAGAGAGTAGTCGCCACGCGCCCTCCCACGCGACGATCGCGCAAATGATCAGCAGCATGCCGGCCTGTAGGGCGGCGGCCAAGACCTCGGAGCGCGCCCACCCCCACGTGTGCTTCTCGTCGCGCGGGCGGCGCGTCAGGTGCGCGGCGATGAGCGCGATAACGAGGCCGGAGGCGTCCACGACCATGTGCCCCGCGTCCGCCGCCAGCGATAGGGAACCGGACCAGAAAGCACCAACCAGCTCGGCGACAACGACGGCACCCGTCACCGCGAGCGCCCATCCCAGGCGCACCGCGGACGCCGACGAATGGGAGTGATCGTGCGAGTGCGCGCCGTGCCCGCCTCCCGGGGAGTGCACGTGATCGTGGGCGTGGGCCACGGCCTCGTCGACGTGGGGCGAGGCGGGGGCCGATTCTCGCGCGGATCCGGCGCCGGGGGAGGGGAGGGGACGGTTGTCGGACATGCCCCTACTGTACGTTCTGAATGGGCTCTGTGAGGAGAGGCTCGACCGCTTGGTATGTCATAGATCACTGCCTGCGTGGATGGTCTTGGGACTGGGTGCCCGGGTCACAGTGTGACGGACGACGTATCCTAGAGGGCAGAGCGCGGGGAACCCCGCGACTGAAGGGCACACGCCCATAGGACTGTAAAGGAGCGCCACTCATGGCAGAACCTCGTATCGTCACCGTCACTGGCGCAGCCGGCAACATCGGCTACGCCCTCCTGTTCCGCATTGCTTCCGGCCAGCTCTTCGGCCCGGACGTGCCCGTCAAGCTGCACCTGCTGGAGATCCCCCAGGCCGTGAAGGCTGCCGAGGGCACCGCTATGGAACTCGACGACTGCGCGTTCCCGACCCTGGCCGGCGTTGAGATCTTCGACGACGTGAACCGCGCGTTCCAGGGCACCAACGTCGCTTACCTGGTGGGTGCCATGCCCCGTCGCGCCGGCATGGAGCGCGCCGACCTGCTCGAGGCCAACGCGGGCATCTTCGGCCCCCAGGGCAAGGCCATCAACGACGGTGCCGCCGATGACGTGCGCGTCCTCGTCGTGGGCAACCCCGCGAACACCAACGCCACCATCGCCCAGAATGCTGCGCCGGACGTCCCCGCGTCGCGCTTCACCGCGATGATGCGCCTCGACCACAACCGTGCGGTCGCGCAGCTCGCCCATAAGACCGGTGCCGCGAACGCCGACATCAAGGACGTCGTTGTGTGGGGTAACCACTCGGCCGACCAGTACCCGGACGTCTCCTTCGCGACCGTTGCCGGCAAGCCCGCGACCGAGCTCGTGGACGAAGAGTGGCTGTCCAGCTACTACCGTCCCACCGTCGCCAAGCGTGGCGCCGCCATCATCGAGGCGCGCGGTGCCTCCTCGGCCGCCTCCGCTGCCAACGCCGCGATCGACCACATGTACTCCTGGATCCACGGCACCCCCGCCGGTGAGTGGGTCACCGCCGGTGTCATGTCCGACGGCACGCACTACGGCGTCCCCGCCGGACTGAACTTCGGCTTCCCCGTCACCTCCGATGGTGGCGAATGGCAGGTCGTCGATGGTCTCGAGATCTCCGACGCGACCCGCGCCGGAATCGACCACAACATCAAGGCCCTCCAGGAAGAGTACGACGCCGTCAAGGAGCTCGGCTTCATCAAGTGAGGCGAGACCGCCCTCGCGGCGGTTGGTGGGAAGGGTGTGCGCCCGGCTGATTGGCCGGGCGCGCACCCGTATTTTTGTGCGGGGAGCTTTGGAGGGTGGCTGGCTGATTGCTGGTCGCTCCTTACTGTTGGCTGTTGGGTGTTGCTCGTTGGCGGTTGGCTGATTGCTGGTCGTTGTCGGTTGAATGCTGGTCGCTGTTGATTGTTAACTGTTGGGCGTTTTCTGGGCGTTGATTTCCGTTTGGGGTTCTCTGGTCACTGATTGCTGTTTGTTGGTGTGGGGCGCTGGGCGGCGAACATGGACTGTGTCTGGTGCGCTCGGGTTGGAGGCTTTCGTGTTGGGGGAGTGTGGCTCGAAACCGTTGTCGCCGCCGGCTTCTTATCAGCACATTGAGTCGCTCAGTCGTGTCTAGAATCCGTCGCGTTGGTCCTATGACTGGGGCCCTACCCGTGTACGTGCCGTCAATCCCTCCGGGATGCGTGAAACGCGCGTGAAACCCGTGGCACCACTGTCGGGGGCTTGAGGTGCTGTCGTGAAACCCGTGGCACCTCCGTTGGGGTCTTGTGGCGCTGTGGTGAAACCCGTGGCACCTCCGTTGGGGTCTTGTGGCGCTGTGGTGAAACCCGTGGCACCACTGTCGGGGGGCAAAAGGCCCTTATTCGAGGGTTTCGTGCCATCAGTGGTGCCGTCGGTTTCATGTTGTAGCTGGCTTGCTCCATCGGTGGTGTCGTCGGTTTCATGCCGAGAGAAGTGCGCGTCGGCGAAGGTGCTGTGGTGAAACCCGTGGCACCTCCGTTGGGGTCTTGAGGTGCTGTCGTGTAACCCGTGGCACCGCTGTCGGAGGCTTGAGGTGCTGCCGTGTAACCCGTGACACCTCCGTTGGGTGAAAGAGGCCCTTAGTCGAGGGTTTTGTGCCATCAGTGGTGCCGTGGGTTTCATGTTGTAGCTGGCGCACTCCATCAGTGGTGTCGTCGGTTTCAGGCCGAGAGAAATGCCTGTCGGCGAAGGTGCTGCCGCGTAACCCGTGGCACCGCTGTCGGGGTCTTGTGGCGCTGTCGTGTAACCCGTGGCACCTCTGTCGGGTGAAGAAGGCCGTTAGTCGAGGGTTTTGTGCCATCAGTGGTGTCGTGGGTTTCATGTTGTAGCTGGCTTGCTCCATCGGTGGTGTCGTCGGTTTCATGCCGAGAGAAATGCCTGTCGGCGAAGGTGCTGTGGTGAAACCAGTGGCACCGCTGTCGGGGGGGCTTGAGGTGCTGTCGTGTAACCCGTGGCACCTCCGTTGGGGTCTTGTGGTGCTGTCGTGTAACCCGTGGCACCGCTGTCGGGGGCAAAAGGCCCTTATTCGAGGGTTTTGTGCTATCAGTGGTGCCCTCGGTTTCACGTGGAGAAGAACGCTCGCCGGCAAAGGTGCTGTTGGTTTCAATTAAATGCTGAAAGGGCAGAACAATGCTGCCCGCGGTTACAAGTGGTGGTTGCTTCGCACTAGCCGTGGTGTCAGCGGTTTCAGATGCGTCGTGGCTCGCCTCCGTAGATGCCTTTCAGTTGCTGGCGGGTGTATTCGTCCAGCCCTTGATCCAGTCGTATGCGACGCGCTCCGTGCCATTCGCAACCGTGATTGAGCCGCACTCGCGGAATCCGAAGGACCGCAATGCGCGACGCATTGGAGCATTGTTCTCGTGGGTGTCGCAGCGCAAGTAAGCGGCGCGGGTGGCCGCGAAGCTGAAAATCGCCCTCGCGACTCCATGACCGTGTACCGAAGCCACGCGGTGGATGACGTGGTAGTCGGCATTGGAGTGCCAAGCGCCGGCGATCTCTGCGTACGTTTCGTCCGGACCTGGCGTGAAGGTGAAGACGGCGAGAGGTCCAGCCTCGTCGGTGATGAGGAAACAGTGCTCGCTCGCAATGTCTTCCTCCGCATCGATGCGCCCTGGGTAGCAGTCAGGCCACTGGGTTGCGTTCCCATTCACCCGCATGAACGCGCGAGCGTGCTCATAGGCGCCTTCGATGAAGGCGAGGTCTGAGCGGGAAGCGAGTCGAATCTGCATCCCCCAATGATAGGAGGTGTTCGTGGCCCCTCCGATAGGTGGTGGCCTGGGCCCTATGGGCGGAGTGGTAACCCGATTGGTAGTAGCGGTGGTAGCGCGCCCAGGCTGTCACCTAAGGGGTTAACGTGCGTACTAAGGGGTTAACGTGCGTATCAAGGGGTTAGCGTGCGTATCAAGGGGTTAACGCGCGCATTAAAGGGTTAACGTGCGCAATGAGGGGATAAGGCCCTCAATCATCGGGGTGATCCAGAGTGTGGGCGGTGACACGCGCAGAGTCTTTGGTGGCGTGGCACGCGTGGAGCCAGTCGGTGGGTGTGACGCCCAGTGATTCCTAAAGGGGCATCACCTATCTCCCTCGTGAAACAGATGTGATCGACGAGTGAAGATGGTGAGCGTTAAGCGCCGCATCGCCGGATGCGCCGCGAGGTCATGGGGACGCAGCTCTCCGACTGTGGCTGCAATGCTCGCAGCAGCAGCGTTGCGCCCGCCCGTCCGTGGC
The DNA here is from genome assembly GCF_031191545.1 of Schaalia odontolytica. NCBI lineage: Bacteria > Bacillati > Actinomycetota > Actinomycetes > Actinomycetales > Actinomycetaceae > Schaalia > Schaalia odontolytica. The sequence goes on from NZ_CP133472.1 coordinate 1,774,022, forward strand.
CTCTCCCGCAAACCGTGCCCCTGCCTCGTTCGTGGGGATGAACCTGGTTAGACTGAAACCCATGACTGAAAACGCGCAGCTTGTTGTGACCCTGTCCTGCCCGGACCGCCCCGGCATCGTGCACGCCGTGACCGGGGTGATCGGCGAGTCCGGCGGCAACGTCATCCAGTCCCAGCAGTTCGGCGACTCCGACACGGGCACCTTCTTCATGCGCGTCGAGGTCGACTCCCCGAAGGGACGGGCTCCCATCGACGAGGGCTTGGCTCACGTCGCCGAAGAGTTCAATGCCGCCTATCGCGTCGATGACCTGGGCCGCAAGTTGCGCACGATCATCATGGTCTCGCGCGAGGGCCACTGCCTGACCGACCTCCTGTACCGCCAGCAGACGCAGGGCCTGCCCATCGACGTCATCGCGGTCGTCGGCAACCACCCGGACCTGGCGCCCGTCGCCCAGTTCTACGGCGTCCCCTTCCTCAACATCCCCGTCACGCGGGACACGAAGGCTCAGGCGGAGCGCCAGCTCCTCGACCTCATCACCTCCGAGGATGTCGAGCTCGTCGTCCTGGCGCGCTACATGCAGATCCTCTCCGACGAGGTCTGCCGCGCCATGGAAGGCCGCGTCATCAACATTCACCACTCCTTCCTGCCCTCCTTCAAGGGTGCGCGCCCCTACGCGCAGGCCCACGAGCGCGGCGTCAAGCTGATCGGCGCGACCGCACACTACGTGACCGCAGACCTCGACGAGGGCCCGATCATCGAACAGGACGTCACCCGCGTCTCCCACGCGGACTCCACGCCGGACATGGTTGCCCTCGGCCAGGACGTGGAGCGCCGTGTCCTCGCCCAGGCCGTCCGCTTCCATGCGGAGCGTCGCGTCCTCATGAACGGCAGCCGGACGGTCGTCTTCTCTCGCTGAGGCCCCGCGCGGGGCAGTGGTGGCCAGGCCGGCGTGCGGTCGGCAGGAAGGCCAACCAGACGGGGGGTGCAGTCGGCAGGATCGACAACCAGGCCGGGGTGCAGTCGGCAGGATCACCAACGAGGCCGGGGTGCAGTCGGCAGGATCGACAACGAGGCAGGGGCGTGGGATTGTGATCGCCGCTGCGTCCGGGCGCGCGGAGCCTGACCGAGCGAGCGGCACGAAGGCCTCGTGACACCGCGATGGCGTGTCGCAACCTGCAACAGGGCTGAGTACGGCCATCTGGTCATTTTTGCGTGACATGACGGCCTCGTTTGGGCAGTCTTGTCACTTTGTGGAGAACACTCAGACGTGATCTATCGGTCATTTAGTGGGTAAGTGTCGCATTGACCGCCTGATAAATGGCACACTGGTTACGTGGACGAAACGACTCAGCATCGCACCCCCATCACCGGCTACGTACCCGGCGGTTTTGACATGTTCCATCAGGGGCACCTCAACATCCTGCGCGCCGCGCGTGAGCGCTGCGATCGCCTCGTCGTCGGCGTGACCTCGGACGAGGCCCTCATCCGTATGAAGGGCCGCGCCCCAGTCATCCCGCTCAAGGAGCGCTGCGACCTCGTGTCCTCGCTGCGCTTCGTGGACGCGGTTGTCGTTGACCTGGACCAGGACAAGCGCCTCGCCTGGCGCCTTCAGCCTTTCGACGTCCTCTTTAAGGGCGACGACTGGAAGGACACTCCCAAGGGCGCCGCGCTCGAGGCTGAGATGGCCGAGGTTGGTGCGAGCGTTGTCTACCTGCCGTACACGCCGTCGACCTCGTCGACGAAGCTGCGTCGCTTCATCGCCCCCGAGGACTTCTCCGACGAGGCCCCGGCGCAGGACACGGACCAGGTGGTGGAAGGGGAAGCACAGTGAGTCTGCCCGTCGTGCTCGAGCCGGGCTCCTCGTGGGGGACCCGATTTAGCGCCTACCGTCGTGCTCTCGCCGCAGCCCAGAAGCCGGGCGCGGGCGTTCCCGCCTACATGCGCTGGGTCAACCGCGGCGCTGCGCGCGTCGTGGCCGCCGCGTGCGCGGCCTTCGGCTGGACCCCGAACTTCGTCAGCTTCATCTCCGTGTGCTTCTCGACGATTGGCCTCATCGCCCTCGTTGCGGGTGTCCCCGCGTGGTGGACGGGCCTCATCGTGGGTACGGCCCTCGCGGTCGGCTTCATGTTCGACTCAGCTGACGGACAGGTCTCGCGCGTGACCGGCGCGTCCTCGAAGACGGGGGAGTGGGTCGACCACGTCGCCGACGCGTTCCGCTCCCCGGCGATCCATTTCTGCACCGCCGTCGCCGTCATGGTCTACCTCCCCGATTCGTGGTGGCTCGCCATCGTTGCGCTCGTCTACGGCTGGGTGACGTCCGGCCAGTTCATGAGCCAGATCCTCGCCGAGCAGTTCGTGCGTGCCGCGGGCCGCAAGCAGACGCGCGGCGGCAACCTGCGTTCCTTCGTGCTGCTGCCCACCGACCCAGGCGTGCTGTGCTGGTCGTTTGTCCTGTGGGGCTTCGGCGTGCCATTCATGGTCCTCTATACGTTCCTGGCCGTCGTCGCACTCGCGCATTCCGCGATCTCGCTGCGTCGCCGCTTCCGCGACCTGCGCGCCCTCGATGCGGCCGCTCAGCAGGCCGCCACGCAGGGGGACTCCCGTGCCTGAGCTGTCCGTCCTGCTGCCCGCGCGCAACGCGGCGGGCACGATCACGCGCGCCGTGGCCTCGACACTGGCGGCCATGCCGCGCGACGCCGAGCTGGTCGTCGGCAACGACTCGTCGTCGGATTCGACGGTCGGCGAGGCCATTCGCGGTGCGTCGCGCGGGGGAGTGGTCGATCCGCGCCTGCGCATCGAGGACATCACCCCGGGTGAGGGCGGCGTCTCCCGCGTCCTCACCCAGCTGATGGAACGCACTGACTCGCGCCTCGTGGGACGCATGGACGCTGACGACGTATCCCTTAAGGGCCGTTTCAATCGCACGATGCGCGCCATCGAACGCGGCGACGACATGGTCTTCACGCAGATGATCGAGCTGCGCGGCGCCCGCCCGGTGCCCCGCATGCCCTACGAGATCACGCCCGAGGACATGGGCTGGCACCTGCTGCTCACCAACCCCGTGTGCCACCCGACCATGCTTGCCACCCGCGAGATCATTGACCGCGTGGGCGGCTACCGGAGCGTTCCCGCCGAAGACTACGACCTGTGGATGCGCGTGGCCTCCGCGGGTGGGCGCATCCGCCGCATAGCGCCCTGGGGCCTCCTGTATCGGATTCATCCGGGTCAGGTCACCGGAAACGCCTCGTGGCGCTCGGATTCGTGGAAGAATCCAGACCAGGCCCAGGCGTTCGCTGATCTTTCGATGTCTCTGACCGGCCAGGAGCTGCCGCGCCTGGTGTCGCTCGTTTCTCTTCCTCGCGACGAGGCCGAGCGTGAGCTCGACCGCTTCGTGCAGGTCTACACTCAGGGGGTCGCGTCTCGACCCGCCTCGCCCCGCCGAGCTCTCGAGCGTCGGCTCAATGCGCGCGCCGCGTGGGTGCGCTCTCACCTCCAAGGAGATAAGTCATGATCCTGACCCCTCCGCCCACGGGCGGCCAGCAGATCCTTCGACACGCACTGGCACGCCGCTGGTCCTCGATCGTCGCGGGGACCGTGGCCGGCCTGGTCGTCGGCGTCGGCACCGTGTTCGCGGTGCCGGTGTCGCACTCGGCGACCGTGTCAATGACCGTGACCTCTCCGGCGCTGACTCCGGCCCCCGCCGTGCGCGCCTCCCTGTCGAACACGACGGACATGGTGACCGAGCAGGGCATCGCGAAATCTGCCGCCGTCCTCGACGTTGCGGCCGCGCGTCTGGGTAACGGCGTGACCGCCGACGACCTGCGTTCCAACATGGAGGTCTCCGGAGACACGAACGGCACGATCGTCAAGATCGAGTACGTGGCACCTACACGCCAGGAGGCCATTGACGCCGCTGACGCGATCGCCAACGCTTACCTGAAGGAGCGAACCGCCCTGGTTGAGCAGCGTGCCGACGAGATCGCCTCCGGCATCAACGCGCAGATCGAGGCCCTGGAGTCGGAGCTTGCCTCCCTGGCACCCCAGTACGACGAGGACGGTAACGCAAAGGCCAACCCGCGCGCCGCTGAGATCCGTACCGAGCTCACCAAGCTCACGAAGGACGCCGAGCAGCTCGCTCCCTATCACGCCACCGCCGGCCGCGTGATCACCTCGGCCGCCGCCTCGAGCGACGAGATCACGCCCTCGAAGGCTCGCCTGGTGCTCACCACGACGGTCGTCGGCATCTTCGCTGGACTGGTTCTGGTGCTCATCCGAGAGACCCGCTCGCGTTCTCTCGCCTCGCCCACGCAGCTGGCCGATCTGACGGCGCTTCCCGTGTGGAGTGCCGAGGAGGGTGCGCCCGAACCGTGGCTGGCGCCCACGCGTATGCTCGCCATGGCGATCGACCGCGACCACTGGGTTGACCTGATCGTGGACGCCGCCGACCCGCAGGCCCGCGATCTGCACCGTGTCCTCTCCGCCTCCCTGGCAGAGACTCGCGTGCCTGCGCCGCGCCTCATCGACATCAAACAGCCCCTCGCATCTCTCCTTGACGAGGTCCGTCCCTCCCGTCACGTGCTCGTTGCCGTGCGCAAGGGCCACGACCTGAAGGAGCTGCACGCCCTCCTCGACGAGCTGGCGATCATCAACCGCGAGGTGAACGGCATGATCTACCTGGGCGACCAGGTCCTCGCTCCCTCATCCTCTCCCTCACTCCATGCTCCGGCCGCCGAGGTTATCGAGCCCGAGGATGAGACGTCCTCAGAGGTTTGGGAATCTGTGCCTTCGAAGGAAACGGAGAATACCTCCGACTCCAAGAAGACGGACGGTAAGGGCAAGGCCCCGTCGATGAAGGGCAATCGATGAGTGCCGATGAGACCATGGTGACCGACCACAGGTCCGCATCCATCTGGCACGTTGACCGTAGCGCGCGCGTTTCCCAGCTGATTTCGGGTGACCCGTCGGATCCGCGAGCGCTCGTGCTCGTGCGCGATAACGGACGCAACAGCGCGTTCGTCGAAATCGATGGCACTGACCACCCGGAGACCGATCCGCGAGTGCTTGAGGTCGAGGCTGCCCCGGCTCGCGGTTGGGAAGAGGGCAGCGGCGCGGACGTTGACGCCACCGTCGTCATCTGCACGGTCGGCTCTTGCGACATGCTTGAAGAGGCCGTGCGTGCGATCCTCGCCCAGGACCACCAGCGTTTCACGCTCGTCGTCGTCGATAACGCACCGCACACCGGGGCGACCCGCGAGAAGCTCGCGGGCATCGACGACACGCGGCTAAGAATCGTCTCTGCGTCCCGTTCCGGCCTGTCTCGCGCCCGTAACCGAGGTGTGCTCGCGGCGCGTGGTGAGGTGATCGTCTTTACTGATGACGACGCGATCGTCGACCCGCACTGGCTGACCGCGATGATCGACCCCTTCACGGCATCGCCGTACGTGGCGGCCACGACGGGTATCGCCTTGCCCTTGGAGCAGCGTTACGCGCCCCAGCGGTGGTTCGAGTCGCGCGGAGGATTCCCCAAGGACATGTCTGCGCGCGTGTGGTGCGCCGGTGACATTCCCGAGGGCCTGGAGGTCTTGGGTGAGAAGGGCGATGGCGGACCCCTCTTTCCGATCACAACGGCCCGCGTGGGTGCCGGTGTGTGCATGGCCATTCGTCGGGACGTCCTCATGGAGGTCGGCCCCTTCGACCCGGCGCTGGGTGCTGGCACTTCGACGCGCGGAGGCGAGGATCTCGACATGTTCGCCCGCATCCTGGCTACGGGTGACATCATCGTTCATACGCCCGACGCGCTCGTGCACCACCGTCACCGCGTTGATGAGTCCGGCCTGGACAGGCAGATCCGCGGCAACGGCTCCGGTATGGCTGCGCTCCTGACGAAGGCGATCATCGCCAAGCCCTCCGTACTGGGCACGCTTGCGACCCGAATCCCTGGGGTCCTCAAGCGCGTCAAGCCCGGCGGCGCTCGCGTGGCCGGCACAGACGAGGACGTGCCCGGCTCGCTGACCAAGTCCGAGATCAAGGGCTTCCTTGAGGGGCCCTTCCTGTACCTGTCTTCGCGCAAGCGCAACAAGCTTGGCGTTCCGAGGCGAGCCGAGCAGCACAGAGCGACCGCGCCGAGCAGCGCTGCGCAGGCCCATGCCTCGTCCGTGCAGGAAAACGCTGGCGAAGGGAACGGACACGCGTGAGCCCGCGCCGAGGACTGTGGGCCAAGCCCGCCCCCGCCCAAATTGGGCCGCTGCGAGAGGACGCGCAGGATCTTCCCGCGTGGCCCTTCATCGTTGCCTATTCGGCGTACTTCCTATGGTGGGTTCTGGGCTCCGGTGACCTGATGTGGCCGCTGTTCGCTGCCATCATGCTCGTGTTCATGATCGGTCGACACGGCCTGCGCTTCCCGCCGGGATCCATCCTGTGGGTCTTTTTCCTGGCGTGGGTGCTCGCCTCAATGACGATGCTCGACTCGGGCGGGCGGGTCATCGGCGCGTTCTATCGTTTCCTCCTGGAGCTCTCGCCCGGTGTCTTCGCAGTCTATGCGTTCAACGCACGCACGTCGTTAAGCGTACGCACCATCACGGGCACGATGTGGGGATTCCTGCTGTCGACGACGATCGGTGGTTTCGTCGCTATGGCAGCCCCGACGCTGCGCTTCAAGACTGTCATGTACTACCTGTTGCCACGTGCGCTGCACTCCAACGAGTTCGTCAAGGAGTTCACGAACCGGGGAACGACCCAGTGGAGCCCGTCGTCGTGGTTCCTCTCCGATCCGCGTCCCTCGGCTCCGTTTATCTACTCCAACACATACGGTAACGTCTATTCGCTGATCTTCCCGCTTGCACTCATCTTCGCTTTCGTCCTGTGGCGTGATCGTTCCAAGTGGCGTTACATCGTGGCCGCCGTGTGCGCGCTGTCGGTCATCCCGGCCGCCGCCACCCTCAACCGCGGTATGTACATCGGCTTGATCGTCATCGTCCTGTGGGTGGGTCTTCAGCGCCTGCGTGCCGGCGCGTGGCGCACGGTCGTGGGCATCGTGGCGACGGTTGTCGTGGGTATTGGCGCGTGGTTCGCCACGCCCGCCTCGCAGTCCCTGCTCGAGCGTGTGGCCGCTTCCACGTCCACGGAAGACCGCGCTTCGAACTACCTGGAAACGCTGTACGAACTCCAGCAGTCTCCGTTCTTAGGTTTCGGTGCCCCGCGTCCCTCCGCGTCCCCGTGGCTGCCCTCCCTGGGGACGCAGGGACAGTTCTGGACGGTGATTTTCTCCTACGGACTGGTCGGAGCCTTCCTGTTTATCGCCTTCTTCGTGCGGATGTTCCCGCGCATCTGGCTCGCCAAGGACGTGTACGGCTCGATCCTGGGCGGCATCATCTTGGCGACCCTTGTGGAGCAGTTCTACTACGGCATGAACACAGGCCTCATGCTCTCCGTCGTCGCGGTGGCACTTCTGTCGCGTCACCTCGAGGAAGAGAGCGACCCGATTCGAGGTTCCGAACGTGCGGACGGCGAGAGCGCACGCGGCGTCGCGGGAACGACCCGCGTGGAACGAGCAGTGCGCCTTGGGGAATGGGCAAGCCCCGCCGCGAACGACGGGGCTTTTGCCACTCAGATGCTGGATCGACTCAACAAGTCGGGTCGTCGGGGAACGAGAAACCGGACAGCTTCCACGTCTGACCGTCCTTCACAAACTGAAAATATGTGAGGGCGCGGATCATGGTCGTGTCGTCCGTCAACGCAGTTCCCGCGTCGTTGAGGACACGGACGTTGGAAGAATCGACGCACGCAGAGACCGTGATGTTCCCCGCCCCATCGTCGCTGAGGATGTGGACGTCCTCGAGGGTGGGTGAGCCCGTGGTGTGGGTACCGTCTCGCGTCCACTCGAGTGCCTGCGCGTCGAACTCCTCGAGTGCCGAGTCGGTGAGTACTGAGGACAGGTCGGTCGCACGGGCCTGCTCGGGATCAGCGTACGCGCCCCACAGGGTGTTCATGACGAAGGTGGTCTGGCCTGCGGCCTCAGCGTCCGTGGCCAGCGAGCCGGACGCGTTTGCGGGGCCGCCCGACTGCGGGGTGATGGTCTTGGGAACGGACTGCGGGATGTCGGACTGCGCATTGTCGTCGAGGCTCTGCGTGCCGGTCGCTGCGGAGGCTGCCGTGTCGGTGTCGGATGAGCCCATCAGACGTAGGAAGCCAACGACGACGAGCGCGATGATCAGGCCGATCGCAGCGGCCACGACGCTCTTTTTGCGGGCAGGGGAGAGCGAGTTGATGAAGTCCATGTGTATCCCATCGGTAGGTTATAGAGAAAGGCTACCGCGCGGTAGCGGGAAGGTTAATCATGAGTGAGGCAAATCAAGCCAGGCGTTCCCTCGCGCGCGGAGGCATCGTCGGCTTCGTCGGAGCAGCCGCCTCGGCGGTTCTGGGCTTTGCTTTCACGATCATCCTCTCGCGCATGCTGGGGGCGCAGGGAGCGGGCATCGTCACCCAGGCGACCGGTGTCTTCGCGATCGTTATGGCCCTGGCTAAGGTGGGCCTCGACTCCACCGCGATCTACCTCATGCCCCGCCTGTCCTTGGATGCGCCCGAGGAGATCCGCGCGACCCTGTCCTTCATGGCCTCCATGACGGTGGGCGTCTCCACCGTCTGTGTCCTCATTCTCGAGGCCTTGGCTCCGTCGATCTGGAACGCGCAGGTCGCCGCATCGACCCGTGCGGTGCTCTGGTTCGTGCCCATCGGCGCCCTCACTCTGGTTGCCTCCGCTGCGCTGCGGGCGCTGGGAAACATGCGCGAGTACGTCCTCATCCAGAACCTGCTGCTGCCCGGCCTGCGCCCGCTCCTCGTCGCGCTCGCGGCAGCGTTGACCGGGTCGCTGGCTTTCGTATCAGTGGCCTGGGCGCTGCCCTTCGTCGTGGTCCTCGTGGCCGCGTGGTGGCTGCTGCTGCGGCACATGCCCTCGGCGGCCGACTCCGTGGGTTGCTGGCCGAGTGCCAAGCGCCGCCGTCAGGTCGTCTCCTTCGCGTTGCCTCGCACCCTGACCGCCGGTCTTGAGCAGGCATTGCAGTGGCTGGATGTCCTGCTCGTTGGCCTCCTCGCGGGTGATGCGGCCTCGGGCATTTACGGTGGCGCAATCCGCTTCATTCAGGCTGGCATGGTCGTCGATACCGCCCTGCGCGTCGTCGTCTCACCGCAGTTCTCCAAGCTCCTGCATCAGGGCAAGACCAAGGAGTTGCGTGAGCTGTACAGCACGGCCTCGATCTGGCTCGTGCTCTTCGCCGCTCCCATCTACGCGCTCATGGCGATCTACGCGCCGGCCCTCATGCGGATCCTTGGCGATGGATTCGCGCCGGGTGCCAACGTCCTCGTGGTACTGTGCGTCGGCTCCATCGTTACTTTCATGGCCGGTAATATTCACTCTCTGCTCATCATGAGTGGCCGCTCCGGGTGGGCTGCTGTCAATAAGATCGTGGTCCTTACCCTCAATGTTGTGGGTAACGTCATCTTCATTCCTCGTGGAGGAATGGTTGCGGCGGCGATCGTGTGGGCACTGTGCATGGTGCTTGACGCGGCCATGGCGACCGTTCAGGTCTCGCGTTTTATCGGTGTGACACCGAAATTTTCCGAGGTGGTCAAGCCGATCGCGGTTGTCGCCGTGTCCGCCGCGATTCCCGGCGGGTGTATAGCGTGGTGGCTGGGGCGCGATTCTTTCGTTGCAACCGTTGCTGGGTCACTCCTGTCGATCCTCGTTTTTGCTTGTGTATGCTGGGCGTTCAGGGAACGTCTGCACCTGGCGGGACTTGGGTCCCTCGCGAAAGCTCGGAAGGGGTAGTCATGGGGCGCGTGAGGCGGGTGTGAAAGCCTGCGTGACCAAACGGTTGATGGAGGGGGGATTGTTGTGTAATTATTTGTGTAACAAGTTTCCTTCCCATCGAAAGGTCGTGTCATGGCTACCGCGATTTCGCGCCTTACAATCCTTGCAACTGCGCCGATTGTTGCATGTGCGACGCTCGCCCTTGCGCCGATGGCGCATGCTGCTGATGCTGGTCAAGCGATCTCTACGTCCGGTCAGTCAGTCGTTCACGATGGTCTGAGCGCTGCGACCGCTGCGGCCTCGTGCTGGGACATTAAGCAGCGCAATCCCAGCGCTTCCGACGGAGCGTACTGGCTACAGACCCCCGCCATGGATCACCCTGCACAGTTCTTCTGTGACCAGACGACAGACGGTGGCGGATGGGTCATGATTGGCCGCGGCCGTGAAGGCTGGGAGGCCTGGAGTGGCGGCAAGGGAGATCCCGCGAAGCTGACCACCCGTGGGCGTGACGCGAGCGCTTTCGACGTCGTTCAGCTCTCCAATGACACCGTGAATCAGCTGCTCAATAACGTGCCGGTTAAGGATCAGGCCGACGGTATGCGCGTCATGCGTTCGTCGAGCCCCTCCGGACAATCCTACCAGTCGTTGGATATCCGCTTCCAGAAGATGACCGACTTCGTGTGGCCTTTCAAGATGGCACATCCCCTCAGTATCTCGATGGACAAGCGCGGCCCAATCAACGACATCATGTGGAGCACCTCCGGCTACGATCAGGGATGGAACGCCCTGCAGGTCTACCCGTCGGCCCGTACCGGCTGGCAGATCGGCTGGGGCTATGGCCCCGTGGCCGCCAGTTGGGGCGGTGACGTCACCTCCCCTGGCTCCTTTTTGCGCAAGTCTGGTCAGACAGTGTTCCCCTACGCGGAGGCCTACATGCGTCCGCGCCTGAGTTCCGAGGACGCGTCGTTCTCCCGCATCTCCGATGAGGGGCTTCCGGCCAGCACCGTCACTCGCGCCGTCTCGCAGTACGCAGCCAAGACCTCGTGGGGCGTGACCGGAAACATCAATGGCTCCTATGCCGAGGGGAACATCCAGGTTCAGGCCTTCGCTCAGGTGGGCTCCACCATGTACGTCGGAGGTAACTTCACCGGAGTGAAGCAGGGAGAAAAGGGCGCCGAGATCTCCTCGCGCGGCCTCGCCGCCTTCGATGTGGCGACGGGCGACTTCACCGGCCAGACCTTCAACTTCAACGGCCAGGTCAAGACGCTCCTCGCCTTGCCCGACGGCCGACTCCTCGTCGGTGGTGACTTCACGCAGGTCAACGGACAAACTCACGTCGGAACCGCCGTCATCGATCCGTCGACCGGCCAGGTCGACTCGTCGTGGAACCTGCAGGTCTCGAATGCTCTCCGTGGTGGTGCAGTGAGCGTGCGTTCGCTCGCCTACTACGATGGCAACGTCTACATTGGTGGATCCTTCACGCATCTCAGCGGTGGTGGTCGCTCCAAGGTCTACGCCCGAAATGCCGGCCGAGTTGACCTCTCCTCGCGCCCCGACCGCTCGTGGAACCCCGAGATTAACGGCTCAGTCCAGGCTGTGGGCGTCTCCGAAGCCAACAGCTCCTTCTACGCCGGCGGCCACTTCACCAAGGCTCACGGCACCGAGCGTGCCTGGTACGCCGCCAAGTTCTCCACTCAGCCCGGGGCCGCCCAGGACACCTCCTTCGTGTTCGAGCCCTCGACGACCACCGCCGGCAAGTACCAGCAGACCATCGCGACGGCCGGCAACCGCGTGTACATCGCCGGCTCCGAGCACTCGCTCTTCGGCTACGACACCGGCTCCAACAAGCGTGTTTCCGGCTCCGTGACCTTCAGTAGGGGCGGCGACTTGCAGGCCAGTACCGTGTCCTCGAAGGGCATCATCTATGCGTCTTGCCACTGCTCCGATGCCTCCTACCAGGACATGTACATGTGGCAGATGGACTTCAGTTGGTCGCGTGCCGACGAGATCAAATGGGTCGGCGCGTGGGACGCAGCCACCGGAGAAAACGTCCAGTGGACCCCCTTCGAACTCTTCTCTCGTCGCAAGACCGGAGCATGGGCGCTGACCACGGACAACTATGGCAACCTGTGGGTTGGCGGCGACTTCACGCTCTCCCACATCGATCAGACGCGCACCCAGTGGAACGGTGGCTTCGCTCGCTTCGACAACCGCGACAACGATGCCCCGAGCACGCCCTCGTACGTGCGCAGCTCCTCCGCGACTGCCTCAACCGTGACTCTTGCCTGGGAAGGCGTCTCTGACGCCGTCTCCTATGAGATTCTGCGCGACGATCGCCCGATCGCCACGACGGACTCCACTAGTGTCGAGGTCCCGCGCGGCGGCGAGAACCGCTTCTTCGTGCGCGCCGTCGACGCAGCGGGCAACCGCTCCGCGACCTCCAGCGTCTACCAGGCCCCCGCCTTCGGTAGCGCAGACAACTCCAGCCCGGTTCTCGTCGACATGGGTGCCTCCTGGCGCTACCGCGACGAGGCAAGCGCCGCCCCTGCCGACTGGGCCCAGGCCTCGTTCGACGACTCCTCCTGGAAGACCGGCGCAGCCCCCCTCGGCTACGGTGATCGCTCCATCGCAACCCAGATCGCCTCACAGGGCAACCGCCCCGTGACGACCTACTACCGCACGAAATTCCAGGTGCCCGACGCGGCCGACCTCAAGGGGGTCACCGTGAGGTACCAGGCCGATGATGGAGCTGTCGTCTACATCAACGGTGTCGAGGTCCACCGCACCCGAATGGGTAACGGAATCGTCAGCTACTCCACGCGCGCCGACTCTGCCCCCACCTACGCGGCGGCCTCCGCGGCCCCGTCGGAGATCTTCGTTCCCGCCTCGGCCCTCAACACCGGCGATAACGTCATTGCAGTGGAAACGCACGTGAACTACATGCGCACAGCAACGGTGTCCATGCAGGCCTCCGTCTTCCGCGTCGAGGGCACTGCGGACGACAACGGTGGTGCGCGCGGGCCCTCTGCCACGGTCGACGACGCCACTGCGCCCATCGATGCGACCTCGGTCAAGTCGGGTTCGGTGATCTCCACCGGCACCGAATGGAACTACTGGACGTCGACAAGCGCCCCAGCCTCCGACTGGGCCACAACCGGCTCGCTCCAGACTTGGGCCCGTGGATCCGGACCGATCGGCTGGGGAGACTCCGACGCGGCGACAGCCCTCGACATTGCCAAGAAGGATCGTGCCGTCACGTACTACTTTGCCCGTGACATCGACCTGGGCGCAATAACCCCTAACACCGCCCTGACCGTCAAGGTTCGCGCAGATGACGGTGTCGTCCTTCGGGTCAACGGAACGATCGTCGAAACGAAACGCATGTCTGAGGGCAACATTACTCACACGACGTACGCGAATGCGGCCGTGACCGCCTCCAAGGCGGCGTCTGATCTGCTCGAGGTCACCATCCCTGCCAGCCTCTTGACAAGTGGTGTGAACCGAATCGGCGTCGAGGAACACCTCAACTACCGGGGTACCCCTTCGATGACATTCGATCTGAACGCGACGCTTGTCAAATAGGGGAGGAGTTGATCTTCTCCGCACGCCTGCGCGAGCGGCCTGAGTTCGCGAATAGGTTGCTGTATAACCTGTAGGGTGCGTTGATGCAGCTAGCCCCTGCCGTTTCGGCAGGGGCTAGTGCGTATGTGGCAAAAGCCTCCCGGGTTACACTAACCGAGTGGTTGAGCGATGGGGCTTAACGTGACACTATAGAAGTAACCATTTACGCAATACCTGTGAGAGTCTAATGAGATTTATGCGCCGTTGCCTGGCGCTTGGGCTGGCATCATTGACCGGCCTCAGTGTGCTGGCATTCTCCCCGGCTGCCCACGCAGCAATCGATCCGCTCCATGATGGTGCGAGCGCAGCAACCGCCGCTGCCTCGTGCTGGGAAATCAAGCAGAACAACCCAAGCTCTGCGGATGGAACCTACTGGCTGCAAACCCCTACCATGGAGGCGCCCGGCCAGTTCTTCTGCGATCAGACTACCGAAGGTGGCGGATGGGTCCTCATTGGACGAGGCCGCGAAGGATGGGAAACGTGGAGCCAGGGACGGGGCAATCAGGACAAGCTCAAGACCCGCGCGCGTACCCCCGGCGACTTTGATGTCGTGCAGGCTTCCCATCGGACCGTCAACGGGCTCCTCGGCGGTACGTCTGTGTCGGACCTCGAGGATGGCCTGATGGTCCAGCGCGCATGGAACCAACACGGCAGCTCGTACCAGACCGTGCGCATGCGCTTCCCGAAGATGCGCGATTTCATCTGGCCGTTCAAGAGCGCTCACCCCGTGGACGTAAAGTTCAATCGCGATTGGTGGGTTCGCGGAGGCATCGTGTGGTCCGGTTTTGGTACCAACACCGGTTGGGGCTACGTCAACCTCACCGCTTCCGCACAGAACAAGTACACGCTCGGCTGGAGTTACGGTCCCGCCGCCAGTTCCTGGCAGGATACCTCCTCGGCGACTTCGTACTTCCACCGCGTCGGCTCGATCATCGCCCCCTACGCCGAGGCCTACGTGCGCCCGCAGCTGCGCTCCACTGACTCCGGCTTCCGTACGATCGGCGATGGCGGTACAGCCGCTCAGACGCAGAAGGCCTCTGTGTCCGAATTCGCCACGCCTATGTCTTGGGGCGTCACCGGCAACCTCAACGGTTCCGTCAAAGAAGGCAACATCCAAGTCCAAGCCTTCGAGCAGATCGGCTCAACCATGTACGTGGGCGGTAATTTTACCGGCGTGCAAAAGGGCAAGAATGGACAGGAGATTGCCTCTTCTGGCCTCGCCGGCTTCGATGCGACGACGGGGGAGTGGAACGGCCAGAGGTTCTCCTTCAACAACCAGGTTAAGGACCTGGTTGAGCTGCCCAACGGGAAACTCCTCGTAGCCGGCGACTTCACTCAGGTTAACGGGGAAACCCACGTCGGAACCGTCCTGATTGACCCGGCGACCGGACAGATTGACCCCTCGTGGACCCTGCAGGCGCGCACCGGCTCCAACGGCGGTCGTGTCTCGGTCAAGTCCATCAAGATCATCGGCGAGCACATCTACCTCGGCGGCAACTTCACGCACTTCCAGGGCAATGGGGCATCCTGGGTGTACGCGCGTAATGGTGCACGCCTCGACATTAACGGCAAGCCCGACCGCACGTGGAACCCCGAGTTTAACGGCACTGTCATCGATGTCGATGTCGACGAGAACGAGTCCTACTACTACGCGGCCGGTTACTTCACGCGCTCGCGCAACCGAGTCGTCGAGAACGCAGGCCGACTGTCCACCGCTGCCGGAGCCGAACTCGACCAGTCCTGGACATTCCGTCACTCCTACCTGATCGGCAAGTATCAGCAGACCGTCACCGCTGCTCATGGGCGTGTCTACTTCGGCGGCTCGCAGCACTCTCTCTTCGGATACAACTCCGACACGATGACACGCACCTCGGGCTCGATCGTCATGTACAACGGTGGAGACCTTCAGGCCAGCACTCGTTCCGCGTCGGGTGTTGTCTACGCTTCGTGCCACTGTTCCGACTACACGTTCCAGGACGCCTATCAGTATCTGACGCTCGGCACCTCCTGGACTCGCGCCGACGAAATCCAGTGGGTCGGCGGTTGGGACGAGGCCACGGGGCGTCAGCTCGGATGGACCCCCTACCGACTGTCCTCCCAGCGCTCGTCCGGAGGATGGGCACTCGAGATGGCCGACGACGGGGCACTGTGGGCCGGAGGCGACTTCAACTTCTCCTACACGTCGATCACAGCAGGGCAATGGTCCGGTGGCTTCGTGCGGATGGCCCCACGTAACGCCACTGCCCCGGCAGTGCCAGAGAACCTGCGCGCCTCCGACGGCAACTCCCAGCAGGTGACCCTCGAGTGGTCCTCCGTTCCGGGTGCCGTTTCATACGACATCCTGCGTGACGATCGCCCGATCGCCTCGACGACCTCGAACACTGTCACCGTCCCCCTCGGCGGTAACAATCGGTTCTTCGTGCGAGCTGTCGCCTCTGATGGCCTGCGCGGCGCCTCGACCCCCGCCTACGTGGTCGATGCCAACGGTAAGCCGAGCCGACCCGCGGACGCGGCGCTGCTGGTCGACGAGGGCGACACTTGGGCGTACCACTGGTCGACCGACCCGGTCGCCAAGAACTGGACCCAGACCTCGTTCGATGATTCCTCCTGGAGTCGCGGTGCCACGCCAATCGGCTACGGAGGACCCGGGATCAACACGAAGCTGACCCCGGGCGCCGCTAAGAGCCGCCCCATCGCCACCTACGCGCGCGTCAACTTCACGGTCGCTGATCCAGCGGCTATCAGCGGCGTTGACGTCTCTGTCATCGCCGATGACGGTGCCGTGGTCTACGTCAACGGCACTGAGGTGGGGCGTCAACGCCTTAACCCCGGAGTGCTTGACGCCTCGACCTTCGCGAACGCGGCCGTCGCCACGCGCTCGGCCAACGCGGACCGCCAGAGTGTGTTCGTTCCTGCCTCCTCTCTTGTTTCCGGGACGAATACCCTCGCCGTGGAAACACACCTCAACTATCGATCCAGTTCGTCAATGACGATTAACGGTACGGTGAAGGTGGTCGCCAAGGGCAACGAGCCCGATCCTGAACCGCATGCTGACCCTCAGCCGGAGCCGCTGCCCGCGCCCGACATGTCGCTCGTGCCTGACCCGAACAAGCCTCTTGAGGCTCTCGATGTCTCCGGTATGAATCACGGTAACTTCTTGTACCCAGGCCTGTATTGGAGCTACTGGAACTCGCAGGAATCTCCCGACGCCGCGTGGAACTCGACGGCCGACCTGTCCGGGTGGAAGCATGGTGCGAGCCCCCTCGGCTGGGGCGACGCTGATGCTGGAACGCCGTTCAATCTGGCGCCCGCCGACCGCCCCATCACGACCTACTTCGTGCGTGACGTCAACTTCGGAACCATCAGCGCTGACTTCGAACTCGTCCTCAACGTGCGCGTCGACGACGGTGCGATCATCTACATCAACGGAACCGAAATCCAGCGTGTGAACATGCCGGAAGGCCACGTGGATGGAAGCACTCGCGCTTCTTCGAACGTGGGCCTGGCGGCCGCAAAGCAGAACATCGCGCGCATCGTGGTCCCGCGCAAGGTTCTCATCGATGGCGTCAACCGTATTGCCGTCGAAGAGCACGCCAACTACGCGGGAGCCGCATCGTCCTCCTTCGATCTCAAAGCAAGTCTGCTGAGGTGACACCCATGACCGACACGTCAACCCCCACCAGCCATTCGCGGGAGCCTGAAGCCGCCGCCACGGTCGATGCCCTGGCGTTCGACCCCGCCTTCGGCGCGATGGCGCAGCGCGTGCTCACCCACGGGCACGCCACCACGTGGCTCAACCACTGGTCCCTCCTGCACGCAGACTTCCGTGCCCTCGCACGCATGCACGCCGTCGGCTTTGACGGAACGCTGCTGCAGCTGCGCCTGCGCGCAGCCGGACACGAGGTCGCCCGCACCTCTGCCGACCTCGTCCTGCCCCACGTCTTCGACCGTCTCGATGATGGCTGCCGCATCACCCTGATCGGTGCCGTGCCCGAGGCCGGGCAGGCCGCCGCCGAGCGCCTGGATCGCTTCGACGTGCAGGTCATCGACGGATACGACGGGCTACGCCGTTTCAAGGCAGACCCTTCCGTGCTTACCGCCTTCGATCCGCGACTCGTCATCGTCGGCCTGGGGGCGGGGCTGCAGGAAGTCGTTGCTTCCGTCGCGCTCGATCTTGTTCCCGAGTCCTCCGTGTGTACCGCCGGCGGCTGGATCGACCAGTTTGCACGCGCTGCCGATGACTACTTCCCGGACTGGGTGCACGCCGCCCGGCTTGGTTGGGCTTGGCGCATTGCGCACGAGCCCAAGCGCCTCACTAAGCGCTACACCGTCGAAGCCCTCGACTTCGTCGCCCACGCTCCCGAGCTCATTTCTCGGCTTGAAGCCATGGGCGGCTTCGATGATCTCGGACTGGTTGTTGGTGCCTCGCTTCGCTAAAGGAGGCTAGCGCGTACGCTCATGAGGAGGCCGGACCCTTCGGGGTCCGGCCTCCTTCGTACGCTGTGCGTTCGTGTCCGCGTCTGATTGCTACGTGTTGGGGTCCTTGGAAGACGCGTGGTGCGCCCTCTTGTCGTCTGTGCTGCGCTTTCGGGCAGTGTGTCTGCGTGAAGCGGGGAAGCCCTCGTTGGTCTCTCGGCGGCCTCGACAGTGGCGGTGCTGGTGCCGGCAGTGCGTGGTTTGCCAGCGCGTCCTGGATAGGAACGGTGCCTCAGTACAGGCCATGTTCCTATCCGGAACGCTACGAACCATCCGATTTGTCTTCTCCTACTCAGTTTGCGAGGCGGAGCCCCTGTCGCGTCCTCTCCGGTCGAGGGGCTTGGCGTGCACGCGGATAGGTGACGAGCATGCGGATAGGTTATGCGAATACGGATAGCTTATTGACCTATCCGCACGCCGATAAGCTATCCGCATTGGCGCATCCTATCCGCATCGCCAAGACACGGTCGTACAGGCTGATGATTGATGATCGCGGTACATCCGGCCGGGTGATCACCGCGCAGGTAACGAACTCAGCATGTTGGCTGGCGTGAGCTGGGCTGTTACTTCTACCGCCGCGCGACGTTGTCTCCGGTCGTTCGTGGCTTCTGTTCGACCCTACTGGCAGCGTCACCCACAACTCGAAGTCGAGAAGGTTGATGGCATACAGAGAGATGAATAGAAGCAACCTCCGCTCACATGGATGAACCGAATGAGAGGTTACGACTGCACCCTCATAGGGCCGAGTGTGCTGTTTGCTGCCGGAAGGTGCGCATAATGAGTCTGCGCTTCCGCCTAGGGAACAGCCGGGCACATCGGTCGGTCTGTGCATACAGAGGCACCAGCGGCAGTCGATCGTGCGCGTGCGAGCATCGGTGGGATCAGTCCGCCATCTTCTGGACTAGCCCGAGGTCCGCTCCGGCTGTCAGCGGGAAGTGCGCGGGTTAGGTGGAGCTGTTCGTCCCCTCGTCTCGATACGCCGTGGACCAGCGGCGACAGGACAAGCAAATGTGCGGGTCGTGAGTGTTGTGAGGTGCGCACAGAGAGAGTCTGAATCCTTCGGCGCATGGTGCGCAATGGTGCGTCAATGTCGCGCTTCGACCTGCTCGAAAGGCTCGATGATAGATACGGGAAAAGGATTATGTGGTGAATGGTCTAGCCCACATAAGTTCCCTTAGGTGTCTGACAAGTACACGAAGGGTGAGCGAGGCAATGGCTACCTACATATAGGTGTCAAACTCCCACAGTTCGACTGGCGTGTCGGAAGGGTGGAGTGTCGGGCATATGTGAGTTGTTCTTCATCGCTCCGGCATGTTTGTCAGGGTGACCTAGAAAAAGGGTTGGGCGCTTCTCTGGGTACTGCAGCGGGGCTTGCGGTGCGCTCCCGAGAGGGTGTGGTGGCCCCGCTGCGGGGGTGTGTTGGTCTGTGGGTTTGTTCGTGCGCGAGGGACAAGCGAAGTGCTGGGGTCGGTCACTGGTTGATGCTGATGATGTTGTGGTCGGACTGCGTGAGAGTGGGGACTCTGGGTGTGGTTGCGGTGCCGGGAGAGAAAAGGTGTGGCCCGAGCCTTTCGGCTCGGGCCACACCCAATCACACACAGAAAAAACGCTTAGTAGGCGCCCTCGAGACGTAGCAGTGCGGGGACCGTCTGGAGCATGATCCACGCGTCGAGCGTCAGGGAGCGGTGCTGGGCGTAGGAGAGGTCCAGGTGGACGGTCTCATCCCAGGAGAGGTTCGAGCGGCCGGAGATCTGCCAGAGGCCCGTAATGCCGGGGCGAACGGCAAACTTTCCCATGACGCGCGACTCGTACTGAGCGACCTCGTTGGGGAGCGGAGGGCGCGGCCCGACGAGCGACATGTCGCCACGCAGCACGTTGAAAAGCTGGGGAAGCTCGTCGATGGAGGTCTTGCGCAGGAAGGCCCCGATGCGTGTGACACGCGGATCGTTCGCCATCTTGAACATGATCGAATTTCCGGCAGAGGAGTCCGCTTCGTTGGCTTCCATGAGGGATGCCTTGAGCTCTTCAGCGTCCACTCGCATGGTGCGGAACTTGTACATGGTAAAAGTTGTTCCGTTGAGGCCGACGCGCTCCTGCGTGAAGAAGGCGGGGCCGCCGTCGCTCAGGCGCACCATGAGGGCGACGATGATCCAGAGTGGCGTCAGTAGGATGATGCCGATGAGGGCAGCGAAAAAGTCGCACATGCGCTTAATCGCATTGTCGGCGGAGGCGGCAAGATCGGACGCGTGCTCGAACGCGAGAGCCGTCGAGGCGGCTCGTGCAGTGGGCTTCGTCAAAGTTGTCATCTGTGCGTCTTCCTTCTACTTCCTCAAACTCAAATGCTGCGTGATGGTTAGAGCGGTGAAAACCGCTCCGAACTGGGATATCTACTGGGCAGATATCAACTGCGCAACTCAGTCACCGTTAGGTGTTAACTCTAGTCTATCCACATGGTTAGCTTGGTTGCTAACCAAAGGGTCAAGTACAAGCGAAAAATGGCTGTGATTTCGTGCACGGCGAGAGTTTTCCAGGAGCGCTAGAAACCTCATGTGACCGGCTGGTAGGGCGTTGACACCTTGGCAGAATGCATGGAAAACCACCGAGCGATAGACTGGTAAGCGTGTCGTGACTGGCGAACAGGTGGGCCACCACCGGGGAGCGACGCGTCGGCATCGATAGCCGCCCGCCTGGGCTAGAGGCCACTGCCAACCATCACCGGATGATCAATAGGAGAACCCCATGGATTCCCTCAATGACATGACACTGGCGCAGCTGGATCCTGAGATTCAGGCCGTTCTGGACGCCGAACTCGGTCGTCAGCGTGACACGCTCGAGATGATTGCCTCGGAAAACTTTGTTCCCCGCGCTGTGCTTGAGGCGCAGGGCTCGGTCCTGACGAACAAGTACGCAGAGGGCTACCCGGGTCGTCGTTATTACGGCGGCTGCGAGTTCGTGGATGTCGCAGAGTCCCTCGCCATCGAGCGTGCGAAGGAGGTCTTCGGCGGTGACTACGTCAATGTTCAGCCCCACGCGGGCGCGCAGGCCAATGCCGCCGCCCTGATGGCGATGGCGAACGTTGGCGACACCATCCTCGGCCTGTCCCTGGCTCATGGCGGTCACCTCACTCATGGCATGCGTCTGAACTTCTCGGGTAAGAACTACAAGGCTGTTGCCTACGAGGTTGATCGTGAGACCATGCGCATCGAGCCCGACAAGGTTCGAGAGGCTGCCCTCGCGGAGCGCCCGCGCGTCATCATCGCAGGCTGGTCCGCCTACCCACGTCACCTTGACTTCCAGGCCTTCCGCGATATCGCGGACGAGGTCGGCGCCGCCCTCTGGGTGGACATGGCGCACTTCGCTGGCCTCGTGGCCGCCGGCCTGCACCCGAACCCCGTCCCGTTCGCCGACGTCGTGACGACGACGGTCCACAAGACCCTGGGCGGGCCTCGTTCCGGCATGATCCTGTCCTCGCGCGGCGAGCAGTGGGGCAAGAAGCTCAACTCCTCCGTGTTCCCCGGCCAGCAGGGTGGCCCCCTCATGCATGCGATCGCCGCGAAGGCCATCGCCATGAAGGTCGCGCAGACCGACGAATTCAAGGATCGCCAGCGCCGCACTCTCGAGGGCGCGCAGATTATCGCCGAGCGCCTCGGCGCCGACGATGCGAAGAATGCTGGCATTAAGCTGGTCACCGGCGGCACCGACGTTCACCTGGTCCTCGTCGATCTGGTTGACTCTGAACTCAACGGTCAGCAGGCTGAGGATCTGCTGCACGAAGTCGGCATTACCGTCAACCGTAACGCCGTCCCCTTCGACCCGCGTCCGCCGGCCGTCACCTCGGGCTTGCGCATCGGCACTCCCGCCCTCGCCACGCGCGGTTTCGACGCCGAGGACTTCGCCGAGGTCGCGGACATCATCGGCACGACCCTGGCCCAGGGCGCGTCCGGCGGCAACGTTGAGGTGGACGCCCTGCGCGCCCGCGTCAAGAAGCTGACGGACAAGCACCCGCTCTACGCCGGACTCTGATCGTGAGGGCACCTTGGGAAGGGCCCGCAGGGGTCCTGGATGGAAAGGCGACCGCAGCCGCCATTAAGGCGGAGCTGAAGGAACGCGTCGATCGTCTGCGCGAGGCCGGAATCGTCCCGGGCCTCGGCACGATCCTCGTGGGCGAGGATCCCGGGTCCGTCGCTTACGTTGCCGGAAAGCACCGTGACTGTGCGGACATTGGTGCGGAGTCTATCCGCGTGGACTTGCCCGCAGACGCGACGCAGGAACAGGTGGAAGCCGCGATCGATCAGCTCAACGCCGATCCTGCCTGCACCGGCTACATCGTGCAGCTGCCGCTGCCGCGCGGAATCGATACGAACGCCGTCCTGGAGCGTATCGACCCTGCGAAGGACGCGGACGGCCTGCATCCGATGAACCTCGGACGTCTCGTGCTGCGCGGCTCGGGGCCCATCGACTCGCCGCTGCCCTGCACGCCGCGCGCGGTCATCGAGCTCATGGAGCGCCATGGGATCGACCTTGCCGGAAAGAACGTGTGCGTCATTGGACGAGGCGTGACCGTGGGCCGTTCAATCGGCCTGCTCCTGATGCGCAAGGAAGTGAATGCGACGGTCGATGTGTGTCACACGGGCACGACCGACCTGGCCGATCACGTGCGCCGAGCGGACGTCATCGTGGCAGCGGCGGGTTCCGCTGGGATGATTAGCCGCGACATGGTGGCACCCGGCGCGATCGTCCTCGACGTCGGCGTGAGTCGCGTGCAGGGCGAGGGCGGCAAGGCTCGCCTGATGGGCGATGTCGCTGACGGGGTGGATGAGGTGGCCGCCTGGCTGAGCCCCAATCCTGGAGGCGTCGGCCCGATGACGCGGGCCCTCCTCGTGACGAACGTCGTCGAGGCGGCCGAGCGCCAGGCGGGAATCAGCGTGGACTGATGAGCGCTGAACGCCTCGTGATGCGAGGAGATCGCGGGCGAACACATCGGAGGCGCGGTGAGGATGTCCATTCCTCGCCGCGCCTCCCCGTTCCTCTAGACTGAAGAAAACTCGCGTAAGGAGAAAATGATGACTCTGACGGTTGTGACCGTGAACCTCAACGGCATCCGTGCCGCCCACAAGCGTGGCTTCCTCGACTGGCTGGAGGCGTCCGACACGGATGTGCTGCTCATGCAGGAGGTGCGCGCCCCCGAGGAGATCTCCCGCGAGATCATGGGCGAGGCGTGGGACAGCGTGTGGGTTCCCTGCCGGATCAAGGGTCGCGCGGGCGTGGGCGTGGCCGTGCGACGCGGCCGCGCCCTCCTGGAGGGCGAGCCTCGCCTGATTCTTGACGATGCTGAGACTGACGTGGATTCGGGTCGCTGGCTCGAGGCTGTCGTTCGCCCCGAGGGTGGCGACACCCCCGTGCGGGTCGTCTCGGCCTACTTCCATTCGGGCGAGAAGGACACGCCCAAGCAGGAGGCCAAGATGGCCCACTTGCCTCGCATTGGTGCCCGTATGGCCGAGCTGATCGCCGAGGAAGCTTCGGGCGGCATTTCCTCGCTCGTATGCGGCGACTTTAACGTCGTGCGCTCGCAGGCGGACATCAAGAACTGGAAGCCGAACCACAACAAGCGCGCCGGCGTCCTCGACGAGGAGATTGCCTTCCTCAATCAGTGGGTGGACGAGGGCTGGCGAGACACCGTACGCGACCTGGCTGGCGAGGTGCAGGGGCCTTACTCGTGGTGGTCGTGGCGCGGTCAGGCCTTCGTGAACAACGCGGGCTGGCGCATTGACTACCAGTACGCGACGCCTGCCCTGGGGGAGCGTGCCCGCTCCTTCGAGATTGGCCGTGCCGACGAGTACGCGGAGCGCTTCTCGGATCATGCGCCGGTCTCGGTGTCATACGAGATCTGACGTTTTATCGACGAGGCCGTGGCCGGCCCGGGACTGCAAAGATCCCGGGCGGTCGCGGCCTTTCGCGTGTGTGGGGTGCGGTGCCCGTGGGCGGTGGTTTGGCGTGTCTGCGGTGCCCGTGGGCGGTGGGTTGGTGTGGCTGCGGTGCCCGTGGGCGGTGGGTTGGTGTGGCTGTGGTGCCCGTGGGTGGTGGCGGGGCCTGGCCGGGCTTCGAGGTGACGCGCCGAGCGCAGCTCGCGGCGCGGACGGCGAGCGGGCGGGCCGCCGCCCACGGGCACATCAAGCAGCCCGGCCCACACGGGCACACCGAGCAGCCTGGCCCAGCGGGGAGGTTTCTCGCGGGTGAGTCAGGCAGGAGGAAGTCAGTGCATGGAGGCGTCGAAGTCGAAGAGCGCCATTGAGGAGTAAATCCCCGATGGATCGATGCGGTCCAGGCGGAAACCGGGAACGATCCAGGAGGCATCGACGGTCGCACCGATGTCGAGCGCGAGGTCCAGGGCGATGTCGTCCACGTCCTGCGCCAGCGTCACGTGCGGGTGGTAGGGAAAGCGTGTCTCGTGGTCGAGGGGTCCGGAGCGGATCTCTTCGGCGAGGTCCGCGCAGGCGGAAGCGCCCTCGGTCAGCGTCATGAAGGCGACGTTGGAGATGGGGCGGAAGGAATCTGTGCCGGAGAGGGTGACGCGGAAGGGGGCGTGGCGCGAGGCGATCGAGCGGAGGTGGTCGATGACGTCGGCGCGGGCATCACGTGCCACGGGGGTGGGAGGCATGAGCGTAATGTGTGCGGGGATGCGTGATCCGGCGAGGTCTCCCAGCCGCAGGCGCAGGTCGGTGAGCTGCGTGACCCACGGTTCGGGGATCGCGACGACGACGCCGAGCCAGTCCTGGCCGGGGAGTCGTTGGGGGAGGAACATGAGGCCTGCCTGTGTCGCGGATACGGTGGCTCCACTGTACCGGGTGTCGGCCGGCGAGCGGTGAGGCCGCAGCGCTTGAAGGGTGTGAGGGCATTCACGTAGCCTTGAGTTAGTGAGACCAAGGAGGATCGTGTGACTGATCTTGTGTGGGCCGATGCCGCTACTCCCGATGAAGGGGCCGCGCGGGCCGCAGACCTGTTCCGTGAAGCGTTCGGCTACGAGCCTCGGGGCGTCTGGAGCGCGCCTGGGCGCGTCAACATCATCGGAGAGCACGTGGACTACAACGGTGGTCCGTGCGTGCCGATCGCGCTGCCGCATCGCGCCTACGTCGCCCTGTCGCCCCGCGAGGATCGCGTGATCCGCCTGATTTCGCCGCAGACGCGCGAAGCGATCGATGTCCTCGACCTGGATGTGATCGGTCCGAAGGGGACGCCCGGTGAGGTGACCAACCACTGGACCGCCTACCTCGCGGGCGTCGCGTGGGCCCTCGAACAAGCCGGATACGGGCCGCTGCCCGGCTTTGACGCGGCCCTGTGGTCGTGCGTGCCTCTCGGTGGAGGCCTGTCCTCGAGCGCTGCGCTCGAGTGTGCGACGGCGGTCGCCCTCGACGAGGTCTGCTCCCTGGGACTGGCGGGCACGATCGATGCGCCCAACGACGAAGGACGCAAGGTTCTCGTGGACGCGGCGCGCGCCGCGGAAAACCAGGTGGCCGGCGCGAATACGGGCGGCTTGGACCAGACGGCGTCCCTTCGCTGCCGCGAGGGTCACGCGCTGGCCCTCGACTGCCGCGATATGTCGACGCGTCAGGTTCCCTTCGATCTGGGCGCGGTCGGCCTTGAGCTTCTCGTCATTGATACCCGCGCCAAGCACTCGCTCGCGGATGGCCAGTACGGCTCGCGTCGGGCGGACTGCGAGGAGTCGGCGCGCGCCTTGGGCGTCGGCCAGCTCGTCGACGTGGAGGACCTCGACGAGGCCATGGCCGCGTTGGACGATGACCGCTTGGCCGCGCGCACGCGCCACGTTGTTTCCGAGATCGCGCGCACTCGTGCCTTCATTGATCTTCTCGACGAGGGGCCGCTGGAGGGCACGCGCCTGAAGGTGGCGGGTGCGCTCCTCAACGATTCTCATGACTCGCTGCGCGACGACTACGAAGTCTCCTGCGAGGAGCTGGATGTCGCCGTGGATGCCGCTCGTGCGGCCGGCGCGCACGGGGCGCGTATGACGGGTGGCGGATTCGGCGGAAGCGCCATTGCGCTCGTCGACGCGGACTCCGTCGTGGGTGTTGCGCGCGCAGTCGCGTCCGCCTACGCCGAGCGAGGTTGGCAGCCTCCCCACTTCATCCGCTCCCTCCCGGGCGCACCCGCCGGCCGCCTGGCCTGAGCGATCTGTGACAAACCGCGGGGCCGGTGCTTCAGCATTTGAAGCACCGGCCCCGGCCTCGTTACACTGAGGGGCAGCAGACACGAGGGAAGGACATTCCAATGGGAATCAGCAAACGGGCATGGCAGGTAGCGGGCGCGGCAGCCGGTGGCGCGAGCCTCTTCGGCGGTGGCCTCGCCATCGGGCGTCTCCTGCGGCTGGACTCCCAGCGCGGTGACTACCGCAAGGCGTGGGAGAACCACAACCTGGCGACCCTGGAGCGCCTGCGGCAGCTCGATGAACACCCCGAAGGCGAGCGCCCCTACCTGATCGTCTCCCTCGGCGACTCCTCCGTGCAGGGCGTCGGTGCCTCGCGCGTCACCGAGTCCTACCCGGCATGCCTGGCCTCCTCGATCAACGCTCAGCTGGACCGCGAGACCCTCCTGCTCAACCTCTCCCTGTCGGGAGCCACCATCGAATCGGTCGAACTGACCCAGATCCCGCAGATGCGCGGCCTGGGTCTCCTGGACGGCCCCTGCAGCCCCGACCTGGTGACGCTGACCATCGGCGGCAACGACGTCATGACCGAGGACATGGCCCCCGGACAGTTCGAGGAACGCCTGCGCCGCGTCCTCAGCTACCTGCCCGCCGATGCCCTCGTCTCCACGATCCCATCCTTTGGCATCATGCCCCAGGAAAGCCGCGCCCAGGACATGTCTGACCGCATCGGAGCCGCCGTCGCCGACAGTGACGCGCACCTCGTCGACCTGCGCTCCCTCACGCAGGAATACTCCCTTCCGACCTACACCTTCGCCTACCACGCAGCCGACTTCTTCCACCCCAACTCGGCGGCCTACGCCAAGTGGGCGCAGCTCTTCGCAGACGCGTGGGCGATGTCCCGACGTGAGGCAGCCCCCGTCGTCGATGACGCTCCCCGCTGGGACATGCTCTCGGCGCGGGTGGCACAATCGGAGTATGACGACTGACGGACCGTGGCTCGTCGTCGGGTTAGGTAACCCCGGCGCACAGTATGCCTCCACCCGACACAACGTCGGGTACTTGACCCTCGACGTGCTGGCCTCGCGCGGCGGCTCGACCCTGACCTCGCACCGCTCGCGCACGCACACCGCCGATGTTCGCCTGGGAATCGGCCCCGGCGGAGTACCCGGACCCCGCGTGATCCTCGCGCGCTCCGACAGCTTCATGAACACCTCCGGCGGTCCGATCAGCGCGCTCGCGTCCTTCCATAAGATCGAGCCCTCGCGCATCCTCGTCATCCACGACGACATGGACCTGCCCGCGCACACGCTGCGCCTCAAGGTCGGCGGGGGAGAGGGTGGACACAACGGCCTCAAGTCCCTCAGCCAGCACCTGGGAACGCGCGACTACGCGCGCCTGCGTATCGGTGTGGGCCGTCCCCCGGGGCGCATGGACCCCGCCGACTACGTCCTGGCCACCCTGCCCTCCAAGGAGCGCCCCGACTGGGACGTCAGCTTCGAGCAGGCCGCCGACGTCGTTGAAGACATCGTGACCAAGGGTTTTGCCCCCACCCAGATGACCCTGCACACCGGGTCCTAATCGAGGCGGCGTCCCTCCGGGCGCCGCACGCACCCTCATCGCGAAAGGCAGCGCGTGCTACTCACCGGACTTCTCCCGGACATCACCACCGATCCCGCGATCGAGACGGCCACTGACTCCGTCGAAGCTGGCCGCTCGGGAGTTATCGTCGCCCCCGTCGGCATTCGGCCGCCCCTGCTCGCGGCAGTCGCCTCCCGTGCGACAACGCCCCTCGTGGTCCTCACGGCCACCGGGCGTGACGCCGAGTCGCTCACCAACGCCTTGGCCTCGTGGATCCCCGGCGTGGCCATGCTGCCCGCGTGGGAGACCCTGCCCCACGAGCGCCTCTCGCCCCAGGTCGACACGATGGCCAGGCGTATCTCGGTTCTGCGCCGCCTCGTCCACCCCATCGAAGGAGACGACAGCGCGGGTCCGATTTCCGTCCTCGTCGTCCCCATCCGCGCCTTCCTCCAGCCGATCATCTCCGGCCTCGCAGACCTCGAACCCGTGCGCGTTCGCAGCGGCGACATCCTGGACCTCACCGACGCGACGAAGCGCCTGGCCGAGCTGGGCTACGAGCGCGTCGATATGGTCGAAGGTCGCGGCCAGATGAGCGTGCGCGGCGGCATCCTTGACGTCTTCCCGCCCCAGGAACCCCACCCCCTGCGCGTCGAACTGTGGGGCGACGAAGTCGACGACATTCGCGCCTTCTCGGTCTCCGACCAACGAACCCTAGGCGAGGCCGCCGACGGCCTGTGGGCCGTTCCATGCCGCGAGCTACTCCTGACCCAGGCCGTGCGCGCACGAGTCCGCGAAGCCGCCGATCGGCTGCCCGGTGCCGCCGAGATGCTCAGCCTCGCCGCCGAAGGAATCCCGGCCCCCGGCATCGAATCCCTTGCCCCCATCCTCGTGGGCGGCATGGAATCCCTCATCGACCTGCTCCCAGCGAACTCTCCGATCCTCGCCTCCGAGCCCGAACGCATCCGCGCACGCGCCGCCGACCTCGTCGCCACGACCGAGGAATTCCTCGCCGCCGCGTGGAGCGCCGCAGCCGGGGGAGCTGACACTCCGCTCGAGGCCTCCAAGGCCTCGTTCCTCGACCTGGGTGACCTGTGGGGGAGCGGCAATCGCCCCTGGTGGGAGCTCACCGACCTGCCGCCCGCTGACCTCGCCTCCGCGATCGACGAGGCCGAGGCCGACTCGCCTTCATCGGACGGACCCGCCCCGGTCGTCGTCTCGCCCACCCTCATGCGCGTGGGAGCACGCGACGTGCGCCCCTACCGCGGCGACTTCGCCCGCGCCGCCGCCGACCTGACCGACCTGGCCCGTAACGGCTGGCGCATCGTCGTCACCACCGAAGGCCCCGGCCCCGGCCGCCGTATTCGCTCCATCCTCACCGACGCCTCGTGCCCGGCCGCGCTCGCGGATAGCGTGGAAACCCAGCCCGACCCCGGGCTCGTGACGATCACGACCGCGCAGGCCGGCGTCGGTTTCGTCGCGCCACACCTCAAGGTCGCGATCCTGACCGAGGGTGACCTCACCGGGCGCGCGGGAGCGTCCACCCGCGATATGCGCCGCATGCCCTCGCGCAGGCGCAAGGGTGTCGATCCGCTGACACTGCATCCCGGGGACTACATCGTCCACGACCAGCACGGCATTGGACGCTTCATTGAGCTCGTCTCTCGCTCGATCGGGCGCGGGGATGCCGCCTCCACGCGCGACTACCTCGTCATCGAATACGCGCCCTCCAAGCGTGGACAGCCCGCCGATAGGCTCTTCGTGCCCACCGACGCGCTCGACCAGATCTCCAAGTACACCGGATCCGACGAGCCCTCCCTCACCAAGATGGGCGGTGCCGACTGGGCCAAGACGAAGGCGCGTGCCAAGAAGGCAGTCAACGAGGTCGCCAAGGAACTCATCCGCCTGTACGCGCTGCGCCAGCAGACCAAGGGCCACGCCTTCGGCCCAGACACACCCTGGCAGCGTGAACTGGAGGACGCCTTCCCCTACGTTGAAACCCCCGACCAGCTCGTCACAATCGACGAGGTCAAGGCCGACATGGAAAAAGCCGTCCCCATGGACCGCCTGCTCACCGGCGACGTCGGCTACGGCAAGACCGAGATCGCGGTACGCGCCGCCTTCAAGGCCATCCAGGACGGCTACCAGGCCGCCGTCCTCGTGCCCACGACCCTGCTTGTCACGCAGCACGCGGAAACCTTCGCCGAGCGATACGCCGGGTTTCCCGTGCGTATCGGCACGCTCTCGCGCTTCTCTACCCCCAAGGAGACCGAGGAAGTCAAGGCTGGGCTGGCCTCGGGCGAGGTCGACCTGGTCATCGGCACGCACTCGCTGCTAACCGGCACTGTCTCTTTCAAGAAGCTCGGCCTGGTCATCATCGACGAGGAACAGCGCTTCGGCGTCGAGCACAAGGAAACCCTCAAGGCCCTGCGTGCCGACGTGGATGTCCTATCCATGTCGGCGACCCCAATCCCGCGTACCCTCGAGATGGCGATCTCCGGCATTCGCGAGATGTCGATCCTGCAGACCCCACCCGAGGAGCGCCAGCCGGTCCTCACCTTCGTCGGTGCCCACACGGATGCCCAGGTCAGCGCTGCGATCCGACGCGAGCTCCTGCGCGATGGCCAGGTCTTCTACGTGCACAACCGCGTCGACTCGATCTCCTCTGTCGCCGCCCACATCACCGAGCTGGTTCCCGAGGCGCGCGTGCGCACCGCTCACGGCAAGATGAACGAGCATCAGCTCGAGGCCGTCATCCTGGACTTCTGGAACCACGAGTTCGACGTCCTCGTGTGTACGACCATCGTCGAAACCGGCCTGGACATCTCCAACGCGAACACCCTCATCGTCGACCGTGCCGACACCTTTGGTCTGTCTCAGCTCCACCAGCTGCGCGGGCGCGTTGGACGTGGCCGTGAACGCGCCTACGCCTACTTCTTCTACCCCGGTGACAAGGCCCTCACTGAGACCGCGCACGAGCGTCTCAAGACGATCGCCGCGAACACCGAGTTGGGAGCCGGCCTGGCTGTCGCCCAGCGCGATCTCGAGATCCGAGGCGCCGGAAACCTCCTGGGAGGAGCCCAGTCCGGCCACGTCGAAGGTGTCGGATTCGACCTGTACGTGCGTATGGTGTCCGACGCGGTCGCCGCCTACCGAGGTGATGCCCCGACCGAAAAGACCGACGTGCGCATGGACCTGCAGGTGGACGCACACATTCCCGATGGCTACGTGCGTGGCGAGCGTCTGCGCCTCGAGGTATACGCAAAGATCGCGGCCATTTCCACGCCCGAGCAGGAAGCCGACGTGCGTGAGGAACTTGTGGACCGCTACGGCCCCATTCCGCCCCAGGTCGACCTGCTGTTCGCCGTCGCTCGGCTGCGTGAGGTCGTGCGCCGCGCCGGGATCGCCGAGATCGTCACGCAGGGTAAGTACCTGCGCGTCTCGCCCGTCGAATTGCGCGATTCTCAGGTTATGCGCCTCAAGCGACTGCACCCGGGCGCCGTTATCAAGGCCGCTGTCCGTCAGGTCCTCGTCCCCCTGCCGCTTACCTCTCGCGTCGGCGGTTCTCCGCTCACCGACGGCCCTCTCCTGGAGTGGGTAGAGACTCTGGTGACGAAGATTCTTGTGCCTTTTGGCGAGTAGTGCCTGTGGTGGAATACACTGGTGCTATTGCGTCGCAACACATCTGAGGAAGGAACGCTCGTGCGCTACACACGCCAGCTCGCCACCGCCGCCCTGATTGTGGCCGCCGGACTGGGAATGGGGGCCTGCTCAGCCCACCCCGGTGCCGCCGTCGTCAGCTCGTCCGGCTCGTACTCCAACGAAGAGGTCGCGCAGGCTGCCCAGCAGATGTCCGTGCTCCTGGGTGGACAGAAGGTCGCCGACGCGCAGATTCGTTCCCAGCTGGTGAACCTGCCCCTCCTTGAGGCGGCCGGTGCTTCTGTCGGTACGGTCGTCTCCGACGAGCAGATTGACCAGGTCGGCGAGCGCGCGGCCGAACAATCGGGTGACGGAACGTTCACGCTTGGCCCCGCCACTCGCGCCACCGTGAAGTCGATCATGCTAACCCAGGCTCTCAACCAGGTCGCGCAAACAGATCCTTCGGCTGTGCAGAAGCTCAACCAGGTCATTGCCGAGGCTCGCGAGAAGTCCGACGCGCGTGTTAATCCGCGCTTCGTCCAGCCGTCGCTGGGCGGCGCGCAGGGGGCAACGACGCCCATGTTCGGCGACGCCATTTCTGGTGGCCAGCATGATCCTCTGGCAGCGCCAACGGGTGGCGGTAAGGCCAACTGATGAGCCTGTGAGTATTCGCTCACAGTGCGTCCGGCAGGGACTAATGTCGCTTGTCCGAGCACAAAGAAGGGGCTGAGAACCCCGCACAACACAACGTCCCCCTCGCCGGGGGTGACCACATATGGCGGTCCGTATTACCGTTGTACTGACCGCTTCCACGCAACAACATCGATTGGAGAATGACGTGGCAGTTATTGAAGGCATTGGTGCACGCGAGATCCTCGACTCGCGCGGTAACCCGACCGTTGAGGTCGAGGTCGTCCTCGAGGACGGCACCGCTGCGCGCGCGTCCGTTCCCTCCGGCGCGTCCACCGGCGCGTTCGAGGCCGTCGAGCGTCGCGATGGCGACAAGGGTCGCTACCTCGGCAAGGGCGTCCAGGACGCCGTTGACGCCGTCGTCGATCAGATCGCCCCCGAGCTCATCGGCGAGGAAGCTGACGACCAGCGCTACATCGACCAGGCCATGCTCGACCTGGACGGCACCCCCAACAAGGGCAAGCTCGGCGCGAACGCCATCCTCGGCGTCTCCCTCGCCGTCGCCAAGGCTGCCGCGAAGTACGCGGACCTGCCCCTCTACAAGTACCTGGGCGGCCCCAACGCCCACGTCCTGCCCGTCCCCATGATGAACATCCTCAACGGTGGCTCCCACGCGGACTCCAACGTTGACATCCAGGAGTTCATGATCGCCCCCATCGGTGCGCCCTCCTTCCGTGAGGCTCTGCGCTGGGGCGCCGAGGTCTACCACACGCTCAAGGGCGTCGTGAAGGAGCGCGGCCTGTCCACCGGTCTGGGCGACGAGGGTGGCTTCGCCCCCAACCTGGACTCCAACGCCGAGGCCCTCGACCTGATCGTCTCCGCCATCGAGAAGGCCGGCCTGAAGCCGGGCGAGGACGTCGCCCTTGCCCTGGACGTCGCCTCCTCCGAGTTCTTCAAGGACGGCCTGTACCAGTTCGAGGGCGAAGGCCGCTCGACTGACTACATGGTCGAGTACTACGAGAAACTCATCTCGAACTACCCGCTGGTCTCCATCGAGGATCCGCTCTCCGAGGACGAGTGGGATGCATGGAAGGCCCTGACCTCCGAGATCGGCGGCCGCGTGCAGCTGGTCGGCGACGATCTGTTCGTCACCAACCCCGCCCGTCTGAAGAAGGGCATCGAGCTGGGTGCCGCGAACGCGCTGCTCGTGAAGGTGAACCAGATCGGTTCGCTCACCGAGACCCTCGACGCCGTCGAGGAAGCGCACCGCAACGGCTACCGTTCGATGACCTCGCACCGCTCCGGCGAGACCGAGGACACCACGATCGCCGACCTGGCCGTCGCCACCAACTCCGGCCAGATCAAGACCGGTGCTCCCGCTCGCTCCGAGCGCGTCGCCAAGTACAACCAGCTGCTGCGTATCGAGGAGCAGCTGGGCGAGGCCGCCGTTTACGCCGGCCGCTCTGCCTTCCCTCGCTTCAAGTGAGCCTAGGCAACTAGCCGCATAGCTCCGCGCGGGCCCGTCAGGGTCCGCGCGGAGCGTTTTTATCGGCGTGGGGCTGAGCTAAACGAGCCGACTTAGGGCACGATAGAAGAATGCCTAGTCGTCGTCCGTCCTCCCGCCCTTCCCCACGTCGCCGCTCATCGTCCTCGGATGCACCGCGTACGACGCGTGAGATCAACGCGGAGAAGTCGCGCCAGCGCAGGGCCGCAGCGCAGGCAGCGAAATCCTCGAAGGGGGACAAGGCCTCGGCGGCAACGCGCAAGAAGGCCCGGAAACAAAAGACGCGGGAGGGATCGGGTCGCAGTTCATTCCCTTCGGAGAAGCGAAGAGAGAAGAAGGCTTCGACGCGGCCCGTAAGGGAGGGACGTTCCGTCCTGTCGATCGGTGGCCTTGACGTGTCGGCCCGCCTCGTCGTCGTCCTCACTGTCGCGGCCATCCTGTCCGTCATGCTGGTGCCCAGCCTCTATCAGTGGTGGCAGCAGGAGCACGAACTTGCGCAGATCAAGGCCCAGGTGGCCGAACAGCAGCAGAAGAACGCCGACATGCAGCGACAGCTGGACCTGTGGAACGACCCCGACTACATCTCCACGCAGGCGCGTGAGCGCCTCGGTTACGTTCGCCCCGGTGAGACTCAATACACGGTCGTGGATCCGGGGCCGCAATACCAGGACTCTGCCATGGCTGCGGCCGCACCTTCGACCGGACCGGCACGCCCCTGGGTACAGCAGCTCGCTATCCTAGTGGGGAAGGCGGATCAACCGCCGAACGCGACGCCCATCCCGTCAGCTGACGTCAGCCAGTCGGGTCAGGCGACTACCACCGGCCAAGAAAGTGGAGAATGAGCCTCGTTAACACCACCGACGCAACCGAAGAGGACCTTGATGTTCTGCGTTCCCAGCTGGGGCGCGTGCCCCGAGGAGTCATCGGTATTGCCGCGCGCTGCGTGTGCGGTCGGCCCACTGTCGTTGCCACTGCGCCTCGTCTGCCCGACGGCACGCCGTTCCCCACTACTTACTACCTGACGCACCCTGCCGCGGTGAAGGGCGCCTCGACCCTTGAGGCCGAGCACGTCATGGAGACCCTGAACGAGGAGCTCGCTCAGAATGAGGAGTTGCGCGCCGCCTACGCGCGCGCGCACCAGGCCTACATCGATGCGCGCCTGAGCCTGGGCGACGTCCCCGAGATCTCCGGCGTCAGTGCGGGCGGCATGCCCACGCGCGTCAAGTGCCTGCACGCTCTCGTTGGCCACTCTCTGGCCGCGGGGCCCGGCGTCAATCCGATTGGGGATCGTGCGCTCGCGATGCTTGCCGAGCGCGGCCTGTTCTCCGTCGAGCGCTGCTCCTGTTGAGCTGCCCCTCCGAAGTTCTCCCCGGCCTCGTCCGGGACTCCTATCACTAGAAACGAAGCGATGACCCGCGTAGCTGCCATTGACTGTGGAACCAATTCGATCCGACTGCTCGTCGCCGACGGGCACATTGACGAGAACGGACGCCCTCAACTCGCCGACCTGACCCGTCAGATGCGCATCGTGCGCCTGGGACAAGGCGTGGATGCGCGCGGCTATCTGGATCCCGCGGCGATCGAGCGTACGGTCGAGGCCACCGTCGAGTATCAGCGCATGATCGAGGCGCTGGGCGCGAGCTGCACCCGTTTCGTCGCGACCTCGGCGACGCGCGACGCCTCCAACAGCGCGGACTTTGTACGCCAAATTGAGGCTGTTATCGGCGTCGAACCGGAAGTGGTCGTTGGCACTGAGGAAGCGTCGCTGTCGTTCAATGGAGCGCTCAGCGGCCTGGGCGAGTCGGTGAGCGCACCCATGCTGGTTGTCGACATTGGCGGCGGTTCGACCGAGCTCGTTCTGGGTGCGACGCGTGTCGAGCAGGCGATCTCGATCGACATGGGAGCCGTGCGCGTCACCGAGAAGTTCTTTTCCCACGTGGATCCGGCCGGTGGTGTGCCCTCCGAGGACCAGGAGCGGGCGATCGCGTGGATCGATGAGCAGCTCGATCGCGCCGAAAAGTCCGTTGACCTAGCGCGCGTACGCTCCCTCGTCGGCGTCGCGGGTACGGTGACGACCCTCACCGCGCAGGCTCTCGGACTGGCTACATACCAGCCCGAGAGGATTCACGGAGCCCGACTGAGCGCCGCCCAGTTCGACGAGGCCGTGCGCTTTATGGTCGATCAGCCGACGTCCGTGAAGGCCTCCCTGGGATTCATGCCCGAGGGACGCGAGGACGTCATCGCCGCCGGCGCGCTCATCTGGAGCCGGATCGTGAAGCGAGTGCTCGCGCGTGCGCAGGCCGCCAGCCATCCGATCGATCAGGTCGTCACCTCCGAGCACGACATCCTCGATGGCATCGCCCAGGCGATGATCCGTCAGGAGCTTGAGACGAACGCTAGCCTCCCGTAGGCTGGACGTGCGCTCGTCGCGCCCCCGTGGCCCAATTGGCAGAGGCAACCGACTTAAAATCGGTGTGTTGTGGGTTCGAGTCCCACCGGGGGTACCATTCAGCCGCCTCATCGACGAGGCCGTGGCCTGCGCGCATCCCTTCCCTCGCTGAACGCGGAGTTGCGCTGCGCGCATAAGGGTGCGTTTCCCACCCGTGGGCACCTCGTGCGACACTAGAGGCAGCACATCACTGACCAAGGAGGAAACATGGCCAACCCGGTGATGAATTCGATCGTCAAAGACTGGTCGAAACAGCAGACGACTCCCGCCGGATACCCTGCGATGCCCGGCTACCAGCCAGCCTCGCAGCAGGCACAGAATCCCTACGGCGGCTCGACGAATCCCTACGCTCAGGGCGGTGTCGATCCCTCGGCGCAGTACGGCTACCCACAGGGCAGCCCCGACTACGCCGCGCAGAACACCTACGCTGCGCCTCAGGGCGCGCCCGTCTATGGCGTCCCGCAGGGGCAACAGGGCGGATACGACGACCCGATGGCGTCCTACGAGGCGATGATGAACGCCCCCGCCGCCGACGCGGTGGACCGCGGCGCGATGACCTATGACGACGTCGTGGTGAAGTCCATCATGTGCTTCGGCCTGCTTCTCGTGGGTGCGACCGCCGGATGGATGACCGGCCTGGTGGCGATTGGCGCGGCGATGATGGTTGCGCTCGCAGCCTGCGCTGTCACTCTCGGACTCGCCCTGTTCATCCAGTTCTCGAAGAAGGTGCGCCCCGGCGCTATCGTCGCCTACTCGCTCATCGAAGGTTTCGTTCTCGGGGCCCTGTCCTGCGCCTTTGAAGCGATGTTCCCGGGCATCGTGCTCAGTGCTGTTCTGGCGACCCTCGTCGTCATCGGCGTGACCCTGGTTGCCTTCACGATGGGTTTCGTGCGCAACTCGAACACGCTCACCCGTGTCGCGGGCATCGGCTCGTTCGCGTTCTTCATCTACTACGGGGCCAGCATCTTCCTGTCGGCCTCCGGCCTCGTGAACATGACTGCGGTGCGTAACATCTCCGTTTTCGGTATTCCGCTCGGCGTCATCATCGGGGTTCTCGCGGTCTTCATCGGCGTGCTGTGCCTCGTGCGTGACTTCGACGCCGTCAAGGTGGGCGTCGCCAACGGCGTGCCGCAGCGCTACGCGTGGCTGTGCACCTTCGCCATCATGACCGATGTCATCTGGATCTACCTCGAGATCCTCAAGATCCTGTCCTACTTCATGCGCCGCGACTGACGCGCCGCTACCGTTTCACCGACACCTAAGGAAAGACATCATGGAAAACATCTCTGTCTCCGGCGAATTTGGTCGCAAGCCCGTCCTCTCCTTCGAGGGGACGCCGTCCGACGAGCTCGTCGTCGAGGTCCTCCACGCGGGAGACGGCCAGGAGGTTGAGGCTGGCGACACCATTACCTGCCACTACTACGGCGCGGTCTTCGGCTCCGATAACGATTTCGATAACTCGTTTGATCGCGGCGGCGCCCTGTCCTTCCAGATCGGCGTCGGCATGGTCATCCCCGGATGGGACGAGGGCCTCGTGGGCAAGCACGTGGGCGACCGCGTCCTGCTTTCCATTCCCGCCGATCTTGGCTACGGTGAGCGGGGAGTCCCGCAGGCGGGTATCCCCGGCGGCGCGACCCTCGTGTTTGTTACCGACATCCTCGGCGTGAACTGATCGTATCGTCAACGCGGGGCGGGTCGGCACACACGTGCCGACCCGCCCCGCGTCATACCTGACTCCCCGGTTACTCCTGAGGGAGAGCAGGGCAGGCAACACCCGTGCGCGCGTGGCACTCGTAGCCGCCTGGATTCTTGAACAGATACTGCTGGTGATAGTCTTCCGCGTACCAGAAATGCGCGGGGGAGTCGGCCTCGGGAGCGGAGGAGATAACGGTCTGGATCGGGCCGAAGCCGCGTTCGGAGAGCACCTCCTGATAGGCATCGCGCAGGGCGGTCGCCTCGCGCAGCTGCGCGGGCGTGGTGGTCCAGATCTGCGATCGGTACTGGTCGCCGATGTCGTTGCCCTGGCCTCCCACCTGCGTGGGATCGTGGATCTCAAAGAAGAGACGAATCAGGTTGGCAGCGCTCGTCAGCGCGGTGTCGAAGACGACGCGAACGGCCTCGGCGTGGCCGGTCGAGTGTGCGCACACCTGGCGATAGGTGGGGTCTGGGGTGTGTCCTCCCATGTAGCCCGTCGCCGTGGTCACGACGCCGGGCATGTTCCACAGGGCCTTCTCGACGCCCCAGAAGCAGCCAGCCGCAAGGTAGATGACCTCCTGGCCTGCCCCGGCCTCGTCCCTCATGTTTGAACCGAGGACCGCGTGAGTCGTGGCGTGAATGTCCGTGTGCGCGAGATTGAAAATGTTTCTCATAACAGTCAGTATGCGCTTCGTGCGTGCAAAGGGCGCGGCGCAGGGACCGAGATGATGCAGTAGGTGGGTATGCTTAGAGAGAATTGATAAGGAGGGAACCGTGGCCGACACTCAGGAACAGCCGCGTTGGAAGCTATCTGACCTTATGGGCAGGCTTTCTGCGGCCTTGCCCGTGAAGCATGTCGACGAACCCGCGCCCGCGCCCGTGATGGTGTCTGTGCGCGAGGAGCACCAAGACGATCGTGACGTCGCCGCTGCCGTCCCGCGTTCTCTGCGTGTGGCCGCAGCGATTTCGTGGCGCGCGCTGATCGTTGCCGGAGTCGTCATGGCGGTGCTGTGGGGCATGGCCCGGCTGACGATCGTCATCATGCCCGTCGCGATCGCGCTGACCGTCGCGGTGCTCCTCGAGCCCCTCGTGTCGTGGATGCGTCGCCGCCTGCACTTCCCGTCGTCGCTGGCGGCGACCGTCGGCCTGCTCATCTTCTTCGCTGTCGTCGCCGGTGCGCTCAGCCAGGCCGCCGCCGAGCTCATCCAGCAGGTTCCCCAGTTGGCCGCGCAGGCTGCCGATGGCTTCCGCGCGTTGATCGACGCGATCCTGCACAATGAATTCCTCCAAGATGGACCGCTCAAGATCGATACGACCGTGTTGACTGCCGCCGCCGATCAGCTGCGCTCCGAGATGGTCTCCTGGCTCAACACGAACAAGGAAACTCTGGCGACCGGTGCCCTGAACATCACCTCGTCGGTGGGCACGCTGGCCACCTCCGGCCTAACGATGCTCTTCTGTCTGTTCTTCTTCCTCAAGGAAGGCCGATCGATTTGGCTGTGGTGCGTGCGCCTGCTGCCCGCACCCGCCCGCGTCCCCGTCCACGAGAGCGCGATCCGCGGCTGGGCGACCTTCGGGTCCTACGTGCGCACGCAGATCCAGGTCGCCGCGATTGACGCTATCGGCATCGCGCTGGGCGCTTTCTTCCTCGGCGTGCCTCTGGCCATCCCGATTGGCGTCATCACATTCTTCGCCGCCTTTGTTCCGATTCTGGGTGCCCTGACCTCGGGCGTCATCGCGGTCCTGGTTGCGGCCGTCAACGGTGGCCTGACGAAGGCGATCATCATGCTGGTCATTATCCTGGTCGTCCAGCAGGTCGAGTCCAACATCCTGCAGCCCTTCATGATGTCGAACGCGGTCTCGCTGCACCCCGTCGCCGTCATGCTCGTCATCACCGCAGGTTCCGCAATTGCGGGTATCGCCGGCGCGATCTTCTCCGTGCCGATCGCGGCGTTCATCAACGCGACGATCATGTATCTGCACGGCTATGACCCGCTGCCCGAGCTGGCGACCGCGCAGGACCGTCCTGGCGGTCCTCCCGGCATCCTCGAAGAGGAGATCGCCGCCTCTTACGCGGGTAAGCCCGATACGCGTCCGTACCTGTCGCGCGTCGACTCTGAAGAGGAGGAGGAGCCGGCGTCGGCGGACAACGACGTCGAGGCTTGCGTCGAGGCTGATGGGGACGAGACCCGGGAGGCGGTGCCGGTTTCCGAGAAGGAGAAGTCGACCGAGACTCCGACACGTCCCGCGGAGTCCTAGCTCTCACTGCGGTATATGCGAGCGGGTCCCACCAAGTGGTGGGACCCGCTGTGTGTACACGTGGCTCGCAAGGCCCCGTGGGCCCGCCCGAGCCTCGGCTCAGCCTTCGAAAGGCTTAGCTTCGAGGATCTCGACGTCAATCATGCGGCCGGTGGGCGCCTCGAAGGATAGCTTGTCGCCGGCCTTGTGGCCAATGACGGCGGCACCCAGGGGAGCCTGAGCGGAGAAGACCTGGATACCCAGGTCGCCGCCGGCATCGCGCGAGCCCAGAAGGAACTTCTGCTCGCGGCCCGCAACCAAGGCGGTGACGACCATACCGGGCTCGACGATGCCGTCGTCGGCGGGCGTCTCGCCCACCTCGGCGTGTTCAAGCATTGCCTGGAGGGCCTGGATGCGGGTCTCGTTCATGGACTGTTCGTTGCGTGCAGCGTGGTATCCGCCGTTCTCACGCAGGTCGCCTTCCTGGCGGGCCGCATCGATAAGGCGCGCGATCTCGACGCGCTTGACCTCGACGCGTTCCTTCAGCTCGTTTGCGAGCAGGTCGTACTGGGCCTGCGTGAGCCACTGTGTGTCAGCCATGGTTCCTCCAATGACGTGTCAGTAACCGAGCGCCGACACACTGGTGCCGGCGCGCATGGTGTCGAGTGTAGCAACATTGCGCCAGGCCACGGGCACAGCCTGCCCGGGCGGCGCGTCAGGAGGCCAGGACCGCCAGGTACACGGCCACGCAGTGGCACGCCCACGCAGCGACGGTGAAGGCGTGGAAGATCTCGTGGAAGCCGAACCAGGCGGGGGATGGGTCGGGCTTCTTCGTTCCGTAGA
The DNA here is from genome assembly GCF_031191545.1 of Schaalia odontolytica. Lineage (NCBI taxonomy): Bacteria > Bacillati > Actinomycetota > Actinomycetes > Actinomycetales > Actinomycetaceae > Schaalia > Schaalia odontolytica. The sequence goes on from NZ_CP133472.1 coordinate 1,814,658, forward strand.
CGACGGCACCGAGCGTGTAGAGGACACCGCCCGCAACGATGAGCCACACGACGACGGGACCGCCGCCCGCCCACAGCTGCGGCAGGTACCAGACTGCGACCCATCCGAGTGCGACGTAGACGAGGGTCGTCAGCCAGCGTGGGGCGGTGGGCCAGAAGAGGTTGAGGAGGATGCCGACGACCGCTCCGCCCCACACAACCGATAGGAGGACAGCCGCGTCGGATCGGTCCAGAAGCGCGATCGTGATCGGCGTGTAGGTGCCTGCGATGAGCAGGAAGATGTTGGAGTGATCCAGGCGCTTCCACATGATCTCCCAGCGCGGGGCCCAGTAGAAGCGGTGGTACGCCGCGGAAACGCCGAAAAGGACGAGGGAGCACGCCAAGTAGACTGCGGATCCGATTTTCGTGGGAGTCGTGGGGGCCAGGCACACGAGGACGATGGATGCCGCGAGAGAGAGTGGGGCGGCGGCCAGGTGCAGCCAGCCGCGCAGCTTGGGCTTGATCTGAATGAGCTGGCCCGAGAACCACTCCTTGGGCGTCAGCGATGCGATCTTCATCCGGTCCCCCTGTCAATGATTCTTACGAGTCCGTAGGTTACTATGCCGTAACTTGTTGTGAGAAGCGCGTTCTCGCACTCCGAGAGCACTTCTGTTTCCCTGTGACGCCCGGCGCGATACCCTTGATGACACAAGAGTACGCTGCGTCAAGGCACGCGACAGTAGGAGGAGGGACATCATGGCCCAGTGGAACATGCTCTACGACATGTACGAGCGTCGCCTCAAAGCCGAGTTGTCTGACGCCGCCGTACCCGCCCATATTGGCGTCATCCTGGACGGTAACCGCCGATGGGCAAAGTCACTGGGCGCGACCGCGTCGCAGGGGCACCGGGCGGGTGCTGGCAAGATTAGTGAGTTCCTCCAGTGGTCCGACGATGCGGGCGTCTCGATCGTGACGCTGTGGCTCCTGTCGACCGACAACCTGTCTCGCGATGCGGGAGAACTAGGCGAGCTGCTGCGCATCATCTGCGAGGCCGTGTCGCTCCTAGCGGACCAGGGACGATGGAAGCTGGCCGTCGTCGGTGACCTGTCGCTGCTGCCAGAAAACGTGGCCGACGACCTGCGTTCGTCCGTCGCCCGCACCGCCGACGTGCAGGGCATGACCGTGAATATTGCGGTCGGCTACGGTGGTCGACACGAGATCACCGAGGCCGTGCGCGCCATGATGCGCGAGGCCGCGGCCCGGGGCGAGACCCTCGACGAGCTCGCTGATTCTTTCACTGACGCGAACATCACCGCACACCTGTACACGAAGGATCAGCCCGACCCCGACCTCGTCATCCGCACCTCGGGGGAGCAGCGCCTGTCGGGCTTCATGCTGTGGCAGTCCGTGCACTCTGAGTACTACTTCTGCGAGGTCTACTGGCCGGATTTCCGCCGCGTCGACTTCCTGCGTGCTTTGCGCTCCTACGCGCAGCGCGAACGCCGCATGGGCAAGTAAACGCGCGCCGAACGTGCCGCGCGTTCGATGAACGAGGCCGGACCCCGATGTGGGGAGGCCGGCCTCGTCACGTGTGTGGCGTACTCAGGACAGCTCGTGTGCCCAGGGCGGGTTCGCGCCCTTGCGCGAGACGGTCACGTCGGAGACGGCGCTGGCGCGGTCGATGATGGCGCGGACCTGCTCCTCGGGCAGGGAGCGTAAGGCCTCGCGCGCGTCGGCGCCGCGTAGGCCCATGCCCCACATGGCGTCGATCATGCCGCCCATGAAGGCATCGCCGGCGCCAACCGTGTCGACGATCTTGACGTCGCTCGGGGTCTTCGTGAAACGCAGGCCGGAGGCAGTGGCGACGTCGCTCCCGTGCTTGCCGAGCGTGACGACCACGAGAGCGGGGCCCATTCCCAACCAACGATCCACGACCTCGTCGATGGAGGCACCGCCCGTCAGCCACTCGATGTCTTCGTCGGAGACCTTGACGACGTCCGCCAGGGCGATGAAGCGCTCGAGGGAGGTCAGTGCTTCCTCCGGCTCACCCATGATCGAGGGGCGCGCGTTCGGGTCGAAGAATACGAGCGCGTGCTCGCGACCGCGGGCCAGCGCGTCGAGGACCGCTGATGCGCCGGGTTCAATGATCGCGGAGATTGAACCGGCCTCCAGGACCTGAGCCGTGGAGGGGACCTCGATGGGCGCGGTTGGTGCCCACTCGAGATCGAAGGTGTAGGAGGCGGCACCCGACGCGTCCAGGCGTGCCAGCGCGGTCGACGTGTGCGAGGCCCCGCGCGATGCCGGGGTGACGTGCACACCCGAATCGTTCATGTGGAAGTCGATGAGGCGCCCGCGCGTATCCGCGCCGAACCACGTGGCCAGCGCGACGGGCCGGCCCAGTCGCCCCAGCGTCATGGCCACGTTCGCGGGTGAACCGCCCGGGATTTCGACGGGGAAATCGGGTTGCTCATACGTCACCACGACATCGATGAGCGCTTCGCCGATCGCGAGCACGTGGGGCTCAGATTGCACCGTCATGACGTCTCCTCAGCCTGCAGGTGCGGTCAATTCCGTAGGACTTAGATTAGCGTGCTTCGGTGCCGGGCGTGGCGGTCCTCTCAGACAGGCGCGCCTGGGCGCCGTCGAGGATCTGGGAGCAGCGGGCAGCCAGGGCCTCGCCGCGCTCCCACATCGTGAGGGTATCTTCGAGGGGGGCCTGCCCGCCCTCGAGGGTCTGGACGATGCGCACGAGCTCGTCGCGCGCCTCCTCGTAGCCCAGGGACTGGGGATCGGGGAGCTGGTCATTCGTGGTCATGTGGATGTTCCTTTGCGTTGAGGGTCCGTGGGACGAGGCCGGGGTTGCCTCGTGGGGCTACGCATCCTGGGGCGTCGCGTCCGGTGGGGGCGTCGGGGTCGTCGCACCCACGACCTGGGCAACCATGCGGCCCGAAGCGAGGATGCCTTCGATGAGGTCGCCCTTCTTCACCCGCGCCGACGAGGTGATGAGCGCGCCCGACGGGGTCTTCAGGAGCGCGTAGCCGCGATCCAGCGTCGCCTGCGGGGACAGGGCGGTCAGCGTCGCGCGCGAGCGCGTCAGCTGCTGGCGCTCCGAGGACAGACGGCGCTCAATCGCCGAACGCAGCGCCGTCACGCGCTGGGTGAGGGCCGCGCGGTGCCCCTCGACTATCGCCTCCGGGCCCTGGAGCACCGGGCGCGAAGCGATGAGCGTCAGGTTCGAGCGCTCCGTCGCCAGGCGCGCGCCGAGTGCCCCGCGCATGCGGGACAGAGACTGGGTGATGCCGTCGCGCTCGCGGGCGCGGTCCGGGACGATGCGGCGGGCCGCATCCGTCGGGGTCGAGGCCCGGTAGTCGGCGACCAGATCCAGCAGGGGAGAATCCCCCTCGTGGCCGATCGCGGACACGATGGGCGTTCGGGCACCCGCGACGGCGCGCACGAGGCGCTCGTCGGAGAAGGGGAGGAGGTCTTCGACCGACCCTCCGCCGCGCGCGATCACGATGACGTCCACGCCCTCCATGGCGTCCAGTTCGAGCAGGGCGCGGCCCACCTCGGGCACGCAGTGATCGCCCTGCACGGCGACCTCGCGGATCTCAAAGCGTGCCGTGGGCCAGCGGTCCGACGCGTTGACGACTACGTCGTCCTTCGCTTTGGCGTTACGGCCACAGATCAGGCCGATCGTGCGCGGCAGGAACGGCAGGGGCTGCTTGCGTGCGTCAGAGAATAGGCCCTCGGCGGCCAGGCGGGCACGCAGAGCCTCGATCTGGGCCAGCAGGTCGCCCACGCCCTGCAGGTGAATCTCCGCGGCTTGCAGGTTCAGGCGGCCCGAGCGCTCCCAAAACACCGGCTTCACGCGGGTCACAACCCGCGCGCCCTCGGTCAGGGGAGTGGAATCCATGACGCCCGCCCACGCGGTTACCGTCATCGACGTGTCCGTGTCCAGGTCCCGCAGCGTCAAGAAGTGCATCTTCGCGCCCGGGCGGACCTTGTATTCGACGACCTGGCCCTCCACCCACAGGGGGCTCATGCGGTCCACGTACACCTTGATGTTCTCCGTCAGCCTGCGCAGCGGCCACGGATTATCCCGCGTCGTATCGGCCGCCTTCGCGGCGGGGGGACGAGGCTGGGGCGAGCCGCCGGGAGGTGGTGCAGCAGGAGTATCAGGCAATGTCACGCCACTCAGCATGCCACAGGAAACTCCGAGCCGCGCTGTCGCGCCATGCGCCTGTGGACAGCCCCCCGTGAAGATCTGGGAGCGTGAGGGGTGCCCGGGCCGGGCGCACCCTTCGAGTGGAGCGCCGCCGAGGAGGCCGGGTGAGCGCGAAGGGTGCCTCGGGCCCAGCGCGCCCGGGCCGCCAGGGAGCGGGGGTGGGGAGGCCTCATCGATGAGGGCGTGTGGGATTGCCACGAGCGCGCGCACGCCCCGGGCCGTGGGCGCTAGGGTGGACGCATGAATGAAAACGTCGACCTGCGCGCCAGCGCCGAGTCCCCCCTGCCCGCCTCCCACGGCGAGGGCACTGGCCGCATCCTCTTGGCGGCTCCCCGCGGATACTGCGCCGGAGTGGACCGCGCCGTCGACGTCGTGGAGAAGGCCCTCGAGCTGTACGGCGCGCCCGTGTACGTGCGCAAGGAGATCGTCCACAACAAGTTCGTTGTCGAGTCGCTGACGAAGCGCGGCGCGATCTTCGTGCAGGAGACCGACGAAGTCCCTGAGGGTGCCCGCGTCGTCTTTTCCGCGCACGGCGTCTCCCCGGCGGTCCACGCGGCCGCCGCCACCCGTCACCTCGCCACGATCGACGCGACCTGCCCGCTCGTGACCAAGGTTCACCGGGAGGCCGTGCGCTTCGCGAAGGAGGACTACGACATCGTCCTGGTGGGCCATCAGGGCCACGAGGAGGTCGAGGGTACCTTCGGCGAGGCGCCCGACCACATCCAGGTCGTCGGCACCCCCGACGAGGTGGACAACGTCGTCGTGCGCGACCCCTCGCGCGTCGTGTGGATCTCCCAGACCACGCTGTCCGTGGACGAGACCCGCGAGACGGTGGACCGTCTGCGCCAGCGCTTCCCCCAGCTTATCGACCCGCCGTCGGACGACATCTGCTACGCCACCCAGAACCGCCAGGTCGCCGTCAAGCATATCGCGCCCCAGGTGGACGTCATGGTCGTCGTCGGCTCGGCGAACTCCTCGAACTCGGTGCGCCTCGTCGAGGTCGCGCTCGAGGCCGGGGCCGGGGCCGCCTACCGGGTCGACAAGGCCGAGGAACTCGAGCCCTCCTGGTTCGAGGGCACCCGCACCGTGGGTCTCACCTCCGGCGCATCCGTGCCCGAAATCCTCGTGCGCGAGGTCATCGAATGGCTGCAGGACCGCGGATTCCCCACCGTCGAGGTGGCACGCACCGAGACCGAATCGACGACCTTCGCGCTGCCTCGCGACCTGCGCGCCGACCTCAAGAAGGCCGGCATGGCACCCGCGCGCCCCCACGCGCCCCGCGTCGCCGGGCCAAACCACACGAAGTAGGGCAACGCCACCTGGCCCGCTCCGATAGGATGGGTGCGTGTCTCTTACTATCGGTATCGCCGGACTGCCCAACGTCGGCAAGTCCACCCTGTTCAACGCCCTGACCCGCGCGACCGTGCTCGCCGCGAACTACCCGTTTGCGACCATCGAGCCCAACGTCGGCGTCGTCCCCCTGCCCGACCCGCGCCTGAACAAGCTCGCGGAGATCTTCGGCTCCCAGCGCATCCTGCCCGCCACCGTGTCCTTCGTGGACATCGCCGGCATCGTGCGAGGCGCCTCCAAGGGTGAGGGCCTGGGCAACCAGTTCCTCGCCAACATTCGCGAGGCCGACGCAATTTGCCAGGTGACGCGCGCCTTCTCCGACCCCGACGTCGTGCACGTCGACGGCAAGGTGGACCCGGCCTCGGACATCGAGACCATCAAGACCGAGCTGATCCTCGCCGACATGCAGACCGTCGAGAAGCAGATCCCGCGCCTGGAGAAGGAGGTGCGCGGCAAGAAGACCGAGCCGATCGTGCTCGAGACCGCGCGCGCCGCCCTGGAGCTGCTGGAGCGCGGCGAGCTGCTGTCCGGCCCCGAGGGCGCCAAGCTGGACCAGGACGCGCTGCGTACCTTCCAGCTCATGACCTCCAAGCCGTTCATCTTCGTGTTCAACATGGACGCCGCCGAGATGGACAACGAGGAGATGAAGGACGAGCTGCGCGCCCTCGTCGCGCCCGCCGAAGCCATCTTCCTGGACGCCCAGTTCGAGGCCGAGCTGGTCGAACTGGACGACGAGGATGCCCGCGAGATGCTCGCCGAATCCGGCCAGGACGAGTCCGGCCTGGACAAGCTGGCCCGCGTCGGCTTCGACACTCTTGGCCTGCAGACCTACCTCACCGCCGGTGAGAAGGAAGCGCGCGCCTGGACGATCCACAAGGGCGACACCGCCCCCAAGGCCGCCGGCGTCATCCACACGGACTTCGAAAAGGGCTTCATCAAGGCCGAGGTCGTCTCCTATGACGACCTGGTCGAGGCCGGCTCCATGGCCGCCGCGAAGGCCGCCGGCAAGGTCCGCATGGAAGGCAAGGACTACGTGATGGAAGACGGGGATGTGGTGGAGTTCCGCTTCAACGTGTGAGTTTTCTTCTACGAGGCAGTGGTCGGGTCGCGCGAGGGCGTGGCCCGGCTTTGCTGTTGGTCAGAGGGTGCGTGAGCGTGAGGGAGCATCACCAATCGAATCAAATGATGGTGCTCGAGATGCTATCCTGAATGTGGAGGTAGCTATGAGAACCACTGTGACACTCGATGATGACTTGCTTGCGCGCGCCGAGGAGCTGACCGGGGTCAGAGAACGATCCGCTTTGATCAGGGATGCGGTAGAACTCCTCGTTCGAATTGAGAGTGGTCGGCAGCTCGCTGCGCTCGGTGGCAGTGATTCCGCGGCGGAGGCTGCGCCTCGGAGTCGAGAGCGCGTATGAGAGTCCTCGTTGACACGAACATCTGGATCGATCACCTGCGGAAAACTGAGCCGGCTCTGGTTGATCTGCTCGAGCGTGACCAGGCGTGCGTGCATCAGAGTGTCATCACTGAACTGGCGTTGGGGAATCTCAAGAATCGATCGATTTTCCTGAAAGCGCTTGAGCGCTTGATGATCGTGCGCAGTGTTGATGATCAGGGTGTGCGGCATCTCGTCGAGGAGCGGCGGCTATGGGGGAGGGGCCTCAGTGCTGTCGACGTGGCGCTTGTGGCGAGTGCTGTCGTAACCCCTGGTGTGGTGCTGTGGACGCGTGATAAGCGCCTGCGGCAGGCTGCGCGTGACGTGGGCGTGTTGGCGGACCTTGACTGAGGGTTCCGCGTCTTCTTCGAGGCAGTGGTTGGGGCGCGCGAGTGCGTGGCCCGGCCTTGCTGTTGGGGGAGTATGAGTGTGAACCGTGTCGCCGTGCACCTGAGTGGTAGTGTGTGGCCATGACGAGGGATAGCCAGTACTCATGGCCGCGCTTTTTTATGGAACTAGCGGACAAACTGCTCGCCTTCAAGGAAGATCGGCAGGCTCTCATTGCGACGTTGCAGCATGTCTACGCCGAACTCGGTATGGACCTGCCGACGCTTGACTCCGGCGGTATTCCGACGGATATTGATCCTTTCACGGTCTACGGCCTCTTCAATCGAGGCCTCACAGACAATAAGCGCCGGGTGGTTGCCCTCGGAATTGGTGGTGCTCTCGGCGTGCAGGCCCCTCTGCATGATGATTTTGTCGGGGTCCCCGTCCTGCTGAACATCAACGCGACCTTCTACGACCAGGTGCGTAGGGACGATGGGGATATCGAAAGGCTGTGGGACTTGTTTGCGGTTGCGCTGGCCTACGCGGATCAGTCGACTGAACAGACAGAAGCAGTGTTCCGTCACGCCTACGATGCAGTTCTTCAACAGCGCCATGCTAGCTGGAACGTCACGATGGGACTCTTCTGGATTCGCCCATACGCCTACGTCAACCTGAGCTCGCGAGACCGATGGTTCCTCGCGCTGCCCGACCGGATGCCTTCATCGGTTCGTTCTGTGCTGGCGTCGATAAAGAAAGTGCCCGGATCTGCTGAATACCTGCGGATTCGTGACAGCATTCTGTCGGTGTTGAAATCCGGAACCTACAAGTACGCATCGTTCCCCGAGCTTTCGGCATACGCGTGGCGCGTTTCCGAACAGGTCAACCGTGAGAAAAAAGACTCTGACAAAGAGAAGGAAGAAGTTACCCAGGAGGCTGCCCTGGGGGACGCCGACGTGGAGACCGTGCGCTATTGGCTCTACGCCCCCGGCCGGGGCGCCTGCATGTGGGACGAGTTCTACTCGCGCGGAATCATGGGACTGGCATGGGGCGAGATAGGGGATCTGACTGCCTACGCACATAAGGAAGATCTGAAGGCGCAGATGCTCCAGACCTATCCCGAAAACGGTACCCAGAAGAACGACATTCACGCCCTGTGGCAGTTTGCGAACGAGATGAAGCCGGGCGATGTCGTTTTCGTGAAGAAGGGACGTTCAGAGATTCTCGGGCGAGGAATTGTTGCGGGTGACTACGTCTACGATCCGGAGGGCGGCCACTACCCGAACTGTCGGGAGGTCCGCTGGACGTCCGCAGGAAACTGGCCAATCGACGAACGACTGGCAATGAAGACTCTCACCGAGATCACCGACTACCCTGAACTCCTTTCTCGCATTGAGACGTTCTTCGAGGACAGTGACGACGACGTTGAGAGTGAGGAACCGCTAGTAATCTTCCCGGAGTACTCCGCCGGGCAATTCCTCAACGAGGTCTATATGTCCGAGGAACGCTACGACGTGATCGTGGGTCTACTCAAAACAAAGAAGAACATCATCCTGCAGGGCGCACCCGGCGTCGGTAAAACCTATGCAGCCAAGCGCCTCGCCTATTCGATGATGGGCGTCAAAGACGTTTCGCGCGTCAAGCTCGTTCAGTTCCACCAGAGCTACTCTTACGAGGATTTCATCGAGGGGTATCGTCCCTCTGGCGCGGGGTTCGAGCTTGTCAAGGGTGCGTTCTATTCCTTTTGCAAGAAGGCCGCCGATGACGAGGAGAACGACTACTTCTTCATCATCGACGAGATTAACCGCGGTAACCTCTCCAAGATCTTTGGCGAGCTGTTCATGCTCATCGAGAGTGATAAACGCGGACCGAAGAACAAACTCCAGCTCCTCTACTCACGCGAATTGTTCAGCGTTCCCGCTAACGTCCACATCATCGGCATGATGAACACGGCGGACCGCAGCCTCGCCATGCTCGACTACGCGCTGCGCCGCCGCTTCGCATTCGTTGAACTGTGCCCCGCCTTCGACTCCGACGGCTTCCGCGACTACTGCTCCGGCCTCGATAATCCGAGGTTCGAGGCCCTGGTACGCGAGGTGGAATCCCTCAACCGTGAGATCGCGGAGGATGAGTCTCTCGGTGAGGGCTTCTGCATCGGACACAGCTACTTCTGCAACATGAAACCTGAGACCTGCACCGACGCGTCCCTGGCCTCGATCGTGGACTACGAGCTCATTCCGATGCTCAAGGAATACTGGTTTGACGAGCCCGGCAAGGTCCGTGAGTGGAGCGACAGGCTGCGTAGGTCCCTGCGGTGATTCGCGTCCGCAACGTCTTCCACATGCTCGCCTACGCCTTCTCGGCGCTGCGCGAGCAGGGCTACCGCGCCGTGGCCACGGAGGACTTCAACAACGCCGCCGAGCTGTGCGCCGCCATCCTTGAGCGTGGCGTGTCCCTGCAACTCAAACGAGGCCTCGGGCAGGAGTACGTGAGCCGGACCGAGGCGCGCTCCTCACTGCGCGGAAAAATCGAGGTCACAGAGTCCGTGAAATCGCAGGCGATCCTACGCCGACAGCTCGTGTGCTCCTACGACGAGTTCAGCGTCGACACGACGATGAATCGCGTCATCAAGGCGACGGTCGCGCTGCTCGTGCGTTCGGATATCTCGAAGGCTCGCAAGAAGAGCCTGAAGAAGCTCATGGTTTTCTTCGCGGACGTGTGCGAGATCGACCTGCACACCGTCGACTGGAACATGCGCTATGACCGCAACAACCGCACCTACCGCATGCTGATGGCCGTATGCTGGCTCGTCGTCAAAGGGCTGCTTCAAACCCAGAGCAACGGCAGCGTGCACATGATGGATTTCTTCGACGAACAGTGCATGAGCCGTCTGTATGAGAAGTTCATCCTCGAGTACTACCGTAAGGAACACCCGCACCTGCATGCCAGCGCCTCGTTCATCGACTGGGTGCTCGATGACGGGATTTCGGATGGCCTACCCGCCATGCGCAGCGACATCACGCTGAGCGCTCGCGGCCGTGTGCTCATCATCGACGCGAAGTACTACGCGTCCACGATGCAGAGCAACTTCGACAAGAGGACCGTGCATTCAGGGAACCTGTACCAGATCTTCGCGTACGTGAAGAACAAGCAGGTGGCCCTCGAGCGCGCGGGGGAGAGCGCCGAGGTTTCGGGCATGCTCCTCTACGCCGCCACCGACGAGGACATCCAACCCGACGCCACCTACCGCATGAGCGGCAACCGCATCAGTGCAACGACGCTCGACCTGGACTGCCCCTTCGAGGAGATTCGTGCGCAGCTGGACGGGATCGTGGCTTTGGTGACTGCTCCGTCAGGGGTAGGGCCGTAGGATGGGTGTCTATGGGTATCCAATGGCACAGGTACGTTGATGGGGCATCCGCATGTCTTGGCAAAAGCGTCGGGAGAAAGGAGTAACAGGCATGACAAACGAGGCAGCGCGTGCGGCGGCATCCACCACCGCCCGGATCGTGTGGGCCACGGCTGACAAGTACCTGCGCAACGTCGTCGAACCGCAGGAGTACGGTGATTACATCTTGCCGTTCACGGTCCTGCGTCGTCTCGAGTTTCTGTTAGAGGACACGAAGGAAGACGTCATTGAGTTCGTCGAGGCACGTAGCGGGATGCCGCTGATCCTGATCGATATCGCGGTCGCTGAGGGTTTTGGCTTGAGTGTCTATAACGTCTCCCCGTTGAATCTGGCGCACATTGCGTCAGTGGACCATAACGTGGACAAGGGGGTGCTGAGCTACGTCAACGGTTTCTCGCACAACATCGCGGATATCTGGACCGCGTTCGAGTTTCCGAAGTTGGTCGAAAAGCTGAGTGCGGCGAATCGCCTGCTTGCAGTGGTTAAGCACTTCTCGACGCTGTCGCTGGGATCGACGAGCGTTGAGGACTCGATGATGGGTGACATCTTCGAGGATGTCATGTATCGGGCCTTCGATAAAAAAGGGGAAGGCTGCGGGTGCTTTCTATACGCCGCGTGATGCGATCAAGCTGATGGTTGACGTGCTTTTCGCTGCCGATGCGGAGTCGCTCGTGGGGGAGGACGTGCTGCGCTCGATCTATGAACCTTTCAGTCCGACTTGGATACAAAATGGCGGCACGGTTGCGCTCGCGGCGTGAGTGGTTCAAATGGGAGGCCATTGGTTCAGTTCAGGGAAAATGAGGTACTAGGGTGAAGATTTGCTGTGTGGAAGGGTGCGGCCAACCCGGAGCGTTTACTACTCGCACGCGGCCGACGTGGTGTCTCGATCACCTCCATCAGCTTTACTCTCAGGGTGGCCTTACCTTGCTTGAAGAGTTCACCAAGGCGTCTGCCTACTTGCTGACTCGGTGTTCGCGTTGCGGCTTTGAGGGGCACTACCGCTTCGAATATGTTCTTGAGCGGTTGCAAGCCGATGAACTTGTTTGCCGAGCTTGTTACTGGCGTGCCTGGGTGAAGGGAGCCCGCGCCATGTCGGGCTGTTCCGATCAGCCCGTGGAGATATCTTCCGTCAAGAAGAACGCCGAGGCTCATGGCTACACATATCTGGGGCCACTGACTAATCCCAGCTTGGAGGATGATCCTCATGCCACGCGCTGCAATTTCTGCGGCAGGATCGAGGCGCAACGCAATGGAGATATTGGTTGGGGTTGTCCCTGTCGACGGAACCCGAAGTCTGCAACTGCAGGAACCAATAAGGCCCGAGGTGCTAACCTCCTCAAGAACTCCCGTAACCGAGCTGTCGAATGGTGGGCTCACGACCGCAATCCGGAATCCCTCTGGGACACAGCTACATTAAAAGCGCGCCGAGAAGCATGGTGGACCTGCCCTGAAGGGCATTCGTTCAAGGCTCGCATCCTAGATGTTACAAATGACTATTTCTCCTGCCCTGAGTGTCAGGAGATTCGACGGGTCGCCTGGGAAGAGAAAAGAGCTTCTTTTGCAGGTAAGACTATCGCTGATGTACCCGAGCTGCTGGCCGCTTGGGACGACGACCTCCCTCCTGAGAGTGTTCGAGTCGACGAGAACCACTGGGGTTCGGGCTATAGATTCCGGTGTCCTTCTGGTCACCGAAACACGCGCCAACCTCTCAGCTATCTGTTTGGGGGCTGTTCTGCTTGCAAGGCGATTAAGACCAGGAAAGCAAATGCGGATGCTGCGGCAGCTGATCCCTCCGCGAGCAGGTTGACACCAGAGATCAGCAGCCAGTGGCACCCCACCAAGAATGGCGATTTGCGCCTTGCAGACGTCTCTCCCGAGTCTCGTCGCATTGTCTGGTGGCGAGACCCTGTCTGCGGACATGAGTTCCAAGCCACTCCCCGAGAACGCGATAAATATGAGCGGTATCGCTGTCCTGTGTGCCATACCATCCTTGATTCGCTGGCATACCATTATCCAGAGGTTGCCGAAGAATGGTCACCAGACAATCCGCTCTCGTCGTGGGAGATCCGTCCGAACACCTCGCAGCTAGCTGAGCCGCCCCTTTGGGTATGCAAGAACGATCCGGCTCACAGGTGGCGGGCTATGCCAGCAGCGCGAGTCAATGGGTCGCAATGCCCGGAGTGCATCGAAACAGGAAAATCTCGGATCGAGACCGAATACCATTCGGCAGCCCTTGCGCACTGGGGAAACGCGAAATCTGGTTCCCGCATTCATTCTGCAAAGTTCCAGGCTCACTCTTCCTGGACTGTTGATATTTGCGTGGATCTTCCATCCGGGAAACAGCTCGCCATCGAATATGACGGCTCGTACTGGCATCGCGACAAGGCCGACGTTGATCGCGTCAAGAGCTTAGATCTCCTTGCAGACGGGTTCATTGTTGCTCGACTCCGTGAAGCCCCACTCCCTTCGCTGAACATCGCACACCCGAACTACCGGGAGATCAACGTATACCCCGGCGCTCAAGACCCTGTACACGATGTCGCAGTTATTGCTGAGATGATCACTTCTTGAGTGAGATCGCCTGCGACCTTCCATCCCTGAACTGAACGTGATGGTGGCGTCGACGTTGACTTCGGCGTGGTCGACGAGGGTGTGCCATAGGTATGGGGTGAACTCGATGCTGGCCGGATCGAGGGTGGCGAGTTGTTCCTTGTAGTAGCGGTAGGCGGCTTGCCGGTTGTCGAGGTCGCTTGTCTGGTCGAGGAGCCGGCGGTACTCCTCTAGGAGGGTGGCGTGTTCGCTGGTGAGTTTGTCGAAGCGGCGCTGGTATACGGCTTGGTCTTGGGCGACGCGGGCGTTGCGGGCGAAGAGCTGGTCGGCTTCGATATGTAGGTCGGTGGTGTCGAGTTCGGCACGCACCGCCTGGTCGACCAGCTCGTCGACCTGGTCCCGGCTGGCGATGAGGTGGTGGACGGCGTCGAGGAACGCTGCCGTGACCTGCTCTTTGCTGACGTGCGGGGTCGTGCATCGGGCCGGAGGGGTGAAACCGGCTCCTCCAACCCCCGAATGGCCATGATTTACTGCCTCGCCAAGGCCCTTGACCTCTACCCGCAACCCCCGACCAACACCCGGTCACCCACACTCAACTCGGAAGAGCCGGTAAATGTGGCGGAAGGTGACGTGGTGGAGTTTCGGTTCAGCACGTAAGTATTTCCTGATGTTCAGACTTGCCTTCAGTGACAAAGTTGAAGGGAAAGCGGGATGCAGCGGTCGCAGATCGCAGCCAACTGGACGTTTGCGAGCCTGCAGCAGTAAAAAAGCAGGTCAAAGACCTAGCGCCTTTGGGGCTAACGGTGCTCAAGTGAGCGGTTTGCGTGATCTCACGCACACTTGTACTGTAACTATCTCGAAATGTGTCCAACAGGTGCGGTAGGATTTCTTTGTAAATATCCGTGAGGATTCGGCTTTTCGCCATGTCCTTCATCCGTCGTTTTCTCATCCCATTTTCAACGTGGAAGGTCCGTGCATGCAGACATCGACAAGCAGCCTGCTACTGAAGGCAGTGAGATCGAGGCTGACCGGCGTTGCCGTCACCCTCCTGGCGGCCCTGGCTATGGTGGCCCACGGGCTGGCAGCGCCAGCAGTGGCCGCTGTCAACCCTCAGATCGAGGTGACCGACCTGAGCCTGACCAAGGTGAATGCTGCCAACGAGGAGCAGAGCGGTGAGCTCTACGTGAAGGGCCTGACGCTGCTCACATTCAACTGGGATGCCTCGAAAATAACGCCGAAGGAGGGTGACTCCTTCGCAATCGGCTTGCCTGCGGAGTTCAAGTTCCACTCGACTTTTGCGGTACCCATGAAGTACGGCGATCAGACGGTGGGTCAGTGTACCGTCGCAGGCGACACTCTGACTTGCGCGTTCGACGCTGGGATCACGCCGCTGGTCCAGGCTGGAAACAAGGACATCCGAGGGACCGGAAAGTTTCAGCTCGGTGTCGTTTCGCACACGAGCAAGGAAGAGCTGCCCTTCATCATCAACCGTGACAAGACCGTCAACGTTGATCTCCCGGGGACTGGCGGCATCCCCAAGCCCACAAGTTCCTACCGTCCGGACATACAGTTCTACAAGAGCTACATCGGAGTAATGAAGGAAGGGGACACTGAGACGAACTGGTACTTCAACTTCGGTGGGCCGACCTTCATGAAAGCGCTCGGCGTGACCTTCGATGGCCAGACGGAACAGACCATCACCTTCAAGGATACGCTCGGCGCGGGCATGACTTGCCCGATGACGTCGATCCACCTCACTGCCATCGAATCTGAGGAAAACCCCTCGCAATGGGTCCTCCTGGACAAAGGACCCGAGGCAGGGGCAACGACCGGTGCGCAGGGGACCTTCGAGGTCACTGGTGAGTGCGAGCAGATGGAAGCCGATGGAACGACTCCGATTACCATCGTAGCCAAGGGCCCTTTCAGGGCAAAGACGAACTATTCAATCTCCTACAAGACTCTCTTCGTCGGCGGGACGGCGCTTCCGGGAACCGACTACACCAACAGTATTTTGGTTGAAGGAACCAAGTTTAGATGGAAGAAGACTACGAATTTCACTGTGGCGGGGTCCGTCGAGGTTGAGATGCGGCAAGGTGAGGGTACCTTCAGTGTCATAAAGACGATCGCCTCCGACTATGTCCAACACGTAGATGCAGACGTCAGCTTCAAGGTGACCTTCGACTATGAGCTTCCTGCGGGCACCACGGTAGACAACTACCCGAAATGGACGCCGCCTACGAACGAAGACCAGAGCAGCACGCTCAATTCTGACAAGCGCACCGGCACGGCCACGATGGTTGTCAAGCGGGGCCAGGAGACTAGCTTCGCTACACCGTTCCCAATGGGTACGACGATCACCAACCTGCGTGAGGACACCTCGACGGCCAACCCCACTCTGCCTGCCGGCTACGTGTGGAAGGACCCGAAGTTCACCATCGGTGCCGGTGCTGGCACGAGCCTGACGATCGAAGACCAGAAGACCACGAAGGTCGACCTGTTGAATACCGTCGGAGCTGCCGACAATGGATTCCAAGTGATCAAGACAGCCAGCGGTGCCGAGGGGGCGGACGCGAAAAAGTACTCCTTCACGTACACGTGCACCCTCCCGGACAAGACCGAGAAAAAGGGACAGATCACGGATGTCTTGGGTAACTCGACCCCCGTGTCCAGCCCTGAAAAGTTCCCGGTCGGCACCACCTGTGTGGTTACTGAAGACACCGAAGGGGCCGGCATCGACGGCTACACCCTCGACCCAGTGGGCCATGACGCCCAGAACGTGACGATCGGCCTGGTTAGCGAACCGACGGTCGCCGCCACCTTCACGAACACCTACACGCTCAACAAGGGTTCCTTCTCGGTGAAGAAGGTCACTAAGGGCGCTGCCTTTACTGGTGCCGACAACAACTTCACCGTGCAGTACGCGTGCACGCACGGCTCGGTGGCGCTCACTGAGGAACAAAAGGCTGGCACCCTGACGCTGACGGGTAACGGCACCGCGGTCCAGAGCCCCTCCCTTCCCTTCGGTACTTCCTGCACCATCAAGGAGAACGCCGACACCGCGCAGCGCGCAGGATACGCCGTGGCCACGGTATACTCCGCAGGCCAGGTAACCGTGGCGACTGCGACCCCGAACCCTGAGGTGACGGTGACTAACACCTATACGCCTCTCAAGGGTGGTTTCGTGATCTCCAAGACCGTGGACGGTGACGGAGCCGAACTAGCCAAGGACGCGCGTTTCACCTTCGACTACACGTGCACGCCGACCTCCGGCGTCGCCCAGGTGAAGGGAACGGTAGATATCAAGGGCGGCGAGAACCACGCTGTCTCTGATGTCCCCGTCGGTTCGTGCTCCGTCTCCGAACGTGATGCCACGATCAATGGTGCCAGCCTGAGCACTGTTCTCACAGTTGACGGCTCTGCCAACGGTGTGAACAACGGCACCGCGGTCTTCGACGTGATGGACAACGCTACCGTCAAGGTTGCTGCCACCAACACCTACGTGCGTGATCGTGGCTCCTTCTCAGTCGCGAAGGCGGTTGTGGGCGGTCAGGATTCTTTCGTGCAGGACACGTTCGTTTTCGACTACGTGTGTGCGGATGGCGCCGAGGGGCGCCTTGACGTTCCGGGTGATGGCACGATCGTGGAGGGTCCGCGAGTGCCTACGGGCACGGCATGCACGCTGAGTGAGCGCGCTCAGACGGCAAACCGCGACGGTTACACGGTTGCGTCTGAGCTGTCCAATGACGGTAAGGTCACCATCACTGACAAGGACGTGGTGGTTGCCGTGAAGGCGACGAACACGTACACGCCGGTGCCGACGCCGAAGCTTCCCGCCAAGCCGCTGGCCAAGACGGGCGCTTCGAGCGTCGTGGTGGTCGCCATTGTCGTTTCCTTGCTGGTAGGGGCCGGTGGTGTCCTTATCGCGATGAAGCGTCGCCGTCGCGACGATCTGTGATGTCGCGGGGCCGCAGCGGCTGTTAACAGCTTGCTGAGGCAAAGAGTGAGCGCCCTCATCCCACTGCACGGGGATGGGGGCGCTCGCCTACGCGTCTGGAATACTGGCGGCGCAATGAATTGAAAGCGTTGTAGCTGCAGCCAACCCGCGGGGAGCCGTCCGGGAGACAAGGAAAGAATGAATAGTCTTAAGAGACTTGCGAGCCTGCAATTGTCTTGAGGTAGTGTGCTTTCCTTTTGCTAGCGCCGAAATTGTTGAGCGCTCTGAGCGGTTCTTCATCGGGTGCGTTGTTTCCACGCTCGAAACCGCAGCCAGGGATTGTCGTTGTTTCTGGGAGGCGGACGCGCCCCTATGGTAGGAAGCGATCGGCCAAGCCGTTTCCTCGCGACTCGGCTGGAAAGATCATCAGCTTTTCCAAGCGAAGCGCAGATGTGCGGTGCTTATCCTGGGCGTGCTGGGGAGCGTATCGTGGCCTTAGGAATCCTCCTCAATACGGCTACTGACGAGAAAGGGCAGCCCGGCTTTACCTACCGCACGAGTGGCAACCAGATAGCCGCGTGAACACTGGATTTGGATCGGGCTTTCGATGAGATCCGCGCACAGCTGGATGGGATTGGGCCGGCGCAGTTCCCGAGGTAGTGAACCGTCTCTCAAAAAAACTCCGACGAGGTCGGGGCTGGGTGTGCACTTTTGTGCGGTTTCGGGAATGTGGCTGGGAGGATGTGCGTGATGGTTGTGCAGCATTCTTGGTGTTTCGTGTCGGTTCTGAGCGTATTCTGACGGGTAAGGGTCCGCCCCCAACGGCGGGGGTGGACCACCACGCATCTCATCATGGAGGGTGCACCATGGAGAACTCATCCCTGTCCGATCGACCCAATAGCGAGGAAGACGATGTGGTCTTCCGTGACTCGGGCTCGGGTCGCGAGCAGTCCTAGCTCGACCGTGAGCTGCCTGCTCGGGCTGCCACCCACACGCGGGGAGCGCGTCCCCAGGTTCGTTCCTGGATGCGTGCAGGTGCTGGTGATTGGGGTATCCGCATCGCCGTTGTGGGGCTGGTGATTGGTGGCTTCTTCGCCATCTACATCAACGGCGTCAATGAGGGCTGGTGGCACCCCTGGGGTCACACACCCACCGTCACAACCACAGGCCCCACAGCGGCACCTACACCCGCGCCCTCGAGTGAGCCCGCCATGTCGGGCGGTTACCGGATCGGCCCCGACGGCGTGCTGGTGAGACCGGCCGAGTATGCGGCAGAGAGCTACCCCAAACCCGTTCTCCCCGAAGCCGCCAAAGAAAACACAGAACGAGGCGCAGAAGCAGCCGCCGAACACTACCTCGCACTGCTGGTCTACGCGTGGAACACCGGCGATACACAACCACTCGCAGACATGTCAGACGCCAAATCAGATTTCGCTAACACCTACATCACCAACATTGACGATCTCTACAACGGTGGATGGTCCTATGGAACGTCTTCTAGGATTACGGATGTTCATCGCGTCGAACCGGTTCCAGCAAATGGTACAGACATTCCAGATAATTCCATTCTCGTTAAGTTCCATATTGTTTCCATTGATGGAATCAAATGCCAAGGAGTTCGAACAAAGGAACAGACACCCGAGTACGGTTCGACACTGTCCTTAATTTTCACATGGAGAGAAGGAAAGTGGGTTGAAATTCAAGGGCGGGTGATCCGGGATGAATAGCAAATCTAGGCGCTTGGTTGCAATACTAAGTCTAACAGCAACATTTGTAACATCTTTGATGGCAAAAGTTACATATGCAGAAATACCTTGGGATTCAAACTTCGACACAACGACTGAGAATGACACTGCTACGATTAGCGGTTCAATTGGAGGACGGGAATCCACCCAAGGAGCAAGTTCATATAATCATAATCACTCCGACGATGTTCCTATGCTGACGAACTCTGCTTCTGCGGGGCCTGGGGCGCTGGCTTATGCCAATGATGATCTGTGTGATGGCACGACGTCGCACACCGAGACGTTGCCTGACGGGACCGAGTCTGAGCCATTTGTGTGCGCACACTTCTCCCGCGCAGGCACCACTGCCCCCGCCGGGTACGTGCCCACCACGCGCGAGATCTTGTACTACGCCGCCACGACCATCCACGCCGACGGCGCTGGCCTGCACAAGCGCCCCACCGACGTGTCCTACACCAACAAGTACGTGCCCACGCTCGTGGCCGCCACCCACCCCACACAAACCCACACCATCAACCTGCTGGGCCACGACATCACCATCACCCTGACAGCCACGAACTACCAGTGGAGCTGGGGAGACGACACCCCAGACCTCGTCACCACCTCGCCGGGAACCCCCTGGCGCAAGGGCATGGACCCCAACACCGACCCCGCCCTCATCCGCCACTACTACACCCCACCAAACGGCTGGCGCTCCCGATTCGACGGCCCCTACCCCAACGCCACGCGCACCATCACCCTGACCACCACCTGGGCAGGCACGGCCACCAACCCCTTCACAGGAGACACCCAAACCATCAACGGCCTGGTCACCACCACCGAAACAACAGGCCCATTCCCCCTGGGTCACCTCCTCATCAGTAACACCGACACCTGGGAAGAAAGCCAAGGACATTAGGCAGTTGCATGGATAATCGCTGAAACTGACTAGATCCATAGTGATACGATGCTCGTGTCGTTTGCCTTATAGGTGAGTGAAGCTACTAGCCCAATCGGGTGAAAAACCCATCTCGTTGACTGACCGTAGAGTGAGTTGATCGTAATCGTCGTGCACCAAGTTGCTCAGTTTGCGTGCCCAGCTTGTGCCGGGTGAGATGTTATGCAGCATGAAACCCATGACGAGAAGCGCTCCGAAAACTTTGTCGCTTTGTCCTTCGGGAAGAGGACTTAATCTGTCGATAGTGCGAAATGCGACGGTCGATACCGGCAGAAGGTTTCTATTGAACAGACGTCCGTGGTGAGCACAAACATTACGTACCACTGTCAGCTGTTCGCACCATCGAGCTAAGGGATCCCGTGTGTAGTACTTCTTCCGGTGCTTTCCCTTCAATGCCGTAGGCTCGACGATAAAGCCGAAGCTACGTGATATCTCGTGTTGTGCGTTGATGGGGAGTCCAGCGTAGAGCTTCGAAATGTCGGCGAAGTCGAGTGTTTCAGCGAGTACCCAAAATGGGTACCCCTCGTACTTGTCTGTGTAGTGCCTGATTGCAGCATTATTGCCCTCAGCGCGCTGGATGCGCCTGCGAGCAGTTTTCAGCCACGTTTTGTGATCGAAGTCTGGGCGGAATAGGTTCTTTTCTTGATGTGCTAGTGGCCCGTGGGTGACGATCCACTCGCCGACGCGGGTGCGCAATGCGATTTCAATGCGTTCGATGCCATCATGGACGAGGGTGCGTAGCTTGCGGTCGAACTCGTACAAGTCGGCTACTTCGCTGAAGGTTGACCCCGGTACAAAGGTGTCGGCGCGGGCTGGTGTTCTGGGGGCCGACTGAAGTTGCTCGCGATATGGGTACCAGTAGCCGGACAGTCGGTAGTAGGAGACACTGCGAAGCCACTGTTGCGCGAGATCGATATCCACGTGCATGCCTCGCTCAGACAAGATGCGGATCTGTTCGTCAATAGTAGTCGGATCTTTGACATGCTCGTCCATACCATCTGACCTTCCAGATAGAAATCCAGCCCGTCCACTCCAAGGGAGCGGCGGGCTGAACGGTTAACTGAAGTTTACAACGTTGTCCGTTTCGGACTCAAGTCCTCCTGTAGTCCTCCTGTCTGTTGTACGTGAACTCACGCACTCAACGGACGAGGCCGGGCTGAGTGTGCACGTTTGTGCGTTTCTTGGCTTTTGGGTGGGAGGATGTGCGTGATGGTTGCGCAGCATTCTTAGTGTTTCGTGTCGGTTCTGCGCGTACCCTGACAGGTAAGGGTCCGCCCCCAACGGCGGGGGCGGACCACCACGCATCTCACCGTGGAGGGCGCACCATGGAGAACTCACCCCTGTCCGATCAACCCACCAGCGAGGACGACGCTGCAGTCTTCCCTGACTCGGGCTCGCGACGCGAGCAGTCCTCGCACGACCGTGAGCTGCCCGCTCGGGCTGCCACCCACGCGAGCCCGAGGGGAGCGCGGACCCAGGTTCGTTCCTGGATGCGTGCAGGCGCGCTTGATTGGGGTATCCGCATCGCCGTTGTGGGGCTGGTGATTGGTGGCTTCTTCGCCATCTACATCAACGGCGTCAATGAGGGCTGGTGGCACCCCTGGGGTCACACACCCGCCGTCACAACCACAGGCCCCACAGCACAGCCAACCGCCGCGCCCACAGGATCGAGTGAGCCGGCCATGTCGGGCGGTTACCAGATCGGCCCCGACGGCGTGCTCGTGAGACCGGCCGAGTATGCGCCAGAGACCTACACCAAACCCGAACTACCCGAAGCCGCCAAAGAAAACACAGAACGCGGCGCAGAAGCAGCGGCGGAGCACTACCTCGCACTGCTTGTTTACGCGTGGAACACCGGAGACACGCAGCCATTCGCTGATATGTCGGCTAGTGACTCGAAGTTCGCGCATGAGGTTACGCAGAAGATCAATGATCTCTACGGTAATGGTTGGGCATATGACAATAGCTCTGTTGTGGAGCGTGTTCTCAAGCTTGAGCCTACAGAAGCAGCGGATGAGGAGAGCGCTTCCAATGCGGTGAATGTTGTTTTCGCTATCAACTCATCGGACGGGACGATCTGCCAGAACAAGAACATCTATCTTCGCGATCAGAAATACCATTCCATCTTCGCGTTAGTGATGACGTGGGAGAACGACCGGTGGGTTGTGACTCAAGCAGGAATGGAAAAGACGAATGCTTAAGAAATTCCTCCGCTTCTCTCTATCGACAGCCCTAGCTCTTTTGTCGTTCGTATTCACTACCGAGTCGGCGACTGCCGAAGAACCCGGTCTCCCGCCGTTCTATGAAACAAATGCGCATGACGATACCATCGCGGTACTCCTGAGGGAAGGAATCAAACAATATGACCCGGCCACTCAGGCAAGTAACGAATCGCCAACTGATGACACAATTCGTCAGTCGAACTCTGCTTCTGCGGGGCCTGGGGCGCTGGCTTACGCCAATGATGATCTGTGTGACGGCACAACGTCGCACACCGAGACGCTGCCTGACGGGACCGAGTCTGAGCCTTTCGTGTGCGCACACTTCTCCCGCACGGGCACCACTGCCCCCGCCGGGTACGTACCCACCACGCGCGACATCTTGTACTACGCCGCCACGACCATCCACGCCGACGGCGCTGGCCTGCACAAGCGCCCCACCGACGTGTCCTACACCAACAAGTACGTCCCCACACTCGTGGCCGCCACCCACCCCACACAAACCCACACCATCAACCTGCTGGGCCACGACATCACCATCACCCTGACAGCCACGAACTACCAGTGGAGCTGGGGAGACGACACCCCAGACCTTGTCACCACCTCACCGGGAACCCCCTGGCACAAGGGCATGGACCCCAACACCGACCCCGCCCTCATCCGCCACTACTACACCCCACCAAACGGCTGGCGCTCCCGATTCGACGGCCCCTACCCCAACGCCACGCGCACCATCACCCTGACCACCACCTGGGCAGGCACGGCCACCAACCCCTTCACAGGAGACACCCAAACCATCAACGGCCTGGTCACCACCACCGAAACAACAGGACCATTCCCCCTCTCCCACCTCCTCATCAGTAACACCGACACCTGGGAAGAAAGCCAAGGCCACTAAACGTGGCCCGCGCAAACGCCTACGCCACCACCATGCCCACCGTGCCCGCGCACATGAGGGCGAGGCCGATCAGGTAGCGGGGCGTGAAACGCTCGTGAAACGCCACGGCTGAGACGGCGACGGTCACGAGGATCGACAGCTTATCGATGGGCACCACGACCGAGGCGGGCCCATCCTTCAGCGCGTGATAGTAAGCAAGCCACGACGCGCACGTTGCAGCGCCCGACGCGACGATAAACGCCAGCTCGCGACCCGGAATCGACCGCACCTCACCCAGACGCCCCTGCGCTCCCACGATCACCCACGCCATCGCCAGCACCACCAGCGTGCGCACCGCCGTCCCCAGGGTGGCGTCCACCCCGCTGACACCGACCTTCCCGAGGATCGAGGTCAGTGCCGCAAAAAACGCCGACGCGAGCGCGTAGACCAGCCAGCTCCCGCCCTCGCGCAGCGCTCGAGGAAGGCTCGATAACTCAGTGGGTTCCACCATCAGAAGCGTCCCCGCCGTGATCGCGATAATCCCGGCCGTACCCCACAAGCTCACTGGCTCGCCCAGCAAGACGAGTGCGAGGATGATCGCCAGGACCGTCGACAGCTTGTCGATCGGTGCCACGCGGGACACATCCCCTCGAGACAGCGCAGCGAAATAGCACAGCCACGAGGCCCCCGTCGCCAACCCGGACAACACCAGGAACAGCGCAGAAGTCCCGTCGACGGACGCAACGCCGGAAGCCGTTCCCGTCAGCGCCGCCATGCCCCACGCCCCCGCGGCCACGATGGCCGTGCGCAGCGCCGTCGCAACCGTCGAACTCGTCGAGGCGACCCCCGCCTTCGCCAGTACGGCAGTCAGACCCGCAAACAGGGCTGACAGGGCGGCGGCGAGAACCCACATGAGAACAGAGTACGTCCGTTCCCGACGTCCTCACAGCCGAGCATCATGACGGTGTGCCATGAACGTTATCAGGGACGAAAACTGGGTTATAGTTGTCATGTATCCAAGCCTCGTTGTGAGGCGACAACGACGTGTAAAGGACAACGATGAGCGATAGCATCAACGACCTTGGTGCCAACGGCGAATTCGACGAAGACGGCCGCGAGATCGTGATCGACACGAGCGGCGAAGCCGACCTGAACGACTCAGTGCAGGAAGATGTTGAGGAGCTGCGCGAAACGCTGGCGCAGCAGGACTCGGAGGCCGAAAAGTACGCGATCGAGTTCCTCAAGAAGGTCGTGCGCATCCGAGGCGTGCGCATCACCCGCGACGAGTTCCTGCGTCAGGAGCTGCGCAAGCTCCACATGGGAGACGAAGCGATTGCGAGCGCGGTCGACTCGAACCCGGTGCTCGCCGGCGTCTCGCTCGAACAGCTCGACAAGCTCGCAGAGGACATCATCTCCTTCGAGACGAACAAATCAGCGGCCATGTCGTTTGCGGCGGGCCTTCCCGGTGGTTTTGCGATGGTCGGGACGATCCCCGCCGACCTCACGCAGTACTACGTCCACGCCTTCAGGATCATGCAGAAGCTCGCCTACCTGTACGGATGGCGCGAACTCATCAGCGACATGGACGAGGTGGACGATGAGACAATCGGGGTCCTCGCGGTGTTTTTCGGCGTCATGCTGGGGGTTGGTGGTGCAGCCCAGTCGCTGACAATGTTCGCACGCACGGTGGCCATGCCGGCGCTTCAGAAGCAGATCACGAAGCAGGCACTGACGAAGACCTCCTGGTACCCGGTTATGAAGCATTGCCTGCGCTTCATCGGCATCAACCTCACGAAGAAGACCTTCGCACAGGGGGTGTCGAAGGCGATCCCGCTGATTGGCGGCGTCGTGTCGGGAAGTATGACCTTCGTGTCGCTCCAATCCCAGTCCTCTCGCCTCAAGAATCACCTGCGCGAACTGCCGCCTCCCGGAGTGGACGCCGAGGTCTGGAAGCAGGCGGTCATCGACGCGACTCCCGACGACGAGGAGCCAAGCGTGCTCGACAGCGCCCAGCAGGCGCTTGAGAGCACGACTCAGGCCGTCGCGAGTGGAGCGAAGACGGCGGCCACAGGTATCGCCGAAGGAGCGATGACCGCGGCTTCCGGCATCGCCGGCGGCGTGAAGGGGTTCTTCGGTCGGCGCAAGTAACGACGCTGAGTGACGAGGCCGGGACCGGGTGGGCGTTGACGCGGCGCTCAGCCCCGGCCTCGTCAATCCCGGGCCGAGGGGAGCAGATACCCGCTAGAGTGGGTCCACATGTGCGCGTCGTCGGCGTGCAGCCAGGTAAGGAGGAACGCGATGTTCGATAGAAAGCAAGCCCGTGGCCAGGATGTTGAGGCGCGCGGAGGCTCCTCCAGGAACGAACACGAGGCAGAAGGCCGCGCACTCGAGTTCCTCAAGAAGGTTGTACGTATCCCGGGTGTGCGCATCAACCGCGACGAGTTCTTGCGCCAGGAACTGCTCAAGCTGGGCACGAACGACGACGCGATCAGGCGAGCCCTCGACTCCGACCCCGCGGCGGTGGGCGTTACGCTGGCGGAGCTGGACAAACTCGCGGACGAGGCGATTTCCTACGAAACGAACAAGTCGGCGGCGCTCTCCTTCGCCGCGGGCATTCCTGGCGGTTTCGCGATGCTCGGCACGATCCCCGCCGACCTCACGCAGTACTACGTGCACGCGTTGCGGATCATGCAAAAACTCGCCTACCTGTACGGTTGGCGCGACCTACTGGGCGAGGACGGCGAGGCCGACGACGACACGATTAGCCTGCTCGCGCTGTTTTTCGGTGTCATGCTGGGGGTGGGCGGTGCCGCTCAGTCCCTGACGGCGTTCGCGCGCGTGGCCGCAAAGACCGCCTACCAGAACCAGGCGGCTAAACGCGCTCTCATGAGCATCGGCTGGTACCCGGTCATCAAATACAGCCTGCGCATCATCGGTATCAACATCACGAAAAACAGCCTCGCCAAGGGCTTCTCGAAGATCGTCCCCCTTGTCGGCGGGTTCGTATCCAGCGGCTTGACCTTCATGGCGCTCCAGTCCCAGTCCTCCCTCCTCAAGGAGCATCTGCGCAAGATTCCGCCTCCCGGCGTTGACGCCGAGGAATGGAATCAAAGCCTCCGCGACGTATCCCATAGGACGCGGGCTGCGGACACGGTTGAGACCATCGAGAGGAAGGGCCTGCGCGGTAAGGCGCGCGTCGTCGTGGTCGGCGTGAAGAGTGCGGCATCGGGCATCGCCGATGGTGCCACGAGCGCCGCTTCCACTATCGCCGGCAGCGTCAAGGGGCGCATCGGTCGGCGTAAGTAACGAGGCCCGGGCTGAGGCCGCACTTGACTGTGACGCTGCGCCCCGGCCTTGTTGGCGTGTCTACCCGGCCACTGTTTGCCCTCCCTGCGCGCCGGACAGCGGGCAAACCTGCCACCATATCCGGGTGAATGAGACAATGACATCGGCCCTGGCCTCGTCCCTGACGGAGGCGGGCCCGCTGATCCTGCAGGCTTTCGCCTGGGACATGGCACCGGACTCGAGCCACTGGCGCTACCTCGCCCAGCACGCCCAGGAGATTGCGGACCTGGGCGTCACCATCATCTGGCTGCCTCCTGCATTCAAGGGGCAAGCCGGCATCAACGACGTTGGCTACGGCGTCTATGACCTGTACGACCTGGGCGAGTTCGACCAGAAGGGTTCCGTGCCCACGAAGTATGGGACGAAGGACGAATACCTGGACGCCATCGATGCCCTGCACGAGGCGGGTATCGCCGTTGCGGCCGACATCGTGCTCAACCACCGCATGAGCGCTGACGCGTCTGAGACCGTGCTCGCCACGCCGATCAACCCGCAGGAGCGCCATGAGGCCATCGGCGAACCCGAGACCATCGAAGCGTGGACCCGCTTCACCTTCCCCGGCCGCGCGGGGACCTACTCGGATTTCACCTGGGACTGGACGTGCTTCCACGGCATCGACTGGGATGCGGCCACCCAGCGCAAGGGCCTGTGGCTCTTCGAGGGCAAGCAGTGGAACGAGTCCGTCGACACGGAGTTTGGTAACTACGACTACCTGATGGGCTGCGACGTACACGTCACGGAGCCTCGGGTCAGCGAAGAGCTGGACCGATGGGGCGCATGGTATGTCGAGACCACCGGCGTGGACGCGCTGCGCCTGGATGCCGTCAAGCACGTGGGTTCCGACTTCTACGCGCGCTGGCTCGAGGACCTGCGCACCTCCACGGGCCGCCTGCTGCCCGCAGTCGGCGAGTACTGGAGCGGGGACGTGCGCGAGCTCGAGGACTACCTCCAGCGGGTCCCCAACGCGATGCTCTTCGATGTGCCATTGCACTACCACCTCCACCAGGCATCAGTCTCGGACGGCAACGTGGACCTCTCTCGCCTGTGGGAGAACACGCTGACGGCCTCCCACCCGGACAAGTCCGTGACTTTCGTCGAAAACCATGACACCCAGCCCGGCCAGTCCCTGGCCTCCACGGTCGCATCCTGGTTCAAGGCGGCCGCATACGCCCTCATTCTCCTGACCGAGGCCGGGGTTCCCTGCGTTTTCTGGGGTGACCTCCTGGGCACCCCGGAGACCGGCGACCTACCCGCCGTACACGAGTTGCCGATCCTCATGGAAATCCGCGCTCGGGCCGCCGTTGGCCCGCAACACGGCGCTTTCGATCATCCCGACGTGGTCGGCTTTGCCCGCGAAGGCATGGGCGAGATCCCCGGCTCCGGCTGCGCCGTCATCCTCTCCGATCGAATGGGCGCTGAGAAGACACTCTATGTGGGGCAGCGTCACGCAGGCCAGGAGTGGGAGTGCATCATCGGAGGCCACGCGAGCGTGCGCGTCGCCGACGATGGGACCCTCACCGGAGCGGTCAGCGACGGCGGCCTCAGCGTCTACGTGCCGCGCGCCTGAGCGCACAACAAGCCCCGGCCTCGTCGATGGTGACGAGGCCGGGAAAAATTGACGCACGTGCGCTACTCCTGGGTGCCGCCCAGGGCGGGGATGCGTTCGATCTGATCCTTGAAGAAGGCCTCAGCCGACGCGACGAAACGCTCAATGCTGGTCGACACCTGCGCGTCCGTCAGGCCATAGCGGGCTGTCACGAATTGTTCGGCGCACAGGCGCTGACGGCCGTCGTCCAGCGAGGCCACGTAGACCTTGGGCCACGTGGTGGCACCGTTCCAGTCGTTGCACGCCTGGATGAGGCGCTGGCGAAGCTCCATCGACACGTCCTCGGGGATCGCGGCCCACATGCTCAGGTCCGTGCCATCGTTGGCGATCGAGAAGATGAAGTAGCCGCGCCCAATACCCATGTGCAGGCTCTGGTCCTCCACCCTGTAGTTGAAGTCGTTGCGATCGAAGTAATCGATGAGCCTGCGGACCTCGAGGGGGCGCACGACCGTGCGGCGCTGAATAGCCGCCTTGCACTCGGCGATGATCTCCGGAGCGTCCTCGTTAGACGGGTCCATGGCAACGCACTGCTCCAGGTAGGTCAGCGCGCTCTCTTCTTGGTCCTGCCAGTACAGGGCCGTACCGATTCGGTAGTACCAGCGCGGGTCCGCCATACCCTCAGCTTCGACGCTGCGCAGCAGCTCGGTCGCGTGCTTGATGTGGTCGCGGAAAGAGTCCATGTAGGGCTGCGCGTAGTTGATGTAGGCGCGAGCTAGCAGGCTCGTTAGCTCATAGTCCATCGCCGAGGGAGGTTGTCCTTCGATGAGCGCGATGATTTTTTGGTGTTCCTTCTCCTCGTGCAAGAGATTAATCTGGTCGATGAGCGACGAGCGAGAATCCACGGAATCTCCTTCAAACGATGTCGAATATGACTGCCTGGTCACAAGCATAACAGGGCGCGCGCAAGCGTCGAATCCCCTGAGGAAGCGCTTGCTGTGTAGGCTGACAGAATGAACCAGATCGGTATGAATGACGACAGCGTGAACGATGGCCTGCGTGCGCGCATGAGCGAGGCCGACGCCGCCCGGTGGGACGAGATTCAACGGTGGAAAGCTGCTCAGCTGAGCTACAAGCGTCCCCGCGTCATCACCGAGAAGATGAAGTCCGCTGCCCTGGCTCCGGTGGGCAAAGCAGTGTCCATCGCCCGCAAGGTCCCGGGGGGCGAAGCTCTGACCCGAACCGTTTCCTCCGCGGCCCTCGGGCTCGTTGAGTTGGCGGCTTCCGCGTCCGAGGCCTCGGTGCGTCGCAAGCGTATCCTCAAGGCCTACCGAACTGCAGGGCACGACGTGACACAGCTGCAGGACATCCGTGCGCTGTCCCTCGATCAGGTGCTCGCGGTCAAGCCACGCTTGAGCCTTGTGTACTCGGGCACGGCAGCGGCTGAAGGAGCGCTCAGCGGTGTCTTCGCTTCCGGAGGGACCGTCACCGCCATTCTCGGCATGGGCGTTGCCTCGGCACCCGGTGTGGGCGTCACAGCCTCGGCGATGGCCGTCGATGTGACGACCTTCCTTGCTGGGGCCACGCGTCTCGTCGCCCACACGGCCGCCTATTACGGCTACGACTCTGAGGATCCCACCGAGCGCCTGTTCTCCACGATGGTCCTCTCCCAGGCGATTGACCCCGCCGGCGCGGGGCGCGATTTCATCATTGAAAAGCAGGCGACCATGCTCGCGTTCAACAAGGTGATGCAGGATCTCGCTCAGCGTGGCTCCATCGAAACACTGGGAGGAAGCGTCATCGTCAGCGCCATGAAATCACTGTTCTCGGCGATGGGCGTGCGCCTGGCCACCCGTAAGCTCGCGCAGATTGTCCCCGTCGCCGGAATCGTTGTTAGCGCGGGCATGAACGCGGCACTCATGCGTGCCATCGGGGAAACAGCCGACCACCTCTACAGGGAGCGCTTCCTCGCGGAGCGCTACGGACAGGTGGAGGCAAGCGGCGCGTCGACGGACCTCGTGCCCTCGACCGGCTCCCGGGGGTTCAGCGACGACGTCGCGCGTTTCGTCGAGCTCGCCGAGGCTGAGAGCCGCTAGACCGAGAGCCCGTGGCCGCTTGTTGAGGCCGCGAGGTGCGCACTGGAATCTGGTGGTCCGGGGGACGTCGGTCTCTCCGGAGGTCCACCCGGCGGAGGTGCGGCTGCTTCGCCGCCATGTAGTCTTGGGAGACAAGGAGTGATCAGAACACATGAACAATACCAGCGAGGATACTGCCGACGACACCACCGATGTCATGCGTCAGCGCATGAGCGAGGATGATCGCGCCCAGTGGGACGCCATCCAGGAGTGGAAGGACAAGCAACTTCGTCCCAGCAAAGCTGGCGTTATCGTGCAGCGTATCCGTTCATATGTGCTTGCGCCCCTGACGCTGGTTATGAAGGCAGCGCGTAGAATCCCCGGTGGTGCCGCCCTGCTCGATGCCCTGGAGTCTCGCGTTCTCGGTGCGCTTGGTCGCGCAACGTCTGCGGCAGAGTCCTCCGTGCGTCGTGACCGCATCCTGAAGGCGTATCGCAAGGCTGACAATGACGTTGAGTGTCTGGAGGACATTCGCGGGCTGAGCCTGGACCAGATCCGCGCAGTGAAGCCGAATCTTGTCGTGGGTTATGCGAGCATCACCGCCACCGAGGGGGCGATTAGCGGAGTGCTCTCGTCCGGAGGATCTGTGGCAGCTCTCCTCGGACTGGGTATCGCTTCCGCGCCCGGTGTCGGCATCACGGCCGGTGCCATCTCGCTGGATGTCATCACGTTCTTGGCGTCGTCGTCCCGCCTGGTGTCTCACACGGCCGCTTACTACGGGTATGACACTCAGGACCCATCTGAGGTGCTTTTCTCCACGATGGTCCTATCGCAGGCGATCTCTCCGGCAAATGCGGGCGATGAGCTCGCCATGGAGAAGAAAACCTCGATGCTTGCTTTCAATAAAGTGATGAGTAAGCTCGCCAAGAGTGGATCAATGGGCACCGTCGGGAACAACGCGCTGAGCGCGTCGGTAAATTCCTTGTTTGCGACGCTCGGAGCACGTCTTGTTGGCTTGAAAATGGCCCAGGTCGTGCCGATCATCGGCATCATCGTAGGGATGGTGCTCAACGCCTCCCTCATGCGCACCATCGGCGTGACCGCCGATCACCTTTACCGTGAACGTCTTCTCATCGAGCGATACGGACAGGAAGACTCCGCGTCCGATCTCGAAGAAGCCGACGACGAGGAGGATCTGGATGCGGAAGTCGCACGCTACATCGAGCTGGCCAAGGCAGAGAATCGCGGCTAGCACGCCCCGGTTGGGTCAGCTCCGCGAGTTCCAGTTCTGCCAGTCATTCCAGTCGTCGTCCTGAGCGTCGACCGAAATCATCGGCATACGCGCGGACGAGGCATGCTCCTCAACCTCATGCTCGATGGGCTGATTGTTTTCTTCGCGCTGCTTGCGGCGCTTGCCCCACCCCCAACGCTTGCGACGCTTCGGCTCGCTTTCCTGCTCGCGGCTGGCCTCCTCATTCCACGAGAACTCGGAGTTCCAGTCCTCCTGGAACGAGGCGGACATCTCCGGTTCCTGCGGTGTCACAGGAGCCTGAGGCATAGCAGGTGCCTGGGGTGCGGGAGGCACCTGGGGTGTGACCTGGGGTGTGAACGGAGACGGGGCTGTCTGGGGTGCGATCGGTGCCTGAGGTGCGATCGGTGCCTGAGGCATGGCTGCCGGGGGCTCCTGCATCGGCGCGACCTGAGGAACAGCTGGTGTGTAGGGCACCGCCGACGGAGTCTGTGCCGCCGGTGCTGCGGGAGCGCTCCCCTGGAGGGGAGACGCCACCGGGGGAGTGGGAGCAAAGGCTGAGGTCGGCTCGGTTGCCGCCGGCCCGGACTCACTGCGCGAGCTCGTGGACCAGGCACCGGCATCCACCCGACGAACACGCGGAAACTGTGCGGTGGGCATCTCGGCTTCATCGGCCACCGACACGAACGAGGCCGGCTCCGGCTCTGGGACCGCGACGGGTTCCGGTGCGGGCACCACGATGGGTTCGGGCTCGGGG
Organism: Schaalia odontolytica; assembly: GCF_031191545.1. NCBI lineage: Bacteria > Bacillati > Actinomycetota > Actinomycetes > Actinomycetales > Actinomycetaceae > Schaalia > Schaalia odontolytica. The sequence continues at coordinate 1,846,610 of NZ_CP133472.1, forward strand.
GCCGCGACGGGCTCGGGCTCGGAGGCCGCGACGGGCTCGGGAACGACGAGGGGTTTCGGCTCCGGCTCGGGAACGACGACGGGTTCCGGTGCGGGCACCACGATGGGTTCGGGCTCGGGCACCGCGACGGGCTCGGGGGCCGGTTCGGGGGCCGCGACGGGCTCGGGAACGACGAGGGGTTCCGGCTCCGGCTCGGGGACCACGATGGGTTCGGGTTCGGGGTCCGCGATGGGCTCGGGAACGACGAGGGGTTCCGGCTCCGGCTCGGGAACGACGACGGGTTGCGATGTGGGCACCACGATGGGTTCGGGCTCGGGCACCACGATGGGTTCGGGCTCGGGGGCCGCGATGGGCTCGGGAACGACGAGGGGTTCCGGCTCCGGCTCGGGAACGACGACGGGTTCCGGTGCGGGCACCACGATGGGTTCGGGGATCGCGACGGGTTCCGGCTCCGGTTCGGGGACCACGATGGGTTCGGGGACCGAGATGGGCTCAGGTGCCGGTTCGGGAACGATGAGGGGTTCCGGCTCCGGTTCGGGGATCACGATGGGTGCGGGTTCGGGAACGACGAGGGGATCCGGCTCAGGCTCGGGGACCACGACGGGTTCGGGTGCAGGTTCGGGAACGACGACGGGTTCCGGTGCGGGCACCACGATGGGTTTGGGCTCGGGCACCGCGACGGGCTCGGGGACGACGATGGGCTCAGGTGCCGGTTCGGGAACGACGACGGGTTCCGGTTCGGGAACGAGCGCATGCTGAACCTTCGGAATCAGCATTGTCTCGGGTGCCTCCTCCATGTCTCCCGGAGGTGCCGGCACCGGCGACGAGACAGCCGAGTCAAAGGACGCGCGCTCGAGAGCGGGGACAGCATGCTGCGTCTCGGCCTCGTAGCCGTGCGCGACAGCCTGCGGAGCCCCGGGGGCGGAAATCCCACGAGCGGGCGTAGGAATGTCCGCAGGAGCAGGAGCAGGAGCAGGAGTCGACGAGATAGCCGGCGCATAGCGCTCGGCTGACGCCTGAGCAGCGCTGGCGGTCGGAGGCATCCCCTGTCCCTGTGCGAAACCAGGAGCGTGACCCGTAGAGGGAACGGTGGGATCCTGCATCATCGGACGCGCCGGCTGTGCGGGGAAAACGGCTGGGCGGTGCCCGCCGGGCGAGCGCTTGCGCTTCGGTGACTGAGTTGGCTGAGCTGGCGTCATGGGTGCGGGTGCGGCAGGTGCGGGATGAGACTTGTGCTGCCACACGAAGCCGGTATCACGCGGCTTAGGCTGCGGAAGTGAGGAGAGATCCGGCTGCTTAGAATCGGTCGGCGAAGTGCCTCGAGAGGCATCGGGTGAGGTTGTGGCCCCGATGCCCTGGTGCATCGCGGGATTGGCAGCACTCTGTGTCGGGAGAGCCGTTGATCGCGGCGGGGCGTGGGGTGCCGAGGCCTGGGTCCCCTGAGGAGCGGAGGGGCGTCGCACGTGGGATGGGGGCGCGCTATGTTCAACACCCGGGGTGGTCTCCGTCGATCGCTTCGAGCGAATCGCGTAAATGACGATGACGACGACCAGCACGATGACGATCAGGCCGACGATCAAGGCGATAAGAAGCCCCAGAGAGGGGCCCGAAGAAGAATCGGATGCGGCGGGGGAGACGCTGTCAGTGGAGTTTCCATCTCCAGGGATAGGTGTCGCGCCCCATGGGTCCTTCAGGGCATTCGCGCCGTCCGCAGCTGCGGGATCTCCACCGGGAGCAAGGGAGCCGTTCACCGTGATGACCTGGGGGACAGCGTCAGTCCATGTCGTCACCGACAGGGCGCGTCCCTCGTAGGTGGTTGCCGAGGTGGCCGCGCCGGACGTCGCTGACTTGACCTCCCCTTCAACGCTCAGGGAGACAGAAATGAGGGTGAGGGAAGAGCCGAAGGCCTTGCGATATTCGGCCAGGGTTCGGTCAGTGCGAGCGGAGAGAACAAAGGCGCCCGAGTCCTGGAGAGTGAACTCGGATTCGTCCTGCGCCCGGGTGTACATGAGCTGCATGTGACAGACCGTCACGTCGTCACGTGTCACGTACTCGACGTGTTGATCCGTCGAGCTACCCGCGTACGGGGTGCATGTGGATTCGCTCATCGTGCGCGAGGGGTCGACGACGGTCAATGTATCGACGAGCTGGCCGTCCTTGGTTAGGACGTACGCCTCGGACAGCGTCGGGCCGTCCGCCGCGTGAGCGCCGAATACGACCGTCGACGTGATGAGTAGAGCCCCGAGCGTGGCGCACAGGGCGCGAAAGAATCGCATGCAGTCCTCCTGATATGAACCACTCGATTATCGTCTCTTCGTGGATACAAAGCAACGAGGGGCGCAACGTGCGAGATTGGCTGACCAGTCGTCAAGTGAAGTTGAGAGCACTGTCAAAGGAAAATAGCGCTCATTGACAAGGTGGGATCGCGATCCATCGCGTAGTATGACAGGTATCTACCTAAGGTCAGGTTTTCGATGGTTGTTTTGTGAAAATCTGATTGAATTGAGGAGGGGTTCCATGAAGTGTCGACCTGCCACGCGTGCTGACATTCCTGAGATGACGCGAATTATCACCGAAGGATTCCTTGACTACCCTCTGCACGTCATGCTCGAGCCGTACCTCTACCGGCCGGAGCGTTACCCCGAATGTCTTACCGTGATCAATCGGATGCTGGCGGATTCGTACCAAAGGGTTCGCCACGCCCTCGTCGTTGAGCATGAGGGGCGAGTTGTGGGAACCGCCCTGATGCATGATCGCAAGGTTGGTGTTGTGCGCAGCTTCCTCAGCGGTGGGTACGAGCTCTATCGCTATGCGTCGCCCCTGCTCGTGAAGGAGTTCTCTGACGTCGTGGATTATGCCGATCAGGTGACGATTGACACGGGGGATTTCGATTGGTATCTCGAGGTGCTCTCGATTGATGAGAGCATGCGTGGGCGCGGTGTTGGTCGCTGGCTGGTCTCGCAGGTGCTTCCGGACTACGTGGCAAAGCGTGCGGGGCGGGCGTATGGATTTGTCACCTCCACCGAAAAGAATGCACGTTTCTACCTCAATGGTGGATGCGAGCTCCTCGATCGTTTCGACGTGCGTATGCGCCAAGAGACCTGTCCGATCTGGTCTTTCCAGAGGCGCGCGAAACTCCTCTGAGTGCTGCCGCGCGACCCGATCGGACTGAGGGGCATTCCCGCATCTAACAGCCTGGCGTTTCGCGGGTCGCAGTGTCCCACGTGGCTGCGCGTCGTCCCTAGAAGGGAAGCGTGCGCATAGCACGGTCGATGAAGAAAGGAGGCCGCGCCCTGAGCCGGCCGGCGGCTTCTTCGGATCGTGGGGATGACAGAAGATGTCGTCGCCGCCGTGGTTCCTAGAAGCAGACCGCCCACAGTGCAACAAGTGGCACTCAAGCATCGGGGTGGTTCTGCGGCGGACGATGGTGTCAATCGTTTCGTTAGTGAAACGTCTTTCGGCGTTCAAGTATGTCACAATGATGTGAAGCCAGCCATACTCGAAGAGGAGTGATTCATGCTGTCGACCGATACTGTGTCTCTCAGCCCCAACCCGCTCGTGCAGGCCCTCGGAAAACCCGCTAAGGACTTCACGAAAGCCGACATTATCGGCTACATCGAAGACAACCACATCCCGATGCTGAACCTTCGATACGTCGGCGGAGACGGTCGACTCAAAACGCTCAACTTTGCGATCCAATCGAAAGCTCACCTCGATCGGGTCCTCACACTCGGTGAGCGCGTCGATGGCTCGTCTCTGTTCACATTCGTCGAGGCGACTTCCTCGGACCTGTATGTGGTCCCGCGTCTGTCGACGGCTTTCCTTAATCCCTTCGCATCCATCCCGACGCTGGACATCCTCTGTAGTTTCTACGACGTGGAGGGAAAGCCTCTCGCGTCGGCTCCTCAAGAAATTCTGCGGAAGGCTCAGCGTGCCCTCACTGCGGCGACCGGGTGCGAGCTGCAGGCTCTCGGAGAACTTGAGTACTACCTGTTCTCTTCGCAAGACAGCCTCTATCCGGTCGAAGAGCAGCGTGGATACCACGAGTCCGGGCCCTTCTCGAAGTGGGAAAACGTGCGTACCGAGACCCTGCTTCACTTGGTGAGCATGGGGTGCGCCGTGAAGTACGCGCACTCCGAGGTCGGCAACTTCGTCGCTGACGGGCGTCAGATGATCCAGCAGGAAATAGAGTTTCTGCCCGTCGATGTCATGGACGCGGCCGATCAGATGGTGCTCGCTAAGTGGGTGCTTCGCGAGGTTGCCCACTCCTACGGCATCGAGGTGTCCTTCTCGCCCAAGATCGCCGTCGGTCAGGCTGGATCCGGCATGCACTTCCACACGCGCCTCGTGAAGGATGGTGTCAACCAGTTCTCGACCGGTGAAGGGCTGACTGAGAAGGCACTCCAGGTTATCGGTGGCTACCTGTCGCACGCTGCTTCGCTCACCGCGTTTGGTAACACCGTTCCCACATCGTTCCTGCGTCTCGTTCCTCATCAGGAGGCGCCGACCTCGATCTGTTGGGGAGATCGCAACCGTTCCGTCCTCGTGCGCGTGCCCCTCGGCTGGCAGAACATCGACGATTCGATGTTCCGGGACGCCAATCCCAGCGAGGCGCCGATCGCGCATATGCCCAATGATTCTCAGACCATCGAGCTGCGTAGCCCCGACGGATCTGCCGCGATCCACCTGCTGCTTGCCGGTATCGCCGTCGCGGCCCGCATCGGGTTGACGGAGCCGGGGATGGCAGACTACGCCCGTGAGCGCAAGGTTGACGGGGACGCGTCCCAGACACCGGGTCTGGACCAGCTGCCGGATTCCTGCTTCGAGGCTGCGGGCAGGCTCATTGCGCAGCGTGAGGACTACGAGGCGCTCGGGGTCTTTCCCGCCGGGCTCATCGACTCGTGGGCGTCCCACCTCATGGAGATGGGGGATATGCACCTACGCGACGACCTGGCAGACTCGAAGGTGTCCGTCGAAGAACTCGTGACGCGCTACTTCCACGTTGGATAGCGCAGCATACGCAGGGCCCCGACCTCGCGTCAGAGGTCGGGGCCCTGCGTGACTCAGCCTGTTAGGCGAGGTCCGGTGGACGGAAGCGTTTATCGTCCGTCTCGGCCCCAGAACTGGCGGGAGGCTGAGGGCGCGCGGGCGTCGTCTCGTCTCGGCCCGACGATGCCGGCGAGAGGGAACGCTTGCCGTAGGGAGCGGCAGCCGACTTCTCCGCCGAGGCGGCGCGCAGCCGCGCCTTGCGCAGCGCCGCCTCCCGATCGAATTGCGCGTCGGCAGCAGCCTGGCGAGAACGCTTCGAATGATGCAGGAGTCCGGTTATGACGGCGAGCATGAGGACCCCTGCCGTGATCGCCGCGATCGGGGCGAGTGACCCCGCGGTGGAGCCATGGCCTCGTCCCTGGGGGGAAACGGAAGGCGATGGTGAAGGCGTAGGGGAGGCTGTTGCCGAGGACACGTCAGCATCGACAGTGCCCGTCGCGCTCACGTCGCCAGTAACGTCACGCCAGGTGACAGTGCTCGCGTCTATCTTCGTCGATGCTCCGGGGTTGGAGATCTGCCCGCCCTCAGAGGCCTCAGCGACGAAGGAAGCGTGTGCGACCAGGGTCACCGACTCGATGGTGGCGGACGCATCCGGGGAGGAAAAAGCCCCCAGGAGGCGGGCCGACGTCGACTCAAAATGGAACACGCCGCCGTCGTCGACCGAAACGACCTCAGCACCGCCGTCCTCAAGCTCCCAGGTGAAACGGCAGGAGTCCACCCCATCAACCGTCACAAGGAGAGAAGACGTCGCCTTGGCCGCCGTGCCCATCGACTGGCACTGCTCGCCGATCAGAGGCTCAGACGTCGACAGAGTCACCTGGTGGGTGGCACTCACGCCCGGCGTCATCTCATAGACCTCGCTCAGGCGGATCTGCGTGGGATCATCGGCGAGTGCCGCTGTTCCGCCCGTCGTCAGGGTGAGAGCCCCAGCGATGCCGAGCAGCGCTCGCGCGAGCTTCATTCAGCCTCGTCCTCCGAGCGCAGGCGCGGAACCGAGGTCTTCTCCGGGCGGACGCCGACCTTCTCGGCGTAAAACGCGCGGATCACCTCCATGTCGGCGCGCACGTCACCGGTGAGCTGATACGTGGGACCCCAGCCGAACGTGAGAGTGCTGCGGTCGATGAAGCCCAGCTGAATCGGTACGCCCGCCTCCATCGCGATGCGGTAGAAGCCGGACTTCCAGAAGTCGCGCGGTGAACGCGTGCCCTTCGGAGTGATACACAGCGTGAACGTGTCCGCCTCGCGGATGCGCTGGGCGACCTGCTCAACAAGGCCGTGCGCCGCGCTGCGCTCCACGGGAACCGCGCCGATCTTCTTGACGAACCAGCCGAGGATCGGGGCCTTGACGATGGAGTCCTTCACCAGGAACGAGAAGGTGCGCCCGCACTTCCACATGGAGATTGCCATGAAGACGCCATCCCAATTCGATGTGTGCGGGGCTCCGATCACGATGACCTTGTCCGGCAGGGGCTGCGTGGACAGCTTCCAACGGGAAACGGACAGGTATGCGGAGGCAATCGCGGAGGTGAGAGCCATGAGAGCCTTTCTGTTCGTAGCTGGAGCCAATCCTACCCGCGGTCCGGTCAGTCCAGCGTCTCCACCGCGAGGGTTTGCGTCATGATGTGAGGGTGTCCCGGCCACAGCGTGAGTGCCCGCTCGCGCACCGCCGCGGTTTCCACGCACACGAAGTCCTGCCACTCGCCCTCACCAACGTCGCTCATGGTGGCCGCGCCCTGGGACCCGGGATTCCATACGATCGTCGAGCCTGAGCCGTTCTTATCCACGATGATGCGTCTGCCCAGCTTAGGATCGACGACCTGGACCTGGTGAGTGGAGGTGTAGACGCGGTCGGTGGGCCCAATGAAGGTCACGTCGCCGCTCTGGATGGCGTAGCGCTCGCGGACCTTGTCGTAGTAGCGTGCCCCGTCCAGACCCTCGATGGTTACGTCCTTGACATCGCCGACGCGCAGGTAGGTGTGTAGGGCGGCTTCGATCGCAAAGGGATGGTCGTCCTCGTTCGTGAGGGTCAGGCTCATGTTGAGCTCGGCCCCCACGGCGATGTCCAGGCGCGCACAGAAAGAGTGCGGATAGAGGGCGGACGTCTCGCCCGTGTGGTGCAATTCGAAGGAGAACGAGGCCGGGGCATCGTCTGCGGGCTGCGTGCTCGACAGCAGGGTCCAGGGGGTCGTGCGGGCGAAGCCGTGGGTGCTTGCTCCTTCCCCGGGCCTCGCCGGGGAGTCGGTGGGACTGCCGAACCAGGGCAAGCACAGGGGGATGCCTCCACGAATCGCCCGTGTGCCGTCCAGCACCGCGTGGGAGGAGAGCCACAGGACGTCCGGGTGGCATGTGGGACGCCACGACAGCAGGTGCGCACCGAAAGGGGTGACAAGGGCCGAGGCCCCGGAAACTTGCGCGCTGAGCGTGGCGATGTCAGTCATAGAACTCAGTTAACGCCATTGTTCGTTGTCGAGCAACTAGAACGGCCGATGGGGCCTCATATGTCCACGCGGTGTCCGCGACGTGGTGGAATTCGCAACACGAGGATCGCATCGTCCCTTGTTCAGCCGATATTCTGGAGGCCCATGTGCGTGAAATTGGTTCGAACCGGTCGTGTCCGAGGCATCTGTGCCCCCTCACACGCATACTCACACGCATAATTCTGTATCCACATTTGAGGAGTCCACATATGTCCACGCGTCCCGACCTGCGAAATGTCGCGATCGTCGCTCACGTCGATCACGGAAAGACCACGCTGGTTGACGCAATGCTCTGGCAGTCCGGAGCATTCTCCGAGCGCGACACCGTCGAAAAGACCGGTGAGCGCGTCATGGACTCCGGCGACCTGGAGCGCGAGAAGGGCATTACCATTCTCGCCAAGAACACCGCCGTCCACTACACCGGCCCCGCCGCCCAGGCCCTGGGCCTCGAGAGCGGTGTGATCATTAACGTTATCGACACTCCCGGTCACGCCGACTTCGGGGGCGAGGTCGAACGTGGCCTGTCGATGGTCGACGGCGTCGTCCTCATGGTCGATGCCTCCGAGGGGCCGCTCCCTCAGACCCGCTTCGTGCTGCGTAAGGCCCTTCAGGCGCATCTACCCGTCATCGTCGTCGTCAACAAGGTCGATCGCCCCGACTCGCGCATCGAGGAGGTTGTCTCCGAGACGACCGACCTGCTCCTGTCGCTGGGCGAGGACCTCATGAACGAGGGTATCGACATCGACGTGGACTCCCTCATGGACGTGCCCGTCGTCTACGCCTCCGCCAAGGCCGGCAAGTGCTCCCTGGATAACCCCGGTGACGCCCAGCTGCCCACCGAGAACCTCGAGCCCCTGTTCGAGACCATTCTGAACCGTATCCCCGGCCCCAGCTACGACGAGGACATGCCGCTGCAGGCCCACGTCACCAACCTGGACGCCTCCCCGTTCCTGGGCCGTCTCGCCCTCCTGCGCATCCACAACGGCACCCTCAAGAAGGGGGCCGACGTGGGCCTGGCGCGTCACGACGGCACCATCCAACGCGTCCACATCTCCGAGCTGCTGGCCACCGAGGGCCTCGAGCGCGTGTCCACCGACTCCGCTGGCCCCGGCGACATCGTCGCCGTCGCCGGCATTGAGGACATCATGATCGGCGAGTCCCTCGTCGACCTCGAGGACCCGCGTCCCCTCCCGCTCATCACGGTGGATGATCCGGCCATCTCCATGACCATCGGCATCAACACCTCGCCCATGGCTGGTCGCGTCAAGGGCGCCAAGGTTACGGCCCGCCAGGTCAAAGACCGCCTGGACCGTGAGCTTATCGGCAACGTGTCTCTGAAGGTCCTGCCCACCGAGCGCCCCGACGCCTGGGAGGTTCAGGGCCGCGGCGAACTCGCCCTGGCGATCCTCGTCGAGCAGATGCGTCGCGAGGGCTTCGAGCTGACCGTCGGCAAGCCGCAGGTCGTCACCAAGGAGATCGACGGCACGCTCAGCGAGCCCATGGAGCGCATGACGATCGACATCCCCGAGGAATACCTCGGCGCCGTCACGCAGCTGATGGCAGCCCGCAAGGGCCGCATGGAGACCATGGCGAACCACGGCTCGGGCTGGATCCGCCTCGAGTTCGTCGTTCCCGCCCGCGGCCTCATCGGCTTCCGTACGCGCTTCCTCACCGAAACGCGCGGCACCGGCATCGCCTCGTCCATCTCTGAGGGTTACGCCCCCTGGCAGGGCTCCATCGAGCAGCGCCTCACCGGCTCCCTCGTCGCCGACCGCGCTGGTCAGGCCACCCCGTACGCGATGACCAACCTGCAGGAGCGCGGCTCCTTCATCGTCGAGCCTTCCTCCGAGGTCTACGAGGGCCAGGTTGTGGGTGAAAACCCGCGCGGCGAGGACATGGACGTGAACATCTGCCGCGAGAAGAAGCAAACGAACACTCGTAGCGCGACCGCCGACGTGTACGAGTCGCTGACCCCGTCTCGCAAGCTGACGCTCGAGGAATCCCTTGAGTTTGCGGCCAACGACGAGTGCGTCGAGGTTACGCCCGAGGCCGTGCGCGTGCGCAAGGTCGTCCTGGACGCCCAGGAGCGCTTCAAGATCGCTGCTCGCGAGCGTCGCGCCAACCGCTGATCAGCGCCGCGTCCCTCGCCCGCTAAATCGTGGGCGGGGGAGGCACACGCTTGCCCGTCACCATCGTGCGAGCATCCACGCGAACCGGCCCACGCCTCGTCGCGACCGTGACGTGTGTGGGGGCCACCTCAAGCGCCTCCCCCAGAGCGTCGTGCAAGCCGTCCGCCAGGCGGTAGCGGATGACGATCCTCTCGCCGACCGAGAAGCCCATCCAGGGTAGATCGGGAATTGCGCCAGGCGCGCGTGCGGAAATTTCCTCATGCGCGCAGTCAGCCGTGTTCGACGCGATCGGCGCATTTTCACCGATCGCAGAGCTGTGGCGGACGCGGGGTGACTCGGGGCTACTCATACGTGAATAATAGAATCAACGAGTCTTTAGAACCGACCAGGAGGAACGTCTCATGACCTATGTCATCGCGCAGCCCTGCGTGGACGTCAAGGATCGCGCTTGCGTGGACGAGTGCCCCGTCGACTGCATTTACGAGGGGGCCCGTACTCTCTACATTCACCCCGAGGAGTGCGTGGACTGCGGCGCGTGCGAACCCGTGTGCCCGACCGAGGCCATCTTCTACGAGGATGACCTGCCCTCCGAGTGGTCCGACTACCTGCGCGCCAACGTTGACTTCTTCAACGACCTGGGTAGCCCCGGCGGTGCCCAGAAAACCGGCGTCCAGGACTTCGATGATCCGATGATCGCCGCGTTGCCTCCTCAGAATGAGGAATGGAAGGCCGAGAACCTCTGACAGTCGATAGGGTAGGGGTATGACAACGATCCTTCCCCGCCCTCTTGACCTGCCCGAATTCCCCTGGGATCAGCTGGCGCCCGCCAAGGCGCGCGCAGCTGAACATCCCGGGGGAATCTGCGATCTGAGCGTCGGAACCCCCGTTGATGACACCCCCGCGTTCATCCGCGAGGCCCTCGCCGATGCCTCGAACGCGCACGGCTATCCGACGGTGATTGGCACCGCCGAGGTGCGCGATGCGATCCTGGCGTGGGGCGCGCGCCGAGGTATGGTCGATGTCGGTCACGGCGGTGTGATTCCCACGATCGGCTCGAAGGAAGCCGTCGCCTGGATCCCCGCCCTCCTGGGCGTGCGCGCGGGGGATACGATCCTCGTTCCCGAGGTCGCCTACCCGACCTACGACATTGGTGCCCGACTCGCGGGTGCCACCCCCGTCGCCGTCGACCCGACGAATCCCGACAGCTGGCCCGATGCCGCCCTCGTCTACCTGAACTCCCCGGGCAACCCGGACGGCCACGTCATGAGCAAGGACGAGCTACGAGCAGTCGTTGGCTGGGCGCGCGCCCACGGTGCCGTCGTCGTCTCCGACGAGTGCTACGCTGCCCTGCCCTGGTCGCAGCCCTACGTGAGCGAGGGCGTTCCCTCCCTGCTTGATGTGGACGTGTGTGACGCAGACGCGAGCGGCCTGCTGGTCCTGTACTCGCTGTCCAAGCAGTCGAATCTTGCAGGCTACCGCGGGGCTCTCATCTACGGCGATCCCCAGCTAGTTGCCCCGATCGTCAGCACGCGTAAGCACTCCGGTCTGATGGTGCCCGCCCCCGTCCAGCACGCGATGGCGGTGGCCCTTCGTGACACCGAGCACGTGGAGCGTCAGCGCAGCGTCTACGCGGTGCGTCGCGCCCTCCTCCTGGATGCACTGACCGACGCCGGCCTCGACGTCGATCCCGATAGCGCCGCCGGCCTATACCTGTGGGTCGCCGATCCCGCCCACCCGCGTGACTCGTGGGCACTGGTGAACCGCTTGGCAGATCTCGGCATCCTCGTGGCCCCCGGCGACTTCTATGGCACGGCGGCCCGCGGGCGCGTCCGCGTCGCCCTGACCGCCACTGACGAGCGAGTCCAGGTGGCCGCTGCCCGCATCCGCGAGGCCTGGGCGACGCGCTGACATCCAACGCGACGAACGAGGCCGGGGCTACCCAGCGCAGTGCGTGCGGGCGGCCCCGGCCTCGTTGATGTCAACGCTCAGTTCGATGCGTGCAGTGCGTCGTTGAGCTCGATGCCCACGACGCCTGCACGGGCGATGGCCTCGATGCGGCCGGTTTGAGAATTGCGGCGGAACAGGATGTTCGACGCGCCAGACAGGTCGCGTGCGGCAATCGTGCGCGGCTCGGCCTCGCCGGAGGAATCAATGAGCGTGACCTTTGCGCCGGCGGTCACGTACAGGCCGGCCTCGACAACGCAGTCGTCGCCGAGCGCGATGCCGAGGCCCGAGTTTGCGCCCAGCAGGCAGCGCTCGCCCAGACGCACGCGCTGCTTACCGCCGCCCGAGAGGGTGCCCATCGTGGAGGCGCCGCCACCGACGTCGGATCCGTCACCGATAACGACGCCCTGCGAGACGCGACCCTCGACCATGGAGCGGCCCAGCGTGCCCGCGTTGAAGTTGACGAAGCCCGCGTGCATGACGGTCGTTCCCTCGGAGAGGTAGGCTCCCAGACGCACACGCGTTCCGTCGGCGATGCGCACACCGGAGGGCAGTACGTAGTTGACCATCGGCGGGAACTTGTCGACGCCCTGCACGGTCACGGGGTGGCCGTCGCGAGCGCGCAGGCGCAGGCGGGTCGCCTCGAAATCGGCCACGGCACAGGGGCCGGCGTCCGTCCATACAACGTTGGGCAGTACCGCGAAGATGCCGTCCAGATTGATCGTGTTGGGCTTCACGAGCCGGTGGGAGAGGAGGTGCAGACGCAGATAGGCGTCCTCCGTCGAGGCGGGGGCCTGCGACAGGTCAATCGTCGTGGTCACGACAACCGTGCGCACGCGACGCGCGTCATCGACGCGCTCCAGCACGGACAGCGAGGTCGCCAGCTCCTCGTCAGCACCGGGCTCGCCCAGGTGCGGGGCGGGGTACCACGTGTCGAGTGTCGTTCCGTCCAGGGTGATCGTTGCGAGGCCGATGCCCCATGCAGTGCTGTTGTCCATGCCCCTACAGTACGGGGCGCGGCCGGGGTGATTGGGGCTGAAACTCAGGGGCGCGGCGCATCCCACAGGTCCGGCCAGAAGACTCCGAGCTCGGACGCCATGGAGCGTAGCAGAGGCAATGAGATGCCGACGACAGAATGATAATCGCCCGTCACCCCTTCGATGAAGGGGCCTCCAAGTCCGTCGACGGTGAAGGACCCCGCCACGTGCAGCGGCTCCCCGGAGGCCACGTACGCGTCAATCTCGGCATCCGAGATGTCCCCGAAGTGGACCTGAGTAGAGGCCGAGCATGTGACGGTCGCGGTCACGACGCGGCCTCCCGGCTCTACGCCCTGCGCCGACGAGGCGGGGGCGAGGATCGCGACCGAGTGCCCAGTCCACAGGACGGCAGTCGTGCGGCGCATCGCGCGGATTCGCTCGTGGGCTACCTCGGGGGTGTGGGGCTTTCCGAGCATCTGGCCGTCGATTTCGAGCATGGAGTCGCAGCCGACGACGAGCACTGCCTGACTCTCGGGAAGTTCTGCGTGCGCGCCGGGTGCGCTCAGAGCCTTGCAGACGTCACCGCACTTGGCCGCGGCGAGAGCCGCAACCTCATCGGCCGGGGTTGTTGTCCCGCCCGAAAATGCGCGCCCGCCCGGCAGCGCGGCGAGCACTGCGTCCTCGTCAACCGTTGACACCTGAACGATTGGGGTGATGCCTGCTGCAATCAGCGTGGCGCGGCGGGCGGGAGAAGCGGAGGCAAGAACAAGGCGCATGAGGACATTTTCTCCTAAGGAGTCTCAGACGTGCAGACAAGCTGCAATTTGGTGCAGGAATATCAGTTTTCGCAGGTAAACGTGCAATTCTCTGGTGAAAAAGCCATCAGACTACTACAATTGTCAACGTGTGAGGTCGCATTCTCGATGTGACTTTGAAAAGTGATCTGATATACCGTTACCCGCTGATGTGATGTTGAGTCGGCCCAACGAGGAGGGACCTGCGATGGATGAGCGTGCGGCTTCGTCCCCTGCAACTCCCGATGAGCTGACCGCAACTAGCTACGTTCCTCAGCTTCTCGGTGGTCAGCTGCTGTATTCCGCCCGTGAGATCGCAGAGGCGACGGATACGCCCATTGAGCGCGTCTTCCGTTTTTGGATTGCCCTCGGCTTCCAGGCTCCTACTGCCGACGACAAGGTCTTCTCCCAGCGGGACTTGGATGTTTTCAGTCGTTGGCATGACCTCGTCGAATCGGGCGGTATCGATACGTCCACGTCTCGTTCTCTCCTGCGCGCGAATGCTCACCTGGCCGACCGATTGGCTCTGTGGCAGTTCGAGGCCCTGGTAGAGGACTCGGTGCGTCGCCTCATGCTGGACGACACGACGGCGCGCATGTACGTGCTGGACCATATGCGCGAGTACATCGACGTCTTTCAGGAGATGTTCACCTACGCGTGGCAACGTCAGCTTGAGGCGACTTTGTCTCGTTTTGATCGTGAGGTCTCTCAGCGCGGCCACGAGGAGCGTCATAACCGTTTCCCGCTCAACCGCTGCCTCGGCTTCGTTGACATGGTGTCCTACACGTCTTCCTCGACGATCCTCGGGGATGCCCTCGTGGGTCTCATTGAGCGCTTCGAGGAGGAGAGTCGTAACGCTGTCATTGAGGAGGGAGGTCGCGTCGTGAAGATGATCGGTGATGCCGTCCTCTACATCGCCGATGACCTGCCGACCGGCCTGCGCGTTGCCACTGCCCTCGTTGAACGGCTCAACGCCGACGACGAAACGCTTCCCGTGCGAGCTTCCTTCGTGCGAGGCGACGTGTTCTCGCGGTCGGGCGATGTGTTCGGTCCTACGGTGAACCTCGCGTCTCGCCTCGTGGACATTGCTCCGGTGGGTAAGATCCTCACCGATCCGACCACGGCTGCTGCTATTGCCGCCGGAGAGGTTGGCGACGGGTACGAACTGGAAGAGTTCCCGACCGCGGACTTGCGCGGTTTCGGTCCCGTCTCGCCGTACCTGCTCTCGAGCGTTGTCAAATAATGCTCATCTCGCAGTGTGAACGAGTGCTCGACCGGCCCGCATAATGGGTCAAGAACAGTGCAAGGTTTGGTTCAGAATTGCTAAGATGTAAGCGTGACTACAGTTCTCCTCGTTGAAGACGACCCGGCCATCTCCGAGCCCCTCACCCGTGCACTGGGCAGGGAGGGCTACGACGTGCGTGCGCACGCGACGGGCGCTGAAGCCCTCGCTGATGTTCGCGGCATTGACCTGGTTGTCCTGGACCTCGGCCTACCCGACATGGACGGTCTGGATGTCGCCCGCGAGATCCGCTCCTCAGGCAACCGAGTTCCGATTCTGATCCTTACTGCGCGCACGGACGAGGTCGACATGGTCGTCGGCCTCGATGCGGGCGCTGACGACTACGTGACGAAGCCCTTCCGACTCGCGGAGCTCCTCGCTCGCGTGCGGGCCCTCCTGCGTCGCCAGGCTGCAGAACCCGCCGAAGGCGAGCTGCGCGCCCAGGACATCCGCATGGATGTCGCTGCGCATCGCGCGTTCGTCGGTGATGCCGAGCTGAGCCTGACCGCCAAGGAGTTTGACCTTCTGCGCGTCCTGCTGCGCGAGGCCGGTTCGGTCGTCGCCCGCGACACCCTCATGCGCGAGGTGTGGGGCTCGGATCCGACCGGCTCCACGAAGACCCTCGACATGCACGTGTCGTGGCTGCGCCGCAAGCTCGGGGACGACGCGACCGACCCGCACTACATTACGACCGTGCGCGGCATGGGATTCCGTTTCGAGAACGTGCGCTGAGGGAGGCCCGCCATGCGCGCACGCGCGGTGAGGATGATCGTCTCCATCGTCGCCGTCGTGTGCGTGCTGATGGGGCTGCCCGGGGCTTTCTTCGCGTCGGCGTCCATCTGGTCTTCTGAGCAGCGTAGTCTCGACGTTCAAGCGCAGCTGATCCTCCAAAATATCGAGCGCAGGCGTGCCGTTGGGGAGGGGAATGACCCTGCCACTCTTGCCTCGCTGGTCGCCGATCAGGCGAACAGCCGCGGTGGGGAGCTCAGCTACCGCATTAAGGTGCCCGAGGCGAACCTCGTCACCAGTGGAACGGTGATTCCCGGAAGAACAATGACGGCGCTGGCATCATCGCCCAGCGGCGTCTCGGTCCAACTCACGGCGTCGGCCTCGAATGCGATCACCCGCATCACCTGGGCCTGTGCGCTCTTCGGCGGAGGCATGGTTGCATCCATGCTCATCGGCTGGTTGCTTGCACGTTCGCTATCACGAGAGCTATCCGCCCCGCTCATCTACCTGGCGGCCCAAGCTGAACAGATCGGCTCGGGCGGTGTGCGCGCCCGCATGGAGAAGTCCGGCATCGAGGAAATCGATCTGGTCTCCGAGGAGCTCGCGCGCACGGGCGAGCGGATGGCGGGACGCCTGGCCGCAGAACGCCAGGCAGCCGCCGACGCCTCTCACCAGCTGCGCACACCTTTGACCGCGCTGTCCATGCGCCTGGAGGAGATCGAGCTGGTCTCCACGGAAGACGAGGTGCGCGCCGAAGCCCGCACGTGCCTCGAACAGGTCGAGCGCATGACGAACGTCGTCACGGAGCTGCTCGATGTCTCCAAACGTTCGACCAGCCAGACGGAGGCTATTCACATCCTCGAGGTCTTCAACACCGCCCGCGAGGAGTGGGAGGATCAGTTTGAGGCGGCTGGTCGCCCCCTTGTTTTCCACGACGAGGCTGAGCGACCCATCTTGGCCGATGCCGGAAAACTTGGACAGGTCCTGGCGACCCTCATCGAAAACTCCCTGCGCTACGGGGCTGGGACCACGCGCGTGTGGGCGCATGCGGGCACGTCAAAGCGCGGCGTCGTCATCGAGGTCACAGACGAAGGCGAGGGAATCGACGACGACCTGGCTCCCGACATCTTTGAAAAGGGTGTGTCCGGGCACGGCTCGACGGGCATCGGCCTGGCGCTGGCCCACGACCTGGCTCAGGCGATGGGCGGGCGCCTCGAACTCAAGACGAACAAGCCTGCGGTGTTCACGGTCTCGGTCGCCGCAATCCCAGCCTCACTTGATCCGGACCGCGTCATGCCTGAAGGGCCGCTCATGTCTATGGGACGCCGCTCGCGGCGCTTCTAGGAGCGGAGTAGATTGGAAGGCGTGGAACACGAGATGTCGACCCCTCCCACCGTTGCCGTGATTGGTGGCGGGCAACTAGCACGCATGATGCAACAGAGCGCGGTCGCGCTCGGCATTAATCTTCGGGCCCTCGTCGAGGCCTCGGATGGGTCTACCGGGCAGGTGACCGTCGACAAAGCGGTGGGCGCACCCGCCGACCTGGACGCAGTCGCTGCGCTCATTGACGGCGCGGATGTCCTCACTTTCGAACACGAGCACATCCCAGCGGCCACGATGGAGGAGGCCGCACGGCTGGTCTCCGTCCAGCCTCCGGCCAGCGCCCTCCTGTACGCCCAGGACAAGATCGCCATGCGCGAGCGCCTGACCGAGATGGGGATCCCGTGTCCCGCGTGGGCGCGCGTCGAGGATGAAGGTCAGCTGGAGGAGTTCGCCACGACGATCGGATGGCCCCTCATCGTCAAGACCCCGCGCGGCGGATACGACGGGCACGGCGTGGCTATCGCCCACAGTGCAGCGGATGTTGAGTCCTGGTGGGGCAATGGGCCCCTCCTTGCCGAGGCCCTGGTCCCCTTCACCGGCGAGGTCGCGGCCCTGCTGGCGCGCACCCCCTCGGGCGAGGTCGCCTCGTGGCCCGTCGCCTCCACCGTGCAGGTGGACGGCGTGTGCGCCGAGGTCACTGCTCCCGCAATCGGCATCCGCCCGGAGACTGCCGCCGAGGCGCGACGCATCGGCGAACGCATCGCATCCGAGCTGGGGGTCACCGGCGTCCTCGCCGTGGAGATGTTCGTCGTCGGGGACGGAGCGGACGAACGCGTTCTCGTCAACGAGCTCGCCATGCGCCCTCACAACACGGGTCACTGGACCATCGACGGTGCGGTTACCAGCCAATTCGAGCAGCACCTGCGCGCAGTCCTCGACCTGCCGCTTGGCTCGACTGAGCTGAGGGCACCGGGCACGCACGCAGTCATGGTCAACCTGCTGGGTTCCTCCTGCGCTCAACCCGCGCGCGCCCTCGCCGCCGCCTTTGCCGCCGGAGGGGCGGACACGAAGGTCCACCTCTACGGCAAGGAAGTGCGCCCCGGACGCAAGCTTGGCCACGTCACCGTCGTAGACGCGGATCCCTCCGTTGGCCTTGAGCGAGCCCGGGCCGCAGTGAGCGCCCTCCGGGGCGAGAACCCCACTGACTGACCCATCCACCCGTCCGCCGGCGAGGGACCGGATGCCCCGGCCTCGTCCCCTCTCGAAAGGATCGCCCGTGACCACCGACCTCGACATCCAACTGACCGCCACCGGTGACAACCCACTTGTCGGCGTCGTTATGGGCTCCGACTCCGACTGGCCCACGATGGAGGCCGCCGTCAGTGCCCTCGCTGAGTTCGGTATTGCCTGCGAGGTTGGTGTCGTCTCAGCGCACCGCATGCCCGAAGACATGGTCGCCTACGGGCGCGCTGCATCGGCGCGCGGACTGCGCGTCATCATCGCCGGAGCCGGGGGAGCGGCTCATCTGCCCGGCATGCTCGCCGCCCTCACGGAACTGCCTGTTATCGGTGTCCCCGTCGCCCTCAAGCACCTCGATGGCGTGGACTCGTTGCACTCTATCGTGCAGATGCCCGCGGGCGTGCCCGTCGCGACCGTGTCGATCGCCGGTGCTCGTAACGCTGGCCTTCTCGCCGCGCGCATCCTCGGCGCGGGTGAAGGGGAGCGCGCCGAGTCTCTGCGTGCCTCGATGCGCGCCTTCCAGAAGGACTTGCGCGACGTGGCCAGCGCAAAGGGCGCGGCCCTCGCCCAGCGAGTCTCCGAGGCCCACTGAGCGAGACGCGAACACAAGTCCCGCGTGGGTAGCCGCAGGGACCCTGCGCAGCGTATCCTGAACCCATGAGCATTCTCGTTTGTGGCGGCGCCGGCTACATCGGCGCACACGTTGTCCGCCTCCTGCGTCAGCGCGGGGATCGCGTCGTCGTCGTCGATGACCTGTCAAGCGGCAAAGCATCGCGCGTCGGTGACGCCAAGCTCGTGAAGCTCGACGTGACGCTCGATGAAGCACGTTCGGCGCTGTCCACTCTCATGGTGGACGAGGACGTCACCGCCGTCATCCACTTCTCTGCGCGTAAGCAGGTCGGCGAGTCGGTCGCCCGCCCCGCCTGGTACTACCACCAGAATATTGGCGGCATGGCCAACGTCCTTTTGGCAATGGAGGACGCGGGCGTCGATCAGATGATCTTCTCCTCCTCGGCTGCGGTGTACGGCATGCCCGACGCTCCCGTCATCACCGAGGACATGGCTGGTCGCCCCATTAACCCCTACGGCGAGACCAAGCTGATCGGCGAGTGGCTGATGGCTGACTGCGAGCGGGCGTGGGACCTGAAATGGATCGGCCTGCGCTACTTCAACGTGGCGGGTGCCGGATGGCCCGACCTGGCCGACGAAGCGGTCATGAACCTGATCCCGATGGTGCTGGACCGCGTTGAGCGTGGTGAGAGCGCCAAGATTTTCGGTACCGATTACGACACCCCCGACGGCACCTGCATCCGCGATTACATCCACGTCCTGGACCTCGCTGAGGCGCACATTGCCGCCCTCGACGTGCTTGCCGAGGGGCGTCAGCCCGACCACCACACCTACAACGTGGGCACCGGCCTGGGCACCTCCGTGCGAGAGATCGTCGACGGCCTGCGCCGCGTCATGGGCTGGGAATTCCCCGTCGAGGAGCTCGATCGCCGTGCCGGCGACCCGCCCAAGCTGATTGGCGACCCGCTCTCAATCGGTGTCGACCTCGGCTGGAAGGCCAACAACGGGGTCGAGGAGATCCTCACCTCCGCGTGGGAAGGCTGGCAGGCTGGTCCCCGCCCGATCACCGTGCCAGGAGCCTGAGCGCGCCCGTAGGACGCGAAGAACCCGGCCTCGTCCCCGATGGGGAACGGGGCCGGGCTTCTTGTTGAGGCCGGCGCGCGGTCGCGCGGGGCGAGTCCTACACTCCGTCGACCTGGTTGAGGTCCGAGGCAGTGAGCGTGCCCGCGCGGAGCTTGGCGAAAAAGTCGTCTGCGGTCGTGTCACGCAGTAGCACGGCCGAGGCCCCGGCGTTCGTGGTGAAGTTCAGCGACTCGATCGGGGGAACACCCATCATCTGGTTCGACGATGCGCTGCGCAGCGCCCACACGAGGGAAGCGACCGAGAGGACCGAAGAATCCTCGTCCACCGTGAATGACCGGGAGCCGGCGCGCTCCACGCGCAGCGTCTTCACGGGGTTAACGAGGGTCGACGGCGAAGCAGCCGAGGAAATGACCTTCGAAATCACCTGACGCTGGCGCTTTGTACGGCCGATGTCGCCCTCGGGATCCTGGTAGCGCATGCGAGAGAACTGCAGGGCGGTCGTACCGTCTACCGTGTGGCAGCCGGCGGTCCACTTCAGGCCGGAATACTGGTCGTCCGCGTCGTTGTCGTAGCACAGCTCGACGCCGCCGACGGCATCCACCATGTCCGGTACGGCACCCATGCCGATCTGAACGAAGTGATCGACGGTCAGGCCGGTGAGCTTCTCCACGGTCTCCACGAGCAGCTGCGGGCCGCCGTATGCGTAGGAAGCATTGATCTTGTCCCAGCCCACTCCCGGTATCTGCGCGTAGGTGTCTCGGGGGATTGAGAGGGCGACAGCCTGCCCGTTCGGGGCAACGTTGACGAGCATGATGGAGTCGGCGCGTTCGGACTCGTCGAAGCCATCCTTGACGGCACCGTCGGCGCGGGAGTCTGATCCGGCCAGCAGGTATGTCGTTCCCGCGGTGTCGGCTGCTCCGGACAGCGCGCTGACGCGGCCCATGT
Source organism: Schaalia odontolytica (assembly GCF_031191545.1). Classification (NCBI taxonomy): domain Bacteria; kingdom Bacillati; phylum Actinomycetota; class Actinomycetes; order Actinomycetales; family Actinomycetaceae; genus Schaalia; species Schaalia odontolytica. Next base: position 1,867,151 of record NZ_CP133472.1, read on the forward strand.
TGGAATTGGCGTCCCACACGAGGAAACCACCCCAAGCGAGGATGACGACCAGAATCAGACATAGGGTCTTCAGGATCGGGTGGCGGCGCTTCCTGCGGCGCGCTTTGGCTGCCGGAGCGGAGGGAGCGACGGGCGCGGGTGGTGCCGCAGGCGTGCTCTGGGAACGATTGATCGTCACCTGGCGAGGTCCGTTTCCGGACGGCGCGTAGGTGTTCGAGCCGGCAGTACGGCCGGATCCCGGCGCATACGATGGAGGGTTCGACGCAGAGGCCGGCTGGAACGAGGGCGGCTGCGGTGCCGGAGCGCGGCGCGGGAAAATCGACTGAGGCTCGCGTTGCGGCTGGTCGAGCGTGCGCGGCATCAACGGACGCGAGGCATCGGCCTCGTGATCGGAGATTCTCCACATCTGTGGCGCCAAGGCTTCAGGAGGGGGAGTAGGAGCGCTGCTTGGCACCTCTTCACCGACGACGTGAGCGTCGTCGGATCCTGGGCGGCGCCGTTTCGGGTCCGGAGCGAAAGAAGGAGGATTGCTCATTGGTTCCTCGGCGGACAAGTAGCTGCATTCTGCTTGGCAGCTTCCTCGTTGGCAGCGTTATTGTCGACGGAGGCGGACTGCTCGGTGTTGTCCGTGGAGGATGCCTCCGACCCGGGAGTGGTTGCCGGATCCGTGGCCGATGCGCTCGCAGACGGAGCGGGGGTTGCGGTCGGGTCGGGGACCACGAGCTGCGCGCCGTTGCCATCGGTGTAGGTCGTGCCCACGGGCAGGGCCTGGTCGTTCTCCAGGGCGCTCCACACGTTGCGGGCCATCGGCTCGGAAGGAATGCGGCGGTTGGGATCCCAGGAGGGCTCCTCGACCGGCATGGTGACGAACTGGATGTTGGAGCGGTCGACCTTCTGCAGCACGTTGATGAGCAGGGAAGCGTCCGAGCTGGCATTTCCCAGGTTCGAGGAAACGTTCACGGCGGAAATCGCGGCCTGCAGGAAGTTGATGAGCGAGCCGGGGTCCGTCACGTAGTTCTTCGACTGCAGCTCGCGTAGCATGGCGGAAATCAGCTGCTGCTGGCGGCCGATTCGTGAAATATCGGAGCCGTCTCCCTGGGCCTTGCGCGAGCGCATGTAGGCGAGAGCGTGCGTGCCCGACAGCTTCCAGCAGCCCTCGTCGATGTAGAGCTGGGCGGACTCGTCATCGATGCGTTCGGGAATGTTGAACCAGACGCCGCCGAGAGCGTCGATCATGTTAATAAAGCCCGCGAAATCAACGACCATGAAGGCGTCGATGGTCATGCCGGAGAGTTTTTCGACGGTCGAGCGGACGCAGGCAATGCCGGGGGCAATATCTTCTGGAGAGTCGCCGCCGTCCGCGCCGTAGAACATGGCGTTGTTGAACATCTCCTCGCTGACGGGCTCGCTGGTGGAGCCGTCGCGGTGCATGCATGCGGGGATGTCTACCAGCGTGTCGCGGGGAATAGACACGATTTGCACTCGGGAGCGGTCGGCGCTGACGTGAATCACCATCGTCGAGTCGTTGCGCAGGCCGGGAACGTCCTCCTCGTCACCTGCGCCGAGTTCACCACTGGCACCGTTACGGGAATCGGTGCCGACCACGAGAATGTTGACGGCGCGGCCATCGAAGGAATCGGGTGTTGCCCTGTTTTGTTCCTCGGTCGTGTACGCGTTGATGTCGACGACGCGGTCGGCGAACTGAGTGCTCAGCCTGGCGTAGACGAAACCCGCCGAGGACACGACGAAGAGCACGCCGGCCAGGAGCGCGGCGAGCGAGCCGCGCAGGAGGCCGAAGCGTCCATAGTTGACGGCCGAGTGCTGGATCGGTCGTAGATTCACGTTACTCATCATTTGTAACCATATCGTTATCTGACGTATTTGTCGGGAAATCGGGGCCGTTAGCGGCGAGTTCCACTCCGCGTGCATCACGCTTCGAGCTGGTCGCGGCGCCGTTGCTGTCGACCTGAGTATCGGGCGGAAGCACGTGCGCGAGGGCAAGGGAACGGGCCAGAGTCGCCATGCGTGCCTCTGCCCTCGCCTCGCGTCGGTAACCGGTCACCATCTGCGCGATAAACGCCACGACCAGGCCGTAGACGATCAGGTTGACCCCTCGCTCCACACCGATGGCACGCGCGACGGTGTTTGCCAGGGTGGGGACGAGGATAGCCACGACGGCTGCCACTACGAGGAATCCGATACCGATGCGGCGCACCGCCAGCGACGAGGCCGAGGAGACGGGTCGCACCAGCCACCAAGCGGTGATAGCGAGGGCGATGAGTAACAGGATGCGAATCACGAGGTAAGCGCTCATCGTCCCCCCAACGCCAGGTCCACGACGATGTTGACGGAGTTGAGCAGGGGTTGCCCCTTGGCCCGCGAGTAGTCCGTGTAGGAGATCGACACTGGGTGCTCGGCGCCGGGCAGGTTACTGCCAGCCAGCTGCGAGACGATCTGCGAGGCATGTGCCATGCGTGCATGGGTCAGGTGGACGTGGGCCAGGGCGTCGGCGCGGATTACACGCAGCCCGTTGTGGGTGTCCGTGAGGGCCATGCCCGTGCGCAGGCGCGCGGCGAGTGCCCCCATGCGCAGAATTGCACGCTTGGCGGCACCGACGCGCGCGCTTGCCCCGTCGAGGAAACGGGAACCAAGGACGAAAGCGAGGTCCTCCTTGCGCGCCCGATCCACCATCGCCGCCGCATCAGTGGGATCGTGCTGACCGTCGGCATCGAAGGTGACGACATAGCGAGCGCCGCGCGCGAGCGCCGCCTCGAAGCCGGTCTGCAACGCCGCACCCTGACCGAGGTTGACGGGGTGGGAAGCCGTGTATGCACCCGCAGCGCGGGCGCGGGCCGCCGTGTCGTCGATCGACGCGTCATCGACGACGAGCACCTGCGGGAAAAGGGTAAGCACGCCCGCGACGACACCCCCGATCACGGGTGCCTCGTTAAACGCGGGGATAACGACCCACGTGTCGGAGCGCATCTGCATTCGATTAGTGTCGCACATCGGGACGGGCGCGCGCCTATAGTGTTGGGTATCCGAGAGCACACCCGCGCGTGCAGTGACAACGATAGGGAGACACCGTGATCGAGCCCAGCGCCGATGTGGCACCCAGCGCGATTGTCGCGCCCAGCGCCCGCGTGTGGCACCTCGCTCAGGTGCGCGAGGAAGCAGTCATCGGGGAGGAGACGATCGTTGGGCGAGGGGCCTACATCGGAGAAGGCGTTCGTGTTGGTAATCGTTGCAAGATCCAGAACTACGCCCTCGTCTACGAACCCGCGTCCCTGGCGGACGGAGTGTTCGTCGGCCCCGCTGCTGTATTCACGAACGACCATTGCCCCCGCGGGATCAACGCCGATGGCACTCTGAAGAGTGCGAGCGACTGGGATCGCGTCGGCGTCACCGTCGAGCGAGGTGCCGCCATCGGCGCGCGTGCCGTCTGCGTGGCACCCGTGCGAATCGGCGCGTGGGCGTCGGTCGGTGCGGGTGCCGTCGTCACCCGTGATGTGGCCCCCTACGCGCTCGTCGTCGGCGTTCCAGCGCGCCGCGTCGGGTGGGTCGGCGAGGCCGGCGTGCCCCTCCAGGATGCCGGGAACGAGGCCGCGGAACGCACGTGGGTGTGTCCTGCCTCGGGCCGACGCTACGTCGAGCGAGACGGTGCCCTCTCGCCGGAGGAACCCCAGGTCTCGTCCCCGAAGAAGACCGTGACGTTCGACCAAACCCGTGAGGAACAGCAGTGACCCAGCCGTTCATTCCGCCCGCACGCCCGATCATTGGTGAGGAGGAGATCGACGCGGTCGCGGCCGTCATGCGAACCGGCATGATCGCCCAGGGGCCGCAGGTCGCCGCCTTCGAGCAAGAGTTCTCCGCCGCCCTCGTCCCCGGAACCCACGCCGTCGCGGTGAACTCGGGAACCTCGGCGCTGCACCTGGGCCTGCTCGCCGCCGGAATCGGACCGGGGGACGAAGTCATCGTTCCCTCCTTCACCTTCGCTGCTACCGCGAACTCGGTGGCGATCACGGGAGCGAGCCCCGTGTTCGCCGACATTGACCCGCTCACGTTCACGCTGTCGCCGGCCGCCGTCGAAGCCGCGATCACGCCGCGCACGCGCGCCATCATGCCCGTCCACCTCTACGGGCACCCCGCGCCCATGGACGCGCTCCAGGCGATCGCCGACGCACATGGACTCATGGTCTTCGAGGATGCCGCCCAGGCCCACGGTGCGACCCTGCACGGGCGCGCGGTCGGCTCCTTCGGTACCTTCGCGGCCTTCTCCTTTTACCCGACTAAGAACATGACCAGTGGGGAGGGAGGCATGGTCACCTCCGCCGACCCCGAGGTCATCCGCAGCGTGAAGCTCGCGCGCAACCAGGGGATGGAGACCCGCTACGCCAACGAGAGGGTGGGCCTGAACAATCGCATGACCGACATCCACGCGGCCATCGGGCGTGTGCAGCTCACCAAGGTCGGCTCGTGGACGCGCAAGCGCCAGGACAACGCCGCCTTCCTGAGCGCCCACCTGCGCGGCGTCACCGTCCCGCACGTTTCCCCCGGAGCTACACACGTCTACCACCAGTACACGATCCGCGTGGGACAGGACCGCGACGGATTCGCCACCGCCCTGCGCGAGGAATACGGCGTCGGATCGGGCGTCTACTACCCGATCCCGAACCACGAGCTGCCCTCCCTCGCTCGCTTCGCCCCCGGCCTGGAGCTGCCGGCTACGCGCGAGGCTGCCGACCAAGTCCTCTCCCTGCCCGTCTACCCGTCGCTGACAGCCTCCGAGCTCGAACGCATCGTCGAGGCCGTCAACGCGCTCGCGGAAGCGGGGGCCTGACATGAGCATTCGCCTGGGAATCCTCGGCATCGGCTCGATGGGCCGACACCACGTGCGCAACGCCCGCGCAACGCGGGGCGTGGACCTCGTTGCCCTCGCGGACCCGGGCGGCGACCGTTTCGGCGTGGCTGGCGACCTGCCCGTCTTGGGCGGTGTCGAAGAACTCGTCGAGGCTGGCATTGACGCCGCGATCGTCGCCGCCCCGACCGCTCACCACGAGGCCGCCGCCCTGGCGTTGGCCGAGGCCGGGGTGCACACGCTCGTCGAAAAGCCGCTTGCCATGAGCGTGGAAGCAGGCCAGCGTATCCGCGACGCCTTCGCCAGTGCAGGCCTCGTGGGTGCCGTCGGCTACGTCGAGCGCTGCAACCCGGCGCTCATCGACATGCGCAGGCGCATCGCGGAGGGACAGCTCGGGGAGATCGAGCAGATTGCGACGCGTCGCCAGTCGCCATTCCCCGCCCGGATCAGCGATGTTGGCGTGGTTAAGGACCTGGCAACCCACGACGTGGACCTGGCCGCGTGGGTGGCCGGTGCCCCCTACGAGAGCATCTACGCGCGCACGTCCGCGCGCTCGGGCAGGCCGCACGAAGACATGATGGTCGCCTCGGGGGTGCTTGCTGGCGGTATCCTCGTCAACCACCTTGTCAACTGGCTGACCCCCTACAAGGACCGCACGACGATCGTCACGGGCGAGCGGGGTGCGCTCGTCGCCGACACCGCGATGGGGGACCTGACCTTCTACGAGAACGGACACGCGCCCCTGCAGTGGGACGCCATCGCGGCCTTCCGCGGGGTGAGCGAGGGGCAGGTCGTACGCTACGCCCTCACCAAGCGCGAGCCCCTCGCCCTCGAGCACGAGCGTTTCCGCGACGCGATCCTCGGAGTGGGAAGCGAGCACGTGACGATGGAACAGGCCTTGGACAACCTGCGTGTCGTCGAGGCCATCCTGTCCTCAGCCGCCACCGGCCGCTCCGTCGACCTGTAGAGCGCGGCGTTAGCGCGTCACGTCGGCGTAGATTGCGCGCAGCTGATCCACGGATCCTCGCAGCGAGTGCTCGCGTGCTACCCACGCCCGGCACGCCGCTCCTCGATCCGCGCGTTCGTCCTCCGACCAGGCCAAGGCCTCGTCGATGGAGCGAGCGAGAGCGTCCGGCGAGTGCTCCTGCGTGAGCAGCGAGGCTCCCGGTGTCACCATCTCCGGCGTGCCTCCCGTGGAATAGGCGATGACGGGAACGCCGCACGCCTGCGCCTCGAGCAGCACGAGGCCGGCGGCCTCCTGCCGGCCTCGCGTCGGCTTCGTGGGAAGGACGAGGACATGGGCGCGGCGCATCCACTCGCGCACACCCTCGCGATCCAACGACCCCGCGAACGTGACGTGGGCGGGTGCGTGTGCGCGCAGCCATGTCGCCAACGGCCCGTTGCCGACGAGGATGAGGCGATGCGGGCGGCGTCCGACGAGGGCGGTGGATGCGCGGGCCAGGTCGTCTACCCCCTTGAGGCTGCTGAGCGCGCCCACGAAGAGGACGATGGGTTCCCCGCTCGATTCTGTGCGGTCGGGGGCGCTCGGTGTCCACCAGTGGGTGTCCACGCCCTGATAATGCACATTCAGCCGCTCCCGAGCGGCCCCGGCGCCCAAGGCGACATCTGCCAGGTAGCGGGAGACCGCCAGCAATCGGCTCGCCCCCTCGAAAGCCACCCGTTGATTGTGGGCGTTCCACACGCCGCCCGCTCCGCGCCCGAGCCGCGGATACGCGTCCCCGCCGTGCAGCGTCACCACGAGGGGGACCCCCGCGTCCCGCGCGGCACCGACGGCAGGCAGCGACCAAGTCGCCTGGTGCTGATGAACGATGTCTGGATGCCACGCGGTGATCGCGCGGCGCATCCGGCCCAGGCCTCGTGCCTGCGCGGCCACGCGAAAGGGGAGGGGCGAGCCGAGCGCGCGGGGCGCGGCCTCGTCAACGGGGATCGTCGCCGTCGGATCGCCCAGGCGCGCCGCGAGCGTGAAAGCCCGCCAATCCAGCTCCGGCATCGCGAGGGCGTGCGAGAGTGCAAAGTACGTCGGGGGAACCAGCAGGGTTCCCTTGGCCAGGGCGACCCTCACGAGAGCCACCGGCGGGTGGGAGCGGAGCGGGGAGCGGGCATGCCACCATCCTAGGGGCAAGCCGCGCGCCCCAGGTGATTAAATGAGTCCATGACGAACGAACCTGCACGCCCCGCCCGCTCGGGCGTCCTCGCGCAGGTTCTCACCCTCCTGAGCGGTACGCTCCTGGCCCAGTTCATCGCCTTCGGTGCTCAGATCGGTATCGCCCGCCTCTACACGGATACGGATCTGGGGTACCTGGGCATCTTCACCTCCGCGGCCACGCTCGGCGCGGCCGTCGCTGGCGCGCGCTTCGACCTCAGCATCGTCCTGCCCGCACCGGGCGATGAGGCCTCGGCCCGCTCCCTGGCCCGCCTGGCCTCGCTTTGCGTGCTCGTCGCCTCCGCGCTGGCTACCCTGATCGCGGCCGCCGCCTGGCCGTGGGTATCCGCGCGCTACGGTCATGCGCTCGCGGGCTGGCTGCTCGCCGTCGGCGTCTCCGTCCTATTTCTGGCTCAGGGGCAGGTGTGCTCCTACTGGCTGACCCGTCGCCGGCGGTTCCGGGCGATCGCAAGCTCATCCGTCGTTCGTTCACTCGCTATCGCTTCTGTGCAGTTGGTCTGCGGTTTCGCCGCCGGCGGTGGCCTGGGAAGCGCGATTGGGGCGACGATCGCGGGGCAGGGTCTCGCCGTCGCCTACCTGTCGTGGTGTGCCCGAGATGCCCGCGAGCGCGAGGCTGAGGACCCGCCCCTGCGTGAGGTGGCCTCGAGATACCGGAAAATGGCCCTCGTGGGTGTGCCGAACGTCGTTGTCGACGCGGTGCGCACGAGCGCGATCCCCATGCTCATCGCCACGTATTCCGTGGCCTCGCTCGGTCAGTTCAACATGGCATGGTTGGCCCTACAGGCACCGGTCGCCCTCATCGCTGGGGCGCTGTCCCAGGTCTACCTGCCGCGCCTGTCCGATACCCGTCCCGGTGAGATGACCCGTGTTGTCGTGCGCGTTGGGTGTTTCGCGCTTGCCTGCTCGATTCCGGTGTTTGCTTTTCTCGCCTGCGTCAGCCCCGCGCTCTTCCCCCTCGTATTTGGGCAGCGTTGGGAGGAGGCCGGATATTTTGCTCGCTCCCTAGCCCCGTGGCTGGCCCTTACGGTCGCGACCTCCCCGCTGTCCAACGTGTTCGTGGCGACCTATCATCAGCGCCGCATGCTGGCCTTCGCGTGCCTGTATTGCGTGGCTCCGCTCACGTGGCTTGCCTGCAGTCCCTACGGTGTGGAGACCACGGTCGCCGTGCTTGGTGCCCTCATGGCGGTCTTACTGGTGGGCTTGCTCGTCATGGCCTGGGCGACGGCGCGCGCTTACGACCGAGGCGAGAATCGATCCTGAAGGCAATTGCACGCGACATGAGTGGGGAAGTGCCGCTGGTGTGCGATGGTCGCGGCGATAGCCCGATAACGGCATGCTAGCCGCGGGTGGCTCGCTTGTGAGCGAGAGCCCGGACGTAGGCCTCGCGCAGGCGCGCTGCCCCTTCCTCCCACGTGGGAATCGCGGGAGCGGTGAAAGCCTCGATGTGTGTCCGCGTGATGCGTTCCAGGGTGCACGCAAGGTCGCGCTCGGGATCCTCCAGCACCCACGTGTCGGCCTGATCGCCCAGGTATCGGCGGGCCTCGGAGAGGGGAGAACACAGCGCGGGCACCCCGGCCGCGAAGGCCTCCATCATCTTGTTGGGTGTGGACATGCGATGCGACAGACACCCGGATTCGATGAGGCACAGTGCCACGTCTGTCCCGCGCGTCAACGCCAGAACCCGGTCCGGCTCTACGGGCGGCAGGTGGTGGATGTTCGGGTACATTGCGGCCGCCCGTTCGACCTCGGGCAGCAGTGCGCCCGAGCCGACGAAGACGACGTGCGCGCGGCTCACCTGCGCAAAAGCGCGCAGAATCAAGGGAATATTACGCCCCGGTGCCAAGTAACCCGAATGCAGGTACAGGAGTGATTCCTCCGGAATCCCCAAACGTGCGCGCAGGTCAATGACTCCGTCCGCGCCCGTCGGGGCATTCGTCACCACGACCGGATCCACGCCCGGGTAGGCGTTGCGGTACCACTGCGCGATCGACTCGTTGACCACGGACACCACGTCCGCCCGGTGGATATAGCGGCGTTCGATTACGCGCTGGAGGCGCTGGCGTAGGCCCGCCGACCCCACCGTCTCCGTCTCGAGCTCGTGGGCGTTGTAGGCGAACACCGCGCCCGTGCGCCGTGCCAGCGCGTGTGCGAGGGGAAGGAGGAAGAGGTTCTGCGCGGAGACGGCAGCAACGCGCTGCCCTGCGAACCGCCGGTACACGCGAGCGCCCCACGCCGCGACGACCCTCGCCCCGCCCAGGGGCGCGCCCAGGGAAGTACCCCGCACGCGCGTCAGGAGGATTGTGGGGGCCACGGCCTCGTCCGCGGGTAGGCCGCCCTGGTCGATGCCGACGATGTGGGTCTGGGAAAACAGCGGGGCCAGCGAGCGCGCGATCTTCACCAGGCGTCCGGGCGAGGCCAGGTTCGACGGGTAGAGCAGGAGATTGAGCGCGCGATCCACGCCCCCATTGTAGGAGGCGCGGGGAACTACACTGGAGGGGAACAACGAGGCCGGAGACGGAAAGGGGGCCCCATGCGCATCGCGGTCGTCGGCATGGGCAAGATCGGTCTGCCGCTGGCGGTGCACTACGCGCGCGGCGGGCATACGGTCGTTGGCGTCGACGTGAACCCCCGAGTGGTCGCCCTCATCAACGGAGGAGTCGAGCCATTCCCGGGCGAGGCGCACCTGGCGGAGTACCTGCCCCCGCTCGTCTCATCCGGCGCCCTGCGCGCCACGACCGAGTACGCCGAGGCGATCCCCGGTGCCGACGCCATCGTCATGGTCGTCCCTCTTGTCGTCGATGACCGCAGTCGCCCCGACTTCACCATGATGGACGCGGCCACCCGCTCCATGGCAGCGTACCTGAGCCCCGGCACCCTCATTTCCTACGAGACGACCCTTCCCGTGGGCACGACGCGCGGGCGCTACAAGCCCCTCATCGAGGAAGTCTCCGGACTGGCCGAGGGCCGCGACTGTGACATCGTGTTCTCCCCGGAGCGCGTCCTCACCGGCCGGGTCTTCGCCGACCTGGCGCGCTACCCGAAGCTCGTGGGTGGGCTCAGTGAATCCGGCGAGGCGCGCGGCGTTCGCTTTTATGAAGCTGTCCTCTCCTTCGATCAGCGCGACGACCTGCCGCGCCCCAACGGCGTGTGGCCGATGGGCGGGGCGGAGGCTGCCGAGATGGCAAAGCTCGCCGAGACGACCTACCGGGACGTCAACATCGGCTTGGCCAACCAATTCGCTCGCTACGCGGACGCGGCCGGTATCGACGTCGCGCGCGTTATTGAGGCCTGCAATTCCCAGCCCTACTCTCACATCCACAGGCCCGGTATCGCGGTAGGCGGCCACTGCATCCCCGTCTACCCGCGCCTGTACCTGGCCGGAGACCCGAACGCGACCGTCGTGGCCGCCGCGCGCGCCGCCAACGCTGCCATGCCCGCCTACGCGGTCTCCCGCGCCACCTCCCTGATGGGCTCCCTTGAGGGGCTTCGTGTCGCCGTCCTGGGTGCCGCCTACCGTGGCGGGGTCAAGGAAACAGCGTTCTCTGGCGTCTTCGGCGTCGTCCAGGCGCTGCACGAGGCCGGCGCGCATTCCAGTGTTCACGATCCGCTGTATTCCGATGACGAACTGGCGGCCTTCGGGTGGGAGGCCTACCACCTTGGTGAGCCGGTAGACGTCGCCATCGTCCAGGCCGACCACGCCACCTACCGCGACCTGGTCCCCAGCGACCTGCCCGGGCTGCGCCTCCTCGTCGACGGCCGCGCCATCACTTCTCCCGAGGCCTGGATCGGCACCCCGCGCATCACCATCGGTGGGGGAGCGGCTCCGGCATGTTAGTCACCCTGGCGACACGCACCTTTACACCCGAGCCGACGGCCGCCGCGCTGCGCCTCGGGGCGCTCGCTCGCGCACTCGCCGCAGGTGGAGATAGGGTTCGGGTCCTCACGTCGCGCCTGGCGCCCACCGTCGCCCGCGACGCGCGAGAAAACGGACAAGCCGGCGATGATGCTGGCCGCAATCGCGGCCTCGTCGAGGTGCGTCGTGCCCCGGTCCTGCGCGACCCTACGGGAGCGGTGCGCGGCTACCTCTCCTACCTGTCCTTCGATGTCCCCCTGGTGTTGAGGCTGCTCACGACTCCCCGCCCCGACGTGGTCGTCTGCGAGCCCCCGCCAACGACCGGCGTCGCCGTACGCCTCGCGTGCGCGGCGCGCCGCGTCCCCTACGTCTACTACTGTGCCGACATCGTCTCGGATGCCGCGGCGCTCGCGGGTGTGCCCGGCATTGTCGTGCGAGCGGTCGTAAGCCTGGAGTCTTTCGCGCTGAGGGGAGCTCGCCGAGTCATCGCTGTCTCCGACGGGGTCGCTCGTCGCGCGAGGGAGTTGGGGGCCTGCGACGTCGCGGTTGTCCCTAACGGGGTGGGTGTGCCCGAGGCGGTGGCCTCCGGTGATCCCGACGGCTTCCCCGCCTGCGAAGGTCCCGTCTTCGTCTATGCGGGCACGGTCGCCCAGTGGCTCGCCCCGGAGGTCTTCGTCGAGGCTTTCGAGCGTGCGCATGGTCGGCTCGGGGATGCCCGACTCGTGTTTGTGGGGCAGGGGAGCGGATGGAATGAACTGGCGCAGCGGTCTCGAGGCGTGGTCGGCGTCGAGATGATCCCCGCCGTCAGCGCGGATGAGGCGGATCGGTGGATGGTGCGAGCCACTGCCACACTCGCCTCGCTGCGGCCGGGTGGGTATGACTATGCCTATCCGACGAAGATCCTTGCCTCCCTCGCGCAGGGGACGCCGGTCATCTATGCGGGTCGGGGCGCGGCCGCCCGCGATGTCGCAGACAACGGACTTGGGGTGGCGTGCTCTCTCGACTCCGATGCGATCGCCGAGGCAATGGTTGCCCTCGCGTCGGGTACCGCCCCCTGGGTGGGGGCCGAGGGGGCGCGTTCCTGGGTGCGCACGCACCGGTCGGTTGAGGCCTCGTCGCGCACTGCTGCCTCGGTGGTTCGGTCGGCTTTGTAGCCCTGCTGGGGGATGTTTGTCCCTCGTGAGCCCTCCTCGATGTGCGTGAGGTTTTTCATGCGCGATTTCTTTGCGGCTACGCGTGTTTCGGCGCAGTGCCAGGGCAGCTCGTCGGAGGTTGCGTGGCGTGGTGGGGTGAGCCGGCCTCGTCTCATAAGAGCGGAAATGATCTTCTAAGTTCGTGGCGGTCTATATATGTAACTATTTTCATGTTTACAGTTACAACATAAGTACCTACAATCACGACTGTCACATTAGCAACTCGAAGGATAACCATGCGCTCCTCGTGGAGGACACTCGTCGCCGGCCTGTCACTGGCCGTTGGGGCAGCCATTGCTGCCTTTGCGCCGCCGGCCCACGCTGCAGGCATTACCATCGCCATTGATCCCGGGCACGGAGGCTCTGACCCCGGTGCGGTCGCCAATGGCCTGCGTGAGAAGGACCTGACCCTTGCGGTATCTCTGGCCCTGAAGGAAGAACTCGAAAGTTACGACGGCGTGCGTGTGGTCATGACCCGCACGACGGACACCCGCCCCTCGGAGAACATCAGCACTGACCTCTCCAGCCGCGTCGACATGGCTGCCGCTGCGAATGCGGACGCCCTCGTCTCCATCCACTTCAACTCGGGCTCGCCGATCGCGAAGGGTGCCGAGGTCTGGTACGCGAACTCTTCCTCGTACAACTACGGTACCCACACGCAGGGACGCGCCCTGTCGGACGCGATCCAGAAACAGCTCACCGGCCTCGGACTGGCCGATCGCGGCATCAAGACGCGTGACAACCCCTACTATGACTACCCGGATGGCTCGACCGGCGACTACTACGCCATCATCCGTCAGTCCCGCGAGGAGAACATGACCGGCATCATCGTCGAGCATGCATTCCTCACGTCGCCCTCGGATGCTGCCCTCCTGCGCGACGAAAGCTTCGTGCGCTCCCTCGGTGTCGCCGATGCGACGGGCATCGCCCAGGCATATGGCCTGAGCAAGGGCACCTGGCGCGTCGCTGGTGACTCCTGGCGATTCATCTCTAACGGCGTAGCCAAGACCGGCTGGTTCTCCACCGGCGGTCGCTGGTACTGGGCTGGCTCCGACGAGCGCACCATCCGTGGCTGGTCGACCATCAACGGTCGACGCTACTTCTTTGACAGCTCGACCGCGATGGTCACGGGCTGGAAGAAGGACAATGACAAGTGGTACTACCTGCGTTCCGGCGGCGACATGGCCACCGGCTGGGTGAAGGTCGCCGGCTCCTGGTACTACATGGACTCTGAAGGCGTCATGCTCACCGGCTGGCTCAAGGATGGAAGCAACTGGTACTGGCTTCGTTCCAACGGAGCGGCGGCCACCGGCTGGACCAACGTCGCTGGTGCCTGGTACCTCTTCGAAGATGATGCGCGCATGCTCACCGGCTGGCAGCTGACCGAGGATGACAATCGCTGGTACTACATGCGACCCAACGGTCAGATGGTCACCGGATGGCTTCTGGACGGCGGCAAGTGGTACTACCTGGACGACGAAGGCGCTATGAAGACCGGCTGGACCAAGGTCGGTGACACGTGGTACCACCTGAGCTCCTCCGGCGCGATGAGCACCGGCTGGCTCCTGGATGGTGCATGGTACTGGCTGGACTCGAACTCGGGCGCCATGGCGACCGGCACGGTCACCGTCGAGGGCCGCGCGTCCACTTTCGCTTCGTCCGGCGCGTGGCTTGGCTATGCGGACGGCAGCGAGGCTCCGGCGGCCTCCCGTTCGGCCTCGAGCAGCGCGTCTGTCACGAATGCGTCCGGTCAGCGCCTCATCATGACCGCGCCCACCGCCTCGCGCGCGGAGCTCATCGACGCGATGGAAGAGGCCTGGGATGAGGCTGGCTACAGCTATCCGAGCGCTCTGAGTGCTGGCGGAGCCCAGACGATCCGCGAGTTCGCGTCCATCGTCTACGACGAGGCCGTGGCCGAGGGCGTGTCCCCCGAGCTGGTCTTCGTGCAGGCCATGAAGGAGACGGGCTGGCTGCGCTTTGGCGGCGACGTGTCCGTCAGCCAGTACAACTTCTCCGGCATCGGTGCAGTCGGTGGAGGCGCGAAGGGTGCCTCCTTCCCGGATGTGCGTACCGGCATTCGTGCCCAGGTCCAGCACCTGCGCGCCTACGCGGACTCCTCGGTGACCACGGCGTCGCTCACGAACCAGGTCGTCGACCCGCGCTTTGCGTACGTGCGCAAGGGTGCCGCGCCCGTGGTCGAACACCTGGGCATTCAGGAGAACCCCAACCACACCGGCTGGGCGGCGGCCAAGAACTATGGCTACGACCTGGTGTCCATGATGAAGGCCTACTTCTAAGGCCAATCCTTCAGTGACGAGGCCGGGGCCGGCCGCGCGAGAAAGCGTGGCTGGCCCCGGCTTCCTTTATCTGCGCCGCGCACATATGCTGCGCTCCGGCGCGGTATCTGCGCGAGCGACTACAATCTCAAAGAGCGGTAGGTCCCCGCGGCCTCGGGCCGCCTGCGCTGCGGACGACTAGGTGTCAACGACTTCGAATGGAGGTGCCCGGGCGATGAGCTCCTACAGCAAGACGTACGCGTCTGATCCCCAGCTCTGGGATGAGGGCCCAAGCTTCCTGCTGAAGTGTCAGTACACGGATGGGGCGCAGGCAGTGATTCTGTCCGGATGGCATCGCCGGGCGATGGAGTTCGAGAATCCGATCGTCATGCCCCCGCTGGACGACGATGAGGGCTACCGGTACTGCCCCATCGACATCGAATCCCATCGTAAGGACCCGTGGAGTGATATCGACAGGTACGAGCTCGAAGTGTCGCTCGACGGTGCGCACGACGGCGAGATCTCCTCGCTCCTCGAAATGCTCATGGCGCCGGCCGTCGCTCACGCGCTGATGGCATCCATGCCCGAGATGATTCAGCGGGTGTCTGCGAACAAAACGAATGTGCCCCTGCAGATCGATGCCGACACGCGGATCGCATACTTTGATCTGCTGACCCAGAACCTACCGGCCCGTTCCGGCGATACCTCTGAGCCGCTTCGTGCCCTCCATCGCTGGTGCCGGATCTTCGATATGGGCAACGGCACCGTCACGATCTATCAGCCGGTCGCGCCGCAGCAGCTCGACAATCTTCGCTGGCCACACAATGGCATCTGGCTGAACCGTGGGCAGGGGTACTTCACCGAACCTTCGGACGTGGGCGACATCGTTGAGGCGTTCTCGATCCCGATCAAGTACGAGCAATACAACCTCGAGAACTGGCGGATCGAGTTCGAATTCTGGGAGAACGAGCCCTTCCAGATCATGATCAGTGACGATTCTGAGGAAGCCGCCCAGCGCCTCGGGCGGGCGCAGCGAGAAATCGGCGTGCTCTCCCAGTTCGTGACGACGGCGTTCCTCGTGTCTAGGAACCTTGAACGCCGTTCCAAGGTCAACGAACTCGTGACCGGGAATGAGGCCCTGCAGGGCCTCGCGACGCGTAAGGTCGCCGAACTCAAGGCGACGATCGAAGAGTACCGACGGCTGCTCGAGCGGGCGTCCGGCCTGCTCGCGAACACCGCTCAGTCAGTCCAGGCCGTCGCGAACCAGGAGAATGCCGAGGCCGCAGAACGCACGAACACGTTCCTCACCTTCGCGTCCGCAGTCTTTTTCGTGCCGACGCTCATCATCTCTTTCTTCTCGATGTCCATCATTGGTCTCAACCAGGGCGAGACTCTTCCCTCGCTGTGGTTCGTGCTTGCCCTGTGCCTGGCGAGCGTGGTCGTCGCGATCGGCGCTCTTGTTGTCTTGAGGCGCCAGCTGAGGAAGAGTCGACATATGGCCCCAAGGAGGCGATGAGGATGTTCTCCACCATTGCGTCAGATGAGATCCGGCAGGCGCTGGAGCAGGTGTCGCGCCAGTACCTGGCCGGCAACCTCTCTCGGCCGCAGGCGGTCGCGCACTACGACACGAGCGATCTTGAAATCGGGATCACGTCCTATTCCGACGACGCGTGCGAGCAGCCGCACTTCCATACGCGAGCTACCGAGTACCAGTACATGCTGTCCGGCTGGACGCAGTACCTGGATGTGGACACCGGTGAGGAACATGAGTTTCGATCGGGCGACTTCTACGTCATCGAACCCGGAACGACGTACGCGCAGCGCTCGAAGCGGGGGACGCAGATCCTCTTCATCAAAGTTCCCTCCACCAACGACAAGAACGTCGTCACCCCCGGCCCGGATGTCGAGGCCTGGCTGACCTCGGCCCTGACGACGACGCGCGTAGACTACTCCCACGATCCCGATGCACCGGCGGCCAACTCGATCGTCCCCGCGGCAGCGGTCGCTATCGAGCACGAGGGTCACATCCTCATGCTCCAGCGCCGGGATAGCGGGAATTGGACGCTCCCTGGCGGCACCCTCGAATTCGGCGAAAGCCTCGCCGAATGCGTGGTTCGTGAGCTTCAGGAGGAGACCGGTCTCGACGTGCAGGTGAGCGGGATCGTCGGCACCTACACGGACCCGGACGTGCGCATCGCATACTCCGACGGGGAAGTACGACAGGAGTTCACCGTCGTGTTTCACGGGGTGTCCGAGGGCCGCGAGGTGTCCCTCGACTCCGAGTCCACGGGTTTCCAGTGGGTGCGCAAGGAGAAGCTCCTCGATCTGCGCCTCGCTGACTCTCAGCGCCGCAGACTGGCGGATCTCCTGCGGTATCTGGCCGACGGCACGCAAAGGATTGCATGATGACTGACTTGACGCCTGAAATCGGCATGGACGAGAACCGGCTGCGCCACTGCCATGGGGTGGGGATGAAAGCCTCCGAGCTGGGGCGAACCCTGTTTGGCTGGTCGGATGAGAAGTGCCGCGACATGTTCGTGATGGGCTACTTGCACGATGTTGGCTATCAATTTGCCCAGGAACAGTCCGAGCACGAGGAACTCGGAGGCACCCTGCTGCGTTCCCTGGGGTTCATGTATTGGGCGGAAATCTTCCACCACGGCAACCCCGACAGCGCCTACCAGTCGGATGAACTCCTGGTGCTCAATTTGGCGGACATGCTGATATCGAAGGACGGCAGTGCTACGACCATACCTGTGCGTCTTGCGGACATCGCGAGCCGCTACGGCGTTGAATCAACGCAGTATGTGGCGGCGAAGAAACTCGCAGATGTTCTCATCGCGCAGGTGCGGGAGATCGGCGGGTCGCAGGACGTCCTGAGCCAGCTGCTCTGAGCGCACGTTTGGGGCGAATCGGCTGCGTGCCTCAACAGTCCTCTGCGGCTCTGCCCACGCGGATAGGTTGTGCTCGCGGTCCGGTGACGAGCCTGATGTTGGTGGGATGCTCGTACGCGGATAGCTTCTGCGCGTGCGGATAGGTTCTTCGGATGCGGATAGCTTATTAACCTATCCGCATGCTCCTAACCTATCCGTATCGTCGTAACCTATCCGTGTGCTTTGCGTCCAGTCGCGCTCAGGCTCCGTACCTGAACCTGCGACACGTGCACCTTTGGTTGTCTGAGTTAAGGACGTGGCATAGCCGCCCGATAGGAGCATCTTGTTTGTGGTCTTGGAGATTTGCCTGACGGGGGTCGTACATGGACTCGTTCGTCTACGCGCAATGATCGTCTGGATAGGTTGTGCGCATGGGGATAGGTTATTCGGATGCGGATAGCTTATTAACCTATCCGCATGCTCCTAACCTATCCGTATCGTCGTAGCCTATCCGCGTGCTCTGCGTCCAGTCGCGCTTCTAGCATCGTCTGTGAGGCCGCGTGACAGGTGGTTCGTGAAGCCAGTGTCTTCAATCCTGCTGCTGGTTCGGCATGTACGAGGCCACGAGCGCTCACGAAAAGCAACCGGGGCCTCGTTCGTGTGGAAGTCAGCCGCGCAGGGAGGCGACGTAGGAGTCGATGTGCTGGGAGGAATCCTCGGGGGTGAAGCCCGCGGCCTTGATCTTCGTCAGGTCCAGCACGGAAGACAGGGGGCGCGGAGCTACCTCACGGCCAGCGAAGTACTCTTGCGTCGTCACCTCGGTGACGTCTTCCGGATCGCGCCCGCACAGCTCGAAGACGCGCTTGGCCACCTGTGCCCAACTCATGATCGGGCCCTCGCCCGACAGGTTGTAGGTGCCGAACTCGGCTCCGCTGGTCAGCAGGTGAATGATGCCCTTGGCCAGGTCGGAGGTGAAGGTCAGGCGACCCACCTGGTCGGAGACGACCGAGGGGGAGGCACCCTGATCCGCCAGGGACGCCATGGTCTTCAGGAAGTTCTTGCCGTCGCCCACGACCCAGGAGGTGCGCACGATGTAGTGCTTGGGCGTCGAGGCCACAGCGGCATCGCCGCCGGCCTTCGACTGACCGTAGGCGCCCAGGGGAGAGGGGGCCTCGTCCTCAACGTGCATGTCCTGCGTGCCATCGAAGACGTATTCCGTCGAGATGTGGACCATCGTCGCGTCGTGAGCCGTGGCCTCGCGGGCCAGGATCGCCGGGCCCGTCGAGTTCGCCTGCCAGGTCGCGCGGCGGCCCTCGGGCGTCTCAGCGCCGTCGACGTTCGTCCACGCGGCCGCGTTGATCACCACGTCGATGTCGTCCCACGGCAGGGCTGCCACCTGCTCGGCGTCGGAAATCGACACCTCGGGCAGGTCCACGCCCGTCACAGTGAAGCCGGCCTCGGGCAGCGCGCGCATGAGCTCGCGGCCCAGCTGGCCGTTCGCGCCCGTCACGAGCGCACGGCGCCCCGCGGTGGCCGGAGCGGGGAAGGGGGTCACGTCCGCCATGCGCGGGTGAGCCTTGTCCTTGTCGGACAGGATGGCGCGCTCGAGCGGGATCGGCCAATCCACGGCGGCCGTCTCGTCGGCCAGGTTCAGGAAGGTGTAGCGCGCGTCCGGTGACCAGTGGTCGTTGACCAGGTACGTGTAGGCCGTGTTCGGCTCCAGGGTCTGGTAGGAGTTACCCACGCCCTTGGGGACGAACACCGCCACGCCCGGGTCGATGATCGTCGTGTAGACGGTGCCGAAAGAGGGGCCTTCGCGCAGGTCCACCCACGCGCCGAACACGCGGCCGGTCGCGACCGACACGAACTTGTCCCACGGCTCCGCGTGAATGCCTCGCGTCACCCCGACCTCGTCGTTGAAGGAGATGTTGTTCTGCACGGGCTGGAAATCGGGCAGGCCGAGCGCGACCATCTTCTCGCGCTGCCAGTTCTCCTTGAACCAGCCTCGGTTATCGCCGTGAACAGTCAGATCAATGCGCAAGAAGCCGGGGATCGGCGTGGTCGTAATCCCCAGGGGCTTAGCGGTGGGCGCCATGGTTCTTCCTTACGTGCGTGGTACTTGTGCGGACGCAACATTCCATGTAAATACTATCCGATCTGCACCCCCGCGGCGGTGTGCGCCGCCCCATGGGCGCGCGGAGGTGCAAAGTTGTGGAAAAATACTGTTGTATAGGGATAATTGTCAACGACGCGCGACCCACACGAGGACGCGCCGGGAAGCGGAGGCAACATGAAAGGCATCATCCTGGCGGGCGGCTCGGGCACCCGCCTCAACCCGATCACGCTGGGGACATCGAAGCAGCTCGTCCCCGTCTATGACAAGCCGATGATCTACTATCCGCTGTCGACTCTGATGCTGGCGGGCATTTCCGATGTCCTCGTCATTACCACCCCGCACGATGCGCCTTCCTTCCATCGCCTGCTCGGCGACGGAAGCCAGCTCGGCGTCAACATCTCCTACGCCGTCCAGCATGAACCCAACGGCCTCGCGCAGGCCTTCGTGCTCGGTGCCGACCATGTGGGCGACGACAGTGCCGCCCTGGTCCTGGGTGACAACATCTTCTACGGCCCCGGCATGGGTGCCCAGCTGCGCCGCCACGTCGACCCCGACGGCGGTGCCGTCTTCGCCTACCACGTGTCCAACCCGCGTGAGTACGGCGTCGTGGAATTCGACGAAGACTTCAACGCGCTATCCATCGAGGAAAAGCCCGAGCACCCCAAGTCGAACTACGCGGTGCCCGGCCTGTACTTCTACGACAACGACGTGGTCGAGATCGCCCGCAATCTCAAGCCGAGTGCGCGCGGCGAGTACGAGATCACCGACGTGAACCGTTCCTACCTCGAGGCAGGCAAGCTCAAGGTCGAGGTTCTTCCGCGCGGCACCGCGTGGCTCGATACCGGTACCTTCGACTCCCTCGCGGATGCCACGGCCTTCGTGCGCACGGTCGAGGCCCGCCAAGGCATGAAGATCGGCGCCCCCGAAGAGGTCGCGTGGCGCATGGGCTTTATCGACGACGAGGGGCTGCGCAAGCGCGCCGAGCCCCTGGTCAAGTCCGGTTACGGTGCCTACCTTCTCGAGCTGCTTGAGCGAGAGGGCCGCTGAGTGACGCACCCCACTGCTCAGTCGCGCCTCCTTATCATCATCCCCGCGTGGAACGAGGAGGAGGTACTCGGTGATGTCCTTGAGATGGTGAAGGCCGAAAAGCCATCTCATGCCGACATTCTCGTGGTCTCCGACGGATCGATGGACGCGACCGCCGACATAGCGCGCGCCGCGGGCGTCGCCGTCCTCGACCTGCCGCTCAACCTGGGGGTCGGCGGTGCGATGCGTGCCGGCTTCCAGTACGCGCGGCGCATGGGCTACGAGTATGCGTGCCAGCTCGACGCGGACGGCCAGCACGATCCGCGCGAGATTAACACGCTCATCGAGACGGCTTCGAGCGAGCACGCGGACGTCGTCATCGGTTCGCGCTTCGCGGGCAAGGGCGACTATCAGGCGCGAGGCCCGCGCAAGTGGGCGATGAACCTCTTTTCGGTCATCCTCTCGCGCGTGTGCAAGACTCGCCTGAGCGATACGACGAGCGGCTTCAAGCTCTACGGTCCCCGGGCGCTGTCGCTTTTTGCGCACAACTACCCGGCCGAGTATCTGGGCGACACGATTGGCGCGCTCGTGATCGCTGCGCGATCGCGTCTAGTCGTGCGCGAGGTGGGCGTGCAGATGCACCCGCGTGCGGGCGGGGAGCCCTCCCACAATCCGATCAAATCTGCGCTCTTCCTGGTGCGCGCGACGATGGCCCTCGCGGTCTCTCTGTCGCGTCCCGGCGAAAAGGCTGCCCAGGCGTCGGAGGAGGACGCATGAGCCCTACGTACGTGCTCGGACTGGTGTTCGCGATCATCATCCTGTTGCTGGTGTTCGTGAAGATGCGTAACTCGGGCCTGAAGGAGCGCTACGGTCTGTGGTGGTATTGCATCGCCTTCTTTACGGCGTTGCTGTCGATTTTCCCGCAGATCCTGAAGTGGACGGCGTTTCAGCTGGGTGTTGTCGTCCCGCTGAACCTGGGCTTCTTCCTGGCCGGCGTCGTCCTGCTGATGCTCTCGCTGCGATTCTCGGTGGACCTGTCGCGTTCCGATGAGGATCGTCGACGTCTGACCGAGGAAGCCGCGATCCTGCGCCTCCAGGTGGAGGATCTGCGCCGTCGAGTCGATACCCTCGAAGCGCCGCGCGAGGGGGAGGGCCAGTCCCACTGACGTGCGGGCGCTTGCGCCTGCAGCGCAACGAACGAGGCCGGGGCTCGTCGGGTGTGAACCTGACGGGCCCCGCTTCGTTGCGTAGGAGCGCCCTCGGGCGGGTGGGCCGTGGGCGGTGCGAAACCGTTAGCGCAGGAGTGTGCCGTCCGGGCCAAGGCTTAGCCGCTCGGTGGGTGCTGCGGGGTCAACCTCGCCCTCGGCGAGCTTGCGCTTGAGCGCGGATGCGGGGCGCGATACGGGGACGGTGTCCTCGCTGGAGTTGCTGTCGTCGTCTTCATCGGTGTTACTCGGCATCGGAGCCTCGACGGGGGAGGCGGAGGGGGACTCGACGGGAGTCAGGGAGATGCGGGCCCCCATCGCGGATGCGTGCGAGGGCAGCAAAGGTTCGCCGTCGAGGTCCTTGGCTAGGTCGTCGAGCATTGAGCGGGCCTCGTCGATGATGGAGGAGTCTTCGGCGTGGATGCCGTGGACGAGCCAGCGGACCAGGGCGATCTCGCTGAGGAGCTGGGCGCGCGTGAAAACATGTAGGTCGGTTGCGCGGCGTTCATGTCCGTAGGTCTCGCGGAATCGTTCGAGGAAGGCGTCGGAGGCGCTGGCCTGGATCCATGCGATGTCGAGGGCTGGGTCGCCCACCTGCGCGCTCGTCCAGCCGCCGATGGCCAGCAGAGAGCCCCGTTTGACGGACAGGCAGCGTTCCTGGATGTCGCCGTGAATCGGAGCGGAGGGGAAGCGCCACAGGGACACGTCTTCGAGGGCGGCCTCCCACCGGCTCCACAGGGCGGCGGGGATGGTGGCCTCGCGGGCCGCCTCGTCGAGGAGGGCGAGGTTGCGGTCGCGGCATTCGATGGCCGTGTAGGTGGGCAGGCCGATCGATGAGAACACGGTCTCGGGAAGATTGTGAAGTGCTGCGAGGGCGCGTCCGAGGGATGCGGGCAGGAGGGGGTCGGTGTCAAGGTCCTCGTCCGTGGGGGCGCAGCCTCCCGGATCCCGGTGAACGTAGACGTTTTCTCCGTGCTCAAGCCTGGCCTGGCCGGCGAGGCGCGGCACGTCGAAGGGGATGTAGTCGTGGTCGTAGGCCTGCCCGAGGCGGTTGAGGATTCCGGAGGTTGCCTCAAGGGCGGGGCCCGAGACCTCTTCGTGGTGGCAGGTGACGATCCAGCGGTTGCCCGTGGCGTCTTCGATGCCGGTGACGGTGGAGAGCTCGTCGCTGTAGGACGGCGGTCGCAGGGCTGTGACGCGCATGCCGGGGACGGCTGCGGTGGCCAGGGCTGCCAGTTCGAGGGGGCTCTTCGCGGAGGTCATTGCCTTAACGTATCGCGCACGAGGCCGGGGCGCGCCTCCCCGCGCGGAGGCGGGTGAGATTGGGCGTGTGTGGGTTTGCTCCTTTCTGACAAACTCTGTTACTTTCGACACAATGGTTCGGTCTGTAGCGAGGAGGCACAGCCATGGAAGCCATGACGCGTTCCCTCGCGTCGCGTGTCCGCGAGGGCTTAGCTGCGGGCGGCATTGACGCGGCCCGAGACCCCAGGGCGGTGCGCGCCCTGATAGATCGCGCCATCGATCGCTATGCCCCGGATCTGTTGCCTTCGGCCCGAGAGCAGGTTGAAGCGACACTCATGGACGACATCTGTGGCCTCGGCCCGCTCCAAGCCCTCATGGACGATCCGTCGGTAGAAGAAATCTGGATCAACGCTGCCTCGCGCGTGTTCGTGGCCAGATCGGGCGTCGCCGAGCTGACCAGCCTTATCCTCACGGACGAAGACGTGAGGGCTCTGGTGGAGAGAATGCTGCATCATTCGGGCCGCCGACTCGATCTTTCGAGCCCGTTCGTGGACGCGATGCTCGCGGGTGGGGAACGCCTCCATGTCGTCATCCCGCCGGTGACGGGCTCATCGTGGAGCGTCAACATCCGCAAACACATCCAGCGGGCGCGCACCCTGGAGGATCTACTCGCGGTGGAGATGATCGCTGCGCCGATGTGTGACTTCCTGGCGGCTTCCGTCTACTGCGGACTCTCCGTGCTCGTCTCGGGCGGTACTCAGGCGGGAAAGACCACGCTGCTGCGCGCCCTCGCCGGGGAGCTGCCGCGTTCGCGCCGAGTGATCTCCTGCGAGGAGGTCTTCGAGCTGGGGCTGGCGAACTGGGATCACGTCGCGATGCAGACACGTCCGGCGGGAGCGGAGGGGACGGGGGAGATTACCCTGCGTGACCTCGTGCGTGAATCGCTCCGCATGCGTCCGGAGTATCTGATCGTTGGAGAGGTACGAGGGCCCGAAGCCCTCGACCTCCTCGTCGCCCTCAATGCAGGCGTGCCGGGCATGGCGACCGTGCACGCCAACTCGGCGCGGGAGGCCCTCGATAAACTCTCGATCCTCCCGCTGCTCGCTGGCGAAAACGTGACGACGGCGTTCGTCACGCCCACCCTCGCGTCGTCGATCGACCTCGTGTGTCACGTTGAACGAGGCACGGATGGGCGCCGCTACGTCGCCGAGATTCTCGCTGTGCCTGGGCGCGTCGAAGGACAGAGAATCGAGATGGCGACGCTCTTCACCTACGACGGGATCCGCTGCAAGCGAGGCAGCGGTGGACTTGACTTGCACGACCGATTCGCGGCCGCAGGCTATGATCTGGCCTCCCTCTTGGAATGGGGGACGCTGTGATAGCGGTTGTCTGCGGGCTCGTGTTCGGAATAGGTCTCGTCTTGGCCCTTTCTCCGTGGTTCATGGCCGCGCCGGAGTGGAGGCCTTGGGGGCCCTGGAAGCGCGTGTGTGACGATGTTGCTCGTGCCCGCGTACCCGGTCTGACCGCGGCGCGCCTCGTGATGCTGAGCGCCGCCATCGGGGTGGTCGTGGCAGCGGTGGTTCTTGCAGTGACCGACGCCTGGCCGGTCGCGCTCATTGTGTCACTGGGTGTGGCTTTCCTTCCTCACGCGTGGGTCGTCTCGCGTGTGCGTGCACATGCCAAAACTGTGCGCGCCGCGTGGCCAGAGGTCATCGACGCGATGGTCTCCGGCGTGCGAGCGGGCACCTCGCTGCCCCAGGTCCTGTGTGATCTCGCCGAGGAAGGCCCCGTCCCCGTGCGCTTCGCCTTCGAGGCGTTTTCGCGCGACTACAGCGCTAACGGACGTTTCGCTCCCGCATTGGATCGGATGAAGGAAGAGGTCGCAGACCCCGTCGCCGACCGCATCATCGAGGCTCTGCGCATCGCGCGCTCCGTGGGTGGCGCTGACCTCACACGACTCCTCCAGGACCTGGCCTCCCTCCTGCGCGAGGACTCGCGCGTGCGCGGCGAGCTAGAGGCCCGTCAGTCCTGGACGGTGGGGGCGGCTCGCCTGGGAATCGCTGCGCCCTGGGTCGTGCTCCTCCTCCTGTCGGGTGGTGGCGCGAGTGCCAGTGTGTGGAACTCCCCGGGCGGCATCGCAGTCCTGTGCGCTGGAGCCGGTATCTGCGTCATCGCATACCTGGCAATGAAAGCGGCGAGTCGGCTCAGCTCGGATCCGCGCAACCTGGGAGGTGGAATGTGAGTCCCTGGATGTTCTGGGTTCTCGATGTGCTGGTCGGAACCCTGGCCGCGGGAGGCGTCGCTTTCTTGCTCGCTGCGTGGTTCGCGAGCCGACCCTCCTTCGTAGCGCGCGTCGCCCAAGGGCGCGTCAGCCAGGAGGCGCCCTCGCCCCTGACCGTGTGGGCTCGACGCGCCAGCGCGGCTGCCCTCGAATCCCTGGGTTCAACCACAGAATCGGTCGCGCGGCGCCTCGCTCTGGCGGGAATGGCGCCGGAGGTCTCCGTCTTTCGGCTGCACCAGGCGCTCGCGGGGATAGCTGGACTTGTGGTCGCGTGTACGATCGTCGCCGCGCGCCCCTCCTCGTCGCTGCGGGCCTCGATCATCCCCCTGTGTGCCTGCGCGCTTATTGGATCGCTGCTGGGAGTAGCCGGGATGGACCGCTTCCTTACCCTTCGGGCACACGCCAGGCAGCGCGCCATCGACGCTGCCGTTCCTGACTGCGCGGAGCTGCTCGCGCTCGCTGTCGCGGCGGGGGAGTCTATCCCCGCCGCTATCGAGCGGGTCGCCGCTTGTGCGGGAGGTTCCCTTGGAATCGAACTCGCGCTGACCGCCGGGCACATCCGCAACGGCACGCCCTCCGTGCGCGCTCTGGCGGACCTCGACGAGCGCACCGAATCGCCTGCGCTGACGCGACTGAGCCGTACGCTCACCACCGCGATCGAGCGTGGTTCGCCCCTGGCCTCGGTCCTGCACGACCAGGCCCGCGACCAGCGGGAGCGCTCGCTCGCTGCCCTCATGGAGGAGGGCGGGCGCCGCGAGATCGCCATGCTCCTGCCCGTCGTCTTCCTCATCCTGCCTGTCACCGTCATGTTTGCCCTCTATCCGGGCCTTATCGCCCTGGATTTCACCCCATGAAGGAAGGAAACCGTCATGAAGAAACTGTTCGCGTGGAAGGATCCCCTCGGGGATCGCGGCGACGTGCCAGGGTGGGTGCTCATCACGCTGATGACGGCCGCTCTCGTTGTTCTCATCTGGGGCGTTGCCTCGGAACGGCTCGTGGAGATCTTTAATCGTGCGATGGACTCAATTTCGGGCATCTGACGCGCATCCCGAGCGCGGTTCGGAGGTCGTGTCAACGGTCCTCGTTCAGGGCCTCGTAGTCCTCGTGATCCTTCTGCTCGCCCAGTTGGCCTTCGCCTCGCACGTGCGCACGATGAGCGTGAGTGCGGCGTCGGAAGGTGCGCGTCGGGGCGGTCTGTTGGGCGGGGACGAAGTCGAGGCGGCCGCGCGCACGAGCGAACTTCTCGACTCGCTCGTGGGTGCTGCGAGGGACCGCCAGATTGACGTGGTGCGCGAGCGCGATGGGGGAGTAGATATCCTCATCGTCACGGTGCGCACGCGCCTGCCTCTCGTCGGCGGCTTTGGCCCGCGCTGGCTCACTGTCCACGGTCGCGCCCTCGTGGAGGGGCCGTGAACGAGCGTGGGGACGCCAGCGTCGAATTCCTGGGCATCCTGGTTGTCCTGGTCATCCCGGTCCTCTACATCGTGCTCGCGGTCGGCCAGGTCAGCGCTGGCGCGATGGCGGTGGATGCGGGTGCTCGCGAAGCAGCGCGCATCCTGGCAGACGATCCGGAGCGCGAAGCCGACGCGTCCCACGCCGTGGCTCTGATCATTGAGGACTTTGGGATCGACGCCCAGGCTGATGTGGAATCGACGTGCGTGGGGTGTGAGGCGGATGGGGGAGTCGTTGACGTACAGGTCTCCGTGCGTGTCCCACTTCCCTTCCTGCCCGCGTGGATGGGGAGCTCCGGTATCGGTGTCTCCTCGAGCGCGCGAGTGCCCGTGCGGGAGGTGGTGGCCCATGGATGAGGAGGGGCGCGTTGGCATTCTCATGTGCGCGGGCTGTGCGTTCGTGTGTTTGTTCCTCTTCGTGTCCATCGCACTCACCGAGGTCGCGCTGCAGGACCGCAGGCTCGTGTCCTGCGCCGATGCCCTCGCCAGTTCCGGGGTCGGTTCTGCTTCGTCTGACGACTTCTTCGAGGCGGGGGATCCGATGGGGGTGGACGAGGCCTCGGCTCTCTCTCGGGTTGAGGAGGCTCGCTCGGCCCTGTCGGACTCCACGTGCAGGGTGGGGGAAGGTGTGGTCGTGACCGAGGTGAGCGTGCGCGGCGTCGAGGTGGAGGTTGCGGTGCGGGCGCGGCCGATCGTCTCGCTTGTGCCGCCATTCTTGCGTGCAAGTGCGGTCCCCGAGCTCGAGAGGACGTCGAGTGCGCGCCTGCGCGATGCTCAGCCGAGAGGCTAAAAGTGGCGTTTGTGACGGTCACATTGTGGGACGAAACCGGAGGTCAGGGTAAACGAAACGTAAACTCTAGGCCATGAGCAGCTTTGATACTTCGCGACTTTCCCCCGTGCTGGCATCCGTTTTTGAATCTGTCCGGCGCCGCGACCCCGCCCAGGCCGAGTTTCATCAGGCCGTCTACGAGGTCCTCCTGACGATCGCCCCGCTGGCGCAGCGTCATCCCGAATACGCCGACCTGTCGATCATCGACCGAATCGTCGAGCCCGAGCGACAGATCCAGTTCCGCGTCCCGTGGGCCGACGACAAGGGTAACGTCCATGTGAACCGCGGCTTCCGCGTCGAGTACAACTCCGCTCTGGGCCCCTACAAGGGCGGCCTGCGCTTCCACCCCTCCGTGAACCTGTCGATCATCAAGTTCCTCGGCTTCGAGCAGATCTTCAAGAACGCCCTCACCGGCCTGCCCATGGGTGGCGGAAAGGGCGGCGCGGACTTCGACCCCAAGGGTAAGTCCGACGCCGAGGTCATGCGTTTTTGCCAGTCCTTCATGACTGAGCTCTCCCGCCACATCGGCCCCGACACGGATGTGCCCGCAGGCGACATCGGTGTGGGTGGGCGCGAGATCGGCTACATGTTCGGCCAGTACAAGCGCCTCAAGAACCGCTTCGACGCGGGCGTGCTGACCGGCAAGGGCCTGAGCTGGGGCGGTTCCTACGTGCGCACCGAGGCCACCGGCTACGGCCTCGTCTACTTCGCCGCCGAGATGCTCGCCGCGAAGGGAACCAGCTTCGACGGCAAGCGCGTCGTCGTTTCCGGCTCGGGCAACGTCGCGATCTACGCGACCGAAAAGGCCCAGCAGCTGGGCGCGACCGTCGTCGCCGTGTCCGACTCCTCCGGCTACGTCCTGGACGAGGCCGGCATCGACGTCGCGCTGCTCAAGGACATTAAGGAGGTGCGTCGCGGACGCGTCTCTGACTACGCGGCTGAGCGCCCCGGTGTCGTCTTCGTGTCCGACGGATCCATCTGGGATGTCCCCTGTGACGTCGCCCTGCCCTGTGCGACCCAGAACGAGCTTCCCCTCGAGGCTGCACAAACCCTCATCAAGAACGGCGTCCAGCTGGTCGCCGAGGGTGCCAACATGCCCACCACTCCCGAGGCGATCGAGGCACTGCAGGCCGCGGGCGTTGCCTACGCGCCCGGCAAGGCCTCCAACGCGGGCGGCGTGGCCACCTCCGGCCTCGAGATGCAGCAGAACTCCGGGCGTACCCAGTGGCCGTTCGAGGAGACCGACGCGAAGCTCCACCAGATCATGGTCGACATTCACGCCACCACCGTCGCCACCGCCGAGGAATACGGCGTCGCGGGCGACTATGTTGCCGGCGCAAACCTTGCGGGCTTCCGTAAGGTGGCCGACGCGATGATCGCGATGGGTCTGATCTGATCCACCCTTGTCGGTGCCCCGGCGTCTCCTTCGGCGCTGGGGCACCGTCGTATCTGTGGTCGATCGGGGAGTAAGCCCCGCCACCGTAGCCCCCTAGCGTTCCTGGTTGGGCGCGCGATCCGCTACCCTGGATGGGTGGCCATTGAATTTTCTGAAGAGATCCCGTCCCTGCGCACCACGATGGAGAACATCATCGCGGTCGTGCAGCCGGACAAACTGCGCGAGCAGATCGCCGAGCTGAACGAGAAGGCGGCCGCGCCCGACCTGTGGGACGATCCGAGCGCTGCCCAGGCCGTCACGAGCGCGCTGAGCCACCGCCAGAGCGAGCTGGATCGCATCACGCAGATGAGCGAGCGCATCGACGACCTGGAGGCCATGGTGGACATGGCTGCTGAGGATCCGGACGAGAGCGCCGACATTCTCGCCGAGGCGGAGGGTGACCTGGACAAGCTCCGCAAGGACCTTGGTGACCTAGAGATCCGCACGCTGCTGGACGGCGAATACGACGAGCGCAACGCCGTCATCACCATCCGAAGCGGCGCGGGCGGCGTGGATGCCGCTGACTTCGCCGAGATCCTCCTGCGCATGTATCTGCGCTGGGCGGAGCGTCACGGCTACCCGACGAAGGTCATGGACACCTCCTACGCGGAAGAAGCCGGCCTGAAGTCGGCGACCTTCGAGGTCCAGGCCCCCTACGCGTACGGCACGCTGAGTGTCGAGGCCGGCACGCACCGTCTCGTGCGCATCAGCCCCTTTGACAACCAGGGTCGCCGCCAGACATCCTTCGCTGCCGTCGAGGTCATCCCCCTCATCGAGACGACGGACCACATCGAGATCCCCGAGTCCGAGCTCAAGGTCGACGTCTTCCGTTCCTCTGGCCCCGGTGGACAGTCCGTCAACACGACCGACTCGGCCGTGCGTATGACCCACATCCCCACGGGCATCGTCGTGTCGATGCAGGATGAGAAGTCCCAGATCCAGAACCGTGCGGCCGCTCTGCGAGTCCTGCAGTCCCGCCTCCTCGTGCTGCGCCACGAGGAGGAGCAGGCGAAGAAGAAGGAGCTCGCCGGCGACGTCAAGGCCTCGTGGGGCGACCAGATGCGCTCCTACGTCCTCCAGCCGTATCAGATGGTCAAGGATCTGCGCACCGAGTTCGAGTCCGGCAACCCGCAGTCCGTCTTCGATGGCGACATCGACGGCTTTATCAACGCCGGTATCCGCTGGCGCAAGAACGAGCAGAAGGCCGCTCAGGACTGAGCCTCGCCTGCGCGCATCATCCGGCCCCGGCCTCGTCGATTCATGAACGAGGCCGGGGCCGGGCGCATCCCCACGTCCCCTCCGGCGCGGGGCTGAGTGCCACACCGGTGGTTTTCCGCGTGTCGCAGCCGGGCTGTGACCCGATCGTTACCTAACCTGACAGGGACTATTGACCCCGATCGGACGGTCCCATGATTCGTTTTGATGATGTCACCATGGTGTACACGCCAGGTGCCCAGCCCGCGCTGGACCACGTCTCGCTAGAGGTGGAACGCGAAGAATTCGTGTTCCTCGTCGGCAAGTCGGGTTCCGGCAAGTCCACGTTCCTGCAGCTCGTCATGCGCGAAATGAAGGCGACCAGCGGCAAGGTGTGGGTGCTCGGCAAGGACGTGTCCAAGCTGTCCACGTGGGCGGTTCCGAAGCTGCGTCGCCAGATCGGCACGGTCTTCCAGGACTTCCGACTGCTGCCCTCCAAGACCGTCTACGAGAACGTTGCGCTGGCCATGCAGGTCATCGGCAAGCCGCGTCACGCCATCGAGACGTCCGTTCCCGACGCCCTCGAGCTGGTGGGTCTGTCCGGTAAGGAATCTCGCCTGCCGCACGAGCTCTCCGGTGGCGAGGAGCAACGCGTCGCGATCGCACGCGCCATGGTGAACCGTCCTGAGCTGCTGCTCGCGGACGAGCCCACCGGAAACCTGGACCCGGAGACGTCGCTGGGAATCATGCGTCTTCTGGACCGAATCAACCGCACGGGTACGACCGTCGTCATGGCCACTCACGACGCGGACATCGTCAACCAGATGCGTAAGCGAGTTATCGAGCTTGAGGCCGGCGACGTTATCCGCGATCAGAACCGCGGCGTCTACGGGGCCGGGAGGTAAGACCAGTGAAGCTTCGTTTTATTCTGTCGGAGGTCGGCAAGGGCCTGTCGCGTAACCGCGCGATGAGCGTCGCCGTCATCCTCGTCACTTTCGTGTCCCTCCTTTTCGTGGGCATCGCGGGTCTGACCCAGATGCAGGTGTCCAAGATGAAGTCGGAGTGGTACGACAAGATCGAGGTCACGATCTACATGTGCGCGATCAACGACGCTGCCGCGAACTGCAACGCGACCGAGGCGAGCGATGCACAGATCGACGCGGTGCGAACCAAGCTGGCGTCCGCGGAGATGAGCCCGTACGTGGCCAAGGTGTACGAGGAGACGAAAGAAGAAGCCTACGAGAACTTCAAGCGGCTCAACGGCAACGATGCGCTGACCCAGTGGACCACGCCGGACATGCTCCAGTTCGCGTTCCGCATCAAGCTGGTCAACCCCGAGCAGTACTCGGTGGTCAAGGAGGAGTTCTCCGGGACCGCTGGAGTGTCCGAGGTACGCGATCAGCGTGAGGTCGTCGAACCCCTGTTCCGCGTGCTGGGTGCCGCCCGCACGGCTGCGCTGGGCCTGGGTGCCGTCATGGTCGTCGCGGCGATCCTGTTGATCTCGACGACGATCCGCCTGAGCGCTATGAGCCGCGAGCAGGAAACGCAGATCATGCGATACGTGGGTGCCTCGAACCTGTTTATCCAGGCTCCCTTCATGATTGAGGGTGCTCTGGCCGCGCTGGTGGGTGCCGCCTTCGCGATCGGCACTCTGTTCGCCGGTGTTCACTTCGTCGTTCAGGGGTGGATGGCCCCCGCATTTAAGTGGACGAACTTTATTGGCATGGGCGAGGTGGCGATCATGACGCCGATCCTCGTCCTGGCGGCGGTCGCGTTGGCGGTTATCGCGTCGGCGTTCTCGCTCGCGAAGTACACGAAGGCGTAAGTCTCATGTCCCGTTTCCTGCATCGTCCCGGCCGTCGCGCGCTGCGTTTCGGTTCGCTGGCCCTTGCGGTCGCCTCCTTCGCGGCGATGAGCCAGGCGCTGCCCGCTCACGCCGACGACGAGCGCGATGCGGCCGCGAATGCTGCCGCCGAGGCCGAAGCCACGGTCAAAGCCCTGCAGTCGCAGCTTGAGGGCATCGACGCGTCGCTGGCTCAGGTCTTCATTGACCTGCAGGCTCTCAACACGCAGATTCCGGTGGCCCAGGCTTCCTACGAGGCTGCGACCGCGACCTACGACGCGAAGTCGCGCGAGCATGCGACGATCCTCGGTGAGCTGAATGCCGCACAGGGCGAACAGAACCGTATCGATCAGTCGCTCACCGAGGCCACCACGCAGGCTGATGGCGCGCAGCGCGCGATCGCCGACCTCGTTCGTCGCAAGTACCGCGAGGGTAACGTCGATCCGGTCGCCGTGGCCCTGACGGCGGGTGGCACGGAGTCGATCACCGACCGTGCCGCGGCCGCCGATATGGCTCTGCGCACGGAGAGTCAGACGATGACGGCGGCGCTGGATGTGTCCTCGTCTCAGCGCACGAAGGCGACTCGCCAGAACGCGATCACGGACCGCGTCGCCGATCTTGAGGTGAAGGCCGCGCAGGCCGAGGCCGAGGCCAAGGCCGCGAAGAACGAGGCCGACGCTAAGCTCACCGAGCTCAACAATCTCAAGGAACAGGCCCAGGCCAAGCAGGCCGAATGGGATGCCCAGAAGGGCAAGGTCGAGGCCTCCCTCAGCCAGGCGGAAGCCGACTACCAGGCGCGCAGCGCGGAGCTGTCGGCCATCGACGCGGCCAACCGCGCGTCGGGTGCCTCCTACGTGTCGGCCTCCGGCTTCCGTAACCCCCTCGACATCCCGATCGTGGTCACGTCCCCCTTCGGCATGCGCTACCACCCTGTGCTGGGCGTCATGAAGGGGCACTCGGGTACCGACATGGCAGCCGACTGCGGCACGGTGATTCGAGCCGTGGCCTCGGGCTATGTGAACGCGGTGTCTTCGGATGTGTCGGCGGGCAACTACGTGGATATCAACCACGGCCTCGTCGGCGGTAATTCCGTCATCACCGAGTACCTGCACATGCAGGCCCAGTACGTGTCCCCGGGCCAGTACGTGAACGCGGGCGACGCCCTGGGCGAGGTCGGCTCGACCGGCTACGCGACGGGCTGCCACCTGCATTTTGGTGTTCTTCAGAACGGAAGTTATGTTGAACCGATGGATTATCTGTAATCCGCGTTAGGATGGACCCTCGTAGCGATTGCGCTGCGAGGGTCTTTCCGTGTCCTGAGCGGAAACCGAGTCTGAAGGGAGGCAGCATGCCCAAGGAATGGAAGAAGCCTAAGCCCACCGAGGGGCAGCGCGCCAAGGCTGCCTCCGACGCGAAGAAGACGATCGCCCGGAACAAGAAGGCGCGTCACGATTACACGATCGAGGACACGTGGGAGGCCGGCCTGGCCCTCATGGGCACCGAGGTCAAGGCGCTGCGCATGGGCCGCGCGTCCCTCGTGGACGCCTGGGTGGAGATCAACGGGGGAGAGGCATGGCTGTACGGCGCGAACATCCCCCTGTACTCGCAGGGGTCGTGGACCAATCACGCTCCGACGCGCAAGCGCAAGCTGCTGCTACACCGCGCGGAGATTAACCGAATGCAGGACCGCGTGGCGGCGAAGGGCTACACGATCGTTCCCCTGGAGCTGTACTTCATCGGGGGGCGCGTCAAGGTCGAGATCGCCCTGGCCAAGGGCAAGCAGGAATGGGACAAGCGTCAGGCCCTGCGCGAGAAGCAGGACCAGCGCGAGGCCGAGCGTGCGATGCGCCGCTACGTGAAGCAGGCGCGCAGGTAGGGGAAAGAAGGCGATTGCGTGCGAGGTTCCGTCAGGATTTTTCGTCGTGATCTTCTGAGGCTGGTGCGTGTTCCGGCCGCATGGATTGTCATCATCGGTATGGCGTTCGTGCCCGCGCTCTACGCGTGGTTCAACATCACGGGATTCTGGGATCCGTACTCGCAGACCTCCCACATCCGCGTCGCCGTCGCGAACGAGGACGAGGGAGCGACCAAGGATCAGATCGGCACCGTGAATGTGGGTGCGATGCTCGAGACTCAGCTGAAGGGCAACGATCAGCTGGGCTGGCACTTCGTGAGCGCCGACGAGGCGCGCGCCGAGGTGGAACGCGGAGACTCCTACGCGGCATTCGTGATCCCGGCGTCGTTTTCACGCGACCTGACGGGCATCGTTGATGGCACGTACGTCAAGCCGAACATCCAGTATTACGTCAACGAGAAGAACAACGCGGTGGCCCCCAAGATCACGGGTGCGGGCGCGACGGCTCTCGACCGCCAGATCAACTCTGCGTTCGTCTCTTCGGTGGCGAAGGCCTTGACAGACAAGGCGTCCGAGGCCGGTATCAGTATTGCGGACAAGGCCGACCAGAAGCGTTCGGACGTGTCCGCGTCGGTGTCCGAGGCCTCGGCCAAGTTTGGTAGCGCCTCGCAGACCCTGGACGGCATGGGGGACAAGATCGATGCGGCGAAGGCCTCAGTTGCCTCGGCGCGCACGACCCTGAGCGAGCTGGACTCTGCAGCCTCGGAGCTGTCGACGTCCCTGGACCAGGCGGACCAGCTGGTGCGTGACTCGCGCACCTCGCTGGCATCCTTCTCGAGCGAGATGGGCGGGGCCCTTGACGGCCTGTCATCGAACGCGGCGAGCGCCCTGGCGGGCGTGTCCGGGAACGCGGGAACCCTCGACGGCGCTGTGCAGGGTGCGTCCGGGCGCGTGGGCGGCCTGCTGGCCGAGGGAGCGTCGATCAACGACTCGGTGGCCGGCGTGCTCGCGGAGCTGAATGCTCTCGGGATCGGGAATCTGCCCGCGGCGAGCACGGCACTGACCGACCTGACGAATCAAAACGCCGCGCTGTCGACGGCCCTGGGTACCCTGACGACTCTCAACTCTGACCTGTCGGCCACGTCCACGTCGATGTCGGACGCGCTGACGTCAGCCTCTGACGCGTCCGCGGCCGTGTCGACTGCGGTCACGAATGCGCGCAGCGGAGTATCGTCCCAGCTGCCCGCGATCTCCTCGGCGCTCGACGACTTCTCGAGTGCATCCTCATCGATGCGTGGCTCTCTGGACACGCTGCGCAGTCAGCGCGACCAGGTGTCGGGCCTGTTCGACCAGCTCGATTCTCTCCTGGACGGGGCGAAGACGGCGACCCAGACGAGCGCCACGAACGTTGCCGCCATCAAGACTGATCTCGATTCGGTGGCGACGGACATATCGTCGCTGTCTTCCTCGAATACCCTGCGTGACCTCGCGGACTCCCTGGGGGTCAACGCCGAATCGATCGCCTCTTTCATGGCCTCGCCGACGCAGATTGAGACGAAGGCCGTGTATCCCGTGGCTGCCTACGGCTCGGCGATGGCTCCGCTGTTCACGAACCTGGCCCTGTGGATCGGCGCGTTTTCGCTCGTCCTCCTTCTCAAGCTCGACGTGGATGAAGAGGGCATCGGCCCGACCTCGTCGGCCGCCAAGTACATGGGCCGGTGGATGCTGCTCGCCTTCATGGGTGTCATCCAGGCGCTCGTCGTGTCGATCGGTGACCTTGTCATCGGCGTGCAGGCGGTGTCCCGACTGGGTTTCGTGGGGACATCGATCGCGATCTCGCTGGTGTTCGTGTCGATCGTCTATATGCTCTCGACGTGCTTCCAGCACATCGGCAAGGGCCTGTGCGTCATCATCATGGTCGTGCAGATTCCCGGCTCGGCCGGCCTGTATCCGGTCGAGATGCTACCCTCCTTCTTCCGGTTCCTGCATCCGCTGTTCCCCTTCACCTATGGCATTAACGCGCTGCGTGAAATCGTCGGGGGATTCTACGGGCGCACCTACCTCTCCTGCCTGGCGGTTCTCGGTGCCGAGGCGCTGGTCGCCTTTGCGATTGGCCTGGCGCTGCGCCCGTTCTTGGTGAACCTGAACGCGATGATCACTCGCGACCTGTCCTCCTCTGGTCTCTTCCTGGCCGAGGCGACTCGTGTTCCCTCGAACCGTTACCGCCTCACCCATATCGTGGCGGCCCTGGCGGACCACGAGGGCTTCCAGCGCTCGGTGAGCGGCCGGGCCGCGCGCTTCGAGCGCCGCTACCCGAGGATCCGACGCGCGGCGATCTTCCTCGGCATTATCGTGCCAGTGGTGCTCGCCGTGCTGTCGGTCGCGAACGTCGCGGAGGTGCCGATCGTGCTGGGCGCGTGGATTGTGTGGGTCCTCCTCGTAATTTCCTTCCTGATCGGCCTGCAGTACGTGCGCGAGGCTCTCGAGCGTCAGCAGCTCCTCGGCGCTATGGATGAGGGGGACGTGCGCTCGCTGCTCACCCGCCGCGTTCAGGGTGCGCGCTCGCGCATCGCGCTGGGGGCGGCCGCCGTGAGCGCGTCGATCTCGTCGGCCCTGGAGGCTTCTCTCACCCAGTACGATGCTGCGCGCGACGCTGATGAGAGCGCAGCCGCCCCGCCCGTTGACGACACGGCTACCCCCGCGCCTGAGGGTGCGCAGGATGAGGAGGAAGCGAAGTGAGAATCATCTGGGCCATCTACCGTGCTGACCTGCGTCGCGCTCACCGATCGATCATCGCCAGCGTCGTCGTCTTGGGCCTGGTTGTCATCCCGTCGCTATTTACGTGGTTTAACGTGGCTGCGTCGTGGGATCCTTTCGGGAACACACGCTCCCTGCGTATCGCGATCGCGAACACGGACGCGGGCTACAAGGCGGACCTGGTTCCGCTGCGCATCAACATCGGCGATTCCGTGGTGTCCGCGCTGCGCAAGAACGACAGCTTCGACTGGGTGATCGACTCCGAGGATGCCGCTATCGAAGGGACGCGCTCGGGCGATTACTACGCGGCCATCGTTATCCCGTCGGACTTTTCGCGAGAGATGCTCACCTTCTTCGACGGGGGAGCATCTTCCGCGCCGATGACCTACTACGTCAACGAGAAGAAGAACGGTATCTCGCCGAAGATCGCGGGCCAGGGCGCCGAGGCCGTGAGCGCCCAGGTGAATCAGATCTTCGTGCAGACACTCTCCGAGGTCGCCCTCGATACGGCGACGTCGGTCGGGGGTGCACTGTCGTCTCCGACGGCCGCCAATACGGTGACGGCGCTCGATAACCGCGTGCAGACCGTGGCCTCGCGCCTGCGCACGGCGGCGGACAGCGCGGACGCCTACGCGTCGCTCGTGGGCTCCTCGGTGACGCTCATCGACTCGACGGCCACGCTCGTGGACGGGCTTGGGAGCGCGAAGGGCTCCGCGCAGTCCGCGGCCTCTAGCTCTCAGGCCGGGGCGGATGGACTGGGAGCAGCTGCGTCGGCGGCGGTCTCTTCGGTGTCCGACGCGATCTCCTCCTCCCAGTCCTCGCTGACCTCCCTGTCAACGGCCGTTGACAATGTGTATGCGAAGGGGGCGACGAGCGGGTCGGACGCGGCCTCGACGCTGCGCTCCCAGGCCACCGTGTTGGACACGCAGGCGAGCAGCTTCGCGTCGATCAAGTCGACGCTCGAGGGGTTGCCGGGCTCGCCCGTCTCCCAGTCCTCGCTGGATCGCCTGCAGGCGGCCTCCGACCGGCTGACTGCCGTTGCAAACGGTCTGCGCGCCGCCGCGTCCGAGCTGGACTCCAAGGTCGCGAATGCCGAAGCTGGGCACGCGACGGTGAACGGCTTGATCGCCCAGGCGCGCTCAGCGGTCGATGGGCTGTCCTCCGACTACGAGAACAACCTGCGTCCTCAGCTTGCGTCACTGGGATCCACCCTGGCCTCGGCCCAGTCTTCACTGAACGCTGCCCGCACGTCACTGGAGGGTGCGACGTCCGCTGCCTCGAACGGCAGTGGGAGCGCGCGTGAGGGGATGACCCAGCTGCGCGACAACCTGACTGGCGCGGCCACGAGCCTGCGCGAGGCGGCCGGAAAGCTTGACTCCCTGCATGCGTCCGTGAGTGAGGTGCTTTCCGGGGGAGATCTGACGACGCTCGGGACGATCATCGGGAACAATCCCGAGGCCCTGGCTGCGGCCATCGCGGCGCCCGTGGGCGTGGAGAAGACCCCGGTCTACCCGGTCGCGAACTTCGGTTCCCAGATGGCACCCCTGTACTCGATCCTGGCTCTGTGGGTCGGGTCCGTGCTCATGGTCGTGTCCATGCGCTCGGACGTCACCAACTCCAACGTTGCTGAAGGCCTACCCGAGGGTGACTTGCTGCGCGCGACCCTCACCGCGAAGCCCGTCGGCCTGGCCGCCGGCTACCTGGGCCGCTACCTGATTTTCGGGACGATCGCGCTTGCACAGGCGACCCTAGTGGGGCTGGGTGACCTGTACTTCCTGAAGGTCCAGCACGTCTACCCGCTGCAGTTCATGGGCACCCTCTGGCTGACGGCCATCGTGTTCTCCTTCCTCATGTACACGTTGATCGCGACGTTCGGGAACGCAGGCAAGGCGCTGGGGGTGCTCCTCCTCGTCCTGCAGATCTCGGGCGCCGGGGGAGCGTTCCCCCTGGCGATCCTGCCGTCGTTCTTCTCCGCGATCTCGCCGTTCCTGCCCGCGACGCACGCGATCACGGCGCTGCGCGCGTCGATCGCAGGATACTCGGGGCACGAGTATGCGGACGCCATGTGGTTCCTCGCTTCCTTTATCCTGTTCGCTGCATTCCTGGGGCTGGTGCTTCGCCCGCTTCTGGTGGGCAAGAACCGCCGCATGGTGGAAACGTTGGAGGCGACGAAGCTACTCTGAGCCTTCCGTCGTCGGGGCCGTGTAGAGCTTCGGTCCGGGACGAGGCGATGGCCGAGTGTCGGGGTCCATCGATTTTTCGGATGGTCGGGCTTTGCCTTGACGAGCGGTCCGCCCGGGCGTAAACTGATGTGTCCGACGGTCTGCGGCAACGCGGGCGTCGGTGGGTTGAAAACTCAAGAGGGGATGATCGGTTTCGACAGTGGTCGTCGATCGAAGTGAAGCGAGCCGAGAATGTACGCTCAACTCGTTAACGATGCGTGCAAACCAATAGGTGCCGAACAGAATCGCACCGACTACGTTCTCGCTGCCTGATATCGCAGCCTGAACCTTTAGTCCGTCAGCCCGGGAGTTGCTTCCGGCCCGGTGTCTGGCGTCGTCTAGGGAGCCACTGGGAGTCGCCCATGTTGGTGGGGTGCCTCCGACACTTAATCAACTGAGCCTATCCAGCGGTGAGTCTACGCAATGCTGGGGGCTGAGAAATAAAACCGTAGACTGCGCTCGGAGAAGAATTCGGGGCCGGCTATTGGACGGGGGTTCGATTCCCCCCATCTCCACAGATTCCCACCAATCGTTGCAATTGCAGCGATATCCGCCTCGAATGGGTACGTGGTGGGTACAACAGAGCGGCCCCGGCCATTGGAAGGTTTTGCTTCCGGTGGACGGGGTCTGCTTGTTAGTGAGATGTCGGGCGTGATCTCGCTTGGAGGGTCCGGGACGAGCGGAAGCGTCGTCCCCTTTCGGGAGCGTCAAGAGAAGATCCTCGATGATGCGGCGGAGCTTATGGCCCCAGCCGAGCGCCGCTCGGTAGCGAGCCTGCGGCTGGTCGAGGTTGAGTGTTGCTGCCTCCAGGTCCTTCTCGAGGCGACGGCAGCCGCTCGAGTTCCGTTTTCATCGCGTCGAACGCCAGTGTGAGCTCCGCGAGACGGGAGTGTTCGTGCTCGACGTGCCGCTGCTACCGCCCGCTGATGAGGTTGCCGCAGGCGATCCCCACCAGTCCGATCAGCGCTTAGACGACGATGTTATCGAGTTGGACTCACGGCATGCCGCTCTCCTGACTGCGCATCCCGGTCTCACCCTCGATGTCGGCGCGAGTCATGCCGTCAGGCGTCATAACCCCCACCCACTCGAGAAGATTCACCCTGCCGATTCGGATTCTCGCGAGCACCTGGTAGACCGCCCACGCCGTCCCGAGGAACGAAGCTCACCAGCGAAGAAGGTAAAGAGATGCGCCCCAGCGGTTGCAACGCAGGGGCGCGAGAGCAGGCGAAAGAATTGCTCGTGAAGAAGGGTATCACGTCTTGTCGGCCTTTGTGGCTGTGGCGATCGTTGATCGGTGCGCTGGCTAAGGCCTGGTAGTGCCGCGCCCAGACAGAACGCCACTCCTGAGTGACCGAGCATACACCCATAACGGGCACTGTTCATGCGCCCAGCGCAAAATGACTCCCTCGAGCGCCCATGTGGGTCTCGCCGGAGTATGGTCTGGGGCGGGTCATCGTGAGGTAGTTGAGAGTGTCGCTCGTCTAGCGGCGAGGTTGATTACCTCGGCGCCCTGCTGCCGGTGGGCTGTGTTGGAGTTGGTGCCTATCCAAGCGGCGATAAGCGTGGTGGGCACGCCTGTTGCTTCGCTGATTCGTTTGAAGGGGGTGCCCGGCCAGGCGCGTTCGGCTGCCTGGGCGAGGAGTGAGGGTCTTTCGGCGGGGACGTCAACAGGTTCGTTCAGGCGCCAGCCGCGCGCGTTGATCTGTCCGTACATGCTCTTCGCGCGTCCGGGCGAGATCAGGTGTAGCCCTTCGGCGCGCTTCACGATGGCCATGAGTGACACCCCGAATCGTGCCTTGAGGCGCATGTAATCGGGAATCGTCGACCGCTCGCCAATTGACGCGCGCATGGGGGTTGCCGGCAGGAGGAGCGCTCCCGCGAATTCGAAGGCCATGCGTTCACGTGGCGACCTCGCACGAGGAGGGGTCACCAGGTCGTGGTCGAAGAGCAGGTGAGCGAGTTCGTGGGCGATCGTCATACGCTGTACGTCGCCCCGATCGGGTCCCAAGGTTGCTATCACGG
The DNA here is from genome assembly GCF_031191545.1 of Schaalia odontolytica. Taxonomy (NCBI): domain Bacteria; kingdom Bacillati; phylum Actinomycetota; class Actinomycetes; order Actinomycetales; family Actinomycetaceae; genus Schaalia; species Schaalia odontolytica. The sequence continues at coordinate 1,907,867 of NZ_CP133472.1, forward strand.
GCCGATTCTCGCTGGCAGAGGGGCGCGATACGCCCGCCATTGTCGTTCCATAGGAACGTTGTGGGTCCAGGTTTGCGACGACCGCAACGCCCATACGCTCCACCATGCGAGTCATCGATGCGACCGGGGCGTCCGCTCCTAATCCTGCGGCCTCACGGACCGCCGTGGCTGCGTCGTCCGCATCCATGTCCAGAACGTCGGGAGGTGTGAACGGATAGTATCCCGAACGCTGCGACGCTGCACGCCACAGATCTCCCGCAAGCTGCGCGAGCGCGCCGATCCTACGCTCCTCGAAGGCTCTCGTTGATACCTTCTTGCGGAACGTCACCGCAGCAGCATCTGATGGACGCGGCACGCGCGCAAAGAACGAGGGGGGAACGGTGAATTCGGCGGCGAGCCGAACAGCCAGGTCCTCGGAAAGTGGTGATACGCCGTGGATTACCTTCGAGACAGCTCCCTGCGATACTCCAAGCCGCTCGGCTGCCTGTGCTTGCGTTATCCCCTCCAGGTCAAGGAGAACCCCCAGGCGCCCACCGTAGTAGTTAGCCTGCGAAGCCATGTCCCTCAGCCTCGTCGGCGTCGATCTGCGCGAAGAAATCCTCCTGCGTGTCCTCTTGCGCATCAGTGAACCGCAAAGACTTCAGCCAGTTGAGGTCCTCGCTCAGGGGAATGCTCGCATCGATAGGAGTCCTCCCCAGGTATCTACCCGGCCCCTTCGGGTGAACCAGGCGCAGGGTGAAACCGTCATCCGCGCTGCCAGGGGTGTTGTAGTCCCACAGAAGCAGAAGGTTTAACTGAGGCATCGGGCTGTCGACCTCAAGGAGAGAGGGCTGCCAAAAGGCCTGTCGTGCCCCATTCCTGCCCGCAGCTGGAACCCCGCCGGGGAAAATAGCCGGCGACTCCTTCAAGAATCGCGCAGTGACATCGTCCGATTCTATGATCAGTTGCGCCATCTGCTGCGGCCTACCGGCAACACGCCACCCCGGAGGCAGAATCTCATCGGCCATCAGGAACTCGCGCAGACTCGCGCGCGCGACGAGCGGACGCAGCGCAGGGTATCTCTCGTGCGCGAGGCCGCGCATACGCGAATCGGCGTCCTGAAGCGCTGCCCCATGTGCGGCCCACATGGCAGGGGAGAGAGCTTCGGCTGCGTGCTGGATAACTGCAATCATGTCCTTTTCGAGCATAACACTCCTCCTCGTACCTACGGGGAATATTATGCGTCAAAAAAACATGTTCCGCCATGGGGTGATGCCCACGTATTCCCACCCCGGGTGTTTGCTGGAAACCCGGGGTCTTGTGTGCTGAGGCGCGATGTCGTGATGGTTGGGCGTGGAGTTACCGTTGCCTCCTAATACCCCCAGGGGTATTATTGGTCTCGTTGTGGCAGGTGCCTCGGCATTGGAGACAGAAAGTGAGCGGAACATGCGAGTAGTCATCGTCGGCGGAGTCGCCGGTGGCATGAGTGCGGCGGCGCGCCTGCGCAGGCGCGACGAGGGCGCCGAGATCATCGTCCTGGAGCGGGGGAACTACGTGTCCTTTGCGAACTGCGGCCTCCCGTACTACGTCGGCGGCGAGATCGAAGACTCCGCCAAGCTCCTCCTGCACACCCCGCAATCCCTCAAGGCAGCCCTCAACCTGGACGTGCGCATCAACTCCGAGGTCAGCGGGATCGACCCCGACGGCCACTGCGTCACGGTCTCTAACACGGGCACCGGCGAGGCCTACACGCTTTCCTACGACTACCTGATCCTCTCACCCGGCGCGCTCGCCGCCCGTCCGCCGATCGACGGCCTCGACTCCCCGCGCGTACACACCCTGCGCACGGTTGACGATACCCTCGCCCTGCGCGAAGCCTCGGGCACCCGCGCCATCGTGCTCGGTGCCGGATTCATCGGCATCGAGGCCGCCGAGGCCTTCGCCGCTCGCGGTTTCGAAACCCACCTCGTCGAGCTCGCCGAGCACGTCCTGCCGCCGCTCGAGGTCGAGATGGCAACGCTGGTTACCCGAGAGTTGCGAAACCTGGGCGTGCACGTCCACGCGGGCGTTGCCGCCCAGGCCATCGCCCAGGCTGACAACAACGATGTCGTGACCCTCTCCGACGGCACCGTCCTGCACGCCGACGTCATCGTCCTGTCCGCCGGCGTCCGCCCAGACACTGCGGTCGTCGAGGCAGCTGGCATCCAGACCCGCCAGGGCTACGTCGTCCTCGACGATCACGGACGCACCAGCGCCGACGACATCTACGCGATCGGCGACGGCACGATCGGCTGCGACCAGGACCGTCCGGTAGCGCTGGCCGGTCCCGCGAACCGCGGCGGACGCCTCATCGCCGACGAGATCGCCGACGCCGAACACGGCGAGGCCACCGCCCGACCTATCCCAAGCCCCCAGGGAACGGCCATCGTCCGGATCGGGAGCCTCACCGCCGCCATGACCGGTGCCAACCGCCAGGCGCTCGATGCCTCGGGCACTCAGTACTTCACGGTGCACACGCACGCCAATCAGCACGCGGGCTATTTCCCCGGTGCCCAGCCCGTGCACATCCTCATGCACGTGGGCGCAGGTGGCGAGATCCTTGGCGCGCAGGCCGTGGGCACCGACGGCGTGGATCGCCGCATCGACGTCATCGCGACCGCGATGCGTGCGGGACTGAAGGCAGCCGACCTGATCGACCTGGACCTGGCCTACGCGCCGCCCTACGGCCAGGCCAAAGACCCCGTCAACCAGACCGGCATGGTCGCCCACAACGTGGCGACCGGCGAGCTCATCCTCACCGGCCCGGACGCCCTCACCGAGGACATGCCGGTCCTCGACGTGCGCACGCCCGGCGAATACGCTGCCGGGCACATGCCCAACTCCCTGAACATTCCCCACACGCAGCTGCGCGATCGCCTGGACGAGGTGCGCGCCTGGGTCGATGAGAACGCCGGCGAGCAACCTTTCGTCGTTATGTGCGCAGCCGGCGTGCGCTCCTGGATCGGCTACCGCATCGTGCGCGCGGCAGGCTTTGACGTGACCATGCTGTCGGGCGGCATTCAAACGTTGCGCGCGTGGCTCGGCGACCGCGCCGCCACGGTGCTCGTTAAAGAATAGGGGAGAGGCATGGCGACGCAGACGCAGATTGTAAACCGACTCAAGCGCGCTCGAGGGCAGCTTGACGCCCTCATCGAGCAGCTGGAAAGCGGGGACGGTAACTGCCGGGAGGTCTTGACTCAGTTCGCGGCCGTCAACTCCGCGATGAAACGAGCCAGCTACCTCGCGGTAGCGACGATCATGTCGCAGTGCGCGCAGGAGGCTGTCGGCTCGCGAGACGAGGCCCACTCTCGGACGGCGCACAAGGAATCGTTCGTGGCTGGGGACAGGGTGACGATGGAGGAGCTTGAGCAGCTTTTCCTCCGCCTGACCTAGCGCGGCGACAGATCTACTATCACGAATAGAACAACCATCAATGCGCAACGACTCCCCAAAGGATCCGAGGCGCGACTGTCAAGGAGATAATCATGTGTCGACCCACCACCTGCGAAGTATGCGGAAAGACCACCTGGAAGGGCTGCGGCAAACACATCGACTCGGTGAAGGCTAAGGTGCCCGCGGATCAGTGGTGCAACAAGGAGCACACCGACGAGGAGTATGCCGCTGTCCCTAAGAAGCGCGGCCTCTTCGGAAGCTTCTGCGGCTAACTGGTGCCCCGAGGCCGTCTCCTCGTGGGGACGCTGAGGGGTGTGCAGCCTTCATGTCGATGGGGTCCAGCCTTGGTGCTGGCTCCATCGACGCATAGTCATGTCACCGGAGCCACTCGGGTGTTGAATCCCTTCTTCTTTCTGATCATTCACGTATCATTGATTCATGAGATGGGCGACAAGATCAACGTGGATTCGTATCGCCGTGCTGTTCGGCCTCTACATGCTGGTGCCGGCGGCTTGGTTCAGCTTCATGTCCTTCTCGGACTCGATGGACATCGTCAAGAGCGCCGCGTTCCTGATTCTGCTAGCGATCCTGCCGGTACTCGCGATGGTTTTCGGCACCTGGGATGGTGTGAAGGAGGGCTTCAGCTTCCTGTGGCTGCTCGCGCCTCTCGCGTGTTTCCTGGCACCGATGTTCTTGTTCTTCAATGTCAGCGCCCTGTCCTATGGGGTGGGCTATAGCCTGCTCGGCTTCGCGGCCCACGGCCTCGGCACGCTGGCCTATCGTGGACGTGCGAGGGGGCAATAGTAGAGCCTGATATCAGGCTGGCTTTGCAGTGGAACGAGCGATTTGTTCGTGAAGGATAATTTCCTAAAATGAGCGCGCAATGTTGCGGAGTTTGAATAAGTATGAAGGTATTTGTGGTCAGTGGAAAGTGAAAATTCTCGAGAGTTTGAGCATTTTTGCTTTCCTTGATTGTTTCGATACCGTGTTGAGTGAGAAGGTGGCTCGTCATGGCTCGTAGGCTGGTGTTTGTACCTGACTCTGAGAGTCCGTATGTTTCGGAATTGTCTGTGGATTTTGAGCATTTGTCTGGATCTTCTATTCAGCAGAAGCAGCGTTCGATTGCAAGTTTGCATGCGTCGTATGTGGCTAAGTTTCCTTCATCGCGTGTTCTGGAGGTGTCCTCTAAGAGTGCAAGAGACCTTGGAGTTCAGCTAAGCGCGTTCAATTTGATGATTGCGCATCCAGGACGTGGAAGTTATAGTGTTGAATGTGCTTTCCAGGCTTCAAAAGTGTTTGCGCATGGTGGCCCGTTTGTTGATCTTTTCGATGTCTCGAGTCGTGCGGCAAAAACAGATCGGCGATTGAGGGAAAGTGGAAAGCTCGTCGGTTTCAAGTATTTTGCACATGAATTCCCATTAGAGCCGAAGACCTATTTTTACGACTGGTTGTACGCCTCGGCTCTTTGTCGCGATGACAAGCTCGTTGAGCAGGTAATGATGTTCGATGCATTCACCGATATCGAGCATAATCCTGAGCGGTCGATCAACTGTCAGGCAAGGACTGTGGCCAAAGTGGTGGGTCTTGCCCGCGCGGGGCTTCTGGAGGATGCCCTGCAGTCGCCTCGAGCGTTTCTGGAACTCGGGTATCAATAGGTTCTTGTTGACCTGTCACTTTGTTCGACAGTGGAGGAATAGTGTGATCTCGGATCGGGGTTCCGTGCTCGCATACGCGGATAGGTTGCGAACATCCGGATAGGTCACGAGCATGTGGATAGCTTATTAACCTATCCGCAAGTGAATAACCTATCCGTATCCGCATAACCTATCCGCGTGAGCCGTTTGCTCCACGCGACAGCGGGAGCTAACACCCCTCTCGGACGAGCGTGCCTAGCATTGCCCCGTAGGCGACCGAGTCGCGGCTCATGTATTCCCAGTGCCCCCACCCCGCCCAGACGCGCAGCCCCGCTTCAGGGTTCAATGGCGGAATCGCTCGTCAGGAGCGCAGGAGCGCAGAAGCGCCCGTGAACTGAGTCGACAATCGGATCCCTTAGCCGCCCGGATAGGGGAGTGAGGAGAATGACAGATAGCACTTGCGGTACCATTGTCGCGAACGAAGGAGTTTGACATGGCCTTTGACTTCAAGAAGGAATACAAGGAACTCTACGCCCCCAAGAAGGGGCCGGGCATCATCGAGGTCCCGCCGGTCACCTACGTGGCGGTGCGCGGCAGCGGCGACCCTAACGAAGAAGGCGGGGCCTACCAGCAGGCGCTCGCCGTCTTGTACGCCATCTCCTACACGATCAAAATGAGCAAGAAAGGTAGCCGCCAGATCGAGGGCTATACCGACTTCGTCGTCCCGCCGTTGGAAGGCTTCTGGTGGCAGGACGCCGTGGAGGGGGTCGACTACGCCCACAAGGAAGCCTTCAACTGGATTGCCGTTATCCGTCTACCCGACTTCGTGACACGGGAGGTCTTCGGCTGGGCGGTCGAGGAAGCGACGGCGAAGAAGAAGGTTGACTGCTCGATCGCGGAATATCTGCGGGTGTGTGAGGGGCTCTGCGTCCAGTGTCTGCACGTCGGTAGTTACGACGACGAGCCTGCCACGGTCGAGGCCATGGATGCCTTCGCGCGCGAGCAAGGCTACGAGATCGACCTGTCGGAGGAGCGGCGCCACCACGAGGTTTATCTGTCGGACGCTCGCAAGGTTGCAGCTGACAAGCTGAAGACCATCGTGCGTCATCCGATCAAACCCGCGGGCAAAGGCTGACAGTCCGAATAGCGGCAGCCTGGCGGGTGTGAGGTGTTAGGAGCTTCGTGCTCGTGCGGCCAGTGGCCTACTAGCCTTAGCGTGGGAACGCGGGTAGTGTTGACCTGTTAACCCCGTTTCAAGGAGTGAATGATGCTTGTAGTGACGACCCCGACCGTTGAAGGCGCGCCGATTCAGCGCTACATCGGCATGGTGTCGGGCGAGACCTTCGCCGGCGTGAACTTTTTCAAGGACTTCGGTGCGAGCCTGTCCAACATGTTCGGTGGCCGCGCCTCCCAGTACGAGGAAGAGATCGGTAACGCTTCCGCGACTGCCGTCAATGAAATGTGCGCACGCGCGCAGTCCATGGGTGCGAACGCGGTCGTCGGCGTGAAGGTCGACTACTTCACCGCCGGTGCCGACAACGGCATGCTTGCCGCCATCGCGACGGGCACCGCGGTCATCCTCTGACAGTCGCTCGCGCGGCGCTCGGCTCGCGCAGAACAACCCGCCAAAAGGGGCTCGCATGGGCCTACGCTGGCGGGTTCGTTGTTTTGCCCCCACCAGCACAATTTATGCGTGGCTATAGTTGCTAAGGTAACCCTAAGGGGGGTCAGTTTACGTCGAAGAAGTGCCTTGGTAAAGCGCTCTTCGGATGGTGAGAAGAACACCGAACGGGGCTTCTCGGTCAGGATAGGTAACCCTATCCTAGACTCTGGGTTGTGCCGTATCTGCGGCCTATCCCTGACCCAGTTGTCAACCAAGTGAGCCATAGATGTCCCATCGCAAAACCTCGGCGTTGGTGCTGCTAACCGCGGGCACCCTCGCCATGACCACCGTGAGTATCCCGGCAGCATTCGCCGCGGACGCACGCGAGGAAAGCCAGTCGGGTGCCCCCGCCTCCTCCGTCGACGCGCGCTCCGGAGCCCCGCAGTCGGGGAGTGCCGACGAGGCCGGTGCGGAGAACCCGACCACCACCCCCGAGAGCTTCCCCTCCGACGACACCCCGACGACAATCATCGTCCAGCTCGAAGATGGAGCGGTCGGCATCCCGTGGTACCGCCGCGTCTTCGGGCTGTCCTCCTCGACCAAGCATGAGACGGTCAAAGACCGCATCGAGACCGCGGTCGAGGCCGTGGTTCCCGGTGCGGACATCACCGACGTGCGGGACTACACGCACGTTCTGGACGGCTTCGCGATCCAGGCCCCGGCCTCGTCCCTGGATGCCATCGAGGCGACCGAGGGCGTGAAGGCCGCCTTCATCGAGCGCCACCACAAGCCCATGGTCGTCGAGGGCGACGGGGGCACACTGGGTACCGATGCCGTGGATCCCGCCCTGCAGAACGCATCCTCCCTGGAGATGACGCGCGCCAACCAGACCACCCAGAAGGGCGACCGCCAGGTCGTCGAGGTCATCGACACCGGCATCGAGGCCACCCACCAGGCCTTCTCCGGTTCCATGGACGGTGTCGACGTGCGCATGAGCCAGGCCGACGTCGAGGCCCTCGCCGCCACGCTCCCGCACGGCAAGACCGGCAGCTACATCAACAAGAAGATCCCCTTCGTCTTCGACTACGCGGACAACGACCCCGACGTGCTGCCCAAGTCCAGCAAGGACCTCTCGCATGGCACCCACGTCGCCGCGATCGCCGCCGCCAACGCAGCCGACCTGCAGGGCACCGCACCCCACGCGCAGATCATCGTCGCGAAGGTCGCCTCCGACAAGGACGGATCGATCCCGGACAGCACCGTCCTGGCGGCCCTCGACGACGCTGTCGTCATCAAGCCCGACTCGATCAACCTCTCTCTCGGCGAGGACGCAGGCATGGGCACCGAGGCCGGAACCATGTACGCGGAGGTCTACAAGAACCTCGCCGCCGCCGGCGTGACCGTCAACGCCGCCGCGGGCAACTCCTACTCGAGCGCCTACTCCAACAAGAGCGGCAAGAACCGCCCCTACGCGACCGACCCCGACGCGGGCACGCTCTCCGAACCCGCGTCCTACAGCTCGACCCTGGCCGTTGCCTCGGTCAACAACCAGGACGCGCTGCCCTACCTGACGGTGGGGGATCGCAAGGTTGTCTACCGCAAGTCCCGCGGCCTCAAGGATGCCGTCGTGCCGAGCCTCACGGACATCGAGGAGGGAACCTACACCCTCGTCTACGCCGGCATTGGTGACGCGGCAGCCCTCGACAAGCTGGTGGCCGAGCACCCCGGCGACCTCTCGAAGGTCATCGTCCTGGAAGACCGCGGTGGCTCCGACAGCGCCACCGGCGCGGACATGACCCACGAGGCCAAGGTCAAGGGCCTCACGCAGCTCGCCTCCAAGCCCGCCGCCCTCATCATCGGCGACTCCGAGGTCGCAGAAAACCCGTACGTGGCCACCATCGAGGCCACCCACACGATGCCGACCGTGACCATCACCCAGAAGGAGAAGGACGCACTCATCGAGGCCATCAAGGCCAGCGAGTCAGGCTCCATCACGATTGCGAACCCGCACTCGGGCCTGCAGCTCGCCTCAACCAACCCGTCGATCTCCGACTTCACGTCGTGGGGCGTCACCCCCGACCTCAAGCTCAAGCCCGAGATCGCCGCCCCCGGCGGCAACATCGTTGCCGCCGTCCTGGGCAACACCTACCGCTCCATGTCGGGAACGTCCATGGCGACCCCGCAGGTCGCCGGCATCGCCGCCCTCGTTCGCCAGCGCGTGAACGAGGATCCGGCCTTCGCAGGCCTCTCGGAGGCCGATAAGACTGCGGTCGTCACCAACCTCATGATGGGCACCGCCCACCCGCTGCTCGACATCGACCAGAACAATGGTGCGTACTACTCGCCTCGCCGCGTGGGTGCCGGCCAGGTGGACGCGCTCGCGGCCACGACCACGTTCGTCTACCCCAGCGTCGTGGGCGCGGAAAACCCGTGGCGCCCCAAGGCCGACCTGGGTGAGGGCACGAACGGCTGGACCTTCCAGGTCACTCTGACGAACGTCTCCGACACCGCTCGCACCTATACCCTGGGCGGCCAGGCACTCTCCGAGATCGTCGATGGCGGCCTGTTCACGGAGCACTCCAAGAACTGGGCGGGGCAGGGCATCGACCTGACCTTCTCCGCGGACTCCGTGACCGTGCCCGCCAAGGGCACCTCCACCGTGAGCGTCACCGTGACCCCGCAGGCAGCCTTCGCCTCGTACGCGAACGCGAACGCCCCCAAGGGCACCTTCATCGACGGTGCGGTCACCTTCGAGAGCACTGATGGTGCCCCCGACCTCACCGTTCCCTACATGGGCTTCTACGGCTCCTGGGGCTCACCCTCCGTCTTTGACGCCAAGTGGTTCGACGGCACGACCAACGCGGTCCACTCCTGCGCCTCGACGCTGCTCAACCCCGCGACCGAGGTGCCCCTCGGCGCGCTGAACCCGCTCGTCGGCCAGGAGATCGACGACGTGCGCGCGGTCGACCCCGCGTACTTCATCATGTCGCGTTCGGCGCTGCCCGACGCCCCTTCGCGTCTCCTGCCGCGCACCTGCCTGCTGCGTAACTCCCCGAAGGTGACCTACACCTACACGAACGAGGCCGGCGACGTCGTGCGCGAGTACACCTTCGAGCGCGCCCGCAAGTCCCTGTTCAACTATCACGCCAGCAGGATCGAGCCCATCGAAAGCCAGGAAGGCAACAACCCTGTCTTCGACGGATTCGACAAGGACGGCAAGGAGCTGCCCGCGGGCCGCTACAAGCTGACGATCGACGCGGCCTCGGTCGCTCCCTCGAGCGTCTCCCAGCAGATGACGTGGGACTTCACCCTGGACACCCAGGCTCCCGTCATCTCCAACCTGGTCGTGACCGGCGAGGGGGATGCGCGCGTCGTCTCCTTCGACGTCACCGACGACTCGCCGCTGGCGGGCATCGCCTTCTCCGAGTCGCTGACCTCGCGTCGATACTACGACGAGAAGGAGGCCGTGGGTGCCAACCGCCAGGCCGACGGCACCTACGCCAAGCACTACGAGATCAAGTGGGCAGACCTCATCGACCGCGCGGATTCCTCCGACCCGGCAACCGCCTACCTCTTCGCATGGGACTGGGGAAAGAACCAGGCACGTCAGGTGATCCGCTTCCACACGATCCCGATGACCTCCCTGTCTGTGACGCCTGAGTCTTCCTCGGTCGTCGCGGGCGAGACGGTCGCGCTGAGCGCCTCCTATGAGCCGACCAACGCCAACGTCACCGACCTCGTGTGGACCTCCTCGAACGAGGGCGTGGCGACCGTGAACGACAACGGCGAGGTCCAGACGCTGACCGCCGGCGACGCGACGATCACCGCGACCGACGCATCCCAGCCGACACTGTCTGCCAGCGCGCAGGTCCACGTGCGTACCATCTCCGAAGACGCGGGTATTGAGGCCGCCGAGGCGGCGGTGAGCGTCAAGGTGGGTGAGAGCGCCCCCGTGAAGGTGTACCTGGCTCCCTCGCTCAAGGACCGCGCTGTGACGTGGAGCGTGGAGCCGGCCGACCTGGCCACGGTTGTCGCCGACACCGACACGCGCAAGGCGACACTGACCGCTGGCGATCACGCGGGTTCCGGCACGCTGACCGCCACCGTCACCACTGGGGCCGGCGCGGTAAAGACCGCGACTATCCCCGTGACCGTGCGCGCCGCTGACGCCGACGACTTCGAGATCAACGAGGAAGGCGTCCTCGTGAAGTACAAGGGCTCCGCCACGGACGTGACGATCCCCGAGACCGTGACCTCCATCGGCGAGCGGGCCTTCGCGAGCTCCAGCGTGGAGAACGTGACGATCCCTGCCTCGGTGCGATCGATCGGCCAGGAGGCCTTCATCTACAGCTCGCTGAAGACGATCAGCTTCGCCGACGACGCGGCCCGCCCCGCCCAGCTGACCACGATCGCCGACCGCGCGTTTGCGAACACGAGTCTTCAGGCTATTGAGCTGCCGCGTTCCGTCGTGACGATAGGCGCTGGGGTCTTCGACTACAACTCGGCTCTCACCTCGATCAAGCTGGGCCCGAACGTCGATGTCTCCTCGGTGACCGGCGGCTACGCGGAGACCAGCGCGCTCATGAGCGTCGAGGTCGACCCTGCGAACCCGAACTTCGACAGCGTGGACGGCGTCCTGTACTCCAAGGACCACTCGAAGCTGTTCATCTACCCGGCGGCGAAGAACGCAGGCGGGGCCTACACGGTCCTGGACGGGGTGCAGACGATCGCGTATCGCGCCTTCCAGAAGGCGTCCATCACGAGCGTGACGCTGCCCGACTCCCTGCGCTCCATCGGCGAAGAGGGCTTCCGCCTCTCCGCGCTAACCGCGGTGGCTCTCCCCGAACGATTCGAGACCCTGGGCGTGTGCGCTTTCTGCTCCGCCGACAAGCTTGACAGCATCGACCTGGGCGGCACGATCACGGTGGGCGGTAGCGCCTTCGAAAGCACGAAGGCCAAGGCGGGAATCAATTTCCGCCCCGAGCTGGGACGACTGGCTACGATCGGCGACTTCGCGTTTAGTCGCACCGCGCCCGCCTCGGTGTCGCTGCCCGACTCAGTGACCACGGTCGGCGAGCAGGCGTTCTCGGAGAACACGGCCCTGACCTCGTTCCACATCGGTGCGGGCGTCACCTCCTTCGCAGTGACCGCCCTGTACAACGACCGCAAGATCGCGACGCTGACCGTGTCCACCCATAATCCGGTGTACTCCGCCGAAAACAACGTCCTGTACCGCAAGGTGGACGACGGCCTGCACCTGATGCTCTCCCCGGCTGCCAACACGCTCACCGACTACACGGTGCACGCGGGCACGGTCGAGATCGGCGCAACGGCCTTCGCCAACAACAAGACGCTCACGCGCGTTGTCTTGCCCGAGGGGTTGAAGGTGATCGGCGACGATGCGTTCGCAGGCACCAGTGCCTTGACTGAGCTGGTCATCCCGGACTCGGTCGAGCGCTCGACCGGCGTCGTCGGCAACTCCCTGGAGGTCGTCGAGTACGGCACCAAGGTGAGCTCGATCCGCATGGAAGGCAGCTGGGTTCCGATGCCTCGTCGCATCGTCGTGCGCGGCGGCGTCGACGGCTCCTTCGTGTACGACGGCCGACCCACCAATGGCCGTCGCCAGAGCGCCTACTTCGGTGAGGGCATGACCCGAGTGTCCTTCGGCGTGGACGTCCCGCGTGTCCTCGTCCTGCCCTCGACGCTGACCCGCCTCGACCTTGAGCCGGAGCTGAGCGACGAGAAGAAGGCAGACACGCACGTGTACGTCGCCGCGGCCGAGGGAACGCCGGCGTGGAACGTCGCCAAGGCCGCTCTTGAGGCCGCGGGCATCGACGCCTCCCACCTGCACACGTTTACGGCAGCATCGATGACCCTGTCCGGCGCGGGAATCGCCGAGGCCGGGGGAAGCTACACGTATTCGGGCGAGGCCGGGGCATCGGTCGACGTGACAGCGACGGTTGCCGGTGGTATCGCCGCGACCCAGCAGGTGCGCGCCGTTCAGATCGGCGCGGATGGCACCGAGACGCTCGTGCGTGACTGGACGACGGTGATGGACGGAGGGGACCGCGCGGTGGCCTCCTCGGTGACCTTCCCATGGACCCCGTCGGCGGCGGACGCGAGCCTGCGTGTTCAGGTGCGCGACGCCTCCTACCTGACGAACACTCTCGTGCTGAAGCAGCCGGGCACGCCCGAGCCGCAGCCGACCCCGGATCCGACGCCTGCGCCAACCCCTGATCCGACGCCTGCGCCAACCCCTGATCCGACGCCTGCGCCGTCCCCGGAGCCTCCTGCTCAGCAGGATGGCCGGTGGGTGAGCGATTCGGCCGGCTGGTGGTACCGCTATGCGGATGGGACCTACCCGGCGGGTCGGAAGGTGCAGATCGGCAACTCCACCTACCGCTTTGGTGCGGATGGCTACATGCGCACCGGCTGGGCGAGTGAGGATGGTGCGTGGTACTACCATGATGCGTCGGGTGCCCAGGCGAGTGGCTGGGTCAAGGATGGTTCGTCCTGGTACTACCTGAGCCCGGCGTCCGGTCAGATGGTCACCGGTTGGCTGCTTGAGGGTCCGACCTGGTACTACCTGACGCCCGGACGTGGCGCGATGGCGACCGGCTGGGTGAAGGATGGGTCCTCCTGGTACTTCATGCAGCCCAGTGGTGCTCTGACGACCGGATGGGTCAAGGACGGCGGTGCCTGGTACTACCTGAGCACCGACTCCGGTGCGATGGTCACCGGTTGGCTGCAACTGGGGGTCTCCTGGTACTACCTGTACCCCGCGGGTGGTGCCATGGCGACCGGCTGGCTGCAGCTGGACGGAGCTTGGTACTACTTCGACCCGAGCAGCGGAGTGATGGCCACCGGCTCCCAGCGGATCGGCTGGCGTTCCTATCGCTTTGCTGACTCAGGACAGCTGATGAACTGACCTGTTACCAGGCTTCCCACACGCCCCCGGAGATCATCCGGGGGCGTGTGCTTGTCTCGCCACCCATTCGTCATTTGTCGCCATGGCGGGTCAACCCAGGGTGCGACGTGCGCATCTTGTTCGACCATTCGGTCGATCATGAAGTAAATCGCCTGCATAACGGGCGGTTGAGACCGTTGTCAGATGGGATCAAGATAGGTTGTTGGCATTCTTGACAGATTGAGTGGAAAGATGCAACAAAACCCTAGATAAACTCGATGAGAAGGAGGTGAATCAGCTGGGTGATGCCAGGCTTCTATGAAGGGGATAAGTATGCTACTACTTGCGCAGATGCGGGTGAATCGGCCGACATATGTTGAGAAAAGGGTCGTAGGGGTATCCGAAAACCCTAAAAAGCGATATGTTTGACATCAATGGCCTTGATCGCAATGCGAGGCCTTCTCCTACCGAATGCTAATTTAGGGGTTCACAGATGTCCCATTCAAAGTTCGCGGTGCTGGCGTTTGCGCTTGCCGGCACCCTGTCGCTGACTGCGCTTGGCGCGCCTGCTGCCCATGCGGTCAGTGCTGACGCCGCCGGGCAGGCTAACGCTGCCGCCTCGCTGAGCGCAGACACCGACGGCTTCATCATCAACGCCGACGGCGTGCTCGTGGGCTACACCGGTGGTGCCAGCGAGGTACGCATCCCCGAGAGCGTGACCAAGATTGGCACCAGCGCTTTCGCCAACGCGCATCTGACGAAGATGTGGATTCCTGCGTCCGTGCGCGAAATCGACGATTATGCCTTCGCTCACCAGCCCCTCGTAGAGATCACCTTCCAGGATGACGATGCCCACCCCTCGCAGTTGACGTACATCGGAGAGCGCGCCTTCATTGACACGCCGCTGGAGCACATCACGCTGCCCCGCGCCCTCGAGATGGTCGGCACGGAGGCTTTTGCCGAGATGGAGAAGCTGCGTTCTATCCACGTTGGCCCGAGCATGCAAGAGGGCGCTCTACTGTACGCCTTCGCGCGCTCTCCGCGCCTGGAGCGCATTGACGTCGACACGGCCAACCAGAGCTACCAGAGCCTCGACGGCGTCCTGTACACAAAGGGCCTGACTCAACTGGCGACCTACCCGCCAGCGAAGAACGCCGGCGGTAACTATGCGCTCGCCGAAGGGACCCAGACGATCGGCGTGGATGCATTCTCCTACGCTCAGATCACCTCCGTCACCCTGCCCTCGTCCCTGCGCCACGTGGAAAAGACCGCGTTCGCGGGCGCGCAGATCACCTCCCTGACGCTTCCCGACGGCTTCGAATCCATGGATGACATGGCGTTCTGGTACATGCCCAAGCTCCAGCGTGTCGACCTGGGTGGAACGACGAAGGTCGCGGACAGTGCTTTCCGTTACGATAGGGCGCTGACCGAGGTGAACTTCCGCCCGGACCTGAAACGCCTCACCGCGGTGTCCGACTACGCCTTCGAGGACGCGCCGCTTGCATCTGTCACGGTGCCCGACTCGGTGACGAGCATCGGCAAGAGCGCGTTCTTTGGCAACAGTTCCCTGACCCGCCTGCACTTGGGTGCGGGGCTGTCCTCGATCGGAGAATCGGCGTTCTTCGGGACAAAGTCTCTGTCTTCGCTGACTGTGTCTTCGGCCAACCCCGTGTTTTCCGTCGATCGTGGCGTCCTCTACCAGCGCTCCGACGCGGGCCAGATTCTCGTCCTGTCTCTGCCCACGAACGCGGCTACCGAGTTCACGGTGCCCGAAGGCACCGTCGAGATCGCTGACTCCGCGTTCTCGAACAACACGTCCCTGCGTCGCGTTGTCCTTCCCGAGGGCTTGACCACCATTGGCTTTGGTGCCTTCGATGGCTGCGACAACCTGGCCGACATCGTCATTCCCGACTCCGTGCAGGTGGCCCGCGGCCTCGTCAACAACGGCCTGGACATGATCGAACTGGGCTCTCAGGTCACGGAACTGTGGATGACTCCGCGTAACACCCCGACCCCGCGTCACGTCATCGTGCGAGGCGGATCCGATGGCGAATTCTACTACGAGGGTAAGGCCACCAACGGACGTCCCGACAGCGCCTTCTTCGGCGAGGGGATGACTCGCTTCACCTTCTGGTTTGACACGCCCCGCGTTCTGGTCCTGCCTTCGACCGTGAAGGAGCTCAAGCTCGCCGAGGATATGGCGGCCGACCTGAAGGCCGACACCGCCGTCTACGTCGCAGCTCCCAGGGGCTCTCAGGCGTGGCAGATCGCTGAGGCTGCCATGAAGCAAGCTGGGTACAACACGGCCAACCTCTTCGAGTACGCCGAGCCGGCCCTGAGTGTATCGGGCACCGGCATCGACGAGGCCGGGGCCGGGTACACGCTCACCTCAGCGGTTGGCGTCCCGACGACGGTGTCTGTCTCCGCTCAGGCCGGTGTCCTGGGCACACGCCAGATGCGTCTCGTCCAGATCGAGTCCGACGGGCGTGAAACCGTCCTGCAGGACTGGGCCGCGATGTCAGAAAGCTCGGACACCGCCACCTCGACGGGCTCCTTCTCTTGGACCCCGGCCAGCGACGGCATCGTCGCGCGTATCGACGTGCGTGACGAATCGAAACTCGTGAGCTCGACGACCGTGACCTTCAAGGCCTCCTCGGCCTCGGCGCCCAAGCATGGAAAGTGGGTGCGCAGCGGTCGCAGCTGGCAGTACCACTACGCGGACGGTACACGCGCCACGAGCACCTCGCTCGTGATCGACGGACAGACCTACCGCTTTACTGCCAAAGGAAACATGCGCACCGGCTGGTTCTTCGAGGGGGGCGCGTGGTATTACCACGGCTTCTCGGGCGAGCAGGCCTCCGGCTGGGTTCTCGACGGCTCCTCCTGGTACTACCTGAGCCCGGCCACGGGGAAGATGCAAACCGGTTGGCTCAAGGATGGTTCGTCCTGGTACTACCTGGATCCGAACACGGGTGCCATGGCCACGGGTTGGCTTAAGGATGCTTCGTCCTGGTACTACCTGAGCCCGGCCACGGGGAAGATGCAGACCGGATGGGTCAAGGATGGTTCGTCCTGGTACTACCTGGATCCGAACACGGGTGCCATGGCCACGGGTTGGCTTAAGGATGCTTCGTCCTGGTACTACCTGAAGAACGGAAGCGGCGTGATGGCCACGGGCCGACTGCGGATCTTCTCGAGTTGGTACACCTTCTCGCAGATGGGCGAGCTGATCGGCTAGAACCCGCATTCAGACGGTGAATCCTATGTCACCGCGCCGGCACCTTCGGCTTCCCCGGAGGTGTCGGCTCCAAAATCCCAGGTGTTTCTCAGGTTGTTTTGTCTTCGTCACAAGGTTGGTCTCCTACATTAGGAGTCGTCACAAAGGAATACGGCACGGGCCACACGGGCTCGGGACATGCCGGCGAAACTTTTTCAAGGAGCTTTCTGGGAGAACTTGCACTGTGTTGATGGGATATGCCGAGGGGTCGACCGTAAGGTCGACCCCTCGGCATATCCGGAGAGCTCGCACAAAATATCAAGGTATGGACAGATCGAGCCGGGAGAGTGGTTCTTGCGTGCTTCGTGTCGGCGACCCACTCGCGACTCACGCTCCGATCGTGGGGTAACACAATCGCACGATTGCGCCTCTTTGCGTCTGCTGCGCAGGCGGAAAGCGGCGCACCGCTAGGTACCGTTGGCAACAAACGCATACTGCACAAGTGAAGCAACTTCTGGATAATGGGGCGGTGCCTCCTCCAGGCGCGACCATGATCGTCACCTAGTCGACACGTAAGCGAGCGATACATGTCCCAACGACCAATCCCGGTACTGGCGCTCGTCGCGACCGGAGCCCTCACCCTTAGCGGCGTGAACTCTCCGACCTTCGCGGCGACCACTGCGCCGGGCGATGTGCTCCCCGCAGCCCCGGCCTCGTCACCCAAGGACCAGCCAGGCACACAGGTTGAGGACGTTCTCCTCTCCGTCCGCCAGGCCGACGCCGGTGGGCTGACCCTGCCCGATGCCTCGAACACGCGGGAATCGGTCGACGACACCCCGACGACGATCATCGTCCAGCTTGAGGAGGGCGACGCGGGCGTTCCCTGGCACCGCCGCGTCTTCGGTCTGTCCTCGAGCACAAAGCACGACGAGGTGAAGGCGCGCATCTCCTCCGCCGTCGCTGACATCGTTCCCGGCGCTC
Organism: Schaalia odontolytica; assembly: GCF_031191545.1. Classification (NCBI taxonomy): domain Bacteria; kingdom Bacillati; phylum Actinomycetota; class Actinomycetes; order Actinomycetales; family Actinomycetaceae; genus Schaalia; species Schaalia odontolytica. The sequence goes on from NZ_CP133472.1 coordinate 1,925,620, forward strand.
AGACCACCACAGTGCGCGACTACTCTCACGCCTTTGACGGCTTCGCCATCGAAGCGCCCGGCTCCGCGCTTGCAGCTATCCAGGCGACCGACGGAGTGAAGGCTGCCTTCATTGAACGCGTGCGCGCCACCATGGACACCAGCGCCGACGGGGCGGGCAACCCCACCCTCAAGAACGCCTCATCCCTGGCGATGACTCGCGCCAACGAGGCGACCCAGAAGGGGGATCGCCAGGTCATCGAGGTCATCGACTCTGGCCTACAGCTCGATCACGACGCCTTCTCTGGCTCCATGGATGGCGTCGACGTGCGGATGACAGCGGCCGACGTGGCTGCCTTCACCTCCACGCTCGCCCACGGCAAGACCGGCACCTACGTCAACAGTAAGATTCCCTTCGCCTACGACTATGCCGACAATGACGCCGACGTCGTGCCCCACTCCGCGAAGGACCTGTCCCACGGCACTCATGTGACCGCGATCGCGGCGGCCAATGGGGACGTTCTACAGGGGACAGCACCCCATGCTCAGATCGTCGTCGCCAAGGTGACATCCGATGCGAATGGTTCCCTGACTGATAGCGCCATCTTGGCTGCCCTCGACGACGCACTCGTCATCAAGCCGGATGTCATCAACCTTTCCCTCGGTGACGACGCCGGTATGAGCAGCGAAGCCGGAACAATCTTCGCCGACGTGTACAAAGCCCTGGCAGACGCGGGGATCACCGTCAACGCTGCCGCGGGTAACGCCTTCTCCAATGCATACGGCAACAACAGCGGACAGAACAAGCCCTTCGCGACAGACCCCGACACGGGTACGCTCGGTGAACCCGCCTCCTATAAGTCAACCCTGGCGGTAGCCTCGATCGACAACCAGGAAGCTCTGCCCTACGTGGAGCTGGGTGACCGAAAGATCGCCTACCGCAACGCCCTCGACGATCGGGGTGAGAACGTGCCCGGCCTGCGCGACATCGTCGACAAGAACTACCGTGTTGTCTTCGCAGGAGCGGGAGGCAGCGACGAGCTCGAGCATCTCACGGGAAGCGATCTATCTGACGTGATCGTTCTCGAGAACAAGGGCGGGACTGATACTCGCAGCGGGCAGACAATGACCGACGAGCTCAAGGCCTCTCATCTGGCAGCCCTCAGCCACGCACCCGCGGCCCTCATGATCGCGGACACCGACGAGGCTGAGACCCCCTACCAGGCGCTCGTGGGCTCGACCCGCACGATCCCGACGGTGACCATCTCCAAGATGGACGCCAAGGCAATCATTGAGGCCATCGCGGACGCTGATGGCGCAGACGTCTTCGTGCGAGTCACCCACTCGGGCGTCGTACTGGCCTCGAACAACCCAACGGCGTCAGAGTTCTCCTCGTGGGGTGTCGCCCCCGACCTGACTCTCAAGCCCGAGATCGCGGCACCCGGTGGTGACATCCTCTCGGCTGTCCTTGGGAACGACTACCAGCGGCTCTCCGGCACATCGATGGCGTCCCCGCAGGTCGCTGGCATCAGTGCTCTCGTGCGCCAGCGCATCGCGACTGATCCTCTGTTTGCGGGCAAGTCCGACGCGGACAAGAGCGCGCTCGTCACGAACTTCCTCATGGGAACCGCCCGCCCGCTCATCGACGTCGAGCTGGGCGACGGAAGCTACTATTCACCGCGCAAGGTGGGGGCTGGTGCCGTCGATGCGCTCGCCGCGACCACCGCGAGCGTCTACCCGACGGTCATCGGAGCGGCCGACCCCTCGCGCCCCAAAGCTGACCTGGGTGACGGCACGACGGGCTGGACCTTCCAGGTACAGCTCTCGAACCTCTCCGACACCGCCCACACGTACACGCTCGGCGGTCAGGCACTGTCGGAACTTGCGCAGGAGGGAATCCTCCTCGAACACTCCCGGAACTGGGTGGGAGAGGGAATTTCCCTGGCCTTCTCGGGTGAGGCAGTGGTCGAGGCTGGCGACGCTCAGCAGATCTCCGTTCCCGCTCGGTCGAGCGCGACCGTGACCGTCACCGTCACGCCCGAGGCCGACTTCATCACCGCCGCCGAGGAAAACACCCCGAAGGGAACATTCATCGACGGTGCCGTAACCTTCGCCAGCGTCGACGAAACGCCGAGCCTGACGGTGCCGTACCTGGGCTTCTACGGATCGTGGGGGATCCCCAACGTATTCGACGGAAAGTGGTCAGATAACGAGACGACACCCGTGCACGTCTACCGATCCGCACTGGTCAACGCCCATTCCTCAATCCCCTTGGGTTCTCTGAATCCGCTGTCGGACAAGCAGTACGTGAACCTGGTCGGCAAGATCAACCCCGACCGCTTCATCGCGTCGCGTGCCGGGCTTGCCAATGCCCCCGACGAGATCGTTCCTCTCACGGGCATGCTGCGTTCCGTCCCATCGGTGAGGCTGACCTATCGCAACTCCGCAGGTCAAACCGTAAACTCCTACACGATCAACCGCGTGCGCAAGTCTCTGTACGACCTGGCGACCGGCTGGACGAAGCCCGGTGAGTTCTCCGGTGAGGAACCCGTCTTCGACGGGTACGACGAGTCGGGTCAGGCGCTGCCTGACGGACGCTACACGCTGACGCTCGAGGCGGCAACGGACGGCCCCTCCTCACAGACCCACCAGATGAGCTACGAGTTCACGTTGGATACGAAGGCCCCCGTCATCTCCAACGTGACGGTCCATGGTGAGGGCGAGGAACGCACGATCTCCTTCGATGTCGCCGACGACTCGCCCTTGACGGGCATCGACTTCCACGAGTCCGCCGGCGGGGCGTGGTACTTCCGCAAGCTCATCGAAGACGACGGTGAGATCCAAGCTGACGGTACGCACCGCTACCACTGTGAGGTCTCCGTCGCCGAGCTGAACCGAGCCTGGCAGGAGATGGGCCGCACGGGCGAAGCCCCGGCCACCTCCTACCTGTTCGCCTGGGACTGGGGCCTCAACCCCGCCCAGCAGGAAGTGCGCCTCCACAGTGACCCGAGCCCGGCACCCGGGCCGGCCCCCGCCCCGCAAGCCGGTGAGTGGAAGTGGAACGGTGTGGGTTGGTGGTACCGCTACAACGACGGCACCTACCCGAGCAACGGCGTGGCCGTCATCGACGAAGGCACATACCGATTCGACGAGCGCGGCTACATGCGCACCGGCTGGGTGTGGGAGAGCGACTCGTGGTACTACCACGTCTCCTCCGGTAAACAAGCCAGCGGCTGGGTGCTCGACGGCATGACCTGGTACTACCTGGATCCCACCACTGGCGTCATGGCGACCGGCTGGGTTAAGGACGGTCCCTCCTGGTATTACCTGATGCCCGGTCGTGGTGCGATGGCAACCGGCTGGCTACACGATGGTGGTTCCTGGTACTACCTCAGCACCGCTTCCGGTGCCATGGTCACCGGCTGGCTCAAGGATGGGGGACGCTGGTACTACCTGTCCCCCGGCAACGGAGCGATGGCAACCGGCTGGCTCAAGGACGGGGATCACTGGTACTACCTGACGCCCGGCAACGGAGCGATGGCAACCGGCTGGCAATGGATCGGCTGGCAGTGGTACCGCTTCGCCGATAACGGCCAGTGGATCGGCTGACATTGCAGGGGAGGCGCTGAGCCTACCCGGTCGTGCGCGCCCCCGGAGCAATTCCGGGGGCGCGCACTGGTCTGTGACCCATTAGCTGCCTGCGGGGTTACAATTCCAGGACTTTCTCAGTTCCCATTGCTGGCGTCGCAAGGTTGGGCTCCTACAGTAGGTGTCATCACAAGGGAACACGGCACGGGCCACTCGGGCCCGAGCAATGCCGACGAGACACCATTGAGGAGCTTTCTGGGTTAACTTGCACTGTGTTGATGGGATACGTCGAGGGGCCGACCATTAGGTCGGCCCCTCGACGTATCTGCATCCCTGCTGGCATCTCCACCTGGAATGCGGTACGTGGCCGGAAAACCGGGGCGCGTCGGGCACACTGCCCGACGTGCCCCGGCCTCGTTGATCGAGAACGCTCAGAGACGTTCAAAACCCGCGTCCCACGCGGCGCGCATGGGGTTCGCGTCGGCGACCAGCTGATCGAAACGCAGGTCCGCAATGTCGATGACCTCGCCGAGGGCGAATCGTGCTTCGCGGGCGGGGGAGTGTTCGACGCGGCGCCAGCCCGAGGACAGCAGGTGCTTGCGGTCCACCACGTTGTCCACGCAGATGACGAGGGGTCGGCCGAACTTCTCGTGGTAGGCGGCGGCGAGGGCGCGCAGCTCCTCCGCTTCCTCGGGGGTCACCTCGCCCACTGACAGGGATGAGGTGTCCGAGCTGGACTGTTCGTCCCCCGCTCCGTCGAGGACCAGGGAGACGACGTCCGTGTAGGACGCGATGAGCTCCTCGGCTTCCTCGGGGCTGGCCGCCAGGACAGCGTCCTCGAAGGAGGAACGCAGCTCGGTCACGGAGGCGAAGGGGCGAGACTCCCACGCGCGCTCAACCGGCCAGGTGTGCGAGGAGAACATCGTCGAGAAGGTGGCGACGAACTGGTCGCGATCCATCGCGTTGACGTCGTCCAGGTTGATCTTCTTGCCGTCCACCAGGGCCACGTCCGGCGAGGCCTGGCGTCCGATGTGGAAGAACAGGAGGTTCAGGATGATGGCCGTCAGCGAGCCGATGGTCACGCCGGAGCCGAAGATGATCTGCAGCCAGGAGGGCATGACACTCACGATGCCGGGCTTCAGAGTCACGAGGAGGGCGAGGCCGATTGACGTGGAGACGATGACGGCGTTGCGATTGTCGCGCAGGTCGACCTTCGCCAGGGTCTGGATGCCGACGACTGCGACGTTGGCGAACATGGCCAGGGAGGCGCCGCCGATGACGGGCTGCGGGATCGCCGCGACGATGGCCGCCGCCTTGGGCAGCAGACCCAGGAAGATCATGAAGACACCCGCCGCGGTGACGACCCAGCGGGACTTCACGCGGGTGAGGCGCACGAGGCCGACGTTCTGCGCGAAGCAGGTGTAGGGGAAGGAGTTGAGGACGCCGCCCAGCAGGGTGGACAGGCCGTCGGCGCGCAGGGCGTTAGCGATGTCGCGCGGGGCGATGCGCTTGCCCACGACCTCGCCGGTGGCGAAGACGTCGCCCGTGGTCTCCACGGCGGTCACGGCCATGACGATGATCATGGCGAGGAGCGCGGTGAGCGAGAACTTCGGGATGCCGAAGTAGAAGGGCGTGGTGATACCCAACCAACTGGCCTCTCCCACGCCCGAGAAATCGGTCTTGCCCATCGCAAAGGCAACGGCTGTCATGATGAGCAGAGCAAGGAGCACGGACAGCGTGCCCATGAAGCCCTTGAAGAGGCGCTGGATGATGACGATGATCGCGATCGTTCCAAAAGCGAAGCCGAGTGCCTCGAATGTCGCGGTTGCCTTCGCTGCGTCATCGGCGGCCCGATCGGCCCAGGCGACGATGTCACCGGCGGAGACGGACAGGAGCGTCGTGCCCATGACGGTCAGGAGCGTACCCGTGACGATCGGTGGGAAGAAACGCAGGAGCTTGGCGAAGAAGGGGGCGACCAGGAAGACGAGAAGGCCGACGGCGATGATGGAGCCGTACATGGTGGCCAGGCCGGTCTTCGGGTCGGCGCCGGGGGGTGTGGCCGCAGCTCCGATAGCAATGAGAGGGGAGACGGCGGTGAAGGTGACACCCTGAATGAGGGGAAGCTTCACGCCGATGAAGCGGCCGATGCCGGCCGACTGGATGATGGTAGCAATACCGCAGGTGAGCAGATCGGCGTTAATGAGGTGGACCAGCGTGTGGTTGTCGAGCCCGAGGCCGGAGGCGATAACGAGGGGAACGACCACGGCACCCGCGTAAAACGCGAGGACGTGCTGAATGCCCAGAATGGTGAGTTTCCCAAAGGGAGGGACTTGATCGACGGGGTGGGGAGCGGACGAGGGGCTTGATGCCATCTGTGTCTCCTGGACCTTTATCCAAGTGTTGAAGGGACCCCTCCATTCTCTGTGATCAGCCGATGCGATTAGCAGGTTATTCACAAAGTGTGGCGAGTTATATGTCACGGGCCCTTGTCGTTTACGATGTGAACAAAGCGGGACACATGCGGGAGGGAGGCGGGTATGACGCGCAATGGTCGTCCTCCGTCGATGGTGGACGTGGCCGAATTGGTCGGAGTCTCTCATCAGACGGTGTCTCGCGTGGTGAACGGCAAGGGGTGTGTGTCGCCTCGGACGCGCGAGCGCGTGCAGGGCGCCATCGGTACTTCCTTAGCGAGTGTGTGGCGATGCTTCGGGGGTGTCTGTGCCCCCTGCGTTGAGAGGGGTGAACTCTCGGCGCGGGTGCCATGTCAGAGAGTTCTCGTGACGAAAAATGCGCCGATGGCGGCGCATTTGAGAGCCTCTGAACTGCAACCAGTCGGCAAGTTTGAGTGAGCTGTCACACAGAATTGAGGGTATTTGGGTGAAAAAACGAGATATTTTCGTGAAATCCGCGAAATCTGGCGCTAAAGTCGGCGAAATCCTCAGAGATTTCGTAGTGTGTCATTCGTGGCCACGACAGTGGTAACCAAGAACGAACAGGAATGAGGTTTCTCAATGTCCGTGAACCGTACCGAGCTTGTCGCTCAGATTGCCGAACGCGCCGACCTGACCAAGGCGAAGGCTGACGAGGCCCTGGCTGCTTTCCAGGCCGTCCTCGTTGAGTCCCTGGCCAAGGGCGAGGCCGTCAAGGTCACCGGTCTGCTCTCGGTCGAGCGTGTTGAGCGCGCCGCCCGCACCGGCCGCAACCCCCGCACTGGCGAAGAGATCAAGATCCCCGCTGGCTACGGCGTGAAGCTCTCCGCTGGCTCCACCCTGAAGAAGGCCGTCTCCAAGTGACGCGCTGACGACAGCCAATTGCCTATGGGGCGCGACCGCGTGGTCGCGCCCCATACGCGTCTCCGGGCACCCACGATCCCGCCAGCGTGTCGGCCCTACGGATGCTTGTTTGTGGGCCTGCGCCACCTGGAAGGGACTCGTACTCGCTAGCTGCCAGACATTCGCTGAGAGGCTCGACCGAGCATCCGTCCGTATGAAGTTGCTCCCGGCCCGATTCTCGGGCCGGGAGCAACTCATGGAGTTCGCATGGATCCGTGTGTCAGACGCCCACCTCTTCCTTGACGCTCAGCTGCAGGAGGGGATGGTGGCAGGCCACGCGGTGCGTCTCATCCGTCAGAATGGGCTGTACCTTGCATTCCTCTCCGGCAAACGGGCAGCGCGGGCGGAAACGGCAACCCTTGGGCGGGTTGACCGCGCTCGGCGGCTCGCCGGTGAGCTTGATGGCGCTCTCGTCGTGGACGTACTCGGGGTCCGGCACGGGGATCGAGTCGATGAGTGCCTTCGTGTAGGGGTGCTTCGGATTCGAGACGACCTCGTGCGCTGGGCCTTCCTCGACGATGCGCCCCAGGTACATGACGCCGATGCGGTCCGCCATGTACTGAACGACCGCCAGGTCGTGGCTGATGAACAGGTAGGAAAGACCCAACTCCAGCTGCAGATCCTTCATGAGGTTGAGGACCTGCGCTTGGACGGAGACGTCCAGAGCGGAGACCGGCTCATCGGCCACGATGAGATCGGGGGCGAGAGTGAGCGAGCGGGCGAAGCCGATGCGTTGGAGCTGTCCGCCCGAAAACTCGTGCGGGTAGCGGTCTAGGATCTCTTCGGTGAGGCCGACCTGCTCGAGGATCTCCATGATGCGCGCGGCGATCTGACGGGCGTTGCCGGTTTTCTGGATGCTCATGGGTTCGGCCAGGATCTGGTCGATGCGCATGCGCGGATCCATCGCCGCGTAGGAGTCCTGGAACATCATCTGCACGTCGCGGTGGATGCGCACGGCGTCGCGTCCCCTGAGCGTGGCCAGGTCGCGTCCATCCAGTTCGATGGCACCACCTGACGGGGGCTCCAGTCCCGCGATGAGGCGGCCCACGGTTGACTTACCGCAGCCGGACTCGCCGACCAGGCCGTATGTCTCGCCCTTCTTGACTGTGATCGACACGCGGTCGACGGCGGAGACAACGCCCTTGTCGCGCTTGAAGAAGCCGGATCCAGCAGACTCATACTCGCGCGAGGCTTCCTTGACGTCGAGCAGGACCTCGTGGGAGATCTGCGCCGTGCCGTCGGCCGCATCCGCGACCTTGCCGGAATCCAGCTTGGCCTGCAGGACCGCGGGAGATTCGTCTCCTTCATGCACCGGGTGGAAGCAGGAGAAGGTGTGGTTCTCGTCCCCGCTCAGGTCGGGGTAGGCTGCGCGGCACTCGTCGGTGGCCCACAGGCAGCGGGCTGCGAAGCGGCATCCTACCGGCAGGTTGGTCAGCGACGGGGGAGCGCCCGGGATCGAGAAGAGCTTGGTGCCGGCCGCGAGGGCGCGCTCGGGCAGCGCAGCCATGAGCGAGCTTGTGTAGCGGTGCTTCGGCTCCGTGAACAGTGTCTTCGTCGGGGCCGTCTCGACGATGCGCCCGGCGTACATGACGGCGACGCGGTCGGTGTGACCGGCGACGACACCCAGGTCGTGGGTGATGAGGATGACGCCCATCTTGTACTCGTCGCGCAGCTCGTCGATGAGGTCGAGGATCTGCATCTGGGTGGTCACGTCCAGGGCCGTCGTGGGCTCGTCCGCGATGAGGATGCGCGGCTTGCACACGAGGGCCATGGCGATCATGACGCGCTGGCGCATGCCGCCCGACAGCTGGTGCGGGTAGTTGTTGATGACCACCTCGGGGCGAGGCATTCCGACGCGCTTGAGGATCTCCACCGCGCGCGCGAGAGCTTCCTTCTTCGAAAGCTTCTCGTGTACGCGCAGCGGCTCACACACCTGAAGTCCGATCTTCATGGTCGGGTTCAGGGAGGTGAGCGGATCCTGGAAGATCATGCCGACCTTGGTGCCGCGCAGCTTGCGCTTCTCCTTGAGAGGCAGCTGGGTGAGGTCCTGTCCGTCAAGGATGATCGATCCGGAGGAGACCTTGCCGCCCTGGGGTAGCAGACCCATGAGGGACAGTGCCGTCATGGTCTTGCCGGAGCCGGACTCGCCCACGATGCCCAGGGTCTCGCCCGGGTTCACGTGCAGGTCGACACCCGACAGGGCGCGAACCACGCCGGAACGGATCTCGATGTCTGTGTGTAGATCTTTGATCTGAAGGAGTGGAGTGTTCATAGTTCAGTGCTCACCTCTTGCGCAGTCGAACTTCGAAGGCGTCACGCAGGCCGTCGCCGATGAAGTTGAACGACAGGACCAGGAGGATGATGAGGATGCCCGGCGGGTAGAGCAGCCACCAGTTGCCCGAGTAGACGTGCGACTGGCTGTTGGAGAGCATGGCTCCCCAGTCGGTGGCGGGAGGCTGGGCACCCAGGCCGAGGAACGACAGGTAGGCGACGTAGAGGACAGCGTCTGCGACCTGGAAGGTCGCGTTGACGATGACTGTTCCGATCGTGTTGCGGACGATGTGCGTCCGGATTGCGCGGGGCATTGATCCGCCCATGCCGCGCATCGCGACGACGTACTCGCGCGTGCGCAGGGACAGGGCCTCGCCTCGAATCAATCGGGACGTACCCAGCCAGGACAGGGCCGACATGATGATGATGAGGACCGGGACGGTCGGCGGGATCATCGTGGCGATCAGCATGAAGAGGAACAGGACGGGCACGGACATGAGCGCGTCAACGATGCGCATCATGATCGCGTCGATCCAACCGCCGACGAAGCCGGCGATCGCGCCGTACAGCGTGCCGATCGTAGTTGCGAAGATGCCAGCGAACAGGCCGACGATGATCGAGGTCTGGCCGCCCTTCATGAGGCGTCCGAGCTGGTCGTAGCCGACCATGTCGGTACCGAGCGGGTGCTCGGAGGAGGGGGCCAGAGCAGAGTTGGACAGGTCCGTGTGGACCTGGTCGGTCACATAGAACATGGGGCCGATGAACGAGAAGACCATCAGGATGAGGATCAGGCACACTCCGAAGACGGCGAGCCTGTTCTCCATGAAGACCTGTAGGCCTTGCAGCTTCGTCGACTTGCGGGCGCTGCGCGCCTTGGCAGGCGCGGCAATGGGTGCGGTTACAGTGGTCATTTGGCACGTCCTGCCAGTCGGATACGGGGATCAGCCAGGGCGTAGAGGAAGTCTGCCAGGAGCGCGCCGATGACCGTCGCGAAGGAGACGATCAGGGCGACGCCAAGGAGGATTGGGTAGTCGCGCCTGCCTGTCGCCTGGTAGTACATGAAGCCCATGCCGTTGAAGTTAAAGAGGGTCTCGATGACGAGGGCTCCACAGAACATCGCGGGGATGTATAGGCCGATCATCGTGATGACGGGGAACATCGCGTTTCGCAGGGTGTGAACGAAGACGACTCGGAACTCCGACAGGCCCTTCGCTCGGGCGGTGCGCACGTACTGTTCGTTGAGGTTATCCACCATCGAGGAGCGCACGTAGCGGGCGTAAGCGGCGATCGTGCCGATCGACAGGGCGCACACGGGAAGGATGAGGTGATCCCATTGCTCCCACATGACTGATAGATTCTCGCCCTGTGGAGCATCGTTGGGAAGGATTGGCCACACCTGGGAGAAGAGGACGATGAGGAGGAGGCCCGCGAAGAAGATCGGCGTCGAATAGGCGAGCAGACACGCGATCGTCACGACGTAATCGGGCGCTTTATTTCTCTTGACGGCCTGCCATACACCCAGGGGGATCGCGACGATGAGAGCCAGGATGGTGGACAGGAGGGAGAGGAAGATAGTGCGGGGCAGACGGGCCGCCAGCAGGTCGTTGACGGACTGGTTGTGCTGGTAGGAGTAGCCGAAGTCGCCGTGCGCAATCTTGTTCAGGTAGTTGACGTATTGCTCGGGGATCGGGCGATCGTAACCGTTTTCGTGATCGAAGGCCGCGAGCTGTTCTTGGGTCGCATCCTTACCGAGTGCCGCGCGGGCTGCGCCGCCCGGCTGCGACTGGAGGAGGATAAAGGTGATGATCGTGACCAGGAAGACAACGATGACCGCCTGGCCGAGGCGTTTGAGGATGAATTGGAACATTGCGAACTCCGCGGTTAGGGGGCAGGCGCCCGCATGTGCGGGTGCGGGCGCCTGCCCCATGAGGCGTCAAGGCAAAGGAACTACTTACCTTCGGTCGTCCACGACCAATCCTCGGGCCAGGTGTCGCCGGTGGCGTCGAGCTCGCCCAGGTCGAGCGTCTTCTTCACAGCGGTGATCTGGTAGTACGGGTTGGGCATCCACAGAACGGGGAGGTCCTCCGCGAGGTAGTCGTTGTATGCCTGGAGAGCGCCTGGCTCGGAGGAGCGGGTCGACTCTTCGATGAGCTTGTCGGCCTCGGGGTTCTTGTACTGGCCGAGGTTGACGGGAGCGTCAGAAGCGAAGAGGCGCTCGCCGGAGGCGTAGATCGGGAAGCCCCACGAGGTCTGGGAGCCGAAGAAGGACAGGTCCCACGTGCAGGGGGTCTCGTCGTCGCATGCCTGCGAGGCGCCGACCGAGTCGGGAACCTCGTTCATGTCGATCTTGATGCCGAGCTTGCCGAACTGGGAGATAATCTCCTCGAACATCTGGTGGGTGGAGACGAAGCCCGACTGGGAAACGAGCTTGAAGCTGAGCTTGTCGCCGGCCTCAATGCCCTCGCCGCACTGGTTGGCACCGGTGCCGGGGTTCTCGCAGGTGCTATCGCCGTCAGGAACGACCTTCCAGCCGTGGTCTTCGAGGAGCTTCTTGGCGGCCTCGGGGTCGAACTTGTAGACGCAGCCTTCGGTGGTGCCGACCTTGTCGGCGGCCATCGGGACCGGGCCACAGGTCGGGGAGGCGGTGCCGGACCAGATCTTCTCAGACAGGGTCGGCTGGTCGATCAGCTGCTGCATCGCCTGGCGGATGTACTTCTGGTTGATGAACTTCGAGCCGGGAGCCTTCTCGTGGAAGTTCAGAGCCAGGTAGGTGATGGAGTTGCCGGGCCACAGGAAGACGTTGTATCCCTTGCCCTCGACAGCGGAGCGCTGGTTGTACTGCGCGGCCGGGATGTAACCGAAGTCGATGGCACCCGAACGCACGGAGTTGAACTCGGCGTCATCACCCGTGAAGGCCTTGTAGATCAGCGCGTCGATCTTGGGCTTGTCCTCGCCCCAGTAGTTCTCGTTGGGAACGAGCTTGAGGCCCTGGTCGGGAGTGAATTCCGCGAGCTTCCAGGGGCCGTTGACCGTCTGCCACAGGGGGTTGGTGGCGTAGGAGGACAGGTTCTTAGCCTCGCCCTGCAGGTACGCGAAGACAGCCTGGGCACCCTCGGGGGTGCGGTCCATGTCAGAGACGGCCTCGTCGGCGCTGGACTTGTCCCAGGCGTGCTGAGGGAGGAGTGCGACCTTGTTGATCTGGTTGTCAATGAACCAGGCCGGGGCGAACTTGGTCTCCGTGGTGATGGAGAAGGTGTGCTCGTCGACGATCTTCAGATCGGCACCGTCGGGGAAGAAGCCCTTCTTGTAGGAAGCCCATTCCTCCTTGTTGTTGGTGACGAGGTTCCACCAAAACTCGACGTCGCGGGAGGTGACGGGAGTGCCATCGGACCACTTGGCATCGTCGCGCAGCTTGATGGTGTAGGTCATCCCGTCCTCGGAGACCTCGGGAACGGTGCCCAGGGACTTGGGGAGGTTGATCTTGTAGGGGGTCTCGGAGGTGGACTTGTAGGCGAAGAGGGGACGGTACATCGCCTGGATGAACTGACCGTTCTCGCCCTGGGTGTAGCCCTTGGCCGAGACCGGGAAGATCCAGTTGGGGGTACGCGAGGCCATCGTGACCTCGTTCTTGCCGGTTTCGGAGGTGGCGGCCTGACCGCCGCTTCCGCTGCCGCCGCAGGCGGACAGTCCGAGAGAGGCGACCATCGCGAGCGCCGCTCCGGTGATCATCCACCGCTTCTTTCTCAGGTTCATGACTGCTCCAAATCAACGTTGATCGGGGACACTGACGGATGACAACCCTGTCAGATGACGTTCATCATATGACAGTTCGTTAGCGAATGTTGCCACTTTCGCCAAAATACGGAATGTTACGAAAAAATAACGATGAATTTCGATGAAAGAAGTGTCGGACTTTCTTCGATGAGGCATAATTGATCCTGTTCTCAATGATGAGCGCGGTGTAACGTTGTAGTTACCGCATAGGTACGCAGAGGAGGTGTCATGGCTACGCATGACGTCGACGAGACTGTTCTGACACTGATTGGATCCGGTCAAGCTGATACGAGGCCCGCTCTTGTCAAGCAGACAGGTCTCGCACCCTCAACGGTGTCAGCCGCCGTCTCGCGCCTCGTCGAGGCCGGGGTCATCGCCGAGGCGGACCACTCCGTCTCCACCGGCGGGCGGCGTGCGCGCCGCCTCATCACCTCCGACGGGGCGGGCGCGCTCGCCCTCGTCGAGTTGGGGGCCCACCACGGCCTCGTCGCCCTGACGGATCCGGTTCGCGGAGTTGGGGAGGCAACCAGTCTCCTCGTCGACATCGCGAAAGGACCCCGGGCGGTGCTCGATGCCGTCATGGACGAAGTCTCCCGCCAGGAAGATGCTGCCGGTGTGCGGGTCGGTGGCCTCACCATAGCGGTCCCCGGCCCCGTCGACGCACAGCGCTCGCGCGTCATCCGTCCCGCCCGCATGCCGGGGTGGGACGGCATCAACGTCGCCGAGGTCGTGACGGAGTTTTGCGGCCTACCCGCCCTCATTGAGAATGACGCGCGCGCGGGAGCCATCGGCGAATCCGTTTTCCGACGTCGCCTCGAAGGGGTCACGCCCATTGACACGCTCATCTACGTCAAGGCTGGATCCGCCATCGGAGGTGCCTACCTCGTTGAAGGCGTGCCCCAGGTGGGGCAGGGCGGACTGGCAGGGGATGTTTCCCACATACCCGTCGAAGCCGCCGCTGGCCGTCCCTGCAAGTGCGGCAACGTCGGCTGCCTCGAGACCATCGCGTCCGCCGACTCCATCCGCGCTGACCTGGCTGCCTCCGGCCTCGTCTACGAAAACAACGCTCAGCTTTTGGCCGCCGCCCGCGATGGCGTCCCCGAAGTTGCAACCGCCATCCGGCATGCGGGTGCCCTCCTGGGGCACTGCCTCGCTCACCTCGTGTCTTTTCTGGCACCTCAGGCAGTCATCGTCGGAGGAGCCCTCTCCGCCGTCGACGCCTTCACAGCCGGAGTGCGCGCAGCCCTCCACCAATCCTGCCTCCCCTCGATCATGGAAAACCTCGTGACCGAATCATCTCGATCAGGGCGCGAAGCGGCGCTCTGGGGGCTTTCGACACTCACCCCGACCAAGTTCTCAAAGGAGAATCGCTCATGACCAAACCCCGTATTGCGGTCGCCGGAATCCACATCGAATCCTCGACGTTCACGCCCTATATGTCCACCGCCGACGACTTCATTGTCACCCGTGGCGAAGAACTCATGGACCGCTTCTACTGGCGTGATGAGGACTGGGCCACCCAGATCGAATGGATCCCCGTCCTGCACTCGCGCGCCCTGCCCGGCGGCGTCGTTGAGCGCGGTGCCTACGACGCGTGGAAGGCGGAAATCCTCGAAGGACTCGCTGGCGCGGGTCCCCTCGATGGCCTCTTCTTCGACATTCACGGCGCCATGAGCGTCCAGGGCATGGACGACGCAGAGGGTGACCTCATCAACGCGATCCGCGGTGTCATCGGCCCCGATCCCATGGTGAGTGCGTCGATGGACCTGCACGGGAATGTTTCCCAGGATCTCTTCGACGGCTGCGATATTCTCACCTGCTACCGCCTCGCGCCCCATGAGGATGCCCTCGAGTCGCGCCGCCGCGCCGCCTACAACCTGGGCATGCGCCTCCTGAACGGGCAGCCCAAGCCAGTGAAGGCCCTCGTTCACGTCCCCGTCCTGCTGCCCGGAGAAAAGACCTCGACCCGCATCGAGCCCGCGAAGTCTCTCTACAAGATGATCGACCCCATCGAAGAGATGGACGGCATCCTGGACGCCGCGATCTGGATCGGCTTCGCGTGGGCCGACCAGCCCCGCTGCAAGGGGGCGGTCGTCGTCACGGGCGACGATGCGGGCCTCGTCAAGGAGCAGGCCGAGCGCATCGGCCAGTACTTTTGGGACGTGCGCGATGCCTTCGAGTTCGTCGCCCCCGTCGCCTCCATGAAAGAGTGCTTGGCTGCCGCAGAGGATGGCCCCAAGCCCTTCTTCATCTCCGACTCCGGTGACAACCCGGGGGCCGGTGGCGCGGATGACGTGACGGTTGCACTGAAGGCTCTGCTCGAGTGGAAGCCCGTCCAAGATGCCACGCTCGACATCGTCTACGCCTCGATTATTGACCCCGTCGCGGCGGGTGCCGCCTGGGAGGCAGGCGTCGGTGCCGAGGTCGACCTCGAGGTCGGCGGACACATCGACACCCGCGAACCCGGACCGCTCAACGTTCATGCGAGAGTCGAGGCCCTCGCCGACGATCCCATGGGTGGCCGCACCGCGTTGCTGCGCACGGGCGGGTTGCGCTTCATCGTGACCACGAACCGCAACCAGTACACGATGTACAGCCAGTTCGAGCTGCTCGGCGTGGATATCACCACCGCCGACGTCGTCGTCGTCAAGATCGGCTACCTCGAGCCCGACCTGTACGAGACCCAGAAGGGTTGGCTCATGGCGCTGACCCCCGGCGGCGTCGACCAGGATCTCATCCGCCTCGGTCACCACAAGATTGAGCGCCCGATGTACCCCTTCGATTCGGATATGGCAGATCCTGATCTGCATGCACAGGTCGTTGTGCCATGAGTGCCGTCAGGGATTCCCAGGGCCCCGTATTCGCGGGAATCGACATCGGCGGCACCTCCATCAAATGGATGATCGTCGACGAGGCCGGTACGATTCTCACGCAGGGCAACCAGCCAACCGAGCGTGAGGCCGTGGCCGCACAGGTGGGGCGCATCGGTGCAGGGCTGGCGGGTGGCTATCCGGGACTGATCGGATTCGGACTGATATGCCCCGGCCTCGTCGATGAGACGAGCGGGACCGTCGTGTACGCGGCAAACCTTGAACTGCGCGGCGTCCAACTGGCGCGCGCGGTCGAGGATGCTACGGGCGTGCCCTGCGCGCTCATGCATGATGGGCGCGCCGCGGGCCTGGCCGAGGGACTCCTCGGCGCGGGTCGCGGGGCCTCGTCTTTCCTCATGATGCCCATCGGGACCGGTATCTCCGTCGCCCTCATGCTCGGAGACAACCTGTGGAGCGGTGCGACGTTCAGCGCCGGGGAAGTCGGGCACTCGCCTGTTTTCCCCGGTGGTGAATCCTGCCGCTGCGGGTCGCGTGGATGCCTGGAGGTCTACGCTTCCGCGAAGGGCATCGCCCGACGCTACGAACAGGCAACGGGCGAGGACATTGGCGCGAAGGCCATCGAGGACGCCATCGGCAACGACCCGGTCGCGACTGAGGTGTGGGATACCGCTGTTCGCGCCCTTGCGCTGTCCCTCACCCACATGACGCTCACCGTCGACGTCGAGCGCATCATCATTGGCGGAGGCCTGTCGCACGCGGGGGAGAACCTACTGGCACCGCTGCGAGCGGAATTCGCGTCGATGCTGACATTCCGCGAGGCCCCTGAGATCGTGCGTGCTTCCCTCGGGGGAGGCGGCGGTCGCTGGGGTGCTGCGATCCTGGCCGCCCGCGTTGGCGGCTCGACGTGCTACGAGAGGTGGCAGCCGTGACGATTGTTGAAATTTGCGTCGAAGACGCTGTGGGTGTGCGCCGTGCGCGAGACGGGGGAGCGGATCGCATCGAGATCTGCACCGACCTGTCGTGTGGCGGCCTGACTCCCGCATTCGACGATGTGCAGGCTGCCCTGGAGGTGGCTCCCTCCGGCGGTGTCCAAGTGCTCGTACGCCCGCGCCCAGGTGACTTCGTCCACACTCGCGAGGAGGTCGATCGCATCGCCTCTGATATTGAGACCCTCTCGTCGATCGGTCGGGGCGCACCGGTGCGACTTGGCTTTGTCGTCGGCGTTGTGACGCGCGACGGGAACATCGACGTGGATGCAGCCGCGCGCCTGCGTGATACGGCTGAGGACGCGCCTCTGACCTTCCACCGTGGCTTCGACCAGGTGATAGATCAGGATCGAGGTCTCGACGTTCTCATGGAGCTCGGCTATGACCGCGTGCTGACGACGGGTGGTGATCCGGCCGTTGCACAGCCGCGCGCTCTCGCCCGCCTCGTGGAGCGCGGGGGAGAGGATATCGTCATCTTGGTGTCGGGTGGTCTGCGCGCTCACAACGTCGCCGAAGTTGTGGCAGCCTGCGGTGCGCGCGAGGTCCACATGCGTGCCCCCGGTCCCTCCGGTACAGACCAGGCCGAGGTTGAGCGGATCGTCTCTGCCCTGCACGGCTCACCCGGCTCACGCATTCCAACAAATGCATAGCGATTCGTCTGACAAATCGCTGATGGGGGTGTAAGGTTAAACACATGAGAATTGGAATTTTCAACGACGAAGATCAGATCGCGTCCCTCGCAGCGGACCGCATCCTTGAGGTGTACCGTGCTAAGCCGAACTTCGTGCTCGGCCTGGCGACCGGCTCCTCGCCGCTCAAGCTCTACGCAGAGCTCGTGCGCCGCTACGAGGCAGGTCAGATCTCCTTTGCCCAGGTTCGTTCCTACAACCTCGACGAATACGTGGGCCTGCCCCGCGACCACTACGAGGGCTACGCGAACTTCATCCACCGCAACCTCGTCGACCTCGTCGACATGCCCGAGGGCGCGGCACACGGCCCCGACGGATGGTGCGATGACCTTGAGGCTGGCGCTGCCGCCTACGACGAGGCCATCAAGGCCGATGGTGGCATCGACATCCAGGTCCTCGGCATCGGAAGCGACGGCCACATCGGCTTCAACGAGCCCGGCGGCACCCTCGCGTCGCGCACCCACGTGGGCGTCCTGACCGAGCAGACCCGCCGCGATAACGCCCGCTTCTTCGATGGCGACATCGACCAGGTCCCCACCCACTGCGTGACCCAGGGCCTGGGCACGATCATGGACTCGCGCGCCCACATCTTCATCGCCACGGGTGAAGGTAAGGCCGACGCGGTCAAGGCCATGATCGAGGGCGGCGTCACCCAGCGCTGGCCCGCCTCCATCCTCCAGCACCACCCCGACGTCACCGTGCTCCTTGACGAGGCTGCCGCCTCCAAGCTCGAGCTCGCAGACTTCTACAAGGAGGTCTGGGAGAAGGAACACCTGTGAGATAGGTTCCCCATCCGACCGAGCCCCGGCCTCGTAACAGCGAGGCCGGGGCCCTATTGTGCGCGTCGCTTCTTCGCTCCCGGCGCACGCGCGCCACCCGCTGTCAGCACCCACGGGCACGTACAATGGACCCCATGCGTAATGCCCTCGATGAACCCACCGGCCCCTCCGCGCCCTCCGGTCCCTCCACCGCGTCCTCGACCGGCCTGCTGGAGCGTACCGAGACCCGCAAGGAGCACACGGGCGGGGACGGCGACCGCTTCGCCCACTTCGTGCGCAAGGACAAGGCGAACTCATCGATGGTCACGGGCCAGCCCGTCGTCGCCCTGTGCGGCAAGGTCTGGATCCCCACCCGCGACGCCTCGCAATACCCGGTGTGCCCCACCTGCAAGGAACTGCGCGACTCGATGGGGAAGAATGGCCGTAACTGGCCATTCTCCGACGGCGGAAAGGGCTCCGACAAGTGAGCGAGATAACCCGGCGCGCACCCGTTGGCAGGCTGCGCGCCTGGCAGGCCGCTGCCTTGGACCGCTATATGGCGACCTCCCCGCGCGACTTCCTGGCGGTCGCGACCCCGGGCGCAGGCAAGACGACCTTCGCCCTGACTCTCGCGACCGAGCTGATCGCCCGCGGTATCGTCGACAAGCTGACCGTCGTGTGCCCCACCGAGCACCTGAAGGGGCAATGGGCATCGAGTGCGGCGCGTTTCGGCATCCACATCGACCCTGATTTCACGAACGCGCAGGGCGTGGCTGGCTCGCACTTCGACGGGGTGGCCGTCACCTACGCGCAGATCGGCTCCAACCCGGCCGTCCACGCGGCGCGCACCCGCGCCTATCGCACCCTCGTCATTCTCGATGAGATCCACCACGCCGGTGACTCCCTGTCGTGGGGTGATGGCGTGCGCGAAGCATTCACGGACGCGACACGTCGCCTGGCCCTGACGGGCACGCCCTTCCGCTCCGACACCTCTCCGATCCCCTTCGTCACCTACGAGGAGGACGAGGAGGGCATCCGACGCTCGCGCGCCGACTACACGTACGGCTACGGCGATGCGCTGAAGGACAACGTGGTGCGGCCCGTCCTGTTTATGTCCTACTCGGGGCAGATGGCCTGGCGTACCAACGCGGGAGACGAGGTCAGCGCTCGCCTCGGTGAGCCCCTCACGAAGGACATGATGAAGCAGGCCTGGCGCACCGCGCTGGACCCCAAGGGCGAGTGGATTCCCGCCGTCCTGCGAGCCGCTGACCTGCGCCTCGAAGAGGTGCGCCGCGCCGTGCCTGACGCGGGCGGCCTTGTCATCGCTTCCAACCAAGACCACGCGCGCGCCTACGCGCGTCACCTGCGCCTCATTACCGGCAAGGCCCCCACGATCGTGCTGTCCGATGACGCGGACGCCTCCGACCGCATCTCCGAGTTCGCCGGCTCCGCCGACAAGTGGATGGTCGCCGTGCGCATGGTCTCCGAGGGCGTCGATGTGCCGCGCCTTGCGGTCGGTGTCTATGCGACAAACGCTTCCACGCCGCTATTCTTCGCCCAGGCCATCGGCCGGTACGTGCGAGCCCGGCGACGTGGCGAGACGGCCACCGTCTTCATCCCCTCTGTCGTGCCTCTGCTGACCCTTGCCGGTGGCATGGAAGTCGAGCGCGACCACGCGCTGGATCGTCCCCGGCGGGAGGAGGCCAGCGAAGACGACATGTGGAACCCCGAGGATGCGCTGGTCGCCGCGGCGAACCGTGAGGAAAAGGCGTCCTCCGACCTGCTCTCTCAGTTCGAGGTCTTGGGGGCGGACGCCGAGTTCGACGGCGTCCTTTTCGACGGTGCCGCGTGGGGTGCGGGTGCCGAGGTGGGCTCCGAGGAAGAGCAGGAATACCTCGGTATCCCCGGCCTGCTTGACGCCGATCAGGTGACGACCCTGCTTCGCGCCCGCCAAGCTGACCAGGTCGCCGCCCAGAAGAAGACCCGCGCCGCGCAGAAGATGCGCGAAGACAATGCCGGCATTCCGGCCCACAAGCTGCGTGCCGCCAAGCGCAAGGAGCTCCAGCATCTGGTTTCCACGTGGTCGCGTCGCTCCGGTGAAACCCACGCGACCATCCACTCGCGCCTGCGTTCGCGATGCGGCGGCCCCGAGGTCGCCCAGGCCACGACCGAGCAGATTGAGGCACGCATCGCCCTGCTGCGCGAGTGGTTCGTCGGCCGCCACTGACGCGGCCCCGCACCGCGGGGCGCGCCTCGACGTATCACCAGCTCCGGCCTCGTCCCTCACAGAGAGGGACGAGGCCGGAGCTTCGTAGAAAGAGGCTGCGCTCAGTCGACCTGCTCGTAGCGCGTGGGGATCGCGACCTCACCCTCGGAGAGGCGCCACGCCTGGTAGGGCAGCTCGTTGCGGGCGCGCAGGTGGCGATCCTGGGCGCGGGACAGCGCCTCGGGGCCCCAGGCGGCAGCATCGATCTGGCCGCCGCGAACCAGCTGCACCTGCAGCGGGCGGGCACCGCGCTCGGCCAGGATAGCCTGCCCCTCTTCGAAGGATGGACCGACGAGCAGGAGCTCCTCGGTCGCGTATCCGTCTTCGCCCATGATGCGGCCGGCAACCTTGCGTCCGCCGACCGTGGACTTCGATTCGGCCTTCTTGGCGACTGACACGATATGCCCATCGCTGTCCTCGCGCTGGACGACCTTGTAAACCAGGGCCGCCGTCGGAACGCCCGAGCCCGTCACCAGCTTGGTGCCCACGCCGTAGGAGTCCACCGGGGCAGCGCCCAGGGCGGCGATCGCGTACTCGTCCAGGTCGGAGGTCACCGTGATCTTCGTGGTCGTGGCACCCATCGCGTCGAGCTGTCCTCGCACCTTGAACGCCTGAGCGACCAGGTCGCCCGAGTCCAGACGCACCGCGCCCAGTTCGCCGCCCGCAGCGCGCGCAGCCTCGACGGCGTTGATGACGCCCTGTTTGATGTCATAGGTATCCACGAGCAGCGTCGTGCCCGGACCCAGCTTGGAGACCTGGGAATCGAAAGCGTCGCGCTCGGTGTCGTGCAGAAGCGTGAATGCGTGGGCAGCCGTGCCGATGCAACGGATCCCGTAGCGTTTGGCGGCCTCGAGGTCGGAGGTGCCCTGGAAACCGCCGATGATGGCGGCCCGCGCGGCGGAAACGGCGGCGCGCTCATGGGCGCGGCGCGCACCCATGTCCATGCAGGGTCGGCCGTGGGCGGCAATCGTCATACGCGAGGCAGCAGAAGCCACGGCGCAGTCGTGATTAAGGATCGACAGGAGCAGCGTCTCCAGGAGCGTACAGTCCGCGAAAGTGCCTTCAACGGTCAGCAGGGGAGAACCGGGGAAGTAGCACTCGCCCTCGGCGTAGCCCCAGATATCGCCCGCGAATCGCCACGACGCCAGGAACTGGGCGGCTTCCTCGGAGATGATTCCCTGGTCCTTCAGCCAGTCGATCTGCTCCTCGTCGAACTCGAAGCGTTCCAGGGCCTCGAGAATACGGCCGGTTCCAGCCACGACGCCGAAGCGGCGGGTGGCGGGCAGGCGACGGCCAAACAGCTCAAACGTGCAGCGACGATGCGCGGTGCCATCCTTCAAGGAGGCGTCGAGCATCGTGAGCTCGTACATATCGGTCAGTAATGAAGTGGATGTCGATGCAGGCATAGTGTGAGCCTACCCTGAGAAGCGCATCACCGGGGTGCGAATGAGCTTCCCTGACACGTCAATACCCCCTAGTGTTGACGTATGACAACGATCCTCCAACCCGCGTCTCGCGCGCACGAAGCACCCACAGCGGTGCCGCGTTGGCGCGCCGTCGTGTGGGACGATCCTGTCAATCTCATGAGCTACGTGAGCGCTGTTTTTCGGCAGTATTTCGGCTATTCCGCGGCCCGCGCTGACGAGCTCATGATGGCTGTCCACACGCGCGGACGCGCCACCGTTTCAGCGGGAGTGCGTGAGCGCATCGAAGCCGACGTGATGGCAATGCACTCCTATGGGCTGCGCGCCACCATCGAAGAGGACAGAGACTGACGAATGGAAGGTTTCGCTCCTCGAGACGGCGGCTTTGCTTCGTCGATGAGTAGAGACGAAGCACTGCTCTTGCGTCAGCTGGCCACCGAGGTGCTCGTCGTCCTCGACGATCCCGGTGACTTTGGCATGACCTCGTCGATGCTCAGTGCGCTCACCGAAACTGAACTGCGCAGGGATGCCCCGCGTGAACGAACCCTGCGGATGCTGCTTCCCTCCATGAGTGAGAACGGTGATGACGCCGCGCGGATGCGTGCCCTCACCGAGGACCTGCTGCGCCGCGAGAAGTCGGTTCGGCTGCGCTCAATCGTCAGCGATCTTGACCACATCGTCCACGGTGGGTCCGATACCCTCGTCATACGCCCCGATGACGTGTGGTCGTGGCTGGGTGCCCTCAACGACATACGCCTTGGCTTGGCCGGTGAGCTGGACCTATCGAACCAGAGTGATGCGCGGCGCATCGAAGAATTAGCGATGCGCGAGCCGACGGGGGAGCGCTCGCAGACTGTCGCCGCGATCTATATGCTCGTTACATGGTGGCAGGACTCACTCCTTGAAGCCGTCAATAATCCTTAGTAACGCATAAGGTCGATACATGAACAACGCCCCGATCGGAATTTTCGACTCGGGCCTAGGTGGGCTGACGGTGGCTCGTGCAGTCATCGACAAACTGCCCGACGAAGAGATCATCTACCTGGGCGACACCGAGCACACGCCCTATGGTCCACGCGCTATCGCGCAGGTGCGTTCGCTGACGCTGTCCGCCCTTGATGAGCTGGCCTCGCGTGGTGTAAAGGCTCTTGTCATCGCCTGCAATACGGCCACCGCCGCCGCGCTCGCGGACGCTCGGGAACGATACTGGATCGACGCTGGCATCCCCGTTATCGAGGTCATCACCCCCGCCGCTCGCCAGAGCGTCATCGCTACCCGTAACCATCACGTCGGCGTCATCGCCACGAAGGCAACCATCGAGTCCGAGGCGTACCTGCGCGCGCTCGCGGCCGTCCCCGGGCTCGCGGTTAGCCAGCAGGCGTGCCCCGCGTTCGTCGACTTCGTCGAGGCCGGGGTGACTACGGGTGACGCGATCGAGGCCGTGGCGCGCGAGTACCTGACCCCCCTAAAGGAAGCGGGCGTTGATACGTTGATCCTGGGGTGTACCCACTATCCGCTGCTGACCGGCGTCATTGGCCGCATCATGGGCGAGGGCGTCACGCTTGTGACTTCCTCCGAGGCCACGGCAAACGTCACCTACAACGAGCTGGTGGATCGCGGCCTCCTGCATGACCCGTGGCCCGCGGGCGAGGGGCCGAGCCACCAGTTCCTCGCCACGGGTGCTTCCGAGTCTTTCCCTCATTTGGCTCGTCGTTTCCTTGGCCCCGAGGTGGGTTCCGTTGTCCGCGTGAATACCGGTGGTGGTGTCGCATGAAGCTCACTGTTATCGGCGCGACCGGTTCGATGTCGGGCCCGGAGTCGCCCGCCTCGTCCTACCTGGTTCAAGCCCGCGGAGTCGACCCGCAGTCAGGGCAAGAACGGACGTTCTCGCTCGTGTGCGACCTGGGGCCGGGGTCTTTCGGGGCGCTATGGGCGCACGTGTGCCCGCGCGAGCTCGACGCGCTCGCACTGTCCCACTGCCACGCCGACCACATGGGCGACATCATCTCCCTTCAGGTGTATCGCAAGTGGGGGCCGGGAACGGCCGCATCTGCGCTGCCCCTGTATGGGCCCGCGGAGACGATGCGTCGCGTGCGCCAGATCGAGGACGCCCCAGACGATGAGGCGTACAAGGTTGAATTTGCTTTCACTCGCATGCAGCTGGGGGAGGCCTATCGGGTCGGTCCCATGACGATCCGTCCGTACCGGGCCCTGCACCCGGTCGAGGCCTTTGGCCTGCGCATCGAAGGGCCCTCCGAGGAGGATCCCGAGCGTCTCGTGTCCATGTTCTACACGGGCGACACCGACCTATGCGACACCATCATCGAGGGTGCGCGCGGTGTCGACCTCCTCCTCAGTGAGGTCGGCTTCACGAGCGACGAGACCGAGCCGGACATGCACATGGACGGCATGCGCGCCGGCGAGGTGGCAACCAAGGCCGGTGTTGGCCGCATGATCGCGACCCACATCCAGCCGTGGACGCCCCGTGAGCGGGTTGCCTCGGAAGTGCGACAGACCTGGTCCGGGCCCCTGGATTTTGCGACCTCCGGGATGCAGATCAGCCTCTGAGCAGTCCCTCGCCCCACCTGTGGGGTGAAGCGAGGAGACTGCCCAGTCACTCGCCGGGCGTGGAGTACGCGGCGTTGTGCCGCTTCCACTCGGCCAGGTACGCGGCCACGCGAGTGGGGCCTGCGGCCTTGGACCAGCCATGATTCTTGTGCCGCAGCAGGATCTTGCGCGTACCCAGCGACGGCAACGGTGTGATGCGCATGCCGTCTGTGTGCGCTCCGGCCAGCGCCATGGCCGGGAGAATCGTCGAGCCCGTGCGGGCGCGTACGAGGGCGCGGGCGGCCTCGTACGTCGCGTACAGGTGGGGTGCCCATCGCGTATCCGGAAACGCCTTCGTGATGCGGCGCATGACATGGTCGCCACTGGTGCCCGGATTGACGCGCAACCATGTCAGGTCGGCGAGGTCTTCGATGGAGCCAATCGGGGGAGCGGAGTCGGGGGTGACGAGTACCCAGGGCTCGTCGATGAACGGAATGTCCGTGTAACCGCGCGGAGGGAGACCGGGGTCTTCGTCGCGTTCGATGACGAGAATGTCGTACTGGCCCGTGCGCAGGGCCGCCATTCCGGTTGTCTCTTCAGTTTCCTCAATGCGCAGGTCGACTCCAGGCAGTGCGTTCAGGATGTCGGGGAGCGCTGGGATGAGGGTGGACCGGCAAATGGTCAGGAACGCCCCGATGGTGACCGTTCCCGTGACCTGTCCCGTCAGTGGTCGCAGGGCCTTGAGGGCTTCCTCGATGTCGGCGTTGATACGTTCTCCGGCCTCGGCGACGATGGTGCCGGCGGGGGTCAAGATGGCGCCGGAAGTGGTGCGTTCGACCAGCTTCAGGCCGACTTCTTCTTCGAGTTTTTGGATCTGCTGTGAGACGGCTGAGGGGGAGACCATGAGGATGTCTGCGGCGGCAACGATGCCGCCTTCACGTGCGACGGACAGAAGGAAAGGTAAGCGGCGGGGGTCGATGTCCACACGAACTCCTTCGTTAAGTGAAACTGTAAGATAACTATAGAACCATTCAATTGTGCTTGACCACCGGAAGGTGCATCATATGAGTCATGACGATCTCATCTCTGGCAATCACAATCCTCGGCTGGCTTGGCGCGGCCGCTTCTATCGTCGCCTACTACCTGGTGTCCTCCAAACGATTCGCTCCTGATTCCTTGCGCTACCACTCGCTGAACGTCTCCAGCTGCATTCTGCTGGCCCTCGCCTGCGCGTCCACTGGAGCGTGGCCGTCCTTCCTGACCAACGCCATCTTCATCGGTGTCGGCTGCACCATGATCTGGCGCGTGCGAAGCCGCCTCGCGCGCCGAGTCATGCAGGTCATCCGTTTCTTTGATGTGCGCCGCTACTTGCCGCGCCGCGCGCGCCTGGCGCGCGCCCGTTGATTCGTCGTTGAATCGGGGGATGTGAGGGGGCAGGCCCGCGGGCCTGCCCCCTCACTCTATCCACCGCCCGATCAATTAAGAACGATGGATCTCCTTGGTCAAGACTTTTCCAAGCCGAACCAAGGAAAAGTCTGTAAGAAGATCTTCATAGAAAGGTTAGAAAACATCGATGGAGAAAGCGGGCGATAAGGCGCATTATGTCAGTATGACGCGGTGACAGATCCATCGCACTGTACTCAAAGAGGAGCACACCATGTCTCGTTTCGTCGTATCACTCCTTCGTCGCCTCTCCCATCCCCGCAGGGTGCGTCAACAACGCAACCCCCTGCAGTTCTCGATGGACCGCCCCATCTTCGGTAATCTCGTCGCCCGTTGATGGAGCGCCCGAGGGCGCAACACGCATGTGCCGGACACCTACGGGTGCCCGGCACATTTGTGCATGCGATGATTCTCAGCCGCGCAGGTATTCGACGATGCGAGGCATGAGCGCGCGGAAGGCGATGCCGCGATGGCTGATCGCATTCTTCTGCTCGGCGCTCATCTGCGCAGTCGTGACCTCGAAGCCCTCGGGGACAAAAATCGGGTCGTAACCGAATCCACCCTCACCGCGCGGGGAACGCGTCAGCGTGCCGCGCACCTCGCCACGCTCGACGAACTCGCGGCCCTCGGGGGTCACGAGAACGGCGGCCGACACGAAGGCAGCCCCGCGGTGGCGGTCGGGAACGTCGGAGAGCTGATCGATGAGCAGACGCAGGTTCGCCGCGTCATCGCCGTGGGAGCCAGCCCAGCGCGCGGAGAAGATGCCGGGTGCCCCGCCCAGCACGTCCACCGTGATGCCGGAGTCGTCGGCAATCGCTGCCAGGCCGGTCGCGCGAGCCAGCGCACGCGCTTTGATCAGTGAGTTTTCCTCAAAGCTGATGCCGTCTTCGACCGGGGAGGCCACGTCGAAATCGCTCATGCGTGCCACGCATCCGGACTCGAAGCCCTCCCATGCGGGGGCGAGGATGGCCTCGAGCTCGCTGACCTTGTGCGCGTTGGAAGTCGCAAAGACCAGGCGCGCGCTCACGGGCGCACCTCTACGCGCTCCATCAGGGGAGCCTCGAGCGCGAGCTTCTGGGCGGCAGCCAGCCGCGCGTTGCCCAGCGTTGCCAGGTCCAGCAGCTCGTTGAGTTCGTCGCGGCTGAAGGGGGCGTGCTCGGCGGTGCCCTGCACCTCGATGAAGCGGCCGTCGCCGGTCTGCACGACGTTCATATCGGTCTGCGCGCGCACATCCTCCACGTAGGGCAGATCCAGCATGGGGGTGCCGTCGATGACGCCCACAGAGATCGCGGAGATCGAGTCGGTGAGAACTGTGGCGGAAGGCTTGAGGATGCCCTGCTCCTTCGCCCAGGTCACCGCGTCGGCGAGGGCCACGTAAGCGCCCGTGATGGCCGCCGTGCGGGTGCCGCCGTCGGCGCGCAGAACGTCGCAGTCCAGGACGATGGTGTTCTCTCCAAGCGCGGACACATCCACGATGCCGCGCAGGGAACGGCCGATGAGGCGCGAGATCTCCTGGGTGCGGCCACCCACTTTGCCCTTCACGGACTCGCGGGAAGAACGCTGCTCGGTCGCGCGCGGGAGCATCGAGTACTCGCCGGTCACCCAGCCCTCACCGGAATCGCGCTTCCAGCGCGGCACTCCCTCGGTGAAAGACGCAACACACAGGACGCGGGTGTTACCGAACTCAATGAGGACGGAGCCCTCACCGGTTCCCGACCAACCGCGGGTAATGGAGACGGGACGGAGCTGGGACGGGGTGCGCCCATCGGCGCGCAGGGGAGTATCTGTCATAGTGCCTAGGGTAGCCCACCGCGTTACCGTGGAGTTATGAGTCTTGATCTACCTCTCGTCCGCGGTCATGTTGATCCGGCCGTCGAGCTGCGCGAAGCGGTGGTTCCGGCAGCGCTGGTGCGCGCCGGTGAGGCTGACATCATCGTCGTCGATGCGCACGGCCTCGTCCTCCTCGACGAGGCCGAGGCGTTGTCCTCGGATAGTCCGCTGCTGCGACGCCTGGTCGGGGACGAGGCTGTGCGTGCGCTGGAGGGGACCACGGCCTCGTTCATCGGGGTCGCGAACGGGCGGCCTGTCGTCGCGGTCGAGACGAGCAGGGATGAGGCCTCGGGGTGCTGGGAGCACCTGAGGGCTGTCGGCTGGAAGCTCGACGGCGACGACGCCGCCCTGGCGCTGACGGCCCTGGCACTGGCGGGCTGGCACGCGACCTACCGATACTGCTCGCGTTGCGGCTCCCCGGTCGAGCTCGTGTCCGGCGGCTGGGCCGCGAAATGCGGCGCGTGCGACCGGCTCGAGTATCCGCGTCAGGATCCCGCCATCATCGTTCTCGTCCAGGATCACGACGGACGCGTGCTTCTGGCGCACAATGCTGCGTGGCCGCCGGGTTTCGTGTCGATCATCGCCGGTTATGTCGAGGCCGGGGAGTCGCCGGACGTCACCGTTGCTCGGGAGGTGGCCGAGGAAGTCGGCGTTGAGATTGAGACCCCGACCTACGTCGCAACCCAGCCCTGGCCGTTTGGGCGCTCGCAGATGATGGGCTACCGTGCTCGTACCCTCGAGCCGAGCCCCACCCCGCAGGCGGATGGCGTGGAAATCGAGTGGGCGCGCTTCTACAGTCGCGACGAGCTGACGTGCGCGCTAGAAACCGGGGAGATCAGCGCGTTCGGACGCGCTTCGATCGCCTACGCACTGCTGCGCGAATGGTACGGTTGCGACCTTCCGAACGGCCCGGATGGCGCGGGACGCAACTGAGCATGGGCGATGGAACAATGGGAGGCATGAACCCCGAGGAACTGCTGGACGCCCTGGACCCCGATCAGCGCGCCGTCGCCACGCAGGTGGCCGGTCCGCTCGCCGTTCTGGCGGGCGCGGGCACCGGTAAGACTCGTGCGATCACCTATCGCATCGCGTACGGGGCGGCCATGGGTGCCTTCGACCCGTCCAATGTGCTCGCCGTAACCTTCACGCAGCGCGCTGCCTTCGAAATGCGTCACCGCCTGGCTCAGCTGGGGGTTCCCAAGGCCCAGGCTCGAACCTTCCACTCTGCGGCGCTGCGCCAGCTACGCCACTTCTGGCCCACCGTCGTGGGCGGACCCCTGCCCGACGTCATCCCGCACAAGGCCTCCCTCGTCGCGGCTTCCGCCGCGCGCCTGGGAATCACGATCGACCGCACGAACGTGCGCGATATCGCGGCCGAAGTCGAATGGGCGAAGGTGTCGATGATCGACGCCGCCCACTACGCCTCGCGCGTGGCTCGTCTGCGCCGCGACGTGCCCGCCGGGCTGGACGCGGGGGACATGGCCAGGCTCCTCGACGTATACGAGGACGCGAAGAACGAACGCGGCGTCATCGATTTTGAAGACATCCTCATCTACCTGTGCGGGATGCTGCAGGAACGCGCGGACGTCGCTTCGATCGTGCGCAAGCAGTACCGCTCCTTCGTCGTCGACGAGTTTCAGGACGTCAACCTCCTGCAGGCTCGCCTGCTCGACCTGTGGCTCGGTGGGCGCCACGACGTGTGCGTCGTCGGCGACGTCGCCCAGACCATTTACTCGTTCACGGGCGCGTCCCCGGACTATCTGACGGGTTTCGGGCGCAAGCACCCGGGTGCTCGCATCGTGGAGCTGACCCGCGACTACCGCTCAACCCCGCAAATCGTCACTCTCGCTAACGACGTCCTTGCCCGCTCTACGCAGCGCGAGGGCACGGTGCGCCTGTCCAGCCAACGCGACGGTGGTGCTCAGGTCGCCTATCGCACCTACGACGATGATCGGGCCGAGGCGGAGGGCGTCGCAGCGTCGATCGCCGACCTCATCGAGGGGGGCGTGGCACCCCATTCGATCGCCGTCCTCATGCGCACCAACGGGCAATCCCAGGCGTTCGAAGAGGCTCTGGGTGTGAGGGGTATCCCCGTGGCCGTCGCCGGGGGCAAGCCCTTCTTCGCTCGAGACGACGTGCGAACCGCCATCTCACGCCTGCGGGCCGCGGCGGCGGCCGCCACCGACCAGGGGCGCGTGGCTGAGATCGTCCGAGACGTCCTCTCGGGCGTCGGCTGGTCACCCGAGGCACCCTCCGGCCAGGCGGGTTCTGAGCGGTGGTCAAACATGAATGCGATCGTCGGCTGGGCGGACGACAGCTCGGCGGACACTCTTGTGGCCTTCGTCTCCGAACTCGATGAGCGCGTCGCCTACCAGGTCGAACCGGACAAGGCCGGCGTCGAGCTGGCCACCATTCACGCGGCCAAGGGCCTCGAGTGGGACGCCGTCTTCCTCGTGGGCGTCGCGGAGGGCCTCCTGCCGATCTCGTATGCAAAGACCGCCGCCGCGCGCGAGGAGGAACGACGCCTGCTCTATGTAGCCGTGACGCGTGCACGCGACCTGCTGACCGTGTCGTGGGCTCGATCGCGGGGTGCCGACGGGCGGGGCAAACGCAAACGAAGCCGCCTGCTCGACGGTATCTGGCCCGAGGAGGTCGGCGTTGGCGCGCCCAAGAAGAAGGCGCGCGCCTCCACCCGAGCCCTCAACCGGGCCTTCGAAGAGGAGGCATCGCCCCAGGCGATCGAGCTCTTCGGGCGTCTCAAAAAATGGCGCCTCGAGGTGTCACGCCAGGCGGGTGTGCCACCCTTCGCGGTCTTTACGGATCAGACCCTGCGCGATATCTCTGTGGCCATGCCGAAGAACACGACGCAGCTGCGCGTCATCCGCGGCATCGGTGACGTGAAGGTGCAGCGCTTCGCCGCCCCCGTCCTTGCGATCGTGCGCGGCGAAGAGGTCATCGTCGACGAGGGTGCCTGAGCTAGGAGGCGAGCCCGTTGATGCCGCACACGCAGCGGCGAGCAGGTTCCACGTCCTCAACCCGCACCGACCCGTCCTCGCAGATGGTTGCGACCTGCGCGCACTGCGACTCGGTCAGAGTGCCCGAGACGAAGTCCACTACCAGCTGCCCCACGCGTTGGGCCGCCGCAAAGTGAGTCAGCAGGGCCAGCGGTGCGAGAGGCCAGTTCTCCAGCTCGCGCAGGTGCGCTAGGTGGAACGGATCAGACGCCGCGCGAGCGAGCTGGGAACACTGGTAGCAGGGGGTAGCCCCGGGGATGACGAACGGGCCAACCTCGTAGGAGTGCTCGCCGCGCGTGACGATGAGGTGAGGGGTGTCGTGCGCGGTGAGCTCGAACGGGATCCCCGGATCGACAACCCGATCCGCTGACACGATCGTCAGCTCGGGGCTTCCCTGGGCGTAGAGCTGTGGCAGCGGGATGAGATCGCGGAGCGTGCGGCGCACCGCGCGGTGGCGCGGGGTTCCCGTGTAGTGGCCGCCAAAAACGCGATCCCAATCCTCGTCGACGAGGGCGTGGGTCTCGATCGACAGCGATAGTGAGAGCGTGTCGACGAGACTGTGGAGTGCGAGGAGCGTCGCCGGAACCGCGCCGGCGATGCCGAGCGCGAGGCGGGGGAGGGAATCGCTTCCTTCGGTGAGGCGCGCCTCGGCCAGCGCCGCGAGAAGCTCGGGCGAGGCCTGAACGTCGCCGCGCTCGCGGGTGGGGTGTGCCTGCTGGCTCAGCCAGATCTGGTCGCTCGCGTGCAGATTGCTCAGGAGGATGTGCCGACTGCGGTCGCCGCCGACCTGTACGCTGCCGGGGCCTCGCCAGAGGATAGCCGTATTGTGTGCCAGGTTCATGTCAGTCTCCTTCAGTTCGTACCTGATGGAGTCATCATGGACCCGCACGGCACGCGCGCGGGGGCGTTTGAAAAATCTGTGGAAAACTTGTCAGATCTTTTTGGAACGAATCAGTTCTTCTCGCGAGAGTCGTCCGATTCCTCGGTGTCAGGGGAGGGGTCGTCCGAGGCAGCCGAGGCCTCGCTCCCCGGCTCGAGCCCGTCCGCCCAGCCGAGCGTCCCATCGAGAAGAGAGTTGAGCGCGGCGTCGATATCCGCGTCCTCTTCAGCCGCAGCACGGCGAAGCGTTAGGAACGTGTCGGGCGTGGCCAGCTCCGTCTCCGAGGGCACCATATCCGGGTGTGACCACAGGGCCTCGCGAGCATCGCGACCGCCGTCGGCCTCCACCAGCGTGAAGATGGAGGCGGCTCCTCGAGCCTGGCGCGGACGCATCTTGAGCCCCACGAGGGAACCCAAAATCTCCTCCGCAGGGCCGCCCGAGGCGCGGCGACGGCGCATCATTTCGCGCAGCGCATCCGCGTGGGGGAGGTAGGGCAGGGTCGCGCGGGCTGTGACGACCTCAACCCAGCCTTCGATGAGGGCCAGCATGGTCTCCAGACGGGTGAGCGCGCGGCGCTGGTCCGGAGTCGTTGACAAAGCAAACACACCGCCGCTGAGCGCCGACTCCACGGACGTCGGGTCAGAAGGATCGACCGAACGGGCAGCCTCGGTGATCGCCTCCGTGTCGATAGCGATCTGGGAGGCGTAGCGCTCGACCGCGCGCACAAGGTCGCCCTCCAGCCACGGCACGGAGGCGAAGAGACGCCGGTGGGCGGCCTCGCGGACAGCGAGGAACTGACGAACCTCGTCGAAGGGGATGTCGAGCCCCTCGCAGAACTGGGCGACGTTGTGGGGCAGGAGCGCCGCGTGCGAGGCGTCCGACAGGGGAATGCCCGTGTCGTACGTCCCGAAGGACTCGCCTGCCAGGGCCGCCAGGACGCGGGAAATCTGAGCCGAGAACATCATCGCGGACAGGCGCGGCATCATCTCCTGCGTCTTACCAAGCATCGCCGCCATCCCGTCGGGCAGCGACGCAGAATCCTCGAGGCCACCCTCGCCAAACTCCTCAGACAGTGCCGCAGACAGCGCGCGCGACACGTTCAAAGCAATTGGCTCGCAGATGCGCTTCCACGTCGGGATCGTGTGCTCGACCCACGACACCCTGCTCCATACGTCGCGGGTCACAGGACCAGAGGCGAAATCCGTGACGGCGTCGAGCCACAGGTCCGCGACCGTCATCGCCTGACGCGCTGCCTCGGCCTCGGTGGCCGTGGGAGCGGGATCGCCGCTGGCGTAGGCGGCCTGCTTCGCGCCGTCCTCCACCAGACGCCAATTGACCGGGCCGGCAGTCGTATTCATGAGGAACTGGAACTGGCCCATCGCCGCGCGCATGCGAGCAGGATCGGAAAACTCCGCGGGCAGGTTCGCGGGATCGAAGCCCTGGGCCTGAAGAGCGCGAGCGGCCTCGGCCGCTGCCTCGTCGCCCAACACGGAGCGCAGGAAATCCTCAAAGGGGGTGCCAGACTCGTTCTCACTCATGACCACAGACTAGCCGCCCCTTGTTCGCGAGGGCTGACAATCGCCTGCGAAAACGCTGAGAGCTGAAGGGGAACGCGCGGCGGACGTGCGTCGGTTGCTCGCGTGGGACACAATGACACGGTGAATGATACGGAGATGACCTCGTCGGTCGACCATCTACTGGCTTTTGAACAGGCCCCGACGAAGCGCCAGCCGATCGTTAGCTGGCGCTTTCTGACGGCGGCCTTGGCTCTCCTCGCGATGGTCGTGATCCTCTTCCTGATCCCCGTCCCCTTCGTCGTCTCCAGCCCCGGACCGACGTTCAACGTCCTCGGGACAGCAGACGGGGAGTCCATGATCGAGATCGAAGGAACGGATCCCGCAACGGGGGAGAACGTCCAGCTCGATGACCCGCAGTCGGCCCCCGTGACCGGCAAGGCGAAGCCGGGTCAGGGGCAGCTGCGCATGGTCACGGTATCCGAATCTGGAGGGCCTGGAAATCGCCTCAACTTCGCCCAGCTGATCGGAGCCTACTTCGATGAGCACAGCAAGATCGTCGACTACGAGTCGGTGTATCCCGAGGGAACCACGCGCGAACAGGTCAGCGACGCCCAGCTGGCGATGATGCGCAATTCGCAGACGACCTCCCAGGTAGCCGCGCTCGAATACCTCGGTTGGGACGTCCCCGCTACCGTCACGATCGAGGGCGCGGTCGAGGGGTCCAACGCAGAGGGCATCGTCCAGCAGGGGGATATCCTGCGCGCGATCACCACCCCGGACGGAACGCGCCACGAGGTCGCAGACGCGGGCACGCCGTTCTCGCTCATGCGCGCGGTCCCTGCGGGATCGACGATGAGCCTGACGGTCGAAAGAAACGGGGAGACTCACGATCTCTCCTTCGACTCGGTCGCATCCTCGGCCTCGGAAAGCGGTTCCAAGCTGGGCATTTATCTTTCCGTGAACCCGACGCTGCCCGTCGCGATTTCCTTCAACCTTGACGGCGTGGGAGGGCCCAGTGCGGGCATGATGTTCTCCCTCGGCATCATCGACCGCATGACGCCCGGCGACATGACGGGTGGCAATGCGATCGCCGGGACCGGCACCATGTCTTACGACGGCCAGGTCGGTGCCATCGGCGGCATCCAGCAGAAGCTGTGGGGCGCCCACGACGACGGTGCTCAGTGGTTCCTCGCCCCGAGCTCCAACTGCTCCGAGGTCGTCGGACACGTCCCCGACGGCCTACGCGTCGTCTCGGTATCCACCCTCGACGAGGCGGCCAACGCGGTTCGCTCCATAGCCGACGGTACGGCAGACGCACTGCCGACCTGCCAGTAGCCCTCCTCGGCCCGCCCACCGCCCACGGGTAGGTGGGGACGAAAAGGCCCCGGCCTCGTCCCCTCTCGGTGTGGGGTGAGGCCGGGGCCTCCGCTGTGCTCTCAGGCGTCCTCGTCCGTCACCGGCTCGAGGGAGGCGCGTAGGGCGTCGACCAGTGCGGGAACGAGCGCCGAGCCCTGCCCGACCTTGTCGTCGGAATCGAAGGCGCGGGTGCGCAGCGCGCACCACGACTCGCCCGTGCGCATCACGCCCACGGCCAGGCGCACATCGGTGCGCAGCGGGTGGTTGGCGACGAACGCGAGGGCCTCCTCGGGATCCTTGGGGGCTTCGTCCTCAACCTCCGGGGGAACGACGATGCGCTCGACGGTGATCGCAGCACCCGGCACCGTCTCCGGCCACGCAAGGTGGGCCAGGACCTGCTCGATATCGTCGTCGGCCAGGTCTTCCTGGATGATCGCGCTCAGGTGATCATCGCTGCCGTCCCAGCCCGAACGCAGCTGTTCGGCGATATCAGCCGGTAGGTTCGGGTCAGCCAGCAGCATCGCCGTCGGGACCAGCGCGTAGATAGAGGGCGCGTGATCCCATCCCACCCGGGCGGCACCCTTCTCGATATCGACAACCACATTGGCCAGCGCGATCTCGCGCGCACTCGGCATCATCTCAACAGTCATGCCTCCCATAATCTCACGGAGAGCGAATAAGACCGAGGCGAAGTTACACCTGTGCGCGGCTACACTGGATGGGAGCTATCGGTTTGACAGAGAGGAATGCCGTGAGCTTCGATTTTTCAGTCTTTCCCCCGGGTGGAGCCCGCGCTCCTCGAGATCCTGGTCGAGCGCCCGCGGAACGCAAGCTGCGCAAGCCCGGTCCCGCCGGCATCACGATCGCCGCTCTGCTGATCATCGGAGCTGTCATCTACGCGGCTTCCACCGTGTGGACCGAGATCCTGTGGTTCCGCCAGATGAGCGCCACGCGCGTCATCCTCACCCAGTGGGGAGCGCACATCGGCCTGTTCGTCGTTGGCTTCGTCGTGGCGACCGCGCTCGTGTACTTCTCGATGGCCTTCGCGTACCGTCACCGCACCTCGTCGTCGAGGGGCGAAGCCTCGGCCGCGCTGCGCGGATACCAGGAGGCGCTCGAACCGATGCGCCGTCTCGCTTTCTGGGGTGTCGCCCTCTTCTTCGGCTTCTCCAACGGTGCTCGCCTGGCCACCGAATGGCAGACGCTCCTGCAATTCCTCAACCGCTCCTCTTTCGGGCAGGTCGACCCTCAGTTCGGCCTCGATATCTCTTTCTTCGTGTTCGTACTTCCCGCCGTCAAGGTACTCGTCTCCTTCCTCATGACGGTCATCAGCGTCGGCCTGGTCGCGGCAATCATCGTGTCCTACCTGTACGGGACGATCCGACTGACTCCGCGCCCTCACGCCTCCAAGCAGGCGCGACTGCAGGCCGGCATGATGGCGGCCTGCCTGTCCCTCTTCATTGGCGTGAACTACTGGCTGGGCCGCTACGAGCTACTCACCTCGGACTCGGGTTCCATCCACGGCGCCATGTACTCCGATATCAACGCGACGCTTCCCGCCCACTCGATCCTCGCCGTCATCTCCGGCCTCGTCGCGGTCCTCTTCGTGGTCGCGGCCTTCAAGGGCACGTGGCGCCTGCCGGTCACCGGTGTCGCCGTGACGGTCGTCGCCGCCCTCGTCCTGGCCGGCGCGTACCCTGCCCTCGTTGAGCAGTTCCGCGTGCGTCCCAACCAGCGCAGCCTCGAGTCTTCCTACATTCAGCGAAACATCGACGCCACCCTGGCCGCCTACGGCCTCGAAAATGTCGATTATCAGACCAACTACGACGCTGCTACCACGGCCTCGGCGGGGCAGTTCGATACCCAATCGCTGACCTCTCAGGTGCGTCTGCTCGATCCGCAGGTCATCACGAAGACCGTTCAGCAGCTCCAGCAGTCGCGCCTCTACTACGGCTTTAACTCCGGAATGAAGGTCGACCGATACAACGTGGGCGGCGAGCGTCGCGACACCGTCATCTCCGTGCGTGAGCTCAACCTCTCCGGCCTGTCAGCCGAGCAGCAGACCTGGGTCAACCAGCACACCGTCTACACCCACGGCTACGGTGCGGTCGCCGCCTACGGCAATCAGTTGACCAGCGACGGCCTGCCGTCCTACTGGGAGCAGGCTGTACCCTCGGTCGGCGAAATGGGCGACTACGAGGAGCGCGTCTACTTCAGCCCCGGTTCGCCCGAGTACTCGATCGTCGGTGCCCCCGAAGGCGCTGAGCCGCAGGAGCTCGACTATCCGGACGACACCGCTGTGGGCGGCCAAGTCTCCACGACCTTCGTCGGTAACGGTGGCCCCTCCGTCGGCAACGTATGGAATAAGCTCCTGTACGCGATCAAGTTCGGTTCCACGGACCTGTTCTTCTCCTCCCAGACGAACGAGGCCTCCCAGATCCTCTATGACCGCGACCCCCTCCAGCGTGTCTCGAAGGTTGCGCCCTACCTGACGCTTGAGCAGTCCGCCTACCCGGCGGTCGTCGATATGGACGGGGATTCCTCGACCCCTAAGCGCCTCGTCTGGGTCGTCGACGCATACACGACGACGAACAACTACCCCTATGCCCAGCACGAGGCCCTCTCGGACGCCACCGTCGACTCCCGTTCCACTCAGGTGGGCCAGTACGTCCAGGCGAACAAGATCAACTACATGCGTAACTCCGTCAAGGCCGTTGTCGATGCCTACGACGGTTCAGTGCGCCTGTTCCGCTGGGACGACGCCGATCCGATCCTGCGCACGTGGGAGAAGATCTACCCCGGCAGCGTCGAACCCATCTCCTCCATCTCCGGGGATCTGATGAGCCATCTGCGCTACCCCGAGGACATGTTCAAGGTGCAGCGCAACCTGCTGGCCACCTACCATGTGACCGACGCTTCGGGCTTCTACTCCGGCGGTGACCGCTGGCGCCTGGCTGAGGAGACTTCGACCTACGGCGCGTCATCTTCGACCGCTTCGAGCCCGCGAGTCGATGCGTTGGGAAATCCTCTGCCCGCCCCGACGGCCCTGCAGCCCCCGTACTACCTGACCATGCAGATGCCCGGACAGGAGAGCGCTGAATTCTCGCTGACCTCGGTGTTCGTCCCAGGCGGCGGTGGCGAGGGACGGCGCGAGGCCATGGCTGGCTTCCTCGCTGTCGACTCTGAGACGGGCAGTGCGCCCGGACAGGTGCGCGAGGGATACGGCAAGCTCCGCCTGCTTGCCCTGCCCTCGTCGACGACCGTACCCGGTCCGGGCCAGGTGCAGAACAAGTACGACTCAGACGAGAAGATCGCCACCCAGCTCAACCTGCTGAACCAGGCAGACTCGACGGTTATCCGTGGCAACCTTTTGACCCTGCCGGTCGGTGGCGGCCTGCTCTACGTCCAGCCCGTCTACGTGCAGGGCACCGGCTCGGCCTCCTACCCGGTGCTCCGCTCGGTCCTGACCGCCTTCGGTGACAAGGTTGGCTTCGCGCCCACCCTCGAGGAATCGCTGCGCCAGCTCGTCTCCGACGATGGAAGCTCAAGCTCGTCTCCCGGCGCTGCGACCCCTTCACCGGGGGATACTTCGCAGCCGGGAACATCCGCCAGCGATGCGAACGCCCAGCTGGCACAGGCCATCGCCGACGCCGCGCAGGCAATGCGTGACGCGGATGCGGCGATGAGTAAGTCCGACTGGACCGCTTACGGTGAAGCTCAGACGCGCCTGCGCGATGCCCTGTCACGCGCAGAGGCTGCGCAGACGGCCCTCGGTACGTCCTCGTCGGCTGCCTCGACCTCGCCGACGCCCAGCCCGAGTGCCACTACTCCAGCCCAATCGGGAACGCAAAGCGGTTCCTAATCGCCGCCGATCGCTGATGCGCCCGGCCCTGCTGATCACGACGTGTGACGCGGGGTCGGGTGCCTCTGTGTCTGTGGGATAAGTGGGGCTCGGAACGGATGCGAATGTGCGACTCATGGCGCTTCACTACTATGGGGCGAAGCGTCCGCAGCGCGGACTCATCAACGACAGGGAAGGAAACCCATGACTGCCCCCCGCAGCGCTCTGCCTGCTCCCACGGGTGTGCCTCAGCCCGGCGAGGCTCCCGTGACCGCGCCGGCTACTCCGACGATGCCCGCCCCAACGTTGGGTGGCTACGCGCCGGCCCCCGTCCCCGTTCCCTCTCCGAGCCCGAAGCGGACCGCCCTGTCCGCGCGTGGACGGATCGCCGCGTGGGTGGTTATCGTCGTCAAGCTCATTTTCATCGTCAGCGTCTTCATTCCCAACAGTCTTGAGGATCTTGAGCGCTACGTTGAACAGTTCACGACCGGCACGTTCTGGATGTGGCTGATGCTCGATACTGTGATCGTTGTGTGTGCGCTCCTGTACGTGAGTATTGGAATCAAGCCTCTGCGATACCTTGCTGCCGCGATTGTACTCGTGGATTACCTCATCATCCTGCCCGTTTTGGTCCACAGCTTCGGTGGGGGCTGGTTCGTCACCTTCACTCCGCCGCAGTTGGGTGGTGGCCCCGTGGTGGTGGTCCTGCGTGCGCTGTTCATGTGGTGCCTCAAGTGGCTGTGCATCATCGCCGCCTGTGCGCTGGTGATCCCGGACTTCAGGGCTTCGGCCGGAACGCAGCGCGGTGCCACGCCCGCTCCTAGTGGTACTCTCGTCGGCTACCAGCCTCATGCGGCGGCACCGGCTCAGCCTGCGGTGCCCCAGGGCGCTCCCGTGCAGATGCCGACGGCTCAGCGTGCGACGGCCGCGGGAAGCCCTGCTCACAACTCAAGCCCGGTCCTTGCGCCTCCGAGTGGTGCCCCAATCCTGCCCGGGACTCCGGCAGATGCGGCGCAGGCCTCCGAGTAGGGCTTTAGTTCTCGACTTCCTGACAGCGTGCTTCGGCTAGGACGTACATCACCGATTTCGGTTTGTGCCCTCCTGGTCGATGCTCTAGACTATCTAGAGCCGACGCGGGGTGGAGCAGTTCGGTAGCTCGCCGGGCTCATAACCCGGAGGTCGCAGGTTCAAATCCTGTCCCCGCTACCACCACAGACCCGGTCCCGTGAGGGGCCGGGTCTTTTGTTTGTCACCTGTATTTCAGTGGGCAAACGCCTTGACTAATCTGCGTCGCAAAGCGATAGTATTGCATGTTAATCAGGTACTGCGCCTTCGGGTGCGAGAGGAATAGAGATGAGCACTCTTGATCTGTCGCAGCTCACCGCTGCCGACATGAGCAATCCGGCGCTGACGCCACAGGACCTTGCCGATATCACGGCCGCACGTGCGGATCTGCACCCCTACGTGGCGACGCATCCGTCGCTGTATCCTGCGCTCGCTCAGTGGCTGGCAAACCGGGGTGTCGTTCCTGCTCAACCTCCCATGGCGCAGCCCGCTCCTGTGGTTGACACTGCTCCCGTCCACTCCGATACGTGGGGTGCTCCGCAGAGCGAGCCTGTGCAGTCTGAGGCCTGGGGTGCTCCGCAGGACGAGCCTGTGCAGCCTGAGGCGTGGGGTGCTCCGCAGAGCGAGCCTGTCGCTCCCGTGGTGGGGGATGTGCAGCCGGTCGTTGAAGAGCCCGCTGTTGTGGTTGAGCCTGTCGTGGAGGCTGAGCCTGTGCAGCCTGAGGCGTGGGGTGCTCCGCAGGACGAGCCCGTGCAGTCTGAGGCGTGGGGCGGCCCGCAGAGCGAGCCTGTGCAGCCTGAGGCCTGGGGTGCTCCGCAGAGCGAGCCTGTCGCTCCCATGGTGGGGGATGTGCAGCCGGTCGTTGAAGAGCCCGCTGTTGTGGTTGAGCCTGTCGTGGAGGCTGAGCCTGTGCAGCCTGAGAGCTGGGGTGCTCCGCAGGACGAGCCTGCTGCTCCCGTGGTGGAGCCTGAGCCGGTCACCGAATCCGCGCCCGTCGTGGACGAACTCCCGCAGACTGTCGACGACGTCCAGCCCCTCGCCGAGGAGCCTCAACTGGCACCCCTGATGGAAACACCTTCGGAGGAGCTTCCCTCGATCTCGGATGAGGACCTCGAGCGAACGATCGTTGAGGGAACGCGCGAGCGCTCCATGGCTGAGGTCGTCGCCGAGGAGAACGCTGCCGCGCAGGCTACTGCCTACGGGCAGAACCCCGCCCAGGGCCAGCAGCAGGGATACGATCAGGCGCAGTATGGCGCGCAGACGAATCCGCAGCCCCAGTACGGCGCGGCGGGCGGTGCCCAGGGATATGCTCCGGAAGGTCAGCAGTCCCCGTACGCGGCTCAGGGCGCTCAACAGGGCCCTCAACAGGGCGCATCGGCTGGCCAGCAGTTTGGGGCTGCTGCGCAGCAGTTCGGCGCGGCAGCCAATACGGCGTTCAACCAGTTCCAGAGCGCCGTCGTCACGGAGACCGGCAAAGTAAACGGACGCTCCGTGCGCGCCACCTACGCGCTGATTGGCATGGCTGCCAGCTTCGTCCTGTCGATCGTGTCGATGATGCTGCCCTTCGCATCGTTCTACGGCGCTTCCTTCACGATGTTCGCCGCGGGAGCCTACGCGTTCTTCCACATCTTCCTCATGCTGATCGCTGTCGGCCTGGGTGGCGCATACTGGATCACGAATCAGAAGTGGACTTTCTTGTCCTCTGGTATCGTCGCAATCCTTGTTGCCCTCCTCGGCGTTTTCCAGGTGCTGGGTGTTCTCGGCAGTGCCACCCTGAGTTTCGGGGGCATTATCTTCCTGTTCGCCTCGCTCGGCCTTGGTGCTTCCGGCGTCGTCCTGCTCCTCGAGCTGAAGAACGGGAAGGTTGCACCGGTCGACACCCCGAACGCTCTTGGGGGTGCCTTCAGTGGGGCACCTATGAATCAGGCTGGCCAGCAGTCACCGTATGGCGCTCAGGCACAGGGTGGCTTCCAGGCTCCCCAGGGTGCGCAGGGGCAATACGGCGCTCAGCAGCAGGGGGGGTACCCGGGCGCTCAGGCCCAGGGTGGCTTCCAGGCTCAGCAGGGTCAGTACGGCCAGCAGCAGTATGGTGCTCAGCAGCAGCAGGGTGGGTACCCGGGTGCTCAGCCGCAGGGGGGCTTCCAGGCTCCCCAGGGTGTGCAGGGGCAGTACGGTGCTCAGCAGCAGCAGGGGGGGTACCCGGGCGCTCAGGCCCAGGGTGGCTTCCAGGCTCAGCAGGGTCAGTACGGCCAGCAGCAGTATGGTGCTCAGCAGCAGGGTGGGTACCCGGGCGCTCAGCCGCAGGGGGGCTTCCAGGCTCCCCAGGGTGCACAGGGCCAGTACGGCCAGCAGGGCTACGATCAGGGCCAGCAGGGCAATAAACCCTACAACCCCTTCGGAACCCGTTGAGATGAAGCAGGTGGGAGGGCCCGCGGCACACGCCGCGGGCCCTCCCACTATGTCCAAAACAGGGTCACTCGTCGTCGTCTTCGTTGATGTCCACGCCCGCGACACCGTCGAGATCAGCGAGGGTCGTCACGAGGAGGGAACGTGACAGATCCTGGCGCGTTGCTGCGGTGAAGCGTGCCGTTGTCGCGCGGCCGTCAGAGTCCGTTCGGGTAGATATTGCGGAGACGCTCCAGCCGAGAGCCGATACCTGGCTGAGCAGCGTCGACAGTACCCCGTGGCCCGGGGAGTAGTGGACCGTCAAAGTGACCTTGTGTCCGTGAGCGCGCATCAGAATGAACTGGACGAGCGGGGTCAGCAGGGCGATGACGATGAAATGCAGAACGGTGCCGGCCAAGGCGAGCCACCACAGGCCCGCTCCGCATGCCATGCCGATTGCGGCGGTCTCCCAGATGGTGGCCGCGGTCGTGAGGCCCCGGATAGCTCCGTGCCGGGTGAGGATGATCCCCGCGCCCAAGAAGCCGATGCCCGACACGATCTGCGAAGCCACTCGCGAGGGATCGTAGCGGGTGATGCCGTCGATGAGGATGTCGGAGAAGCCGTACTTGGAAATGAGCATCATCAGGCATGCGGTGAGGCCGACGATGGCCTGGGTGCGGATACCCGCGCTTTTGCCTCGGATCTGACGCTCGAGGCCGATGGATGCAGAGAGGACGAGGGCGAGGAGCATCCACCCGATGCTCATGAGGGATTGCGTCATAGGAACCTCCTGCGGTGGCGTGGGTGGGTTTAGTGTAACCGCCCGAACTGTGCGAGGCGCGTTTCACGCACGAGGTCGGGGCCCAGAGCGGTCGTGTTTCCAGGGGAGCCAACCCCGGCCTCGTTAAAGAATGAGAAAAGAATCTACCAACGTTGCCACAAGCCAATGTGGGACTAAGATGGGAGGCGACGATCGACAGATGAGGAACCAACTCATGGCAACCCCCACCCCCGACGACATTGCCAACGGTGTGCAGGAGCGCTCCAACACCGCGCTCAAGCGCGGACTGGCGTCGCGCCATATGCAGATGATCGCCATCGGCGGCGCGATCGGAACGGGCCTGTTCCTGGCTTCCGGCGCAACGGTCGCGAACGCCGGTCCGGGTGGCGCACTCCTCGCCTACGCGGCGATTGGCCTTATGGTGCTGCTCCTCATGCAGTCCCTGGGCGAGATGAGCGCGCACCAGCCGGTCGCGGGTTCTTTTCAGACCTTCGCCACCAAGTTTATTTCCCCGTCCTTTGGCTTCGCCATGGGGTGGAACTACTGGTTCAACTGGGCGGTGACGGTGGCCGCAGACCTGGTCGCGTCGGGCCTCGTCATGGCGTATTGGTTCCCGAACGTCCCCTCGTGGATCTGGGCGGTCGGCTTCCTCGTCATCGTCGTCGGGCTGAACGCGCTATCGGCGCGGGTCTACGGTGAAGCTGAGTTCTGGCTGGCCGCCATCAAGGTCGTCATCGTCATCGTCTTCGTCCTGTCAGGCGTCTTCATGATCGCTGGCGTGATGGGCGAAAACTCGCCGGGACTGTCGAATTGGACGATCGGGGACGCGCCCTTCCATAACGGATTTGTCGGCGTCATCGCTGTCTTCATGATCGCCGGTTTCTCCTTCCAAGGAACCGAGCTGGTGGGCGTGGCCGCGGGCGAATCTGAGAACCCGCGCAGGGACGTGCCTCGTTCGATCCGCACCGTTTTCTGGCGCATCATGTTCTTCTACATCGGGGCGATCGCGGTCATTGGAACGCTGCTGCCCTACACGGACCCGAGTCTGCTCAGCGCTGCCGACGACTCCGCGAACAACATCGCGCAGTCTCCCTTCACGCTCGTGTTCGCGCGCATGGGGATCGGTGCGGCGGCCGCCGTCATGAACGCTGTCATCCTCACGTCGATCCTGTCCGCGGGTAACTCGGGGCTGTACGCGGCCTCGCGCATGCTGCACTCGATGGCCCTCAAGCGCCAGGCGCCCGCGATCTTCGCGCGCGTCACGAAGGGCGGCGTACCCGTGCACGCGATGGCGGTGACGACTGTGACGGCGGCGTGCGGTTTCCTCACGCAGCTGGTCTTCAATGACGCCTACATTTGGCTGGTCAACATCGTCGGCATCTCCGGCATCATCATGTGGCTTGGCATCGCGGTCAGCCACAT
The DNA here is from genome assembly GCF_031191545.1 of Schaalia odontolytica. NCBI lineage: Bacteria > Bacillati > Actinomycetota > Actinomycetes > Actinomycetales > Actinomycetaceae > Schaalia > Schaalia odontolytica. Next base: position 1,969,598 of record NZ_CP133472.1, read on the forward strand.
TCGTTTCCGTCGCGCCTACCTACAGCAGGGTTACCGCCTTGAGGACCTGCCGTATCGTTCGCCGTTCTTCCCTGCGGGCCCGATCATCGCCTTCGTCATGTGTCTGGTCGTCATGGCCGGACAGAACTATGAGGCCGTCATCAACGGCCAGGTGTGGGAGGTCGCCTCGTCCTACATCGGCCTGCCGCTCTTCGGCGTCGTCTGGTGGGGCTATCACGTTGCGCGTAAGGATCGCACGGTGTCCCTGGAAGAGATGGACGTTGCGCCCGTACACATTGAGCCGGTTTCTCACTGACGGCGACGAGGCCGGGGCGCGGAGGGGCGTTGCGCTCGGTGCGCGGCGTGTCACCGCTGGGTGTCGCCCGGCGTGGCAGTACGCCTTGGGTGCCGTCCTTCATAGGATGGGCTCATGATCAACACGCGACGCATTCTTGCCGTGACCTCCCTGTCCGCTCTTTCCCTGGGTGTTGCCGCCTGCTCCCCGCAGGGTGCGCAGCCCGAGTCGAGGTCGACGGCCTCGTCCGCTTCCTCCAGCGCCTCCCCCTCCCCGAGTGGCATGCCCGCACAGAGCGGCTCGAGCCCGCAGAGCGGCGTGCCCGAAGGGGGCAGCCAAGCGCCCGAGGTCAACGTCGCCGACAATGATCAGCGCTGCGACCTGGCGAACCTGCAGGCCGCCATCGACTCCCAGCAGGAGGCGGGCGGCACCACGTACGTGGACATCGGATTCACGAATGAGGGCCCGTCGTGCTGGATCGACGGATTCCCGCACATCGTCTTCTCCGGTGGCGGCTCCGTCATCTCCACCGCGGTGCGCGACGGTGAGGCACCCGGCAATGTGTACACGGTGGCTCCGGGTGGCCGCGTGGGCGTGACCCTGACGGCAGAGTCGACGGACGGTGTCGAGGGATGTGGTCCTGCAGATTCCGATCTTATTGACATCATGCCGGAGGCCGGCAGCGGCGCGACGAGCCTGCAGCTGTCCCTGCGCGTGTGCCGGGAGATACCGTCGGTGGCGGTGAGCTCTTTCGAGCCGCGTTCCTGAGCGCGTGGGCGTAGCCGATACGTGAGGCGGGAGGCGCGATCATTGAATCGTCCGGCTCCTGCCCGTCTTCATTCGGCGTTCTTCTTCGGTTTCTCCGGGGAACGCATTCGCGTGCAGGGAGAATCTGGACCGTGGCCTTGTTCGCTGTCGACACCTGATAGGCTGGACCAGCTGTAAGAAGTTGTGCGTCCGCAGCGTCACGCCGACGCGATCCTGCGGGTCGCGCGCCCCTCTTCACCGGCGCGCGCGACCCGCGCGGGCCCCAGGTATCCATGATCTTATAAAGGAGACACTCATGGGCATGCGTTCCACGATGCAGTCGTTCCAGTTCAACGTTCCGTTCGAGCAGCTCTTCCAGGCCGCCTCCTCGGCCGTTCAGGCGGTTGAGAAGGCCACGCTGACGCGTGCCGACATGGCCGGTCGCGTCGTCACCTTCGACACCCCGATGGGCATGATGTCCTGGGGTGAGAACATCATCGTTGGTTTCATCCCCGGAGAGGGAAACACCGTCGTCGAGATCACCTGTTCCACGAAGGGCCTGCCTAACCTCATGCAGGACAGCCGTAACCGTGCGATGATCGGCCGTTACATCACCGCTTTGTCGAACCTGGCTGGTGTCCCCGCCGTGGAGGTCGCCCGTTCCTGACGGTCGCTTCGCGCTGTGCCCGGCCCCGGCCTCGTAAATGTACGAGTCCGGGGCTGGCCCTCGTGTGTTCCGGGCGTGGGGGAGTAGTTGAACCCCACGATCGTCCGCAGCACAATTGAGGAAACACACCGTGGCACACGTCGAGCAATTCAGTGCCTCGCTGCCCACGGTCTCGCACCCAGATAAGGTCGAGCACGAGAGAATCCAAGCGGAAGGAAGCTGGCCAAGCATGACCTCCCAACCCGAGAGCATCGAGCGCGTGCTCGCCCTCCTGGACGGCCTCGAGGACGTGACGCATCGGGCAATGATGGGCGAGTACATCCTCTACTACCGAGGCAAGGTTGTGGGCGGTATCTACGACGACCGCTTCCTCCTCAAGATCACCCCCGCTTCCCAGCGCCTCCTACCCGACGCCGCGCGTGCCACCCCCTACGAAGGCGCGAAGGACATGATTCTCGTCGAGGTAGAAGACCGCACAGTCCTGCGCGACGTCATGGACGCGATGTGGGAGGACCTGCCCGCCCCCAAACGGAAGAAATGACATTGCCACCAACGACTCCGTAGCTCTCACCCCGCGTCGGACGCTCCTTGTCGCCCTGACGGGAGTGGGTGCGGGCTTCCTCTCCGGACTCTTCGGGGTGGGAGGCGGCCTCGTCATCGTGCCCGCCCTCGTGGCTGTCCTGGGCATGGATCAGCGCCGAGCCTCGGCCACGTCCCTGGCCGCCATCATCGTTACCGCAGCCGTCGGCTCGGGCAACCTACGCCCTGCACGGAGAGGTCTCGTGGGCCGGAGCCGCCCTCCTCGTGGTCGGCGCGCTCGCGGGCTCCCAGATTGGCGTGTTGCTCCTGCGGCGCCTCCCAGCACCCGTCCTGCCGTGGATCCTCATTGCCTTCACGATCTTCGTCATCGTCTCCCAATACCTGCACGTCCCCACACGCGAGGGAGCCGTCTCGCTGACCCCGGCCTCGTGCGCCCTCCTGATCCTGGTCGGCCTGTGCGCAGGGATCCTCTCCGGCCTCGTCGGCGTGGGCGGCGGATCCGTCATCGTTCCCGGCATGGAACTCGCCGTCGGCGCGGGAGACCTCATCGCCCGCGGCACCTCCCTCCTCGTCATGATCCCCACCGGCATCGCCGGAACCGTCACCAACCTGCGCCACCGCATGGTCGACCTGCGCGTCGGCCTCATCGTCGGCGTCTGTGCGGCTGCCACGGCCCCCGCCGGGCGCCTGGGTGCCACGTGGGTCTCTCCGGGCGTCGGCGCGATCCTCTTCAACATGTTCCTGCTGTCCATCATCGCCTCCACGGTCGTGCGCATGCGCAAGAAGGCGCGCGCTCAGAACTAGGGGGCTGAGGCCTCGGCCAGGTAGCATCGCGAGCCCCGTCGCGTAGCCCACCGCGGCGTCGCCGGGGTAGGCATCTTCACGGATAGGTTGTTCGCATGTGGATAGGCTAGACGCTTGTGGATAGGTAAATAACCTATCCACGTCTTCGTAACCTATCCGCGTGCCCGTAACCTATCCGCGAGTACGGGCGATGGGCTCAGCAGGAAAGCTGTCAGCAACGGCAGCGGGGCAGAGGGCGGACGTAACAGCGGGCAACTGCAGCCGCACAGTAGCTAAGCGCTGAGGCACAACGGGCAACTGCAACCGACAACAGAGGGGATGCCGGGTGCCGATGACGGCGGGTGAGAGGGCCAACCGCCCACCGGCACCCAAACACAGAACGCGGCCCCGGCCTCGTAGATAGGAAACCGGCCCCGGCCTCGCACACGAGGCCGGGGCCGAATCGCCAGCCGCTAGCGCGACGAGCCGATCACTCGTCGGCGGCGCTGGGGTGCGTCATGTCGGCGGGCACGACCCACGCGTCGAACTCCTCGGCGGTCAGGAAGCCCAGCTCGAGGGCGGACTCGCGCAGCGACAGGCCCTTGTGGTGCGCGTTCTTCGCGATCTTGGAGGCCTTGTCGTAGCCGATGTGGCGGTTCAGGGCCGTGACCTGCATGAGGTTGATGTCCAGGTTGTGCTGGATCTTCTCGTAGTTCGGCTCGATGCCGTACGCGCAGTTCGTATCGAAGGACACGCAGGCGTCGCCCAGCAGGCGGATGGACTCCAGGACGTTCCAGGCCATGACGGGCTTGAAGACGTTGAGCTGGAAGTTGCCCTGCGAGCCGGCGAAGCCGACCGTCGCGTCGTTGCCGAACACCTGGGTGGCGACCATGGTCATGGCCTCGCACTGGGTCGGGTTGACCTTGCCCGGCATGATGGACGAACCCGGCTCGTTCTCAGGGATGATCAGCTCGCCGATGCCGTTACGCGGGCCGGAGGCGTACCAGCGCACGTCGTTCGCGATCTTCATGAGCGCGTCGGCCAGGACGCGCAGCGCGCCCGAGACCAGCACGAGCGCGTCGTGCGCGCCCAGGGCCGCGAACAGGTTGTCGGCCTGCGTGAACTCGATGCCGGTCTCCTCGGAGATCTTCTTCGCGGTGAGCTCGCCGAACTTCGGGTGGGCGTTCAGGCCGGTACCCACGGCGGTGCCGCCGATGGCCAGCTCGCGCGCGCGAGTGTCCGCGTACTCGATGCCGTCCAGGGCGAAATCAATCTGGGCGACCCAACCGGAGATGACCTGGCCCAGGCGGATCGGGGTCGCGTCCTGCAGGTGGGTGCGGCCCACCATGATGACGTCCTCGTACTCCTTGGCCTTCTTGTCGAGGGTGTCGCGCAGCTGACGCACGCGCGGGTACATGTCGTGCAGCTCGGAAACGACCGCGATGTGCATGGCGGTGGGGAAGGTGTCGTTCGAGGACTGGCCGCGGTTCACGTGATCGTTGGGGTGAACGGGGGCCTTGGAACCCATCTCGCCGCCCGCGATCTCGATGGCGCGGTTGGAGATGACCTCGTTAGCGTTCATGTTCGACTGCGTGCCCGAACCGGTCTGGAAGACAACCAGCGGGAAGTTGTCGTCGAGCTTGCCGGAGATGACCTCGTCACCGGCCTGCGCGATGAAGTCCGCGATGTCGGCGGGCAGCTCGCCCAGCTCCGCGTTGGCCAGGGCCGCGGCCTTCTTCAGGATGCCGAGGGCGCGCACCATCGGGCGACCCCACACGAAGGTGTTGCGTCCAATGTCGAAGTTGTGCAGCGAACGCTCGGTCTGAGCGCCCCAGTAGCGGTTCGTGGCGACCTCAACGGCGCCCATCGAGTCGGTTTCGGTACGGGTTTCTTGTGCCACAGGTGGCTCCTTCGCGTAGGGCTTACGTACCCCACTAGGATAGCGCCGCTCGCGCAATGAGGCGTGGGGCACTCGTCCTAGTCGCGGGCGCGAGCCTCGACGTCACCTCGGCGCAGCAGCCACCAGGCGCACGCGCACGACAGGGCGACGAGGGAAAGCGCCAGCAGGAAGGGCGACAGCGGCATCCAGCCGTACAGGGCCGTGGCACTCACGGGTGCGACGATCCAGGTGATCGCGCCGGTCGCGTTGATGACGCCGGCGATGCCGCCCTGCTCGCGTGCACTCACCGCGAGGGACGCGCCCGCCGAGTAGCCCGGGGACGCCATGCCCGAGGCGACGCCCATCGCAAAGGTGGAGGCCGCCAGCGCCCAGAGCGTCGGCGCGATCGTCAGGCACGTGAGGGAGACGAGAGCGAGGGTCATGCCCGCGCGCAGGAGGGTGCGCGGAGTCCATCCCAGGCGAGGAACGACGATTAGCTGCATAAGCATGGCTCCGGCGGCGTTAGCCAGCAGCATGAGGGCGGTGACGGAAACGGCGGGCTCGGGCTCGAGTCCACCCCGGTCTTGGACGAGGAAACCCATCGTGATCTGAACGACGCCGTTCGCGAAGTAGATGCCGAACACCGAGGCGATCCACGGAGCAATGCGCCCGTCGGTCCACCTCACGCGCGGGGGCAGTTCTGTGCTGGCTTTCCCCTTGCTCGTGGGGTCCTTCGCTGCTTCGGCCGACGAGGCCGTGGCCGCGTTCTTCGGTGCCGTCTCCTCCTCCGTCAGGCGAGGCAAGTGCGTCCTTGGGCGCGTGGCGGCCCCGTCTCGGGGCAACCAGATCAGGGCGATCGAAAGTGCAACGAGGACGAAGACGGGGGTGGCGTGCACGGGGCCATAAATCCACCAGGCGCCCAGCGCCGAGGAGACGAGGGAGCCGACCATGACGGACAGATTGATCGCGCCGGAGAACGCGGACGTGCCGCGCACGCGCGAGGCCTCGTCGGGGGTGACCTCGGCGACGAGGGCTTGGCCCGTCGGCGGGATTGCCGCGACTGCCGCGCCGAAGAAGGGGCCGCGCGCCGCCATGATCGCCCCCGCAGCTAGAAAAGCGCCGATGGAGCCGGCCGCGCGCGCCCACACGGCCGCGGAAAAGAGCGTGCCCGCCGTGAGCGCCAAGAACAGCGCCAACAGGATGACTCGCCTGCGCCCCCATGCGATCGAGCGACGTCCCCAGAACTGGCTCAGCGCCGTCACCGCGGCGGCCGCCAGGGACACCGCCGCGCCCACGATCCACTCGGGCAGGTCCAGAGCGCGCGACAGGGGAGCGATCGACACGTTGAGCATGTTCTGCGCCGTGTACGTAAACAGCGCGATCGCAACGAGAGCGCGCAGCGTCGGATTCGTCAGCAAAGGTGATGAGGGCACAGTGCATCCTACGACGAAGGCCCCGCGCATTGCGCGGGGCCTTGCCGTACAGTGTCCAAATGGGGCGAAGGTGCGCGCCTAGCGCTGCACCCAGGTGCTCACCTTCCAGCGAGCGTCCCCGGAGCGCTCGCGCCACTGGGCGTCGCTGCGCTCCTCATCCCTGCGCCACAGCGCCGGATCCAGCGGTGGCGCGTACACGAAGGTCGATCCTTCCGGCGCGCTCGCGGCCACGTCCAGCTCCAGGTCGGATACGATCGCCTCGTCCAGGAGGGGGAGGGTGTCGGCATAGAGCTGCGCACCGCCCGTGATCCAGATGTAGGGGGCGTCCGTGCGCGCGGTCTCCTCGCGCGCAATCTCAAGCGCTTCCTCGACGGAAGAAACGACAAGACCGCCCTCGGCCTCGTATCCGGGCGTGCGAGTGATGACGATGTTCGTGCGACCGGGCAGGGCGCGCCCGAGCGCCTCCCACGAGCGGCGACCCATGATGATCGGGCACCCCATCGTGGACTCCTTGAAGTGTTGGAAATCAGCGGGAACGTGCCAGGACATGGCCGTTCCCGTCCCGAGGATGCCGTTGCAATCCTGGGCCCAAATCGCTCCCAGCTTCGTCATACGGCGACCGGAGCCTTGATCGTGGGGTGGTGTCGGTAGTCCGTCACCGAAATATCGTCGAAGGAGTACTCGAACATCGACGGTGCCTTGGCCAGCTCCAGGCGCGGGAACGGGTAGGGCTCGCGGCTGAGCTGCTCGGTCACCTGCTCGGTGTGGTTGGAGTAGATGTGGCAGTCCCCGCCGCTCCAAATGAATTCGCCGACCTCCAGGCCCGCCTGCTGGGCGAACATGTGAGTGAGCAGCGAGTAGGACGCGATGTTGAAGGGCACGCCCAGGAACATGTCCGCGCTGCGCTGGTAGAGCTGCAACGACAGTCGCCCGCCCGACACGTACAGCTGGAAGAACGCGTGACAGGGCTCCAGGGCCATCTCCGGCAGGTCGCCGACGTTCCACGCGGACACCACCATGCGGCGCGAATCCGGGTTCGTCTTCAGGGTCTTCAGGACCTCGGAGATCTGGTCGATGTGGCGACCATCCCCGGCGTTCCACGAACGCCACTGGACGCCGTACACCGGGCCCAGCTCGCCGTCCTCGTCCGCCCACTCGTTCCAGATCCGGATCCCGTTATCGCGCAGCCAGGACACGTTCGACGAACCCGACAGGAACCACAGGAGCTCGCCGACCACCGATTTGAAGTGCACTCGCTTCGTCGTGATCAGCGGGAAGCCCTTGGACAGGTCATAGCGCAGCTGCGCCCCAAACACGGAGCGCGTGCCCGTGCCGGTGCGGTCGCCCTTCGGGGTGCCCTCGGCCGTGACGCGCGCCAGCAGGTCCTCGTACTGGCGGTCGGGGGCGCTCACGTCAGTCGATCCGCTCGTTCGTCCACGTGTGCGAGGCCGGCAGCGCCTGGTCGACGACCGAGTGCTCGATCGTGCAGTTGCGCTTGATCGCGGCATCGGCGCGACGCTTCAGATCCGCGATCTCCTCTTCGGACAGGGCGGACATGTCCTGGATGAGCTCGACGTCCACGTGCGTGAAGCGGTCGTTGGCATTGTCGTAGTCGCCGGACACGCCGACGAACTGCTCGAAATCGTCGCCCAGGCGAGAAGCCATGCGCGCGTCCGAACTCATCGCGTTACAACCCGCGATGGCGAGCTTGAGCAGGTCACCGGGGGAGAAGAGGCCGGGACCGTGGCCGATGCGGATCTCGGCGCCGTCCTGGTTGCGGGCGACGTACTGACGCACGCCCGTACGCTGCATGTACAGAGACTTAGGGGTATCACTCATGGGCACCATTGTGTCGCGAAATGACCCCGCCCGCCCGGTGGGAAACGCCGGGAGGGCGGGGTTTTTCGCAGAGCGTAGCGCCGGCTCAGCTGTGCTCGGCCAGCCAGGTGGCAGCCAGCGCCTCCTCGCGCTCCACAACGCGGCCCAGGTGCGCCACCGCCTCCTTCTCGATGCGCCCGCCCAACAGCGGAACGCGCACCGACACGTTGCCGCTCACCGCGCGGGAGCAACCCGTCCCGGTGCCCGTCAGTGTGGAGGTGGCCTCAACGGACACCGGGGCCCCGTCAACCGTCACCGACGTGCGCGAGCGAGCCCCTGCCTCGTTGCTCGTCCACTCTTCGGTGAAGGAGATGCGCAGATCGGACTTGACAAAGCGTGAGGCGGCCGAGGGGATCAGCTCCGGGCGCACGGTGCCAGCAAACGAGACGCGCTCTCCCTCCACCGACACAGTGGAGGAGCCCGCGACGACGAACTGGCCGAAGCGTCGCTCCAGATAATCGGGGGTCAGGTACATGGCGACGACCTCGTCGACCGTGCCGGGGTACGAAACGGACTGCGTAAACTGCATGGCTCTCCTTACGAGACGAGCGGCGCCGAATCGTGGCCCGGCGCTCATTTTTACAACCAAGGTCCGCGCGCGCGGCCCCTCTCCCCTTAGAGTAGATGCATGCGTAGTCTCATGCAGTTAGCTGAAGAAGCCTCTTCGACACCGCTGTCGGAGCATGACATCGATTGGCTGCACCTCCTCCTCGCGGACTGGCAGGTGCTCGCCGACCTGGCGGCCGCCGACCTGGTCCTGTGGCTGCCCGCGGACGACGGACGCTTCATCGCCGCCGCCCACTGCCGCCCAGCGACCTCCACGACCGTTCACGTGGACGACATCATCGGCCTGCATCTGCCCGCCGCCCGCGAAATCGACCTGCGGCGCGCCCTGCACAGCGGGGAAGTTGTGCGCTCACCCGCCGCGCGCTGGGCCGGCACCTATTCGATGATGGAAACCTGCGTGCCCGTGTGCCACGAGGGACGCATCATCGCCGTGGTTACCCGCGAGGCGAACCTGTCCAGCCCCCGCCTGTCCCTCGGATTCGAGGGCTGGACCGTTGCCGCGGCCGACACCCTGTGTCAGATGATGGCACGCGGCGAGTACCCCTACGACTCGACCCCTCAGGTCACCTCCCACGGTGTGCCGCGTGTCCTGGACGGTGCGCTCCTACTCGATGCCGAGGGACGCGTCCAACACGCGACCCCCAACGCCGTGTCCTGCCTGCGCCGCCTCGGCATCCGAACCCACGTGACCGGCAAGGTCCTGGCCCAGGAGATCACCGAGGTCATCGGCGACGGCACCCTCATCGAAGAATCGATGGCCGTCGTTGTCATGGGCCGAGCCTCCTGGCGTGTCGAGATCGCCGCGCGCGCGTCCACCGTCAGTATGCGCGCCCTGCCCCTGGTCAACGGACGCAAGCGCCTGGGCGCCGTCATCCTCACGCGCGACGTCTCCGAGGTCCACCGTCACGAGCAGGAGCTCATGACGAAGGACGCGACTATCCGCGAGATCCACCACCGCGTCAAGAACAACCTGCAGACGGTCTCCGCCCTGCTGCGCCTCCAGTCGCGCCGCTCCTCGGAGGAAGCGGTCAAGGTCGCGCTCGCTGAGGCCGAGCGCCGCGTGCAGGCCATCGCGACCGTGCACGCAGCCCTGTCTCAGAACGTCGATGAGTCGGTCGATTTCGACGAGGTCGCGCGCACGATCGTGCGCATGGCCGGTGCGATTGCGTCCACCGACCACAGCGTGGAGGTCATCACGACAGGTAGCTTCGGCACTATTCAGGCCGATCAGGCTCAGGCCCTGGCCACCGTGCTCAATGAGCTGGTCGCAAACTCCGTCGAGCATGGCCTGGCGGATCGCGACGGGCGCATCGAGGTGCGCGCCGTGCGCGAGGGGACCTCCATGACGATTACCGTGGCCGACGATGGCGTGGGATTCGTGCCGGGCACGCCGATGAGTGGCCTGGGCACGCAGATCGTCCACCAGATGGTGCGCGGCGAGCTCAAGGGGTCTATCGAGTGGGCCCCGCGCGAGGGCGGCGGAACGCTCGTTACGCTCGTCGCCAATCTCGACCCCGCCTGATGTACCCGCTTGGCCCTGCCCGCTGACGATTCAGGCCGGGGATCCACGGTGGGATCTCCGGCCTTGATCGTCCGTGCGGGCGGCTCGGCTTAGCAGCCGGCGCGCCGTGCGCGTGCGGCGCGGCGTTTGAGGGCGCGGCGCTCTTCTTCGCTCAAGCCGCCCCACACGCCGGCATCCTGGTTATTGTCGATGGCCCACTGGAGGCACACGCCGACGACGGAGCAACTGCGGCACACGGCTTTTGCCTCGGCGACCTGCATGATCGCCGGACCCGTATTACCGATAGGAAAGAAGAGTTCCGGGTCAACTGTCAGGCATGCCGCCTTACTGCGCCAATCCATGATGTGTTTTTCGCTCCTCGCAGTACCGTGCGTTTGGGGTGTTTCACTTTGTTCTCTAGCTAGTGTCCGTTAGCTCATCATAGTCGCGCAAGGTGGTGTCAACAGCGAAACGCACAAGTCACTATGTGGCTGCTCACGGAGTGCGAAAAAGGTGGGACTTAGGTATTAAATAACCGTTCGGTCAGTTGGATGCTGGTGAGGCTATCTCCATCGCAGATCACTCCGCATGCAGGGCTCCAGCGTCGCGCGAGAGCGGAGAGAGGGGAGGTGCGGCAGTGTTGAATTAACGCGCGAATAACGTTGTTGGTGGGGTTCATCGCGAGGACCCTGTGATCGTCCCATCTGGCGATACGAGCCCACGCGCTGGCAGGAATAACGTCAGCAATCGTTGGCTTTTCCCACCCGAGGTAGGCATGCAGCGCCTCGATGACGGTCGCATCGTCCCGTGCGCCGATGATGATCCACGGCAACGGCTGATCCCATCGCGGCTCGTCGTAGGTGGGGCCGATCAGGGCTGGAGCTGCCGCCTTGCTGACCAGTTCCAAGGATCTCCTCGGGTCGGGAATGTGCCATGCGTTCGCCGTTCGTTCGCTTTGCATGCCCAGGTCACACGGGGTGTCGGGTACGCAGGCGAGGACAGTAGGTTCTCCGGGGCGAGCAAGCAGCGCCTGCCCGGCAGTCAGCGTGCGCAGATCGGTGGGGGAGATGCCGGCGTGGAGGGCTTCGTCCGCGTCGCGCGCGCGGACGAGACGTGTCGAGAAGGCTCCCATCGTGGCACTCGAGGCGGTGAAGCGGCCCGCGTAGGCGGCGACGATCGTGACGTCCGAGCGCCGTGCCGCGCCCAGCAGGGTCGTCCAGAGGGTTTCCGCTTGCGGGGCCGACAGTGACCGGGTGAGCGCGTTACGCAGCGTGGGAACGTCGGTGATTGCGAGGACGCCGGGACCGTGTTCGCGGATCCCTTCGAGCAGGTCAATCGCGGAAGCATCCTCGGCGCGCAGATGCGACGCACAACCGGGTACATCCTCCTCACCGATCACGTGGAGAGGGCAGTCGCGTGCGCTCGCGATGCGCGTCGCGATGGAGAGAGCCCAGCGAGAGGCGAGTGCTGCCTCGTGCGCGCTGGCCTGAATCTGGATGCTTCCCCCGTCCCAGAGGGCGGGAGCATGCTTGTCGATCCCCTCGACGAGGCCAAGGGTGAGAGTCTGCCCGTTGAGCAGCGGTCCACCGGAGCGCGGATCCGCCCCTGCCTCCGCCGATGGGCAAGCCGCATCGACCTCATCCCACGTGATGGCCTCGGGAAGCGCAGGAGCCCATAGCTCTGGGACGCTATCGTGCGGCCATGTGCGAGCGCAGTGGGAGACGACGGAGGCGATGTCCTTCATGTAGGCCAGCTGGATGATGCCGGTGCCGTCGAGGACGGCTCGCCCCGGTATACGCGGCAGTACGGAAGCGCGTGTGTCCCCCAGGATGTCGGTCGAGTCGGCGGCGCTCACGCAACGCAGGGCGAGGCGAATGTCCATGTTGGCTCGCATCTGTGCGTTCACTGCCCCGGAGGGGCGCTGCGTCGCGGCGATGAGATGCAGACCCAGGCTGCGTCCTTGCGCGGCGAGCCGGAGCAGGATCTCCATCGAGTCGGGGTGCGTCTGCGCGAGGAAACGGAACTCGTCAATGGCGACCACGAGCCGTGCCGGGGCAGGTGGGACGGCGGACGGGGCGTCCTCGTGGGCGCACTCCCACGTGGCAAGGTCGGGGAATGCGAGTGCGCTCAACTGCTCCTCTCGGCGCTGCAGTTCGGCAGCGATCCCCTCGAGTGCACGCGTGGTCGCCCCGGGATCCAGGTCAGTTAGGAGGGCGTGCGTGTGGGGGAGCCCCCGCAGTCGTGCGAACGTCGATCCGCCCTTGTAGTCGATGAGGACGAAGCGGACCTTATCCGGGGGGTAACAGTGCGCGATCGCGGCGAGCCAGCCGATCAGAGCCTCAGATTTTCCGGAACCCGTGCACCCGGCGACGAGGGCGTGTGGGCCGTCCGAGACCAGGTCCAGCTCCACCGGACCGGATGGCGACATCCCGATTCGGACGCTCAGGACACCGGAGGAGCCCCGCGAGCGATCGGGATTCCAGTCCACCTGAGAGGGGAGAGCGTCGTCTCCGTCGGCGCGTGTGACTGTCCACCACCACTGGGAAGCCACCGGCAGATCCTCGGTGACGCACACCTGCGCGCACCATGGCGGCAGGCGCGCGACGGTGGAAGCGTACCCAATGTGCACGGTTGGCCTGTCACTCTCGGAGCCGCGCGCGCAGTGCGGGCAATCATCGCCTGCGCTCACGTGGATGTCCACGCCCGCATGCCCGAGTAGGACGGGTGCCGAGCTGTTCCACCACACTCGTGCCCCTCCCACCTGCGCGGCAACCTGACCCGCGCACCATAGCGCGCACTGCGAGGCGTGGGAGCCCGCGACACCGAGTGTTGCGCACTGCCCCGGCTCGTCCGTCGCCGTGGACAGTAGGATGCGTCTGCGAGTGGTAGTTGCCCGTCCGGGCCACACGCTGGCCCGGATGAGACGCGGCGCGGGACCGGAGTCGGGTAGGCCAGCGAGCACCAGGGCGAGCGCCGCCCCGTCCCATCCCCTCCGCCGCCGACGAGAACGGCAATACAGCAGGATCGCCACCGCGCACACAAGGGCGAGGACCGCCGCGCTAACACCTGCCAACACCCGTGGAGCGTTCGCGGCCACCTGTAGACGCCACACCATGAAGCCGGCCATCACGATGAGGGATACCAGGGGAGCTCCCCTCAGGAGGGACGCGCCCGTCAACGTGCCCCGGCCTCGTCGCTCGACCTCCGGCCATGTGAGGCGTAGCGGGCGTGGGCGGACCTCAAAGATGTCGTCGCCGAGGCGTAGGCGGCTCCCCGGCTTCAGCGCCCGTCGCGTGCGCTGGGTCCTCCACCCAAACAGCCGAGTGTGCGCTTGAAACGGTGGGGAACCCGGCGCTGAGTCGAGGAAGGCCCGGCCACCGCTCGTGGAGAGGAAGGCGTGCTCGCGTGCCACGCTCGCGCACGACAGGGGAACCTCTCCCGCCCGTCCCACTGTGCCGGGTGCGAGCGCGATACCGACGTCGGGGCCCTCCACGCACGCCAGATGCAGGTCGGTGCGAAGGGCAGATCTGGCGAGGCATCTGGATTCCTTCATGCATCAACGATCCCTTCGCGCTTCCACGGGATCAAGCGGCGCGAGAAGGCATGTGGATAACCGGGGACAACATAAGATCCCTGTGGATAAGCGCCGCGCACGCCCGTGTGTCTATGACCACCTCCTCCGACCAAGTGCTCTGCCCGCCGACCAGCGAGCCTCCCGAAATGCAAGAATGGACCCCATGGCTGACTCCACGTTCGAGACCGCACGCGACCGCTACAACGACCTCGTTGACCGCATCAACGAGGCCCGCGCCGCCTACTACGACCGTGATTCGCCGACCCTTGCGGACGCTGACTACGATCGCATGTACCGCGAGGTCGAGGAGATTGAGGAGCGCTACCCGCAGCTGCGCGGAGCCGACTCGCCCACGATGAGCGTGGGCGGTGGCGTGGACTCCGGCTTTGCCGAGGTCCGCCACCTCGCCCAGATGATGTCGCTCGACGACGTGTTCTCCCTTGAGGAACTCGCAGGGTGGGAGACCCGGATGGCCGAGGCCACCGGCATCTCTGACCTGGAGATGACGACCGAGGTGAAGGTCGATGGCCTCTCCATCAACCTCCTCTACGAGAACGGCCGCCTCATGCGCGCCGCCACCCGAGGAGACGGCTACGTCGGCGAAGACGTGACCGCCAACGCGCGCACGATCGCCTCGATCCCGCAAAAGCTCAAAGGAAACGTGCCCGCCCGCGTCGAGGTGCGAGGCGAGGTCTACTTCCCGATCGCCGACTTCGCCGCCTTCAACGAGGCCCGGGTCGAGGCCGGGGAAAAGACTTTCGTCAACGCGCGCAACGCCGCCGCCGGCTCCCTGCGCCAGAAGGACCCGGCCGAGACCGCCAAGCGCCCCCTCGCGATGGTTGCCCATGGCATCGGCTTCGTCGAGGCAGGGGAGACGTTCACCGAGCCGACCACCCAGATGGGCTGGTACGAGCAGCTGCGCGACTGGGGCCTGCCCGTCTCGCCCCACACCCGAGTGCTGACGGGACGGGAGGCCATCGAAGAGCGCATTGCTGAGCTTGGAGAAAAGCGCCACGATCTTGAACACGAAATCGACGGCGTCGTCGTCAAGATCAATGACCTGGACCTCCAGCGTTCCCTCGGCTCGACCTCGCGCACGCCCCGCTGGGCGGCCGCCTACAAGTTCCCGCCCGAAGAGGTTCACACGCGCCTGCTCGACATCCGCGTCCAGGTGGGGCGCACCGGCCGCGTCACTCCCTACGGTGTCATGGAATCCGTGCTTGTCGCGGGCTCGAACGTCGCGCGCGCGACCTTGCACAACGCCCAGGAGGTCGCCCGCAAGGGCGTCCTCATCGGCGACCTCGTCGTCCTGCGCAAGGCGGGCGACGTCATCCCCGAGATCGTTGCCCCCGTCGAGGACGCGCGCAACGGGTCTGAGCGCGCGTTCGTGATGCCCACGCAGTGCCCCTCCTGCGGGACTGGGCTCGTCCAGGAGAAGGAAGGCGACGTCGACCTGCGCTGCCCGAACAAGGGTGCCTGCCCCGCGCAGATCACCGAGCGCCTCGCCCACGTGGGCGCGAGAAGCGCCCTGGATGTCGAGGGCCTCGGTGACGAATCCGCCCTGGCCATGACCCAACCCGAGAACAACCGCGACGAGGTGGCGGCCGCCCTGGTCGCGGGCCACAGCGTCACCCTGGAGGACGGTACCGTCCTCACCCTCGAGGGCGGCCGTGAGCTGCCCCACGGCGAGCAGATTACCCGCGCCGAGGAGCTCCTGCCCGCCCCGCAGGAACCCGCCCTGCGCACCGAGGCCGCGCTCTTCGACCTGCGCGCCGAGGACCTGCGCGACGTCATGGTGTGGAAGCCCGTCAAGAAGAAGGGTGAGGACACCGGGGACTGGAAGCAGGTTCGCTACTTCTGGACCAAGGCCTACAAGCCCCGAAAGCTGCGCGGACAGACGGTGTTTGAGCCCATCGAACCAGCCGCCTCCAAGGGGACCGAGAAGATGCTCGCAGAGCTGGAGAAAGCGAAGAGCCAACCCCTCGTGCGCGTCCTGGTCGCCCTGTCCATCCGCCACGTTGGGCCGACGGCGGCCCGCGCACTCGCAGAGAAATTCCGCTCGATGGACGCCCTGCGCGAAGCATCGATCGAGGAGCTCTCCGCCGTTGAGGGCGTGGGAGAGGAGATCGGCCGCTCCCTGCTTGAGTGGTTCACGGTCGACTGGCACCGCGACGTGCTGGAGGCGTGGGCGCGCGCGGGCGTGCGCATGGCCGACGAGGCCCCCGAACCCGCCTCGGACGTGCTCGCCGGGCTCACGATCGTCGTCTCGGGAGCCATGCCGGGCTACGACCGCGAGGGTGCCAAGGAGGCGATCACCTCGCGCGGCGGCAAGGCGGCGGGCTCGGTCTCGAAGAAGACCTCGCTCGTGGTCGCTGGCCCGGGCGCGGGTTCCAAGGCCGCCAAGGCCGAAGCCCTGGGCGTCCCCGTCATCACCGAGCAGCAATTCGCCGATCTCCTCGAGGGAGGCCTGGCGGGAGTCGGCCTGTGACGAGGCCGGGGCGGGGGCTCAGACGAGTGGCTCGAAGGGGCCCAGGAGCATCTCGCCGACGCGGGTGAGCATCGAGCGCTTCTCCCACTCGTCGATCGTCAGCCGACGGGCAGTCGTGAGGTCGTTCGCGAAGATCTCCTCCATGCGCGCGGCGAGCGGTCGCGAGAAGAACTGCAGGCACACCTCGTAGTTGCCGCGCATCGACAGACGGTCGATGTTCGCCGTGCCGATCGTCGACCAGCGCCCGTCCACCGTCATCGTCTTGGAGTGGACCATGGCGTGGCGATACAGCCAGATCTCCACGCCCTCGCGCAGCAGCTCGCCGTAGTAGGGACGCGCCACCCAGTCCGCCAAAATGTGGTTGGAATACTCGGGGATGAGCACCTGCACGCGCACGCCCCGGCGCGCCGCGGCGATCAGTGACGCCAGAACCTCGCGGTCCGGGATGAAGTACGCCGTCGTGATGAGCACGCGTTCCGTCGCACGCTCGATCGCGTCGATGTACATGCCGCGGATGGGGTAGAGCAGGTTGTGGGGCAGGTTGAACTGCGCCGTGACATGCGCGCTCCATGCCCGCGCTCCCTGATCGGGCAGCTCGGGACACGTCTTGGGACGGAAATGGTTCCAGAAGTCCACGAAGCCGTTTTCCAGCTCCCACACGGCCTCGCCCGTGATGCGCACGTGCGTGTCGCGCCACTCATTAGCAAACGGGTCCCCGATGTTGTAGCCGCCCACGAAACCGACCTCGCCGTCCACGACCAGGATCTTGCGGTGATCCTGGCCTGTGCGGCGAATATTCAACGTGAAGAAACCCGATCGCAGCGTCGGGAATCGGCGCACGTGCAGATTCGGCATCGACGGGAATGTGTAGAAGCGCGGGTCCTGGTTGAGGACGCCAAACCCGTCCCACACGCAGAAGACTTCGACGCCGCGCGTGGCTGCGGCAATGAGAGCCTCCTTGAAGCGCTGTCCCCATCGGTCCGAACGCCAGATAAAGGTCTCGAAATAAATGTGATGCTGTGCGTCGTCGATGGCCTCGAGCATGTCCTCGTACAGCGAGGTGCCCTCCGTGTAGGTGCGCGCCACCGTGTCGCCGATGACGGTGTCGGTGGGAGGCAGAGTTGGGAAACCGTGCACGCCGCCGGGGATGCGGGCGGTGCGCATGCGGTCGATCGCGTGAACGGTCACGACTGCGGCCGCCTGGGCGGCGACCAGCGCAATTCCCGCTTTTTTGACGATCGACCACGTCTGCCTGGTGAGTTGGCGTCGCTGTGAAAAGGCCATACGGGTAGGATGCCACACATGTCACGCATTAGTACTGACGAGGTCGCCCGCGTTGCGGGCCTGGCCCACATCGCATTGACCGACGAGGAGATCACGCGTTTCGCGGGTGAGCTCGACGCGATCGCAGACACCGTTTCTAAGGTGTCCGAGGTCGCGACCCCCGAGGTTCCCGCCACGTCCCACCCGATTCCGCTGACCAACGTGTGGCGCGAAGACGAGATTGGACAGACCGTGGACCGCGACGAGGTGCTCGCTGCGGCACCCGCCGCCCAGGACGGTATGTTCCTGGTTCCGCAGATTCTGGGGGAGGACTGATGAACGAGCTACTGAAGAAGAGCGCCCTGGAGCTGGCGGACATGCTGGCCGACGGCCAGATCACCTCCGTTGAACTGACCCAGGCATGCCTGGACCGTATCGACGCCATCGACGACCGCGTCAACGCCTTCATCACCGTCGACCGCGAGGGCGCACTGGCGACCGCAGCAGACGTGGACGCACGCCGCGCGGCGGGGCAGACCCTGCACCGCCTGGCGGGCGTGCCGATCGCCGTGAAGGACAACGTGGTGACGCGCGGCCTGCGCACCACCTGCGCCTCGAGGATCCTGGGTGACTGGGAGCCTCCCTACGACGCGACCGTCACCACCAAGATCAAGGAAGCCGGCCTGCCCATCGTCGGCAAGACCAACATGGACGAGTTCGCCATGGGTTCGTCCACCGAGCACTCTGCCTTCGGCGCGACCAAGAACCCGTGGGACACAGAGCGCATCCCGGGTGGCTCCGGCGGTGGTTCCGCTGCCGCTGTCGCGGCCTACATGGTGCCCCTGGCCCTCGGCTCCGACACGGGTGGCTCGATCCGCCAGCCCGCGTTCGTGACCGGTACCGTCGGCGCGAAGCCCACCTACGGCGCGGTGTCCCGTTTCGGCCTGGTGGCCATGGCCTCGTCCCTGGACCAGATCGGCCCCGTCACCCGCACTGTCGCTGATGCGGCTGCCCTCACCGAGCTGATCGGCGGCTTTGACCCCAACGATTCGACCTCCCTGAACGAGCCGGTTCCCGCGCTCACGCAGGCCGTCGAGTCCGTCGCCGCGCAGGGTTCCATGAAGGGCCTGAAGGTCGGCGTCGTCAAGGAGCTGAGCGGCGAGGGCTACCAGAAGGACGTCATCGACGCCTTCAACGCCACCGTTGAGAAGCTGCGTGAGGCCGGTGCCGAGATCGTCGAGGTCTCCTGCCCGCACCTGGAGTACTCGCTCGGTGCCTACTACCTGATCATGCCCGCCGAGGTCTCCTCGAACCTGGCCCGTTTCGACGGCATGCGCTACGGCATCCGCGTCGAGCCCACCGAGGGACCCGTGACCGCCGAGCGTGTCATGGCCGCGACCCGCGAGGCCGGCTTCGGTGACGAGGTCAAGCGCCGCATCATCCTGGGCACGCACGTGCTCTCGGCCGGCTACTACGACGCCTACTACGGCAGCGCACAGAAGGTGCGCACGCTCATTCAGCGTGACTTCGACGAGGTGTTCTCCCAGGTTGACGTCCTCGTGTCCCCGACGGCTCCCGAGACGGCCTTCAGGTTTGGCGAGAAGACCGCGGACCCGCTGGCCATGTACCTCTACGACGTCGCGACGATCCCCGCGAACCTGGCGGGGATCCCCGGCGTGAACGTGCCTAACGCGGTGTCCTCGGAGGGCCTGCCCATCGGCTTCCAGGTCTTGGCCCCCGCGCGCGGCGACCTGGTCATGTACAAGGTGGCGTCCCTGGTTGAGGCGCTCAGCGATGACGTCGCGGGTCAGTGCCCCGCAGCTAACTGGGAGGAGAAGTGATGACTGAGCTCATGGATTACGACGAGGCGGCCCGCCGCTTCGACCCGGTTCTCGGCATTGAGGTGCACGTCGAGCTGGGCACCAAGACCAAGATGTTCGACGCCGCCCCCAACGCTTTTGGCGGCGAGCCGAACACCTTCGTCACCCCCGTGTCGCTGGGTCTGCCCGGCTCCCTGCCGGTCGTCAACCGTCAGGCGGTTGAGTACGCGATCAAGATCGGCCTGGCGCTGAACTGCGAGATCGCGCAGTACTGCCGTTTTGCGCGCAAGAACTACTTCTACCCGGACCTGACGAAGGCCTTCCAGACTTCTCAGTCCGACGAGCCGATCGCTCACGATGGCTACGTGGACGTTGAGCTCGAGGACGGCACCATGTTCCGCGTGCAGATTGAGCGCGCGCACATGGAGGAGGACGCGGGCAAGAACACGCACATCGGTGGCGCGGACGGCCGTATCCAGGGCGCGGACTACTCGCTCGTGGATTACAACCGTGCGGGCGTGCCGCTCGTGGAGATCGTGACCCGTCCGATCGAGGGAGCCGGAGAGCGCGCCCCCGAGGTGGCCGCCGCCTACGTGCAGGCCCTGCGCGACATCTTCCGCGCCCTGGATGTGTCCGAGGCCCGCATGGAGCGCGGCAACGTGCGCGCCGACATCAACGTGTCGCTGCGCCCGACGCCGGAGTCGCCCCTGGGTACGCGTACCGAGACGAAGAACGTGAACTCCTTCCGCGGCATCGCCTCGGCCGTGCGCTACGAGATGTCGCGCCAGGCCCAGATCCTGTCCGAGGGCGGCACGATCCTGCAGGAGACCCGTCACTACCACGAGGAGGACGGCTCGACGTCGTCCGGCCGCGAAAAGTCGGATTCCGAGGACTACCGCTACTTCCCCGAGCCCGACCTGGTGCCGATCCGCCCGGATCGCGAATGGGTGGAGGAGCTGCGCGCCTCGCTGCCCGAGCTGCCCGTCGCCAAGCGTCGTCGCCTGCGCGCCGAGTGGGGCTACGCGGACATGGAGATGCGCGACGTCATCAACGCCGGTGCCCTTGAGCTCATCGAGGCCACGGTCGGCGCGGGCTGCGACCCCGCGTCCGCACGTAAGTGGTGGATGGGCGAGATTTCGCGCCGCGCCAAGGAACGCGAAGTCTCCCTCGGCGAGGCTGGGGTCAGCCCCGCTCAGGTCGCGCAGCTGCAGGGTCTTATCGACTCGGGCCGTATCAACGACAAGCTGGCTCGCCAGGTGCTCGAGGGGGTCCTCGCGGGCGAAGGTGACCCGGCGCAGGTCGTTGAGGCCCGAGGCCTTGAGGTCGTCTCCGACGACGGCGCCCTGACGGCGGCCGTCCAGGAGGCCCTGGACGCCAACCCTGACATCGTCGACAAGATCAAGGGCGGCAAGGTCCAGGCTGCCGGCGCCCTCGTCGGCGCGGTCATGAAGGCCACCCGCGGGCAGGCTGACGCCGCCCGCGTGCGTGAGCTGATCATGGAGATGGTTGGCGCCTGACGTCACCGTGACTGAGCAGGGGGCCGGGATCGAGTGCGATCCCGGCCCCCTTCGTCGTGTCGTGACCGTGCGTGTCGGCTTGGTCCACGCCGCCCGAAGACTGAGTCCCGGCCTCGTCCCTCCCCTTCGCGCGTGTCCACGTTGTGGCCTTCCCCTTCCTGGGGGAGCGCAAAGTTACTTAGGATGAGCGTTTGAGGACAGCCTGGCCGCCTGTGGTCGGGCGCTCAACGAAAGGACAGACATGCGCACATCGCCGTCGTACACCGCCTCATACCGTATCGAGGTGGACGAGAAGACGACTTCCATCGCGTCCATTGTTGACGTAGTCTCTTCGACTGGAGCCGAGATCAAGGGCCTGGATGTGGCCGACTCCGACCGTGGGCGCATCATCATCGATCTCACGTGCGACATGCGCGATTCCGAGCACCGCCGCGAGGTGCGCGAGGCTATCGGCGCGCTGCCCGGCGTGACCGCCGATTCGGTTGCCGACCAGACCTTCATGAGCCACATCGGCGGCAAGGTGGAGATCCACTCCAAGGTGCCGCTGCGTAACCGCGACGACCTGTCGCGCGCCTACACCCCCGGCGTCGCCCGCGTGTGTACCGCCATCCATGACATGCCGCAGAAGGCCCACATGCTGACCATGAAGGCCAACACTGTCGCGGTCGTCTCGGACGGCACCGCAGTGCTCGGCCTGGGCGACATTGGCCCGGAGGCCGCCCTGCCCGTCATGGAAGGAAAGGCCGTCCTGTTCAAGGAGTTCGGCGGCGTTGATGCCTGGCCGGTCGTCCTGGACACCAAGGACACCGAGGAGATCATCTCTATCGTCAAGGCCATCGCCCCCGCGTACGGCGGCATCAACCTGGAGGACATCTCCGCGCCCCGCTGCTTTGAGATCGAAGAGCGTCTGCGTGCCGAGCTCGACATCCCGGTCTTCCACGACGACCAGCACGGCACCGCTATCGTCGTCCTCTCCGCGCTCATCAATGCCCTGAAGATCGTGGGCAAGAAGATCGAAGACGTGCGCATCGTCGTCTCCGGCGTCGGCGCGGCCGGCAACGCGATCATCCGCCTGCTGCTCGCCCAGGGCGCGCGCGATATCATCGGCTGCGGTCGCGATGGCGCGCTGTCCGGCGATGACACCGAGGGAATGCACCCCTCGCGTAAGGCCCTGGCGGAGGCGACGAACCCCCGCCACGTGCACGGCTCCCTCAAGGAGGTCCTCAAGGGTGCCGACGTCTTCATCGGCGTCTCCTCCGGCAACATCCTTGACCCGTCGGACGTCGAGACGATGGCGCGAGACGCGATCGTTTTCGCCCTGGCCAACCCCACTCCCGAGGTCGATCCGATCGGTGCCGGCAAGTATGCCGCCGTCGTCGCCACCGGCCGGTCCGACTACCCGAACCAGATCAACAACGTGCTCGCCTTCCCGGGTCTGTTCCGAGGACTCCTGGACGCCAAGGTCAAGGAGATTACGACCGAGGTTTTGCGCGTCGCCTCCGTGGCCATCGCTTCCGTCATCTCCGAGGACGAGCTCTCGCCGTCCTACATCATCCCCGGTGCCTTCGATAAGCGCGTTGCTCCCGCCGTCTCCAAGGCAGTGCGCCGCGCGGTTCGCGATCTTCCGACCGTGGATATCCCCATTCAGCCCGACATGGATGTGAACTGAGAGTCATTTCGGCTGTTTGAGGGGTCCGATCGCGCAGTGGATGCGCGGCCGGACCCCTCATTTGTGCGCCGAGGTAGGGAGTCGCAACACGAATCGACGGTGACTTTTCGTTGTGTTTGTTGGGTTTGTGTTGTGTGTGGTGGGGGTCACGGTGTTTTGGTTTGACTTTGGGTGTGGGGGTGGGTAGATTATTCACCTGTCGCCGCGAGCTTGTTTGTGGGTTTGTGGTGGTGGTTCACTGCTGTGGGCGCTGGGTTTTGGCTTGGTTGTCTGTGGTGTGTGGGTGTTGTTTGTGAACTCGATAGTGTGTTTGTTTGTTTTTTATGCCTGTTTTTTGTTTTTGAGTGTTTTTGGTTGGGATTGCTGACTGGGCGTTTTGTTTGGTTGGTTTTTCTGGGCTTTAACGTTTTTGTTTTTGTTCGGAGAGTTTGATCCTGGCTCAGGACGAACGCTGGCGGCGTGCTTAACACATGCAAGTCGAACGCTGAAGCTCAGCTTGCTGGGTGGATGAGTGGCGAACGGGTGAGTAACACGTGAGTAACCTGCCCCCTTCTTTGGGATAACGCCCGGAAACGGGTGCTAATACTGGATATTCACTGATCTTCGCATGGGGGTTGGTGGAAAGGTTTGTTCTGGTGGGGGATGGGCTCGCGGCCTATCAGCTTGTTGGTGGGGTGATGGCCTACCAAGGCTTTGACGGGTAGCCGGCCTGAGAGGGTGACCGGTCACATTGGGACTGAGATACGGCCCAGACTCCTACGGGAGGCAGCAGTGGGGAATATTGCACAATGGGCGAAAGCCTGATGCAGCGACGCCGCGTGAGGGATGGAGGCCTTCGGGTTGTAAACCTCTTTCGCTCATGGTCAAGCCGCAACAGTGGTTGTGGTGAGGGTAGTGGGTAAAGAAGCGCCGGCTAACTACGTGCCAGCAGCCGCGGTAATACGTAGGGCGCGAGCGTTGTCCGGAATTATTGGGCGTAAAGGGCTTGTAGGCGGTTGGTCGCGTCTGCCGTGAAATCCTCTGGCTTAACTGGGGGCGTGCGGTGGGTACGGGCTGACTTGAGTGCGGTAGGGGAGACTGGAACTCCTGGTGTAGCGGTGGAATGCGCAGATATCAGGAAGAACACCGGTGGCGAAGGCGGGTCTCTGGGCCGTTACTGACGCTGAGGAGCGAAAGCGTGGGGAGCGAACAGGATTAGATACCCTGGTAGTCCACGCTGTAAACGTTGGGCACTAGGTGTGGGGGCCACCCGTGGTTTCTGCGCCGTAGCTAACGCTTTAAGTGCCCCGCCTGGGGAGTACGGCCGCAAGGCTAAAACTCAAAGGAATTGACGGGGGCCCGCACAAGCGGCGGAGCATGCGGATTAATTCGATGCAACGCGAAGAACCTTACCAAGGCTTGACATGCACGGCGGCACTGCAGAGATGTGGTGGCATTTAGTTGGTCGTGTGCAGGTGGTGCATGGTTGTCGTCAGCTCGTGTCGTGAGATGTTGGGTTAAGTCCCGCAACGAGCGCAACCCTTGCCCTATGTTGCCAGCACGTGATGGTGGGGACTCGTGGGGGACTGCCGGGGTTAACTCGGAGGAAGGTGGGGATGACGTCAAATCATCATGCCCCTTATGTCTTGGGCTTCACGCATGCTACAATGGTTGGTACAGAGGGTTGCGATACTGTGAGGTGGAGCGAATCCCTTAAAGCCAGTCTCAGTTCGGATTGGGGTCTGCAACTCGACCCCATGAAGGTGGAGTCGCTAGTAATCGCAGATCAGCAACGCTGCGGTGAATACGTTCTCGGGCCTTGTACACACCGCCCGTCACGTCACGAAAGTTGGTAACACCCGAAGCCCATGGCCTAACCGCTTTGTGCGGGGGGAGTGGTCGAAGGTGGGATTGGCGATTGGGACGAAGTCGTAACAAGGTAGCCGTACCGGAAGGTGCGGCTGGATCACCTCCTTTCTAGGGAGCCCTGTTGTGTGGGGGAGCAATTCTTTTACTGCGCGGGCCCATGTGGCTGGTGTGGTGGGTTGTTCTTCTTGTGCCTGCATTCGTTCGCTGCCCGTGGTGGGTGGTGGGTGTGGGTGCGTTTTTTTGGGGTTGGGCATAATAGTTTTGTGGCAGACAAGCACACTGTCGGGTTCACGTTCAACACCGTGTGAGCGTCCGCTGCCTTGAGGGTGGTGGTTGCCTGCGCAGCCAGCCGGCGGCTTGATGTTGTTGGTGTGGGTTGTGTGTGGTGGGTTGTTTGTGATTTGTATAGTGGTTGCGAGCATATTTGTTCTGTACTGTTTTTGTGATTTTGTTTAGTTTTATTGGGCATTCGGTGGATGCCTTGGCATCAAGAGCTGATGAAGGACGTTGCGGCCTGCGATATGCCTCGGGGAGCTGGCGAGCGAGCGTTATTATCCGAGGGTGTCCGAATGGGGGAACCTAACCTGGGTTGTGCTGGGTTACCATCATCTGAACGTGTATAGGGTGGTGGGGGGAACGCGGGGAAGTGAAACATCTCAGTACCCGCAGGAAAAGATATTCCGTGAGTAGTGGCGAGCGAAAGCGGAGGAGGCTAAACCAGATGCGTGTAAGAGGCGGCGGCCGTTGCGTGTTTGGTGTTGTGGGGCCATGTTGGACTCTTCTGCCGGGGGGTCGCACCATGTGATGCTGGGAGTTGAACAGTTTGGGAAGGCTGACCGTAGAGCGTGAGAGTCGTGTAAACAAACTGGTGTTGTGTGGTGTGGGTGTGGTGCCCGAGTAGCGCGGGACTCGTGAAATCTCGTGTGAATCTGCCAAGACCACTTGGTAAGCCTAAATACTACTTGATGACCGATAGTGCATAGTACCGTGAGGGAATGGTGAAAAGTACCCCGGGAGGGGAGTGAAATAGTACCTGAAACCGTGTGCCTGTAAGCCGTCAGAGCCTTGTGGGGTGATGGCGTGCCTTTTGAAGAATGAGCCTGCGAGTTAGTGATACGTGGCGTGCTTAACCCGTGTGGGGTATGCGTAGCGAAAGCGAGTCTGAAAGATGGCGTTTGTCGCGTGTTCTAGACCCGAAGCGGGGTGATCTACCCATGGTCAGGTTGAAGCAGAGGTAAGACTGTGTGGAGGACCGAACCCACCAGGGTTGAAAACCTGGGGGATGAACTGTGGGTAGGGGTGAAAGGCCAATCAAACTCCGTGATAGCTGGTTCTCCCCGAAATGCATTTAGGTGCAGCGTCGCGTGGTCCCTGGTGGAGGTAGAGCTACTGGATGGCCGATGGGCCCTATGGGTTACTGACGTCAGCCAAACTCCGAATGCCATTAGGTGTAGCGCGGCAGTGAGACTGCGGGGGATAAGCTTCGTAGTCGAGAGGGAAACAGCCCAGATCATCAGCTAAGGCCCCTAAGCGTACGCTAAGTGGGAAAGGATGTGGAGTCGCGGTGACAACCAGGAGGTTGGCTTAGAAGCAGCCATCCTTGAAAGAGTGCGTAATAGCTCACTGGTCAAGTGGTTCTGCGCCGACAATGTAGCGGGGCTCAAGCGTACCGCCGAAGCTGTGGCAACAACACGCGTTGCTGGCACCAGGAACTGGATGTCGGTGTGTTGTTGGGTAGGGGAGCGTCCTGCACGAGGTGAAGCCTGGAGGGAACTTCTGGTGGATTGTGTGGGAGTGAGAATGCAGGCATGAGTAACGAATCTGCGGTGAGAATCCGCAGCGCCGATTGACTAAGGGTTCCAGGGCTAGGTTTATCCGCCCTGGGTTAGTCGGGTCCTAAGGCGAGGCCGACAGGCGTAGTCGATGGACAACCAGTTGATATTCTGGTACCGCGTTATGACCGCCCATGCTGAAGTCATTGTGCTAACCAATTTGCTCACGCCGCTTCCATGCCTTCGGGCGTGTTGGTGTGTGTGGGTCTTGGGGCCCCGGTGATGGTAGGCAAGCGTGTTAACAGGGGTGACGCAGACAGGTAGCTGCAGTGCGCCGATGGTTGTGCGTATTTAAGGTTGTGGCCCGTTCCTCAGGTAAATCCGGGGGGCATTGTGGGTGAGAACTGATGAGGGACACACGCGTGTGTGGACTTGTGGTGATCCTAAGCTGCCGAGAAAAGCCTCGACGTGAGGGCATAACGCGCCCGTACCCTAAACCGACTCAGGTGGTCAGGTAGAGTATACCGAGGCGTTCGAGTGAATCGTGGTTAAGGAACTCGGCAAAATTCCTCCGTAACTTCGGGATAAGGAGGACCCCGTGACTTCCCTCCGTCATGCGCGGTGGTGGGGTTGTGGGGTCGCAGAGAATAGGGAGAAGCGACTGTTTATCAAAAACACAGGTGCGTGCGAAGCCGTAAGGCGATGTATACGCACTGACGCCTGCCCGGTGCTGGAAGGTTAAGAGGAACCGTCAACAACCCCTTTGTGGTTGTGAAGCGGTGAATTTAAGCCCCAGTAAACGGCGGTGGTAACTATAACCATCCTAAGGTAGCGAAATTCCTTGTCGGGTAAGTTCCGACCTGCACGAATGGCGTAACGACTTCTCCGCTGTCTCAACCGCGAACTCGGTGAAATTGCAGTACGAGTAAAGATGCTCGTTTCGCGCAGAAGGACGGAAAGACCCCGGGACCTTTACTATAGCTTGGTATTGGTGTTCGCTTGGACTTGTGTAGGATAGGTGGGAGACTGTGAAGGCGCCGCGCCAGCGGTGGTGGAGTCGTCGTTGAAATACCATTCTGGTTCAAGCGGTCACCTCAACCTAGACCCGTGATCCGGGTTGGGGACAGTGCCTGGTGGGTAGTTTAACTGGGGCGGTTGCCTCCTAAAAAGTAACGGAGGCGCTCAAAGGTTCCCTCAGCCTGGTTGGTAATCAGGTGGCGAGTGCAAGTGTACAAGGGAGCTTGACTGTGAGACCGACGGGTCGAGCAGGTGCGAAAGCAGGAACTAGTGATCCGGCCATGGCACGTGGGTGCGTGGTCGCTCAACGGATAAAAGGTACCCCGGGGATAACAGGCTGATCTTGCCCAAGAGTCCATATCGACGGCATGGTTTGGCACCTCGATGTCGGCTCGTCGCATCCTGGGGCTGGAGTTGGTCCCAAGGGTTGGGCTGTTCGCCCATTAAAGCGGTACGCGAGCTGGGTTCAGAACGTCGTGAGACAGTTCGGTCCCTATCCTCTGTGCGCGCAGGAAACTTGAGAAGGGCCGTCCCTAGTACGAGAGGACCGGGATGGACGAACCTCTGGTGTGCCAGTTGTACCGCCAGGTGCATGGCTGGTTAGCTACGTTCGGAAGGGATAACCGCTGAAAGCATCTAAGCGGGAAGCCTGCTTCAAGATGAGGTTTCCACGCCCCCCCGTGGGGTGAGAGGCCCCCGCCAGACTAGCGGGTCGATAGGCCAGAGGTGGAAGCACAGCAATGTGCTCGAGAGCCGACTGGTACTAATTGGCCAACACTAAACAACACCCAACACAACGGGCCCACAACAACAGCGAACAACGCCGCAACCACTATACAAACCACGATCAACCCACACCCACACACCAGTGGGACACGGAAGAACACACAATCTTGTGGTGGTCACAGCACCGGGGAAACGCCCAGCCTCCATTCCGAACCTGGAAGCTAAGCCCGGCAGCGCCAATGGTACTGCAACCGACAGGTTGTGGGAGAGTAGGACACCGCCACAACACAACCAATAGAGAGGGACGGCGCGCTTTTGCGTGCCGTCCCTCTCCTTTTCACGGCTTAGTGCCGCTCCGGTACCGCCCGTCGTCTAGTATTGGGTGGTTGAACGCGCATCGCGCACCAGGCACAAGGAGCGAGGGGGAGAGCGTGTTGCGTCGTTCCCGGTCGCTTCGGCCACTCTGGCTAGATTGAGGCGATGCCCTGCCGTTCGCGCGTCCGGTGTGTTCAACAGACGAGTTAATTACACGTCACGGACCAACGTCGCCCACATTGAGCCCCGATGCGTGCGATGCTATTCCTATGGTCACTTCTGCTCATTCGCGAGGCTCCGCCCACCACGGTGGCAAAGACGCGGTCCTCGCTCAACGCATGGCGGCGCACGACCGCCTTGCCCATCAGTCCCAGGTAGTTCTCCGTCTCGGCCAGATGCTTCTGTCCTTCGGTGCGAGCGCGTATCGCGTCAAGAAATCGATGGCAGACGTCGCCCGTGCCGTTGGCATCTCCGAGCATCGAGCGCAGGTCACCTACACGGAGATCATTGCCACCGCATACGCGAACGGCACATTCCGTACGGAGCTCGCTGAACAGCGCCTGATGGGTGTCAACGCCGACAAGATCGACCGCATCAACAACTACGTCGCGTCGCTCAACGGTAAGTCCGTTCGCGTGGAGGACGTGTCCGACGAACTCGATAGGATCGCGAAGGTTCCCGGCCTCTACGACTGGTTCTCCAATGCGCTCGCCTCTGGGCTTGCCTGTGCCGCATTCGCCTTCCTCAACGGCGGGGGATGGGTGGAGTGCTCAGCCGTCGCCGTCGCTTCGTTCTTCGGCCAGGCGCTCCGTCGCCAGATGCTGATCCGGCACATGAACCACTTTGGCGTGTGGATGGCATGCGGTGCTCTCGCCGCGATGATCTACATTCTTCTCGTGGCCCCGGCCCAGCATTTCCTCGGTATCGAATCGACCCACCAGGCTGGTTTCATCTCCGCTTTGCTGTTCCTGGTTCCCGGCTTCCCGCTCGTCACCGGCCTGATTGACCTGGTGCGGCAGGACTTCCAGGGAGGGTTGGGGCGCCTCGTCTACGTGACGATGCTCGTCATGTCCGCCGGCGTCGCAGTGTGGGCCATTTCTGCAGTTTTCGGCTGGTCGGTGACCCCCGAGTACGGTGTGTCCCTCGTTCCTTGGCTGCACTATCTACTCCGCTTCCTCGCCAGCTTCGTCGCCGCATATGGCTTCGCGATGCTCTTCAATTCACCACAGCGCGTCTGCGCAACCGCCGCGGTCATTGGAGCGTCGATCAACACCGCTCGTATCGCCTTGCACCTGGAACTCGACGTTCCCTCTCCGGCTGCCGTCGGCCTCGCCGCTCTCGCCGCAGGCCTTCTTGCCGTGTTCATCGCCCGCAGGACGCGATTCTCCCGCGTGACCCTGTCCGTGCCGGCCGTCGTCATCATGATCCCCGGCGTCCCGCTGTACCGTGCGTTGACCTACCTGAACAACCAGCAGATTGACGACGCTCTTGCCGCGCTCTTTACCGTCATGTTCACGATCGTCGCCATCGGAATGGGCCTGGCGCTCTCGCGCATGCTCACCGATAAGAACTGGCTCGTCGAAAAGCAGGAACGAGTCCCCAACCTATGGGAATACGAGGAGGAAAACGCATGAGAGTCGAGATAGAGGTGGCGGTGATGCCGCCGCGCGTGAGCGCCGAGTACGAGATCAATCGCGAGGAGATCCGCGCAGTCGGTCGCAACATCGCGATTGTCTTCGGGGGCGTCATCGTCGCCCGAGTACTCCGGGCGCTGCTCGTGCGCGTTAGGAACCAGTGACGCGTTCGAGGCCGTGGCCGGGCAACCGGTCGCGGCCTCGTTGTATGTTCCTGCCGCCGGTCTACTGTCGGCGGGCGAGCTGCGGCCCCGGCCCGGCTGCTTTGTGTGCCCGTGGGCGGCGGCCCGCCCGCGAGCCGTCCGCGCCGCGAGCCCAAAGGCTCGGCGCGTCGTCTCGAAGCCCGGCCAGGCCCCGCCACCGCCCACGGGCACCGCAGCCAGGCCCCGCCACCGCCCACGGGCATCGCAGCCAGGCCCCTCAGCCCCCCATCCGCAGACGGGCGCCGCAGCCCGGTCCCGCAGGCCGTGCGTCAGCCTCCAAACACTCGGGGCTGCGGTTGGCGGCTACCGGGACTCGCAGCGCCTCTGATACGCGCACAGGGGAGGTGAGTTCCGTGACGCGCCCAGGAGAGGGCATGACAGCATACAGATGGGGCCGACCCCAAAGGGCCGGCCCCATTGCTGTCGCGCAGTGAGCGCTAGGTCTAGCCGCTACATGCCACCCAGGATTGTGGCCACGATGATCTTACTAACCATCGCTACCGGGTAGACCAGCGCGTAGCCGAGCGCCACGCGAGGATCGGCGTTGGTGCGGCCGTTGGCGAAGGCGAGGACGGCGGGCTGCGTCTGAGCGCCACCGAGCAGACCGGCAAGCTTCGTGCCACCCATCTTGAAGACCCAACGCATCGTGCAGTACAGGCCGATCGCCATAATCGACGTCATGATGAAGCCGAGGGTAAAGATGCTGATCCATGCGCCCGATGTGAAGGCCTCGAGGATCTGTCCACCGGCCTTCGCACCTGCCTGCGCGAGGAAGATGAGCAGGCCGAGCTCGGCCATCACCTGGCAGGTCGTGAAGGGCAGAGCCGTCGCGACCGGACCGATACGCCCGAGGCGGCCAAAGATAAGTCCCACGATGAGCGTGCCGGCGGCAGAACCGATTGAGAAATACTCCCCGGAGGGGGTCAGGATCGGCAGCTCGCCGATCGCGATGCCCAGCGCCATGCCGATGCCCAGGGCGATCGGGTTGAGATCCGTGAGACCACGACTCGAGTCACCGAAGAACTTCGTAATCTCGGCCATCTTGGACGTGGGAGCGACGACGCGCACGCGGTCGCCCTCCTGGAGGACGAGGCCTGGCTCGGCGACCATGTCGACGTCACCGCGGCGCACGCGCGAGATCGTCGCGGAGTACTCCTTGGCAAGAGCGAGGGAGGCGACAGTGCGGCCGGCGATCTTCGGGTTGGAGATTGTCATGCGTCGGAAGTCCAGGTAGGAGCGATCCTGCATGAGGGAGTGCGAGGAGGCATGACCAAGCTCGGTGGCCGCGCGAGCCACGAGCTCACGGGGACCGACGACCGTCACGAGGTCACCGGGATCGAGTGTGTCGGACATCTGGGGACGGGTGATCGGGCCGGTCTCGCCGCGACGCAGACGGGAGAATGAAACCCTCTCGCCGAGCTTCTCGTAGATGTCACCAACGAACGGGTGGTCGTCGCGCTCGACGCGGATCGTGCGATTCGACAGGGGAGAGGGAGCGTCCTTGTCGTTGCGTCCGTAGTGCAGGGCCGCCATCGAGGCAGCGAGCATTCCGATGACACCGAAGAGGTACGCGATTGAGTAACCGACAGTCGCCCGAGCGGGATCGCCGGAGGCCTCGCCGGCGGCGGCCAGAGCGGGCGTGTTGGTCACCGAGCCTGCGAAGGTACCGGCGATGAGCGGAACGTCCATGCCCATGGCCTTACCGAGGTAGAGGCCGACCGTGGCAGTAATGCCGTAGAGAGCGACCATCGTCAGAAGCGGACCGATGGCAGTCTTCAGGTTGTGGAAGAAAGACGCGCCTGAGTTGATGCCGATGGCGAAAGTGAATAGCGTGAGGCCGAGAGTGCCCAGCTGGGGGGTGACTCGCAGCTCGATACCGTAAGACTGCGCCCATGCAGCCGTCACGATCGCAAAGAACAGAACGGCGGCGGCACCGAGGCTAATGCCCTTGATCTTCACATGGCCAAATGCCATGCCTATACCGATGAGAAGGAAGAGGAACAGAACTGGCTGTTCACTCAGAATCTCGAACACCTGATGCACGATGAAATCTCCGTGTTGTGGACTGTGATATGAGGTATGAGTCAATTAAACCAGTAATACGTGCTGTGTATCTCAGTCCATTGTCCTAGATAGCGATCAGAGCCCAAAGGTCCGCACAATGAGATGGCGAGGAGCGTAGAGCTCAGGAGCGATACGGTAAAGGCATGCTTAACGTTCGCGGAATCGGAATCCTCGCCCTGGTCATCGTACCCGGGCGTGCGATGCCTGCCGTGTAACGTGAGGATGGATCGCACGCCGAACTCCCCGCATCCGCGCATTTGCCGGATCTGACGGGGTTTTTTCTTTGAGACGGTCCCAACGATTGAGAGGACGAAAGGTGAGCGACACCGCCAACATCACCCGCCTGACCGGAGCCGAGGCTATCGTGGCCAGCCTCGAGGCACTGGGCGTCACCGACGTGTTCGGTATGCCCGGCGGCGCAATTCTGCCGACCTACGACCCGCTGATGGCGTCGACGTCAATCCGCCACATCCTTGTCCGTCACGAGCAGGGCGCTGGCCACGCCGCCGAAGGCTACGCCCTTGCCACCGGTAAGGTCGGTTGCGCGATCGTGACCTCCGGCCCCGGTGCCACCAACGTGCTGACGGCGCTGGGCGACGCCTGCATGGACTCGGTTCCGATCGTCGTCATTTCCGGTCAGGTCGGAGCTTCCCTGATCGGCACCGACGCCTTCCAGGAAGCCGACGTCGTGGGTACGTCGATGCCCATCACCAAGCACTCCTTCCTCGTCACGGATCCCGCAGAGATTCCCGCGCGCCTGGCCGAAGCCTTCCACCTGGCGGGCACGGGCCGCCCCGGTCCGGTCCTCGTGGACATCACCAAGTCTGCGCAGGTCGCCGAGATGGACTTCTCGTGGCCTCCGGCTCTTGACCTGCCCGGTTACCGGGTCGCGGATAAGCCCAACATGAAGCAGGTGCGCGCGGCTGCCCGCGCCATCGCTGACGCCCAGGCCCCCGTGCTGTACGTCGGCGGCGGCATCGTGCGCTCCGGTTCTACCGCCGCGCTGATCGACCTCGTTGAGGCGACGAACGCCCCCGTCGTTACCACGCTGACCGCGCGTGGCGCGTTCCCCGACTCCGACCGTCACAACCTCGGCATGCCCGGCATGCACGGCACGGTAGCGGCCGTCGGTGCCCTTCAGCGCGCCGACCTGATCGTGGCTCTCGGCGCACGCTTCGACGACCGCGTGACGGGTCGCCTCGACTCCTTCGCTCCTCGCGCTGCGGTCGTGCACATCGACATCGATGCCGCGGAGATCTCGAAGAACCGCCACGCCGACATTCCGATCGTCGCCGACCTGGCGACCGCCCTGCCGATCCTCACCGACGAGATCGCCCAGGCCTCGTCCCAGAACAAGGCCGACATCTCCGGATGGTGGCGCTACCTTGACCGCCTGCGCACCAAGTACCCGATCGGATGGGCCGATCCCGAAGACGGCATGATGGCACCCCAGGAGGTCCTCAAGAAGCTCTCCGACAGGGTCGGACCCGAGGCGGTCTACGTGACGGGCGTTGGCCAGCACCAGATGTGGTCCGCCCAGTTCATCACCCTCGACAACCCGCGCAGCTTCCTGTCGTCCTCCGGTGCGGGCACCATGGGCTACTGCATTCCCGCAGCCATGGGCGCTCAGGTTGGCGTCCCCGACAAGGTCGTGTGGGCGATCGACGGCGACGGCTCCTTCCAGATGACCAACCAGGAGCTGGCCACCTGCACGATCAACAACATCCCGATCAAGGTCGCCCTCATCAACAACTCCGTGCTGGGCATGGTCCGCCAGTGGCAGTCCCTGTTCTTCGGCAAGCGCTACTCGAACACGACGCTCAACCCGGTTGAGGGGGAGCAGATCCCGAACTTCGAGATGCTCGCGCAGGCCTACGGCATGGCGGCGCGTACCGTGCGCTCCATCGACGAGGTCGACGAGGCCATCGATTGGGCCATGTCGATCAACGACCGCCCCGTCCTCATTGACTTCCGCGTCTCCAAGGACTCGATGGTCTGGCCGATGGTTGCCGCGGGCGTGTCCAACGATGAAATTCGTTACGCCAAGGGCATGGCGCCCGACTGGGAGGTGGAAGACTGATGACAAACCGTCACACTCTGGCCGTGTTGGTCGAGAACAAGCCCGGCGTGCTTACCCGCGTCGCCGCGCTTTTCGCCCGCCGCGCCTTTAATATCAAGTCGCTGACCGTGGGGGAGACGGAGCATCCCGAAATCTCCCGCATGACCATCATCGTGGACGCCGACTCCGCGCCCATCGAGCAGGTGGTCAAGCAGCTCAACAAGCTCATCAACGTCCTGAAAGTCGTGGAGCTTGACCCCGAAGACTCCGTCGAACGGCGTCTGCTCATGATGAAGGTCCAGGCTGACGAGACCCGTCGCACCTCGGTCCTGCAGATCGTGGACCTGTTCCGCGCACACGTCGTCGACGTGCAACCCGAGTCGGTCGTCATCGAATCGATCGGCTCCCTACCCAAGCTGGAGGCGCTGCTGCGGGCCCTGGAGCCCTACGGCGTCACCGAACTCGTCCAGTCGGGCGCCGTGGCCATCGGCCGCGGGTCACGCTCGATCACGGATCAACTGAAGGAGAAATGACAAATGGCAGAAATCATCTACGACGACGGCGCAGATCTGTCGCTGATCCAGTCCAAGAAGGTTGCCATCATCGGTTACGGTTCGCAGGGTCACGCGCACGCGCTGAACCTGAAGGATTCCGGAGTTGACGTGGTCGTCGGCCTGCGCCCCGGTTCCTCTTCTTGGGCCAAGGCTGAGGCCGCGGGCCTTGAGGTCAAGGACGTGGCCGAGGCCGTCGCCGAGGGCGACGTCGTCTCGCTGCTGCTGCCCGACCAGGTCCAGCGCTCCGTGTACGCCGAGCAGGTTGCCCCCAACCTGAAGGAAGGTGCCGCCCTTCTCTTCGCACACGGCTTCAACATCCGCTACGGCTACATTGAGGTCCCCGAGGGTCACGATGTGGTCATGGTCGCCCCCAAGGGTCCCGGCCACAAGGTCCGCGAGACCTACACCCAGGGCAAGGGCACCCCGGACGTCGTCGCCGTCGAGGTGGACGCCTCCGGCCAGGCCTGGGATCTGGTCCTCTCCTACGCGAAGGCCATCGGCGGCACCCGCGCCGGCGTCATCAAGACGACCTTCACCGAGGAGACCGAAACCGACCTGTTCGGCGAGCAGGCTGTCCTGTGTGGCGGCGTCTCTCACCTGATCCAGGCCGGCTTCGAGACCCTGGTTGAGGCCGGCTACCAGCCCGAGATTGCCTACTTCGAGGTCTGCCACGAGATGAAGCTGATCGTCGACCTCATCAACGAGGGCGGCATCACCAAGCAGCGTTGGTCCTGCTCCGACACCGCCGAGTACGGCGACTACGTCTCCGGCCCGCGCGTCATCAACGAGTCCTCCAAGCAGGCCATGAAGGACGTCCTGGCCGACATCCAGGACGGCACCTTCGCCCGCAAGTTCATCGCCGATCAGGATAACGGCGCCCTCGAGTTCAAGGCGCTGCGCGCCGAGGAAGAGGCCCACCCGATCGAGAAGACCGGCCAGAAGCTGCGCAAGGCCTTCGGCTGGACCGACACCGACGAGGACTACACCGAGGGCAGCGCCGCGCGCTGATCTCGAGCTAAGTTCCGGCAAGTCTCAAGCCTCGGCCTCGTTCCTCTTATGGACGAGGCCGGGGCTGTTCTATGCGCTCGTCTGCAGGCAGCTAGAGGCGGCGCTCGGGTTTGGCCTCTGTGGATGCGCCAAGACGGACCGAGGGCCTTTCAGTGCTGATGGCAATGCGTGCGCCGCTTGTCGTGAGCTCGAGCGAGACAACAATTAGGAGCTTGTAGCGTCGTGGTGTCGTGCTCGCGATCCCGCGCGGTCCCATCGTTGTCCCAAGTCAATCCTCTCTTCGCGCTGGGAGCGTGTTTCGGGTGTGAGTTCAAGCTCTGTCACTCGGTCAATAGAGCTGGGGTTTGACCGATTGGGAGCTGGCTTGTTGGCGCGAAGTGCATCGCTATCGCGGCGCTGGCGCAGAGTGTGACATCCGAAGCTGTTCGTGTGCGTTGGGATGGTGCTATTGGCTCCTTCTGGGCGAAGCTGGCGAGAAAGCTGGGTGTGACAGTTGTTCGCGTCCTTATGGTTTTGCGTTATCCATGGGGTCTGGTGTGGCACATATATGTCGTATAACTGGTTGGTCAGCATCTAAATTTGTATGATGAATCTTGTGGAGAGGAAGATATGACTTGCTCGCCTCAGAATGACCACCCACATCGGAAGGACCAACGATGACCCTCCGCCACTACGGGCGTGCCCTCGCGGCCGTCTCGGGAGCAGCGCTGCTATGCGCGACGCTCTCAGTTCCCGCGTTTGCAACGCCCACCAGTGACACTGACGCCGCCGCTCCCACGGTGGTCGCGGCAACCGATGAAGAATCGGCCCCGATCACCGTCACCGCCACACGCACCGACTCCCACGGAGACAAGGTGTACGAGGGCGACCTCATCACCGTCACCTTCACCTACACCAACAACACCGACAATGCGCTCACCGTCTTCCCGGTGGACTCCAACCTGTCCGGCGTTCTCACCACCGGTGCCCCCAACTGCCGCTGGCATAACCTGGCCGCGCACACGACCAAGCAGTGCACGACCGCCACCCACACCGTGACGGCAGCAGACGTAGCAGCCGGTAGCTTCACCCCCACCTCAACGTGGGCAGCCACCCGTGACCGCAATGGCACCGACGTCATCGCCGGCGGTATCACCGCCAACAGTGATCCGATCACCGTCGCTCAGGGGGCGCATCCCCCGGCTCCCGACCCGCTCGAAACCCCCCAGGACTACGCGATTGGCGACAAAGTTCGCCTCGCATCCCCCGGCCTCGCAGGCTTCACCTGCCACCGGATCCCCGCGCTGACCACCGCGAACAACGGCTGGATCATCGCCTCCTGGGACGGCCGCCCCAACACCTGTCAGGACGCGCCTCAGGCCAACTCCATCGTCTACCGAATCTCCAAGGACGGCGGAAAGTCCTGGACCCCGATCAAGACGGCCCTGGCTGGCAGTCCCGGTGCCGACAAGATCGGCTACTCCGATCCCTCCTTCGTCGTCGACCGCACAACCGGCACGATCTTCCTCTTCTCGGTCAAGTCCTACGATGCGGGACTCTTCCAGTCTCAGCTTGGCACCGACCCCGAGGCTCGTAACATCCTGCACGCCCACGTGGTTGAATCCCACGACAACGGTGAGACCTGGGTCAACCCCCGCACCATTACCGACCAGGTGAGCGCCGGCTACACCGACAGGTGGTTTACTCGCTTCGCCTCCTCCGGCGAGGGTATTCAGCTGCGCTACGGTGCCTACTCGGGCCGCCTCATCCAGCAGTACGCCGTCGCCGACGCGGGAACCACCTCCCTCAAGGCCGTCTCCGTCTACTCCGACGACCACGGCGTGACCTGGAAGCCCGGCGCGCCCACCGAGGGAAGCGCGGACGAGAACAAGGTCGTCGAGCTCTCCGACGGCCGTCTACTGCTCAACTCGCGCACGCAGGGAACTGCGGGACAACGCCTCGAAGCCATCTCCTACGACGGCGGCGAGACCTGGGGCCCCTTCCGCCACAACTGGGACCTGACAGACCCGCGTAACAACGCCTCCATCGTTCGCGCCTACCCGGATGCCCCCGAAGGCTCCGCGCGAGCCCGCGTCCTGCTCTTCTCCAACGCCGACTCCTCCAGTGCCCGCGCCAACGGTACGATTCGCATCTCCTACGATGACGGCTTCACCTGGAACGACGGTAAGGTCTTCGAGAGCGGCGAGATGGCCTACTCGACGCTGCACCCCCTCGGTGACGGTACCTGGGGCCTGCTGTACGAGTCAGGCGGATACAAGAACATCGAATTCATGCGCCTGGATGCCGACTACCTCGGCCTGACCGACCCCGGCGAAGAGGACGCCCCCGAGCCCGAGCCCATGCCGGACCCGCAGCCGCAGCCCGCCCCGGAACCGAACCCGACGGCCACTCCCGCCCACTGGGTCAATACCGGTTCGGGTTGGAAGTGGCAGCTGGAAGACTCCAGCTACGCGATGAACCAGACGATCGTCATTGGCGAGGCCACCTACCGCTTCGGCGCAGATGGCATGATGGTCACCGGCTGGGATAACCAGGGCGGCGTGTGGAGTTACTACAATGCCTACGGCGCTCGCGCGAGCGGATGGCTCACGGACGCCGGTAGCTGGTACTACCTCGATCCTGCGACCGGCGCGATGGCCACCGGTTGGACCCAGATCGACGGCACCTGGTATCTCTTCTCCGCCTCCGGCGCGATGCTCACCGGCTGGCAGCACGCCGGTAGCTGGTACTACCTGGCCCCGTCGGGTGCCATGCTCACCGGCTGGCAGCAGCTCGGCTCCGCCTGGTACTACTTCGCCGGCGACGGCCACATGGTCACCGGTTGGCAGATGATCGACGGCCGCTGGTACTTCTTCGCGCCGTCGGGTGCGTGGATCTGATCCGTGTCTGACGCGAGGCCGGGCCGGGGGAGCGTGAGCACCCTCCCGGCCCCGGCCTCGTCTATGGGAGACGTCACCTGGGAATCGGCCCACGTGGTGGAACGATTCCGTCGCCGGACACGCGGCCGGGGGAAGATGGAGACATGACACTGAACATCGCAGTAATCCCCGGAGACGGCATCGGCAAGGAAATCGTCCCTGAAGGCCTCAAGGTCCTGGACCGCGTTCTGGCGGACAAGGGTATTGAGTACTCTACGACTCTCTTCAACCTGGGTGCCGAGCGCTGGCACGCGACCGGCGACACCCTCACCGACGAAGACCTCGAGGCCATCAAGCGCCATGACGTCATCCTCCTGGGTGCGGTCGGCGACCCCTCCGTTCCCTCGGGAGTCCTTGAGCGCGGACTGCTCCTCAAGCTGCGTTTCGCCCTCGATCACTACGTGAACCTTCGCCCCTCGAAATACTACGAGGGCGTGCCCAGTCCGCTGGCTGACCCCGGCGACATCGACTTCGTCGTCGTTCGCGAAGGCACGGAGGGCCTCTACTGCGGCAACGGCGGGGCCGTGCGCGTGGGCACCCCCCACGAAATCGCCACCGAGGTCAGCGTCAACACCGCCTACGGCGTCGAGCGCGTCGTGCGCTACGCCTTCGAGACGGCGTCCTCTCGCAAGAAGCATCTGACCCTGGTCCACAAGCACAACGTCCTCGTCAACGCGGGACACATGTGGCGACGCATCGTCGACGAGGTGGGGGAGGAGTTCCCCGACGTGACCGTCGATTACTGCCACATTGACGCCGCGACCATCTACATGGTCACCGACCCGGGCCGCTTCGACGTCATCGTCACGGACAACCTCTTCGGAGACATTCTCACCGACGAGGCCGGGGCCGTCACCGGCGGCATTGGCCTGAGCGCCTCCGGCAACCTCAACCCTTCGCGCGTCTTCCCCTCCATGTTCGAGCCCGTGCACGGTTCCGCCCCCGACATCGCCGGGCAGGGCAAGGCCGACCCGACCGCGACCGTCTCGTCGGTCGCGCTCATGCTGGACTTCATGGGCTACGCCGAGGAAGCGGAGCGTGTGCGCGCCGCGATCGACGCAGACATGGCCGCCCGCGCCGAGGCCGCGGCCAGCGGCAGCCCCCTCGTGCGATCGACCTCCCAGATCGGAGACGATATCGCAGCCAGGGTCTGACCCCAGACAATGACGCAGGGCCGCTCCCCGAACGGGGAGCGGCCCTGTAGTTTGCCTATGGTCGCCCCTGCTGGGCGTTGGCGGAATGCCTCAGCGTGTGCCGATGAGGGCGGGAAGTGTCGTGCGAGGCGCCCACTGCTCGATGTCCGCCAATGCTGCGCTTGCCCCCGCTGCCCGCACGTCGGCGGAGTCGCTGGCTAGCATCGCGGCGTCCGCCGCCAGCAGATTTGCGGCTAGAGACGGGGCGTCAAGGAAACCGAGGTTGCAGCGAGGAGAACGGGTATCCGTCGCACCGGCACGCAGGGCGATGTCTACGCGAACCAGAAGTTCGCCCGACACGGCGTACGCGTCGGACAGGGAGCCGGCGCTGACCTGAGCCTTCGGCAGGGTGGACGCCGTGCAATCCCAGGTTGCGACCGCAGTCGACAGCTCCTGAGAGTCGGGCAGCTTCTTGCCCGAGGGGGCAAAGGAAGAGGAGAGCGTCGGAGCGTCAAAGAGATCAATGGACCAGGTCTGGACTCCCTGACGCGAAGCAATATTCACTCGATCATTGACAAGGAGCGCCTGATCCAGACCTGTGTCCACCTCGATGCCGTACGCGTGGGCGATCGTCACGGCGCTCGCGTAACGGCCAAGCGACGCGGCCGACAGCGTGCGGGCCTCCTCGGAGGACGTGCGATTGGGGTCAGCGGCGATCTCCAGGTCGCGGGTCGCTGTGCGGGCCAGCCACGAGACGAAAGCAGACACGTCGGTGGGAGCCTCGGAGACTGGGGCCGGAGCGGACTCGCCCTCGGGCGTCGCCCCTCCCCACGGATCCCACAGGCCCCCCAGCACCTCGAGCCGCTCATGTGACGCCGACGCGACGGAACGCAGAGCAGCCGAACACGATGCGCACTCCGTCGCGACCTCAGCGAGCTGGGTCGCGCGCTCGGATGCTGCCGCCTCCGTACGCGCGGCCTGGTCGCGCACCGCGTCAAAACCAGACAGAGTCGGCAGGGACGAGGACGAGCACGCGGACAGCGCGAGAAGCGCCGCTCCAGTCGCAGCGAGGCCGGGGAGGCGACGTGTGGTCAAAGTCAGTTTTGCGAAACGCACATCCGCATCATCCCACACCCCGGGTAGGATAGGGAACTGACCCGCTTACGCGACAGAAAGATAGGCACATATGGCATCGTCCACGTCAGAGGGACCGCTCGAGGAGCTGCTGGCTCCCGTGGTCGCACAGTCGGGACTGGAACTGGACTCAGTCATCCGTTCGCGCTCAGATGCGATGCCGCTCCTCCGGGTCATCGTCGAGGCACCGATCGGCGCAGGCGGAATTGATTCCGACACGCTCGCAGACGTGTCCCGCGCCGTGTCGAAAGCCCTGGACGCAGCGGACCCGATCGACGGCGAATACTTGCTGGAAGTGTCTACTCCCGGGGCCGAACGCGAGCTCACGAAGGTCGGGCACTGGATGCGACAGATCGGACGCCTAGTGCGGATCAAGCTGCGTGCCGGCGGTTACGTTTCCGGTCGCGTCGTCGCGGCCGACGAGACCAGCGCGACGATCGACGTTGACGGCGAAACGACGATCATTGACTACCAGGACATGAGG
Organism: Schaalia odontolytica; assembly: GCF_031191545.1. NCBI lineage: Bacteria > Bacillati > Actinomycetota > Actinomycetes > Actinomycetales > Actinomycetaceae > Schaalia > Schaalia odontolytica. The sequence goes on from NZ_CP133472.1 coordinate 2,011,067, forward strand.
AAGGCGCGCTCCCGTGTCGACTTTGGGTCGGGGGACTAAGCTCCTCACACCGCCCACGTGCCCGGCTGCGTCCACGCAGCCGGGCATATTTCTGTGATCTAGTTGATATATCTCCCCGTCGGGGTGTAGAGTGTGACGCGATGCACGGGAGCCCTGACAGTAGGGGGCTGAGAGGGAGGCGATCCTCCGACCGACACACCTGATCCGGATCATACCGGCGTAGGGACGCAGACACTTCTTCCACGAAGGCTCGTGCGCGCACGCGAAAGAGCCGTAGTGAGCGACAGCAACAAACACCTCGACGTGACGACCAGGGTCTGGCCCGTCATCTCCGAAGACGAATGTGAGCGGGTGCTTGCCCGCCTCGCCACCCCTCTCACAGGTACCGTCCTGCAGGTCTCCAACCGCCCCACAGCAGCGGGAATCCTCGTCGACGCAGGCACCTCGACAGTCTTCATCAAACGCTACGCACCCGGTGCCGTCCCCGCCGACCATCTGCGCGCAGTCCACGGCCTCGTCGCACACATCCGCGCGAGAAGATTTCCCACCCCCGCATTCCTACCCTTCGCCGACTCTGACACCGTCTGGGAAACGCCGACGGGGACGTGGGAAGTGTGCGAGGGTGCCATCGGCGAGGACCGCTACCGCGACGACCCCACGTGGACGATTCCCGGCACGCTCGACGAAGCTCACGCCCTCGGATCCATGACCGCCCGCCTCGCCCTGGCCTCGTCGGATTATCACGCCGCGCTCAACCCGCCGAGCGCCTATCAATCGCGGATGCGACTCTTTGCGCAGGACCCTCGCCGCGACTTGCCCCAGTGGCTCGCTGAGCGTCCCGGTGTCCGGGCCTACCTGCGTGACTCCGGTAGGCGCATCGAGGACCAGTGGGCACCCCACCTCGACTTCGCGGCCGCCTACGCCCCCATCGCCGCCCAGCTGCCCACCTCCTGGACGCACGGAGACCTGCACGTCTCCAACGTCTTCTGGAAGGGCCTGGCCCCCTCCCAGTTCATCGACTTCGGACTGGCAGACCGCAACCCCTCCGTCTACGACCTGGCTCTCATCATCGAACGAAACGCCTTCGAATGGACTCGCATCGTCGACGGCGACGAAGAAGCAGTCCACCGCGACATCACCCTCGCCCTCATCGACGGATACGAGGAAATGCGACCCCTCAGCCCGCTCGAGCGGCGAGGCCTCCTCGCCCTCATGCCCCTGATTCAAGCCGAATCCGGCCTGAACTGGATCGAATACCAGTACGGGGCGACCAAATCCATGCCCGGTGCCGACTGGTGCCTGGACGTTTTCTTCGGTGAGCACACGCGATGGTTCACCCGCCAACCCGGGCGCGACTACCTCGCATGGCTCGACGACGCGATCTCACACCACTGAAAGGACCAACGATGAGACGACCACTCGCAGCACTGACTGCCCTCCTGCCCGCCTGCGCGCTCGCGCTCGCATCGTGTGCAGGCAACGCGAGCACCCCACAGAGCAGCCCACAACGCCAAAGCGTGAGCGTCGTTTTGGACTGGACCCCGAATACCAACCACTCCGGCGTCTACCTCGCCATGGCGCGTGGCTACTACGAACAAGAGGGCATCGATGTGGATATCCTGCCCTACTCCGAAGCGGGTTCCGCCTCCGTCCTACTCGGAGGGGGAGCAGACTTCGCCTTCGAGGGCGCCTACTCGGTCATCAGCGGACGCGCTCGAGGGGACGAGATGACCATGGTGTTCAACCTCCAGCAACAATCCTCGCAGGGGATCGCCGTGCGCGCGGATAACACGGACATTACTCGGCCCGCTGATCTCGACGGCAAACTCTTCGCTACGTGGGGAGCGGCCGAGGGCGTCGCGAAGGTGCAAACGATGATCCGCAACGACGGCGGGCAAGGAAACGTGGAGACGGCCCTCCTCGGCACCAGCGCCTATGCCGCCGTCTACAACGGCACCGCAGACTACGCCGAAGGCCTCACGACGTGGGAAGGCATCGAAGCCGAACTCGCAGGCACTCCCCTGAAGTGGTTTATGCCCGCCGACTACGGAGTCGAAACGACCCCCGCCGAGCTCGGACTGGTCACAACCCCCACCTACCTGCGGGACCACGCCGACCTGGCTAAGCGTTTCATCCGGGCGACCCAGCGCGGATACAAGGATGCCATCGCCGATCCGTCTGCCGCAGTGGACGCCCTCATAAGCACTAACCCCGACGCTGCGATCGACCGCGAACTAGCATCGCGCAGCCAGGAGCTTCTTTCCTCAAAGTACTGGCAGGACTCCTCTGGAAGCGTCGGCCACGGCGACCCGGCTCGCTGGCAGGGCTACATCGACTATCTGCTTGCGCAAGGACTCCTCGAAGATGCGTCCGGGGCACCCGCGTCCGCCCCGCTGTCCGGAGCAGACATGGTGAGCAATGACCTCCTCGAATAGCCCCACCCCAGTCGCTGCGCGCGTGCGAGACAACGCCACGCGCGCAGCATGGGCGTGTGTCTCCCTGAGCGTGGTCGTAGTGGTGTGGCAACTTGCCCACCTCACCTCGGGCCTCTCGCAGCGTATCCTGCCTGCTCCGACGACTATCCTCGCCTCCGCCGTCGTCAGCTGGCCCTCACTCAGCGCTGCCGCCTGGGCGACGGGCGTCGAAGGAATCGCCGGAATGATCGCGGGTATCGCCGTGGGCATCGTCATCGCGTTCACCACCTCGCTATGGCCGCGCCTCACCCACGTCGCCATGCCGATCCTGGTCGTCTCCCAAACGGTCCCTCTCGTGGCCGTCGCGCCCCTCATGGTCATCTGGATGGGCTTTACCATGGCCTCGAAGATCGTGGTTGTCGCCGTCTTCACGGCATTTCCCGTGGCTCTCGCCCTGCTGCGCGGGCTTGGGCGTGTACCGGCCTCGCTCACCGACCCGATGGAAGTTGCAGGGGCCTCGCGTATATGGATCCTGCTGCACGCGCGCCTGCCCTGGGCGCACACCCACCTCTTCTCTGGAATCCGCATCGCCGCCACCTATGCTTTCGCATCCGCAGCAACCGCGGAGTTCATGGGGGCCAAACGAGGACTCGGTGTGTTCCTCCTGAGTGCCCAGTCCTCGTTCCGTACGGACCTCGTCTTCGCTGGCGCTGGCACCCTCGTGGTCATGACGATCATCCTGTACGCGATCGTTGCTGCTGCTGAGGCCCTGACCTCTCGCAGCTCCCTCCCAGGCCGGTGGCGGCGCGCGCCGGGCAGACAACAGGTCGCGCCTGGGCGTATCGAGATGACGTCAGTGTCGAAGACCTACCGATCCTCCCAGGGAGAGGTACGCGCATTGGACGGCGCAGACCTCATCGTTGAGGAGGGGACGATTGCCGCCGTGGTCGGGCCATCCGGATGCGGGAAGAGCACCCTCATCCGCATCGCCGCCGGACTCGAGCGTGCGGACAATGCGATAGGCCAAGGGAAGGCGAGCGAATCGGCGTCCTGCGCCCTCATGCCGCAGTCAGACTCCCTCGCGCCCTGGCTGCGCGTGCGGGACAACGTGGCGCTTCCCCTCGTCCTGGCCGGTGCGTCGAAGCGCGACGCCCTCACCCGAGCTGACGCCACCCTCGACAGCCTCGGGCTGGGATCCTTCGCCTCCCACCGGCCAGACGAGCTCTCCGGGGGTATGCGCGCCCGCGTCGCCTTCGCTCGCACGTTGCTCACCCCCACGTCGGCGATGCTCCTCGACGAACCCTTCGGGGCGCTCGACGCACTCACCCGGGCACAGGTATGCGACTGGCTCGCCGACCTACTCCACAAGGATCCGCGGACAACAGTCATCGTTACCCACGACATCCTCGAGGCCGTTCAGCTCGCGGACACCGTCCACGTCATGAGTGCCCGGCCCGGTCACATCACCGACAGTATCCGCATCGACCTGCCGCACCCGCGCGGGCGCGGTACCCGCCGACTCGAGCGATTCCACGCCCTGTGCGCCCGCGTGGAAGACGCCCTCACTACCAACAACGGGCGCACCCAACACGAAGGAACACCATGCCAGTCACACGAGTAATGCTCGAATACGTCCACCCGTGGCCCAACCACGCCGGACTTTTCCTCGCCCGACGAAACGGAGGCTTCGCCCGCGCCGGACTTGATGTGGACCTCCTCTCAGACGGATACGACAGGGGAGGGGCGCCCGAGGTCCTCGCCCGCGGAGAATACGACATCGCCTCCCTGCGTCTGGGCCACGTCCTCCAATCGCGATCCACCGGTACCCCCTTCGTCGCGGTCGCGACACTCAACCAACGCCAGCTCGGCTCCGTCATTACGACGCCCGAGACCGGGATTGCGCGTTTCGCCGACCTGGAAGGCAAGACCGTGGCAGTTCCTCCCGTCGCTCGCCTCATCCGCGAGGTGCGCGAGGCCGTAGCCGCCGACGGAGCAGACCCCGCGCTCGTGCGCTTCGCGGACCCCGGCAACTGGGAACCCGACGTGAGGTCCGTCGAACAGGGCCTCTACGACGCCGTCATGAACGTGCGCGCGTGGGAACCCTTCCAGGGAAACACGCCTCTCGATGAGGTCGTGGTCCTCGAATTCGACTCGGTGGGAGTCGCCCCCCATCATTCCTACTTCCTCTCGGTGCGCCAAGACATGCTCGATCGTAACCCCGACTTCGTGCGCTCCTTCCTAGCCGCCGCGGCCAACGGCTACCGCGAAGCGATGGAAGACGAGGATGGTGCCGTCGAGGCGATGAGCTGGCCAATGTGTCATGTGCGTCCCGACGTCCTCCGCGCCTCCCTGCGTGCTATCCGAGACTCTTGGTTCACCCCCGAGGGACGCTGGGGTGAGATCCAGGAAGACCTCGTCACCTCTTACACGACGTGGATGGACGAGGGCGGCTGGCTCGAAGATGGTAGCCGCATCGAAGATCTGGAGGGTGCCTGGACAAACGACTTCCTGCCCTGACGCTCCCCGCAAGCGCTTGCTTGCACGAGCAGCGCGACAGCCGCCTCCTCCGACCCAAGGTCCGGCTGAGGCGGCTGTCCTCGGAGCTGCCATCACCCCCCCCACGGGCAGGATGGGCGAGACCGGCTCAACGACCACCAACGTCGTCGAATCGATTACCATGGGGTATCAGGACATGAGAAAGGCGCATTTGCGCGTCGACTTTGGAACGGGGAAGTAGGAGACCATGGAAATCGATATGACCGCTCTGCGGATGGTGGAAAACGAGAAGGGCGTCAGCCTTGAGACCCTCGTTGACGCTATCGAAGAGGCGCTGCTCAAGGCATACCACAACCTGCCCGGTGCCATCTCCCAGGCCCGCATCGAAATCGACAAGAAGACCGGACGCGTCACCGTCATGGCGATGGACGAGGACGAAGATGGCAACCCCATAGGCGAATTCGACGATACGCCGAAGAACTTCGGTCGCATCGCCCAGTCCACCGCTCGTTCCGTCATTATGCAGCGGCTGCGCGACGCCGACGACCAGCGAGTTTTCGGCGACTTCGCCGGCCGCGAAGGGCAGATCATCACCGGCACCGTCCAGGCTCCGCGCCCAGGGCGTCCAACGATGGTCCAGGTCTCCGACGACTTCGAGGCCGTCCTGCCCGACGGCGAAAAGGTTCCCGGTGAGTCCTACCGCCACGGCGATCGCATCCGTGCCTACGTCGTGGGTGTCGAGCGCACCGAGCGTGGTCCGCGCATCACCCTGTCGCGCACGCACCCGGGCCTTGTCGCCGGCCTGTTCCAGCGTGAGGTCCCGGAAATCCAGCAGGGCCTCGTCAAGATCAAGGCCATTGCCCGCGAGGCTGGACACCGCACGAAGATCGCCGTCGCCGCCACCCGCGAGGGTATCAACGCCAAGGGTGCCTGCATCGGCCCGATGGGCGCGCGCGTGCGTTCCGTCATGGCCGAGCTGGGCGGTGAGAAGATCGACATCGTCGACTACTCCGACGATCCGGCGCGCTTCGTCGCCAACTCGCTGTCCCCGGCTCGCGTCACCCGCGTCGTCGTCCACTCTGTGGATAACCGTACGGCCACCGCGATCGTTCCGGACTTCCAGCTCTCCCTCGCTATCGGCAAGGAAGGACAGAACGCACGCCTCGCCGCGCGACTGACGAACTACCACATCGACATTCACGCCGACACGGAAACCGGTGACGACGCGATTGCCTCGCGCGTCTCGACGCCCGACGACGTGACAAGTCGCTCATAGAATCTGAGACGAGCAATCCCCTAGCTGGACTAAGCTAGGGGGTTGTGTCGTATTCTGTGCCGCCAGCGCCCACCTCAGGGCCCCAGCGCACCTGCATTGGATGCGGCACGCAGGCACACCGATCCGTCCTCGTACGGATCGTTCGCTCGCCGGACGGCTCGATTCACCTCGACCGAGCGGCGACTCTTCCAGGCCGAGGAGCCTGGGTCCACCCTGACGAGGGGTGCGTCCAGAAAGCCCGAGCCAGGCGTGGCCTCGCGCGCTCATTCCGAGCGGGAAACCTGCCGGAAAGCGTGTGGGACGACGTGGAGGAGTTGATCAACCACCAGTGATGGCCACGCGCCATCAACGCCGAGAAAATGGAAGCGGGTTGGAAGCTGATGGGCACCCGATGAGTACCCAGCGATGAGCTGCCAGCAATATCAGTAAGGCGTCTCCGGACCGGAGACGCTTCCGGAATGGAGAAATGTGGCAAAGTTGCGTGTCCACGAGCTCGCCAAAGAGCTCGGAATCACCAGCAAAGAACTGATGGGTCACCTGAAGGAAGCAGGTGAATTCGTCAAGTCGTCGTCGTCCTCGCTCGAGCCGCCCGTTGTGCGGCAGATGCGCGAGAGGTTCGCGGCGGCCCCCAAGACCAAGAACGCGGAGGCCAAGCCTACCGCGCACGCCCCCAAGCCCGGCGCGGCCAAGCCCGCCGCGAAGAAGGCTACGACCCCCGCCGAAGCGACCGCTGAAGCGGCCCCCAAGCCCGGCGCCCCTAAGGCGGATACCCCCAAGCCCGGCGCGCCCAAGCCCGCCGCGTCCGCCAAGAGTGCGCCCAAGCCTCGTGCCAAGAAGCCCGAAGGTGCCCCCAAGCCCGCCGGCCGCAAGCCCGCGGAAGCTGGGGCGCCCAAGCCCGCGCCGCGTCGCACCGACGCCCCGCGCCCGGCTCGTCCCGGCGGTCCGCGTCCCGGCGGCCCGCGCCCGGGTAACAACCCCTACGCCTCCTCCCAGGGAATGCCCCGTCCGGGTGGCTCCGGCGGTCCGCGTCCCGGCGGTCCGCGTCAGGGTGCCTCCGGTAACGGTGGCCCCCGTCCCGGTGCGCCGCGTCAGGGTGCCTCCGGTAACGGTGGCTCGCGTTCCGGCGCTCCGCGTCCGGGTGGGAACCGCCCCAACCCGGGCATGATGCCCGGCCAGGCGAACTTCGCTCGTAACGCTGCCTCCGGTAACGGCGGCGGCGAGCGCGGAGGTCGCGGTGGTGGCCGCGGTCGCGGCACTGCTCGTCCCGGCGGCGCAGGTGCGGGTGCAGGCGCACCCCAGAACAACGCCGGCGGTTTCGGCGGTCCCCGCGGCGGTGGCCGCGGTGGTCGCGGCTCCACGCCCGGCGCATTCGGTCGCGGAGGCGGCCGCTCGCAGCGCGGACGCAAGTCGAAGCGCGCGAAGCGTCAAGAGTACGAGCAGCAGAACGCGCCCGTCATCGGCGGCGTGTCCATCCCGCGCGGAGGCGGCGCGCAGATCCGCATCCGTCAGGGCGCATCCCTGGCTGACCTCGCCGAGAAGATCGACGTCAATCCCGCAGCGCTCGTGACGGTCCTCTTCGCCCTGGGAGAGATGGCGACCGCCACGCAGTCCCTCGACCAGGACACCTTCGAGGCCCTGGGCGCGGAGCTCGGCTACGACGTCAAGGTCGTCTCGCCTGAGGACGAGGACCGCGAGCTGCTCGAGTCCTTCGACATCGACCTCGAAGCTGAAGAGCTCGACGACGCAGACAACATGGTGCCCCGACCCCCGGTCGTCACCGTCATGGGTCACGTCGACCACGGTAAGACCAAGCTGCTCGACGCGATCCGCCACACGGACGTTGTCGATACCGAGCATGGCGGCATCACCCAGCACATCGGCGCCTACCAGGTCACCGTTAAGGCTGAGGACGGCACCGCTCGACCGATCACCTTCATCGACACCCCCGGTCACGAGGCCTTCACGGCGATGCGTGCCCGTGGTGCCCAGGTCACCGACATCGCGATCCTCGTGGTCGCGGCCGATGACGGCGTCATGCCCCAGACGGTTGAGGCCATCAACCACGCCCAGGCGGCCGGCGTGCCGATCGTCGTCGCGGTCAACAAGGTCGATAAGGACACGGCGAACCCGGAGAAGATTCGCTCCCAGCTCACCGAGTACGGCCTGGTCGCGGAAGAGTACGGCGGCGACGTCATGTTCGTGAACATCTCCGCCAAGCAGCGCCAGGGCATCCGCGAGCTGCTCGAGGCCGTCCTGCTGACCGCCGACGCGGCCCTGACCCTCGAGGCCAACCCGCAGACCGATGCGCGCGGTGTCGCCATCGAAGCGAACCTGGACAAGGGCCGCGGCGCAGTCGCGACCATGCTCGTCCAGCGCGGCACGCTCCACGTGGGCGACTCCCTCGTGGTCGGCTCGTCCTACGGCCGCGTGCGCGCCATGTTCGACGACGCCGGTAACGACGTCTCCGAGGCCGGTCCGTCGACCCCCGTCGCGGTCCTGGGTCTCACGTCCGTCCCGCGTGCCGGCGACTCGTTCCTCGTCGCTTCGGATGACCGCACGGCCCGCCAGATCGCCGACAAGCGTGAGGCCGCCGAGCGTCAGGCCCTCCTGGCTAAGCGCCGCAAGCGCGTCTCCCTGGAGGACTTCGACAAGGTCCTGGCCGAGGGCGAGGTCGACACCCTCAACCTGGTCATCAAGGGCGACGTGTCCGGTGCCGTCGAGGCCCTGGAAGACTCGCTGCTGCGTATCGATGTGGGCGACGAGGTCGCGCTGCGTATCATTCACCGCGGTGTCGGTGCGATCACGCAGAACGACGTCAACCTGGCGACCGTCGACAACGCGGTCATCATCGGCTTCAACGTCCGTCCCGCCGAGCGCGTGGCCGAGATGGCGGATGCCGAAGGCGTCGAGATCAAGTACTACAACGTCATCTACTCCGCGATCGACGACATCGAGGCTGCCCTCAAGGGCATGCTCAAGCCGATCTACGAGGAGGTCCAGCTGGGCACCGCGGAGATCCGTCAGGTCTTCCGCTCCGGCAAGTTCGGCAACATCGCCGGTTCGATCGTCCGCTCCGGTACGATCAAGCGCGGCACCAAGGCTCGCCTGGTGCGCGACGGTGTGGTTGTCGCTGAGAACCTCGAGATCGCGTCCCTGCGTCGCGAGAAGGACGACGTCACCGAGGTCCGCGAGGGCTACGAGTGCGGTATCACCCTGGGTCACAAGGACATCGCCGAAGGCGACATCATTGAGACCTGGGAGATGCGCGAGAAGGCTCGTGACTGATCGCATGGCGTAAAGTATCGGGGTCCGGGCATGCTCGGACCCCGATCTTCTCTCACCAAGTGTTTTGACGAGGGCGACACCGCCCGAAAGGAGGGCGCGATGGCTGACGAAGCTCGCGTTCGAAAGGTGCAGGAGCGAATCCTGCAGACCGTCGCGTCGATGATCGGACGCCACGTGAAGGATCCCCGGCTGGAACTCATCACCATCACGGACGTGCGAGTGACGGGTGACCTGCAGCATGCGTCCATCTTCTACACGGTGCTCGGCGACGACGAGCAGCGCGAGAAGGCCGGCCGCGCGTTCGCATCCGCGCAGGGGCTCTTCCGCTCGCGCGTGGGCAAGGCACTGGGTCTGCGCCTGACGCCGACCCTGGAGTTCATCCCCGACGCCCTGCCTGAGAGCGCCGCCGCGCTGGAGGACGCCCTAGCCAAGGCGAAGGCGAAGGACGAAGCCATCGCCGCGGCCTCGCAGGGAGCCACCTACGCCGGCGACGCCGACCCCTACCGTCACGACGACGAAGAGGACGAGGCCGAAAAGGATTGGGCCTGACCCTCATGGCTCGTCGCCCCGATAATCCTCGTCCCGGCCTGCTCGTCATTGATAAGCCGCAGGGCTTGACCAGCCACGACGTGGTCTCGCGCGTGCGACGCTTGGCCCACACCCGCAAGGTGGGGCACGGCGGCACCCTGGACCCGATGGCCACGGGAGTCCTCGTCATCGGCATCGGGAAGGCGACGAAGCTGCTCACCTGGGTGAGCGGTCATTCCAAGGAGTATCGGGCGACGATCCGCTTGGGCGTCGCGACCAACACGGACGATGCTGAGGGCATCGTCACCGCTGCCCCCGGTTGTGAGTCGCTGAGTGCGGCGGACCTCGAGTCCGCGCTCGCTTCGCTGCGCGGCGACATCATGCAGGTTCCCTCGACCGTCTCGGCGATCAAGGTCAATGGCAAGCGCGCCTATGCCCTCGCCCGTGCAGGCGAGGACGTCGAGCTGGCCGCGCGCCCGGTGCGCATCTCGCGCCTGGAGGTCCTTGCACCCCCGCGCCCCGCGTGGTGCATCCTCGACGAGCCCGACCCTGAAACCGCTCCCGATCGCGCGGTCCCGCCAGGAAGAGTCCGGGTCGTGGACGTTGACGTCGTCGTCGAGTGCTCCTCGGGCACTTACGTGCGCGCCCTGGCGCGCGACGCTGGCGAGGCGCTCGGCGTGGGCGCGCACCTGACGGCGTTGCGCCGTACGCGCGTGGGGGACGTCCCGCTGGAGGCGGCAATGACGCTCGGCGAACTGAGCGCAGCCGTCGAGGCGGCAACCGCCGAAGGAGAGTCGGACGCGGAGCCGATCCTACCCCTCGTCCCACTCGGTGATGCGGCGCGCACCATGTTCCCCTCCCTCCACCTGTCCGAGTCCGAGGCCGGGGCCTTCGCGCACGGCCAGGCCCCCAGGCGCTCGCGTGGCGAGCTGGCCCAATGGGTGAGCGAGGTAGGCTACTGCCCGCAGAACGCCCCCGAGGAGGAGGCCTCGCCGATCGCCGCCGTCGCACCCGACGGCACCGTCCTGGGCCTGCTTCGCATCGACGCGGCGCGCCTGCGTACCGTCCTGGTTTTCTAGAAAGAGACATATGAACGTCTGGTATTCCCTGTCTGACATTCCCGGCAACGAGGCCAGTGTCGTCACCATCGGCAACTTCGATGGCATGCACAACGGACACAAGAAGGTCATCTCCACCTGCATCGAGCGCGCTCACAAGCTCGGCGTCGATGCCGTGGCCATCACCTTCGACCCGCACCCGATCCAGGTCCACAAGCCTGAGGTAGGTCTCCAGCTCATCTCCCCGCTGCGCGACCGACTCGACGCGATGGGCGCTGCCGGACTGGACGGGACGCTCGTCGCCCACTACGACGCGAGCGTCTACAGCCTCGAGGCCGACGAGTTCGTGTACGAATACCTGGTGGAACGCTGCGGTGCGCGCGAGGTCGTCGTCGGTGAAGACTTCCGTTTCGGACGGGGCAACGCGGGGACGATCGACACGCTGCGAGAGCTCGGGCGCCGCCACGGCTTCAACGTCATCACGGTGACCGACATCGAGGCCCCTGAGGGACGTCGCTGGTCCTCATCCTGGGTACGCGAACTCCTGGCGGCTGGTGACGTGTCCGGTGCCGCCCGCGTCCTCGGTCACCTCCACCGAATCCGCGGCACCGTATGCCACGGCTTCAAGAGAGGACGCGCCCTCGGCTTCCCGACGGCGAACCTGTCCGAGGACGTCGAAGGCGTCATCCCTGCCGACGGCGTCTATGCCGGATGGGTAGTGCGCGCCGTGCCGGGCACCCAGTCCGCCGAGTTCCTCCCCGCCGCCATCTCGGTGGGCACAAACCCCCAGTTCAACGGCGAGGAACGCACCGTCGAAGCCCACGTCCTGGGCCGCTCGGACCTCAACCTGTACGGGGAGCGCATCGCGGTGACCTTCGTGTCACGCATCCGCCCCATGCTCTCCTTCGATTCCCTTGACGGACTGCTCACTCAGATGGACGACGACCTGCGTCAGACGGCTTCCGTCCTCGGTATCGGTGTCGCCGGGCGCGTCGATCCGGACTCCGTCACCGCCCGATAGGGCACCCTCCCAGTCGCTGTGCCCAGCGCCCGTGGTGGCCTACCCACCCCGCCCGAGGCCTAGACACGGAGGGCGGGGGAGGGGAGAAGGCCTCGTGAGAGTGCGGAATCGTTAGGTTGGTCGCTCATCGTGGGTTTATGCCGGTGGCGTGCTACTGTAGAAAGGCCGTACACCGGCCGCGGACTGTCAGCACCCGGGAGGAGCCCGGATGCCCCGCGCAACGAACACAAAGGAGAAGCCTGTGCCGCTGAGCAAGGACGTCAAGGACCAGATCATCGCCGAGTACGCGACCCACGAGGGCGACACCGGTTCCCCCGAGGTGCAGATCGCGCTGCTGACCCGCCGCATCAAGGATCTGACCGAGCACTTCAAGACCCACACGCACGACCACCACTCTCGTCGTGGCCTGCTCCTGCTGGTCGGCCGTCGTCGCCGTCTGCTGGGTTACCTGGCTGACATCGACATTGAGCGTTACCGTTCGCTGATCGAGCGTCTCGGCCTGCGCCGCTGATTTTGGGCCGGCCCGCCTCCCGTAGCGGAGACGGGCCGGTTTTCACACGCCCGCCTCGGGCAAACCGTCATATTTCGCGCGAAAACCGCCGGTTTTCGACAGTGGCCTACGGAGGTTTATCCGTGGGCTTCGATCGAAGGCCGAAGTGGAGCGCGACACCAACAAACCAAGGAGAAACGCCCCATGATGGAAGGCTCCGACATCGTCGCCGCAGAGGCGATTATCGATAACGGCCGTTTCGGCAAGCGTATCGTGCGCTTCGAAACCGGCCGTCTCGCCAAGCAGGCTGCCGGCTCCGCCCTGGCCTACCTGGATGATTCCACCACCGTTCTGTCCGCCACCACGGTGGGCAAGAACCCCAAGGACCAGTTCGACTTCTTCCCGCTGACCGTCGACGTTGAAGAGCGTCAGTACGCTGCGGGTCGCATCCCCGGTTCCTTCTTCCGCCGCGAAGGCCGCGCGGGCACCGAGGCCATCCTGGCCGCCCGCCTCATCGACCGCCCGCTGCGCCCCGGCTTCGTCAAGGGCCTGCGCAACGAGGTCCAGGTCGTTGAGACCGTCCTCACGATCGATCCGGATGACGCCTACGACGTTCTGGCGATCAACGCCGCGTCCATGTCCACCCAGATCGCCGGCCTGCCCTTCACCGGCCCGATCGGTGGTACCCGTCTGGCGCTGATCGACGGCCAGTGGGTCGCCTTCCCGCGCTGGAGCGAGCTTGAGCGTTCCGTGTTCAACATCGTTGTCGCTGGCCGCATCGTCACCAAGGAAGACGGCTCCGAAGATGTCGCGATCATGATGGTCGAGGCCGGCGGCGGCAGGAACGAGTGGGAGCTCATTCAGGCCGGCGCCACCGCTCCCACCGAAGATGTCGTGGCCGACGGCCTCGAGGCCGCCAAGCCCTTCATTAAGGCCCTGTGCGAGGCTCAGCTCAAGGTGGCCGAGAAGGCCTCTAAGGAGACCGTCGAGTTCCCGCTGTTCCTGGACTACACCGACGAAGAGTACGCCGCGGTTGAGGAATTCGCGGCGGAGAAGGTTGCCCAGGCCCTGCTGACCGAGGGCAAGCTCGCCCGTGACGAGGCCGTTGACGCCGTCAAGGAAGAGATGCTCGAGGCTCTGGCCGAGCGCTTCCCCGAGTCGGAGAAGGCCCTCAAGGCTGCGTTCCGTTCGCTCGAGAAGGCCACGATCCGTAACCGCACCCTGCGCGAAGAGATCCGTATGGACGGCCGTACCCCGCGCCAGATCCGTTCGCTCTCTGCCGAGGTCGAGGTCCTGCCCCGCGTGCACGGCTCCGCCCTCTTCCAGCGTGGCGAGACGCAGATCCTGGGCGTGACCACCCTGGCCATGCTGCGCATGGAGCAGCAGATCGACAACCTGTCGCCCATCAACGCCAAGCGTTACATGCACCAGTACAACTTCGCCCCGTTCTCCACGGGCGAGGTCGGCCGCGTCGGCTCCCCGAAGCGCCGCGAGATCGGTCACGGCGACCTGGCTGAGCGCGCCCTGGTTCCCGTCCTGCCCTCGCGCGAGGAGTTCCCCTACGCGATCCGTCAGGTCTCCGAGACCATGGGCTCCAACGGCTCCTCGTCGATGGGCTCCGTCTGCGCCTCGACCCTGTCCCTCCTCCAGGCAGGCGTGCCGCTGCGCGCCCCCGTCGCGGGCATCGCGATGGGCCTCATGACCGGCGAGGTCGACGGCGTGTCCAAGGCCGTCACCCTGACCGACATCCTGGGCGCCGAGGATGGCTTCGGCGACATGGACTTCAAGGTCGCCGGCACCCGCGACTTCATCACGGCCCTGCAGCTGGACACTAAGCTCGACGGCATCGACTCCCAGGTCCTGCGCGCCGCGCTGGCCCAGGCCCGTGACGCTCGCCTGGCGATTCTCGACCTGATCAACCAGGCGATTGACGGCCCGGATGAGATGAGCCCGAACGCTCCTCGCATCATCACCGTCAAGGTCCCCGTCGACAAGATCGGCGAGGTCATCGGCCCCAAGGGCAAGATGATCAACCAGATTCAGGACGAGACCGGCGCTGACGTCACCATCGAGGATGACGGCACCGTCTATATCGCTTCCTCCGACGGTGCCTCCGCCGAGGCCGCCCGCACGATGGTCAACCAGATCGCGAACCCGCAGATGCCCGAGGTCGGCGAGCGCTTCGTCGGCACGGTCGTCAAGACCACGTCCTTCGGTGCCTTCGTGTCGCTGACCCCCGGTAAGGACGGTCTGCTGCACATCTCGCAGGTCCGTCGCCTCGTGGGCGGCAAGCGCATCGACTCCGTGGACGACGTCCTGCAGGTCGGCCAGCAGGTCGAGGTCGAGATCGCTGAGATCGGTGACCGCGGCAAGCTGAGCCTGCACGCCGTCATCGACGGCGAGGCCGGCGAGCTCGAGCCCCCCGAGGGCGAGCAGACCGAGCAGCGTCGTGAGCGCCGCGATCGCTCCGAGCGCCGCGAGCGTCGCCCCCGTACCCGCACCCGTCGCCGCCGTGACGACGAGCGCGAGGAGGGCGCTTCCGAGGAGTGAGCAGCTCCCGCTAGCTGAATCAGACCGGTGGCCGGGACGGGGCATGTGCTCCGCCCGGCCACCGGCCCTTTTACGGCTACACTGTGAACGTTTCGTGCCAACCCCGCCCCGGGGACGCAAGAGGAGAAAAATGACGCCCAAGCCGCTGCCGCTCGATGAGGCCCGTCTGTCTATCGAGGACGGTGACACCCGTATTGATCGCACGATCCTGGGAGCCGGGACGCGCGTCCTGACCCAGGCTATTCCCGCGACGAAGAGCGTGGGCGTATCCCTGTGGGTTCCCGTCGGCTCGCGCGACGAGGGCCCCCGTACGGCCGGATCCACCCACTTCCTCGAGCATCTCCTCTTCAAGGGGACAAGCAAGCGCTCCGCCCTCGACATCGCCGTTGCCTTTGACAGCGTGGGCGGGGAGTCGAATGCGGAGACCGCACGCGAGCACACCGCCTACTGGGCGCGCGTGCGCGACGCGGACCTCGATATGGCGATCGAGACGCTGGCCGACATGGTCACCGACTCTCGTCTGGACGAGGGAGATTTCGCGATGGAGCGCGGCGTGATCCTCGACGAGCTGGCGATGGGGGAGGACTCGCCCACCGATACGGTTCATGACGCCTTCCAGCTGGCCGTCCACGGTGATCGTCCAGTCGGACGTCCTGTGGGGGGAACAGCTCAGGCGATCCGCGACGTGGAACGGGCCGACGTGTGGGAGCACTATCAGGCGCACTATGGCCCCTCGTCCCTCATCGTCGCTGCCGCAGGCAACGTCGACCACGACCACGTGTGCGAGCGCGTCCAGGCAGCTCTGGAGGGCTCGCCCTGGGACGGACGCAGCGCGTCCGAGCCCCGGCCTCGTCGATCCACGACGGTGACCCCGATTGACGATCACGACAAGGACATCACACGCAGGCGCGACGTGACCCAGGCGCACGTCATCATCGGCTGTGAGGGCCTGTCGGCCACGGATCCGGCGGGCCCCACGATGAGCGTTCTGCTGTCCGTCCTGGGTGGATCCATGTCCTCGCGTCTCTTCCAGGAGGTGCGTGAAAAGCGCGGACTGGCTTACACGACCTACGCCTTCGACGTCGCCTATTCCGATACCGGAACCTTTGGCATGTACGCGGGCTGCAGCCCCGACAAGGTCGACGAGGTCGAGGCCATCATGCGAGCCCAGCTGGAGGACTTGGCTGGCAATGGGCCCACCGAGGAGGAAATGATGCGCGTCCGCGGACAGGTGCGCGGCGGCGTCGTCCTGGGCCTGGAAGACAACTGGTCGCGCATGATGCGACTGGGACGCTCGGAGATTATCGGACGGTACCGTCCCATCGACGAGTCTCTCGCCGAGTTCGATGCGGTGGAGGTTGCCGACGTGCGCTCCCTGGCGGCATCCCTCATCGCCAAGCTGGATTGCCGCGCCCTCGTCCTGCCAGCGCAGTGAGAAGCGGGGGAGTGAGAAACACCCTGTCCATCCGCGCTCGTCGCCGACGACGTGGGAATACCCTGAAGACAGCCAGTTAACCGTAAGAAGGAGAGAGCAATGATTCGCGTGGCAGTGACAGGAGCCAAGGGCCGTATGGGATCGACCGTCGTGGCTGCGGTGACGGATGCCCCGGACATGGAGGTCGTTGCACTCTTCGATGCGGGGGACACGATCACGGCCGAGAGTGTGAACGGCGCGCAGGTGGCTGTCGACTTCTCGATCCCCGGCGTCACCGAGTCCAACGTGCACGCGCTTCTCGATGCGGGCGTGGATGTCGTCGTGGGGACGACCGGCTGGACGGATGAGTCCTACGCGCGCGTGCGCGAGCATGCCGAGTCCGCTGGGCGCGCCGTCCTGATCGCCCCGAACTTCGCGATGGGTGCGGTGCTCGCCATGAAGTTTGCGGCGATGGCCGCTCCGTACTTTGAGTCCGCCGAGGTCATCGAGATGCACCACCCCGCCAAGGTGGATGCCCCCTCGGGTACCGCCGTGGCGACCGCGCGCGGCATTGCCAAGGCTCGCGCCGAGGCCGGCCTCGGCGAGATGCCCGACGCGACCGAGATAGACGAGCTGGGCAGCCGCGGCGGCCGGGTGGATGGGATTCCGGTCCACGCCGTGCGCCTGCGTGGCCTGACAGCCTCGGAGGAGATCCTCCTGGGTAACGCGGGCGAGCAGCTCGTCATCCGTACCGATTCCTTCGACCGCGTCTCCTTTATGCCCGGCGTTCTGTTGGGCGTGCGTCGCGTGATCGGCCGCACGGGGCTGACGATTGGCCTTGATCAGGTGATGGGCCTGTGAGTTCTTCGGTGGTGCCTGATCGCTCCGTGCGCCCCGCTCAGAGCGGCGACGCGCGCGCCATCGCTCGCCTGCAGTGCGAGGCCTGGTGTTCCCTGATGGGTCGCGACGCCCTCGATGCTCAGGGCATCACGGAGGAGGTCCTCGCGGCACAGTGGGAGGCGACGCTGGGTTCTCCGAGACCGGGTGGCACCGCCCTCCTCGTTGCCCTGCACGGGAATACGATTGTCGGCTTCGCGCTTGCCGGTCCCGACGAGGGGGGGATTGCGTCGGACGCCTCCGCTGAGTCGGGTGACGCCGCGGTGGCCGCGACGCAGGTTTATGAGCTTGCGGTGGATCGTAACTTCCGGCGATCGGGGCACGCTTCGCGCCTGCTGTCGGCGGTGGCGGACCTGACGAGCGGCCAGTTGCGCGTGTGGGTCGGAGTCGACGACGAGGAGCGTCAGCGATTTTACACGTCTGCGGGTTTTGCCCCGTCGGGCGCGGCGCGCGTCCTGGGCGATGGACCCTCGCAGCACATGTGGTGGGCGCAGCGCGACTAAGGGCCCACGGCGCGAGCGACGCCACGCGCGTGCGGGCGTGGCATCGCGTCCACGTCGGGGACGACTGCGCCCGTTGTCAGGGGCCGTGCGTATCATGGGACGCATGAATAACATTCCTCCCCGCCGCTTCGGTTCCCTCGCAGCCGCCATGGTCACGCCGATGACCGCCGGCGGTGAGATTGATCTGCAGTCCGCGCAGCGCCTCGCGATCAAGCTGGTTGATGAAGGCTGCGACACGATCCTGCTGTCCGGTACGACGGGCGAGTCGCCGACGACTCATCAGCCGGAGAAGAATGACCTGACGGATGCGGTGCGTGAGGCCGTGGGCGATCGGGCGTTCATTCTGTGCGGTGCCTGCTCGAATGACACTGCGCACGCGGTGCGCATCGGCGAGGGGGCTCAGGAGCATGGTGCGGATGGCATCATGATCGTCTCCCCGTACTACAACCGTCCCTCCCAGGAGGGCCTGCGCGCGCACGTGCGTGCCGTGACGGACGCGACCGACCTGCCCGTCATGCTCTACGACATCCCCGGTCGTACCGGCATCGCGTTTTCTGATGCAACGCTCGACATCCTGGCTCAGCATCCGCGCATCCTGGGCGTCAAGGACGCGACGGGCGACGTGGAGACCGGAGTGGAGCGCATGCACCGCACGGGCCTGGAGTACTACTCGGGTGATGACGGCCTGAACTTCGCGTGGATGACGGGCGGTGCCTCGGGCTTTATCTCGGTGGTTGCGCACGTTGCCTCGGCTCATTATCGTCGGATGATCGAGCTGCTTGACACCGACCAGGTGTGGGAGGCACGCGAGTTGTCCTACTCCCTGCGTCCCCTTGTGCACGCCATCATGGGTGGCGGTCAGGGTGCGGTCATGGCCAAGTATGCTCTGTGGCTCCAAGGCGTCATCGACAGTCCGGCCGTTCGCCTGCCGATGGTTGGCATCAGCGATGACGAGGTATCGGCGCTGCGCCGCGCGCTTCTGGCAGCCGATCTGCTCTGAGCGTTCCTGATCCTTGGCCCCCGGCGCGTCTCGTCGGGGGTGAAGTGTATGCGCGCCGAAGACCCGCTGGTGGCGTGTCGCGTGAGCGCTTCGCGCGGGCAGGACGCCAGCGTTCTGAGGGGGTGGAACAGCGCTTCGACACCGTTGACGAGTCTTTGTAATTAGGCTTAATATACCTAAGTAAAGTTCATCAACGCTCACATATTGCTTGAAGGATTGAAGACCGTGGCAAAGAAGGACGTTATCATTCCTCTCGTTCCCGCCGCTCTCAGCGCCCTGCTGCTCGCGGGAGGGGTGACCGTCTTCTCCGCGTGTGAGCAAAGGCCCGACGGCTCGTGGATGCACTGCCACCACTGCCAGAACATGGTGGCCGGCAGTGCCGTCGGCCTCATCGCAATGTACGGCGCGTCGGCCCTCGTCAAGAACAAGCCCGCCCGCCTGGTCCTCCTCGCGCTTGCGGTCATTGCCAGCGTCGTCGTGTTCTTCATCCCCGGCGGCATTTGCCCTCTGTGCATGATGAAGACGATGCGCTGCCATACGGTCTTCCAGCCCTTCGTGCGCATCATGAGTGTCCTGGTTGCCGGCAGCGGCGTCGGTGCGTTGGTCGCCTCCTGGAAGAAGGGTTCGAAGCCTTCCGCCTGACGTATTGGCTCAGATGGGAGACAATGGCGGCGTGAGGGTCCTACTTCGTCGGAAAACCGTGCGCGTCGGCGCGGTTGTCCTCGTGCTATCCCTCGTCCTCATCCTCGGCGTCGTCGTTCGCAATGCGATGCGTTACGGTGAGGCCATCGCTCGTCACGAGGCCGGGGACGCCCAGGGGGCCTACGAGATCTTCCGTTCTCTGGGTGGCTACGGCGATGCCGCGCAGCGCGCGCAGGCCCTCGTGGCCGCAGACCCGGCGCTACCGTACCGATCCGCCTCCAAGGGAGACACGGTGTCTTTCGGGGCCTACGAGCAGGACGGGAACGTGGAGAACGGTCCGGAGCCGATTCGGTGGATCGTTCTGGACAAGATCGATGGACAACTTTTGCTCCTGAGTGCCGATGTCATCGAGGCCCGTCAGTATCACCACGTGCCCTTCGAAGAGGTCACGTGGGAACACTCCGACCTGCGAGCGTGGATGAACGCAGACTTCTACGAGGCGGCATTCGCCCTCGATCAGCGTGGCCTCATCGCGACGGTGCACAACGACAACGCGGATCAGTCCATCACCGGCGCAACTGGCGGGGCCGCGACCGATGACAGAGTCTTTGCGCTGAGTGAGACCGAGAGCCTCATCTACCTCAACACCCCCGCCGCGCGCAGTGATATCGGTGCCGCGCTCGCCAGCCAGCACGCGGCCGCCGGTCCGCTGAGCGTCAGCGAGGACGGGACGGCCGACTGGTGGCTTCGTTCTCCCGGAACCTACGGATTCGCGACGCAATTCGTCGATGCTTCGGGCACGCCGTCGCTCAGCGGAGCGAACGTCGACCTGCAGTACGGGGTGCGTCCGGCCCTGTGGATCAACGTTGCGGGAGCCGGTGAGGAGAAGCGATGAACAAGGCGCTGTCGCTGCGCCGAGTTCCCCTCATGAACATCGGCGCACACCCCATCCGATCCATCGTTATAGCGATCCTCGCACTTTCGCAGGCGGCGTGCGTCTTCGGTGGGTTCGCTCTTGTCGATACGATGAGGAGCGAGCTGTCGCTGGCTCAGCGCAGGCTCGGTGCCGACCTCGTTGTCTATCCGACGAACTGCCTGAACCTTGTGGAGAAGAAGCGTCTGCTCATGCTGGGAACCCCGGTGGGCTGCCATCAGCCACGCGCGGCCCTGGCACGCATGTCCGCCAACGAGGACATCGTCGCGGTGTCCTACCAGCTCTATGTCTCCGAAACGCTGATGGATGGCAGTTCCCGGTGGGTCGTCGGCTTCGAGCCGGAGACCGACTTCGTACTGGGTCCCTGGACGCGCGAGGGGGAAGGCGCGCCACTGCCGCGCGGCTCTGTCCTGGTGGGTAGCGCCGTGGCATCTGACAGCGAGCAAACGCTGAGCGTGTTCGGGATGCCCCGACCGATCGGCGCACGTCTGATGCAGACCGGCTCGGAGCTGGACAACGCCGTCTTCGTCAGCATGGACACACTCTCCGACATCGTGGCGGATGCCTCCGCATCGGGGGAGGCCACCCTCGCCGCGGTCGATCCGAGCCGCGACTACTCCGCTGCGCTCGTGCGAGCTTCGGACAGTGACGCGATCGAGAGCGTCACCAACTGGATCAACCTCTACGTGCGCAAGGTGACCGCCGTTCGCAGCAACGAGGCCCTCGTGGACGCGGGGGCGGGCATTCGATCGCATCGCCTCGTCGCGATCGGGGTGCTCGGTGGCATCTGGCTGGTGCTCCTCGGAGCGCTCGGCGTCGTCCAGCTCACCCTCATGAACGAACGCCGGAGCGAACTTGCCGTGTGGCGCTCCATCGGCGCCTCGCGCGGAGTCATGAGTCGCATCATGGTGGGAGAATCAGCGCTTCTCCACGGCGCGGGAGCGATCGTGGGCGTGGGGATCACAGCCCTCGCACTGTCCCTGGCGGGGGAGGGGAGCGTCGTCGATGCCCTGCGCGCCCCAGCCGCGTCGCTGCCGCTAGCAGCGGTTTCGATAGTGGTCGTGATTGGCGTGGGAATCGGCGGGACGCGGCTCGCGCTCGCTCGGGTCAACCGCGCGGCGACGGGGCAGAAGACGCTTCTGGTCTAGGAACAATGGTCAAGGAGGAATGACGCAATGCTGTCGCTCTCGGCACTTCCGTGGATGAACCTGCGCGGGTACCCCGTGCGGACGGGAACCCTGATTGTGTTCTCCATGCTCATGACGATGACGATCTTCGGTGGAACCCTGGTCATCCAAGGAATCGAACACGGCCTGCGCACCGTCCAGTCGCGACTCGGGGCCGACATCATGGTCACCCCTGCCCAGGCCGACACGGACTTCGACGCGCAGACCTTCCTTGTGAGCGCCGAACCGTCCTACTTCTATATGGAAGCGGCCACGCGCGAGAAAGTCGCCGCCATCGACGGAGTCGAAGCGGCCTCCTCCCAGCTCTTCCTGGCCTCGGCGAGGGCAAGCTGCTGCTCGGGCCGCTACCAGGTGATCGCCTACGACCCCTCCACCGACTTCACCATCCAGCCGTGGATGAGCGACGCAGTGGGACGGACGCAGCTGGGTGACAACGAGGTGATCGTTGGCGCCAACGTGCTTGCCAACGACCCGAATAACTTCCAGCTCTTCGACAACACGCTCACGGTCGTCGGCCAATTCGACCCCACCGGCTCGAACCTCGACAACGCGGTCTACATGAACTTTGACACCGCGAAAATGGTCATCGACTCATCGCTACGCAAGGGACTGAACAAGTACTCGACTCTGGAGACAGACAACATCATCTCCACGGTCATGGTCAAGGTCAAGGCCGGACACGACGCCGAGGCAGTGGCCGCGCAGATCAGCCAGCAGGTGCCGGGTGTCTCGGTGGCGACCTCGACGAATCTGGTCAGCGGCATCGCGCAGTCGCTGGATGCAACCTCGCGCACCGTCACCGTCCTCATCGCCCTCGCGTGGGCCGTCGGACTGCTCATGATCACCCTCGTGTTCGTCCTGATGATCCAGGAGCGCAGGAGAGAGTTCGCCACCCTTATCGCGGCGGGGGCCCACCGGCGCATGATCTCCGGAATCATCATCCGCGAGGCTCTCGCGGTTAACCTCCTCGGAGGTGCCGGCGGCATCGTCGTGTCGGGCGTCCTCCTCGTGTCCTTCTCAGGCCTCGTGCGCGAAGGTCTGGGAGGGGGATTCCTGGTCCCGTCCGTTCCTACGATGGCGCTCCTTGCGCTGGGAGCTCTCGCGTCGGTGGGTTTCGTCGCCCTCGTGTCCTCGTGGATAGCGCTACGGTACGTGACGAGGATGGACGCAAGCCTGGCCCTGAAGGAAGGGGAATGACATGATCATCGAGGCAACGGCATTGACAAAAGACTTCGCCAGGGCGCGTGGAGGCGCACGAGTCTTTACCGCCGTCCACCCGCTAGACCTCGGCTTGGACGAGGGCGAGCTGACCCTCGTCTCCGGCCACTCTGGGAGCGGCAAGAGCACCCTGCTCAACATGCTTGCCGGCATGCTCACCCCCACGGCGGGAAGCGTTCGAATCGACGACACCGACCTGTACTCGCTGCGCGACGAGGAACTCTCGCGCCTGCGCAACGAACGCATCGGCCTCGTCCCCCAGGGGCACACGGCCCTGCGCGCCCTGACGGTCCTGGACAATGTCCTGCTGCCCTCGGTCCTCTACAACAGGGCCGAGGCACCCGCCGAACGTGCCCGCGAGCTCCTGGACAACGTGGGGCTTGGTGACCTCGCCGATGCCAAGCCCACCGAGCTCTCGGGCGGAGAACTACGCCGCATGGCGATCGCCCGAGCCCTCCTCATGAACCCGTCGATTATCCTCGCGGACGAGCCGACAGCCGGCCTCGATAGCCCGAATGCGGCCGGGGTCCTCACCCTCCTGCGTAACGCCGCTGACGCGGGGACAGCAGTTCTCGTCGTTTCGCACGAGGCAGAGGCCAGCCGCTACGCGCAGCGCTGCTACACGATGGAAGACGGCCACCTGAGCCAGCAGTGACGGCAGGTGGCCCCCGACCGCGCCAAGTGTGAGGGGGCCGACCCGTCCGACATGGCTCCCGATTCGGGTAAAGCTGCGCCGACGTGGCACACTGGCATCATGAAGTCTTTGTACGAGAACCTCAGCGAACCCGCGCCCCTGGAAGAGGGCGCACTGCGAGTGATCCCGCTGGGAGGTCTCGGCGAGGTCGGCCGTAATATGAACGTCCTCGAATACCGGGGAAAGCTCCTGGTGGTGGACTGCGGCGTTCTGTTCCCCGAGGAAACCCAACCCGGCGTCGACCTCATTCTGCCGGATTTCTCCTGGATCGAGGATCGCATGGACGATGTCGTCGGCCTCGTCCTGACACACGGCCACGAGGACCACATCGGTGCCGTTCCCTACCTGCTCAAGCTGCGCAACGATATTCCGATCTACGGCTCCGACCTGACCCTGGCCTTCGTTGCCCCCAAGCTGCGCGAACACCGCCTGCCCGAACCCGGTCTCAACGTCGTCGCCGAGGGTGACCGGCTCACCGTCGGCCCCTTCGACCTCGAGTTCGTCTCCGTCACTCACTCGATCCCCGACGCGCTCGCGGTCTTCGTGCGCTCGGATGCAGGCAACGTCCTGATCACGGGCGACTTCAAGATGGACCAGCTGCCCCTGGATCGCCGCCTCACCGATCTGCGTGCTTTCGCCCGCATGGGTGAGGAGGGCGTCGACCTGTTCATGGTGGACTCCACGAACGCCCTGGTTCCCGGGTTCATCACCCCTGAGCGCGAGATCGGTCCGGTTCTTGACCAGGTCTTCGGCGAAGCCGCTGGTCAGATTGTCGTCGCATCCTTCGCCTCGCACGTGCACCGCGTCCAGCAGGTCATCAACGCCGCCGCCCACCACGGGCGTCGCGTCACCTTCGTGGGCCGCTCCATGGAACGCAACATGCGCATCGCAGAGGAGAAGGGCTATCTGTCGATTCCCGACGGCCTCATCGTGGACCTCAAGGGAATCGGTGAGCTGCCGCCCTCCCAGCGCGTCTACATGGCGACCGGTTCGCAGGGCGAGCCGATGGCAGCCCTGTCGCGCATGTCGGTGGGATCGCACCGCACCGTGACGATTGAACCCGGCGACATGGTTGTGCTGGCCTCCTCGCTGATTCCCGGTAACGAGAATTCTGTCTACCGCGTCATCAATGACCTGACCCGCCTGGGTGCGCGCGTCGTGTCAAAGGAGAACGCGAAGGTGCACGTGTCCGGCCACGCGAGCGCCGGCGAGCTCATCTACTGCTACAACATCGTCCAGCCCAAGAACGTGATGCCCATTCACGGCGAGGTGCGCCACCTGGTCGGCAACGGCCAGCTGGCAGTCAAGACGGGTATCGACCCGCAGAACGTGGTTCTGGCCGAGGACGGCGTGACGGTCGACCTGAAGGACGGCGTCGCGCGAGTGTCTGGCATCGTGCCGTGCGAGTACGTGTACGTGGATGGTCGCTCGATTGGAGAGATCTCCGAGGACGAGCTGGAGACACGCCGCACCCTGGGCTCCGAAGGCTTCATTTCGATCTTCGCGGTCGTCGAGCGCGATTCGGGCATGGTCTTGGCTGGCCCAGAGATTCGTGCTTTCGGCATGGCTGAGGACGATTCGGTGTTCGAGGAGATCCTTCCTGACGTTGCGCAGGCCCTGAAGGACGCGGCTGCGCCCGGCGGCCAGGACCCCTACGTCCTGCAGCAGGCCATGCGCCGCGTGATCGGCCGCTGGGTCGCGCGACGCCTGCGTCGTCGTCCTATGATCGTTCCGGTCGTAACCGAGCAGTAAGCGGGCAGTCTTCATCGACGGGGCCCCGGCGTGCTGGGCGGTAGCGCGCGCTTGAAGGAAGGAAGATACGTGTCGGGTCGTTTCATTTCGACGCATTCTGTCGCTCTCGTGTTGCCGATGCATATCGCGTACATGCCGGATCGTGGAGGCTCCGTTCACGCGGACGCGGCTAGCTCGCGTCCCGGCGGCGGTTTCACGACCCTGTGCGCCGCAGCTGCCATGGGGGTTCCCGCTGCGGCCGCGTCGCCACTGGGAACGGGACCGAACTCCTTCGCGGTGCGTCAGCAGCTGGTCGAGGCCGGCGTCGACGTCCTGACCCCCGAACTGGTCGGCGACATCGGCGTTGTCATCCAGCTGATCGTCGAGGACGGCTCGATGCGCTCAGTCGTGACGGCTGGAGTCGAGTCCGAGCCGTCGCGCGAGGCCCTCGAGCGCATCGAGCTGCGCGAGGGGGATGTCGTGCACGTGGCCGCATCGGACATGACGAGCGCGCACGCCGCCTCTGAGTTGAGCGAGTGGGCCGCCGCCCTGCCTCCCTACGTGACCCTCGTCGTCTCCGTGTCCCCGGCTGTCGCCCAGGTGCCCGTCGAAGCGTGGGCAACGATCTTCTCTCGCGCAGACGTCGTGACGATGAACAGCTGGGAGGCGGCTGCCTTGTCTAGTGCCCTGGATGCACATCAGCGCGGCTCGACGATCCGCACCTACATGCGTCCCGACGCTGCCACGGTGCGCCGCTCGGGGGAGCGAGGATGCGAATTGCAGAAGTTCGCTGACGCTCCCGTCATTTCGATTCCGGCGTTCCAGGCGCCCATCGCGGACACCGCGGGCGTGGGGGATACGCACATTGCCGAGATGTGCGCGGGCCTCGTCATGGGCTACGACCTGGAGACCGCGTGCCTGATGGCGAACGCGGGCGCGGCCCTGGCGGTCTCCCACGAGTCCGCCCTTCCCGTTCCGACGCGCGATCAGGTCGAGAACGTGCTTGAAACCGGAGTTGTTACGAATATCCTGCGCTGATCTCATGCGGCGCGCCTCCGGAGCAGTGCCGCTGTGGGCGATAGGGTGGAACGATCATGGCACAATCGTCTCCACGCTCCTCGTCAGGTAAGGCTCCCGCGCGCCCTCGCGCGAAGGGAGGGGCCTCTCGGCCCGCTCGAACGCCCCAGACCGAACCGACGCAGCCCGGTTTCCTGGCGCGTGTCTTCTCGGCGGTCGGTCGCGCGGCCCTTGGTGCCCTCCGCATGTGGAAGGCGACTGATTCACAGGTCAAGCGTGATGCCGCCGCCTTCGTCGTTGTCGCCGTAGCCATCGTCATCGCGCTGCGCGAATGGTTCCAGATTTCCGGTGAGGCAGGGGATGCGATCCACCACGCCTCTGCAGGTCTGTTCGGCATCTTCTCGGTCGTTGTGCCCCTCGTCTTGATCGCCCTTGCGGTTGAACTCGTTTCCGCGCGCTCCGGGCGCTCGGCTCTGCCACACCATGTCGCTGGTGGAATCGGCATCACCGCCGCGCTGACGGGCCTCGTGCACATCTCGCGCGGCAATCCCACGCTGGGGACTGATCCGGGCATTGAGGCAGCTGGTGGCCTCATCGGCTGGTTCGTCGCGCGCCCCCTGGCCCTTCTTTTGTCCGGCTGGGGCGCGGGTGCCCTCATGATCCTGCTCCTGGCATACTCGATCCTCCTTGCCACCCGTACGGCCGTCGCCGATGTGCCGGCACGCCTACGCGACCTCGCCGCCCACTTGAGCGGTGAGCGCCCCAAGGGGGAGGACGAATCCATCGAGCAGGCCGCGGACCCCGCCAAGGAGGCACGCAGCAAGGCGCGCAAGGACCTTGCGGCCGGCGATGATGCTTTCCTCGACGAATACGACGGGGACGAGTCCTTCCGCAAGGCGACCGACACTGAGTCGGTGGGGCAGACGCGCCTCCTCGAATCGGGTCCCATTGCCGCTCCCACGGCTGATCCCGCACCTCGGCCTCGTCAGTCGACGCCGGACGCACCCACCGAGATGCTCACCCGGATGCGTCCGGCCGTGGCCCCCGCTCCCGTGCCCGCACACGTTCCCGAGCCCGAGCCGGAGCCCGAGAATGAGCCGGCACCCCCGCCGATCACCGACGAGCCCGAGGGGGCTTTCCAGCCCAACCTCGACGACTCGATCAGCTACACGCTGCCGTCCGAGGACCTCCTGGTCTCCGGCCCGCCCCACATGACCCGCTCCTCGGTCAACGACCAGGTCGTCGCAGCGCTGGGGCAGGTCTTCGCGGACTTCAACGTCGACGCGCGCGTCACCGGTTTCTCTCGCGGCCCGACAGTCACCCGCTATGAGGTCGTCCTCGGTGCCGGCGTGAAGGTCGACAAGCTCACTAACCTGTCGAAGAACATTGCCTATGCGGTCGCATCCGCCGACGTACGTATCCTTGCGCCCATCCCCGGTAAGAGTGCCATCGGCATCGAGATCCCCAACGCCGACCGCGAAAACGTTGCCCTCGGCGACGTCCTGCGCTCCGCGGCCGCACGCCGCAACCAGCACCCGCTGGTCGTCGGCGTCGGCAAGGACGTCGAAGGCGGCTACGTCGTCACCAACCTCGCCAAGACGCCGCACATGCTCGTGGCAGGCCAGACCGGCTCCGGTAAGTCCTCCTTCGTCAACTCGATGATCACGTCGATCATGATGCGTGCGACGCCCCAGCAGGTGCGCATGATCCTCGTCGACCCCAAGCGCGTGGAGCTCACTATCTACGAGGGCATCCCGCACCTCATCTCGCCCATCATCACCGACGCCAAGAAGGCTGCAGAGGCCCTCGAATGGGTCGTCAAGGAGATGGACGCCCGCTACGATGACCTGTCCGACTACGGCTTCAAGCACATCGACGACTTCAACAAGGCGGTGGCCGCCGGCCAGGTCCAGGCCAAGCCCGGCCTTGAGCGCACGCTGCATCCCTACCCGTACCTGCTCGTGGTCGTCGACGAGCTCGCCGACCTCATGATGGTCGCACCGCGCGACGTGGAAGCCTCCATCCAGCGCATCACGCAGCTCGCGCGCGCCGCCGGCATCCACCTGGTCCTGGCTACGCAGCGTCCCTCCGTTGACGTCGTCACCGGCCTCATCAAGGCCAATATTCCCTCGCGTCTTGCCTTTGCGACCTCCTCGCTCACCGACTCGCGCACGATCCTCGACCAGCCGGGTGCCGAGAAACTCATCGGCCAGGGAGACGCCCTCTACCTGCCCGCAGGCGCTTCCAAGCCCATGCGCGTCCAGGGGGCCTGGGTCTCGGAATCTGAGATCCACCAGATCGTCTCGCACGTTAAGAGCCAGATGGAGACGCACTACCGCGACGATGTCGTGCCGGAGAAGAAGGAAACCAAGGTCGCCGAGGACATCGGAGACGATCTCGAAGACCTTCTCCAGGCCGCCGAACTCGTCGTCTCCACGCAGCTCGGCTCCACCTCGATGCTTCAGCGCAAGCTGCGTGTCGGGTTCGCCCGCGCGGGCCGCCTCATGGACCTGCTCGAGTCTCGTGAGATCGTCGGCCCCTCCGAAGGGTCCAAGGCACGCCAGGTGCTCGTCACCCCCGAGCAGCTCCCCGAGGTTCTCGCCATGCTGCGCGGCGAGTCCGCGAGCATCGCCGAACCCGAGGCTGAGCCCACCCCCGCGCCCGCTGCCACTCCCGTCGAGGGGGCACCCAACCCGGCCGTCGGCACCGCCGCGGGTGTTGCAGGGGAGGCCCCGGCCTCGTCGCAGGCCAATGTTGCTGTCGCATCCGGTTACGAAATGGGAACGGCACCCGCCGGCGATTCGCGCGCCGGTGGGGTTGACCCGTACTCTGGTCATAACTTTGGTGGTTCTTCTCCCGACTGGGTCGACGAAGAGCCTGAGGACAACGAGGACGCTTGGCAGCTCACGGGCCGCTGAGCAGGAAGGAAACGGTCATGAGCGAGAACGTGTCGCGCGTGCAGCGAGACAGCAAGGTTCCCGTGGTGAACTTGCCCAACGCGCTGACCGTCTTGCGCCTGCTTCTCGTCCCCGTCTTCATCATCCTGGGCCTCCAGCAGTCCTGGCCTGCGCTATGGGCATCATTCGTCGTCTTTGCCATCGCAGCGATTACGGATCGTTTCGATGGGAAACTCGCCCGCTCGTGGGGGCAGATCACTGATTTTGGGCGCATCGCGGACCCCATCGCCGACAAGGCGCTGACCCTGTGCGGTTTCGGTCTGCTGTCCTACCAGGGATTCCTGCCCTGGTGGCTCACGATTCTCATCGCCATGCGGGAGCTGGGCATCACCGCGATGCGTGCTTTCTTCCTGCGCCGAGGCGTCGTCGTGTCGGCGAACCAGGCGGGCAAGCTCAAGACCTTCATGCAGATGGTGGCTCTGGGTACGCTGCTGATTCCGTGGGCGCACTTCGTGGCGATGAACGAAGCCAATGAGGGATGGGTTGTCATGCTCATTCGCCTCGGGCAGATTTTTGCTGGGATCGCTCTCGCGCTCACGCTCTACTCCGGCGTCATGTATGTCATTGATGGTGCGCGGCTCATGCGCGCCTCGTCCGCGGACGAGGCGGGGGCGGAGGCTGTGCGGGAGTCCGCGAGCGAGGATGCCGCGGAGGAGTCTTCGAAGCGTGGCGTGGCTGGGCAGCACGTCCAGAGTTGAGCCTGGGTGACGCAACCCATACGCGAATTGACTAGTCCTTGGAATAAGCTAGATATGGCTCGCGTTGAGTAGGTATGAATGCAACCCGTGGAGTAAAGGCGCAGCGTCACGGTGTTTCGATCCGCGAGCTAACACTGCGCCCCTCAAAACAGAACGGCTACAGTAACACTATGGAAAAGACACTGAGCGAAACCCCGCTGCTGCGCAGCGAACTCGGCGATGTCCTGCGCGGCATTCGTCAGCGCCAGGGTCGAACCCTGCGCGAAGTCTCCTCGGAGGCCCAGGTCTCCCTCGGCTATCTGTCCGAGGTTGAGCGCGGCCAGAAGGAAGCCTCCTCGGAGCTGCTCGAGGCCATCACCTCCGCCCTGCGAGTCCCGCTCTGGTTCGTCCTTCGCGAGGTTTCCGAGCGTATGGCGATTATCGATGGTGCGGTTATCCCGGACGCGGTGCCCGATGACATCATGCCCGTCACGCTGATTTCTTGACGCGTGAAGCACTCTGAGTTTTACGAGGCGGTCGAGGCGACTTTCGGGTCGGCCCTCGGCCGCTCGTATGTTTGCGATCTGTACCTTGCCTCGCTGGGGGCGACCGCGCGTGATGCCCTGTTCGCCGGTGTGAATCCGGACGAGGTCTGGGCAGCCCTGTGCGAGGAGACCGGGCGTGAGGATGTGCGCTGGATCCATCGCGTCGATCCGCGCGAGCGGGGACGCTGAGCCCTTCTCGCCTCAGTTCGTGTGATCGATATCTGCACGTTGCGGCGTCGGCGTGTCGATCGAGCGTCGAACATGTGTTCCATTTAAGCTTGTGGGCGACGAAGCTCCGACGCGTGTCGTCCACAAGGGGGGTGCGCGCGGGACGCAGATGACGATGGCCGGTCGCATACTCGTCATGTCGCCTCGGAGAGGGGTGACATTCCCAGGCCAGGACACCCGCAGGCCGGAGAGGCCGCAGACGAAAGGATCACCATGGCAGCCCGTAAAGCACCCGCCGCAAAGCCCGCGACCAACGATCGCAACAAGGCGCTCGAAGTCGCCCTGTCGCAGATCGACAAGCAGTTCGGTAAGGGTTCCGTCATGCGCCTGGGCGACGACAACCGCCCGCCGGTTCAGGTGATCCCCACGGGTTCCCTCGCGCTCGATGTTGCCCTCGGTATCGGTGGCTTGCCGCGCGGCCGCGTGATCGAGGTCTACGGCCCCGAGTCCTCCGGTAAGACCACGGTCGCCCTGCATGCCGTCGCTAACGCCCAGAAGGCTGGCGGTAACGCCGCGTTCATCGACGCCGAGCACGCCCTCGACCCTGTCTACGCTCGCGCCCTGGGCGTGGACACCGACTCCCTCCTGGTCTCCCAGCCCGACACGGGTGAGCAGGCCCTTGAGATCGCTGACATGCTGATCCGTTCGGGCGGCATCGACATCATCGTCATCGACTCCGTTGCCGCGCTCGTGCCCAAGGCCGAAATCGAAGGCGAGATGGGCGACTCCCACGTCGGCCTGCAGGCCCGCCTCATGAGCCAGGCCTTGCGTAAGATCACGGGCGCACTGTCCGCCACCGGCACCACCGCCATCTTCATTAACCAGCTGCGCGAAAAGATCGGAGTGTTCTTCGGCTCTCCGGAGACGACTACGGGTGGTAAGGCTCTGAAGTTCTACGCATCGGTGCGCATCGATGTGCGCCGCATCGAGACCCTCAAGGAAGCCGGTGCGCCCGTCGGCAACCGTACGCGCGCCAAAGTCGTCAAGAACAAGATGGCTCCGCCCTTCAAGCAGGCCGAATTCGATATCGTCTACGGCAAGGGCATTTCGCGCGAAGGCTCGATCATCGACATGGGCGTCGAGGCCGGCATCGTGCGCAAGTCCGGATCGTGGTTCACCTACGGGGACGACCAGCTGGGTCAGGGCAAGGAGAACGTGCGCCAGTTCCTCGTGGACAACCCCGAGCTGGCCAACGAGATCGAACAGAAGATCCTCGTGTCGCTGGGTATCGGTGATGCCCCGGATCCGGACCAGGCATCCCAGGACGTGCCAGACATCGATCCTGATGAGGACGCGGGCTTCTGAGTCGTGGTCCGTTACCTGGATCCCGAAGACAACCCCGAGCTGGGGGAGGAGCGCCGTCGGCGCTCCTCCCCGGGTGAGAGGTTGGCTCGCGCCCGCGAAAGCAATGCGCGCCTGACTGGCACGGCAGCAGTCGAAGCGGCCCGCGAGATCGCCCTGCGTAAGCTCGACGCGCGCGCGTGCTCCCGCAAAGAACTCACGAGCGCGATCGAAGGACGTGGCTTCAGTTCCGAGCTTGCGACCGAGGTTGTTGATCGGCTCGAGGCCGTCGGCCTCGTCGATGATCAGGCATATGCGGATGCGCTCGTCCGTTCGCGGTTTTCCGGGACGGGTGCGTCCGGTCGAGCCCTGCGTGAGGTCCTCGCGCGCAAGGGGCTGGACTCCGCGACCATCGAGCGTGCCCTATCGCAGATCGATCGTGACGATGAGGCTGAGCGTGCCGCTCAGCTGGTGGCCCGCAAGCGTCGTTCCCTCGTGGGCGTTGCGCGTGAAACCGCCTACCGTAGACTGAGTTCCATGCTCGCGCGCAAGGGATATTCACCGTCCGTCGTGGCTACTACGGTGCGCGATGCCCTTGATGTGTGGGGTAACGAGGGTGGCAGCGCTGAGGAGGCCCGGCAGTGGGGACTGTGATCGAGATGAACGACGTGGAGCTCGCCGAGCTGATAACCACTCTCACGGAGCGTGGCCTGACGATTGCGACGGCGGAGTCGCTGACAGGCGGAGGCCTCGTCGCGCGTCTCGTGGACACCCCTGGTGCCTCTCACGTCGTGCGCGGGGGTGCGTGCACCTATGCGGTCGACGCGAAGGCCTCGGTTTTGGGAGTCTCGGAGAGCCAGCTGGCGCTGACGGGCCCGGTCGACGAGCAGGTTGCCCGCCAGATGGCCCGCGGGGCACGCGCTTTGTTCCGCTCCGACATCGGCGTATCGACGACAGGTGTCGCGGGCCCCGGCCCCGCCGATGGATTCGATGCGGGCACGGTTCACATAGCGTGTGCGCATCCGAGGGGGGAAGAGCATCGTCTCTTGCACCTCGACGGCGACCGCGCGGCGGTGCGTGCAGGCGCGATTAACGCTGCCCTCATCCTCGTGCGTGACGTGCTCGACTTCGCCGCCTCGGGGGCGGACGACTAGACTTCAATGCGATGAATACGATGACGCAGGACGGCTCCGCGGCGCCGCGCACCTACGCGGTGCGTACCCTCGGCTGCCAGATGAACGAACACGACTCCGAACGCATGGCGGGTCTGCTGGAGCAGGCCGGCCTCGTCCCCGTTGAACAGGTTCCCGAGGCCGCCGCCCGTGCGACGGACGCCGGTGACATGGGTGCCGACGTGATCGTCATCAATACGTGTTCCGTGCGTGAGAACGCGGCGACCCGCCTCTTCGGCAACCTCGGTCAGCTTGCCTCCGTCAAGCGCCAGCGGCCCGGCATGCAGATCGCGGTTGGAGGCTGCCTCGCCCAGCAGATGCGCGACGGCATCGTCGAGAAGGCACCGTGGGTGGATGCCGTCTTCGGCACCCACAACATTGACGTGCTCCCTGCCCTTCTGCGCCGCGCCGAGCACAACCACGCGGCCGCTGTCGAAATCGAGGAATCCCTCAAGGTCTTCCCTTCGACCCTGCCCACCCATCGCGAGAGCGCGTACGCGGCCTGGGTGTCCATTTCCGTGGGCTGTAACAACACCTGCACGTTCTGCATCGTTCCGCACCTGCGCGGAAAGGAACGCGACCGCCGCCCCGGCGACATCCTCGCCGAGGTCGAGGCCGTTGCCTCGCAGGGCGCCATCGAGGTAACCCTGCTCGGCCAGAACGTCAATTCCTACGGCGTGGGATTCGGTGAGCGCGGCGCGTTTGCTGAGCTGCTGCGTGCCGTGGGCCGCGTGGAGGGGATTGAGCGCGTGCGTTTTACCTCGCCTCACCCCGCAGCTTTCACGGACGACGTGATCGCTGCGATGGCACAGACTCCCACGGTTATGCCGAGCCTGCACATGCCCCTGCAGTCCGGGTCGGATGCGATCCTTCGCCAGATGCGTCGCTCCTACCGTCGCGAGCGTTTCATGGGTATCCTGGACCGCGTACGCGCCGCCATCCCAGAGGCCGCGATTACGACGGATATCATCGTTGGTTTCCCGGGTGAGACCGAGGAGGATTTCCAGGCGACCCTCGACGTCGTCGAGCAGGCACGTTTCTCCTCCGCCTTCACCTTCCTGTACTCCCCGCGTCCGGGCACGCCCGCAGCCGACCGCGAGGACCAGGTGCCCGACGACGTGGCGCTCGAGCGTTACCAGCGCCTCATCAAGCTGCAGGAGCGCATCTGCGCCGAGGACAACGCAGGGTTGGCAGGTACTGAGGTCGAGGTCTTGGTGTCCGAGGGGGATGGGCGCAAGGATGGTGCCACGCACCGTATCTCGGGTCGCGCCCGCGACAACCGCCTCGTGCACGTTGCCCTGCCCGACACACTGGCCGAGGCCGACCGTCCGCGCCCGGGCGACATGATTCGCGCGACCGTCACCTACGGGGCTCCGCACCATCTGATTGCCGACTCGGGCACCCAGGGAGGTCTCTTCGAGGTGCGCCGCACGCGCGCCGGAGACGCCTGGGAGGCTCGTCAGGCCAAGGAAGAACCAGACAATACGGTGTCTTTGGGCATCCCAACCCTTCGCGTGGGTGCTCCGAGCTGATAACGCGCCGTGCCGCTTCGAGCTTCCTTGGGTGTTTCGCCTGGGGAGGATGCGCGTCGGTAGTGGGGCTAGGGACGTAGCTGCACGTTTGACCGTTTGATCGTGAAGAAGTGAGAAAATGTCTTCACCAAACACACATGTGACGCGCGCCGCGTGCGCTACTTTTGTGTCGTGGCGATCGTCACGACGACGAGACGATCGACATGCGGGAGCACTCTCGGTAGTGCGGGTCGATTCGAGCCCCCCTATGCGACCCGTGGCTTGCCCGCGTAAGCGGTACGTGCCGCGCCTTCGCATGCAGTCGGCGCACACTCAACCGAGAGTGCCCCGCTCCTCCAGTCGGAGGTGCGGGGCACTACTCATATGGGTTGAGGCGGTGATTACTCCTCGGCTCCTTCGGCAAAGAGCGTGGGTACTTCCTGAGCGGCGGACAGCCCGATGCTCAGGCCGCGGCGCAGCATCGCATGGATCTGGCGATCCGACAGGCCTTCGCCGACGAAGAAACGCGACGCGGCCATCAGGACCCATCCATCACCGTCTTCGATCGGGAAGATGGTCGGCTGCAGGTGAGTGCGGTTCCATTCGTTGGCCTTTTCCTGCAGCGAGATCTCCGTGTGTCCCTCACCGGGCACCGCGATGCGCGTCTCGATCTGTGCCCAGGGAGCGTCCGCGGGTTCACGATGAATCTGGAAGTGCACGTCCTCCAGCTGGGTGACGGCGATGACCTCGTTTGAACCGTGCGGCAGGCCGTCGCCCTCAAGCACCTTCTCGATGCGCTTGATCGTCAGTGTGGACACTTCGGTCCCCCACTTGGCGGCGTACTCATCGGCTTCCATCGCCGGGGAGACAGCGGCAGGGGCGGGCAGTGGCGAGGCCTTTGCCTCGCCGTCATCGCCGAAGGTGAAGCTCTTCCACTCAGGCATCGGAGCCCTCCTTGGTCCACTGGTCGGGGAACATGATGTCAAGCTGGTTCATCATGGCGACGGACGCCATGATGAACTGGGAAACCTCGGCGTGAACCTGCGCGTCGGTGGCACCCACAACCCAGTTGAAGGTGTGCTGCAGGTGCAGGGCGATCGCGCCGGTCTCCGTCGTGCCGGAGGTGATCTTCGGCAGGTAGGTGGAGGCGTTGAGGCGGCGCACCACGGAGGCGATGGCCTCGGCGTGCGAGGGATCGAAGAAGCGAGGGTAGTCCGCGACCCCCTGGACCGGGTGCCCCTCGGGCACGGCGATGCGGACAGTGCGGTTGGGCAGGATCGCGGCGACCTGTCCGGTGGAGGAAACGAACGGAACAAGTCCGACGGCCTCGACCGCTTGGGTAACCCGGTCAAGGGTGACCGGGGGAGTATCAGTTGTGCTCATGGTAGTAAGCCTAGCCGCTGTTGGGTGGTATCTGCGGGAGGCACCCGTACACTGGTGGCCATGGAGACATCGGTGAGGCGCGCGTCGGACGTCGTGTGCGCGGTTGTGGGGCCCACGGCCTCGGGAAAGTCGGACCTTGCCCTGGAGCTGGCCTGCGTGCTCCCCGGCGCGCTCGGAGCCGCGGGCGTGGGCGAGATCGTGTCCGCGGATGCGCTTCAGCTCTACCGCGGCATGGACGTGGGTACCGCAAAGACGCCGGTGGAGGAACGCCGTGGGATTGTCCACCATCAGATCGACGTGCTCGAGGTTCGGGATGAGGCCTCGGTGGCCGCCTATCAGACGCACGCGCGCGCCGACGTGGCTGGTATCCACGAGCGCGGGGGTGTCGCCGTGGTCGCGGGTGGCTCCGGGCTCTATCAGCGCGCCCTACTGGATGTCATCGAGTTCCCGGGTACGGACCCCGTCGTGCGGGCCCGCCTCGAGGAAGAAGCGCTGGGACCGCTGGGCTCGCGCGGCCTGCATGATCGGCTCGGCCAGCTGGACCCGGTCTCGGCGCAGCGCATCGATCCGCATAACGTCCGCCGGATCATTCGCGCCCTTGAGGTCATTGAGCTGACCGGGCACCCCTATTCGGCTTCTATGCCTCGCCACGAGTTTGTGGCACCAGCGCTCATGGTGGCGCTGCGTCGCCCGATGAGCGAGCTCGACGAGCGTATCGCGGTGCGTACCCGCACCATGATGGACGCAGGGCTCATCGAGGAGGTGCGCGCGCTCATCGATCGCGGTCTGCGCGAGGCAAAGACTGCCTCCCGCGCGACTGGCTACGCGCAGGCGCTCGCAGTCATCGACGGGCAGATGGATGAGGACGAAGCCGTGGAATCCATCGCGCTGGCGACACGTCAGCTGGCACGCCGCCAGGTCAAGTGGCTGCGCCCAGACCCGCGCGTGCACTGGTTGGACGTGGAGGAATTCGACTCGAACGAGGCCGTCGTGCGTCGCGTCGTCGAGCTAACCGAGCGCGAGGCGGAAGCGGCCCTGGCACGGTCGTAATACGACCGCGGGCTGCGCGGTCGGGGTGCGACGGCTACGGTGGATCCATGATGAATACGCAGCTGCCCGCCCACGCCCGCGTCGTGAAGGCCCACGGAGCCGGTAACTCTTTCGTCGTCGCCACGGACCGCCACGACGATTACGATCCGAGCGTGGACGAGGTCGCGACGCTGTGTTCCCCGGCCTTCGGGATCGGCGCGGATGGATTCATCCGGGCCGTCGAACGAGACGGTATGTGGTTCATGGACTACCGCAACGCGGACGGTTCGAAGGCAGAGATGTGTGGTAATGGCGTGCGCGTCTTCGTCGATCACCTGCGCCGTGAGGGCCTCGTGGATCTGCCCGTCGGCCAGACGCTGGATGTGGCCACGCGTGGCGGCATCAAGCGCGTCACGCCCGAGTCCGAAGACGAGGGGCGGGGTGCGAGCTACCGCGTCGATATGGGAGCTGCCGCCTCGCCCGCTCGTGCGACGATCAAGGTGACGGTTCCGGGCATCGAGGGCATTATGGATGGGATGTGGGTGGATATGCCCAACCCGCACACGGTTGTCGAGCTCACCGACGAGGAGAGCCTGCGCGCAGTGTTCCTGCCGACGGTCGATGTCTCCCAGATCCCGACGGCCCAACGCCCCTCCTACGACCCCGAGCCGCAGGCGGGCACGAACCTTGAATTGGTCGTCGACCTGACCGAGCCCGGCGACGAACGCGGGCACATCGCGATGCGCGTGCTGGAGCGGGGCGTGGGAGAGACCCAGGCGTGCGGCACCGGATGCTGCGCGGCGGCTCTCGCCACGGCCCTGCGACGCGGACCAGAGGCACCAACCCAGTGGGTTGTCGACATCCCCGGAGGTAGGGTCGTCGTCGGCCTGGACGGCGTTATCGACTGGACGGGGGAAGGCCCCCGCATCACGGATGCCTCGGTGTTCCTCACCGGCCCCGCGACCCGGGTCGCGGAGATACGTCTGCCCTGAAGACGGCCACGAGAAGACACCGCCGGAGAGCGCGACGAGGACCCGGCCTCGTCCACGCAGAAGAGCGCGTCAGGCGGGCCGAACCTCGATGATGCGGAAGCCCTTCTTCGACGCGTACTTCGAGGCCTGGAAGCCCTGGCCGTTTAGCCACGTGATGAGGGAGTCGGCACCCAGGTTCTTCTGGACGACCAGGTAGGCGACGCCGGCGGGGGCGAGGCGACCCAGCCACGCCGCCAGCATCTCGTGCATCGCGTCCTTGCCGATGCGCACGGGCGGGTTCGACCAGATGACGTCGAAGCGAGTATTTGACTCCGCCGAGGAGGACAGCGCCTCTTGCGCCTTGAGCGCGCGCACCCCGCTCGCCCCGTTGGACTGCGCGTTGCGCTGCGTCAGATCCACCGCGCGCGAGTTCACGTCCACCGCCCACACGGCGGCGTTCGGGGACTCCAGCGACATGATTGTGGCAATCGGACCCCACCCGCAGCCCAGGTCAAGGAAGGTCCCGCCCTCGGGCAGATCCGGGGCGATCTCCAGGAGCTGACGCGTGCCCAGATCCAGCTTGGAACCCGAAAACACCCGCGACGACACGCGCATCGACAGGTCGAAGCCGCGCGCCGTCACCTCGATCGTACGAGTCTCCTCGGCGCTCGCAGGGGAAGAGTCGGAGAAATACTGTTCGTCCACGGAAGAAAGCCTATCGTGCCCGCGCGCGCAGGCGCAGATGGGGGCTGCGCGTGCGACACTAGAAGTCCCCATGAAAAGGATGGTTATGGACACGACCCACACAGGTGCGGACTCCTCGACTGAAGAGCGCGACCAGCGCGTCAACGACGTTGTCGCGCGTATCCTCGCGCGCTCGGGAACGGCGCTCGCATCGACGACGGGTCAGGACACTTCCCAGGACGCGGGTGCCCTCGAGCGCGAGGCTCGTGCGGGCACGCGCCGCGTTGATACGGGTGCCTCCGACCGAGAGGACATCTCCGAGGTCGAATACCGCCAGGTGCGACTCGAAAAGGTCGTGCTCGTTGGCCTGCGCACCACGCAGAGTGAAGAAGAGGCGGAGAACTCGCTGCGCGAGCTCGCTGCGCTCGCGGAGACCGCCGGTTCGCGCGTGCTCGACGGCATCATCCAGCGTCGCATGAAGCCGGATCCGGCGACCTACCTGGGCTCGGGTAAGGCCCGCGAACTGGCTGAGATCGTGCGTTCGGTCGAGGCTGACACGGTGATCGTTGACGAGGAACTGGCCCCCTCCCAGCGTCGCGGTCTGGAGGACGTCGTCGATGCCAAGGTCGTCGACCGCACCGCCCTCATCCTCGATATCTTCGCCCAGCATGCTAAGTCCCGCGAGGGCAAAGCGCAGGTGGAGCTCGCTCAGCTTGAGTATCTGCTGCCGCGTCTGCGCGGCTGGGGTGAGTCGATGTCCCGTCAGGCCGGTGGGCGCGTCGCGGGCGGCGCGGGTATCGGTTCGAGGGGCCCCGGTGAGACCAAGATCGAGCTGGATCGTCGTCGCATCCGCACGCGCATGGCGAAGCTGCGCGCGGACATCGCGCGCATGGAACCCGCCCGTCGTACCCAGCGCAACTCCCGTCGTCGCGGGGCAGTGCCGTCGGTGGTGATTGCGGGATACACGAACGCGGGCAAGTCGACGTTGCTGAACCGTCTGACGGATGCGGGCGTCCTCGTCCAGGACGCGCTGTTCGCGACGCTGGATCCGACGGTGCGTCGCGCACGTGCCGCCGACGGACGCGAGTATACGCTCACCGACACGGTTGGCTTCGTGCGCAACCTGCCCACCCAGCTGGTCGAGGCCTTCCGATCGACACTGGAGGAGGTCGGCCAGGCCGACGTCATCGTGCACGTCGTGGACGCCGCGCACCCTGATCCGGTCTCTCAGGTGCAAGCCGTTCGATCGGTCATCGACACGATCGATGGTGCCTCGGACATCCCCGAGCTGATCGCCCTGAACAAGGCCGACCTGGCTTCGCCCGAGCAGATCGCGCTGTTGCGCACTGTCTTCCCGAATGCCGTGCCGCTCAGTGCCCACACGGGCTGGGGCGTGGACGCGCTGCGCGGGGCCCTTGAGGACATGCTGCCCCGGCCTCGCGTCGCCATCGATGCGGTTCTGCCGTACTCGGCCGGTTCCCTCGTGCATCGAATCCATGAGGAGGGAGACGTTGAGCGCGAGGAGTACGTGGAGGCCGGAACGCGTATTGTCGCGCACGTCGACGAAGCCCTGGCCGCCGTCATTGAACGCGAGGCGGTGGGCCCCGCCGTGGGTGAGGCGGCGGTGAACGGAGCGTGAGCGAGGACCTGGTCGAGGCCTCGGGTCGCGTCCTCGACGCGGTCGTCGCCCGGATGGGCG
This sequence comes from Schaalia odontolytica, assembly GCF_031191545.1. NCBI lineage: Bacteria > Bacillati > Actinomycetota > Actinomycetes > Actinomycetales > Actinomycetaceae > Schaalia > Schaalia odontolytica. The sequence goes on from NZ_CP133472.1 coordinate 2,051,559, forward strand.
GGTCCGCGCGCGAAGGGCAGGCTTCGATGGTCGCCGAAGGAGCCGCGGCCCTGGAGGATCGTCATCACCTCCTCGTGCAGGCGGGCACGGGTACCGGGAAGTCGCTCGGCTACCTGGTGCCGCTGCTGACGCACTGCGCGACGAATGGAGTGCGCGGGGTCGTGTCTACGGCGACGCTCGCGCTGCAACGCCAGATTCTCGTCAAGGACGCGCCTGTGGCTGTCGATGCGGTGGCCTCGGCGACGGGCGTGCGCCTGAAGGTGGCGGTGCTCAAGGGATGGTCGAATTATGCGTGCCTGCACAAGCTAGACGGCGGGTACCCCACCGAAGGCACACTGTTTGAGGACCGGGATATCAGCGTCGGCCCGACGGGCGAACTCGGCAAGGAGATTGTGCGCATCCGCGAGTGGGTGAGCGAGACCACGACGGGGGACCGCGACGACCTGGTGCCCGGCGTGTCGGATCGCGCCTGGTACCACGCATCTGTCGCAAAGCCTGAATGCCTGGGAAAGCACTGCCCGCTCCTCGAGGAGTGCTTCGCGCACTCCGCTCGCCTGGAAGCCGCAGAAGCGGACGTCGTCGTCACGAACCATTCCCTTTTCGGCATCAACGCCTGCGGTGAGGGTGAACTCTTTGGCGAGTACGACGCCGTCGTCATCGACGAGGCCCACGAGCTGGCTGACCGCGTCCGCTCGCAGGCTGCCGCCGACCTGACCGTTGCCCGCGTGAGCCGGGTGGCGCGCTCCCTGCGCTCACATCTGTCGATTGATTCCACGGACCTGGACGAGGCCGGGGCCGGGCTGGGTGCAGCAATGGCACCCTTGGAAGCGGGACTTCTCGAGTACCGGCCGAGCGCCCTCGTCGACGCGATGATCGTCCTGGATGGCGCAGCCCGGCGTGCCAGCCACGAGGTGTCCGAGGCGCAGGGAGAACCCGCCGCCAAGCTCCTGGCCCGCGCTGCCATCGATGAGCTGATCGGTGCGCTCGACGCGTGGGGACGAGACCCCGACCAGTCGATCGCCTACATCACGAAGGACGAATCGGACAATGCGCGGCTGACGGTGGGGCCCCTCGACGTGTCTGCCGCGATCGGCGGAAGCGGCATTGGCGAACGTCCCGCGATCCTCACGTCGGCGACTCTCGCGCTCGGGGGAAACTTCGACTTCATGGCCGCCCAGGCCGGCATGGCTGTCTCCGGCGTGCCATGGCACGGCATCGATGTGGGCTCTCCCTTCGACCACGGTCGACAGGGTATCCGCTACGTCGCGACCCATTTGCCCCTGCCCGGGCGGCACGGCCCCTCCGAAGAGCTCCTGGCTGAGCTTGTGGAACTGGCCGAGGCCTCCGGAGGTGGGATGCTCGCTCTCTTCGCGTCGCGCCGTGGTGCGATGGCGGGGGCCCAAGCCCTGCGCGAGCGCACGGACCTGACGGTCTATCTGCAGGGCGAAGAGACGTTGGCGCAGCTGATCCAGCGTTTCCGCGCGGAACGCGATTCGTGCCTCGTGGGCACGATGTCTCTGTGGCAGGGCGTCGACGTCGCCGGTGATGCGTGTCGTCTCGTCGTCATCGACAAGATCCCGTTCCCACGTCCGGATGATCCGGTTTCGCGCGCCCGCTCGATGGATGTCGAGCGCAGGGGAGGGAACGGCTTTGTGTCGGTTTCCCTGACGCACGCTGCGCTCATGCTGGCCCAGGGCGTGGGGCGGCTGCTGCGATCGACCGACGATCGGGGCGTTGTGGCAATCCTCGATCCGCGGGTCGTGACCAAGCGTTACGGTGGTTTCATCATGCGTTCTTTGCCGCCTATGTGGCCGACGACGGATCCGGAGGTCGTTCGCGGTGCCCTGCGGCGTCTGTCCGAACCCCGCTGAGGCGTCCGCTAACCCCGACGAGCGGTCAAAAACGCTGCGTGGACAACTGGCGCGAACGGGGCAACTATCTGCGACAATAAGGGTGCCCGCAGACTCAAGGAGACACTCGTGGAAAACCAAGCCCAGACCCTGTACCCGTCAAAGTCCTCCGGACGTCCCTCCAAGATCGCTATCATCGGCGCCGGTGCCGTTGGTACGGCCGTCGCCTACGCGTGCGCGATGCGCGGCGATGCCCGTTCGATCGTTCTTCAGGACATCAACAAGGCCAAGGTCGAGGCCGAAGCCCTCGACATGGCCCATGGCATCCAGTTCACGCCTGCCGGCTCGATCGAGGGCTCGGACGACGTTGAGATCGTACGCGGTTCCGACCTGATCATCGTCACGGCTGGCGCGAAGCAGCAGCCCGGACAGTCCCGCCTGGAGCTGGCTGGCTCGACCGTCAACCTGATGAAGAAGATCGTGCCGAACCTGCAGAACGTCGCTCCCGACGCTCACCTTATGTTCATCACGAACCCGGTCGACGTTGTCACATACGCTGCGCTGAAGATCACGGGCCTGCCCCGTAATCAGGTCTTCGGATCCGGAACGGTGCTCGACACCTCCCGTCTTCGCTACCTGGTCTCGCGTGAGACCGGCGTGGCTACCCAGAACATCCACGCCTACGTGGCCGGCGAGCACGGTGACTCTGAGGTCGCCCTGTGGTCTAGCGCGGAGATCGGTAACGTCCCGCTGTCTCAGTGGGGCCCGACGCTCAATGGCGGCATCTTTGACTCCGCTCTGCGTAACTCCATCGCGCAGGAGGTCGTTCAGTCCGCCTACAAGATCATCGAGGGTAAGGGCGCGACGAACTACGCGATCGGCCTGGCTGCCTCGAAGATTGCGGGTGCGGTGCTGCGAGATGAGCAGCGCGTCCTGACCATCTCGACCCTGCTCGAGGACTGGGAAGGCATTTCCGACGTCGTCATGGCTGCCCCGACCATCGTCGGCCGCGACGGTGCCGGACGTGTCCTGCACCCGCCGCTCACGCTCAACGAGCGCGATGGCCTGACCGCCTCGGCTCAGCGCCTGCGCCAGGTCGCCCGCGACCTGGGCTTCTGAGGCTCCTTCCTCCGCATAAGACAGTGGCACCACCCGTCAGGGGTGGTGCCACTGTCTTATGCGGTGCGTCAGAGTGAGCGGATGACGGTGACGACCTTGCCGAGGATGGTAGCCTCGTCGCCCGGGATCGGTGAGTAGTCCGGGTTGTGCGGAAGAAGCCAGACGTGTCCACCCGTCACCGATAGCTCCTTGACCGTGGCTTCTCCGTCGATCATGGCGGCCACGAACTCGCCGTTGCGGGCCTCATTCTGCGAGCGGATCACGACGTAGTCTCCGTCAAAGATTCCGGCGTCGATCATAGACTCGCCGCTGACCTCGAGCATGAAGAGATCACCGTGGCCGGTCATGGAGGTCGGCAGTCGGAAAACGTCCTCCACATGCTGCTCGGCGGTGATGGGGGTGCCGGCAGCGATGCGGCCGACGAGCGGAATTGCCGTGCCGTCTTCCTCCACGTGTGAGATGGGGACCTCGATGCGGACGACCTTTTCCGAGGCCTGCGCGAAGGAGGGGAGATGAAGCTCCGTGCGCGCACGATCGGTCAAGTCCAGGGCGCGAGGCAATCCGGGCTCGCGCACCAGATACCCGTGCGCCTCAAGCGCGTCGAGATGGTGCTTGACCGTCGATGGTGATGCCAATCCGACCGCGGATGCGATCTCGCGCACAGAGGGTGGAAAGCCGCTGGAGGCCAGTTTTTCGTTGATGACTCGCAAGATCGCACGGTGTCGATCACTCAGCGAACGCTCGGTCATGGCTTCTCCTTCGCATCGGGGTGGACGCAGATGTGCATGGGTCGGTGTCCACTGGATACGTCAAGGATAAGCCGATTTCACGCAGAATGAAACATATGTTCGAGTGTGCCTCGACATTGCTTGGTGAGCGTGCTATCGTACAAGTGTTCGACGAACAGATGTTCGATTGAGTTTTCTGGAGGTTCTCATGAGTGTTCCCGTTGCAACGAAGACCGCGGTCTCGTTCTCTGCGCGTCGCTCTCCGCTTCGCGTCGTCGAGGGTGCGCCGCTTGCGACCGTTCGTGATATCTCAACGGCACCGTCGGCGCGCCGTCGACTTGATGCGCAGCGCGGAGATGACCCATCGTTCCTTCGCGCGCCCGCTGCTCCGCGTCGCCGCGCTCGCTCCTCAGGCCGTGGCCTTGTTGCCGGCGCGCTTGCGACGCTCGTGCTGTCCGTGGGTGCCGGTGCTCTCGGCCTAGCGATCCAGCCTGCCGCATACGATGGCCCGACGGTCACGAAGTCTGTCGTGAGCGGCGACTCCGTGTGGTCGCTCGCGCAGAACGTGAAGACGGATCGTCCTGTGGAACAGGTGGTGGCCGATATTGAGCGTCTCAATGATGTTGAGGGTGCTCTCCAGCCGGGGCAGCGCGTCGTCGTGCCGGTCCGCTGATGGTGGCGCGTGGGACTCCTGTGACAGACGGGGCATGACCGTGTACCGTTGAAGGGTGCACTGCCCTTTCTGTCATAACCCGGATTCGCGCGTCGTCGATACGCGCATTGCGGACGACGGCGCCTCGATTCGGCGTCGTCGCGAGTGCACGAACTGTAAGAAGCGTTTTACAACCCTGGAAACGTCCTCCTTCCAGGTCGTCAAGCGATCTGGTGTCGTTGAATCTTTCTCCCGTAACAAGGTTGTCTCGGGTGTGAAGAAGGCGTGCCAGGGGCGTCCCGTTTCAGATGACCAGCTTGCGATTCTTGCCCAGCAGGTAGAGGAGCAGCTGCGTTCGACCGGTGTGTCCAACGTGTCGACGAACGAGGTCGGCAAAGCGATCCTGCCCTTCCTGCGCGACCTAGACGTCATCGCCTACCTGCGATTTGCCTCCGTCTATCGTCAGTTCGACACCCTCGAAGATTTCGAACAGGCTATCCACGCGCTGCGCGAGCGCTACCACGGCAGCGCTAGCGGTGCCGATATACCCGTGACGCGCGACGATGCCGCGCCGCTTGCCCCCACGCCTGCGAAGAAACCTCGTAAGGCTCGCGCATCTCGCAAGCGCGTTGCCTCTACCGCTCCCACGCTGCTTGGAGACAACTGATCGCGTGACATGAGCAGTGCCCGGTTCTCGAAGGGGGAACCGGGCACTCCTCTTCGGTGCTGTAGTCAGCGTCTAGCGCTTGTTGGACTTCGCATCCGTGGCCGGGTTGTCCACCTGTTCGTCAGCCGTTGAACGCAGCTGATCATCGTTCGTGGCCCCGCGAACTGCCTCGACAGTATGGGACTTGGAATCGCGGGCTCCGGCGACGGCAACGGAGACGATGCCGCGCGCACCCGCCACCGCCTCGGACGCGGCCTCGCGCGCCTCGGCGACCTTTTCTGACACGGCCTCGCGCGCACCTGCCATTGCCTCGGATGCGGCTCCGCGTGCTTCGGCGACCTTCTCGGAGACGGTTTCGCGGGCCCCGGCCATGGCCTCGCGCGCCCCGACTACGGCGTCCGTCGCGGCTGCCTGCGCACCCATGATCTGTTCACGCACCTTCTTGCGCATGACCTTGCCGAGCTGCGAGCGCGGCAGCTCGGTCATGACGACGATCTGGCGGGGGAGAGCGTAGTGAGCGAGAGACCTTTCCGCCCAGGTGCGCAGGTCAGTGAGTGTCACTGAAGCGCCGGCCTCGAGCACGACGGCTGCAACGACGTCCTCGCCGGACTCACCCGCGGGCACGCCGACGGCTGCGACGTCAACGATGCCCGGCATTGAACGCACCGCCTCTTCGACCTGTGAGGGGTAGACGTTGAATCCCGAGGAGTTGATCATCTCCTTGCGCCGGTCGGCCATGTAGATGAAGCCGTCGCGTACCTGGACCAGATCGCCTGTACGCAGCCACCCGCCCTGTGTGAACACCTCGGCGGTCTCATCGTCCTGGTTCCAGTAGCCGGAAAACACCTGAGGTCCGCGGGCGATGAGCTCTCCGACCTCGCCCGGAGCAACCTCGCGGCTCGGATTCTCGGGATCCACGATACGCACCTGCGTGGAGGGAAACGGAATGCCGAGAGCCCCGCGTGCGCGCGACGATGCCAGGGGGGATCCGAGAATGATGGGGGACGCCTCGGTCATACCGTAGCCCTCGATCATGAGGCCACCGGTCGCGTGCTCCCACGCGTCGGCTAGGGATGCTGACAGGGGCATCGCGCCCGACAGGGAGAAATGGATGGAGGACAGGTCCACGTTCGTCCCCTCGGCCGCTGCGAGAAGGCGTTCATACATGGGCGGAACGCCCAGGAAGAAGGTGCACGGCAGGCGGCGCTGCGCCGCCAGGACCAGGGCGGTGTCGAACTTGGGGAACATAGCGATCGTCGCGCCCAGGCGCAGGCCCGCCAGGAATCCGATCGTGAAACCGAAGGCGTGGAAGAGCGGTAGGATGCAGTAAAAGACCTCGGCTCCCTCGTGCAGGACGGGAACCCAGGCAATCGACTGCTCGACGTTCGCTGACAGGTTCGCATGCGTGAGTGCGGCGGCCTTCGGGACTCCCGTCGTGCCACCCGTGTGGATGAGGAGGGTGACGTCCTCCATGGCGGCCGGGCAGCTACCCTGCCAGGGGGTGGCCAAGCGCATCGCTCGCGCCCAGGAACGTGCCCAACCGGGGCGTGGGCTGGAGAGCTGATCGCGCTTCTCGCGCGCGGCCTTCACCGGCAGCTTCAGAGCCAGGCGCGAGGCCGTGGGCAGAGCCGTCGTCAGGTCCATGCAGAAGGTGGTGTGGCCTCGCCCGAGGAAGGTGAGCTTCTCCAGCGTCTTCGACCATGCGATCGTGACGCGAGCGCCGTGACGCTCGTACTCGCCCTCCAGCTCGCCCGCGGGTGCCAGGGGGTTATGTTCGACGACGATTGCGCCGAGCAGCATCGTGCCGAGGACGGCGACGGCGTGCTGCGGGCAATTCGGCATGATGAGGGCAACCCGGTCTCCGGGGCGCACGCCCGCCTCGTGGAGCGCACCCGCACAACGGCGCATCTCCTCGGCGAGTTCCGCGTACGTGAGCTGGCGTGCGAAAAAGTCGATGGCGGCACGTTTGGGGTAGCGTGACGCGACCTCCAGGACCATCTCAGGGATGGGACGCTCGGGCGTTGCAATTTCGTAGGCAACACCGGGTGCGTACAGGGCGCGCATCGACGTCGTGAGCTCCATCTATCCTCCTTCGGGAACGATGCTACCCACGATACCGTAAGGTGAGCCTTGTTTGACCAGCTGGGACGCGATGACTATGACTGTTTTACAGAGGCGTCGCGATCAGGCGGATGGTCTCGGGCAGGTGGCTCAGCTCCTCGAGCGCCTCACGGCCCAGGCCTGCCGAAATGTCGGTGAGCACGTAGCCAACTTCGTCGAGGGTCGCCAGGATCTGCGCGTCGACGTTCGCCTCGGAGGAAGCGAATATCTGGTTGACGCGTGCCATGACGCCGGGAACGTTGCGGTGGATGAGGCGCACACGGTAGCGCGAGCGCTTGCCAATGTTCATCGTCAGGTTCGGCAGGTTCACGCTCATGTCGGTCGACCCGCTGGCCTGGTATTCGCCGATCTTGGCAGCCACGAAACGGCCGATATCGTATTGAGCTTCCTCCGTGGAGCCACCGATGTGGGGAGTGAGGATGACGTTGTCGAGGGTCGCCAGCGGCGAGGTGAAGGGGTCGCCGTTGGCGCGCGGTTCCTCGGGGAACACGTCGATTGCCGCGCCGCCCAGGTGACCAGACACCAGGGCCGCGTGCAGAGCATCAACGTCGACGATGTGCCCGCGCGACAGGTTGATGAACAGCGCACCGGGCTTCATCAGCTCGAACTCGACGCGCCCGATGAGGTTCGTATTGGACTCCTGGCCGTCCACGTGAACGGAAATGATGTCAGCCTCGCGCAGAACCGCCTCCATCGTCGCCATCTGCGTGGCATTGCCCAGCGCGAGGCGCTCGGCCGCGTCGTAGAAGATGACGTTAAGACCCATGGCCTCGGCGAGGACGGAGAGCTGGGTGCCGATGTTGCCGTAACCGATGATGCCGAGCGTGTGACCACGCACCTCGTGGGCACCGTCGGCGCTCTTATCCCACACGCCGCGATGCAGACGCGAGTTCTTCACAGTCACGCGGCGCGACAGGTCGATGATCTCGCCGATAGCGAGTTCGACGACGGAGCGCGTGTTGGAGTAGGGGGCATTAAACACCGCGACGCCCATCTCGGTGGCCGTGGCCAGGTCGATCTGGTTCGTGCCGATGCAGAAGGCACCAATGGCCTTCAAGCCCGGACGTGCGCGCAGCACTCGCTCGGTGACTTCTGTCTTTGACCGCAGGCCCAGGTAGTCCACGCCTTCGAGTGCGTCGATCAGATCATCCTCGGACAGGGCACCGGTCACGCGAGTGACCTCGATACCGAACTTGGCGAAGATATCATCGGCGATGTCGTGCGGGTTCTCCAGGAGCAGTGCGCGTGTCATGCCCCCATCATGGCAGACGCGGGCGCACAGTGACACGCGGTGTCAGGGAGTGGGCGCTCCTACCACTCCTCCATTCCGGCGGGAAGCGGGGCGCTGTGGACGACGTGGACATCGTGGGTCGCGCGGGTCAAAGCGACAAAAAGGTCGCCGACGCCGTCGTTCATGATCTCCGCGGGCTCGACGAGGACGACGGAGTCGAACTCGAGGCCCTTGGAGGCGACGGCGGATAGGAGGGAGACACGCTCGGATAGAGCACTCTCTCCGTCGACGTCGGCACCCCACGCCCGGGCGCGTTCCTGCCCGACGATCAAGGCGATGCGGCCCCGGGATGCGCCCGCCTCGCGGTCGAGGCGTTCTTCGGCCATACGCTGGGCATCGACGACGGCACGCCACAGCGGGCTGTTCTCCCGCGACGAGGTCGGGCGTTCCTCGGGCGCATCCAGGTGAGTGACGCGGTAGCAGCCCTCGACATCGCGCACGGCGGTCATCGGGTACAGCACGGGGACGCCCGCACGGGCGACCACGCCCTCGGCGAGTGTTGTGAGGGTAGCGGGCGTGCGGTAGGAGACCGTCAGCGCGTATTCGGCGGCCAAGGCGCGCGCCGCCGGGCCGAGAGCCTTTTCCCACGTCGGCGGTCGCTTGCTCCCACGCCGCTGATCGAGGTCCCCGACGACCGTGAAGGAGCGCGAGGGGCAGCGGCGCAGCAGGGCGCGCCAGGCCATGGGGGAGAGCTCCTGGGCCTCGTCGACCACGATGTGGCCGAACGCCCACGTGCGGTCCTTGGCGGCGCGCTCGGACAGGGGCATCCACGACTCCTGCCCCGCGACCTGGCGCGCGAGCATCTGGGCGGTGACGATGCCGCCGCCCAGGTTCTGAGCTTCGATCGCCTCGCGGGCGTGCTCGATTGCGCCCTCGTCGGACTCCCGAGAAGATGCGGAGGTCGTGGGCATGGGACCCAAGAGCTCCTCGCACTCGTCCAGGATCGGTACGTCCGAGACCGTCCACGGTGAAGAGCGTGGGCGCATGAGAGCCGCCAGCTCGTTTGGACGCAGGGGAGAGCCAGCCTTGCGATTTGCCGCCGCTAGCACCTCGGGGCGAGCGTAAAGGCGGCGCAGCAGTGTCTGGGCACTCGTCGGCATCCACGCCGTGTTGATCGCACGCCTACAATCCACCGAATCGCGGATCTCAACGAGCCACGAGCGCTTGACCTCCGGATCGACGCCGCCCTCTGAGTCCGCGTCCCCGGCCTCGCGCGCCAGGCGCAGTGCGAGCACATCCATGAGGTCGCGCGCGAAGGACTCACGCGCCACGTTATGGGGACGCCCCGAGCGCTTGGCACGGCGGCGCGCAGTTTCCACGTCGGTGCGCGTGAGCGTCACCTCGCGGTTCCACACGCGCAAGACCTGGTCGTCCTGAGGCAGCTTCGCGAGTGCGCGCACCGCCTCCTTGACGATCTTCGCCCACTCGGGCAATCCCTTGATCCGAGCCACGGCCTCGTCGTCCTCGGTTCGAGCGTGCACGCCAGGCACCAGATCGCCCAAGGTCACGGACACGACACCCGTCTCGCCCAGAGAGGGAAGCACCTGCTCGATATAGCGCAGGAACAGGCGCGACGGACCCACGAGGAGGACCCCCGAGCGCTCGAGGCGCTCGCGGTGGGCGTACAAGAGGTAGGCGATGCGGTGCAGCGCAACCGCGGTCTTGCCGGTGCCCGGTCCGCCCTGGACCACCATGAGGCCTTTGTCGGAGGCGCGAATGATCCGGTCCTGCTCGGACTGGATGGTGGCGACGATGTCGCCCATGCGACCGTCGCGCGCCTCGCTCAGCACACGCATGAGAGCGCCCTCGCCCTGAAGCTCCAGACCCGAAGCGTTCGCCGCGTCCAGGAGCTCGTCCTCCAGAGCGGTCACTCGACGGTCACGCGTCGAAATATGGCGGCGGCGAACGACGCCGTCCGGCTCGGCCGATGTTGCCTGGTAGAAGGGGCGTGCGGCGGGCGCGCGCCAGTCAACGAGTAGGGGGGTGCCGTCCTCGTGAGACAGCGACAGGCGACCCACGTGACGCACCGACTGATCCACCATGTCGAGGCGACCGAAGACGAGGCGTTCCTCCACGCCCTCGAGGCGAGCCGCCATCTCTCCCAGGTGAGCAGATAGCGCTTCGCGTTCGGTCCAACCCTGCGCATTACCGACGCCGTGGGTGGAATGCACGCGCCCCTGACGCTCGCGGTAGGAGGCCCGCAGCGCGTCCAGACGCTCGTAGGCGCTGTCAACGAAATCCTGTTCGGGCAACGGAAGGTCGGTCGACGGCTCGTCATGAGTGCTCGTGGCCATGGCTCCTCCTCGTTTCTTTGGCCCTCTATTGTCCCCTACTTTTGCCGCCTGCGCTTCCACAGTCCGGGGTGTGTATGCGACTTCGCCCCAAGCTCAATAACGCTTCCCGCGTGACGCGGCGGGGGAGGCGCGGGTACGTTAGACATGAGGTAGACGAATGAGAATGAGGAGGAGACGTGAGTATCAACGCGACTGATCTGTATGCCGACGGCCCCGCCGCCGGCGCGAAGGCGAAGATTCTCCTCATCCATTTCGATGGGGCGATTGACGCCGGGGCGGCGGGGCGAATGGCCATCCGCCAGCTCCTTCGCTCCTTGCACAATGAGCGCGTCGCTACGTTCGACGCCGACGCCCTCATGGACTACCGCTCCCATCGGCCCATCGTGACCGTGGACAACTGGGTGTCTTCCCCGGACATGGTGATGCCCGAAACCGTCCTCGACCTCGTCGAAGACGACATGGGGAACCCGATCCTGGTCCTGCACGGTGCCGAGCCCGATGCCCACTGGGAGTCCTTTACCGCCGCCATCCGGGACATCTGCGAACGCGCGGGCGTGGAGATCACTTTCTCGCTGCACGGAGTCCCCTCGGGCGTGCCGCACACGCGCCCCACGCCCGTCCACGTCCAGGCGACTGACGAGTCGCTCCTGCCCTCTGGTGGCCAGATCGCGAACCACATGCAATTCCCCTCGCCGCTGTCCACCTTCATGCAGATCCGCATGGGGCAGCAGGGGATCGGTGGGCTCGCGCTACTTGGAGCAGTTCCGTATTACATGGCGGACACCGGCTACCCCGCAGCATCCTCGGCCCTGTTGACCTCGTTTGCCAAGTTCGCGGACCTCTCGCTGCCAGTCGGTGACCTCGAACAGGGTGCCGCCCAGGATCAGGAGAGCATCGAGAAGCTCGTCGAGGGCAACCCGGAGATCTCGCACACGGTCTCCGCCCTCGAGGAGCACTTCGATGCGTGGACCGGTGGCACGGGTGCGATCCCGCTGCCCGGCATGGGACATCCTCCTGCGACCAGCAACGAGGAGATGATCCCGAAGGACATCGGCGATGTCATCGAGGCATACCTCGCGCAGGTCTCTCGTGCCCAGGACGCGGAAATCGAGTCCGTCCAGCGTGCGCCGCGCAACGAAGACGCGGAGGAACCGGCCAAGCCCGACACCATCGAGGACGTTCTCGCTCGTGTTGAAGCGCGACGCAGGGGAGAAGGCCCCGGACCTTCCTCGCCGCGCCACCGCGCCTGAGGCAGCTGCGCGTCAGGAAGCACTGAGCCCGCGTTCTGCCGCGGTGGCGCTACCCGCGCGCCACGGCCTCGTTAGTCGGCCTGCTGATACCCCACCTGGACGTCCGTGAGCGCGGCAGTTCCAGCCACCCACCGCTCCAGGTCGCGCGGGCGAGTGATCCGAGCGGGAAGCGCCAACATGCGCAGCGCGCGATCGATCTGATCGACATCGACGACGCCCTCCGAGCAGGCCACGGCAACGACGTTGCCGCGGCGCCCGCTCCGTCCGACCTTCGGATCCTGAATGGACGCTACGAAGGGGAAAACCTCACGCAGGGCAGCGATGTCCTGGCGTGCGTTAGCCGGTCCACCGTGCGCGCAGTTCACCAGGTAGACGCCGCCGGAGCCAAGTGCTGCGCGTGCCCGCTGTGCGCACTCAACGGTGCGCAGTGAATCCGGGGTCACCCCCGATGCGAATGCGTCGCGTACCACCACATCGAAGGACCCCTCGCGTGTCTGATCCAGGACTGCACGTCCATCGCCGACGCGAATCCTGACCTTCGGGGCCTTCGGGATGGGAAAGTGCTCGCGCACCCGTTCGGCCAGCAAGCGATCGACCTCGACGGCGACGTGACGAGACTGCGCGTGTGACGCCGACCATGCGCACGCGAGCGCGCAGGCGGCGCCACCCACGTGAAGCGCACGGAAACGCTCCTGTGATCCCCACAGGGAGGACACGACCGCGTCCATGTGCTGCATGTACTCGAACTCCAGGAAGGTCGGATCGGACGTGTCGACCGCCGACGATTCAACGTCCCCCAGGAAGAGCGTCGCGCGCGGACCATCCCACCGGATACGCGCTGAGCCGAAATCCGTGTCGAATGAGATGTCGCGTGACGAAGATGAGCGTGCCATGGTGGACACTGTAATCACGTGGGACACCGACAGGCAGAGGAGGTGACATGTCAAACGCTCCCAGGGACGCGCGCGCGAAGCGCGACTGGGGATCGGACGACTCTGCCACCCCGATCCTCCACGTCGACATGGACTCCTTCTACGCCCAGGTCGAGATGCGCGAGGACCCGAGCCTCGTTGGGCGCCCCATCATCGTCGGCGGCACTTCGGGGCGCGGCGTCGTCACCTCCGCCACCTACGAGGCTCGTGCCCTGGGCGTGCGCGCCGGCATGCCGACCTCTCGCGCTCGTGCACTGTGCCCGAGTGCCGCCTTGATTCCGGGCAACTTCGCTGCCTATCAGCGATATTCCCGCGAGGTCATGAGGATTCTGGGTACCGTTACTCCCGACCTGGAGCAGGTTTCGATTGACGAGGCTTTTCTGGATGTGTCTGGGGCGAGGCGGCGCCTCGGATCGCCTCTTGAGATCGCGACCCTGATCCGCTCTCGCATCCGCGAGAGCGTCGGTTTGCCCGCCTCCGTGGGCATCGCCTCGACCAAGTCGGTGGCGAAGATCGCCTCCTCGCACGCAAAACCCGATGGCCTGCTGCTCATTCCTCATGAGGCCACGGTTGAGTTTTTGCACGGCCTGCCCGTGGGCGCCCTCTGGGGTGTAGGTGGCCGTACCGGCGCGGTTCTCGAGCGCGAGGGGATCGATACGATCGGCGACCTGGCTCACGCGCCCCTTGCCCGTTTGACGAAACTCCTCGGCCTCGCCTCGGCTCACCACCTGCACGACCTCGCCTGGGGTATCGACCCGAGGACTGTCAGCCCTGTGCGCGCCGAAAAGTCAGTCGGCATGGAGCGCACCTTCGAGGACGACGTGTGCTCGCGGGCGCAGATCGAGGAGTTCATCTTGGCGGCCTCCCACGATTGCGCTCGCCGACTACGTGCGGGCGGCGTCGTCGGGTGGACCGTCGCTATCAAGATGCGCGGCGCGGACTTTCATACGATCACGCGTAGCGTGAGCCTCGTGGCCCCCACGGACACCGGGAGAGATATCGCGAGAGCCGCGCGCGAGCTCTTTTCGCGCGAGAACATGCCGATTGGCGGGGTCCGCCTCTTTGGCGTGCGCGTCGAAGGCCTGCAGTCGCGTTCTGGGGGAGTGGCCGTGACTCTGGACCGGGATGAGCGACCGGCTGCTTCGGAACGGGCGATGGATCAGATTCGCACAAGGTTTGGCGCGGGTGCGCTGGCTCCCGCCACGCTGCTCGGTAAGAAGACGCCCGATAGACGCTCCTTCGGTGCGGAGGATCCGGACGCATCCTCTGTTGAGGCTCCCTCGAATCAACGAGGCTCTGCGCGGATAGCTCGGTTGGGTGGCGGTGAGCCACACCAGGGGACCCTCCTGTAGTGCCAGTTCGTCTCCGACATAGTGGACGCGCTAAGCTGTCGGTAACACGCGTGTGAAAGGGGCAGCCAATGGCTCTCACTGAGTATGAGAAGAAGGTTCTCGAGCAGATGGAAGAATCTCTGCGCGAGGAAGATCCGGCGTTGGCCTCGCAGATGTCTGCCCCCGTCTCCGAAGAATCTGACGCCGAGGTGCCCGCGGGACCTCGCGGTCCTCGCCGCATTGCGCTCGGCCTGACCGGGGCCGTCCTCGGAATGGTTGTCCTGGTTGTCGCTGTCTCCCTGGGCTACTCCGCTGTGTCTATCCTCCTGGGGATCGCCGGTTTCTCCCTGACTGTTGCCGGTGTGCTCTATGCGCTCTCTCGACCAGGTGGTAAAGGGAATGCGGCTGAACGCTCCGCTTCCGGCAAGAAGAACAAGGGCGGCGGATGGGATTCCTTCATTCAGGATCAGGAACGCCGCTGGGATAATCGCAAGGATAACGACTGACGAAGCACACATATTGCTGCCGAAAGCGGGGCGCGCTGGGAGACCGGGGCACCCCGCTTCGTCGTACATCGACTGTGAGTGCGGGCTGAGAGGTTGCGTCGCATCCACCCGCCCGTGGTCCTTACCCGCATGAGTCTGGGATTGGTGGCATCGGAGGTGGCGCACGAGGAGGTGTGCGCTGTTTTAGTGTCCTTGGCTTTCTTCCCAGGTGTCGGTGTTACTGATGAGGAGGTGGGAGAGGGGGAATGGGCCTGTTGTTTCGGTGGTGGTGACCAGGCCGTTGATGGTTTGGGTGTCTCCTGTGAAGGGGTTGGTGGCCGTGCCTGCCCAGGTGGTGGTCAGTGTGATGGTGCGCGTGGCGTTGGGGTAGGGGCCGTCGAATCGGGAGCGCCAGCCGCCCGGTGGGGTGTAGTAGTGGCGGATGAGGGCGGGGTCGGTGTTGGGGTCCATGCCCTTGTGCCAGGGGGTGCCCGGTGAGGTGCTGATGAGGTCTGGGGTGTCGTCTCCCCAGCTCCACTGGTAGTTCGTGGCTGTCAGGGTGATGGTGATGTCGTGGCCCAGCAGGTTGATGGTGTGGGTTTGTGTGGGGTGGGTTGCTGCCACGAGCGTGGGCACGTACTTGTTGGTGTAGGACACGTCGGTGGGGCGCTTGTGCAGGCCCGCGCCATCGGCGTGGATGGTCGTGGCGGCGTAGTACAAGATCTCGCGCGTGGTGG
The DNA here is from genome assembly GCF_031191545.1 of Schaalia odontolytica. Classification (NCBI taxonomy): domain Bacteria; kingdom Bacillati; phylum Actinomycetota; class Actinomycetes; order Actinomycetales; family Actinomycetaceae; genus Schaalia; species Schaalia odontolytica. The sequence continues at coordinate 2,067,016 of NZ_CP133472.1, forward strand.
GCACGTACCCGGCGGGGGCATTGGTGTCTGCGCGGGAGAAGTGTGCGCACACAAATGGCTCAGACTCGGTGCCGTCAGGCAGCGTCTCGGTGTGCGACGTTGTGCCGTCACACAGATCATCATTGGCGTAAGCCAGCGCCGCAGGACCCGCGTCAGTCTCGTTTGAAAGACGAACCGCATCATCCATTGCGTTTGTTTGGGATGACGCTGGAGATTGTGCAGCCGCAGAGTTCTGTCCCCATTTGGCGTCAGCGCTTACTTTGATACCACTTCCTCCGTCAGATTCAACGATCTGATCCCAATCATGGGGCGTATCATCCCAGCCATGCGCATACGCTGTTGACAATGGAATGAATAGGACACAAATAGCGGCTAATGCCACACCAGCAGGCCGATAATCGGTGAACTTAGTGCTCATTGGCTTCTGCCCTTCCCTGCGTTTCAATCCACCGATCGCCCTGCCAGGTCATAAACAAAGAGATTGTCGCCTGATACTCCTCATTCTTGATAGTGACGCGTTGACCCGAGCATCTCGTACCATCAACTGCCGTCACACCGAATTTCACCCCGATTGTGTTAGGGGGCACATCCGCGCCATTCGCAGGAACAGGCTCAAGGAGGAGAACATGGTTAACAGTCAGCGTGTCTCCGTACGCCCAACCATTAGAGTAGACAGCGTCGATCTTGTTGATCAATGACTGAGCAAAGCCACTCGAATCGTCAGAAAGAGCTGCGATAGCAGAAGTGTCTCCGGTGTTCCACGCATACGTTGCAACTGCCAGGTAGTGCTCCGCCGCGGCCTCTGCTCCGCGTTCTGTGTTTTCTTTGGCGGCTTCGGGTAGTTCGGGTTTGGGGTAGGTCTCTGCCGCATACTCGGCCGGTCTCACGAGCACGCCGTCGGGGCCGATCTGGTAACCGCCCGACATGGCGGGCTCACTCGACGCTGTGGGCGCGGGTGTGGGCACTGCTGTGGGGCCTGTGGTTGTGACGGTGGGTGTGTGACCCCAGGGGTGCCACCAGCCCTCATTGACGCCGTTGAGGTAGATGGCCAAGAATCCGCCAATCACCAGGCCCACAACTGCGATGCGGATACCCCAATCAAGCGCGCCTGCACGCATCCAGGAACGAACCCGGGGGCGCGCTCCCCGCGTGTGGGTGGCAGCCCGAGCGGGCAGCTCACGGTCGTGCGAGCGCTGCTCGCGGCGCGAGCCCGAGCCAGGGAAGACTGCAGCGTCGTCCTCGCTGGTGGGTTGATCGGATAGGGGTGAGTTCTCCATGGTGCGCCCTCCATGATGAGATGCGTGGTGGTCCACCCCCGCCGTTGGGGGCGGACCCTTACCTGTCAGGATACGCGCAGAACCGACACGAAACACCAAGAATGCTGCGCAACCATCACGCACATCCTCCCACCCAAAAGCCAAGAAACGCACAAACGTGCATGAGGTATTGGGGCTGAGTGTGGTCTTACGTGGATCGTGTGTTGTGAGTTGACGGTGTGGGGTCTTCCTGGTGGGGCGCGGCGGGCAGTGTGTGCATGAGAGGCTGGACTTTGAAACCGACAGCACCACTGTCGGAGGGCAATGCTGGTCGAGTGAAACCGTCGGCACCTCCGTCGCGCAAAAAACGCCCTAAATACTCCGGTTGTGGCTATCGGTGGTGCCAGGGGTTTCATGCTGGCCTGAGATCGTGTCGACGGTGGTGTCGTTGGTTTCAGTGCTGCCAGTGCGCGTGTCGACGGTGGTGCCAGGGGTTTCGTACTGGCTTGAGGTCGTGTTGATAGTGGTGTAGTTGGTTTCAGTGTTGTCAGTACGCGCGCCGACGGTGGTGTCGTTGGTGTCGGTGTGGGTTGCACGCGCGTCGACGGTGGTGTCGTTGGTTTCAGTGTTGTCAGTGCGCGTGTCGACGGTGGTGTCGTTGGTGTCGGTGTGGGTTGTGCGCGCGTTAACGGTGGTGTCGTTGGTTTCAGTGTTGTCAGTGCGCGTGTCGACGGTGGTGTCGTTGGTTTCGGTGTGGGTTGTGCGCGCCTTGACACTGGTGTCATGGGTATCAGTGTGGGTTGTGTTCGCGTCGATAGCGGGGCTGATGGCCTCGTGTAATCGTGCAAGAGGAGTGGGATGCGGGAGGAGGCGAAGGACCGTCGCCTGTGGTGCTCAGGGGCCTCGCCGGTGCGTGTTCTATGAGGCCTCCGTCGTCCCCCCATGGCCTTTCCTGGGATGCTCAGGGGTCCCCACCGCCCTCCCCGGGGTCCCCACCGCCCTCCCCGAGGTTCCCCACCCTGCTCCCCACCTTCCTCCCCGAGAGTGGGGGCACAGTTCGGTGATCGAGTCTAAGACTCGTGAAAACGCTGCAATGTCAAAGAAAACGGCGTTCTTTGTCCGATGTTGTGGTCGGTGGGGGAGGTGTCGTCGCCGGTGTGACACTCCGAGTGTGTGCAAGATTTCCCCCACTTTTCTCCACCTAAATTTTTCATTGAAATAACGCCGTTTCTGCTTTCTATTTTTCGCGCCACGCCGTAAGTTTCTCTATAAGTATGGGGTCTAGTGGGGTAAAGTGGGGAAAAGTTCCGAACAGGGGAGGGCGGTGACATGTTCCTCGGTACGTACGAGCCCAAGCTCGACGACAAGGGTCGCATGTTCCTGCCCGCGCGCTTTCGTGAGGATATGGAGGGCGGAATCGTCCTCACTCGCGGCCAAGAGCACTGTATCTACGCATTCCCTGCAGCGGAATTCGAGAACATGACCGCGGAACTGCGCCGCGCGCCCCTGTCGTCAAAGCAGGCGCGTGACTGGATCCGCGTGATGCTCTCGGGTGCCTATAAGGAGATCCCGGACAAGCAGGGGCGGATCAGCGTCCCCGCGGACCTGCGTGCCTACGCCGGTCTGGATCGCGAACTCGCCGTCATTGGTGCGGGCTCGCGAGCCGAAATCTGGAACGCCTCGGCCTGGCGCGACTACCTCGCGGTCCAGGAGGAGGTCTTCTCCAACACAGCAGAAGAGATCATTCCGGGGATGTTCTGACCCGTACTCCCAGGTCTCCGCCCGCTGTTCCGACATCACTTCCCCGATGGCGGAGCACGGTGGGGGACCTGGGGGGACGGATCTAATGACGAGAGACGTGAAGGAGGCGCGGCATGCGCGATGCATCGGAGTCGGTGCGCGATTCGTCGCGCCCCGCAAGTGAGCGACATGTGCCCGTGCTCCTCGCGGAGTGTCTCGACATGTTGGCCCCCGCGATCGATCGCCCCGGCGCTGTCCTCGTGGACGGCACCCTGGGAATGGGTGGACATACCGAGGGTGCACTCGAGCGCTTCGAGAAACTGACGGTCATCGGCATCGACCGTGATCCGCAGGCGATCGCCCTCGCTTCCGAGCGCCTCGAGCGCTTTGGTGAGCGCTTCCGCGCGGTCCACACCACCTACGACAACATCGATGAGGCGGTCACAGACCAGCTCGGTCAGGGTGCGCGTGTGGACGGCATCCTCATGGACCTGGGGGTTTCCTCCCTGCAGCTCGACGAGGCCGAGCGTGGCTTCGCGTACTCCAAGGATGCGCCCCTCGACATGCGGATGGATTCGACCACCGGCCCCAGCGCCGCCGACCTGCTGGCCACGGCCTCGGAAGGCGAACTGATCCGGATCTTGCGCACCTACGGCGAAGAGAAGTTTGCGCCGCGCATCGCCCGGCTCATCATTCGGCGTCGAGATGTCGCGCCGATCAAGCGCACCGGTGAGCTCGTGGACATCATCCGCGAAGCCATCCCCGCGCCCGCGCGACGAACCGGCGGCAACCCCGCCAAGCGCACGTTCCAGGCGCTGCGCGTAGCCGTCAACGACGAGCTGACGATCTTGGAACGGGCACTGCCCAGAGCCCTCGCCAGCCTGCGAGTGGGTGGGCGCCTGGTCGTCGAGTCGTACCAGAGTCTTGAGGATCGGATAGTCAAGGACGTGCTGCGTTGCGGATCAACCAGTAGCGCTCCTCCCGGACTGCCGATCATCCCAGAGGAGATGGCTCCCAGCTTGCGCCTGCTGACGAAGGGTGCCAACAGGGCCGATCAGGCCGAACAAGACCATAACCCCCGATCTGCATCCGTGCGACTGCGCGGTGCGGAACTCATCCGCGAATGGAAGGACCTCACATGAGTGCAGCAACTGCGAAGGCACGTCCCGCAGCACGTCCCGAGCTGCGCCGCGAAGAGGCCCGCGAGCTGCGCATCGTCGAGGGCACCCGTCCTCGCCGTTCGATTGCGGCAATCCTCATGCTCTTCGTCACCGTCGCCCTGGCCTCCGTCGTCGCGTCGATGGTCCTGAACACCCGCATGGCTCAAACCTCCTTTGAGATTCGTGAGCAGCAGCTCGTCCTCAACGAGCTGGAGGCCGAGTCGTGGACGATGCGCGCGGAGCTGGATCGCAAGGCCTCGCCGACCGAGCTCGAGAAAGCAGCGCAGGCGAACGGCATGGTGCCCGCGGGCAAATCGGGCTTCATCACCCTCGAAACTGGTACTGTCGAGGCCGGGACCCCCGCGAAGTAACCCGGAAGGCGAGGACCCATGGATACCGTCGTCACGCGTTCGCGATGGATCGTAGGCATCCTTGTCGGTGCCCTATGTATCTGCGGTGTGCGCTTGGTCCAGCTCCAGATCATCGAGGGGCCGTCGCTGGCCGCCCAAGGGCAGCGTGTTCGTACCTCCTCAACGGAGGTCGCCGCTGCGCGCGGCACAATCACCGATGCCACGGGCGTCGTCCTGGCGAACTCGATCCAGACCTACGACATCGCGGTTAACCAGGTGAACATTCGCGCCTTCGTCAACCGCGACGATGACGGCAACGAGGTCGGCCGCGGTCCCGCGGAAGCGGCCCGCCTCCTGGCCCCCATTCTTGGTATCAACGAGGCGGAGCTTGGCGGCATGATGCTGGGTGACTCTACCTATGAGTACATCAAGCGCAACGTGGACGCGGTGTCCTACCGTGAGATCCGAAAGCTCGACATCTACGGCATCGAATGGGAGTCCGTTTTCGAGCGCGAATACCCCAACGGCAACGTCGCAGCCCCCGTTATCGGGACAGTCAACGCGGAGGGGCAGGGATCCTCCGGCATGGAGGCCCAGTTCGACGCGCTCCTGACGGGTACGCCCGGCGCGCAGGCCTTTGAGATTGCGCCCAACGGCGCGGTCATGCCCGGCGGAAAAAGGACGACCGTCGAGCCGAAGGACGGCGGAAACGTGGAGCTGACGCTGCACGCCGACCTGCAGCATCAGGTCCAAGACCTGCTGGACGCTCGCGTTGCGAAGCATCAGGCTGACTGGGGTGCAGTCGTCATTGAGGATGTCGCAACGGGTCACGTGCTCGTGATGGCGGATTCGAACTCCAAGGAGCCGGACAACGCTAAGCCCCAGAAAGTGCACGCCGTCCAGGACGCGTTCGAGCCCGGCTCTGTGGGCAAGCTCGTCACCGTGGGGGCCGCCCTTAACCAAGGGACGATCACACCCACGAGCGTTTTCCAGGTGCCGTACGCGCTGAACCTGTCCGATGCGGGTGGTCCCATCACCGATTTCCACGAGCATGACGGCGAGACACTGACGGCCACGGGCGTTCTCGCGGAGTCGTCGAACACCGGTACCGTCTTGATCGGTCAGACGATCGGCGACGACCAGCGCTACGCCATGATGCGTGCGTTTGGTTTCGGCGAGGAGACGGGCATTGAGTTGCCCGGCGAGTCCGCGGGCCTTATTCGCGGCGCAGACGAGTGGCAGGGGCGTGACCGCTACGTCACGATGTTCGGCCAGGCCTATGCGATTACCGCGATGCAGGAGGCATCCGCATTGGCGACGATCGCGAACGGGGGAGTGCGTATTACCCCCCACATCGTGAAGTCGTGGACGAACGCGGATGGGACGGTCGAGGTGCCGCAGGGAAGCCAGCCGGTGCAGGCCATGGACGCGACGGCGGCATCGCAGTTGCTGACCATGATGGAATCCGTCGTCGAAGACGATCGGGGCACCGCCGGTGCGGCCAAGGTCCCGGGCTACCGAGTGGGTGTCAAGACCGGTACCGCTGAGACGATCATCGACGGCGCGTCGGGCCTCGTCTCTACGACGGCAGGCATCATTCCCGCGGACGCGCCGCGCCTGGCAATCGCCGTCGTCCTGTACAACCCGAGGGTGGCGTCGGTCTCATCTGATTCGTCGGCGCCGCTGTTTGGCGACATTGCTCGCACTGCCGTCGGCAACCTGGGTATCCCCGCTTCCACCTCGTCCGCTAACCTGTATCCGACGACGCCGTGAGTCTGAAGGAGTAGAACATGCAGGCAGCAGCACAGTGGATTGCTGAGGCAGTGTCGGGGCACCTGGTCGGTCCCGATGTACTCGTGACAGGCCCGGTGGTCACTGACTCGCGTGAGGCAGCCGAGGGTTCGCTCTACGTGGCTCGCCGCGGCGAGGCCGCCGACGGACACTCCTTTGTGGCAGGGGCCGTCGAGCGCGGTGCCGTCGCCGTCATCGTTGAGCATGAAGTCGACGAGGCCGTGGCTCAGATCGTCGTCCATGATTCCACCGAGGCGCTGGGAGCCCTGGCGCGGGCACACGTGGACAACCTGCGCAGAGGGGGTGTCCTTGACGTCATCGCGATGACGGGTTCGGTGGGCAAGACCACGACGAAGGACTTGCTGGCGCAGATCATGAGCGAGGACGGGCCGACGGTGGCTCCCAAGCTTTCCTTCAACAACGAGGTCGGCCTGCCGCTGACCGTTCTGATGGCGGATGAAACGACGCGTCATCTCGTCCTCGAGATGGGTGCCTCGGGCCCCGGACATATCACCTACCTGACGGACATTGTGTCTCCGGATGTCGCGATCGAGCTGTGCGTGGGGCATGCCCACGTGGGCGGCTTTGGTGGTTTCGAAGGCGTCGCGGCCGCGAAGGCTGAGCTCATTCGGGGAACGCGCCCGGGCGGTCCCGTCATTCTCAACACAGACGACCCGAATGTCGAGGCAATGGCACCTCTGGCAACCGGCGACGTGATTCGTTTTTCTGCCTCGGGTGACCCCCGCGCGCACGTGCGCGCAATCGACGTGCATCTTGATCGCGCGGACCGTGCTTCCTTCACTCTCGTGGCCCCCCAGGGCGAGGCCCACATCGACCTGAAAATCGTCGGACGACACCACGTGGCGAATGCGCTGGCTGCTGCTGCGGGTGCTCTGACCCTCGGCGTTGACCTTCAGACCGTGGCCACCGTCCTGTCGAGTGCCCGTGCCCTGAGCCCCCACCGCATGGACGTTCACCAGCTCACCGTGGAGGGCACAGCGATCACCCTGATCGACGACTCCTACAACGCGAACCTGGACTCGATGCGTGCGGGTATCGCGGCGCTGGCCTCGATCGGCTCGGACGCCCGAAAGATCGCGGTCCTTGGCGAGATGCTGGAGCTGGGCGATGACTCCCAGCCGCTGCACGAGCAGGTCGGAGCGATGGCTGCCGATGCGGGTATCGACACACTCATTGGCCTGGGGACGGATGCCCACTACTATCTAGAGGGAGCACCGCACGTGCCCCATCGCGAGGTCGCCTCGGATCCCGAGCAGGCCGCACGCCTGGTGATTGAACACGCCGCGGATGGTTCCGTCATCCTCGTCAAAGGCTCCTACGGATCACATTCGTGGCAGGTCGCAGACATCCTGCGAGAGAAGGGAACGAACCGGTGATTGGACTTATCTCGGCCTTCATTATCGCCATGGCGCTGTCCGTGACAGGCACGCCGCTGCTCATTCGCTTCCTGGTGCTGCACCAATACGGTCAGTTCATTCGCCAGGACGGTCCGACCCAGCACCTCACCAAGCGCGGGACGCCCACGATGGGCGGCGTTGTCATTATCCTGGCGACCGTCGTCGCGTGGTTGATCGGCTCGATGGTCGCCGGCGCAGGACCGTCGTGGTCCGGCCTGCTGTTGGTCCTCCTGTTCGTTGGCTTGGGCGTTATCGGCCTGCTCGATGACGGTATCAAGATCATGCGTCAGCGTTCCCTCGGCCTGCACCCGTCGGGAAAGATCATCGGACAGGTTGCCGTGGCCTCGCTGTTTGCGTTGGGCACCTTGATCATGCCGAACGAATTCGGTGAATACGCGGGTACCTTGGAGATCTCCGTCGCTCGTCCCACGGCCTTGACGCTGGGATTCGCCGGACTTGGCGTGGGCATCGCCCTGTATCTGGTCTGGACGAACCTGATCGTGACGGCGTGGTCGAATGCGACGAACCTGACCGACGGCCTGGATGGTCTGGCTGCGGGTGTGTCTATTTTCGTGTTCGGTGCCTACACCTTCATCACCTACTTCCAGCGCATCCAGTCCTGCACGCAGCTGGGAGCCAACCAGGCGAATTGCTACTCGACGCGAGACCCACTTGACCTGGCGATTTTCTGCGCCGCGCTGATCGGCGCGCTGGCGGGTTTCCTGTGGTGGAATGCGTCGCCGGCTCAGATCTTCATGGGTGATACGGGAGCTCTTGCCCTCGGCGGCGCGGTCGCCGGCCTGTCGATCCTCACGCAGACACAGCTGCTTGCCATTGTCGTCGGCGGTCTCTTCGTTGCCGTTGTTCTCTCGGACGTCATCCAGATCGGCGTATTTAAGGCGACGGGTAAGCGGGTGTTCCGCATGGCCCCTCTGCACCACCACTTCGAGCTTCTCGAGTGGAAGGAGGTCACGATCGTGATCCGTTTCTGGCTGATTGCCGCGATCGCGGCAGTGGCAGGTGCGGGTCTGTTCTATGCGGAGTGGGTGTCGCGTCGATGAGTCGTCTCGCTGCTGTCGTCGGCTGGGGCAAGTCCGGACAGGGAGCGGCGGGAGCGCTGCTCGCCCGCGACTGGAAGGTGCGTGCGTTCGACGCGCGCGGAGGGCAGCCCTCCTTCTTCGATGATGTCCGTGCAGTTGCAGTCCACGTCGAGGAGGACCCGGCTGCCCTCGCCAGCGCGATCGTTGCGGCCGGCCCCGACCTCGTCGTCGTGTCCCCGGGCGTGCCTGCGCACCACCCGGTGTTTAGTGCCTGCGAGCAGGCTGACATTGACCTGTGGGGGGAAGTGGAGCTCGCCTGGCGTCTGCAGGAGGAAGGCCCTCACGCGGGACGTCCCTGGCTGACGGTGACCGGGACGAACGGTAAGACCACTACTGTGGGAATGCTTGGCCAGATCCTGCGCTGCGCGGGTGCCAACGTCGAAGAGGTTGGCAACATTGGAACACCGATTACACGCGCGATTGACTCCGAGGCGGAGGTCTTTGCGGTTGAGCTCTCGAGCTTCCAGCTGCACACGGCGCATACGGTGTCGCCCCTGGCGTCGATTTGTCTGAATGTGGACGCGGATCACCTGGACTGGCACGGCAGCGTTGAGGCCTATGTGGCCGACAAGGCCCGCGTCTACGAAAACACGATCAAGGCGTGTATCTATCCGGCATCCGATCGTCGCGTCGAGGCCATGGTGGAGAACGCAGAGGTCGTCGAAGGTGCACGCGCCATCGGCCTAACGCTTGGTGCGCCGTCGGTGTCGCAGTTCGGTATCGTCGAGGGCCTCCTCGTTGACCGTGCGTTCGTGAAGGACCGCGCGCGACAGGCAGCGGCCCTCGCGCACGTCTCCGATCTGTCGGGTGCGTACGGGCCTCACCCGTCGGCCGCCATTTTGTGCGATGCGCTGGCGGCTGCCGCGCTCGCCCGCGCGTATGGCGTTGAGCCCGAGGCCGTGGAGGAGGGACTGCGGTCCTTCCGTCCGGCAGGTCACCGTCGCGCGATCATTGCCGAGGCGGCGGATCTGACGTGGGTGGACGACTCGAAGGCGACGAATGCTCACGCGGCGCGCGCCTCACTGGCGGGTTTGCCTCCGCGTAGCGCTATCTGGATCGTTGGTGGCGACGCGAAGGGCCAGAATTTCACGGAGCTCATCAAGCAAGTCGAGCCGATCCTACGCGGCGTCGTCGTTATCGGCGAGGACCGCTCGGCTCTCGTTTCCGCGCTGTCCGACGGTGCGCCTCAGGTGCCCTTCGTCGAGGTTGACGGCCACGAGGACTGGATGTTCTCCGTCGTCAACGAGGCTGTGGCCCTGTCCATGCCAGGTGATACCGTCGTGCTTGCGCCGGCGTGTGCATCCTGGGATCAGTTCGATAACTACGGTCAGCGTGGCGATGCCTTCGCCGACGCGGTGTCGCGCCTGGCCGCCCAGTGGGGGAGCGCCGGTGGTGACGAATAAGCGCGGGTGGCACATCCCGACGGTCACGCTGCCTCGGATCCGCTTCGGGTCCGGAAAGGAGCGTCAGCATGATCCGGTGATGACGTACTATCTCGTCGTCCTGCCGGCCGTTGTGCTCTCGGTTTTCGGCCTCGTGATGGGCTTTTCGGCGCAAACTGTCACGTCGATCGCGCAGGGAGAGAATCCCTATTCTGCGTACGCTCGCCCCCTGGCTATCATCGTGGTTTCCCTGCTGATTGCTACGGTCGTTCAGCTGGTTCCCCAACGATGGTTCGTCTATCTGTCGCCGATAATGTTCGTGGGCGCTCTTGTCTTCCAGTCGCTGGTTCTGAGCCCCCTCGGACGCTCTGAGGGTGGCAACGCAAACTGGGTCAAGATCGGCCCGATCATGGCCCAGCCCTCGGAGTTCCTCAAGCTCGCCCTTATCGTGTTCCTGGCACTGATGGTCTCAAAGTCGGCCTCGAAGCGCTCGGATCTGCGCGCGATGGCTGTGGCCGTGGGAATGCCTATCCTCGTCGCTCTGGGAGCAGTCATGCTCGGACGTGACATGGGCACTGCGATGGTGGTCGCGGTGGGTGCTCTGGGTGCCGTGTGGGTGGCCGGCCTGCCCAAGCGCTGGTTTGGTGGCCTCCTCATGATCGCCGTGCCCACGATGGTGCTGCTCGTGCTGTCCAACCCCACTCGTATTCGCCGTATCCTCGCTATCTTGCCGGGTACGTCGAAGGGATCGGACGAGTCCGCTCCCGAGCAGATCGACCACTCGCTGTGGGCGCTGGGCTCGGGCGGCCTGACCGGCCTCGGCCCGGGCGCGTCGCGTGAGAAGTGGAATTATCTGCAGGCGGCCCACACGGACTTCATTTTCGCTATCGTGGGCGAGGAATTCGGGCTGTTCGGTACCCTCGCTGTCCTGGTCTGCCTGGGGCTGCTGGTGTGGGGCATGATACGCGTGGCGCGCGAGTCTTCGGACCTGTTTGTCGTCGTCGTTGCGTCGGGCGTTGCGTCGTGGATCGGCATCCAGACGATCATCAACGTGCTGTCGGTGACGGGGCTGGGTCCGGTCATCGGTGTTCCTCTGCCGCTCGTGTCCTACGGTGGCTCGTCCTTCCTCTTTACGATCACCGCGATCGCGGTCGTGGCGTCCTTTGCGCGCGCCCGAGCCGGGATGCGGATGATTGGTCGGCCCGACGAGGCATCGGCGGGGCGTGACCCCCGCGTGGCACCCCGCAGGCGCGCGGCTCGCTAAACTGGGGTTATGCACGCGTAAAGGAGACGCATATGGTCAAGGTAGTGATGGCTGGCGGCGGGACCGCCGGCCACGTGAATCCTCTGCTGGCGACGGCCGCACAGCTGCGTGAGAGCGGTGCGGAGGTTGTGGTCCTGGGGACAGCGGCCGGATTGGAATCGGATCTGGTTCCCGCTGCAGGTTTCCCACTCGTGGAGATTCCCCGCGTGCCGTTGCCGCGCCGCCCTTCGCTCGCCTTCTTCACGCTGCCGTCACGTTTCTTGGACGCCGTGAAGCGCTGTGCCCAGGCACTGGAGGGGGCCGACGTCCTCGTTGGTTTCGGCGGCTACGTGTCGACACCCGCGTACATAGCGGCGAAGCGCGCGGGTGTCCCGATCGTCATTCACGAGCAGAATGCTCGCCCGGGCCTCGCTAACAAGGTGGGTGCGCGCAATGCTGCGGTCGTCGCACTGACCTTCCCGGCTACGCCCCTGAGCGCGCGTTTGGGGAATACGGTCGTGACGGGTCTTCCTCTGCGTGCGGCTATCGCGGATCTGGCAAGCCGCCGCGAGGACGCGCAGGGCGCGGCGCAGGCACGCCGCGAGGCCGCTGAGCGTCTGGGCGTGAACCCTGATGCTCCGACGCTGCTCGTCACGGGTGGATCCCTGGGAGCGCTGCACGTGAACGAGTCGATGACTGGGGCCGTCGATGCGCTGCCGGAGGGGGTGCAAGTCGTGCACCTGACGGGTCGGGGCAAGGACGAGTCCGTGCGCGCCTCCGTCGAAGCGGCGGGGCTGTCGGATCGCTGGCACGTCATTGATTACCTGACGACGATGGAGGATGCGCTGGCTGTCGCAGACCTCGTCGTGTGCCGGTCGGGTGCGGGCACCGTGGCTGAGATGGAGGCCCTGGGCTTGCCCTGCATCTATGTGCCACTGCCGATCGGTAACGGTGAGCAGCGCTTGAACGCCGCGGACCACGTGGCCGCTGGTGGAGCACAGCTCATCGATGATGAGGAATTCACGGCGGACTTCGTTCGCCGTAACGTCTTTCCGCTGCTGGGCTCGACGCGCCTGGCGGATATGGCCGCCGCCTCGCAGTCGCTGGGGCGTGCGGGTGCGGCCCGCGCTTTGGCGGATTTGGCGCTGGACCAGGTGAAGGAGAACAGCAATGAGTGAGCCGACGTTGCACGATCGTTATCATCTGATCGGTATCGGCGGTGCCGGCATGAGCGTCGTCGCCGAGCTGCTGGCCTCGCGAGGCGCAATCGTGGAAGGGTCGGACCGTGAGGAATCCGCGGTCCTTGAGCACCTGCGCTCCGTTGGCGTGCGCACGTTTGTCGGGCACGACGCTTCGCACCTGGATGCGACCTCGGTGGTCGTGGTGTCGACCGCGATTCGCGATGATAATCCTGAGTTGGCGGTCGCGCGCGAGCGCGGCCAGGCGGTGATCCACCGCTCGCAGGCCCTCGCACTGGCGGCCTCGGGTATGCGTTTTGTGGGTGTGGCCGGCGCGCATGGGAAGACGACGACCTCCGGCATGCTGGCCATCGCTTTGTCGGCGTGCGGCCTAGATCCGTCCGTGGCCGTGGGTGGCGTTCTACCCCAGTTGGGTACCGGCGCGCATCTGGGGGGCGGCGACGTCTTTGTTGCTGAGGCTGATGAATCGGACGGATCGTTCCTGAACTACTCTCCGGTCATTGAGATCGTGACGAACGTGGAGCCCGATCACCTGGATCGTTACCATTCGCGCGAGGAATTCGAGGAGATCTTCGTCGAGTTTGCTCGCCGTCTGGTTCCCGGTGGCCTGCTGGTGACGTGCGCGGAGGACGAGGGCGCTGTGCGTTTGGCGCAGTCCGCGCGCGGCGAAGGTCTGCGTGTCGTCACCTACGGGCGTGTGGACCGCTCGCCCCATACGCCCGATGTCGTGATCTCCGACGTGCGTGACGAGGCCCATGGTGCCGGCGCGTCGCTGACGTGGGGGGAGCACGCCGCGTCGCTTACGCTGCGTGTTCCCGGCGAACACAACGTCCTTAACGCAACGGCCGCGTGGGTGGCCGGCATCGAGTGCGGACTTGAGCCCCAGGTGATTGCTGACGGTCTGGGTGAGTTCACGGGTGCGGCCCGTCGCTTCGAGGCACGCGGCCATGTTGGGACCCGCCGTCTGTTTGATGACTACGCCCACCATCCGACCGAGGTTGAAGCGGCGATTCGCGAGGCCCAGGTTGTCTCGGGCGAAGGTGAGGTAACCGTCGTGTTTCAGCCGCACCTCTACTCGCGCACGCGCATCTTCGCCGAGCGCTTCGCTCAGGCACTGTCGGGCGCGAACCACGTCGTCCTGACGGGCATCTACGGTGCCCGCGAGGATCCGGAACCCGGCGTGGACTCCACGCTTATTTCCTCCCGTGTCGAGGGAGCATCCTACGTCGAGGACATGCACGAGGCCGCCCGCCTGGCTGCGACGCTGACACCCGAAGGAGGCGTCTGCCTGACGATGGGAGCAGGCTCGATCACTCACTGCGCGTCCGACGTGCTGGAGGAGTGGAAGCGGATGGAGGCATGAGGCCGCCTTCTCCGAGGCGTCCGGGAGGTTCTCGCCCTCACGAGGAACGTCCGTCGCGCACAGACGGTGCCGGTCCCTCTTTCGACGAGATCATCACTGCGGTGCCCGAGGGAGAAGAAGTCCAGGACGGGCAGGAGCCGAGGCCTCGATCCGTCTCGGCGGTGGAGCGTCGCCTCGGTGGCTCGGCGGTCGAACGGCCGACGCCGGTCGCCGACGCCGCGTCCGTGCTGGGAGGCGAGGAGATGGCGGACCTGGGCGATCGCCTGCGCGAACGCCACCGTGCGCGTCGCATGCTTCTCCTACGTCGTATCGCGCTTACGGTCGTGACGCTCAGCCTGGCAAGCGGCGCAGCGTGGGTTGCGTTCTTTTCGCCGGTATTTGCCTTCTCTTCGTCGGCTGTCATCGTCTCGGGTGAGGATGGGACGCTGGTGACGGCCGATTCTGTGCGCTCATCGGTTTCATCCTTCGAAGGCGTGCCGCTGACGCGACTGAGCACGTCTGCGGTCGCACGCGCCGTCGAATCGAATGTGGCGGTGCGTTCGGCCACCGTCACGCGCCACTGGCCGACGAGTCTGCGCATCTCGGTGACGATGCGAACCCCGATGGCTGCGGAGGTAGCGGTCGGCGGCTATCAGCTGGTGGACGACCAGGGTGTGGCGTTCCAGCAGGTTGCCAGCGCGGGGGACTACCCGGTGGTGACGCTGCCGGAGGATCGTCGTGTCGGCGCAGCCGATATCGCCTCGGCGCTTGGTGCGCTCGATGGACAGACACGCTCGCAGGTGACCGCTGTGACGTCCACGGGCACACAGGTGAGTTTCACGCTGCGTGGCGGCCAGACTGTCAAGTGGGGAACGAATGAGGACGCTCCGCAGAAGGCTCGAGTGCTCGCCACGTTGCTCGCGAATGTGACGGCTACGACCTACGACGTGTCGTCGCCGAATCACCCTGTGACCAGTTAAGCCTTCGGCGTTGTCCGCGTGTTGGCTTGAAGGATCGCGCGCGGACCCCTAGTTTCTTTCCGACACGAAGCACGTTAAACATCAACCTTCAACTAAAGGTTGAGGGTCTGATGCAAGGGAGACATCCATGACGACACCGCAAAACCACCTGGCAGTGATCAAGGTCGTCGGCGTCGGCGGCGGCGGAGTTAATGCCGTGAACCGAATGATCGAGGTCGGCCTCAAGGGCGTTGAGTTCATTGCCGTCAACACTGACGCGCAGGCTCTGCTCATGTCTGATGCCGAGACGAAGCTCGACATCGGCCGTGAACTGACGCACGGCCTCGGCGCGGGTGCGGATCCCGCGGTCGGTCGCAAGGCTGCCGAGGACCATATCGACGAGATTACCGCCGCACTCGAGGGCGCGGACATGGTCTTCGTGACCGCCGGTGAAGGCGGTGGCACCGGTACCGGTGCGGCCCCCGTTGTCGCCAAGATCGCCCGCGATGCTGGCGCGTTGACAGTCGGTGTCGTCACCCGACCCTTCTCCTTCGAGGGGAACCGTCGTGCGGCCCAGGCCGAGGGGGGCGTGACCACGCTGCGCGAAGAGGTCGATACCCTCATCGTGATCCCGAATGATCGTCTCCTGGAGATCTCTGACGCGAACATCTCCGTGCTCGATGCATTCCGTGCAGCCGACCAGGTCCTGCTGTCGGGCGTTCAGGGCATCACCGAGCTGATCACGACCCCGGGTCTGATTAACGTGGACTTCAACGACGTCAAGTCGGTCATGAAGGACGCCGGTTCGGCTCTCATGGGTATCGGTGCTGCGACCGGCGAGGATCGCGCCCTGCGCGCTGTCGAAAGCGCGATTTCGTCCCCGCTGCTCGAGGCTTCGATCGACGGTGCCCATGGCGTGCTTATGTTCTTCCAGGGTGGCTCCGACCTCAGCCTGCAGGAAGTCTTTGCTTCGTCGCAGCTTGTGCGTGAGGCCGCACACCCCGAGGCCAACATCATCTTCGGTAACGTCATCGACGATGCCCTCGGTGATGAGATTCGTGTCACGGTCATTGCTGCCGGATTCGACGATGCGACCGACGCTCAGCTGTCGCGTCCCGCCGCCGCTCGTGTTGCGCCGCCCGTTGCCCAGCAGCGTCCCGCCGCCCCGGAAGCGAAGGCCCCCGCCGCCGAGACCACTCGGATCAGCCAGGTGTCGACGCGTCGCCCCCAGCATCGTGCCGACGTTGCCGCTCCGGTTCGTGAGGCCGCTGCGGCCCCCGTCGATGCACCCGAGGCTACGGAGTATGAAGAGTCCGAGCATTCCTTCGAGGTTCCTCGCGTCTACCCCGAGGCTCCCGTGAAGGAAGAGCTGGATATCCCTCCCTTCCTGCGTTGATGAGTGACTTGCTCTGGGCCGGTGCCCGGGTCCACCTGACCGAGGTGGACCCGGGCACCGGCGCACTATGCGGCAATGTTGGCCTGCATGTGGGCGACGATCCCTCTCTTGTGCGCGAGCGGCGACGCTCGCTCGCGCGGCGATTGGGACGTGACGTGGTCTGGATGGATCAGACCCATTCGATCCGGGTTGATCTTCTTCGGATGCGCGGTGGCGAGCTTGTCAATGCGGACACCGACGCGTTGCTTGGACGGCCGGCGCGGGGGGAGTGGGGGCCCGTCGACGCCGACGGTGTTGTCATTGATGCCCGCGGCTGCCAGGGCGCTCCGGCCCTCGCCGTACAGACCGCCGACTGTTTGCCCGTCGTCCTATCCGCGTCGTCGGGACAGGTTGTCGCTGCCGTGCATGCGGGTAGGCGTGGTCTTCTCGGAGGGATACTCGCCCGGGCGGTCGAGCGCATGCACTCCCTTGTCGATGGTCCCGTTGACGCACTTATCGGTCCGGCGATCTGTGGGCGCTGCTACGAGGTTCCTGCAGACATGGCGGACGAGAGTGAGGATCTCATGCCTGGGATTCGTGCTCTGACGTCCTGGGGAACGCCCGCGCTCGACCTGCCCCACGCGGCCGCTTCATCTCTGCGTGCCGTGGGGGTGCGCGTTGAGATCGATGAGCGATGCACCCTTGAAGAACCGTCTCTTTTCTCCTACCGCCGCGACTCCTCGTGTGGTCGGCAGGCGCTGATCATCGTTCCGGCCTGACTTCTTCTCGCGTGCGCGTTTGTCCGGTGCGCGTTCTTCACCGTGCCCCGACCTCGGCGATGGACGGGCGCGTGATAAGGGTCGCCGGTGCCCTCCTCGCGACGCGCCGAGCGCCCTGCGGTGCGATTCCGCCGGGTAACTGTAGCTTGTGGCTATGCATCGGCTGAAGGAGGAACAATGAGCGAGTCGTTCGGTGCACGCGCACGTAAGTTCATGGGCTGGTACTCACCGGAGGAGCCCATCGATGAATTCGATGAATTCGACGAGGTGGAAGAGGTAGCACCCGTGGCCGACATTACTCCCGTGTCCCGTCCGACCCTGACGAGCATCCGCCGCGAAGAGCCGGTCGAGGATCTCACGCGCATCGTGACGATCCACCCCACCGCATACTCCGACGCGGTGACAATCGGCGAGGCGTTCCGCGATGGTACGCCCGTCATCATCAACCTCACGGACATGGGCGAGGAAGAGGCTCGTCGTCTCGTGGACTTCGCCGCCGGCCTGACCTTCGGCCTCCACGGCGTGATCGAGCGCGTGACCAGCCGCGTGTTCCTCCTGTCTCCGGCTTCGGTTGAGGTCCAGGGGGACAACATGTCGGGCCGTCGCGGCTCCTTGTACAACCAGGGTTGAGAATCTCCGTGATCATCCTCGGCTGGGTCGGGTGGGCGCTGAGTGTCGTTATCAACCTGTACATGATGGTGCTGTTCGCGCGCGTCATTCTGGACTGGATCCAGTTTTTCGCGCGCGGATGGCGTCCCTCGGGAATCCTGCTCGTCGTCGCGAATGTTCTCTACGCGCTGACCGATCCTCCGATTCGTTGGATCGGGCGCTTTATTCCTCCGCTGCGTGTCGGCGGCGGCATGGCAATTGATGTCGGTTTTATGGTGTTGTTCCTGGTCCTCATCATCGGGCAGCGTTTGGCTAATGTTCTCTACTTTATGAGCGTGTAGTGATCAGATTCCGAGATGAGAGGCCCCACAAAATCGTCTCTCTTCTCGTGATGGATGTTGCTAGTGTGACAATTTCAGTTATTATTTTCGTGACGTGATCGCGGGCGGCCTTGCCCGTCGTCTAGGCGTGCGGCTCCCGCGCGTCCAATCGAAACGACCGAGAGGTGAAGAAATGGCCCTGCTCACCACCGAGGATGTCCTCAACAAGAAGTTCCAGTACGTCAAGTTCCGCGAGGGATACGACCAGGACGAGGTTGATGAGTTCCTCGACGAGGTTGTCTCCACCATCTACTCCCTGCAGATGGAGAACCAGGATCTGAAGGAGAAGCTCGAGGCGGCTGAGCGCCGCATTGCCGAGCTGTCCAACTCCGACTACACCCCGGCCGAGACCCCCGCCCCCGCGGCTGCCCCGGTCGTCGAGACCCCGGCTCCCGCGGCTGCCCCGGCCTTCACCGGCCCGCAGGACGCCGAGTCTGCTACCTCGATGCTTGCCCTCGCTCAGCGCGTCCACGACGAGTACGTGCGCGATGGCGAAGAGCAGAGCGCGAAGATCATCGCTGAGGCCAACGCCGAGCGCGAGTCGATCATCGCCGACGCTCAGAAGCAGAAGGACTCGTTGCTCTCCCAGCTCGACCAGGAGCGCGAGCTGCTCGAGAACAAGATCAACGGCCTGCGTACCTTCGAAGCAGAGTACCGCACGAACCTGCGCAGCCACCTCGAGAGCCTCCTCAACGAGGTCGACAACGGCGAGAACTGATCGCAATCGCTTTGGTCGGCGGCGGCGCACTTCGTGGTGCGCCGCCGCCGCTCGTTTAAGATAGGGAACCATGGCTGACTCCTCCCACCCGATCCGTACCCATTCGACGTGGTTCTATGCGGGCCTCGTGTTCGCTGCCGCTGTTATCACCGACCAGGCGTCGAAGATATGGGCGCGCGGTGCCCTCGATAGCCAGGAGCCCCGTCCCCTCATTGGCGAGTGGCTGTCTTTGCGCCTCGTTCACAACTCGGGAGCCGCCTTTTCTTTCGCGGCCGGGAAGACCTGGGTTCTCACGATCTTCACCGTCATCATTATCGGGGTGCTCGCCGTGCTCGCTCGACGTGTTCATCGCGCGTCGACGCTGCTGGCGATCGCGCTGCTGACGGGTGGTGCCGTCGGCAACCTCATTGATCGCCTGATCGCCGAACCCGGCTTTGGCGTTGGCCACGTCACCGATTTCATCGCTTACGGCACCTGGTTCGTCGGCAATGTCGCCGATATCTGGATCGTTCTCGGAGCACCGCTTCTTGCCCTCGCGCTCTCCCGTGAGCCCTCGAAGGAGGACGCATAGTGAGCTCGCGTATGCTTCCCGTTCCCGACGCCCTCGTGGGCGAACGGGTCGATGCCGCTCTGGCACGTATGCTCGGCCTATCGCGCTCGCGCTGCGCGGAGCTGGCGGGGGAGGGGCACGTTCTCATCAATGGCGCTGCTGCTGGGAAGTCGGATCGTCTGGGTGCTGTCGACATCATCGAGGTGACGATCCCGGAACCCGAGAGTAAGCCGACCCCGGTCACGGACATGGCGATCCTGTATGACGACGAGGATATCGTGGTCGTCGACAAGCCGGTGGGCGTCGCGGCTCATACCGGCCCCGGATGGGAAGGGCCGACGGTTCTGGGCAACCTGGAGGCCGCTGGCTATCGCATCACCAGCTACGGTCCCCCCGAGCGCCAGGGCATCGTCCACCGTCTCGACGTCGGCACGTCGGGCGCGATGATGGTTGCCAAGTCCGAGCTTGCCTACACGGTCATGAAGCGCGCGTTCAAAGAGCGCACGATCGAGAAGGTGTACCACGCTGTCGTGGCCGGTCACCTCGACCCCGCGTCGGGCACGATCGACGCGCCCATCGGCCGTCACCCTTCGCGTGAATGGCGGATGGCCGTCATTGACGGAGGTAAGCGAGCCGTCACCCACTACGACACCCTCGAGCTCATGGCCCGCGCCCAACTGACCGAGGTACACCTGGAGACGGGGCGCACCCACCAGATTCGCGTGCATATGGCAGCCGTGGGACATCCGTGCGTGGGAGACACCTTCTACGGTGCCGACCCCACGCAGGCGCAACGACTCGGACTGACTCGCCAATGGTTGCATGCCGTTCGCCTCGGCTTCGCGCATCCGCGTACGGGCATGCCGATGAGCGTGTCCAGCCCGTACCCGACCGATCTCGCGGATGCCCTCGAGGAGCTACGCCACCCGCGCAATTGAGCCGCGCTGGCGATGCGCCGACGTTGCCAGGCCCCGTCTCGTGAGCGTCACGCCGTGACATGAACGACCGCCCCGGCCGGTGCGTTCGGCGTGGTGGCTCGCTCCCAGGACAGTAGAATCGATGCATGGCTGATTCCTTCGTGCACCTTCACAACCACTCCGAGTATTCGATGCTCGATGGAGCAGCGAAGACGAAAGCGATGGCGGAGGAGGCCGCCCGTCTGGGGCAGCCCGCGATCGGCCTGACGGATCACGGCTATCTCTTCGGAGCCTTCGACTTCTACACGAACTGCAAGAACGCGGGCGTCAAGCCCATCATCGGCCTCGAGGCCTACGTGACGCCGGGGACCTCGCGCTTTGATCGTCAGAAGGTCCTGTGGGGCGAGCCGTGGCAACGCGCCGACGACGTGAGTGCAGGCGGCTCCTACAATCACCTGACCCTCGTTGCCTACAACACAACGGGCATGCACAACCTCTTCCGCCTGGGTTCCTACGCCTCGACGGATGGCCAGTTCGGCAAGTGGCCGCGTGCCGACAAGGAGCTGCTGAGCCAGTTCCACGAGGGCCTCATCGTGTTCACGGGCTGTCCTTCGGGTGCCGTGCAGACGCGCCTGCGCTTGGGGCAGTGGGACGAGGCCGTGGCCGAGGCCGCAGAACTTCGCGACATTTTCGGCTCGGAGAACTTCTACGTCGAGGTCATGGATCACGGCATCGACATTGAGCGACGCACCCACCAGCAGGTTCTTGAGATCGCGAAGCTCATGAACGCGCCACTCGTGGCCACCAACGACGCGCACTACGTGAAGCGCGATGATCGCAAGATCCAGGACGCGCTCTTGTGCATCAACTCCGGTTCGCGCATCAACGACCCCGATCGCTTCAAGTTCGACGGCGACGGCTACTACATCCGTTCCTCGGACGAGATGCGCTCGCTGTGGAGCGAGCTGCCCAGCGCCTGCGACTCGACCCTCGAGATTGCCGAGCGCTGCGACGTGCACTTCACGACCACGAAGGAGGGTGCCAACTACATGCCCGACTTCCCGGTGCCCGAAGGCGAAGACAAGACCTCGTGGTTCATCAAGGAGGTTGAACGAGGCCTGCGCGACCGCTTCCCGAACGGCATCCCCGACGACGTGCGCAAGCAGGCGCAATACGAGGAAGACGTCATCATCAACATGGGCTTCCCCGGATACTTCCTCACCGTCGCTGACTACATCAACTGGGCGAAGTCCCAGGGTATCCGCGTGGGACCCGGGCGCGGCTCGGGTGCGGGCTCGATGGTCGCCTACGCCCTGAAGATCACCGAGCTCAATCCCCTTGAGCACGGTCTGATTTTTGAGCGATTCCTCAATCCTGAACGAATCTCGATGCCTGACTTCGACGTCGACTTCGACGAACGCAGGCGCGACGAGGTCATCAGCTACGTTAAGCGCAAGTACGGCGAGGACCGCATCAGCCAGGTCGTCACCTACGGCACGATTAAGACCAAGCAGGCCCTGAAGGACTCCGCGCGCATCCTTGGAAAGGACTTCAAGGTTGGCGAGCAGCTCACCAAGGCGCTGCCTCCGGCCATCATGGGCAAGGACATCACGGTCCACGGCATCTTTGACGAGAAGGACAAGCGTTACGCCGAGGCCTCGGAGTTCCGTAAGTTCTATGAGGAGAACCCTGACACGCATGAGGTCGTCCAGTACGCGCTTGGCCTGGAGGGCCTGACACGCCAGTGGGGTGTGCACGCCTGCGCGGTCATCATGAGCTCTCACACGCTCACCGACATCATCCCGGTCATGAAGCGTCCGCAGGACGGCGCGATCATCACCCAGTTCGACTACCCGACGTGTGAGACGCTGGGCCTGCTCAAGATGGACTTCCTGGGCTTGCGTAACCTCACGGTCGTGTCCGACGCACTCGAGAATATCGCGCTCAACGGCAAGCAGGACCCGGACCTCGATCACCTGACCTTTGACGACAAGAAGACGTATGAGCTGCTGGGACGAGGCGAAACTCTCGGAGTGTTCCAGCTCGATGGTGGCGGCATGCGCGACCTCCTCAAGCTCATGAAGCCTGACAACTTCGAAGATATCTCGGCCGTCGGTGCCCTGTACCGCCCCGGCCCGATGGGCGCGAACTCGCACACGAACTACGCGCTGCGTAAGAACGGTCGCCAGGAGATCACGCCCATTCACCCGGAGCTGGCGGAGCCGCTCGAGGACATTCTGGGAACGACCTTCGGTCTGATCGTGTACCAGGAGCAGGTCATGCAGATCGCGCAGAAGCTGGCGGGCTACTCGCTGGGTCAGGCGGACATTCTGCGTAAGGCCATGGGTAAGAAGAAGAAGGAGGTCCTGGACCAGCAGTTCAAGGGCTTCCGCCAGGGCATGGTTGATAACGGCTATTCGGAGGAGTCGATCAAGGCCCTGTGGGACGTCGTCGTCCCCTTCTCCGCCTACGCCTTCAATAAGGCCCACTCTGCCGCGTATGGCCTCGTCTCCTACTGGACGGCCTTCCTCAAGGCGAACTTCCCGACGGAGTACATGGCGGCCCTGCTCACCTCGACAAAGGACAACAAGGATCGCCGAGCCCTGTATCTGGCGGAGTGTCGCCACATGGACATCACGGTCCTGCCCCCGGACGTGAACGCGTCGATGGGTAACTTCGCGCCTGACGGTGAGGCGATCCGTTTCGGCCTGAATGCGATCCAGAACGTGGGCGGCCCGGTCGTCGATGCGATCGTGGAGACTCGCGCGCAGAAGGGGCGTTTCTCCTCGTTCCAGGATTTCCTGGACAAGGTACCCCAGGTGGTGTGCAACAAGCGCACGATCCAGTCGCTCATCCGCGCCGGCGCTTTCGACTCGATGGGGCACACGCGTCGCGCACTCCTCGCGCGCTGCGACGAGGCCGTGGATGCAATCATCGACGTCAAGCGCAACGAGGCGATCGGACAGTTTGACCTGTTCGGTGCGCTGGGGGAGGACGAGGACACGGGCTCTGGCCTGACGATCGACATCCCGGATCTGCCTGAGTTCGACCGCAAAACGAAGCTCGCGGCCGAGCGCGAGATGCTGGGACTGTACGTCTCCGACCACCCGCTGCGAGGCGTGGAGGCCTCCTTGGCACGCCACCAGGACTACGAGATTGCCCAGGTAGTGGGCTCGGACGGCGCCATGGCGGACCGCATTGTCAAGATCGCGGGCCTCGTCTCCGGCGTCACGACGAAGGTAACGAAGCAGGGCAACGCCTGGGCGATCGCGACGATTGAGGACCTGTCGGGCTCCGTGGATGTGCTCTTCTTCCCGCGCTCCTACGAGTCGATTCAAACCTACCTCGCCCAGGACATCATCGTTCAGATCGAAGGAAAGGTGAACGTGCGCGAGGAGGGCATGACGATCTACGGCCAGTCGATGACCCTCCTGGACCTGTCGGGCGGGGCAGACCTACCCCTCGACCTGCGCCTGCCTGCGGCGCGCTGTACCCCGGAGCTCCTCACCGACCTGCGCGCTGTCCTCGAGTCTTATCCCGGCGGTTCCCCGGTGCGTCTGCATCTGACGGAGCCGGGGCGCACGACGGTTGTTGAGCTTGACCCGAGGCTGCGTGTTGAACAGACGAGCGCTTTCTTCAGTCACATCAAGGCCGTGGTCGGTGCTGGTGGCGTCGTGACCTCGCCCTGAGATGATGCGAGCCGGGCCCGTATGGACCCGGCTCGTGTCGTTGGAGGAAGTCGCTCAGGAAGGAGAGCCAACGATCGCGGCGGCCTTGCCCCAGGGGGCATCGACCTCCACGAGGTCGCCGGCGCTCAGGTGGTGGCCACGGCGCGTCTCCACCTCACCGTTGACGGTTACGTCGCCGGCCTGGATCAGTTCGCGGGCCTGTGCGCCGTCTTCCGCGAGGGAGGAGAGCTTCACGAATTGTCCGAGCTTGATCTCCCCGCGCACGGGGATCGTCGGGGTGCTCATGGTGGGGTCCTTTCGCTGTCAGAGCGCATGACGCGCGCGGTCGTCGATGAACAGTATCCTTGGATAGAGACACACAGTATAAGGAGGAGCGGTGAGCGCTCACAACGACGATATCGATGCGGAGTTCCAGTCGCTGGTTGCATCGCTGGGATCGACGCCCACAGCGGGCGATTCCCTGCCGCCCCTTGACCCGGACGATACGCCTGTCGACGACTCCCTGCATCTGGACGGTGGCCGCCTGTCGGTCGCTCTTGTGCTCGCACCGATTTCCTACCCGGAGGCGCTGCACTCGCTGCTCGCGCTGACGGGCGTGCGCGAGTCGATCGTGCGTCTCAAGCCGTGGACTGCCGTGTGGCTGCGTGTCGAGACGACACCGACCGATGAAGAAGAACTCGATGCTCTGTTGACCGGTCAGCGTCCGATGCCTGACGCGGTGGATCGTGTCGCCCGGGCCGTATCGAACCTGTCGAAGTACGGGGCCGTTGCGCTCATGAGCTGGCTCGTGGAGGGCGACGGCGTGGAGCCGGGCGTCTCGGGTCGTATTTCTGCTCAGCGTTACGTCAGCGGTGAACCGGAGGAGACGATTCCCGCCGGCCTGCTGCTGGGTGCCATGCCCGCCGCGACGGAGGACCTCCTGCTGGGGCGCACGACGCCCGCCGACTACAAGGATTCCGTGGCTGCTGATGGAAGCTCCCAGGGTGGTGGGCCCTTCGGCTGGCTGCGACGCAAGCAATCATGACGATCCTCGAACTACTGCCCGCGATTGACGTGACGGGCGGGCTGGCCGTGCGCCTGTCCTCGGGATCGATCGACGAGGGTTCCTGGGGCAGTCCCCTCGACGTCGCTCGCTCCTTCGTCGAGGCCGGGGCGCGGTGGGTGCACCTCGTGGACCTGGACCTGGCGTTTGGTCGCGGTGATAACTCCGAGCTGCTTGCCCGGGTGATCCGTGAGGTTCCCGTGCGCGTCGAGCTGTCGGGAGGCATCGCGAGCCGATCGGCCATCGAGGCCGGGCTGGATATGGGTCCCGAACGCGTCAATATCGCCACTCAGGCCCTCAACGACATTGATGGCGTGTGCGAGGCCGTCGGCGCTTTCGGTGAACGCGTTGCCGTGTGCCTGGACGTGCGCGGCGATCGTCTGTTCGCGCGCGGCGGCAGCGGCGAGGGCGGTAACGTCTGGGATGCTCTGCGTATCCTGAACGAGGCGGGGGTGGTCCGGCTGGTTGTCACCGACGTGACCCGCGACGGCCAGATGAACGGCTCGAACCGCGACCTGTTGGCTCGCGTCGCGCAGGAAACTCCCGCCCGCGTCATCGCCTCGGGCGGGGTCAACTCCCTGGCTGACATCGAGGCGCTACGCGCCCTGGGTATCGAAGGGGCGATCGTCGGGAAAGCACTGTACCAGGGTGCTTTCACCATGGCTGACGCATTGGCCGTTGCAGGAATTGAGGAGAGTGCATGACGTCTACGCCTCCTAACCTCACCGAGGAACAGAGGAATCGACTGGCGCAGCGCCTGTCGATGATGAGTCACGACCGCGCGGACGTCGGTCAGGGGCTACCTCGTACCGCGCGTGCGCTGGCGCTGGGGCGAGGGAGTGACGCGGGGGCTGCCAGGCTGGAGGCCCTCGTTGATGCGCTCGTCTTCGAGCGCGTCATCGTCCCCATTGACGTCGAGCCCGACCCGCGCGTGACGGGCGTGCATGCCGGGGAGAACGGACACAACCCGATCGACTTCGTGCGGGCTCAGACTCCCGCGGGGGAGGCGCTCGCCATCTACTCGTCGGCGCAGGCGCTGTCCGCTCACCGCCCCGGCGACCGTCCGATGGCCCTGGACTTTCGTACGATTGGGCTGACCGCCCTCGTCGAGACCGGCGGGCGCATCGTCGTCAACCCGGGCACCGACGCGGTGCTCTTGCCGCGTCCGGCCGTCGCGGCTCTCGCCCAGGGGGACGAATGGCTACCGGCTTGGCGAGATGAGGAGCTGCGCGAGCTTCTCCTTGTCGAGGCCGCCACGGTATGCCCGGCGATCAGTGATCTTGAGATTACCTACGCGGGCGACGGCCTGACCCGCGTCCTCGTCTCGGTGGACCGAGCCTCCTTCGCCCAGGCGGATGATGCCTCGGCCATGAAAGAGACGCTGTCCCAGGCTTTGTCCCGCATGGGCTCGAGCCCCCGTCTCGTAGCCGGTGCCGACCGGGTCGAAATCGCTCCCGTTTTGCGCTGAGTCTGAGTCGGGTTCGCTCGGCAAAGCGTGAGGCGCGCAATGATTACTGATCTGGCGGTCTTGCGCCGTTTCTGCTACAGTAGAGGCGACCGTCTGGGCGAAAGCCCGGAACGCAAGCGGAGAAATCCCACCTGGATACCCGCCTCTCACTCGAGAGGATGCCGCCCGCAGGGGCGTTGCGCAGGGGATCGGGTTCGGCAGTCAACACCCGCGTGTGTTGGCCCTATGGAAGCCTCCGTGCGCGTCGCGTAACGGAGGCTTTTTGTTACGCGCATAAGGATTCTGTGGAAGGAGCCGCTCATCAGCGAGACTCGCATCAATGAGCGTATTCGAGTCCCCGAGGTTCGCCTCGTGGGACCCGGAGGTGAACAGGTCGGCGTCGTCCGAGTTGAGGACGCGCTGCGTCTGGCCGAAGAGGCCGGGCTTGACCTGGTTGAGGTTGCGCCGAACGCTAAGCCGCCCGTCGCAAAGCTCATGGATTACGGCAAGTACAAGTACGAAGCCGCCCAGAAGGCACGCGACGCTCGCCGCAACCAGGCGAACACGCAGCTGAAGGAAATCCGCTTCCGACTGAAGATCGACGATCATGACTTCGGCGTTAAGAAGGGCCACGTGGAGCGCTTCCTGTCCGCCGGCGACAAGGTCAAGGTCATGATCATGTTCCGCGGTCGAGAGCAGTCTCGCCCCGAGGCCGGCGTTCGCCTCCTGCAGCGCCTCGCCGAGGAGATCGGTGAGCTTGCAACCGTCGAATCGATGCCCCGTCAGGACGGACGCAACATGACGATGGTGCTGGCCCCCACCAAGCGAAAGGCTGATGCCCTGACTGAGCAGCGTAAGCGCCGCGAGGCCGAGCGCGCCGAGCGCCGGGGCAAGCGCGCGGAGCGCGCCAGCAAGGACCAGGCCCGAGTGGCAGCCGACAAGGCTGACGAACAGGACTGACGGCGATACCAATTCGCCTCACAACGAAGGAATAGAAATGCCGAAGAACAAGACTCATTCCGGTGCTAAGAAGCGCTTCCGTACGACCGGCTCGGGCAAGATCATGCGCGAGCAGGCCGGCGCCCGCCACCTGCTGGAGCACAAGTCCAGCCGTAAGACCCGCCGTCTGGCGACCGACCAGGTCCTGGAGACCGCTGACGTCAAGCGCGTCAAGCGCATGCTGGGCATCTGAGCTCGAGTAAGAGGAGAACAGTAGAAAATGGCACGTGTCAAGCGTTCTGTCAACGCCAAGAAGAAGCGTCGTACCGTACTCGAGCAGGCCTCCGGCTACCGTGGCCAGCGCTCGCGCATGTACCGCAAGGCCAAGGAGCAGGTCACTCACTCCTTCGTCTACTCCTACCGCGATCGCAAGGCCAAGAAGGGCGACTTCCGTCGCCTGTGGATCCAGCGCATCAACGCTGCGTCCCGCGCCCAGGGCCTGACCTACAACCGCCTCATCCAGGGCCTGAACCTGGCCGGCGTTGAGGTCGACCGTCGCATGCTGGCCGAGCTGGCCGTGAACGACATCAACGCGTTCAACGCCCTGGTGAAGGTCGCCAAGGACGCCCTGCCCGCCGACATCAACGCCCCCAAGGCCTGATTGGTGAGCTCTTTCGCCGAGCGCCTGACCGTTCTCGATAATCCCCGCGCCGATCGCGTGCGCAGGGTGTCGGGTCTGGTTGGGCGCTCGGCGCGTTCACGCTCGGGCCTGATGCTGGTCGAGGGTCCGCAGGCCGTGCGCGAACTTGCTGCGCACCGACCGGATGCGGTGCGCGACGTGTACGTGCGCGAGGACGCGTGGCAAACGCACGCGGACGTCGTGGACGCTGCCCGGCGCGCGACGCGCTGGGTGCATCCCGTGACCGCTGAGGTCTCGACGGCCATGTCCGGCGACTCCCAGGGTATCTGCGCGGTGGCTTCGGTGGACGCGATCTCCCGTGAACTGCCCGAGCCGAGCGTCGGCGAGACGATCGTCGTCATCGCACAGGGGCGCGACCCCGGCAACGTCGGGACCATCATCCGCACGGCCGACGCGTTCGGAGCGGTCGGCGTCGTGGTCGTCGCGGGCACCGTGGACGCGTCGAGCCCGAAGGTCGTGCGGTCAAGTGCGGGTTCCGTATTCCATATTCCTGTGTGCGTGGTCGCCTCTTTCACTGACGCGCGCACGCTCGTTCACGTCCGCAGTGCGGCCCTGCTGGGGACGAGCGGCGGTGCCGGCTCGCTCAGCTTGTCCGACCTCCTCGTGCAGGGTCTATCGGCTCGTTCGCGCCTGTCCCAGTCCCACGCGTGGGTGTTCGGCAACGAGGCGCGAGGTCTGTCGGGCGAGGAGATGCGCCTGTGTGACGCCCTCGTGTCGATCCCGATGGCGGGGGAGGCTGAGTCCTTGAACGTGGCCAGCGCCGCCGCGACCTGCCTGTTTGCCTCTCAGACCGTGCGGGGTGTCGGGAACTGACGTGGCCTCGCGGCGCATCGGCGCGTACGCGACTAGTCTGGTTCTCATGAAGCTATCTGACCTGTCCGAGGCACAGCTGGTGTCTCATTTTCGCAAGTCTTTTCCGCGTGGCGAGCGCACGATGATTGGTATCGGCGACGACTGTGCGCAGGTCGCCACACCCGAGGGATCGTTTATCGTGACGACGGACGTCATGGTGGAGGACCAGCACTTCCATATGTCGTGGTCGAGCGGTTACGAGGTTGGCGCGCGCGTCGCCGCTCAGAACCTTGCCGACATTGACGCGATGGGCGGGCACCCCTCGGCTCTGGTCGCCTCGGTCGTGGCGCCGCGCGACATGGACGCCGACGTTTTTCTCGACGTTGTTCGAGGCTTGGGCGATCGTGCCCGCGAGGCCGGCGCTGGCGTCGTCGGGGGAGACCTGAGCGCGGGGGAGAAGCTCGTCATCTCGGTGACGGCCTTCGGCTATTGCCCGGGCCCGGTGGTGCGCCGTGACGGCGCGCGTCCCGGTGACGTGGTCGCGGTCAGCGGCACGCTTGGCTACTCCTACGCGGGTCTCGAGCTCCTGGAGGGCGGGCACATCGACCCGTCGGCGCGAGGCGTCGAACAGCTGGGAGACCTGGCTCCCTTTGTCGAGACCTACCGCGCGCCGAGGCCTCCGCTGGGCTCCGGCGTGGCGGCTGCGGCTGCGGGCGCTCGCGCCATGATGGACCTGTCGGATGGGCCCGCGACCGATGCTGCACGCATCGCCAAGGCATCGGGTGTCGTCATTGAGTTCAATCGAGATGCCATCGAGGCGGAGGCGAGCCAGCTCGCTCCCGCCGCCCGCGTCTGCGCGGTCGATCCCGTGCGGTGGGTCCTGCAAGGGGGAGAGGAACACGGCATGATCGCCGTTTTTCCGCCGGATGTGCAGCTGCCCGACGGCTTCCGCGTTGTCGGCGTGGTGCGAGCATGCCGGGCCGAGGAAGAACCGCAGGCGATGATGGATGGGGCGGTCCTGCGCGGTGCGTGGGATCATTTTTCCCCCGATTCCGTAGACTAGTGTGATGTGGGCCGTGGCGGCTGTCTCGTCGCTGTCGAATGACGTCAATGGCATGGGTGCCAGAGAGGAATAGTGTGAGGATGAATCGATCGACCGAAGGTCTTCAGGCCTCGACCCGACCGATGTCGCGCGTGGCACGTAAGCTCGCGGAGTCATCGGAGGAGATCCCCGCGACCGCTGGCCTGTCCCTGCCCGCGCTGCAGGGTGACGCCTGCGTGCCGCCGACGAAGGCTTTGCCCGTCGTCGATACGAAGGACGCCGCAGTCGACTGAGGGCGTCGTAGCGGAGTCCACTCCTAGAGGCAGCGATGAGCGCGATGCATCTGGGTGGACCTGGGCAGCCCGTCGGCGGATGGTCTTCGCCGCCGCCTCCTGTCGTGTCCGAGAAGTAACGAAGGGCTGATAAGAAGGCGTGGGTCGTTGCCATGGTCGCTGTCGCTCTGCTTGCGCTCGGAGCGGTTTAGCTGGCGGTTATACCGCGCGCGAATCCTGAAGACACCGTTCGCCGGTACCTGACCTACCTCGCCGACGGCGACGCCGAATCGGCGCGTGCCATGCTGACGCGTCCGATGACGGACGAGGAAAGCACACTCGTGACGAACGAGGTGCTGACGGCCGCCTCATCTAGAATCGTCATTGAATCGGTCAGTAAGCCGACCTATGGCGGTGGATATATTGACACGAAGCAAGTGACGGCAACGCTTCGCCTCAACGGTGACCGTTTTACTCATACCTTCTCACTGGAGCGAAGACGCAAGGATAACGAAGCAGTGAAGCCTCATCGCCCCCGGCGGCAAGGGAGCTTCGTCAGTGTCGTCTCAGCTCATGAATGATACGGAAACAGTGCCTCGGTGTGGCCTGTCATGGTCTCGTGCCAGAGACCGTCGCTGCCAAGGTTGCAGGGATCCGTGCAACTCTCATCCACTATTGGGATCTCCTTGAAGACGCGCATGCAGATGTGAGAAGCTTGGCCAGCTGTCAAGAATCGAAAGCCGGAGAGCGAGCGCGTCGTGCGTTCCTGACCTGGAACCATCAACACGTGAGGAATCAGCACATGGAAGCCTATCCAAATGGCACGAACCAAGGAAATATCCCTCCGATCCCCCCTCCCTCTGGGGTTGCCTCTGCACCATCGGGCGAGGCTTCTTGGCGGGCGTTCGATCAGGGGGCAGGTGCGCCTGTCGCACAGTCCGCAGCACCTGTCGCGCCGATGTCGGATAAGCCCCGCCATAACTCCAAGCGCATCGCGCTCGTGATCGTTGCCTGTGTGATTCTGGCGGTCGTCGGAGTCCTCGGAGTCACCATCGCCAACTGGACGCGCACGCCCGAGGCCAAGGTGCGCGAGTATCTGGAGCTCCTGGCGGCAGGCAAAGCAAGCGCTGCCACCGCGATGGTCGATCCCGACCTGGCCAACGAGGAGCGCGAGTTCCTCACCGACGAGGTTATGGCCGCGGCGAGCTCCCGGTTGGAGATCGAGGAGATCGAAGCTGTGGATTCGGGCAGGTCCAAAGACTATGCCGTTGTTGCGACCATGAGGCTCAATGGTGAGCGATTTACGCACCTTTTCCAGGTGAGCCAGGGCAGCTCGACGCTGGGAGTGTTGAAAAACTGGAAGATTCAGAACTCGTTGGTCTCAGGCGTGAATGTGTCCGGACGCCATGTTCCAGGTTTCTCCATCGGGGGAGTGAAGTCCAACAAGACGTGGACGGAAACCGGAGGGACAACGGTCATGCTCTACCCCGGCGTGTATACCTTCACCGCTGAGGACCTGGGTGAGTACGTGCAAGCCGATGCGAACACAGTTGCCGTCACAGCCAGCGAGGATGGCTCTGAGGGTGGCTCGGTGGCAACCGTGTACTTCAAAGCCACGTTCACCGAGAAGATGGAACAGGCTGCGCTTGATGCGGCCGTCGCTGCGACCAACTCCTGCGGTAGCGTGCCGGGCAACATTGACAAGATCTGCCCCCCTTCGGTCCAGTCCAAGACGCTTACTCTCCTGGAGGTCAAGAAGCTGCCGACCTCGATGAAGCCCGCCCCCCGCGGTGCTGACGGATACTATGCCGAGGTCGTGTTTAGGCTCCAGGAAACGCCGGGCTGGTTGGACACCAAGCCCTACGATCTGGAGACCGATGTGTCGGTGAACGCTTCCTTCGACGACAAAGGAAAGCTCAAGCTCGATGCGTCAGGTAAGCCGGAGTTCGACATAGAGTTCGGCACGGTCGCTCCGTAGTACACGCCGCGCCCGGCTCCAACACCCCCACCGTGCAGGCTCACGCAACGGGTGTCGAGTCGGGCGCGGACCGCTATGATGAGTTGTTGGTAACTCTGTCGCAGTGGAAGTGGAGCAGCCGCATGAGC
The DNA here is from genome assembly GCF_031191545.1 of Schaalia odontolytica. Classification (NCBI taxonomy): domain Bacteria; kingdom Bacillati; phylum Actinomycetota; class Actinomycetes; order Actinomycetales; family Actinomycetaceae; genus Schaalia; species Schaalia odontolytica. The sequence goes on from NZ_CP133472.1 coordinate 2,099,313, forward strand.
AATGAGGCCAAGGCAACAAACACCCGCAAGCCCGGTCGTCCGAAGGCTGGCAGTGAGGATAAGAAGGCGCGTATCCTATCGGAGGCGTTGACTTTGTTTTCAACCCGGGGCTACGTCGCGACCTCACTGGCGGATATTGCGCGCGCTGCCGATATCTCCAAGGCGGGCCTCCTACACCATTACGTATCGAAGGATCAGCTGCTTGCGGCTGTCCTTGATGAGCGTGATCGGCGTACTGTGAGCCGTCTGCCGCGTGCCGAGGAGGGGGCTGAGGCTGCCCTCGACGCATGGGTGGACATGGTCGCCAACAACCAGCGCCATCCTGATGGCGTTGCCCTCTACACGGCGATGTCTGCCGCGGTTATCGATGCGCAGCATCAGGCCCACCCGTGGTTCCGCCAGCACCTTCTCGGTGCGATTCAGTATCTGGTGGATGCGATTGAGGCTGGCAAGGCGCAAGGCGCGGTTCATCCAGATGCGCCGAGTGAACAGATCGCCCGTAAGCTCGTGGCGCTTTCCGATGGCCTGCAGGTTCAGTGGCTATGTTTGCGCGCTAATGGGGACCGTGACTTCAATATGCATGAGGTGACGGCCGGAGTCGTCGAAGACGTGAAAGCTCGCTGGCTTATTCGTCCCTGAACGTGGCGCTGATTGCCTCCGCATGAGACGACCTCAGTGTGAAACGCGGCACAGGGAATTCTTGTTTGCCGCTGTTTCGCAACATTAGGGGCTTAGGTCCCTTGTTGGCTTCGCGTGGGGTTTCGCGCCAGGACCATAGACGAGTGCAACAAGCGTTAGCATAGACAAACCAGCATACTTCGCGACGACGGGAGTTGTGCCGAGCGTGCCTAGCGATGCCGCTGCACGCGACGCGGAGAGTCCGTCGCTCTTTCACGCCTGGAGGTCTACGCATGACGAACGCCGCCGTTCCCACCTCGCCCAGCCGCAATCCCGGTACTAGGCGCTGTCCCGATGACCTGTGGGCGCTGGGGCACAGAGCAATTGCTCGGGCCCGCCGGTGGGCCGACGAATCGGCTCATGAACCCACGCCGCAATCAGCCAAACTTCTCTCTCGTATCCTCTCCGATCCGGACGGACTGACCTTCACCACCCGCTTCGTTGATGACGTTGTGCGGCCCTCGGATCTGGATGTGGCCAGCGCAGCCATGAAACGTCTGTCGGCAGGCCGCAAGGACTTTCTACCCCCGGCTCTCGCGGTGGCGATGGGGCTAGGGGCGACGGCCTCGCGCCTCGCTCCTCATGCGGTGACGGCCACGGCGCGCCGCGTGTTCCGTGAGATCGTCGGAGACCTCGTCGTCGACGCGACGGACAAGGGGCTGGGCCCGGCGCTGGGTCGTCTGCGCAAGGGCGGTCACCGCCTGAACGTGAACCTCCTCGGCGAGGCGGTTCTTGGCGAGAAGGAAGCGTCCCATCGCCTGGGCGAGGTCTCCCGGCTCGTGATGCGCGAGGACGTCGATTACGTGTCCATTAAGGTCTCTGCGGTGACCGGCCCGCATAATCCCTGGGGTTTCGAGGAGGTCGTCGACCACGGCGTGCGCGCGCTCCTGCCGCTCTATCGCCTCGCCCGCGATAATGGGACATTCCTGAACCTCGACATGGAGGACTACAAGGATCTCGATCTGACGATCGCGGTGTTCACTGCTATCCTCGACCAGCCGGATATGGGCGGATACGAGGCCGGCATTGTCCTCCAGGCATACCTGCCGGATTCCCTCGGTGCTCTCGAGCGCCTCCAGGAATGGGCGCGTGCGCGCGTCGATGCGGGAGGCGCGCGCATCAAAGTCCGCATCGTCAAGGGCGCAAACCTCTCCATGGAGAAGGTAGATGCACAGATCCACGGCTGGGAGCTGACGACCTGGCCCTCCAAACAGGCTACCGATACCAACTACAAGCGGATGCTCAGCTGGGCTATGACACCCGAGCACACCCGCGCGATCCGACTCGGCGTGGCGGGACAGAACATTTTCGACATCGCGTTCGCCTACGAGCTGCGCGCCGCGCGCGGCGTCGAAAACAGCGTCGAATTTGAGATGCTCTCCGGCATGGCCACAGGTATTCAGGAGGTTGTACGCCGCGACGTAGGCTCCCTCCTCCTGTACGTTCCGGTCGTCAATCCTCGCGAGTTTGACGTCGCTATCTCGTATCTGGTGCGTCGCCTCGAGGAAAACGCAGCGCCCGAAAACTTCATGTCCGGCGTTTTCGACATCGCCCAGAACGAGGATGTGTTCGCCCGTGAACGCGATCGCTTCCTCGCCGCACTGTCCGACGTCGATCCGGATGCTCCCGTGCCGACGCCCAACCGCGCTCAGAACCGTCTGGCCGAGCGGGGCAGCGTCGCCGAGCGTGCGCGTCGTCCCTTCGAATCCGAAGCAGATTCCGATCCCGCCCTGGCAGCCAATCGACAGTGGGCACGCGACATCGCTGCGGCGATCCCGGCCTCGACCAGGGGCAGTGAGGCAGTGCGCGCCGGTGCGAAGGCCCTAGCCACCAACGAGGCGGTTGATGCTCTCGTCGAAGCCGCCGCTGGAGCTGCACGCTCCTGGCAGGCTCTTTCTGTCGAAGAGAGAGCCGCTACGCTGCATCGCGTCGGAGACGTCCTCGCTGCGCGCCGAGGTGAGCTCATCGAGGTCGCCGGATCCGAGGCCGGAAAGACGATTGATCAGGCCGACCCGGAGGTCAGCGAGGCAGTCGACTTCTGTCACCATTACGCGGGTGCCTCTCTGCAGCTTGCCGACGAGATGTACGTGGCGGGAACGCGATTCGTGCCCGTTGACGTCACGGTCGTGGCTTCGCCGTGGAACTTCCCCGTGGCTATTCCCGTGGGCGGTGTCGCAGCGGCTCTCGCAGCCGGAAGCGCGGTCATCCTCAAGCCTGCACCGCCTGCCAAGCGCTGCGCGGCGGAGCTCGTCGCGGCCTTTCACGAAGCGGGGGTGCCACCGGAGCTCGTGTCCCTCGCCCCGCTCGAGGATGGGGACGTCTCGCGTTACCTGGTGACCCATAGGGGAGTTGACCGTGTCATCCTGACGGGTTCCTATGATACGGCTCGTCTCTTCCGTTCCTGGAAGCACGACATGCATCTGCTGGGTGAGACGAGCGGCAAGAACGCGATCATCGTCACCCCCTCGGCCGACCCCGATCTGGCGGTGCGCGACATCGTCCACTCGGCATTCGCTCACGCGGGACAGAAGTGCTCGGCGTCCTCCCTGTTGATCCTGGTCGGATCGGCGGGACGCTCCTCCCGTATTGCGCGCCAGCTCGTGGACGCGGCCGCTTCGCTGCGAGTGGGTCTGCCGGCATCGCTGGACTCCCAGGTCGGCCCCGTCGTCGTGCCCGACGATGAGAAGGCTGTTCGTGGCCTGACCACCCTGGGGGAGGGCGAGCACTGGGTGCTCACGCCTCGTTATCTGGGGGAGGGGCTGTGGACCCCGGGTATCCGTGCGGGCGTTAGGCCTGGAAGCGAATTCCATCTGACCGAATACTTCGCGCCGGTTCTCGGCGTCATGCGCGTCGACACCCTCGAGGAAGCTATAGATGCCGTCAACGAGGTCGATTACGGATTGACATCCGGCCTCCACACCCTTGATCGCTCTGAGCTTGCCACGTGGCTGGACGGTATCGAGGCGGGCAATCTCTACGTCAACCGAGGCATCACCGGCGCCATTGTGCGCCGTCAGCCCTTCGGCGGGTGGAAGCGATCGGCTATCGGATCGACCACGAAGGCCGGCGGCCCCTCCTACCTGTTGGGTCTGGGTGAGGTCGAGCCCGTCCGCGGCACTGCGGCGGGGGAGGGAGCCTCGAACGCCGTGGCGCTTGCTCCGAGCGTGCTTGCCTTGAGCCGGGCGGCTGCCTCTGACCTGAGCGCGGATGAGGCGGCCGAGCTGACCCGTGCCCTTCGCGCTGATGCGCTAGCCTGGGCCTCCGATTACGGTGCCAATCGCGATGTGACCGGCCTGGCGTGCGAGCGAAACGTCCTGCGTTACCGTGCCACTCCTGTTCTGGTGCGCGCTGGAAGCGGAACCTCCCTGGTGGATCTTCTCCGCGTCCTGGCGGCTGGTCTCCTGGCGGGTGGCCCTATCGGACTGTCGGTCGCCGACCGGCTTCCCGAGTCCGTGCGAGAGCTGTTGGAGGCATCAGACATCGAGGTGACGTGCGAAGACGCGGACTCATGGGATTATCGCCTGGCACTGGTGGCACAATCCGGTGGTCTGGGGATTCGCGTGCGCGTCCTTGGCCCGCGCGACGAAGCTTCGGAGCAACGCTGGGCGCGCGCGAGCCGAGCGAGCTCGGGAAGCCCCGATGTCGCGCTGTACACGGGTGACGTGACCCCGTGCCCGCATTCGGAACTGCTGCCCTTCCTACGCGAGCAGGCGGTCTCGATCACGAACCACCGTTTCGGAACTCCGCTCGATTTGGCGGCAGAGCTTCTGTAACTCTCACGCGCCCCGACGGCAAGAGGACTGCGAGTTGAGGGCGCAGGGTGAACGCCCGCGACCAATCGTCGCGGGCGTTCACCCGTGCCTGCCTAGATAGCGTCGGCTAGCGCACAGATAGGGGTAAACGCTGGAGGGACGAGCCATCGGCTCGCCCCTCCAGCGTTGCGTCAGTGTCGTCGAATCAGATCGCGCGGGCGACCTTGTCGGACTTCAGGCACTTGGTGCAGACGTTCAGGCGCTTGGGCGTCCCATTGACCAGGGCGCGAACGCGCTGGATGTTCGGATTCCACCGGCGGTTGGTGCGAACGTGCGAGTGCGACACGCTCTTGCCGAAGCCGGGTCCCTTACCGCACACGTCACAAACGGCAGCCACGATGTTCTCCTCGGTATGTCTTCCAGTTCAGTCATTGGCTCCCCACGGTCGCGGGGAACGCATCCTCCGGTGCTTGAACCGAAGGCAACCATGACAGAATAGCGGATGATGCGCGCTTTCAACAAGTCGCACGCGTGATTGGTCGTGTCAGGTCGCACACAGCAACCGTCGCGTGGACAATGGGACGAGGCAGGAAAGGGGAGTCATGGAGCTCAATGCTGCGGTCATTATCGAGGCGTGCCGTGCCGGTGCTGAGGAGGCTGCGCGGCTCGCACCCTTCCTCGACGACCTGGATGGATGGGACGGCGCCGACTGTGACACGGGGGCGAACGCTGCCGCCACGATGGCTGCCCTCGCCGCCGCGATGGACTCCCTCGAGCCTCGCGCCCACCTGCGTTTGGCCCTCGAGGCCGGCGTCGAGACGATCATCCGCCGAGGCCTGGGGCACAGCGGTCTCGCGCTCGGCGCCTTGTTTGAAGCGTGGGCCGGTGCCCTCGGCGATGAACACAGGGTGACGCCTCTCGTGGCGCGCCGCATGCTCGCGGCATCGCTGACACCCGTAGCCTCCGCCATCGAATGGTCGGACGCCCTCGTCGAAATGCTTGGAGGAGCCGTCCGAGAGCTCACGGAGATAGGGGATACCCTTCCCGAGGTCGAGGACGTGTTCTCCCGTTTTTCGACCCAGGCGCAGATCGGCCTCGTGGAGGCGACGAACGAGGCGACGGGACGCATCGACCCGGGTGGTGCATTCATCGCCCTGGTGCTCGCGTGCATTGACGCATCAATGCGTAACGACGTCGGAATCCTGCAGTCGTTCACCGCGATGCTCGCGGATCTCGCGCAGCGTCACTCGCGTGCCCCGGAAGCAGCCACGCCTCCGCCCGGCCGGGACTTCACGGTCGATATCATCCTGGAAGGAACCGAGGAAGACCTGCGCGCACTCCTCGTGCGCCTGGGTGGTCTGGGGGCGCGCCTGTCCTACGTGGGCCGTGTGGATCTTTTCGGCATGGGGGAGTGGCGCCTGCACGTGGACACCTCCGCACTGCTCGCGGCGCACCCCACGTCCGGGCAGGTCGTACGCTTCCAGGTGTGCGACGCGCGCCCCGACGCGCAGATCGGCATTGACGAGCTGGCCGATGAAGGCCTGAGCCACCGCGGCGTGCGTCTCCTGCAGCGTCGCCCGATGCGGCGCGTCGAGCGTGCTCGCGTGGTCGCATGCACGCGTGCCCCCGGGCTCGTGGAGGATCTTGCTCGTGCCGGAGCCGTCGTCTTTTTGGACCTGAACTCCAGCGACGCCGCCGGCATCGTGTCCGCGGCCAGCTCGCGGACAGGGGTGACGCTCGTCGCCCCCTGCGACGAGGCCAGCGCGGCCCTGGTTAGTACCGTCGCCTCTGTTCTTCCCTCTCCGGCTCCCGGCGTGCCCGCGATACTTCGGGCAGCCAGCAGGGACGATCTCGGTGTTCTTGCCGTCGCTCGCGCGTGCGCCCCGCTTTTCGTCCCCCAACCCGGCGGCCTCGGCGCCGCCCCGACGCTCGCGCGGATGTTGCGCGACGGTGCCCACGATGCGCTCTTAGCGTGGACGAGCGCCCAGCTGCCACTGGATGGTGACCCCGAAGGTATCGCCGAGGCCCTGGCTGAGGCCGCACGCGGGGGAGGACAGTCCTGGCGGCTGCTGGTCGCGCGCGAGGACGACGGTCCCTACACGGTGGCGACGGTGCGCCAGCTGCTGTCCACGCGTGACGCGTCGTCCTCGATCGACCTGGAGACATGGGACGGCGGACAGAGCGGGCCGAGCCTTGTGGCAGGGTGCTCATTGTGAGCGCGCTTGATGTTCCCCTGTCCCTGCGCCTACCTAAGAAGACCGTGAAGGCACTCGAGGGTGCGGGAGTTGCGACGGTCGGCGACCTGCTCATGGTGGCCCCTCGCAGGTACTACCACTGGGGGCGGCTCACTCCTCTGTCCTCCCTGCGTGAGGGTGAGGACGTCACGATCCTCGCCGAGGTTGCCTCCGCTCACCTGATCGCTAACCGTTCCGGCTCGGGCGTGCGCCTGGAGGTTACCCTCACCGACGGCATTCAGTTCCTGTCCGCGACTTTCTTCGCGAAAAACCAGTACAAGCTCGCGCCGATCGAGAGGATACTCACCCCGGGCCAGTCCTTCCTCTTCGCCGGCAAGGTGGGTGCCTACCGCGGCAAGCTGCAACTCGCTCACCCGTCCTTTGAGGGTGTCGACGGGGAAGACATTGAGCGAATCGCGTCTCGTCCCATCCCGATCTACCCTGCGACCGGTTCCCTGGCATCGTGGGCGATCGCGCGCGCCGTCGGCATGGTCCTGGACCACCTCAACGACGCGGACGTTCCCGACGCGGTCCCGGCGCGTGTGCGCGAACTTGTTCGCATTGCTGACCACGCTCAGAGCCTGCGTCGCCTGCACCAACCAGAGACTGACGAGGACTACCGGCAGGCCCGCCGCGCCCTGGCCTTTACGGAAGCATTCGTGCTCCAGGTGGGACTGGCGATGCGCCGACGCGGCGCGCGCGCCACCCCGGCGCTCGCTTCCCCCCACAGTTCCCCCCTCCTGGAGCGATTCCGCGAATCTCTGCCCTTCGAGCTCACCGACTCCCAGAAGGAGGCCGTCGCGCAGATCGGTGCCGACCTCGATCGCGACATTCCGATGCAGCGCCTCCTCCAAGGGGATGTCGGCTCGGGTAAGACGGTTGTCGCGCTCATGTCCTTCCTGCAGGTCGTCGCGGCCGGCCATCAGGGCGCACTCGTCGCCCCGACCGAAGTCCTCGCCGAACAGCACGCGTCATCCCTGCGCTCCCTCCTCGCCCCCCTGGGGGAGGGAGCTCCCGACGTGCGTCTCCTGACGGGTTCAACCACCCCGGCGGCTCGTCGCGAGATTCTGGCCGCCATGAACTCCGCCGTCCCTCTCATCGTCGTTGGCACGCACGCCCTGTTCCAGGAATCCGTGCGTTTCGCTGATCTCGCGCTCGTTGTCGTCGACGAACAGCATCGCTTCGGCGTTGAGCAGCGCGCCGCCCTGAGGCGGGCTCGTGAGGACGGGCGCGGCGTCCACGAGCTGGTCATGACGGCGACGCCGATACCTCGCACGATCGCGATGACAGTGTTCGGCGACTTGGACGAAACCCGCATGAGCGGCATGCCCTGCGGGCGTACGCCCGTCGCCACCTACCTCGCGGATTCCGCAAACGCCGCGTGGGTGGAGCGCACGTGGGGGCGAGCCGCCGAGGAGATCTCGCAGGGGCGGCGCGTCTACGTCGTCTGCCCGCGCATCGACGCGAGCGACGAGGTGCGCGACGCCGATGAAGAACACGCGCGCCCCTTGGCCTCCGTCGAAGAAGTTGCCGCCTACCTGCGAGGGCACCGCGCGCTCGCGGGCGTGGCGATCCACGAGCTGACGGGGCGCACGCCCGCGCCCGTGAAAGCGCAGATCATGGAGGACTTTTCCGCCGGGCGTGCCCCGCTCCTTGTTGCCACCACCGTCATCGAGGTCGGCGTCGATGTGTCCGAGGCGACCCTCATGGTGATCCTTGACGCCCAGCAGTTCGGGCTTGCTCAGCTCCATCAGCTGCGCGGTCGGGTCGGTCGATCCTCTCTGCCCTCCCTGTGCATTGCGATGCATCGACATGACCTCACCGATTCGGGGCTCGCGCGGCTGCAGGCGTTTGCGGAGACGATAGATGGTTTCGAGCTGGCAGAGGCGGATCTGCGCCTGCGTAAGGAAGGCGATGTGCTCGGCGCTGGCCAGTCCGGCAAAGCCACGCACCTGCGCTTCCTCTCCGTTCGCCGCGACGAGTCCCTCATCCGTTCCGCCAAGGACGCTGCCGATGCTCTCCTGGAAGCCGATCCGACGCTGGAGAGACACCCGGACCTGGCGCGTGCCCTGCGCGGCGCATCCGAGGGCCAGGTCGAGTGGATGCAACGCTCCTAAGGCCCGCCCGGTAGGGTAGAGCCATGACCAGGATCGTCGCAGGTAGTGCCAAGGGCCGCAGCCTCGCCGTGCCCAAGTCCGGCACACGTCCCACGTCCGAGCGCGTGCGCGAGGCCCTCTTTTCGCGCCTCGACCACATGAACGTCCTCGCTGGGACCACCGTCTTGGACCTGTACGCCGGGACGGGCGCACTCGGCCTGGAAGCCCTGTCGCGCGGTAGCGCTCACGCAACCCTCGTCGAAAAAGCGTCGTCGGCGGCGCGCGTCGCATCCGCCAACGTCCGCTCGACGGGCCTACCCGCCCGCGTCATCACGGCAGACGCACGCTCCTTTCTCGCCGCACGCACCGGGGAGGAACTACGCGGAGACATCGACCTGGTCTTCATCGATCCGCCCTACGACATCGCCGAGGCCGACATGACCTCCGTGCTGTCCTCGCTCGGCCCGTGGATCGGCCCCGACGCACTGGTCGTCGTGGAGCGATCGACCCGAGCTCCCGCTCCGACGTGGCCCCCGTTCCTCGTCCTCGAGGATCAGCGAACATGGGGTGAAACCGTCGCCTACTTTGCCGGTCCGCCGCTGCCCAAGAACGAACCCGAGGACGGTGCCGATGCGGTCGCGGACGCCCCGACCTCGTCGGCCAACGTGGAGGAAACTCGATGATCGCACTGTTCCCCGGCTCTTTCGACCCCTTCACGAACGGTCATCTCGATGTCGCCGAGCGCGTCTGCGCCATCGCCGAGCGTCTCATCATCGGCGTCGGCACCAACCCCGCTAAGCGCGGCCTCATTGATCCTGACCGGCGGGTCGCGCTCATTGAAGAAGCCACCGCTCACCTGACGGGCGTTGAGGTGGTCCTCCTGCAGGGGGCAACGATGGACGAGGCCGCCCGGCTCGGTGCAACCCTCATCGTCAAGGGGGTACGCTCATCCATCGACCTCGACTACGAGGCACCGCAGGCCGTCTTTAACGATGAGGTCGGCGGCATCGACACCTGGTGGATCCCGACCCGTCCCGCCCTTGCGCACGTCTCATCGAGCGCCATCCGGGAGTTATTGGGTCTCAAAAAGGATATTTCTCGGTATGTCCCGCCAGCGGTTGAGCGATATCTGACCGACAATAGAAGCTGAATCATGCCCGGTGGAACGCAGGAGGGAACCATGGCTGACACGACCGACAACCAGACTCAGGATGAGTGGAACGAGGAAACCGTCTACGGTCCGTCCACGGTGATTGCCGCCCTCGATCAGATCGAGGACCTCGTCGAGTCTTCGCGCACCGTTCCCCTCTCCGCTTCGATCGTGATCAACAAGGCCGAGCTGCTCGACCTGCTGGATCAGGCGCGCGAGGCCCTGCCGGAAGACCTCGTCGCCGCCGACGCTGTCGTTGCGGATGCGGACGCGGTCCTGGGACGGGCGGACTCGGCTGCGGAAACCCGCATTGCCGAGGCGAACTCGCGTGCGTCTTCGACCCTCGATCAGGCCAACGAGCGTGCCGCGCAGATTCTCTCTGACGCGGAGGAAGAGGCTGAGCGCACGCGCTCTCGCGCAGACGATGAAGCGACCGCTGTTGTTTCTCAGGCGCGTTCGGACGCCGAGGCTGCGATCGCCGATGCAAACGCGCAGGCAGCTCGCATCGTCTCCACCGAAAACATCGTGCGCATGGCTGAGGATCGCGCGCGTGAGATCGTCTCCGATGCGAAGCGATCGGCAGCCGCGCTGCGCGAGGGTGCCGACGACTACGTCGCGAGTTCCCTCGACGAGCTCTCCCACCTCATCTCCGATCTGGCACGCCGCACGGATGCCGGCCGCCGCGCGATCGCCGAGCGTCGTGGCGTCGACGTCACCGATGTGGACCTGACCAATGAGTGACCAGACGCTGGTTCTGCCCCTGGCGCGCCTGCCTCGCACGCTCGGGTCCACCCTGCACGAGGACCTTCAGTGGGTCACCCCCGATGACATGGGCACACCCTCCATGTCAGCAGTTCCGGGCGTGCCGCTGGATATCTCCGTGGATATGACCAGCGTCGAGGACGGCGTTCTCGTCCAGCTGGCTACCTCCGTCGACCTGGTTGGAGAATGCGTACGCTGCCTCGACGAGGTTCGCGACCATCACGACATCGTCAGTACGGAGGTCTACTTCGAGCCAGGTTCTCCCGCCCTGACTCCTGCGGACGACGAGGACGACGAGGCCGAGGACCTGTTCGTCATCGGCGAGCGCGACACGATCTGCATTGAGACCCAGCTGCGCGACGCGATCGTTCCCCTCGTGGACCCACGCCCGTTGTGCAGTGACGACTGCGCGGGCCTATGCGACGTGTGCGGCGAGAAGTGGGCAGATCTGCCCGAGGGGCACGACCACTTCGTCGTCGATCCGCGTCTGGCTTCCCTGGCATCCCTGCTGGGGGAGGAATCCGAGTCGGGGCGTGCCTGATGGGACGATCAAAGCACCTGCCGGTACCGCCGCGCACCGATACCGACGCCCTCGTGGAAGCCTGGGGGACACACGTCGATGCGCCGCTTCTGCAGCTCGCACTCGTGCATCGTTCCTACGCGAACGAGGCCGGCGGGATTGCCAACAACGAGCGTCTCGAGTTCCTGGGTGACTCGGTGCTGTCGATCGTCGTCGCCCAAAAACTGTACGAGCAGTACCCGGACGTCGCCGAGTCGGACCTGTCGCGCATGCGCGCGGCCACCGTCTCGCAGCAGCCCCTCGCTGCGGCGGCCCGGCGAATCGGCTTGGGTGACTTCGTCTTCTTGGGTAAGGGGGAGTCGACCCACGGCGGGCGCGATAAGGACTCCATCCTGTCCGACACCTTCGAGGCTCTGATCGGCGCAACCTATTTGACGAGCGGCCTGGAAGAATCTCGCCGCGTCATCTTGGAGTGTCTGAGCTTCCTGCTCGTGGATGCCCCCTCGCGCGGGCAGCACCAGGACTGGAAGACGATACTCATCGAGCACGCGCAGGCGCATGGCCTGGGCGGGGTCTCCTACGAGGTGGCGGGCCGGGGACCGGACCATCAGCGGGTGTTTACCGCGCAGGCCTTCGTCTCCGAGCGTTCGGATGCGATCGGGTCCGGGCAGGCCTCGTCGAAGAAACACGCGGAGAACGCGGCCGCACAGGATGCGATGAGCCGCCTGTCTCCGGGGCAGTAGAAGTAGTAGCTGAGGGCGTTCGTCCTCCCGACCGTTAGAATCAGACACGTGAGTGAAAATACCGCTGCGCGTACGCGCGTCATGATCGTCGACGATCACGAGATCGTTCGACGCGGCATTGCTGAGATCGTTGACCGAGACGAGGCGCTCGAGGTTGTCGCTGAGGCCGGGTCCGTTGCGGACGCGGTGCGTCGTGCCGACCTTGTGCGCCCCGACGTCATCCTCGTCGACCTGCAGCTGCCCGACGGCACGGGCATTGATATCATGAATCGCCTGCGTGCCGCTCATCCGCAGATCCTCCCGGTGGTCCTGACGTCCTTCGATGACGACGAGGCCTTGGCTGAGTCCCTGGAGGCAGGCGCGCGTGCGTATATCCTCAAGACTGTACGCGGTGCGGAGATCACGGATGTCATCAAGGCGGTCGCGGATGGTCGCGTTCTGCTCGACGAACGCACTCTGACGCGTCGACGTGTCGACCACGAGGATCCGACGGCTGATCTGACGCCTTCGGAGCGCAAGGTCCTGGACCTGATTGGTGATGGCCTGTCGAACCGCGAGATCGGAGAGAAGCTCGGTGTTGCGGAGAAGACCGTGAAGAACCACATCACGTCTCTGCTGTCCAAGATGGGCCTGCAGCGTCGCACGCAGGTCGCCGCCTGGGTTGCCGGACAGAGGGCTGCCGCGTGGCGTAACTGAGCTACAGCCTCGTCCCTGCGGGGAGCGAGGACGATTGGAGCGGGTCGGATTATCCGGCCCGCTTGTCGTGTCTCCCCGAGGTAGAAGCATGAATTGTACGGTCGTTGTAGTTTCGTTCTAAACAGGGAAAACCCTGATTTGTGAGAAAGCTACCATCAAACTGGTTCATGGATAAGTCCCGTGGGGTAACGTACGCCTCATCCTCATTGTTGAGGATGGACACCGTCGTCCACCGTCCCCCTGAAAGGATCCCCCGTGAACCTCAAGCGAACGCTTGCCGGTTGTGCGGTTGCCGCGGCAATGGTGCTCGCACCCATGAGCGCCCCTGCCTTCGCCGACGCGCCACCAACGCCCACCGGTATCCCCGCAGCTGTCCCTCTCAGCTCAACCCCCAAGATCGCCAAGTGGCAGGAACTCCAGTACGGAATGTTCATGCACTTCGGTGTCTACTCCGTCTACGGCGGCTACTACAACGGTCATCGGCAAGCCATGGGCTACCCCGAACAGATCAAGGCATGGGAGAAAATCCCCACCGACGACTACCTGCTCAAGGCCAAGGACCTCGCCGCCAACTTTGACGCCGCGGCTATCTGCAAGACGGCCCACGACTCGGGTATGAAATACCTGATGATCACGTCGAAGCACCACGACGGCTTCGCCATGTGGGACACGAAGACGACCGACTACAACATCGTCAAGCAATCCAACTACGGCAAGGACCCGATGAAGGAGCTGTCGACCGAATGCAACAAGCTCGGGGTCAAGCTCGCCTTCTACTTCTCCATCATCGACTGGACGAAACAGACCCCCGAGCCCTACGGCAACGTCAACCCCATCGATGAAGATCTGATGACGACCGTCATCAAGCCCCAGCTGACCGAGCTCCTCACCAACTACGGCCCGATCGCCGAGCTCTGGTTCGACATGGGCGGCCCCACCGCCGAGCAGTCCCAGCGCATGGCCCAGTGGGTTCACGAACTCCAGCCCGAGACGATGGTGAACTCGCGCGTGTGGAACAAGGCCGGTGACTTCGAGGTCGGCGGCGACAACTCGGTGACCACCGACTTCCACATGGGTCCATGGGAATCGATCCGCTCTATTTTCCCTGCCTGCTGGGGCTACTGCTCGTGGGCGAACCGCGACGCGAACGCGAAGAGCTACAAGGAACGCGAGCTGGTCAACAACCTGATCGGCACCGTTGCCTCGGGCGGCCAGTTCGCATACAACATCGGTCCCAAGGGCGATGGCACCATCGACGAGTTCGACTCGGGCGTCGTCACCGAGGTCGGCCAGTGGATGGCACGCCACCCCGACGCCATCACGGGCGCACGCCCGACCTGGTTCCCCGCACCCAACTGGGGCAAGGTCATGACCAAGGGCAACGACCTGTACTTCTTCCCCGAACTGTGGAGCCCCGGCAAGACACTGACCCTTCCCGGCGTGGGTGGACACGTCACCGGAGTGACCGTGGACGGGACTGAGCGTGCCCTCGAATACAAACAGGACGGCACGACCCTGACGGTCACCATGTCCGGCGACAACCCCGAGCCGAGCCTGCGTCCCGTCATTAAGGTCACCTTCGACGCCGCTCCCACCTACGTACCCACCCAGACGGTGACCGCCGTTGATGGCGCGACGATATCGTCCGAGCAGTTCTTCGCACGAGCCTCCGCGTTGCGTTACTCCGGCGCACAGGCATACGACGCCTACCTTGTGAACAAGACGGACAAGGCCATCACCGACCTGACACTGAAGTTCTCGGGCAACTTCTCGCCGACCACCACCTACAAGATCACCCTCGGCGAGAAGTCTGTTGAGGCGACCGGCGCTCAGATCGAGGCCGGCGAGGTCGGAGAGGGACTCGCTCTCGAGCCGCACAAGATCACGCCCCTGCGCCTGGAGCTGGCGCACCCCTCCTACTACGCCGACCCGATTGGTCTGCACTCCGTGAGCGCAACGGTGCATGTCTACGGAGACAACGCCGCCACGCAGCCTCCCGTCATTGCCACCGATCCCTCCTCGGTCTCAGTCAAGGCGGGGGAGAGCGCCACCTTCACCGTCGTGGCCTCGGGCCGCCCGGCCGCCACCATTCAGTGGTACCGCGTCCCCAAGGGATCGACCGAAGGCACGGCGATTGACGGCGCGACCGGTGCCATGTACACCCTGACGACGACGCTAGAGGATGACGGCGCGCAGTTCTACGCAGTCGCGACGAACGCCAACGGATCCGTCACCTCGCAGCGTGCGACCCTGACCGTCACCAAGGGCAGCGATAACCTCGCCCTCAACAAGACGGCGTCCATGTCGTCGATGGGCTGGGGAGGCACCGCCTCGCGCGCCGTTGACGGTGACACGGACGGCGTGTGGGATCACGGATCGGTGGCCCACACGGGCAAGCAGGCGAACCCCTGGTGGGAGGTCGACCTCGGCGAGAACCACCCCCTCGGCGTCGTGAACGTCTGGAACCGTTCCTCCTCCGACAACTGCCAGGGAGTCTCCTGCGATCAGCGCCTGCACGACTTCTGGGTTGTGGCCTCCACTGAGCATCTTTCCGATACCTTCAACCCGGCCTCTGCCGGTGCGGTGGACGGCGTCCACATGATCAAGGTTGACGGGGTCGGTGGCCGCCCGAGCGCGGTCGACTTTGAGGGTTTCGAGGCACGTTATATCCGCGTCATCCAGCCCACCGAATTCGGTGAGTTCGCGCTTGCGGAGGTTGAGGCGTTTGCTCCCGCCACACCGACCCCGGATCCGCAGGAGCAGGAGCCCCCAGCCTTCGCGCCGCTGACGGTCACCGCTAATCCGGCTGCGGATGCGCAGATCTCTGGCGACGGAGCTTTCCGTACCGTGACGGCCAAGGAAGGAACCGAGGTCACGATCAAGGCCGAGGTCAGTGGCAAGCCCGCGCCTGCCCTCTTCTGGCAGATCAAGCGTCAGGGCTCGGACTCGTGGGCCATCCTGGACGACGAGAATGGTCCCGAGCTGACCCTCACGATTGACGGTGAGAACAACGGTTCGGTCATCCGGGTGATGGCAATGAACGAGGCCGGGGTTGCGGAGTCTGGCCTCGTGGCCCTCGCACTGGCCGACGAGCCTTCGCCGGAGCCCGAGCCTAGCCCGGATCCGACCCCTGACCCGGTTCCTACCCCTGATCCGGCCCCTGTGCCTGATCACACGGTGGGGACGTGGATGAACGACGGAGTCGGCTGGTGGTGGAAGATCACCGGCGGTGGCTACGCCAAGAACGAGACCCTCATCCTCGGTGGTTCCGTGTACCGTTTCGATCAGAACGGCTACATGCTCAGCGGTTGGGTGTACTGGGACGGCGCGTGGCATTACCACAACGGTGACGGTGCGCAGATGACCGGCTGGGCGAACCTGGGAGGGGCCTGGTTCTACCTGATGCCCGACAGCGGTGCGATGGTCACGGGCTGGCACATGGTGGAGAACAAGTGGTTCTACTTTGCTGCCAACGGAGTGATGAGTACCGGCTGGCTCCACGTGAACGGACAGTGGTACTACTTGGATCCTAGCGGCGCGATGCACACCGGTTGGCTCCAGCTGGGCTCGCACTGGTACTTCATGAGCGAGCGCGGTGCCATGACCATCGGTTGGAGGCCTGTGGGGAGCGCCTGGTACTACTTTGGTGCCTCGGGCCAGATGTCCACCGGATGGCAGCAGATCAGCGGTGCCTGGTACTACTTCGGCACCGGAGGCGATATGTACACGGGCCGCCACTGGATCGGCTGGCGCTGGTACACCTTCGGCAGCGACGGGCAGTGGCTGGGATGATACTCAGCTGAGATCCGGGAGATAAACAGTTCTCGTACCAATGCGGTGGGGGTGGAGTTCCAATCGGAACGTTCGCCCCCACCGCCATCTCTGCTTCGCGTGGGCTTAGCCCTCAAGCGGTGCAATCCAGCGAATTTGCGTGCCGACGCCGCCATCGCCCGTGTCCGTGTCAAAGCTGCCGTGGTGTCGCCGGGCCCGCTCAGCCATGTTGGCCAGGCCGGAGTTACGTGTCCGGCTCGGCTCGATACCGCGCCCATCGTCGTTGATCGTAATGCGCACTCGCCCAGACTTTCCCCACCCAGAGACATCCACGCATACGGTCGCGGCAGTTGCGTGGGCATGACGGGCAATGTTCGACAGGCCTTCGCGCACGACCGCGACGACGTCGTCGGATAGGTCGGGGTCGACACGTCCGTCGAACTCATCGATGACGACCAGC
The DNA here is from genome assembly GCF_031191545.1 of Schaalia odontolytica. Classification (NCBI taxonomy): domain Bacteria; kingdom Bacillati; phylum Actinomycetota; class Actinomycetes; order Actinomycetales; family Actinomycetaceae; genus Schaalia; species Schaalia odontolytica. The sequence continues at coordinate 2,116,175 of NZ_CP133472.1, forward strand.
TCGTTATCTAGGTCGGAGTTGATGGCGCTTCCGTCGAGAGTAATCAGTAGCGACGGCGCGAAACCAAGGGCAGAGCGGGTGAGCGAAGACTCGCGGCGAATCCGTTCGACGAGCCCGACGGCCTTGTCGCGTTCGCGCAGATTGTGCACGATCGTGCGAATCTGGCGGACCGCCTCGTCGATGGAAGCGAGGGATGAATCGATGAGCGCCTCGACGGAGGCTGGGTCGGCCTGGCCGGCCGCTACCTTCTGTTTCGCTGCATCTAGTGCCATGCCGGTTGCGAAGAGCTGCTGGATGGCGAAGTCGTGCAGGTCGCGCCCGATACGGTCACGCTCGTCGAGAAGAGCGGCCACGTCCTGCGCGTGGCGAGCGGAAGCCAGCTCGAGAGCGAGCGTCGCCTGTGAAGCGAGAGATTCCGCGAGAGAAAGCTCCGAGGCATCGAACTCGGGGGCACCGATCTGGCGCAGGAGGATGAGGACGCCGGATGAGACACCACGGGAGCGCAGGGGGGCATAGAGCGCGGAACCAAACGCAGCCAACTCGGGGACACGCATTGTCTGCGCGCGTGACATCGAGTCGACGATCATGCCGGTGCCCTCGTGTAGCACGCTCATGGCGCGTCCCTCGGTCGGGAAGACGAGCCCGAGCAGGTTGGCAGCGTTCTTGCCGTCGACAATCTCGGCGGCCCACGTGTCGCCGACGGACTGCAGGACGATGATCGCCGTGTCGGCGTGAGAGACCTCGCGCACGGTCTTGGCGATGAGCTCAAGTGCCTCCTCCTCGTCGGTGCCTTCCAGCATCGTTGTTGTCAGCGACTGGGAGGCGCTGATCCACCGTTCGGTTCGCTTGGAGTCAGCGTAGAGGTGGGCATTCTCGACGGCGATTCCGGCGGCTGGCGCGAGCGCGCTCAACACCGCGGCGTCTGCATCCGTGTATCCGCCGGGCTTGCCGGCAAGGTACAGGCGGCCATAGACCTGTTCGTGCACGAGGACGGAGACCCCCAGAAACGGGGGAGTGTGCGCGGGAAGCTCGAGGTCGGGCGCATCCGAGGGGGAGTTGACCAGGAGCGGCTCCGACGCTGGGATCGCCGTGATGAGTGCGGAGGGTACGTTGGGCAGTGGCCGGGAGTCGTGGTACTCGAGCTGGAGCGTTGTCGCTCCCCACGTGTCGAGGACGGACAGCGTGGCGTGCGGCGAAGAGGTGAGGGCGCAGGCCTGATCAACGAAGTTCTGCAGGCCAGATCTCAGGTCGAGCGAACTCGTCAGGTCGAGTGCCGCCTGGAGAAGCGTGAAATCCGTACGCTCGTGGCTCATTGTTCCTCCTGCTCGAGAGCCCACTGGTAGGCGGGCAGAATGCGTGTCACGTCCTCGTGCGTTCCCTGCGCGGCGACGCGTGCGCATCCGCCGGGCTCTTGCGCTGCCAGGACGAGGACGTGGTCGGCCTGGTCGAGCGCGCTGAGCCGGTGCGTGACGACCAGGGTAGCGCGGTCGGCAGACGGGGTGAGGAGCGTTTCCATGAGGCGGTCCGCGGTGGCAGCGTCGAGGTGTTCGGAGGCCTCGTCGATCGCGAGGACGGGAGCGGGGGCCGCAAGAGCGCGGGCCATGAGCAGGCGGCGACGCTCGCCTCCCGACACGGTCGTTGCGCCGGAACCGACGAGCGTGTCGATGCCGTCCGGCAGGGAAGCGACCCACTCCTTGAGGCCGGCTCGGGAAAGGAGATCCGAGGCCTCGTCTCGCGTGAGAGAAGCGCGCGCGACGCGCAGATTCTCGTAGATGGTGGTCGCGAAGACGTGGGCATCCTCGGCTGTCATCGAGATGTGGCCGGTGAGCTGGTCACGCTTGGCTCCCCACGCGGGAACGCCGTTGATGAGAGCGGAACCAGACTTGGGTGGGATCACGCCCGTCAGGGTCGCCAGCAGCGTGGTCTTGCCGATGCCGGATGCTCCCACGACGGCAAGGGAGGAGCCGGGACGGAGCGTGAGCGAGATCCCGGTCGCGAGCGTCGGCCCCCCAGGCCATCCGATAGCCAGGTCGTGCGCCTCGATGACGGTCGCGCCCTCGGGGATGTCGTGCGGATCTGGTGGCGTCTCGCCCTCCAGGAGCGCGCAGATTCGCTTCGCTGCCTGGGCGCTTCGCACCAGTTGAGCAGCGGCAGGGGCGAGCTCGGCCACTCCCTCGAAGGATGACAGCGGGACAAGGACGATGACGGCGAGGAGTACCTGAGCGAGCGTGCCCGCGCTCGTCTGGGGAACACCGATCAGCAGCGCACCGACAACGGCTGCACCCATCGCGCACACGTCGAGACCACGAGCCAAGGCGGACAGGCGCGCCGAGCGGGCTAGAGCGGCGGACAGGTGGCCCTCGGAGTGAGCGAGGGAGCGCTTCGCGTGGTCGAGCGTGCCCGCCACCGACAGCTCGGTGGCACCCTCTAGAACCGCGAGGGTGGTCGCCGCGATGTCGGTGCGCGCCTGCGATCCCTGGGCTTCGGCGAGTCGAACCGATCGCGCGATAAGCGCGGGTGCCACGACGCCAGAGACTATGAGAGCGCAGGCAAGGATCGCGCCAGCGGCGGGAGAGATGACCGTGACAACACCGACTGTCCCCACCCCGACAATGATGGCAACGAGGGAGGGAAGCAGCGTCTTGACGACGACGTTTCCTACCTCGTCGACGTCTGAACCTGCGCGTGTCATGAGATCGCCGCGTCGCAGCGTCGTCAGCGTCGCCGTCGGTGCCTCGGACAGTCGATCGTAGAGGTTGGCGCGCAGCGCATCCATGCCTGCCAACGCGACCCTATGTGAGGCGAGGCGCGAGAAGTAACGGGCAAGAGCGCGTGAGACACCAAAGAGTCGAACCGCCGTAGCCGCGACGCTCAGATACAGGACTGGGGGCTGCTGGGATGCGCGAGCTATCAGCCATGCGGCGGTGCCGCCGAGAGCGATCGCCGATCCGAGGGCAGTGACGCCGAGGAACAATGAGAGAGCAAACCCGGAGCGCGACACCCGGAGCATGGAGATGCAGCGACGCAGTGCGCTCGACTCTGTGTGGGTCAGGAAGAGGTTCATGAGCGTTCCTCCTCCTCGGTGGCGGAACGGACGTCGATGACGGCATCAGCGGCTTCCATCATGGCGGCGCGGTGTGCGATGACGATGACGGTGCGCCCCTCGCGGCGCATCTCGTCGATAGCGCGAACGACGGTTTCTTCGCTGAGGGCATCGAGATGGGCGGTCGGCTCATCCAGGATGACGACCTGGGAGCGCGCTGCGAGGGCGCGCGTCAGGGCCAAGCGCTGGCGCTGGCCAACCGACAGGCCAACGCCGCCGGTACCGATAGCAGTGTTCCATCCATCGGGGGTGGCAGCCAGGACGGTGTCGAAGCCGGTGGCCTCAGCCGCAGCATTGAGAGCATCGTGGGGTAGGTCTCCCATGTTGTCCAGGATCGTACCCGGGACGAGGGTAGGAGACTGGGGAACCCAGGAGATCTGATCGCGCCAGGCGGAAGGGGCAACCTCGGACAGAGCGATCTCCTCGCGCGTGGAGGACGAGTCCGACCCACGCAGGACGACGCGCCCCGCATCCGGGGTCATGTCTGCCAGCAGACAGGCGACGATTGTCGACTTTCCGGCACCCGAGGGTCCGGATAGCGCTGTCACGTTGCCGGGAGCGATGACACCCGAGGTTGGGGCAGGAGCCCAAGCGCCGCGTGCACGCACGCCGACGCCGTCCAGAACGATCTGTGTGCACGACAGGTCGGGGCACTTCGCGACACCAGGGGAATCCACCGACTCAGCCTCCTCGATGATGTCAAATGCTGCGCGCGAGGCCGTGACGCCGTTTGCAGACGCGTGGAACTGGGCACCAACCTGACGCAGAGGTTCAAAGACTTCTGGCGCCAGCATGATGACCGCGAGTCCGTGGAACAGCGAGATGTTACCGAACACGAGGCGCATGCCGACCTCGACGGCCACGAGAGCCACCGACAGGGTCGTGAGAAACTCCAGGACACCGCCCGAGAGGAAAGCAACACGCAGCGTGGCCATCGTGGCCTTCGTGTTTGCGGCTCCGAGAGCTCGCAGGTGGGTGCGCGGTGCCTTCTCCCGTCCGAGTGCCCGCAGCGTTGGAATCCCGGACATGAGGTCAAGCAGTTGGGCCGTGAGGCGCTTCATCGACGCCAGTTTGTCCTCCGACGCTGCCTGCGTGAAGCGCCCGATGAGGATCATGAAGATCGGGATCAGCGGGATCACGAGGAGCGCGATGAGAGCCGACCAGAAGTCGAGGAGGACGATGACGCCGAGGGCTGCCGGCGTCACGGTGCACACGAGAACCAGCTGAGGCAGGAAAGATACGAAGTAGGGGCGCAGATCTTCCAGGCCGGTTGACAGAAGCGTCGCCGTCTCGGCTCCGTTCGTCGCTCGCCAACGCGGGCCGAGTGCGATGCTCGCGTCAACGACGCGTCCGCGAAGTTCGGACACTGCTGCGGCTGCCGCGCGTGTGCTGACTGCCTCGCGGGCCGCGAGGACAAGCGAGCGGCAGATAAAGACAGCTGCGATGGCACCGACAATAGGCGCGACATCGTGAAGGGTCGCGCTGCCGGACACGACGGGGGAGAGGGCTGCGGAAATGAGCAGCGCTTGGGCGAGCACCAGCAATGCTGTGATCGTTCCAAGAAGGGCTGTCAATGCGATTGGCCCGCGGGCAGAGCGGGCGTAACGCAACAAACGAGGATCAAAGGGGCGCACGTATCTATTGTGCCTGAAAAAGCATCGTTATGGGTCGAAGGTCCCCGGCCCTGCATGTGCAGCACACACGAATGCGCCCGGCCCCTGCGTGAGGGACCGGGCGCGTCTATCAGTGAGGGGATCAGCCAGCGAGGAAGTTCTCGCCGACGCGAACCTTCTTGAGCAGCAGACCCGTCTGCGTCTCGACGTCCTGCGCGCCCACACGAGCACGGAACATCCAGTAGGACCAGAAGATGTAGATCAGGACGATCGGCAGCAGGCAGGCCGTGATGATCGTCATGACGGTCAGTGTCGCGTTCGTCGACGAAGCCTGATCGATCGTCAGCGAGTACGCCGGGTTGATCGAAGACTTCTGGACGGCCGGGGCCATCGAGGTGAACACCCACGCGACGGTACCGGCGATCGCGACGGAGGAGGCCACGAACGACATGCCCTCGCGCCGCAGCGTGGACTGCGACAGGGCAGCAGATGCGATGATCGCGAGCGCGGCGACCACGAGCGGGATCCAAGCAAGGACGTTCGTCGTGTAGACGAACTGTCCCCAGATCAGCCACGCGGCGGCGAGCACGGTCGCGCCGATCGTCGCGGGGGCGGCGATCGCGTTGGCGCGGTCGTGGACCTCACCCGTCGTCTTGAGCGCCAGGAACTGTGCGCCGTGAGCCAGGCACACGGCCAGGACGGCGAGGCCACCCAGGAGCGTGTAGGGCGTCAACAGGGACAAGAACCCGCCGGTCATCTGGTGGGTCGCACCCGCGAGGGACTGATCCACCAGGGTCGGGTCGATGACGGTGCCGGTGGCTACGTCAACGACCTCAATGCGCATGCCCTGCACGAAGTTCGCGAAGGCGACGCCCAGCAGCAGCGGAACGAGCCACGCGCTGATCGAGTGTGCCCAGTCCCAGGCCTTACGCCACCGTGCGGTGGCGACCTTCGAACGCCACTCCAGCGCCATGACGCGGATGATCAGGCAGACCAGGATCAGGAAGAGGGCGAGGTACATGCCAGAGAACATGGTCGCATACCACTCGGGGAAGGCAGCGAAAGTCGCGCCACCGGCGGTGAGCAGCCACACCTCGTTGCCGTCCCAGTGGGGGCCGATCGTGCGCACAGTCTGGGTGCGCTCACGGTCGTCCTTGGCGACGAGGGGCAGGAGCATGCCGACACCGAAGTCGAAGCCCTCAAGGATCAGGTACACCGTCCACAGAACAGCGATGAGAACGAACCACAGGATAGACAGAGTCATGATCGGTGTTCCTCTCAGTAGCCGAAGGACAGGTCGGTCGGAGCCTCGTCCTCAGCCTTATCGGCCTTGGACGAGTGGATGCCCTCAACGGCGTAGCGCTTCATGAGGATGTACCACATGATGCCGAGGACACCGTACAGGAGGGTGAACAGGATGAGTGAGGCGAGCACCTGGCCGGCCGGGACATTGGGCGAGATGCCCATGTCGGTCATCATGTTGACGGAACCGAGGCCGGAGCCCATGGACAGAGCCTGCAGGTTCGGAACCACAACCCATGGCTGACGTCCCATTTCGGTGAAGATCCAGCCGAAGGAAATGGCGATGAATGGCAGTGGCAGGTTCGCCAGAGCGAGGACGCTCAGCAGCTTCGAAGATGAGGTCTTACCGCCACGGGTGGCCCACAGCCCCCATGCGGCCAGTAGGAAGGCAACCATGCCCAGGCCGATCATGAAACGGAAGGACCAGAAGGTCACCATCTGCGGTGGGCGGAAGTCGTACTGCGAGGCATCGCCGTACTTGGCGGTGAAGTTAGCGTCGGAGTTAAGCAGCTCCACCATGCGTTCCTGGATGTCGGCAACACCCTCGGAGGAGGCGGTGAAGGAGTTGTGCGACAAGAAGGACGCGACGCCGGGGACCCTGATGAGCTGGGTCGGCTGTGCGCCGTCCTCGCCGAGGGGGCAAGAGCCGAACTGGGCGACAGTGAACGCCGCGCCGTCCGTGTCCATGCAGATGCCTTCGGCGGCGGCCATCTTCATGGGCTGATACTTGACCATCTCCTGGCCCTGAACGTGGCCGGAGATGGCGGTGCCGAGGCCACCGACGAGGACGACGATCAGGCCGAAGCGGGCGAGGGGACGCCATACGTCGCGGGACTGAGCCATGGCCTCGTCGCTGCCCTCGCGAGCGGTGCGCACCATCCACCAGATGGAGATGCCGGCAACGAAAGAGCCTGCGACCAGCCATGCGGACGTGATGACGTGGGCATACTCGCTCAAGTACACGCCCGAGGTGACGAGCTGAAGGAAGCCGGCCGCTCCGTCGAGCTCAGCGCGGCCGGTGTCGGGGTTGAAGCGGGCGCCGACCGGGTGCTGCATCCACGCGTTGGCCGCGAGGATCCAGGCTGCCGAGAACATCGTGCCCAGGGAGACGCACCAGATTGTCAGCAGGTGCATGCGCTGAGAGAGGCGACCCCAGCCGAAGATCCACAGGCCGAGGAAGGTCGACTCGAGGAAGAAAGCGAGGAGGGCCTCGATGGCCAAGGGAGCGCCGAAGATGTCGCCGACGAAGCGGGAGTACTCCGACCAGTTCATGCCGAACTGGAACTCCTGCACGATGCCGGTTGCGACACCGAGGGCGAAGTTAATGAGGAGGAGCTTGCCGAAGAATCGGGTTGCTTGCAGCCAGTATTCCTTGCCGGTGCGGTGCCACGCGGTCTGCATGATGGCAACCAACAGGGACAGGCCGATCGTCAGCGGCACGAGGACGAAGTGATAGACGGTGGTGACACCGAACTGCCATCGTCCGACGGTGACCGCGTCGAGCGCTGTTTGCGCGAGGGTCATGATGGGACCTTCTCGTGTTGGGATTTGGGTCGATTGTCCCGCGATGAGAGCCTGTGGGACCTATGTCACGGGTTGTTGCTAATGTATCCCAATTTCATCCGTGGGATCGGGCGAAATGCCGGTTCCGAGTCGCTTTTGTGACATAAGCGTCCGAAAAATTGCCATGGGTTTCTCCGTGAAATACTGACTGGCGGCGCGTTGTTCTGATCACCCCACCGTCGATAGGTCGCACTGTTGTGCGACAATGGGAGACGAATGGATGTCGCGGGAGTGCCCCCGTGACGAGAGCCGAGCGATGACGTCTTTATGAGCCGCCGGCAGCTGCGCAACTGCGCTCCACTAGGTTTCCGCCCCTCGCGGGCGATGAAAGAGGGTGCGTCCAGGCACGGGGCGCGCACCCACCATTGGAGAACCGTGACAACCGAATCCACCACGCCCGTGGCCCCCGCCGCGTCGCTGCTGTTCCAGGCACCCGTCTTCCAGGCTGCCCCCGAGGTTGCCCCCGCGGCCATCGTCGACGATCAAATCGAACCGAAGCGCCGTCGCAAGTCTGCCGCCGCGGAGGAAGAATCCACTCCTCGCGAAGAGGCGGCCCCCAAGCGTCGCCGTCGCTCCAAGAAGGCTGCGGACGATGCCGAGGCTGCGGATGCCTCCGAGGTACCCGCCGACGAGGATCAGGCTGAGGAGGCTCCCGCTGAGCCCAAGACCCGTCGTCGCCGTCGCTCGAAGAAGGCGGACGAGGCCTCGGCCCCCGCTGAGGATAGCGCCGACAAGGACAGCGCTACGAGCGACGAATCGGACTCTTCGGATGATGAGGATTCCTCCACCCGCCGTCGCCGCCGCCGTCGCGCCCGTTCCTCCGCCTCCGACGAGGGCGGTGATCCCGCCGACCAGGTCCAGGCTCTCAAGGGTTCGACACGCCTTGAGGCAAAGAAGATGCGTCGCCGCGAAGGGCGACGTGAGGGTCGTCGTCGCCACTCGATCTCCGAGTCGGAGTTCCTGGCACGCCGCGAGTCCGTCGAGCGCACGATGGTCATCCGTGACCAGGATGGCCTCGACCAGATCGCCATCCTTGAAGATGGCCTGCTCGTCGAGCATTACGTTGCGCGCCGCACCCAGTCCTCGATGGTCGGCAATATCTACCTGGGGCGCGTCCAGAACGTCCTTCCCTCGATGGAGGCTGCATTCGTGGACGTGGGGCGCGGTCGCAACGCCGTCCTGTACGCCGGCGAGGTGAACTGGGACGCCGTCGGTATGGAGGGTAAGCCTCGTCGTATCGAGGCCGCCCTCAAGTCCGGCGATCCCGTCCTCGTCCAGGTAACGAAGGATCCGATCGGCCACAAGGGTGCGCGTCTGACGTCGCAGATCACCCTGGCCGGACGCTACCTGGTCCTCATTCCCGGTGGATCCATGATGGGCATCTCTCGCAAGCTCCCGGACAAGGAACGCGCTCGCCTCAAGAAGATCCTCAAGGCCGTCGTGCCCTCGGGTTCGGGCGTCATTGTTCGCACCGCGGCGGAAGGAGCCACGGAAGAGCAGATTCGCGATGACGTTGCACGCCTGACCCGTCAGTGGGAGGACATTGAAAAGAAGCGCACCTCCACCAAGAGCGCTCCCACCCTTCTGCGAGGTGAGCCGGAGCTTGCTGTTCGCGTCGTGCGTGACATCTTCAATGAGGACTTCACCAAGCTCGTGATCGAGGGGCGCGACACCTACGCGACCGTCAAGGAGTACGTCGATGAGCTGAGCCCCGAGCTCTCCGACCGCGTCGAGCAGTGGGTGGGCACGGAGGATGTCTTCCACGCGCACCGCATTGACGAGCAGCTCGCCAAGGGGATGGATCGCAAGGTCTGGCTGCCCTCTGGTGGCACGCTCATCATTGACCGTACCGAGGCGATGACCGTCATCGACGTCAATACGGGCAAGTTCATCGGCGCCGGTGGCACGCTCGAGGAGACGGTCACCCGAAATAACCTCGAGGCTGCCGAGGAGATCGTCCGTCAGCTTCGCCTGCGCGACATTGGTGGCATCGTCATCATCGACTTCGTGGACATGGTTCTCGAATTCAACCGTGATCTCGTGCTGCGTCGGCTGGTGGAGTGCCTGGGACGTGATCGCACGCGCCATCAGGTCACCGAGATTACGTCGCTCGGCCTGGTTCAGATGACCCGAAAGCGCGTGGGCGAGGGCCTTGTCGAGGCCTTCTCCTCCTCGTGTGAGGCCTGTGAAGGACGCGGTTTCATCGTTCATCAGCATCCGGTGGAGACCTCCGGAGGTGAGCAATCCTCAAGGGGATCGAAGGGGTCGAAGAAGCAGCAGAAGAAGGCTGAGCCTCGCCGAATCGAGGATAATGTCGACCATGAGCGTGCCAAGGAAGCCCTGAGCGCGATCGCCGCTGCGTCCACGCGTAAGGAAGAGGAAGGGGCGGCCGAAGAGGCGGCTCCCGCGAAGAAGCGTCGAACGCGGGCAGTGTCGAGCGAGGCCAGGGAGCCGGAGGCTTCGGGTGCTGAACAGTCCGCGCTGTCCGAGGCTCCCGCGGATAAGTCAGGTACCGACGGTGGCGAAGAAAACGCGACCAAGCGTCCGCGGCGCCGCCGTCGCGTCGCCGACTCCACACCGCTGCCCGACCTGCCCGTTCATGTCGACCTGCCTGAGCCGGTTGATCACTCGGGTGAGCCTGCGGCCCCCGTGCAGGATGCGTCTGAGATTCAGATACCCGAGCATCGCGACAAGGCGCCGACAACCCGCCGTCGCACCTCACGCAAGGCTGTGACGGCCTCGTCGAGTGAACCGACCGAGGCTCCCGCGCCGAAGAAGACCCGTCGTCGTGCAGTCTCCGCTGAGACGAGTGCCCCTGAGGTGCGGGAGCCCGAAGGTGCGGCACCGGCTGCGGTGGCAGCACCGATCGTGGAGGACGCGCCCGCTGCGCCGCGCAAGACGCGCAAGCGTCGCGCCGCCGTCTCGACCGGCGTCGTCGAGCCCGATGCGGCTCCGGCTTCCGTTGTCCTCGACCTGCCCGCGCGCTCCGAAGCGAGCGCCCCCACGGCCCCGACTCGTTCGACCGATGACATTGCGCTTCCGGAAGCGAGCGATCAACCTCGCGTCAAGCGTCGTCGTCGCGCCGCGTCGACCGGCATCGTCGACGCCGGATAGCGCACGTGCGCTCGGGGGAGGTGCGATCCGCCCTCCCCTGAGCGCAGGGTGTGGAATCGCACAGTGCTTCACGCCCGACCGTGACCGTGCCGGCTTGCGTTCTGGCGTGCGAATCGGCTAGATTTGATCGTCGGCGCAACAAGCGCCAACGGAATCATGACAATGAGACAAGTCCTCGGCAGTTTCGAGGCGCGATTCCGGTTACGAATACGAGAAGAGATGAGCTCCAACGTGGTCTACGCGATCGTCAAGGCTGGCGGCCGGCAGGAAAAGGTGTCCGTCGGTGACGTCGTCGTCGTCGACAAGCTGGCAGAAGAAATCGGTTCGAGCATTGAGCTCCAGCCGCTGATGCTGGTGGATGGCGACGCCATCACTGTTGACGCAGCCAAGCTGGGCAAGGTTTCCGTCAAGGCTGAGGTTGTTGACTCGGCCAAGGGTCCCAAGATTTCCATCATTAAGTACAAGAACAAGTCGGGCTACCGCAAGCGCCAGGGACACCGTCAGAAGATGTCGGTCGTCAAGATCACCGAGATCGCCTGAACCCGACGTTCCCACGAGCAGAAAGTAGCAACTGATGGCACATAAGAAGGGCCTTGGTTCCTCCCGTAACGGTCGCGACTCGAACGCCCAGCGCCTCGGCGTGAAGCGCTACGGCGGCCAGCTGGTCAACGCTGGTGAGATCCTCGTTCGTCAGCGCGGCACCCACTTCCACCCTGGCGACGGCGTCGGCCGTGGCAAGGATGACACCCTGTTCGCCCTGCGCGCCGGTGCGGTCGAGTTCGGCCGTAAGCGCGGTCGCAAGGTCGTCAGCGTTTCGCCGGTCTCTGCCTGAGACCGCGCGCATAAAGGGCGTCCGGCGTTGCCGGGCGCCCTTTTCAACATTCATTTTCAGTCGTCAGGAGCAGCAGTGGCAGACTTCGTGGATCGCGTGACTCTGCACGCGATGGGTGGCAACGGTGGTAACGGCGTTGCCTCGATTAAGCGTGAAAAGTTTAAGCCGCTGGCCGGCCCTGATGGCGGAGACGGCGGCAACGGCGGCTCGGTCATCCTTGAGGTGAGCGAGCAGGAGACCACGCTGCTGAACTATCACCGCAGCCCGCACCGCCGTGCGGATAACGGAACGCCCGGCATGGGCGACTTCCGCCAGGGTAAGACAGGCGCGGACATCATCCTTCCGGTTCCCGACGGCACTGTCGTTAAGTCCATGTCGGGTGAGCTTCTCGCCGATCTGACCGGTGCCGGCGCGCGCTTCATCGTGGCTGAGGGCGGTCGCGGTGGCTTGGGTAACGCGGCGCTGGCCTCTAAGGCACGGAAGGCTCCCGGTTTTGCTCTGCTCGGCGAGCCAGGCGAGGAGCGCGATGTCATCCTCGAGCTCAAGTCGGTCGCGGATGTTGCTCTCGTCGGCTTCCCGTCGGCGGGCAAGTCCTCCCTGATCGCTGCGCTGAGTTCGGCGCGCCCCAAGATCGCCGACTACCCGTTCACCACTCTCGTGCCCAACCTTGGTGTGGTCTCAGCTGGCGATACGCGGTACACGGTCGCTGACGTTCCCGGTCTGATTCCCGGAGCATCTCAGGGGCGTGGCCTTGGCCTGGATTTCCTGCGCCACATCGAGCGCTGCGCGGTCATCGTACACGTGCTGGATACCGCTGCCTTCGAGACCGATCGTGAGCCCGTTGAGGATCTGCGCATTATCGAGGCTGAGCTTCAGGCCTACCAGGGTGACTTGACCCAGGTCGAGGGCTACGTGCCGATCATGCAGCGCCCTCGCGTCATCGTGCTGAACAAGATCGACATTCCGGACGGCCGTGATCTGGCTGAGATCACGCGCCCGGACCTTGAGTCCTTCGGTTGGCCCGTGCTGGAGGTGTCCGCCGTGTCCCATGAGGGACTCAAGGAGCTGTCGTTCGCGCTGGCAAGCATTGTCGAGAAGGAGCGGGCGAAGCGTCCTGCCCTCGAGGCAGCTCGCCCCGTTATCCGTCCGAAGGCGGTTGGACGCAGCGTGGAGATCACGGTGCGCAAGACCCGTAAGGACGGGGAGGACGTCTTTCAGGTGCGCGGCGACAAGCCCGAGCGTTGGGTACGCCAGACCGACTTTGCCAATGATGAGGCCGTGGGCTACCTCGCGGATCGCCTGAATGCCGCGGGCGTCGAGGATGAACTGATGAAAGCTGGTGCGCTTGCCGGCGACACCGTCGTGATCGGGGACCTTGATGGTGGAGTCGTCTTTGACTGGGAGCCGACCCTGACGACCGGTCCCGAGCTGCTCGGTTCGCGCGGCACCGACCTGCGCCTGGACCAGAACGCTCGTCCGAGCCGCAAGGAACGCCGCGAGGTGTACCACCAGGTCATGGATGCCAAGTCTGCCGCGCGTGATGAGCTGTGGACGGAGCGCCAGGCCGGTCACTGGACCGACGCCTCGGACCAGTCATGAGCGGAGTTGCTTCGGCGTGCCGCATCGTCGTCAAGATCGGCTCCTCGTCGCTCACGCGCGAGGATGGCGGTCTGGACCTGAATCGTATTGACTCGGTTGCGCGCCTCGTTGCGCGCTGGCGCGGGGCGGACCGCGAGGTCGTCATCGTGTCCTCGGGCGCGGTCGCAGCTGGTCTTGATCCGTTGGGTTTTACGTCGAAGCCGAAGGATCTGCCGAGCGTCCAGGCTGCTGCAGCCATGGGGCAGGGGCTCCTGATGGCGCGTTGGACGGCCGCCTTCCAGGCGCATCACCTTGATGCAGCTCAAGTACTGCTCACGACCGACGACGTGATGCGTCGGGACCACTACACGAACGTGCGGGCGTCACTGACGCGTCTTCTCGGGCTCGGTGTCGTACCGATTCTCAATGAGAACGATGCGGTGACCACCCGTGAGCTGCGTTTCGGCGACAACGATCGTCTTGCCGCGCTCATCGCGCAGATGATCAAGGCCGACGCCCTCGTGTTGTTGACTGACGTCGACGGCCTCTACACGGCGCCTCCGGATCACCCGGGGTCGGCGCTGATTGAACGCGTTGAGAGTGCGGACGACCTCATGAGTGTGCTCGTCACCGGAGCGGGATCACGGGTGGGCACTGGCGGTATGGCGACGAAGGTGCAGGCCGCGATGCTGGCGAGCACCAGCGGTATCGGTGTGCAGCTTGCGTGTGCAGACGCGCTCGCGTCGGTGCTTGTCGGCCAGCGCGTGGGAACGTGGTTTGAGCCGTCCCAGGAGCGTCCGGCCTCGCGTCGTCTGTGGATTGCGCATGTGGCACCATCGCGCGGCGAGATCATCGTCGACGAGGGGGCCGCGCAGGCAATCACGGTCGGCAAGAAGTCTTTGCTGGTCGCCGGCGTACGTTCGGTGCTGGGCCACTTCGAGGCGGGCGACGTTGTGGATGTGGCCTCTCCGACGGGTCTTGTCGCTCGAGGAGTGTCGGGATACGACTCCGATACGCTGGCAGAGATTGCCGGGGCGGGGAGAGCCGAGCTGGAGGCTGCGGGATACGAGCATCCCAGGCCGGCGATTCATCGGGACGACCTGGCGGTGTTGGGTGACGCATTTTCTGCGCTCAGCGCTGACTGACGCGGCTTGACGCGCTGAGGTGTGTCATTATGTCCGAGTGAATACTGCTGCAGATATTTCTCAGGTGACCGATTCCGCACGTATGGCTGCTCGTGTTCTCTCGAATGCGACCACGCAGGCGAAGAATCGCGGTCTTGAGGCGATTGCCGCTGCGTTGATCGAGCGTAGTGACCAGATTCTGGCAGCCAATGCCGAGGACGTGGCTCGCGGTCGCGCGGAGCAGATGAGCGAGGGCCTGCTGGACCGGCTCGCGCTGACCTCCGATCGGATTCGCGGAATCGCCGAGGCCGTTCGTGAGATTGCGGGCCTACCTGATCCGGTTGGCCAGGTCGTGCGCGGCATGCGCACCGATATCGGTCTGCGCGTCACCCAGGAGCGTGTGCCGCTGGGTGTTGTCGGCATCATTTACGAGGCCCGGCCGAATGTGACGATTGATGCAGCGACCCTGGCGATCAAGGCCGGTAACGCGGTGGTCCTGCGTGGTGGAAGCGCCGCTCAGTCCTCGAACCGCGTTCTTATTGAGGTCTGTCGTGATGCTCTGGCATCCGTGGGGCTTCCCGCCGACGCAATTACCACCGTTGACCCGTGGGGACGCGCGGGCGCACGTGCGATGATGCGTGCGCGTGGCGCGATCGATGCGCTAATTCCGCGTGGGGGAGCGGGGCTGATCAACGCCGTCGTGGAGGAATCGCGCGTCCCTGTCATCGAGACCGGCACCGGTAACTGCCACGTGTACGTGGATGCCTCCGCTGACCTGGAGGCCGCCGAAGCCATCATCATGAACGCCAAGACGCAGCGTGTAGGGGTGTGTAACGCAGCGGAGACGCTCCTGGTGCACGCTGACGTCGCGCAGCGCTTCCTCGTTGCTGCGGTTACCCGCCTGACGACTGCCGGTGTGACAATCCATGCCGACGAGGCCACCCGGGCTATCGTCGATGGACAGCCCTCGATTGACTCCGACATGATCGTCGACGCGACTGAGCAGGACTGGGGGACCGAGTATCTGTCGATGGACCTGGCGGTGCGCGTCGTTGCCGACGTTGATGAGGCGGTCGAGCACATTCGTCGCTACTCGTCGGGCCACACAGAGGGCATCGTCGCATCCGACGTCGCCACTGTGCGTGCGTTCCGTTCGGGTATCGATGCCGCAGCAATCGCGGTGAACGCCTCGACGCGCTTCACGGACGGTGGGCAGCTGGGGCTGGGTGCCGAAGTGGGGATCTCGACACAGAAACTGCACGCGCGTGGCCCCATGGGGCTCACCGAGCTGACGACGACGACGTGGATCTACGAGGGAGAAGGAACGATTCGCCCGTGAGCGCCACGAACACGCAGACGGAGCAGGCCTCGGGGGAGGTTGCGATCGAGAAGACCACCGAGGCCACGGCGGGAGCGACCGCTGCCCCGGCCTCGCCCCAGCACCCGCCGCGCGCGTTGCGTCGGCGTCGGGCGATCGGCATCATGGGCGGCACATTCGATCCCATCCACCACGGTCACCTCGTCGCGGCGTCCGAGGTGATGGACGTCTACGGCCTCGACCAGGTCGTCTTCGTGCCGGCCGCGATGCAGCCCTTCAAGGCGGGTCGTCACGTGACCTCGGCTGAGCACCGATACCTGATGACGGTGATTGCTACAGCGTCGAATCCGCGCTTCGCGGTTTCTCGCGTCGACATTGACCGCGGGGGGACGACCTACACGATCGATACGCTGGCGGACCTGTCGCTCGAATACCCGGAGTCGGACTTCTACTTCATTACGGGTGCCGACGCGTTAGCTCAGATCGCGCGGTGGAAGGATGCCGATAAGCTCTTCGAGCAGGCGCATTTCATCGGTGTGACTCGCCCTGGCCACAACCTCTCGGACCCTGGACTGCCCCACGAGGCAGTGTCTTTGCTTGAGGTCCCCGCTATGGCGATCTCGTCGACTGACTGCCGCACGCGCGTCGAAGAAGGGAAGCCGGTCTGGTACCTGGTGCCCGATGGCGTCGTCCAATACATCAACAAGTACGGCCTGTACCGTTCCTAACTCAAGGAGAAACGTGAGCCTTCCCGACGCTACCTCACAATTGGCGAGCCTGGTTGCCCGTGCCGCCCACGACCGTGGCGGCATCAACCCGGTGCTCGTCGACGTGACAAGCAAGCTCGCCCTGTCGGATGCATTCGTGGTCGTTTCGGCTCCGACGGACCGCCAGGTGCGCGCCATCGCTGAGGACATCATGGACCGCATCTGGGCGGAGCATCAGCGCCGTCCTACGCACATCGAGGGCCGCGCCGAGGGCACGTGGGTGCTTCTTGACTACTCCGAGTTGCTCGTGCACGTCCTGTCTGAGGACGAACGCGAGTACTACGCCCTGGAGCGGCTGTGGGGAGATTGCCCGGCCGTCCCGATCGGCGTCGATACCGATGAGGCGCGCGCCGCCGCCGCAGAGCGTGCAGCCGCGCACGGTGTGGAGGCCTCGCAGTGAGTGCCTCACGGATCGTTTTACTGCGCCACGGGCAGACGGACTTCAACGTGGCGAGGCGCTTTCAGGGGCGCATCGATCAACCTCTGAACGAGGCCGGACGATCCCAGGCGGCCGGTGCCGCCGGCGTGCTCGTCAGTCGCCTGTGCGAGCCGAGCGCCGAGGTGGGCATGATCGCCGCCGAGGACGGGCGCAGCTACGACGATGGGGGAGTGCGCATTGTGAGTTCGCCCCTGGGACGAGCGGTGGATACCGCGAGGATCGTCGCGCGTGTTTTCGATATCGCGGGCTACCCCTGCGAAGGGCCACAGCTCGATGATCGGCTCACGGAGCGCTACTACGGGACCTTCGAGGGCAAGACCTACGAGGAGATCGCACGCGAGCAGCCCGAGGCATATGCCCAGTATCGCGCGTACGGAGAGTGCGACCTCGCCGAGGTGGAACGCTCCGAGGTCGTGGGCGAACGGGTCCGTGACGCTGTCCTAGAGGCAGCGCGGTTGTGCCGCGACGACCAATCTCTGATCGTGGTCTCGCATGGCTCCGCGATTGCTCGTGGCATCGTCTCCTTGCTGGGACTGGATCCCGCTGTGTTCAATGGCCTTCGAGGTGTGGACAACTGTCATTGGTCGGAGCTCGTGCCCGTGGGCATGTCGACGTCGAAGAGCGCGGCGGTCAGCGGTTGGCGACTCGCATCGCACAATATCGGCTCCCGCGAAGACATTCTGGGGGCGTGACGGTCCCCGGGACCATTGTTGACGCAGAATAACATGGCTTTCACATATTGTGATGAGGGGCACTTGATTGGATTTGCGCAATTGTTTCAGGGTCCGCTATCATTTATCAGGTCGCCACGGCGACGAACAAAATAACGGGGCTATGGCGCAGTTGGTAGCGCGCTTCCATGGCATGGAAGAGGTCGGGGGTTCGAATCCCCCTAGCTCCACAAAATATTCCGACACTCAGTTTGTGGGTGTCGGTTTTTTGTTACCGGTGGAGTGTCGTTCGGGCCGTCTCTTGCGATGTTGGGCAGCAGGGTGCGGCGTATTTCTTGCTCATGGTGGACGCACTGATTACATATTGGTCAGGGAATTGTTCCAAAGAATAATATTCTCGTATCAACATGTGGGACCATTAAAGTCTGTCAAACCCTATAAGCGTTGTTACATCTGATATTTCCTTGTAATGACTTACTGAAAAAATCTTGATCTACGACGTACCGCATGGAAAGATTTACCCATCTTTGTCTCATAGTGTTAGGTCGATAACCGGTGTCGTTCCAGCTCACTCGCGCCCATACGTCGGTGGTACTTGCCGCCACGACAATCGCAGCATCCCTTGTTGTTATTCCTACGCTCGCTGAGGGTACCGCTGTGTCCGAGGATGCGTTCTGCAACTCTCTGTCCGGTGCGGAGGGCCGAATTACAGAGGAATACAACCCCCTGCTCGCCAGCTACGCCGCTGCGGCCGCAGGTAGTTCTTCTGTCTCCACTGCAGATCCAGCCCGTGAATCTGAGCTTCGTGCGGCGCTGGCCGATGCGCAGGCTGCTCTCGAGGCTGCTCGGCAGGCTGCGCTAGGCTCCACTCCTTCGACTGGCGATGCCGGAGCAGCATTGACCACGACCGACCGTGGCCTGGACTGGGTCGACTGGTCGCAGGTAGATGATGCCACTCAGGCCCGCATTATCGAAGCGCTCATTGTTCAGAAGATGAACGCGTACCGAGCGAATGCCGGCCTGCCCGAGCTGGTTGTCTCCGATACCGTGACCACGGATGCGCGCTCGTGGAGCCAGCACATGTCCGAGACGGACACTTTCAA
The DNA here is from genome assembly GCF_031191545.1 of Schaalia odontolytica. Taxonomy (NCBI): domain Bacteria; kingdom Bacillati; phylum Actinomycetota; class Actinomycetes; order Actinomycetales; family Actinomycetaceae; genus Schaalia; species Schaalia odontolytica. The sequence goes on from NZ_CP133472.1 coordinate 2,134,702, forward strand.
TCACGATCCGGACTATAGGTACTTCGGTGCGGGCAAGCTTGATGGTGGTGACACGACCTACGCGGGCGAGAACATCGCCTACAACCACCGCGAGAACTTCGGAGACGAGTGGGGAGCGTACGGCACGACCAAGAATCCGATGCAGGCGGCGAACGCGCTCTTCGACCAGTGGAAGAAGTCTCCGGGGCATGACAAGAACATGCTCGCGCAGAACAATGTGGTGGGCGTGGGCGTGCACATCGCTCAGCATGGCGAGTTCACTCGCATCTACGGCACGCAGAAGTTCTACGCGATCACCGGTGGGTCGCCCGACGTCTCTCGCTTCCACACGACGGGCGACGCTGCTTCCGCCTACGGCTTCAACAGTGGAGCCTACAACGCTGACAATACGAACTATGTCTCCGGCCTGGCTGGCGGCGGAGACGAGCAGCGTGCGAACTCGTGGCAGAACAAGGTCGGAGCTCTCCCTGGCGTTGCTCTTCCGGTTGACGTCTCGGTGCTTCCTAGCAAGGGCGGATCTGCCACTGCCTCGACTTCGACGCCCGCTCCGGCTGCACCCGCTGCCGATGTGGATAAGCAGCAGGCAGTCATCGACGCTCAGGCCTCCGTGAACGAGGCTCAGAGCGCTCTCGATGCGTACCTCGCATCCGTGGCCGATGAGAAGCCTGCCGTGAGCCTCGCTGACATTGATGTGGAGCTTGATCGCGTCGCTGACTCTATTGCTGCTCAGACCTCCGTTCATCCGGAGAAGGATGGTGGAGTGACCCTGAGGTCTGGCGATCAGGCGGGGCGTTACCTTACGGCTACTGACTACCGCGACGCTCTGACACGCTGCACAACGCCGTCCGTCGGTACCTCGGATCCTGTGAATCCGTCGATTCGTGAGGGGGAGCAGGATACTCAGGATCCTAGTGATCCCGCGGTTCCTTCGGCCCCCTCCGTTGGTGGCGAGCAGACGCCTGCCCCCGTTGTCTCGGCTCCCGCTGCGAATGATCCCGTGACCCAGGTTCCCTCTGTTCAGGTCCCGGTGGCGCCCGCCACTGTTGGCCCGGCGCGGGGCGATGCCCCCACCTCGACCCCGGCCCAGACGCGCCGGAACACGCTGGCTGCCACCGGCGCATCGGGTGTGTGGGTTGGCGTCGGGGCGGTCGCTGTTCTCGTTGCTGGTGTCGGTGCGGTCGTCGCATCGCGCCGCTCCAGGCGCTGATGCAACCTGCGTAAGCCCCTCCGATGAGCATGCTCATTGGAGGGGCTCTTTCGCACCCGTCGATGCCCCTTTGGTCTGTCTGATAACAGCGGTCGTCGCATATTTGGAGTGTCGCATACTGCTGTGCATAGTCGGTAAAGGAACGTTGCGTAACTAAGGCACATTCGTCGGATGAGCGAGGCTGTGGCATCGGTGTATGCGCCTGGCTCGCCGACTGCTTCTTTGAGAGGAAGAGATATGCGTTCCATCAATATGCGTAGGAGCATGGTGGCGGCCGTGGGAGCTGCAGTACTCGTCGTTGGAACACTGGTTCCGTCCTACGCGGCCCCGGTCTCCTACGGTCAGGATGTGCCCGGCGGCGACGCCGCTGTCGATGTGCCTGCGGTCGAGCCGATCGTAGATCCCGAACCCAACCCGAATCCCGAACCCGCGCCGAAGCCCTCCTGGAAGAAGGATTCCGTGGGCTGGTGGTACGACTTGGACAACGGATCGTTTGTTCGTGACGAGAAGCGTGAGATCGACGGTTCGACCTATCGCTTCGACTCTCGTGGCTACATGGTCACGGGTTGGCACAATACGGGCAGCGCGTGGGAGTATTACGCTGCCTCCGGTGTTCAGGCGCTCGGATGGACCAACGTGTCTGGAACGTGGTACTACCTCGACATGAGTACCGGTGTCATGCGCACGGGATGGACGACGGTTGACGGCAGCTGGTACTACCTGGGCGCCTCGGGCGCCATGGTCACCGGTTGGATGACACAGGGTGGAGCCTGGTACTACCTCAATGCGTCTGGCGTAGCCGTCACCGGGTGGAACACGATCGGTGGCTCCTGGTACTACTTCAACACGTCGGGTGCGATGGCCATCGGCTGGATGAATCAGGGCGGTACCTGGTACTACTTTGACTCCTCGGGTGTCATGGTTACCGGCACCCAGTGGATCTCCGGCGAGCGCCACTGGTTCTACGACTCCGGTGCCTGGTGGGGGCTGTATCCTGTGCCGTCGCACAGTGGCGGGTCGGGGTCGGCGGGCGCTGCGACGGGTAACCGCTATAAGGCGATATGCCATGACGGGTCTGAGAGCTTCTCTGCCCCGGGTGTTGAGGACTATCGCGGTATGTGTGCGGGCCATCGCGGAATTGCGCGGAAGCTTGGGTACGGTTGGTGACCTTCTGAGTGCTCGTGCGCGGTGATGCATCATCGGTGGTCTCGTCGGCAAGAGCGCTTGCCGACGGGACCTTTTCTTGGCGTCGAGGCGCTGCGATCGTCTCCGAGTTTCCGAGTCCGCGAAACTTTGGAGCTCGCCGAGGTTGTTCGGCCACGCCGGTGGACGCCTTTGTCTCAGACGTGGCCCTCACTGTGAATTAAGGGGCGCGGCGACGAGCGTTCCGATGCCCTGGCTCCGTTGTGTTAACGACGTGTCGGCTCTTAGTGCCGCGGTATAGCTGGATCGGGTGAGGTGTGGGAACGTGGCGTGTATCCCGAAGGGCAAGAGTCCCTGACTCTATCCCTCACGCTCCTGGAGGGGAGCGAGGTGGCGAGGTTAGACAGTGCGGGCGAGGGTGTGAATGCGTGTTGTGAACACCCCGTCGAGCTGGGAAAAGATCCCGGCCTGACCGTGAGGGATAGGGCTGGCCGTCTCCGTTTGTCCTTTGGTTTTCGAGGCACTTTGACATGTGCGCTTGATTATCAAGAAACCGTTGTGTATACTCGGCAATGCGTTACTACAAAACCCTAGTGACTGAGCTGGCGCCATTCACGTTCGTTCCAACGAAGCCTACGCAGGATGTGCGCCTCACGAAAGGAAAGCCCATGCGCCCCATTAATGTTCGCACTCTTATGATCGCCGCCGTGAGCGCTGCCGTTCTCGCCGGAACCGTCGTTCCCGCCAACGCGGCCGAGCTGACCGATCCCGGCGCTCCCGCCGAGGTCGCCGCCGCCTCCGAGGAGCAGCCCGCTGACGGTGCCGCCTCCGAGGAGCAGCCCGCCGACGGTGCCGCCTCCGAGGAGCAGCCCGCCGACGGTGCCGCCTCCGAGGAGCAGCCCGCTGACGACGGTGCGGCCGCCGACGATGGTGCTGCCTCCTGGAAGCAGGACGGCAAAGGCTGGTGGTTCGACCTCGGAGATGGAACCTACGCCAAGAACGAACTCATCGAGATTGATGACGTCATCTACCGCTTTGATGAGAACGGCTACATGATCACCGGCTGGCACAACCAGGAGGGCGAGTGGGAGTACTTTGCTTCCTCCGGTGCCCAGGCCTTCGGTTGGAACGTTATCGACGGCTCCTGGTACTTCCTGGATCCCGAGACCGGCTTCATGCAGACCGGCTGGATCAACGTTGACGGCTCCTGGTACTACCTGAACGCCTCGGGCGACATGGCCATGGGTTGGGTCCACTACAACAACGAGTGGTACTACCTGACCGACTCCGGTGCGATGGCTACCGGCTGGACCCTGGTCGGCGGCTCCTGGTACTACCTGAACGCCTCGGGCGTCATGCTCATCGGCTGGGTTGAGGTTGAGGGTTCCTGGTACTACCTGAACGCCTCGGGCGCGATGGTCACCGGTACGCAGTGGATCGACGGTGTGCGTCACTGGTTCTTCCACAACGGCACCTGGTGGGGTGCCTGGAACTGATCGGCGCGCATGAGCCGTGAGTGAGCGTCGCTCACTCGGACGCAATCGCACACGCAAGACCCCGGCCTCGTTCACGGTAACGAGGTCGGGGCCCGTGTATGTGACGGTAGGTGGCCCTGAGGGAGTCGCGACGTTAGACGAAGGGGGCGTGGCCAAGCGGCCACGCCCCCAAAATACCCGTGAGGGCCTATCAGCCCGCGTCCACCGCCTGGTTGGCGATCTGACGCTCACACACGTCGATGAGCTCGCGGATGATGCGTAGGGTTCCGGCGGATGCGTCCGCGTGAGCCTCGATCCATGCCTTGCCGGAGCCGACCACGTCGACCTCGGTGGTGTAGCCCGCCAGTGCGGTCGGGAAGAGCAGGGTCGTGAGGTCTTCCGCGGTGTGGAAGGTGAAGGTCTCCCAGATGCCGGCGAGCGCATCGAAGTACTCGCCCACGTAGGTCGCGTAAGTGGAAGGGGTGGTGCGTGCCTGCGCCCAGAAGCCCGAGATCATCGCCCAGCGGGTGTCGTTGGGGATTGCGGTGTCGGTAAGGACCTTGTCCCACACGTCGGCCTTGACCCACTCGCCCTCACGAGCCGCACGAGCTGCAGCAGCGTTCTGGTGGCCGGTCATCGTGTCGTCGGTGGCCTCCAGCGCGGCGATGTCCTCCTCGGTGGCGGCGTTGCCGCGCACGAGCGCAATCAGTAGGCCCCACTTGAGGTCGACGTCGAGATCCAGGCCGTCCAGGGTCTGGGTGCCGTCGTACAGGGCACGGATTGCCTCGAACTGCTCGGGGCTTGTTGCATTGCGGGCAGCGGCTGCGACGAGCATGCGCTGCGCGTCGGATCCGGAGGTGGCCGTGCGGGCCAGGAGGAGGAGGCGACGGCCCGTGTCCTCGGCAGCTTCCGTGCGGTTCTCCGGAGCGACGAAAGTACGCACGGCCTCGTCGATGTGACGCAGGGTGAGCGTCAAGAGACTCATGTTGTCCTCGACGGGCACAGCACGCAGAGCCAGGTTCAGGTAGTCGCGCGCGGGCATCTCACCGTCACGGGTCATGTCCCACGCGGAGGCCATGACGACGCCTCGGGTCAGGGAATCCGTGAACTGGGTGATGTTGGTGATCGCGAAGGTCAGCGACTGCTCGTCGAGACGAACCTTGGCGTAGCCGAGGTCGCCGTCGTTGACGAGGATGAAGTCCGGGCGGGCAATGCCCGCGGCAGCCTCGACGACCGTTGAGGCACCGTCGACATCGAGCTCCTCGCGGAACACCTGGGCCAGTGTGCCCTCCTCGGTCAGCGAGTAGCCGGCCACGCCCAAGCGGTGCGGACGCAGGGAGGCACCCTCGGAGAAGGCTTCCTGGGTGATCTCAAGGCGCTCGATGGTGTTGTCGGGGGCGGTCGTGACGACCGGGCGTAGGAGAGTCACGCCGGCTTCCTCCAGCCACACCTTCGACCATGAGGCCAGGTCACGGCCCGAGGCGGCGGCCAGCTCGGAGAGCAGGTCCTCGAGGGTAGCGTTGGAGTAGGAGTGCTTCGTCAGGTACTCGTGCAGGCCAGCGAAGAACGCGTCCCGTCCCACGTAGGAGACGAGCTGGCGCAGCACAGAGGCACCCTTAGCGTAGGTAATGCCGTCGAAGTTGACCTCGACGTCGGCCAGGTCGCGGATCTCGGCCGTGATCGGGTGGGTCGTGGGCAGCTGATCCTGCTTCAGGCCCCAGTCCTTGCGAACCATGAAGCCGGTCCAGCCCTCGGTGTACTTGGTGGCCTCGGCCAGGGCCAGGTGACTCATGAACTCGGCGAAGGACTCGTTGAGCCACAGGTCGTTCCACCACTTCATGGTCACCAGGTCGCCGAACCACATGTGCGCCAGCTCGTGCAGGATCGTGTTGGCGCGCGCCTCCATCTGAGCCTCGGTGGGGCGCGTGCGGAACACGTAGGCATCGCGGAAGGTCACGCAGCCAGCGTTCTCCATGGCACCCGCGTTGTACTCGGGCACGAAGATCTGGTCGTACTTGGTGAAGGGGTAGGCGATGCCGTAGGCACCTTCGAAGAACTCAAAGCCCCGACGGGTGATGTCGATGATCTCGTCGGCGTCCAGGTGCTTGACGATCGACGCGCGTGCGTAGACACCCAGGTCGATCGTGCGCCCATCGGAGGAAGTCAGTGTGGCCGTGGTGCCCTCGTAGGGGCCGGCAACGATTGCGGTGATGTAGGTCGACATTACCTCGGTCGTCGCGAAACGGTAGACCCAGGTCTCGCCCTCTTCCTCGGGGGTGGGGGTAGGGGCGTTGGAGAAGACCTTCCAGCCCTTGGGGGCCTTCACCGTCAGAGTGAAGGTGGACTTTAGATCGGGCTGCTCGAAGGTCGTGTAGACGCGGCGTGCATCCGGGACCTCGAACTGGGAGTACGTGTAAGCCTGTCCGTCGGCGGGGTCGACGAAGCGGTGAAGGCCCTCGCCCGTGTGCATGTACTGGCAGGACGCCTCAACCTCGAGGACGTTGTGCTCGGCAAGGTTGTCTAGCGCGATGCGGTTGTCCTGGTGGGCCGAGAAAGGGTCCAGGGCGTGACCGTTTAATGTGATCGAGTGGACGTTGTTAGAGACGAGGTCAGCGAACGTGGAGGCTCCTTCGCGCGCGTCGAACTCGATGCGGGTGAATGAACCGAAGTCGGTGTCTCCGCGCGTGAGATCCAGGGAGATCTCGTAGCGCGTCACAGAGGAAATGACCGAGGCTCGCTCGGTCGCTTCCTCGCGAGTCAGGTTCAGGCCGGGCATGTGGTGCCTTTCCGTCGATGGAATGGGGGCGCTGTTGCGCTCAATATTCCTATGTTGTCATGCGATTGGAATGATTGCGCGTGGCGCGCCGACTTTTGTCGGCTCGGACACGTTTTTACCAAATGGTAACGCGCTGAGAGGGATCGAGCCACATTGCGTTGTCGGGGGTGACGTCAAACGCCTCGACGAAAGTGTCAAGGTTTCGCAGTACCTGGTTGCAACGGAACTCCGCGGGGGAGTGGGGGTCGATAGCCAGCATTTGACGCGCGAACTGGGGACGGGTGGCCGTTCGCCAGGCGCGAGCCCACGAGTAGAAGAAACGCTGCGGGCCTGAGATCCCGTCGATGACGGGAGCTGTCTGAGGGGTGAGTCCCTGCTCGGCGAGCGAAGCCGCCCAGGCCTTCCATGCGATCGTCAGACCACCGAGGTCACCGATGTTCTCGCCGATCGTGAGTGCGCCGTTGACGTGGGGGAGCGTGCGTTCACCGCTCTGCTCGGTCTCCGTGTCCTCGGCATCGTTGAGCAGAATCGCGGGGGTGAGTGCGTCATACTGCTCGATGAGAGCGTGGGTGCGTTCCTCGAAGGCTGCGCGGTCCTCGTCGGTCCACCAGTTTGACAGGTTTCCCTGCCCGTCGTAGCGAGAGCCCTGGTCGTCGAAGCCGTGCCCGATCTCGTGGCCGATGACCGCGCCGATCGCCCCGAAGTTCACCGCGTCGTCGGCTTCGGTGTCGAAGAACGGAGGCTGCAGGATCGCCGCAGGGAAGACGATCTCGTTCTGGCTGGGATTGTAGTAGGCGTTGACCGTCTGGGGGGTCATGTACCACTCATCGCGGTCAACGGGGCGGCCCAGCTTGGCCCACTCGCGGTCGGTGGCGTGGGCGTTAGCGGCGCGCACGTTCTCAACGAGCGTGGCACCGGGATCCAGGTGCAGCGTCGAGTAGTCGCGCCACTTGACGGGGTAGCCGATCTTGGGGTTGAAGGTCGCGAGCTTGTCCAGTGCCTTGACCTTGGTGTCCTCGCTCATCCAGTCGAGGCCGCGGATCGACTCGCCATAGGCGTCGAGGAGGCGGCGCACCAGGGCATCCATCGACTCCTTAGCGTTGGGCGGGAAGTGCCGGGCCACCCAGGCGCGCCCCATTGCCTCGCCGAGGCAGGCCTCGATGAGGCCGAGCGCGCGCTTCCAACGCGGGCGCAGCTCTTGCGTGCCGGACAGAGTGCGGCCGTGGAAGTCGAAGTTCTCGTTGACAAAGTCACTGGACAGGAGCGAGGCGTGGGAATCGATTACCGAAGCGCTGAGCCACTCCTTGAGGACGGACAGATCGGTGCTGGCCCACAGGCCGGCGGCGGCGCGCAGGAAGTCGGGCTGGTCGACGTTGACAACGAGGCCGGCGGCGGGCATGCGTGCGCCCTCTGCCCAGGCGATCCAGTCGAATCCGGGCGCCAACGCGGTGATGTCATCCCAGGGGGTGGGGTTGTCGCTGAGCAGGGGATCGCGGTTGGATACGGAGTCGCGGTGGTTCGAGGCGATCGCGGTCTCCAGTGCCATGGTGCGCTCGGCCGCTCCCTCGGGGTCGGGCATTGCGGCGAGGCCGAGGAGGCGGGCGGTGTGCGCGACGTAGGCATCCCGGATTGGCGCGTAGTCGTCCTCGCGGTAGTAGGCCTCGTCGGGCAGTCCGATGCCGGACTGAACGAGGGAAACCATGTAGCGCGACGAGTCGTGGGGATCCGTGCCCACGTAAGCTCCGACGAGGCCTCCAACGCCTTCGCGCATCAACCGGCCCATCTCCTGGGCGAGCTCCTCGCGGGTCACGCAAGCGTTGATTGCGTCGAGATCGGGGCGCAGGGGAGCAGCCCCCGCTTCTTCGATGGTGTCCTCGTCGAGGAACTGGTTCCACAGCGTTGCGATGCGCTGCGCGTCCGGATCATCCAGGGAGCCGTCGGCGGCATCCTGTGCGATTGCGCGCGCGTACTTTTCAGAAGCGTCGCGCAGTGTATGGAACACTCCGTCCATGGGGCGGTCCGCGGGGATCGTGTGCGTCGCCAGCCAGGTGCCGTTGACGTGACGGTAGAAGTCGTCCTGGGGGCGTGTCGTCGAATCGATGTACGCGGTGTCGAGGACTCGAGCCAGCATTGTATTTGTCATGCCTTAACTCTAGGGGGAAAGACACGGGTGAGGTGATATGAGCGTCCCTCGGGCGACGCGTGTGTCGATTTACGTGATACCGAGGGGATGTTATTCGTCGTTTTTGACTGGATTTGTGTGGGCGAGTGCGAATGCGACTTTGACAGGGCCCCATTGTGCACGTATGTGCAGAGTCTTGTGTGCATTCGTGCAAAGGGGCTCTGAAAGGGCATCATGGAAGGAGCAACGAAGCACTTCCTCATCACGAGGTGAAGGGATTTTTTACGGTGAAGACACTTCGCACTGACGTGTGTGTCATCGGTGGCGGATCCACCGGTGCTGGCGTCGTCCGCGACGTCGCCATGCGCGGCTTCTCAGCCGTCCTCGTCGACCGGGCGGATATCGCTCAGGGAACCTCCGGTCGCTTCCATGGCCTGCTCCACTCGGGTGGCCGCTACATCGCATCCGATCCAGAGTCGGCCACCGAATGCGCCGAAGAAAATGAGATCGTCAAGCGCATCAACGCCAACGCGGTCGAGGCCACCGGAGGCCTCTTCGTGGTAACGGCGCACGACGATGAAGAATACGCGGACCAGTTCCTGGCCCGCGCAGCGGCTGCAAAGGTGCCTGCCGCAGAAATCTCCATCGCTGAGGCGCTGCGCCGCGAACCACGACTCGATCCTCGCATCAAGCGAGCCTTCGAGGTCCATGATGGCACGGTCGATGGATGGCAGATGACGTGGGGAGCGATTCGCTCCGCGCAGGCCTACGGGGCCCAGCTCTTGACCTACCATCGCGTGACCTCCATTGAGCGCGAGGGGGAGCGCATTAGCGCCGTCATCGTTCATGACGAGCGCGGGGGCGAGGACGTGCGCATCGAATGTGGCTTCGTCCTCAACTGCGGTGGCCCTTGGGCGGGACAGATCGCCGCCATGGCTGACTGTCACGGCGTTGACGTCGTCCCCGGCGCCGGCATCATGATCGCGATGAACCACCGCATCAGCCAGTCAGTCATCAACCGCTGCGTGTGGCCCGCCGACGGCGACATCCTTGTGCCCGACCACACCGTGTGCATCATTGGCACGACCGACCTCAAGGCCGAGGACCCGGATCGTCTATCCATCCCCGCCGACCAGGTCCAGCAGATGCTCGACTCCGGCGAGGCCATGATCCCCGGCTTCCGAAAGGCCCGCGCCGTGCACGCCTGGGCCGGCGCGCGCCCCCTCGTCAAGGACTCACGTGTGTCCGCAACTGACACCCGACACATGGCGCGCGGCATGAGCATCATCGACCACAACACGCGCGACGGCATCTACGGCATGCTCACAATCGCGGGCGGCAAGCTCACCACCTACCGTCTCATGGCCGAGCGCATCGTCGACATCATGTGCGAGGAGATGGGCGAGAAACGCGCCTGCAAAACCGCCGACGAGGCCGTCCCGCCCGCCAAGGAAGAGCGCCTCTACACGATCGGCCACCGCCTCGACAACGTCGAATCGCGCAACGAATCCCCTTCCCACGAGCAGATCATCTGCGAGTGTGAGATGGCCACGCGCGCAATGCTCGAAAACGTCATGGACACCCTGCCCAAGGGACAGCTCGATGACGTGCGTCGCCAGATGCGCCTGGGCATGGGACCCTGCCAGGGCGGCTTCTGCTCCCAGCGCGCCGCTGGCATCGCCCACGAGCGCGGTGACATCGACTCGATGCGCGCTAACTCCCTCCTGCGTCTCTTCCTGAAGAACCGCTGGATCGGTCTGTGGCCCATCATCTTCGGCAAGCAAGCCAGGCAGGCCGCGCTGGATGCCTGGATCCACGAGGGCACGCTCGATGTCGAGCACCTGCCCGCACCCAGCGAGGAGGTTGTTCGATGAGAGACGTCGTCGTTATCGGCGCTGGCCTGGCAGGCCTGGCCGCCGCAATCAAAGCCGCTCACGCAGGTCTGAGCGTCACTCTCGTCACGAAGGGCGTGGGTGGCATCCAGCTCGGTACAGGCACGGTCGACATCCTCGGCTACCGCCCCGAGCCCGTCGACAATCCGCTCGAGGCGCTGGAAGCCCACGTGGCCTCCCGTCCAACCCACCCATACAGCCACGTCACCCCCGACCACGTCGGCACCTCCGTCGCGTGGCTGCGAGACCTCGTCGGCTCCGATTTCCTCGTCGGCAATGAGAAGCGCAACGTGCTCATCCCCACCGGGGTCGGCGCGCTACGCCCCACCTGCCTGATTCCGCCCTCCATGGAGGCCGGCATCCCTCAGGCGGGTGCCCGCTACGCCATCGTGGGCCTCACCCGTTTCAAGGACTTCTACCCCGGCCTCGTCGCCGAAAACCTCACGCGACAGAACGGGCCCGATGGCATCCCGATCAAGGCGCGTGCCCTATCCGTGGACTACGTCGTGCGCGAGGGCGAGATCGACTCGAGCGGCACGAACCTCGCGCGCAGCCTCGACCACGAGGAGAAGCGCGCACGCCTGGCAGACCAGATTCGCCCCCTCCTGGAAGACGGTGAGATCGTCGGCCTGCCCGCGGTCCTGGGCCTCGACGATCCGAACGCGTGGCGCGACCTTGCGGACAAGCTCGGACACCCCGTCTTCGAGATCCCGATCCAGCCGCCGTCAGTTCCCGGCATGCGCCTCAACGCTCTGCTCACGCGCATCGCCTCCGACAAGTGCCGCGTCATCCTCGGATCCGCGATCAAGGCCGTCCACACCAACAACGGACGCGTCAGCGCAGTCGAATACGCCAGCGCGGGACGCTCAACGATCGTTCACACTCGGTCCCTGATCCTGGCCGCCGGCGGCTTCGAATCCGGCGCCCTGGACATGGACTCGTACGGCACCGTGCGCGAGACCATCTGCGGGCTGCCCGTCATGGGTGCATCCGGGCAACTCCTGCACGCGGACTTCTGGGGCGAGGACCAGCCCCTCTTCCTGTCCGGACTCGCCGTCGACGACAGCATGCGCGTCCTCGACGAGGAAGGCGCACCGGTGTGCGCCAACCTGTACGCCGCCGGAGGCAACCTGGCCGGCGCCACCCGCTGGCGCGAAAAGAGCGGCGAAGGAATCGCGCTGGCCAGCGCGCTCGCGGCCGTCGACTCGATCGTGGAGGAACTGAAATGACCCTGGAAATGTCAACGCTGATGGGACCGGGCGTGGAAGAAGAGGACGTCTTCGCCCTCACCGGCGATGCCGCGCTGCGCGCCAGCCTCGACTCGTGCGTGAAGTGCACGATCTGCGAGACCCAGTGCCCGGTCATGCGCGTCGCCGACCTGTTCGCCGGCCCCAAGTACTCCGGCCCCCAGGCCGAGCGCTTCCGCAAGGACGGGCAGATGGTCGATAAGTCCATCGACTACTGCTCCTCGTGCGGCACCTGCTCGCTGGTGTGCCCCCAGGGCGTGAAGGTCACCGAGATCATTCACCACCGTCGCACCGCCATGAAGGAAGCCCACGGCATCCCCATGCGCGACCGCCTTATCGGACGCACCTCCCTGATCGGCACCATGATGACGCCGGTCGCCCCCATCGCGAACTGGGCGCTCGACGTCAAGCCCATCCGCATGGTGATGGAGGCAATCATTGGTGTGCACCGCTCCGCTCCCATGCCTCGGGCCTATGGACGCACCTTCGAGTCATGGTTTAAGAAGCATACGCCGCTGCCGAACTCGGGCACACGCGGCCAGGTGATCTTCTTCCACGGCTGCGCCGGCCAGTACTTCGAGGTCGAGACCTCGATCCACTCGGTCATGGTCCTCGAACACTTGGGCTACGAGGTCCTGGTCCCCAAGCACGGCTGTTGCGGCCTGGCCCTGCAGTCCAACGGCCTGTACGACGACGCGCGCAAATACGTCTCGAAGCTGACCAACGACCTGCGTAGCGTCAACCGCGACGCCCCGATCATCTCCGCGTCGGGCTCGTGCGGTGGGATGCTGCGCCACGAGGCTCACGAGATCCTCGAGATGGACACCCCTGAGCTGCGCGACGTGGGCGCACGCACGTGGGATATTAGCGAGTTCCTGCTTCACCTGTACGACCAGGGTGAGCTGGACACGAACTTCCAGCGCATCGAGGTCACCATCCCGTACCATGCTCCCTGCCAGGTCAAGTCCCAGGGACTGGGCAAGCCTGCGATCGAGCTCATGAGCCTGATCCCCGGCGTGACCGTTAAGGATTCCGAGCAGCCCTGCTGCGGCATCGCGGGCACCTACGGCATGAAGAAAGAAAAGTATGCGATCGCCCAGGCCGTCGGCGCCCCCGTCTTCGACTTCATCAAACAGGTCAACGCTGAGCTGGCGGCCTGCGACACGGAGACATGCCGCTGGCAGCTGCGCACGGCCACGGGCGCGAACGTTGTTCACCCGATCTGGCTGATCCACAAGGCCTACGGCCTGCCCAACGGCTGAGGCCTCAACGAGTATCCCCGGGCGCGCACCTCGATGCGTGCCCGGGGATATACTATCGAGCCATGAGTATCTCGCGCCGCGTCGTTGTCACTGGAGCCTCCACTGGAATCGGGCAGGCCACCGCCCGACTCTTGGCCCAGCGAGGGTGGAGGGTTGTCGCCGTGGCTCGGCGCCGCGAACGCCTGGAGGCCCTTTCTGACGAGATCGGCTGCGAGTACTGGGCGGCGGATCTGACCGATGCGGCGCAGGTGGAGGACATAGCCTCTCGCATCATGGAGGGCGGACCCGTCGATGCCCTGGTGAACAACGCAGGCGGGGCGATCGGCGCGGACCGCGTCGCCGATGCGGATCCCGCCGCGTGGAGCGCGATGTTCGAGCGCAACGTGTTGACGGCCCTGCACTGCTCGCGGGCCTTCCTTCCGGCGATGCGCGAGCGCGGGGGAGACCTCGTATTCCTCACCTCAACCGCCGCTCACGACACCTATCCCGGTGGCGGGGGCTACGTTGCTGCCAAGCACGCCGAGCGCATCATCGCCAACACGTTGCGCCAGGAGCTGGTGGGGGAGCCCGTGCGTATCATCGAGATCGCCCCTGGAATGGTGCGCACCGAGGAATTTGCTCTCAACCGGCTCGGCTCCCAGGAGGCCGCCGACCGCGTGTACGAGGGGGTTGCTGCGCCGCTCATTGCCGAGGACATCGCCGAGGCGATCGCGTGGACCCTTGAGCGCCCGTCCCACGTCAATATCGACTCCATGATCGTGCGCCCAGTCGCTCAGGCGACGAACACTCTCGTGGCCAGGAATATTCCCGGACAGTAGTGCCGCGGCGCTGATGTCGGGGGAACGAGGCCGGGGCCGCTCGCGTGCTGGGTGCGCGCAGCGGTCCCAGCTTCGGGCATGCGCCGACAAGCAAGGCCATGTGACGGATCGCAAGAGGCCTCTTGTCATTCACAGCCTTTTCACAGGTGGGCCATAACGCCCGCTTATGGAGCGCCCTTAATCTGCGAAGCAACGAAGCACAATCAGCAGAAAAGGAGCGCCCCTCATGGCGGACGACAACAAGAACCTCGCAGGTGAGACCGAGCGCACTTCGATCCTGCCCCAGTCGGGTGCCCAGGGCGCAGATCAGACGGAGGTTTTGCCCACGCGTACGCCCCAGGCGAAGACGACTCAGATGCCCTCCGCCTCGCATCAGGAGGGTACCAGCGCGTTCGCCGGCACGCCGCTGGAGTCCGTCGCGCGCCCTTCTGGCGACGAACACCCGGGCGAGGAGGCCGTGGCGGCTGTCGCTCAGGTATCGGAGTCCGGGGCGAAGAAATCGTCGTGGGGACAGCGTGCAGCGATCGCCGGTGCCGCCGCAGCCTTCCTGTCCCTTGGGTTCGGCGTCGGCATGATCACCCACGCCGCCGTCGTGGGAGATGGTTACGACCACTACGAGCAGGGCTACGAGGACGGCTACGAGGGTGGATACGAGGACGGCTACGAGGACGGCGACAGCGACCAGGGAGACGGCAGCGAGGACGAGGATGTTGCTTCCGGCGATGATGATGAGCATGGGCCGGGCAATGGTCAGCAAGGCCCCGGTAGCGGCCAGCAGAGCGACAGCCGCGGTACCCGTCCGGGCGCACCTGCCCCAGGTGGACGAGGACCGGGAAGCAACAGCGGAGGCCAGGGCAGTCGTGACATCTCAATGCAGGGAGAGGGAACGACTACCAGCTGAACGCTGAGGGCGCGCGAGACTACGAGTGTCTCACGAGCCCTCAGGCGAGGGTAGCGACCAGCGTCGAGACTGCGACAATCGCGAGAAGAGCCGCGAAAACGAGGCCGAGCACCCGATTCGACACCCTCTTGGTGAGCCTGGCTCCCACGATGCCGCCGCCCATCGAAGCCGCGGCGAACAGTGCGACCAAAGCCCCGGCCTCGGGCGTGATCGTCAGGGTCCCGCCCAGAAGTCGTGAGGCCAAGCCGAAGGCGGCTGTGATCAGCATGACGAGCAGGGACGTGGCCGAGGCTTTCTTCATTGGGTAGCGCAGCGCCAGGTGCAAAGCGGGCACGATGGCGAAGCCGCCGCCAACGCCAAAGAAGCCCGTGAGGAATCCCGTCAGTGTCGCCAACGCAATCACCCGAGCGGCGGTCGAGATCCGTGAGGGCGTGTGAGCGCCGGAATAGGACAATGCGTTGGTCGAAGCGGGCGGAGAAGAATGAGCGGGGGACAGCTGCGCGCGCACCATGAACAGCGCGACCAGTCCCAGTAGGGCGCAAAACGACAACAGGAGAGCGCGCGCAGACACGAAAGGCCCCAGTGTTGAGCCAGCCCACGTGCCCACAAGGCCGGCCAGAGCAAAGAGAGAACCCTCGCGCCAGGCGACGTTCCCGGAACGCATCCGTGTTACCAGTGATACCGCGGCAGTGAGACCCACGATGATGAGCGATAGACCGGTTGCCTGATGCGGTTCCTGCCCCAGGACGTAGACGAGGATGGGCACGGACAAAATGCCTCCCCCCGCACCCAGAGATCCGACGACGATGCCGACGAATGCGCCGACAATGAGTGCTTTAACGATCATGACCAGCCTTCGACACAATTGGCTGCGATAGGGACAAGCCGAGGGACGAAGCAACGGTGGGGTCCGCGATGTCCGAGGCCGGCCTGCCCGCCGCTATCAGCATGCCCATTGCGCGTAGGGCCGGCATCGCGTGCTCGAAGAAGGCGCGGTACCCCTCGCACAGGTAGTTATGCCTGGAGGAGCCGCGTTCGACGAAACGGTCTTTCGGGCATCCGCCCCAGCACAGGCGCAGGTGCGGGCACGCTTGGCATTCATCGTCGACGTCCGGCTTGAGTCGCGCAAAGTCACGCATTTTCTCGGAGGCAGCCAGATCAGCAAACGACGAAGAGTTGATAGAGCCGACCAGCCAGTCGGGTTCCACCCAGTGGTCGCAGGCGTAGACGTCCCCGTTGAATTCCATTGCCATGTTCGCCCCGCACTGGGGTGCGTGCACGCACACCGTGGCCGAGCCGAACATGGCCGACAGGGTCGAGTCCACGTCCTGGATGAAGACCTCGCCGACGTCGGATGCCAGCCACTGGTCGAACACCTCGCATAGGAAGTTCCCGTAGCGGCTTGGAGTCGTGGAACGGCTCGTCACGCAGTCCCCATCCTGTCGGTACAGGAGCGCAGAAGTGCCCGAGCGCCAGCCGCGCTCGGCCTGGGCCAGGTCGGCGGCGCGCACACGCTCGACGATGGGGATGAACTGCAGATATCGGGCCCCTAGATCGTCACGGAAGTAGCGGTATACCCGGGCCCCGTGGTCCTCGTTCGCGGCGTTGACCGTGCACAGAATGTTCGTCTCCACGCCCGCGCGGGCGAGGGCCTCCCAGCCGCGCACAACCATCGCGTGGGTGCCGCGCCCGCCACGGTTGAGCCGGTAGGCGTCGTGCAGGGGAGCGGGCCCGTCAATGGACACGCCCACGAGGAAGTTGTGGTCCGCGAAAAAGCGGGCCCACGCGTCGGTCACCAGCGTGCCATTGGTTTGCAGTGCGTGACGCACGCGCTGGGTGGGTCGGCGGTAGGCCTCGCACAGCTCGATGAGGCGCTCAAAAAAAGGCAGACCGCGCAGGGTCGGCTCCCCGCCCTGCCACAGCATCGTCACCTCGCCGTCGGTGCTCGAGTCCAGGAACGCCTCGACGTAACGTTCCAAGGTCTGCTCGGACATAGTCTGCGCGGCAGCGTCGTAGAGCAGTTCCTTGGACAGGAAAAAGCAATACTGGCAATCCAGGTTGCAGGCTGCTCCCGTCGGTTTAGTGACCACGGAGAAGGGGATTGGGCGCGTCACGGCCGCTCCCCTCGAACGACGCTCGCCCTCAACGACGAGGCCGGCTCCTCCCGCTGGGGTGAGCCTTCCTCGGGGCAGTGGGCAGCCGGGTCGTCCTCCTCAAAGGGATGGGCGGCTATATACGCGCTGGCCTGAGCAGCGCCCAGGGGCCCCAGCGATGCCCCCACGACGTCGATGTCCCACTCCATGACGGGAAGGAGCTCCCCGTACATGGAGGCCGCTATGTCGGATCGCAGGGAGGGGAACGCGTCGACGATTTCGCCGGCAACGATGATGGCCCTCGGGTTAATGAGGAGCGCGGCCGACCCGAGGACATAGCCGACGGCCTGCGCCGCTCGCTCCAGGGCCTCGCGCGCATGCGTGTCACCCGAGAGGACAGCGGCTCGCAGCTGAGCAATATCGGCAACGCCCGCGCGCTCACACAGCGCCGGGACGGAGGCCAGCGTCTCGAGGCACCCACGCTTGCCACAGGCGCAGGGTGAGTCATTGGACCCCACCGTCATGTGTCCCAGTTCCCCGGCCAGGCCACCCGCACCGCCAACCAGGCGAAAATCGGAGACGACGCAGCCGCCCACGCCTCCCGACAGGCGCAGATAGATGAACGAGGACATGTCCGCGCCCGCGCCCCACAAGGCCTCCGCCAGTGCCGCCACACGCACGGTGTTGTCGACGACCGGGAGCGGATCCCACCAGCGACGCGTGAGCTCGCTGAGCTCTTCCATGGTTGGGTATGCGTCCGAGGAAAGCCTGGCGTTACGCCCCATCGGAATGGGAACCCCCACGCCCACCGCGCGCACCGTCGAGGTGTCGATCCCCTGACGGGCCGCGCTCGCGGCGAGGGCCTCGCAGGTCTGTTCGAGAGAGAGCTGGAGGGAAGGGGAGGTGGGGGAGACGATGTGGACGGCTGCCAGGACGGTGCCGTTGCGCGAGAGCATGACGCCCGCGCATGACGTGCGCGTGACGTTCAGGCCGACGCAGTGTACCGCCGAGGAGTTGAGGGTGAGGAGTTGGGTGGGCCGGCCTCGTCCGGGGGCGTTCGTGCGCACCGGAGTCACTGAGCCCTCGTCGAGGAGGGTGGTGAGCGCGCGCCCCAGGTTCGTGCGCGAGGTGTCGAGCGCCTCGCATAGCTGGGAGCGCGTCGCGGGGGCTTTGGTCAGGCGGGCGACGATGCGGTCTTCGAGGGTGGGCAGAGGTCTGCGTGTGGGGTATTGCATGCCTCTCCTTTCCGACGCTTCATCTTTGGTGCCCGATCGGGGCGCTTCGACCTCGTTGACAGTTTCTATGATACGCGTCACTGTGAGGGGTGTGTAGGGCGCGAGTTTGCCTCGGCGGCGGGGGCGCGTCAGTCCTCCCGCCGCCGAGGCCGGGGGTTAGTCGCTCGTGACCTCGTCGAGGTCGGAGCGAGCCGTGTTCACCAGCGGGACGTCGAAGTCCGTCATCGCCGCCATCCACTTGGCGAAGGAATGGTCCCCGCGCTCGCGCAGCTGCAGGTACAGGTTCGTCGCCAACTCCCTGCGGATCTCATCGTAGACGGGCACGGTGTACACGTTGTTCATCTCCGCCGGATCCAGGCGCAGGTCGTAGAGCTCGTTGATCGACTCGGGGTTGATGACGAGCTTGAAGTCCCGCGTGCGCAGCATGCGCTGCTGGAGGGGGAAGTGATGGCCGTGGAACTCGCACACGATGTCTTCGCGCCAGCCTTCGACGTCCTCGCCGCGGGTCAGGTCCACGATCGAGCGGCCATCCTCCACGAGCGAGGTGTCCAGACCCGCGATGTCGAGCACCGTGGCCGGCAGGTCGATGAGGGAGACGAACGCGTCGGAGCGGCCCACGGTCGAGACGCCGGGGATGTGGGCGATGAAAGGGACGTTGTAGATGTCGTCGTACATCATCGGGCCCTTGTCGTTGAGGCGGTGCGAGCCCGTGAACTCACCGTGGTCCGCGCAGAAGAAGACCGCCGTGTCGTCCAGGATGCCCAGCTCGCGCGCCACGTCCATGATGCGCCCGATCTCGAAGTCGATCATGGCCGTGTATCCCCAGTAGACCGCGATGAGCTTCTTCCACTGCTCGTTCGTGAACGAGGACGTGGACCAGTAGGTCGCGTAGTTCTCCTGGATTGGGGGTTTGCCGATGAGGGAGTCGCCGAAGTTTTCCGGCAGCTCGACGTCGTCTGGATCGATGAGGTCGAACCACTCGTCGGGCAGGAAGTAAGGCAGGTGGGGGCCGAAGAAGTGCACGTCGAGGCAGAAGGGCTGTCCCGAGTCCTTCCAGTCGGCCGCGTACTCACGCAACTTTTCGATCGCGCGGTCCGCCAGGAAGCGCTCGAAGGTGGCCTCCTCGGGCTGGTCGAGGCGCGCGGCGATGATGTGGCCGTCGCGCCCGCCGGGCAGCTTGCCGCGCCACAGGTCGTGCGCGCGAACAGGCGGGAGGTTGTTGGCCTCGAGCCAGGCGACGTACAACTCGTTGGCCACCGGATTTTCGGCACCCCAGTAGGTGTCGTCGTCCGCGCCGAACTTGTCGGGCAGGTTGTAGCCGCAGTGGTACTTGCCCACGATGCCGACGTTGTATCCGGCGTCGCGCAGCTCCTGCGTGTATGTCCACGTTCCCTCGGGGATCGAGACCTGGTAGGCGATGTTCCACTCGGGGTTGGCCAGCACCTGGTGCTTACCTGGGCGCTTGCCGGTGAGCAGCGAGGCGCGCGCCGGCGTGCAGATAGCTGTGGGGGTGAAGCAGTGGGTGAAGGCGAATCCGGATTCGCCCATCGCATCGATGACGGGGGTGCGCGCATGGGGGTTGCCCAGGCAGCCGATCGTGTCGGTGCGATGCTGGTCGGTCATAATGACCAGGACGTTGCGCACGTTGTCGGGAATATCCCGAGTCGTATCAGTCATTGCAATGCCTTTTCGTCGTTGAAATAGAAGGGGGGGGAGTGTTCACTTCTGGGTGATGACCTTGTCCATGTCCTCAAGCTCGGCACCGCTGGTCTCGGTGAGGAACTTCGCCGTGAAGATGACTGCGAGGACGCCGAAGGCGCAGTAAATCCAGTAGGTGCCAGCGGGCGACCAGCCGATGAGGAAGGGGAAGAGGAGGACAACCAGGAAGTTGACGAGGAAGTCGGCGCCCGATGCGAGCGACATGGCGCCACCGCGGATCGAGTTGGGGAACATCTCGCCCATGACGATGGAGAAGATGGGGCCCCACGAGGAGGTGAATCCGAGGAGGAAGGTACACAAGGCCGCGACCGCCAGGAATGCCAGGACGGGGGAGTCTGCGACATCCGGCTTGCCGTCGACGGTGGGGGCGACCGTGAAGACCGTGGCCACGATGCCCAGCGATACGAAGATGAGGGTGCCGCCGTAGATCAGCATGCGCTTGCGGCCCACGCGGTCCACCAGCATGATGCCCGACAGGACGCCGACGATCTTGAAGGCGGTGATGAGCAGGGTCTGGGCCAGGGCCATCGACTCGGTGAAGCCGACTGCGGCGAACAGGGAGTTGGAGTAGAAGAAGACGCCGTTGATGCCGGTGAGCTGCTGGAACGCGGCGATCGCCATGCCGACAAACACGAGGCCGCGCCACTGCGAGGACAGGATCTGCCCGATCGACAGCTTCGCGCCGCCCGTGATTGTCAGGGACTGGGCGATGGCTTCGACACGGTCTGCGGGGTCTTCCTCGCCGGACAGCTTGGCTAGGATCTCCTCGGCCTCCTTGGTGCGGCCCACGGAGACGAGGTAGCGGGGAGACTCGGGAATCTTCGCCGTGAAGATGACGAAGAGGAGGGCCGGGATGATGAGGCAGGCGAAGAGGACCTGCCAGGTCATGAGGCCGCCGAACGCCGGCTTAGCGGCGCCGCCTGTGATCGAGACGACCGCGGTGTTGATGAGGCCGGCGAAGAACAGGCCCAGGATGATCGCGAGCTGGCGGAAGCCGATGAGACGCCCGCGGATGTCTGCGGGCGCAATTTCCGCGACGTAGCCGGGGGCAACCGTGGTCGCCGCGCCGAAGCCGATACCGCCAACGATGCGGGTCAGGAGGAGGAAGGGATAGCCGAAGCTGCCCAGGAGGGGAGAGATGGGGCCGAGGAGGGCCTCAAAAAGCAGGAAGGGGCCGACCCACATGAGCGTGGTCTTGCGGCCGATCTTGTCGGAGATGCGTCCCGCGGCGAGGGCACCGATCAGGCCGCCGATGACACCTGCCGCGCCCGCAACGCCCTGCAGGATCGGGCCGAGCTCGAAGGTGGATCCCACGGCCTTGATGGCGGCGTTGAGGACCATGCCCTCGAATCCGTAGAAGAAGGGGCCGAGGGTGGCGATGAGAGCGAGAGTCGTTGCGTAGCGCCTCGCTTGCTTCTCGCGGGGTGTGAGTGTGGTTGTCGATGACATGTCTTCATCCTTGAAGGTGTGGTGATGCGCCCGCGCCTGCCGTGTGCGCTTCATTCACCGTACGCGCGCATTTTTGTGTCCGAAGTAACGGACATAAACAGACGTAGTGAACTAGGTCACTAGAATGTGTGAGTTTAGCGTGTCTGAAGGACGAACTCCGGATTTGGAGTATCCGCCGGCGTCACCGAGTCAGCCTCGATCAACAGTGCTTTCGTGCCGCGTACCCGCAGCGTGCCGCTCACGTGCACCCAGCTATCGGCTTCGGGGGTGGGGCCGCTCCAGCGCACCGCGAAGCCAACCGGGTACGCGTCAGCCGCGCAGCACCAGATCGCCATGCGAGCCACAGCGAAACTCTCTTCCTCCGTCACGCGTGGAATGGAAGCCTGGCCACGGGCTGCCTCCGGACTCACCACGAAACCGACGAGGTCGATGCGCTGGCCGTCGTGAGCGCGCCCGTTGGCGATCAGTTCCTCGACCTGCCCGTAGAAGTTGTCCGTCGTGAGCTCGAGCGTCCCCGCCGACGGCACCGCAGATGCGCCCCCACTCTGGCTATCGGTGGAGGGGGTGTCGCCGTCCGAGGAGGAAGTCGGCGCGGAGCTAGTCTCTTCATTGCCAGCGTCGAGGCCGGGGTTCGCACCCGCGTCAGCCCCGCGGGCGCTCCACGCGGTGGATGCCAACTCCGACGGAGAGACGTGGAAAGGAAGAACGATGAGTGCGCTCGCAACGAGCGCGACAAAGGTGCGCGTCAGCGCATGACGAGCCTGATCGCTGTCGTTCTGTGCGTGTTCGCTCAAGCCGAGCCGAGCGGACAGGGCGAGCGAACAGGCAAGCAAGCCAACTCCCGAAGCAATGATCCCCAGGCGCGCGGACGGGGGCACGAACGACGCGTAACGGCCCGAGAGCGACAGCCAAAGGAGTCCGCCACCCAGGCATGCCAGCGACAGCGACTGCGCAATCGGAGCGAGTCGATCAAGAACCTTCACGAGAGTGCCCCCATCCACCAGGCGCAGCCGATAACGAGCGCTGCCACAGCCGTCACCGTCACGAACAAACGAACCACGAACGCGATGCGGAACTGTGAAGCCAGGAGGGCTACGTTCTTGATGTCCATCATCGGCCCGTAGACCATGAAGCCCATGAGCGCGCCCGTTGGGGCGAGGGAAGCCAAAGATCGGGCGATCACCGCGTCAGAAGACGAACAGAGGGAGAGAGCGAAACCGGCACCCATCATGAGCGCCAACGCGCCGGGCGCGGGCAGTCCTGCGAGCAGAGACGACACCGGCCAGAAAACCTGAGCGAGTGTGGACGCGGCAACGCCTCCGAGCAGGTAGGGCAGGATCCTGCCGAAAGATTGACCTGTCGCGCCCAGAACGCCCGAGATTGATCGATCCGGAACCGCGCAGCCACCCTCGCACCCGCACGTGTTGCTGCCGTGGAGATCCGTTTCCTCGTGCAGAGCGCGCGGAGAGGAGACCAACATAGACAGGCCGACCGTGAGTGCGACGACGATACTCAGCCCGATGCGTGCGCCCACCAGCGACCATGAGCCGAAGGCATAATACGTCGAGGCGATCACCAGCGGGTTGATAGCGGGAGACGCCAGCATGAGGGTCGTCGCGGCCGACAGCGGCACCCCCTTGCGCAGCAGCGAACGGAAAATCGGAACCGCCGAGCAGTCGCAGACGGGCAGCAGGAACGCCGCAATGAGCGCGGCAAACACGGATGCGACCGGGTTTGTCGGGAACACGCGAGCGATCAGTGATGGGGAAACGAATGCCTCGATGAGCTCGGCGACGAACACGCCCAGCAGCAGGAAGGGAATCGCCTGCAGCGTCATTCCCACGGCGATCGTCGCCGCGCGGCCAATGGGTAGCCCCGTTGCGGAAATAGCTCCCTGCATCGCCCACACGGCAATCAGCGCGGCCAGAACACATGCGCCGATCAGTGCGCCCCAGGGGCGTACGGTGCGTGTCGTTTCGATTTCAATCACCCCACAACTCTAGGGCAGGGCAGCGCGGTCCTCGCGAGCACGCGCCGAGGCGATGCGAGACGAGGCCAGCGCGGCGCCGGTGGGTGCCGCGGGGTGTCGATTCTTAGGGGGCGAGGCCATGTTCGGGCAGACCGCGACGAGCAAGCGCTGTGCTGTGGTCAGGCAGACGCTGCGCCCGGTGGGCGCACGAGCATTTCTTCGCTACACTGGGTTCTCGCTACGATCCGGCCCGGCAACGGGGCATCACCGGGGAGCATCCGGAAGAAAGAAGGACGCGAGAGCCGGCCACGGCCTCGTCCCCTCGAGTAGAACCGGACGGGAGGGCCCGACACAGCCCCAACGAAGCGGCCGCACCCAGTGAGGGAGCGGCAAGCGGGGTGGTACCGCGGGTGCCGGCGACGCCGGTCCTCGTCCCTGTATAGGCGCGAGACGAGGACACTCATGACGAAGCACGGCTTCTACCCCCGCCACCGGCAAGACGAGGTGGACCCCAGCCCTTCCTTCCCCACGATGGAAGCTGGCACCCTGGCTTTCTGGGCCAGCAACGACACCTTCCGCAAGTCCATTGAGATGCGTGACGCCGGCGAGAACGGTGCCAACGAGTTCGTGTTCTACGACGGCCCGCCTTTCGCCAACGGCCTGCCCCACTACGGTCACCTCCTGACCGGTTACGTCAAGGACGTAGTGGGCCGCTACCAGACCATGAAGGGCCACCGCGTCGAGCGCCGCTTCGGCTGGGACACGCACGGCCTGCCCGCCGAGCTCGAGGCGCAGCGCCAG
This sequence comes from Schaalia odontolytica, assembly GCF_031191545.1. Lineage (NCBI taxonomy): Bacteria > Bacillati > Actinomycetota > Actinomycetes > Actinomycetales > Actinomycetaceae > Schaalia > Schaalia odontolytica. The sequence continues at coordinate 2,158,811 of NZ_CP133472.1, forward strand.
CTCGGCATCGAGGACGTCACCGAGATCACCCGCGAGGGTGGCGTCGGCATCGAGGCGTTCAACGCAGCCTGCCGCTCCTCCGTCCTGCGCTACACCAAGGAATGGGAAGAGTACGTCACCCGCCAGGCTCGCTGGGTGGACTTCGAGAACGACTACAAGACGCTCGACATGTCCTACACCGAGTCCGTGATCTGGGCGTTCAAGCAGCTCTACGACAAGGGCCTGGCCTACCAGGGCCACCGTGTCTTGCCCTACTGCTGGAACGACCGCACGCCTCTGAGCAACCACGAGCTCAAGATGGACGACGACGTGTACCAGGACCGCACCGACAACACGGTGACCGTGGGCCTGCGCCTCGAAACCAAGCTGCGCGAGGATTCGGCGCGCCCCGAGCTGGCCCTCATCTGGACGACCACGCCCTGGACCCTGCCGTCGAACTCGGCCGTCGCCGTGGGGCCGGACATCGAGTACTCACTCGTCGAGGTCGCGGCCGACCACGAGGGCGTCCTCGCGGGCGAGCGCGTCCTGATCGCCACCGACCTGGTCGGCGCCTACGCCAAGGAACTGGGCGAGGAACCCGCCGTCGTCGCCACCTACAAGGGCTCGGAGCTGGTCGGCGTCCACTACCACCCGATCTACGACTACTTCGACACCCCCGAACGCCGCGCCGAGGGCGGCGCCCCCGGCCCCAACGGCTGGTCCATCATCGCCGCCGACTACGTGACCACCACGGACGGCACCGGCCTGGTCCACCAGGCTCCGGCCTTCGGTGAGGACGACATGTGGACCTGCATGGAGTACGGCATCGGCGTCGTCCTGCCCGTCGACGACGGCGGCGTCTTCACCTCCGAGGTGAGCGACTACGCGGGCATGCAGATCTTTGACGCGAACCGCTACGTTGTGGCCGACCTGCGCGAGCAGGGTGGCCCGATCGCGCGCCGTGCGCCCGAGATCCGCGCCGTTCTGGTGCGCGAGAAGTCCTACGTGCACTCCTACCCGCACTGCTGGCGCTGCCGCAAGCCCCTGATGTACAAGGCCGTGTCCTCCTGGTTCGTGCGCGTCACCGAGATCCGCGACCGCATGGTGGAGTTGAACGAGGAGATCACCTGGACTCCTGCACACACCAAACACGGGATCTTCGGCAAGTGGCTGGAGGGTGCTCGCGACTGGTCGATTTCGCGCAACCGCTTTTGGGGCGCGCCGATCCCCGTGTGGGTCTCTGACGACCCGGCATACCCGCGCACCGACGTCTACGGCTCGATCGCCGAGCTGGAGGCAGACTTCGGCGTGAAGGTCACGGACTTCCACCGTCCCTTCATCGACTCGCTGACCCGCCCGAACCCGGACGACCCGACGGGCAAGTCGACGATGCGTCGCATTTCCGACGTGTTTGACTGCTGGTTCGAGTCCGGATCGATGCCCTTCGCGCAGGTGCACTACCCGTTCGAGAACCAGGAATGGTTCGAGAACCACTACCCGGGCGACTTCATCGTCGAGTACATCGGTCAGACGCGCGGCTGGTTCTACACGCTGCACGTCCTGGCGACGGCACTCTTCGATCGCCCCGCGTTCCGCTCCTGCGTCTCCCACGGCATCGTCCTGGGCGACGACGGCCTGAAGATGTCTAAGTCGCTGCGCAACTACCCGGACGTGGCCGAGGTCTTCGACAAGTACGGCTCTGACGCCATGCGTTGGTTCCTCATGTCGAGCCCGGTCGTGCGCGGCGGCAACCTGATCGTCAAGGAGGAGTCGATCCGCGACACCGTCCGTCAGGTGCTTCTGCCCATCTGGAATACGTACTACTTCTTCACGCTGTACGCGGGAGCATGCAACAAGGGCGAGGGCTACGAGGCGCGTCGTCTGGACCTGTCCTCGGCCGACGTCGTCGCTGCCCTGCCGGAGATGGACCGCTACCTGCTGGCCCACACGCTCACCCTCGCGGAGGACGTGCGCGCCGACCTGGATGAGTACGACGTCGCAGGTGCCTGCGAGGCGATCCGCGAGTACCTGGATGTTCTGACGAATTGGTACGTGCGTACCCAGCGTCAGCGCTTCTGGGATGAGGATGCCTCGGCCTTCGACGCGCTGTACACGGCGCTCGTGACCCTCATGGAGCTGGCTGCGCCCCTGCTGCCGCTGCTGACCGAGGAGATCTGGCGCGGCCTGACGGGTGGGGAGTCCGTGCACCTGGTCGACTTCCCGGTTATCGACGAGGCCGTGGTGGCCCCCGCGCTCGTGGCGGCCATGGACGAGGTTCGCTCGACCGTGTCGGCGGCCCACGCGCTGCGCAAGACGCATCAGCTGCGCGTGCGCCAGCCGTTGGCCTCCCTGCAGGTCGTGTCGGAGAACTTCGCGGACCTGGAGCCTTTCGCGGATCTGATCGCTTCCGAGGTGAACGTGAAGTCCGTGGTCTTCAACGACCCGCAGAATTCGGGCCTGAGCGTGCGCACCGAGCTCGCCCTGAACCCGCGCGCCTTCGAGCCGTCGGTTCGTAAGCTGACGAGCCAGCTGTTCAAGGCACAGAAGGCCGGCGAGTGGGAGATCACCGAGGACGGCGCATGCCGCTTCCCGGGCGTGCAGCTTGATGGCGCTCCGCTGGAGCTGACGGGCGACATGTTCTCCGTGTCCACCTCCGTAGACGCCGCCGAGGGCCAGGTCGCGGACGTGCTCGCCTCGGGCACCTTCGTGGTCCTCGATACGGAGCTGACCCCCGAGCTGGAGGCCGAGGGCTACGCCCGCGACGTGGTTCGTGCGGTCCAGGACGAGCGCAAGAACGCCGGCCTACACATCGCTGATCGCATCGACCTGTCGCTGACGGTTCCGTCCGATCACGTGGCCGACGTTGAGACCTGGCGCGACATGATCGCCGCCGAGACCCTCGCCCTGTCGGTTGCGATCGAGCCCGGCGACAAGCTCGCCGTGAGCGTCGCCAAACGCTGAGTGAACCGGTGGGCGGGCTCGAGAGAAACTACTCCCGAGCCCGCCCACTGACGCGTCTGACCCGCGAGAGGTCCCTCTCATGGCGGTGGCTCGTCGCTTGCCCGCGTGTGAGGAGACGCTAGAGCGTCAGCGTGTCTGAGAAGCCGTAGTAGCCGGGTTGTTCCGGCAGGACGACGCCGGCGTCATGCAGATGCTGCAGATAGGGTGTGATCGAGGAAAGATACGGGTGCAAGAGGGGATAGGCATCCGGGTACATGTAGGATTCCAGGTAGTCCTCGTCGGGGAATTGTGTGGAAAAGAGAAGCCTGCGCAGTTCGAGGCTGTTTGTTGCTTCGACACTCATCGTGGGATCGGTGGTGCTCGTGTAACGCGTGACTCGCGGCCAGCGGGTTTTTGAGACCTTCCAGCGTTGATCCGATGGCGCTTCGCCGGGGATGACGATGGGCGGAAACCACAGACTGGCCCGTCGTCGGGCACCGAGTTCGGTGATCAGCATGTACGAGGCCATGACGTCGCTACGCGTCTCCATCGTAAAGCGTGCGCTGGGGTGGCGTTCGGACCAACTGAAGCGGTAGCTGCCCGACGTTTCCCACACTGCGAAAAAGTCGGTGTTGTAGCTTGAAAATGAGTATCCGTGGCCGTCCTGAAAGTCAGCTTGGGCCAAGAAAGTACCCGTACAGAGATTCCCAATCAACGTCTCTAACTTCTCCAACATGCTCCGAGACCCCTTCGATAATGCGTTGCGTGATCAGTTCGTCGATGGTCATGGGTACCCAGTTATCCGCCATCGCCCTCTCGAGGACGCGCACTTGCGGCGTCTGCCCGAAGGATCCCATGTCCTCATCGCGCAGGCTTATCTCGATAACGACGTCCTCGGGGAGAGGCGCATGAGTCAAGCGGAACTGGCGGTATAGCTCGTTGAAGTTGGCGGGCGGTCCCGAGCGAAACTCCGACGGGAAAACCGTTCCGTTAATGATCGGGGTCAGGGTGCGTAAACCGACATGGCCGATGTGGTCTAGCCCGTCGATATCGAAGGCCCTGATGAACTCGGACTTGTCAAGGAAGTACCGGTCGCTGTTGGGGATCTCTGCGTGGTCTCGATCCTCTCGCCACGCCGGGTATCCCCACCCGGGTACCGCATAGCGCGACTCTAGCCATGCGTTGGTTGAGCGAATCTCGGGATCTGTGCCACGGGACATCTGCCACGCGCTGGACATGGTCACATCGCCACCGCACCGGTAGCGTTCCCCCAGGCCTTCCTCTGAGTTGGGCAACATATCCCCGGTGCCGGGTGCTCGGGTGAGAAAGTAAGCGCTCTGGGTCGCGATGTGTTCCCGGTCGTTGGCGGCAGGTAGCTCTTGTGGCATTGGACCTCACTTTTCATCGAGGGCGGTTGGGGGAGTATGTCAACGCGCCGCGCCAATGGCCGCCTTTGCCTGCTTGAGGCTCACGCCGGTGCGGTCCTTGTAGGCCTTGACGGCTTCGACCGTGCGGCCCGAGGCCACCAGCGCGAGTTCCTCCTCGGTCAGGTCCGGGCTCACTCGCTTGATCGCCGCGGCCTCGTCAATGAGTTCCTTGGCGTGCAACAGGTCAGCCCCGGTGCGATCCCGGTAGGCCTTGATGGCTGCGATCTTGCGGCCTGAGGCCACCAGCGCACGCTCGGCCTCGGTCAGCTCCGCTACACCCACCCCAACGGGAGGGACGGTGGGGCCAGCCTCGCCGCCCCCGGAAGGAGCGGGTGCTTCCTGCGCGAGCGCGGTGATCCCTGCCTCGCCGTAAGCCGCGCGAAGGCGCGCCTCAAGGCTCGCCACCTGGCCCTTCAACTGGTGATTCTCGGCGCGCAGCGCCTCGATCTCGGCGGCCTGACCAAACCACTTTCCCATGAGATTGTCCTCCGTCCAAGGGTTTTGCCCCTGAGGGGAAGTGTAGCCGCCCGACAGAAACTCAAACAGGGGTGGAGCGGGTTCGTCTCACCAGCTTCGTTGCGGGGCCGCCCATGGAGCGCAATCGTCCGCGCCCCGAGTGGCGCTCGGCGCGCGGATCGTGAGAGTGGGAACGAGAGCTGCGCGACGGTGCGCATATCTCGCGTGCCGCCTCCCTGCCGTTACACTACTGGGGACAGACGCAAGCAGCGGAGGAAACATGGCAGGCGAATCGTTCTTCGGGCAAGACCCCACACACGAGGACACCCAGGGTGGTATCCCGGCCGACCTGATCCCGTACCTGGAAGCAGCCGACGAGGTCGAGGAGACCGATGCGGGGGAGGGCACCGAGGCGCAGGCCGAGGAGAGCGAGCGCGAGGCCGCGCTGCGCGCCCTCGTCGAGCACTCGCTGCTGCTGGGCCCCGACCCCTCCGTCCTCGCCGAGATCGAGGGTGAGGTGGACGAAGACTTTGCCGACGATGCCGCTCAGGAACGTGGCGAGCGTGCCTCCCACGAAGCCGCCCTGGCCCGCGCTGAGGACGACATTGAGCTCGACGCGCGCGTGGAGGAGATCTACCGCTCCATAGTCGCGCGAGCCCCCGAGCACGACATCGACCCCACGTTGAAGCGCGTGAAGCTCGCCCTCGACATCCTCGGCGACCCGCAACGATCCTACCCGTCGATCCACATCACGGGCACGAACGGCAAGACCTCCACCTCGCGCATGATCGACTCGCTGCTCACCGCTTTCGGCATGAAGACGGGCCGCTTCACGAGCCCGCACCTGCTCGACGTGCGCGAGCGCATCTCGCTGGAGGGCCACCCGATCACGCGCGAGGGCTTTGTGCGCGCATGGGAGGACATCGAACCCTACGTCGGAATGGTGGACGAGCGCAGCTCGCAGGAGGGCGGCCCCCGCCTGTCCTTCTTCGAGGTCTTCACCATCATGGCCTACGCTGCCTTCGCCGACTATCCGGTCGACGCCGCCGTCGTCGAGGTCGGCATGGGTGGACGCTGGGACGCCACGAACGTCATCGACGCCGGCGTGTCCGTCATCACCCCGATTGCCTTGGATCACACGAAGTGGCTGGGTTCCACGATCGAAGAGATCGCAGTCGAAAAGGCCGGCATCATCAAGCCCGGTCAGGTTGTCGTCATCATGAAACAGCAGGAGGAAGTCCTCGACGTCCTCCTAGACCAGGCTCGTTCCGTCGACGCGATTGTCCGCGTCGAGGGCCGTGACTTCGAGGTCGTGGATCGCCAGATCGGCGTGGGCGGCCAGATGGTCACCATCCGCACGCCTTCCGCCGTCTACCAGGACGTATTCGTCCCGCTGTTCGGTCAGTATCAGGCGCACAACGCGGCGGCCGCACTCGTCGCCGTCGAGGCCTTCATGGGCGGTCGCGGCCTGGACGGTCGCATCGTCGAGCAGGGCCTCATGAACGCCTCCAGCCCGGGCCGCATGCAGGTCGTGCGCCATTCGCCCACGATCATCGTCGATGCCGCGCACAACCCCGCGGGCGCCGCGACCCTGCGCGAGGCCGTGGAATCCTCCTTCTCCTTCGCGCGCATCGCTGGCGTGTACGCCGCGATGGGGGACAAGGACGTCGAGGGCGTCCTGTCCGAGGTTGAGCCCTTCATCGATCACCTCGTCGTCACACAGATGCCGGGCGAGCGCGCGGCCGACATCGCCAGCCTGGCCGAGATCGCCGAGGACGTATTCGGTCCCGACCGGGTAGACGTGCGAGAGTCCCTCGCCGACGCAGTCCATCGTGCAGCCGAGATCGCCGAGGCGGGGGCGCAGTCCGCGGATCGCAGTGGAGTCCTCGTGTTTGGATCGGTGATGCTGGCCGGGGAGATGCTGGCCCTGGCCGGGCACTCTCCCCGCTAGGATGGAACCCGACCGTGGCGGCCGCATCGTGGTGGCCGCCACGGTTGGGATTTTGTGCTCGAAGGTGGCACGATTGAGCATGCATACAATGACAGATGAGCAATGTGCAAGGAGGCATCATGAAGAAGCTCGTCAATGACGTCCACGCCGTCGTGCGCGAAACCCTCGAAGGTTTCGCCCTGGCCCACTCCGACCTCGTCGATGTCCATTACTCGCCGGATTTCGTCACCCGCCACGCCCCTAAGGCTGATGGCAAGGTCGGCCTCGTCTCCGGTGGCGGATCCGGTCACGAGCCCCTGCACGCGGGCTTCGTCGGAGAAGGCATGCTGGATGCGGCCGTGCCCGGCGCGGTCTTCACCTCGCCCACGCCCGACCCGATCCTGGAGGCCACGAAGGCCGCTGATCACGGCGCTGGGGTCTTGCACATCGTCAAGAACTACACGGGTGACGTCCTCAACTTCGAGACCGCCGCAGAGCTGGCCGACATGGAAGACATCAAGGTCGCCACGATCGTGGTCAACGATGACGTGGCCGTCGAGGATTCCCTCTACACGGCGGGGCGCCGCGGCGTCGCCGGAACGATCTTCGTCGAAAAGATCGCTGGCGCGGCCGCCGAGCGCGGAGACTCCCTCGAGGAAGTTACGCGCATCGCGACCAAGGTCAACGACCAGACCCGCTCCATGGGTCTGGCCCTGGGGCCCTGCACCGTGCCCCACGCGGGCAAGCCCTCCTTTGACCTGGGCGAGGATGAGATCGAACTCGGTATCGGCATCCACGGCGAACCCGGATATCGTCGCGGTGCCATGGAGAGCGCCGACAGCCTCGTCGCCGAGCTCTATGAGCGCGTCCGCGATGATCTTGGCCTCACCGAGGGTGAGCGCGTCGTGGCCCTCATCAACGGGATGGGAGGGACCCCGCTCTCCGAGCTCTACATCTGCTTCCGCGCCCTCGGCGCCCTCCTGGCGTCGGATGGCATCGAGATCGCCCGGCAGATGGTCGGAAACTACGTCACCAGCCTGGAGATGCCCGGCGTCTCGGTGACCCTCATGCGCGCCGACGACGAGCTGCTTGAGCTCTTTGACGCGCCTGTGACAACGGTTGCGTGGAAGTAAGCGACGAGGAAGGACGAGGAGGATCGCGATGAGCCTAGATGCGCAGTGGGCACTGCGGTGGATCGAGCTGGCGGCGGCCGATGTCGCCCAGCAGCGCGACTACCTGGTGGACCTGGACCGAGCAATCGGGGACGGTGACCACGGAGAAAACATGGACCGCGGATTCACCGCCGCTGTCGAGGCCCTGCGCGAGGCCCAGCCGGGCAGCGTCGCCGAGGCCCTCAAGACGGTGGCCAAGACCCTCATGTCGACGGTCGGCGGTGCCGCCGGGCCCCTGTACGGGACTGCGTTCCTGCGTGCATCGAAGGCCGCTGGGGACGGTGAGCTGGACGGCGCGGGCGTGGCCGCCGTGATCGCGGGCGCACTCGAGGGAATCCGGGCGCGAGGCAAGGCCGTGACGGGCGAGAAGACCATGGTCGACGCGTGGACCCCAGCACTCGAGGCCGCACGCGCGGCCGCCGAGGCAGGGAGCGACGGGGCGGCAGTCCTTGAGGCCGCAGCCACGGCAGCCGAGGCCGGCGCGGCCGCCACCGAGCCGCTTCGCGCCACGAAGGGACGCGCCTCCTACCTGGGCGAGCGCTCCATCGGTCACCTCGACCCGGGTGCCGTCTCCACCTCCCTGATCCTGCGAGCCGCGGCGCGAGCAGCGGGCGAGGCCGGCGCGGCATGAGCGTGCGCGTCTCCTTCGTCGTCGTCTCCCACTCTGATGCGCTGGCCCGCGGAGTATGCGAGCTGGCTGCACAGATGGCCCCCGACGTGCACTTTGAGGCCGCCGGTGGCACGGACGACGGCCGCATCGGCACCTCCTACGACCGCGTGGAAGCGGCCCTCGAGGCTTCCCTCGCGGCCGTGGACGGGGACGGCAGCGGCGTGATCGTCCTGACCGACCTCGGGTCGGCCACGATGACGGTCGAGTCCGTCATCGACATGAGTGACGAGCCCGAGCGCGTGCGATTCGTCGACACCTGCCTCGTTGAAGGGGCCGTCGCCTCCTCCGTGCGGGCGCAGCTCGGCGAAGATCTTCACCAGGTTGCCGATGTCGCAGCCGCCTTGGCCCCTCGTCTGGACGACGCGTCCGCCCAGGAGGCACCCAGCCCAGCCGCCCCCGGGCCCGGAGGGGGAGCGGCCTCGGCCTCGTCGATGTGGGCGGAGGGAGACGCTGTCGTCGCCGACCCGGTCGGCCTGCACGCGCGCCCGGCCGCCGCTTTCGTGCGACTGGCGGGTTCCTTCGACGCCGAGATTACCGTCAACGGGGCGGATGGAGGGTCGGTCCTGGACCTCATGGCCCTGGGCATTACCCAAGGTCAGAGCGTCCACATCGAGGCCAATGGGGCCGACGCCACAGCGGCGGTCGCGGCGCTGACAGATATGCTTGAAAGCGCAACCAAGCAACCGTCAGAATCAAAGGAGACAACGTGAGCGCTAAGAGTGTTCTACTGGAGCCCCAGCACCTTCTCGACCCCACCCTGGAGCACACCCTCATCGTCGTGAAGCCCGACGGCTACGCGCGCGGCCTGACCGGTGAGATCCTGCGCCGCATCGAGGCCAAGGGCTACACGATCAAGGGGCTGAAGCTCATGATCGCCTCCCGCGAGCTGCTCGCCGAGCACTACGCCGACCACAAGGACAAGCCCTTCTTTGAGGGCCTCCTGGAGTTCATGAGCTCCGGACCGGTCGTCGCCATCATCGTCGAAGGCCAGCGCGTCGTCGAGGGCATGCGCGTCCTCATGGGTTCGACCGATCCGACGACGGCCCCCGCGGGCACGATCCGCGGTGACCTGGGACGGGCATGGAACAGCCCCCACATGGAGAACCTGATCCACGGCTCGGACTCTGTGGATAACGCAACGCGCGAAATCTCCCTGTGGTTCCCGGAGATTTACTGACTCAGGGCTAACCTGCAAGGGTGTACCTCAAGAACCTGACGCTGCGGGGCTTCAAGTCCTTCGCCAGTGCGACCACGCTTGCCCTCCAACCGGGCATCACGTGCGTCGTTGGCCCCAACGGGTCGGGTAAATCCAACGTCGTCGACGCGCTCGCCTGGGTGATGGGCGAGCAGGGTGCCCGCGCGCTGCGCGGCGGGCAGATGGCGGACGTAATTTTCGCGGGGACATCTGGGCGCGCGGCGCTCGGGCGCGCCCAGGTGGACCTGACGATCGACAACACCGACGGGCTTCTCGACATCGAGTATTCCGAGGTGACGATCAGCCGCACCCTGTTTCGCGGGGGCGGCTCCGAATACTCCATTAACGGCACTCCGGCGAGGCTGCTGGACGTGCAGGAGCTCCTGTCCGACACGGGCATGGGCCGCCAGATGCACGTCATCGTCGGCCAGGGGCAGCTCGACGCGATCCTGTCCTCCACGCCCGAGGAGCGTCGCGGATTCATCGAAGAGGCCGCTGGTGTACTCAAGCATCGTCGTCGAAAGGAGCGCGCGCTCAAGAAGCTGGCCGATATGGACGCGAACCTCGTGCGCGTCCTCGACCTGACGAACGAGATTCACCGCCAGCTCGGGCCCCTGGCACGCCAGGCGCGGGTGGCCCGGCGCGCCTCGCTGATCCAGGCGCGCGTGCGCGACGCGAAGGCCCGCCTGCTCGCCGACGACCTGGCGTCTGCGCGTTCCAAGCTGTCGGTGCTCGAGGCATCGGATGAGTCTGCCGCCACCCGCCGGGCATCTCTCGAGGAACAGATCGCCGCCTCGCGAAACGAGCTTGCCCGCCTGGAGGAGGCCGAGCGCGCCTCGTCGCCGGCGCTTGAGCAGGCGTCTGCCGACTGGCAGTCGCTCACCACGATAACTGAGCGTCTACGTGGCACGCTGATGGCCGCGACCCAGAAGGTTTCCCTGCGTGCCACCCCCGAGCTGCCTCCTGGCGGCGAAGATCCCGACGTGCTCGACGAGCGCGCCCGCGTCGCCGGGGCCGAGGACACCGCGCTGGTCGGCCAGGTGGAGGAGGCGCGCAGTGCCCTCACGTCTGCGACTCGTGCGCGCGAGGCCGCGGAGGACGCTGATGATTCGGCCTCTCGTGAGTTGGCCCGCGTCAACCGCGTCATCGCCGATCACCGTGAGAAGGTCGCGCGCCTGACGGGCGACGCCTCCACGGCAGCCTCCCGACTGGAGGCCGCCATCGCCGAAGCCGATCGTGCGTGGGGCGCGTACCGGGGTGCGCAGGAACGCGCCGAGGCCGCCGAGAAGGCCGTGCCCGCGAGCGGCGGTCTGTTCTCCTCCGCGGACGAGGCCTCCGATGCTTCTGCCGCCTCTGTCGAGTCCGCCTCCGGGGAGGAGAGCGGCGGGGGAGCGGCCCGCGCACACACCGAGGCCTCGGCCCGCCGCGACGCCGCCCGCGCGCGCGTGGATGAGCTGCTCGGCATTGAGCGCGAGGCCCGCGCCGACCGCGCGCGCTGGGAGGCGCGCCGCGACGCCCTCGAGCAGCTGCTCGCCCCCGAGGACGGCACCGCCGAGCTGCTCGGACACCCCGGCGTGCTCGGCCAGGTCGCGCCCCTCCTGCACGTCGCCCCCGGTTTCGAGGATGCCGTCGCCGCCGCGTTGGCTCCCTTCGCCGACGCCGTCGTCGTCGACTCACTGGCCCGAGGCCTTGGCGAGCTGGACGCTGCACGCGCAGCCGGGCGCTCGCTGCGCCTCGTCGTGGCATCCGAGTCTTGCGCTTCTTCCGACGACTCTCCGGATGTGACCGGCGGGGCCGCCCGCGCCGACCTGCCCGAGGGCGCGACGTGGTTGGCCGATGCCGTGACCTGCGAGGGTGCCGCCGCGCTGCTCGCGTCCCTGCTGGACGGGGTCGTCTCGTGTTCCGTCGAAGTCGCTGCGGCCGCGCTGGGCGTGCCCGGCGTACGCGCGGTTGTGACCGAGACTGGCGATGTGCTGCGCCGCTGGTCCGTCGAAGGCGGGCACCGGGCATCCTCCGTGCTCTCCGTGCGCGCCGACTTCGAGGAGGCCAGCGCGCAGGCCGCGGCAGCTACGGCCCGCATGGCCGAGGTTTCCGACCAGCTCAGCGAGGCGAATGAACACCTAGACCGCAGCATCCGCGAGGCGAACGACGCCCTGAAGGCACTGCGCGAGGAGGACGCCCAGCGCGCGAAGGAGGCCCAGGAGCTGGCCCGCGCCCAGTCTGCCGCTCAGGCCGCGCGCGCCGAGGCCGAGCGCGCCCACGACGTGGCCCGACGCGCCGACGAGCAGGTGACATGGGCCCGGGACCGCGACGTGGCCGCGCGAGCACGCCTCGAGGGTGCCGACACGGTAGGCCCGCCCGAGTCCCTCGAAGACGCCCAGGCCCGCGCCGACGCCGCGTCCCGCGCCGCGCGCGAGGCTCGCGAGGCCGAAAACGAGGCGCGCCTGGCGCTTCGCGCCCTGGAAGAACAATCGCGGCGCGCCGCCTCCCGCGCCCGCTCCCTGCGCCAGGCGGCTGCAGCCGAGCGCGAGGAGCGCACCCGCTACGCCCGGCGCGAGGCCGCGCGAAAGACGGAGCTGGCCACGGCCTCGGACGTGGAGGCAGCCGCGCGCGTGGCCTTGGAGGCCGCAGAGCGAGCCCTGTCCCGGGCTGCCGCCGAGCGCGACCGCCTGAGCGAGAGGCGCTCCCAGGTCTCCCAGGAGGTCTCGGACGCACGCCGCGCCCTGGACCGGTTGAGCGCGGAGCTGTCGGAGGCCACGGCCTCGGCGCACCAGGGGCAGATCGCCGCCGAGCAGACGCGCCTGCGCGTGGAGGATCTGCAGCGGCGTGCCCTGGAAGAGCTGTCCCTTGAGCCCGAGCAGCTGCTCGCCGAGTTCGGGCCGCAGACGCTGGTACCGATGCTGCCGCTCGACCCCGATCAGGTTGAGAAGGCCGCGGCCGCCGAGCCGAGCGCGTACGTGCGCGCCGAGCAGGAGCGCGCGCTCGCTAAGGCGCTAAGGGACCTGGCGAAGTTGGGGCGCGTGAACCCGCTGGCGCTCGAGGAACACGAGGCGCTGGCTTCGCGGCACAAGTTCCTCGTGGACCAAGTGCAGGATCTTAAGCAGTCGAAGGCGGACCTGCTGCGCATCGTGGCGGACGTGGATCGCCTGGTGCAGGAGGCTTTCGCCTCTGCATTCGCCGAAACTCGTGAGCAATTCGAACACGTGTTCGGGGTGCTCTTCCCGGGAGGCCAGGGTGACCTGGTGCTCACCGACCCGGACGACATGCTTTCGACCGGCATCGAGATCGAGGCGCGGCCCGCGGGCAAGAAGGTCAAGCGCCTGTCGCTGCTGTCGGGCGGCGAGCGTTCCCTGGCCGCGATCGCGTTCCTGGTCGCGATCTTCAAGGCGCGGCCCTCCCCGTTCTATGTCATGGACGAGGTCGAGGCCGCCCTGGACGACGTGAACCTGTCGCGCCTGCTCGCCATCTTCAAGGAGCTGCAGGAGACCTCGCAGCTCATCGTCATTACGCACCAGAAGCGCACGATGGAGATCGCGGACGCCCTCTACGGCGTCACGATGCGCGACGGCGTCACGACGGTGGTCTCCCAGCGCCTAGAAACCTATCCTTAAGAGTCCCGTTGTGCGGTGAGGCGGTCCACCGTATGTGGACCGTGAAGGGAATGTAATGGGCGGGGAAGGCCGGTGCTTGCTGAGGTGGAGCCATGGTGGAAACCTCTCGGGCAACGCTCACAACGAATACTGCTACAGGCGTGCTCACCACCCGCGACCAGGTCTACACCGGGGTCGCCACCTGGATCGAAGACTTCTACAACCGCCGCCGCAACCACACCAGCCTCGGCGGCAAATCCCCCATCGAATACGAAATAAACGAAGCGGCCCAGACAGACTGGCGTGTGACAAGGGTGACTCTGTTGGATGTGAGGAAACTTGTTGCAAGCTGTGTTCGCTACGCGCGAGCGAGCTGGGAAATGCGAGAACGGGAAACTCCCATAATCCAGGCTGCATCATCGATGGAGAGTCCAGAAGCGCGAAGCGAACGAGCGACCTCGCGGGACTGTGCGGCTGCTGTGGCTTGTGCGTCAGCGGCTTCCTTGGTCGCAGCTTTAGCCTGTTCGACCAAAGTTGCTTGAGGGATAGCCGGGATAATGATGATGTCCCAGTCGGCGTGCGCGACATCGGGATCGACCGTGTCCAGATAATCGATGACTTGCTGGCGGGCGTCAGAGAGCCGACGAACCTGCGTCATTGCGTGGTCGCCGTCCAGGAGTTCCCAACCGCCGCCAAGTTTACTGTCCCACCGCTGCGCGGTGACGATGAGCTTTGTCATTGCTGTTTGCTCCTTTCAATTGCCTCAAGTGCTTGTCGAGTGAGTGCCGGCGATACTTCCCGCGTTTGAGTAACAACGACGCGAATACCGTCCTTGGACCAGACCTCGTGATCTCCTTTACCCTGGCGCGCCACGAAACCCGCCTTGAGAAGCTCCCGCTTTAGTTTGCGGTACGGCATCGGTCGCGTCATGACGTTACTTTAGCCCCTCTAAACTGGTCGCACAATACCCGTGATCCGGGAGAGCTCAGATGGTGGGACTCACAGTGCTCCACAGCTGTGCGCCGGTGGGAGCGTCAAGCGCTTTATCACCTGGCGCAGCTGGGTACAATGCTCGCGCGAGTAGCGGGTGAGCTCTGCTTAGTTGCTCCGTAGTCCGCGCTTGTCTTGGAGAGCGTTAGTACTGACTCCTTGACAGCGCGCACGAAACGAGCGCCCGACGCGCTCAGGCTGCGACCGGGATAAGTGTCCCGTGCTTGAGCTCGTAGATCGTATCTACGTAGGGCAGGATCGAGCGATCGTGGGTCACCATGATGGCGCACTTGTGGGTGGACTTGACTTCCTTGCTGATCAGCTGCGCGATCTCCTGGCCGCGATCCGGGTCCAGGCTCGCCGTCGGCTCATCGGCCAAGATTAGCTGCGGGTTGCCGATGAAGGCACGCGCGATGGCCGCGCGCTGCTTCTGCCCGCCCGACATCTGGCGCGGGTACTTGCGATACGAATCCTCGATGCCAAGGTCCGCCATCAGGGAACGAACCTCCGCGTGGCGCTTATGCCTATCCTTCTCACCCTTGAGCTTGGCAACCAGTTCAAGTTGGTCGCCGATCCTCATGTGAGGCAGCAGCTGGTGATCCTGGAAGATGAAGCCGAGGAGCTCCAGACGCTTGCGCGTCCACTGCCTCTGGCTCAGCTTGGTCAGATCCTGTCCGGCGATGCTGATGCTCCCCTCGTCAGCGGACAGCAGCAGGCCAGCAATGGAGAGGAGAGTGGACTTACCGGAACCGGAGGGCCCCAGGATCGCGACGAATTCGCCGTTGTCGACGCGTAGGTTCAGCCCGCTGAGCACGTGGTGGATCTCGTCACCGTCGGCGTAGGACTTTCCGATGTTGTCCAGTTCGATGATCGCCATTTTATTCTCCGTTTCCGCCGATGACGTCGATGGGGTCCACCTTCTTGATCTTGAGTAGCGACAGCGCACCGCACAGGATCGAGGTCACGACGAAACTCACCGCGACTGTCACGGTGTCCGAGAGCGTCATGATGGACGGGACGGTACTTGGCAAGAAGGGGGCAACAAGAGCCGCCAGGCCCAGCCCGATCGTCACACCGATCAACGAAATGATCATCAGCTGGGAGATCTGGATGTAGGTGATGGTCCGCATCCGCATACCGATCGCCTTCAACACTCCGAATTGCCGAAGCTTCTGAAGAGTCAGGATGTAGAAGAACACGCCGAGGACGGACGACGAGGCCACGAGGAGCACCCAGGTCATTATCTTCAAGGTGAGGTTCTGAGCCTTGTATCCCGGAATCTTGTCGATAACCTGCTGGCGGTCGGCCACCATGAGGTCGCTGGGCAGATCGTCGGCCGCAATCTCCTTCGAGGTGACGATCGTCTGAGCCTGCCACCGGTAGTTAGGGTCGGTCTTCGTGCGCATGGCCGCATAGGTCTGCGAGGACACGAAGCCGATGTCGCTGTAGCCATAGTTGGCGTTCTTCGCGAAAGCAACGACGGTCAGCGCCTGCTCGGACATCTTGTCGATCACCTGGTCGCCCAAGCGGATCCCCTCGTCCTCAAACGCGCGATCCAGGATAACCTCGTTCTCATTGAGCCCAGACACGCTCACGTCGGAGTCGATGACCGCGGGCTCGAGAATGCCGTCCTCGTTATGGTCTGTCGCGAAGTAGGTGATGTCCAGGGTGTTGGAGTCATCGCCACGCGTGATGGCGGCTCGCTGGATGACCAGGCCGGCGTAGCCCGACAAGCCGCGAGCTTCCAGCTCCTCGATGTCCTCTTCCGTCACGGAGGAATAGGGGATGACGCCCTCGGAGTCCGTCGACAAGATGTACGTCGCGGCCCCGTAGTTCTGGATCTGCGCGGATACGGAGGATGCGAGGCCGTTGGTAAGGCCGGAGAGGAACACGACCATGAACATGAGCGCGGCGATCAGAAACTCGATGAGAACGAATTTCTTTGGTTGGTATTTAATTTCGTTCCACGCTATTTTCATGTGTGAGCTCCATTGGGGCGCAAGGTGTTGGTCCACCACTGTATGTGCCCGACAGTGATGCGCAACTGTATCACGGGAGTTTTGACAGGTGCGCGACGTCATCTCATGAAATCGCCGAGGAAGTGCGTCTTCGTGACAGGGCGCATATTGACACTGTGAGAAAAGGTGCGGACGGGAACCGTTGGTCCCCGCCCGCACCCGCAAGCCATGCGTCCCGCCGCTGCGGGAGGCTCGCTCTCAGTCGTTCATGAAATGGCGCTCGTCAAGGATTTGCGCGCCCGCGCCCACCAGCGAGGGCAGGTGCTCGTTGGCGTGGTGGCCACAGAAGAACAGCTGGCCGCCGGAAGGCATCGTCGCACGAACCCGGGCGCGAGCGCCGCAGGCGTCGCAACGATTCGCCGCGTTCAGCTGCGGCCCGTCCAGGATGGGGCGTTCAAGAGTCTGTGCGTTCATGCTTCCATCACACACCATGACCCCGCCCCGCGCACCCCTGTTCACCCGGGGCGCAATCACCTCCATGGCCGCCAACGCTACGGGCGCCGGGCGCAAATCCGCCGGCATCAGAGTCTCGCGCCCGGGTGAAGCGGCCCTCAACAGCGCAATTCGTCCCCGGCCTCGCCCATCGTGGAAAGCGTCCCAGAACCCGCGCCACGCGCACCGTTGCCCGCAAACGCGCACGGGGCCACATATGATGCACATCGTGACTCCTACCGACGCATCCGACTACAACGCGCGACACCTCTCCGTCCTTGAGGGGCTTGAGGCCGTGCGCAAGCGCCCCGGCATGTACATCGGCTCGACCGACCACAGGGGCCTCATGCACTGCCTCTGGGAGATTATCGATAACGCGGTCGACGAGGCCCTGGAGGGTCACTGCGACACGATCGACGTGCGCCTTCACCCCGACCACTCCGCCTCGGTTGCCGACAACGGCCGAGGCATCCCCGTCGATATCGTGCCTGGACAGGGCCTGACGGGCGTCGAGGTCGTCTACACGAAGCTCCATGCCGGCGGTAAGTTCGGTGGCGGCTCCTACGCTGCCTCCGGCGGCCTGCACGGCGTCGGCGCTTCCGTCGTCAATGCCCTCTCCGCCCGCCTGGATGTGCAGGTGGATCGTGGGGGCAAGACGCATGAGATGTGCTTCCGCCGCGGTGAACCCGGGCAGTTCGACGACTCGAAGCAGCGCACCCCCAACTCACCCTTTACGCCCTTCGTGGACGGCTCCACCCTCACCACCGTCGGCAAGGTCAAGAAGTCGCAGACCGGCACGCGCGTGCGCTTCTGGGCGGACTTCCAGATCTTCCCGGCCACCGAAGGCTTCTCGTGGGAGAACCTCCTGTCTCGCGCCCGCCAGACCGCGTTCCTCGTTCCCGGCCTGACCATCAACTGCTACGACGAGCGCGGCGACGAAGAGCTGCGCGAGAGCTTCCGCTTCGACGGCGGCGTCGTCGACTTCGCGAACTGGCTGGCCACGGATGGCCCCGTCACCGACACCTGGCACATCACCGGGTCGGGCACCTACAGCGAGACCGTGCAGGCCCTTGACTCCGAGACCGGGCACCTGCGCGCCACCGAGGTCGAACGCACCTGCGACGTCGACATCGCGCTGCGTTGGGGCATCGGCTACGACACGACCGTGCAGTCCTTCGTCAACATCATCGCCACCCCCAAGGGGGGCACGCACGTCGCCGGCTTCGAGCAGGCGGTCCTGAAGATCCTGCGCGCCGCGATCGACAAGAATGCGCGCAAGCTCAAGGTCGGCGCCAAGGACGGTCGCCCCGAAAAGGATGACGTGCAGGCCGGCATGACCGCCGTCATCACGGTGCGTTTCCCCGAGCCTCAGTTCGAAGGCCAGACGAAGGAGACGCTGGGCACCCCGCAGATCCGCGCCGTGGTTAACCGCGTGGTCTCAGACTGGCTCAAAGCCAAGTTTGCCTCCTCCAAGCGCGACGATAAGCAGCAGACCTCCCTCCTCATGGAGAAGGTCGTCGGAGAGATGAAGGCGCGTGTCTCCGCGCGCATCCACAAGGAAATCTCGCGCAAGAAGAACGCGCTGGAAACGTCCTCGCTGCCGGCCAAGCTCGCGGACTGTCGCCTCGAGGACGTCGCCGAGACCGAGCTCTTCATCGTCGAGGGCGACTCCGCCCTGGGCACGGCCAAGGCAGCTCGCAACTCCCACTATCAGGCGCTCTTCCCGATCCGAGGCAAGATCCTCAACGTGCAGAAGGCCTCGACCGCCGACATGCTGGCCAACGCCGAGTGCGCCAACATCATCCAGGTGATCGGTGCGGGCTCGGGACGCACCTTCGACCTGTCTCAGGCGAGATACGGCAAGGTCATCCTCATGACCGACGCCGACGTTGACGGCGCGCACATCCGCACCCTGCTGCTCACCCTGTTCTTCCGCTACATGCGCCCCATGGTCGAGGCCGGCCGCATCTACGCCGCCGTCCCGCCACTGCACCGCATCGAGGTCGCGGGCAAGGGACGAAAGAAGCGCGAGTACGTGTACACCTACTCCGAGGACGAGCTGCACCGCAAGCTCGCCGCGCTGCGCCGCTCGGGCCGCACATGGAAGGAGCCCATCCAGCGGTACAAGGGTCTGGGTGAGATGGACGCCGACCAGCTGGCGGAGACGACCATGGATCGTGCGCATCGCTCGCTGCGCCGCATCACGTTGGCTGACGAGGAGGCCCTGCGCCAGGCCGAGGACGTGTTCGAGCTGCTCATGGGGTCCACCGTGGGGCCGCGGAAGGAATTCATCGTCGAGGAGTCGGCGGGGCTGGACCGTACGCGTATCGACGCGTGATTGCGGGCAGAATAGCCCGCGTGTTGCACACATGTTCGCGTATGTTGGTCGTATGTCAAGAGTCAGTGTGACTAAAGGCCCTATCAGCCGGTAAGATGATTCGCATGACAGGACTTGCGCAGCGACTCACGCCGCCCGGGTCCGTCCCGTACCCGGGCAACCACCTCGGGTTGCGCTGGCGGCCCATGATCGGCCGTGACGCGCCCGCCGTGTACGCACTCATCTCGCTGATTGAAGACCACGACAGCGCCATTAGGCGCACGTCCGTCGAGGACATCGCGGACATGATGGAGGGGGAGAACGGACGCGATTGGGTCGACACGATCGTCGGTCTCGATGCGAAACGAAACATCTGTGCCGTTGCCTCCGTGCGCGTGCTGCGTGGCATTCACGAGGCGGCGACCGCCGTCGTCGGCGCGTATATTCACCCTCATTGGCGTGGGCGAGGCGTGGGCCGCGCCCTGCTGTACTGGCAGGATGGACGCGCCCGCCAGATGCTCGTCGAGGCTTTCGGTGCCGAGTCCGAGGTGCCGGTGTCCATTTCGAACCTCGTCGACGCGCACATGACCGACCGTCGCCGCCTCTATATCGCGGCGGGCTTCTTCGCCAAGCGCACCTATCGGGTGATGTATCGGGACCTTGCGGGCGGTGAGGTTGCCCCGCAGCCGCGCCACGGCTACAGGATCGTGCCGTGGAATCAGGTTCCGCAGGATCAGATTCGCGCCATCCACATGGAGGCATTCCAGCAGGCGTTCCGCTCCCCGCTGCGCGCCCTGTGGTGGGACGACGCGATGAACCACTTCGACCCGCGGTGGTCTTTTCTCGCCGTCGACTCCGCGGGTGAGGTGGTTGGCTACGCGATCACGGGTCGCCCCGCGCAGCGCTGGGTGGCTACGGGGCGTCCGGAGGCCTACATTTACCTGCTGGGCGTCGCCGAGGCTCACCGTGGGCGTTCTGTGGCGACGGCCCTCGTGGGACACACGGTCGCGGCAGCGTCGGCCTCGGGAGCGTGCTGTATCGGTCTGGATGTCGACATGTCGAGTCCCGATGGCGCGCATAGTATCTACGAGCACCTTGGCTTCGTCGATGAAGCCGCCGAGGTTTATTACACGATCGATCAGTAGGAAAGGAAGGAGGCGAGCATGAGCATTCCTCTCGCGCAGCGAGCAGAGGCCCCAGAGTTCGTCCCCTTCCCGGGCGAGCATCATGGGATCGAGTGGGAGCAGCTGACGGCTGCTCACCACGTCGGTCTTGCCGCCCTTTTTGCTCGCATGGAGGCTCGCGACAATCCGCCGTACCGCACCAGCCCGGACGAGGTCGAAGAGATGCTCTCCGGTGCCTCGCAGTGGCGAGGCCTCGTTGGCATCGCCCGCAGGGGCATCGCGGCCGGACGAGTCGTCGCCTTCGCGCAGGTGGTCCTTCGTTTTCCCGGCCGTGTGGAATGCGTGTGCGTCGGGGGAGTGGATCCCGACTTCCGCCGCATCGGCCTCGGCAATGCGATCGTCGACTGGCAGGAAGGCACCGCCCGACAGATGCTCGCCGGCGTCGAGGGCGATGCCCCAGCTCAGATCACCTGTCACGTCGAGTCCGGTCAGGATGATCTCGAGGCGCAGCTGAAGGTGCACGGCTTCCGTTGGGCACGCACCTACTACGAGCTGCGCGCGTCCCTGGAGGGGCTGCCGCCGGTGCCAGACCTGGGATCGTACACGAGTATCGAGGCCTGGGCCCCCCAGTGGGAGGAGCCTGCTCTGCGCGCTGCGAACCGGCTGAATGAGTCGGAGTGGGGCCGCCCTCCGCTCACTCAGGAGCAGTGGATGCAGGGGCGTACCGCTTTTGCCCCCGAATGGTCTTTCGTGGCCGTCGATCGTACCGGGGACCGGCCTCGCGTCGCCGGTTTCCTGCTGGCTTCCCGCTACGAGCAGGATTGGGCAGCACTGGGCTGGCGTGAGGGATACATCGATCAGATGGGTGTGCTCTCGCAGTGGCGTGAGGGCCGCGTCGCCGATGCTCTGATTCTGGCATCGATGTGGGCGCAGAAGCGCGATGGTATGGATCGTTCGGGCACGGGCGTGGGGTCGGCGAACCATACGGGTGCGCTCGCTATCTACGACTACCTTGGCTTCCGCACGGTGGGCCAGACGAGGCTCTACGCCATCGAAATCTGATCGCCGTTTTGCATGGTGGATATTTCTACGTAGGTGTTTGTGTAACTGTGGTTACTTTTTCTTTGCGATGGGCCGCGAGTACGCCTGTTTCTGTTTGAGGTTTCCATATAACCACTGCCTAGGTCCTAATTGTCCGACCAATTAATTTCGTAGGCTCGCCGCAGAGGCAGGTACGGCCTCGGCGCCACGCGCGTCCCATCTCCACAGTGCGGAGCCAGCATGACACCTCAGTCGTCAGCACGAAACACCTCCATTCCGCCCTTGGTCATTCGAAGTGCCATCGTCGCCTCCCTCGGCGGCCTGCTCTTCGGCTTTGACACCGCCGTCATCTCGGGTGCGGAAGAAAAACTCACCGAGCTCTACGCTCTATCGTCCACAGGCGAAGGCCTGCTCGTGGCAATCGCAACCATCGGCACCATCGTCGGCGCAATCATCGCCGGCAATCTCGCAGACCGCTTCGGTCGTAAGCCCGTCCTCTTCTGGATCGGCGTCCTCTTCGGTGTCGGAGCTCTCGCCACCGCGCTTGCCCCGCTGCCCACCCTGGTGAGCGCAGCAGACGGAAGTGTGTCGGCCTCCTCCGCGTTCCCGATCACCTTCTTCATGATCTTCCGCTTCCTCGGTGGCGTGGGCGTGGGCCTGTCCTCCGTCGTGGCCCCCATCTACACCGCAGAGATCGCGCCCGCCCGAGTACGCGGACGCCTGGTCGGCCTCGTCCAGTTCAACATCGTTTTCGGTATCCTCCTGGCCTACGCCTCGAACGCCGTGATCCGGGAGATCGCGCACGAAGAGACCGCCTGGCGCTGGATGCTTGGCGTCATGGCGGTGCCCGCCGTGTTCTTCCTGGTCTTCCTGGCCACCGTGCCCGAGACTCCGCGTTGGCTGCTCTCGCACGGCCGCGAGGAACTCGCCGTGAAGATCTCCGAGCGCCTCACGACCTCCCAGGCCGAGTGCGACGAGCAGATTGGCGAAATCAAAGCACAGATCGCGGAGGACGCAGCCGGCGGCAAGGTTGCCTTCTTTACGGCCCGCTACCGCAAGGTCATTCTCATGGCCTTCTGCATCGCAATGTTCAATCAGCTCTCCGGTATCAACGCGATCCTCTACTACGCGCCCAAGGTCATGAAGCTCGCCGGAGGTGCCGACGTCCTGGGGGACGCCTTCCCCTACATCGGTTCCGTCATCGTCGGCCTCATGAACCTGATCGCCACGATGGCTGCCCTCACAGTCATCGATCGTATTGGCCGTCGCCAGCTGATGATCGTCGGATCTGTCGGCTACCTGATCTCCCTCGGCTTCCTCGCCGGGATGATGTTTGCCTACGAGGGTGGCTACTTTGAGGAAGGCAGCGCCGCCCCCGTGTGGCTGATACTCCTCGGCCTGCTCGGCTTCATCGCCTCGCACGCCTTCGGACAGGGATCCGTCATCTGGGTCTTTATCTCGGAGATCTTCCCCAACCGCGTGCGCGCCCGCGGTCAGTCCCTGGGCTCGCTCACGCACTGGGTGTTTGCCTTCATTACCACCTACGCATTCCCCGTGCTCACGGATAAACTCGGTGGTGGCTACGCTTTTGGAATCTTCTTCCTCGCGATGGTTGGTCAGCTATTCTGGGTGCTGAAGGTCATGCCCGAAACCAAGGGCATTCCGCTCGAAGAAATGGAAGAGAAGCTGGGGTTGACGAATGACTAGGATCGTGAACATCGGTGAAGCGCTCATCGATGAGATTACTCGCCCGAATACCGCTCCCGTCGAGGTCGTCGGCGGCTCGATGCTCAATGTTGCAGCCGGCCTCACGCGCCTCGGACACGACTCCGAGCTGGCGACCTGGTTCGCCCGCGACGCCCGCGGCGACAAGGTGCGCGCCCACGCCGAGGCCGCGGGAGTCACCCTGACACCCGGCAGCGACGGCGCCGAGTTCACGACGGTTGCACATGCGACCGTCGATGACAGGGGGCACGCCACCTACGAGTTTGACCTGTCCTGGGATGTGCCCGCCGTTGAGGACCCGGACACTGTTGGACACGTGCACACCGGCTCCTATGCGGTTGTGCTCGAGCCCGGCGCCGACAAGGTCCTGGCCGCCGTTAAGCGACAGGCGATCCGCGGCACCGTCTCCTACGACCCGAACATCCGTCCCGCTCTGCTGGGCACGCCCGACGAGGCACGCCCGCACATTGAGGCGATTGTGGCCCTTGCTGACGTCGTGAAGGCATCGGACGAGGACCTCGAATGGCTCTACCCGGGCCGCCCCGTCGAGGACGTCATCCGCGAGTGGTCACAGTCCGGCCCGTCGCTGATCCTGTGCACGCGCGGCCCGTGGGGCGTCTACATCAAGGCTGCCGCCGAGCGCGACATGCTCGTCGTCGACCCGCTCGACGTCGAGCTGGTGGACACCGTGGGGGCGGGTGACTCGCTCATGGCCGGCCTGATCTCCGGCCTGGTTGACGCAAGCCTGCTGGGGTCGGGCGAGGCGAAGCAGCGCCTGCGCGAGGCGTCGTGGGACCAGATCCTACCCGCCATCCACCGCGGCATCATCACCTCCGGCATCACGATTCTGTACCAGGGTGCGTACTCGCCCACGCGCGAGGAGGTGGCCGGAATTTTGGCCGCCGACCCGACGCTGCGAGGCTGACGGGAGCGTTCTTCTACTGGTGGGTGTGGGCCCGGCCAATTGGCCGGGCCCACACCCACGTTGGTCGCAGTGCCTGTTTCCTCTGATGCGCTTGTCAATGTGAACGAGTGGTCATATGCTTGCAAACGTCCCATCGTGTTCCGTGGAGCACGTTTTTCAGGTCCGGTTTTCATGGAGGCGCGAAGTGGCGACGTTGGCTTCGACTCCGATAAGCACGCACAAACAAACGGAGATATGGAGAAGGGGGGGCAATCGCTGACTAATTCCTGCGAGGCTATCGGACGTCTGGTCGAAGCGCAGAAGCTTGAGCATTGGTCGCAGGAAGCGGGTTTCCTGGCGATGCGTACCGCCCTCATTTCCTTTCTCAAGACGGAAGATCGGGTCATCAGGGGCGAGACAGGCCGTTTCGTGAAGTTTGATGGGGATGTGCGGTCAGCCGTTGCTGCATTCACGGCTGCGGAGCAGGGAAACACTGATGAACTAGCGCGAATTCTCGCTCAGATGGAATCCGGGCAGATGGGTTCTGGATCTGCCAGCGCACCTCCTTCCCAGACATCAGGAGGTTCATCGACGAGTAGCGCCCAGCCGGGTTCGCCTGTCGGCGGTAGCTCCTCACAAGGTAGTGCCACATCCTCAACCGGAGGATCGTCCTCAAGCGCGGGCGGTGGTGCGACTACGAATAGCGGTGGTAGCTCCGCTGCTGCCGGTTCCGGCGCAACGACCAGTGGGGCTGCAGGTGGCAGCGGTACTGGGGGATCCTCGGGCGCACCGTCGACAGACCAAGCGCCGGTGCAGAACGCACCGTCGGAGTTCTAGGCAGGGAACAGGAGAGAGTTATGGTTGATAGCCCCATGTATGACAGGCTTATGCGCCTTGTATCGGCTCTTGAAGGTGCAGAAGCCTTGGTGGCATCCGACGATGAGCACAACGCCATCGTTTGCGGCTTGAATGAAGCAAACAATTCCACGTACCATTTGCGCGCGTACCAAGGATTTACGGGTCAAACGGGTAATGAGATCGATGCGTGGGCGGACGCGACGATGAAGCGGGTCCAAGGCATCAAAGATAGTCATAACTCGGCGATGGAATACTACGTTGAGGCCCGACGCGCGATGAAGCATATCTGTGAGGAAGCCCGGCAGCTTTCACCGACCCTCATCGATTCGGGCCTCCAGCAGCTCGCGGATGCAGCGCACGTGGCTGTGCCAGTCACAAGGTATCTGGGTCCACTTGGACAGCCGATCAATGCACTCGCCGTTTCTGCGGACGCCTACTTCCAAGCGCTGATCGCGCAAGCCAATGATCGGCGAGAAGTCAATTCGACGGACATCCTGGAACGCGCAAACAATACGATGCAGGAACTTGCAAATGGGGTTACGGAGCAGACCATTCAGCTGGAAGACCCTGGTTCACACCAATGGGCCTCTAAAGGACCTTCTACCCCGTCTGTGCGTAAAGACATTGAGGATGGATATCTTAACGTCTCTCCGCATCAACCCGGCGTCTATCCTGGAAACAGGGATAACGACTATGGGCGTTCCGATCTGCGAAGCCCGCGCTCCGGCCTCTATCCCGATGGCTACGACGAAGGTGGCCCCATGAGTGATCGTGTGATGTCATCCCCGCGGATTCCGAATCGTTTCGCCGAGGAAGGAGCGCCAGGGTCGCGCTTGAATCCAATCATGGACCCCGATGACTTGAGGGGAATCGATCTGCTCCATACACGCGTCAATGGGGATCGCCATGCGAATGGAACCATTGGTGGTTATACGCCCGCGCCGCCGACCGATCGTCATCATCCGCTATGGAAGGTCAACGGCGGTCCAGGAGACGTGAGCTCGCTTTCCGCGCGTCTCGGAGGAGCCGGACTGCTGGCTGCGGGGGCCCTCGGAGTGGGGGCAGCTGCACGCTTCGCTTCGACATCGTCAGGTAACGCAATCAGCGGAATGACCGCATTGCGTGGCGGCGCCTACTCGGGAGCGGGATACGGTTCCTTCGCGGCGAGGGGAACAACGAAACCATCTTCCGCCGCGTCTGGCGCGTCTGTTAATCGTGGTGGGACAGCTGGCCAAGGCGGCTTCATGGGCGGAACTGGAGGTGCCGGCGGTGCTGGAAAAGACGAGAAGAAAGCGCGTCGTCGCAAATACACGCCATTTCGCGTCGATGATGATGACGAGCTGCCCGAGGGCTACATCAATCCTCTCTCGCAGACGTACGGATCGGATAAGGATATTGAGCCAGTGAAGCCAAAGGACGACGGATGGGATGAGAGGCAATGGTGACAACAATGAGGGCCACTCGCCGTCCTTGGCGGAGCTGTGGCATCGTTGCCTCTGCCGTCGCTCTCGCGGCAGTCTCGCTCGTCGGAGCGACTCCTCCAGCGCATGCGGCCGACCCCATTACGGCTGCCGACCAGCCATACTTCGCCTACTATCACCTCGATCAAGCCAGGGCGAAAGGCTACACCGGTGCGGGCGTCACGATTGCGATGATCGATGGACCAGTTGAGACTGGTGCAGCCGAACTTGCCAGCGCATCGATTCGGGACAAGCAGACATGTACGATCAACTCGTCTCTGGCTTCCAAAAGTCACGGAACCTCGGTGGCTTCAATTCTGGTATCCCCAGATTATGGTGTCGCCCCAGATGCAACCTTGCTGGCGTATCGGACAGGTTCCAAGCAGGATGGTGACCAACCTTCCTCCGATTGCATCGACGGTACTACACACATTAAGTACGGCTATGCATGGTTGCTGAACGCAGCAATGAACGATGGTGCGCAGATTATCAATCTATCGTCCTCCAGTATTTCCCAAGAAAACGAGTTAAAGTGGGCAATCGCCCGTTCAATGGACCATGGGACGATCATTACTGCCTCTGCGGGTAACGATGCAACCGATGGTAACGCGACTTCTCTATCGCAATGGTCTGGAGTAGTTGGCGTTGCAGCAATTGGGATTGATAACAGTCGGCAGGACTATTCGTCGTGGGGTCAGGGAGTTACGACTGCGGCAGTTGGAGGTCCACTCGCGGTACACGACTACGTAAGTGGGCAGGTGACACAGGTGTCGGGAACCTCCGTTTCCGCGCCCATCGTTGCTGGGACCCTCGCCCTCGCGCGTCAGAAGTGGCCCAATGCGACCAGCAACCAGCTCCTTCAACTTCTCGTGAAGACGGGACTGAATCCCGATCATGGATGGAACCAATACACGGGATATGGCGCCATTGATCCCGCTGCCATGGTGAACACGGACCCGAGTCAATTCCCCGACGAGAATCCGCTTGCCGATAAAGGGGGAGGCTCGAGTCCCACGCGGGAGGAAGTGCAGCAGTACGCGGACGGCGTCGTCGATCCGACTCAGATAGTCAATGACAACTCCTACACGTATCGTGGCCTGGACGAATCGAAGCTGACGGACCCGATGAACACCTCGGTGACCCACCTGGGAACAAGCCCGCGCTACCACGCGAAATAGTGTGTAGAGACGACGGTGGGGTGGCCGGGAGCAATCCCAGCCACCCCACCGTCATGACAACAGGGAAGAGTCAGCCGATCGACGCGATCGCGAAGGTGATCGGCACGCCCGAGCCGTCGCGGCGCTCGTCCTCGGCCGGCAGCTCAATCGGGGAACCATCCGCAGAAGCGGCGCGTCCCGGCTTCGAGCCCACCCAGGCGATGTCAAGCCGATCCTCGCCGCGCAGGAAACGCTGACAGCGCACCCCCTGACCTCCTCGACCCTTCGCCGGGTAGCAATCGAAGGGCGTCACCTTCACCGTCGTCTGGCCCGTTCCAGGCAGAGCGCCCAGCGCCGCCGCCACCGTCACCACCACCGCATCGATGGGAGCCTCGACCACCCAGAAGCCCAAGGCCTCGGCACCGCCGTTCAGCTTCATGCCAGCCATACCACCAGCCGTGCGGCCCTGCGGGCGAACCTTCGCGGCCGGCGTGCGCAGCAGCTGCGCGTCCGACGAGATGAACACGAGATCCGCCTCGTCCGAGCAACGATCGAAGCCCACCAGGCGGTCGCCATCCTCCAGGGCGATGACCTCCCACTCGTCTCGCTGGAGCACGTCGGGGCGCAGGCGCTTGACCGTACCACGAGCCGTGCCCATCGCAACGACGTCGGTGCCCTCGGGGTCCAGCAGACCGACGGCGGGAATGTCCGTGTGCAGCAGCAAGGAGGCGGGCATCGCCCCGGCGAGAGAGAGGCCCGTCTCGAAGCGGGGGAGCGCAGGCAGGTCCACGACGTCGATACGGTGCGCGATACCGTCCTGCGTTACCACGGCAACCTGCGATCGAGCCGTCGAGGGCAGCTGCGCTCGCCAACCGTCCGACGCCGCCCGCGGCCCGGGCTCCAGCGGATCCGCGCCCTCCACGCGGGCGAGCGCACCGCTCGAGGACAGGACCACCACGCATGGGTCGTCCGGAATCTGCAGGTCCAGGCCCTTGCCCGAACGCGACACCGACGGCAGTGCGGCCAGCGCGGCATCGTCTGAGGCCACGCCCACGGGCGTACCCGTCGAGGCCAGCAGCAGCGTACGGCGCGGCGTGCCCAGGCGATCCGAGACCTCGTGCAGCTCCTTCTTCACGAGAGCGCGCAGCAGCTCCGGATCCGCCAGGATCTCTCGCAGAGAGGCGATCTTGGCCGCCAGCTCGTCACGCTCGGTCTCCAGCTCGATGCGGGAGAATTTTGTGAGGCGACGCAGACGCAGCTCCAGGATGTAGTTGGCCTGGGCCTCGGACAGGTCGAAGGCCGTCATGAGTCGTTCGCGCGCGATCTCGGCGTCGTCGGAGGAACGAATGATCGCGATAACGTCGTCGATGTCCAGGATCGCGATGAGTAGGCCCTCGACCAGGTGCAGGCGATCCTCGCACTTCTTCAAGCGGAAGCGGCTGCGACGCGTCGTGACGTCCAGGCGGTGGTCCAGGAAGACCTGCAGCATCTCTTTGAGGCCCAGAGTGCGCGGCTGGCCGCCCACGAGAGCCACGGCATTGATCGAGAACGAATCCTCCAACGGGGTGCGCTGGTAGAGCTGCTGAAGCACCGCCTCGGGGTTAAAGCCGTTCTTCACCTCGATGACCAGGCGCAGGCCGTGGATGCGGTCGGTGAGGTTCTGAACCGAGGAGATGCCCTTGAGGCGTCCCGCGTTCGCGTTCTCCTTGATCTTTTCGATAACCTTCTCGGGACCCACCATGTAGGGCAGCTGCGTGACGATGATGCCCATCTTGCGGGCCGTCACGCGCTCGATCTGCACCTTCGCGCGCGTCTTGAACGCGCCGCGCCCGGTCTCGTAGGCCTCCTTGATACCCTCGAGGCCGACGATGACGCCGCCCTCGGGCAGGTCGGGGCCCGGAATGTAACGCATGAGGTCCGCGACGGATGCCGAGGGGTTATCCAGCAGGTGAATCGCGCCCGCGATCGTCTCCGACAGGTTGTGCGGGGCGACGTTCGTCGCCATGCCCACGGCGATGCCCGAGGCCCCGTTGACCAGCAGCTGCGGGAAAGCGGCAGGCAGCACGTCGGGCTGCATGAACTGGTTGTCGTAGTTGGGGACGAAGTCGACAGTGTCCTCGTCCAGGC
This sequence comes from Schaalia odontolytica, assembly GCF_031191545.1. Lineage (NCBI taxonomy): Bacteria > Bacillati > Actinomycetota > Actinomycetes > Actinomycetales > Actinomycetaceae > Schaalia > Schaalia odontolytica. The sequence continues at coordinate 2,188,323 of NZ_CP133472.1, forward strand.
CCATTACCAGGTCCAGCGCGGCGGGTGCCATGCGCGCCTCGGTGTAACGCGCGGCGGCCGGACCGTCGTCTAGAGAGCCGAAGTTGCCGTGTCCATCGACCAGGGGAACGCGCAGATTGAAGGGTTGCGCGAGGCGTACCAATGCCTCGTAAATCGCGGAATCGCCGTGCGGATGGAGCTTACCCATGACCTCGCCGACGACGCGCTGGGACTTCACGTGTCCCTTGTCGGGGCGCAGGCCCATCTGGTCCATCTGGAAGAGGATGCGGCGCTGCACGGGCTTGAGGCCGTCGCGTGCGTCGGGGAGCGCACGCGCGTAGATCACCGAGACGGCATACTCGAGGAAGGAGCCGCGCATCTCATCGGACACGTCGATCTCGGAGATGTTCTCGTCCTTCTCGGGGATGTCAACGACCTGGACCTTCTTAGCCATACGCGCAATTATTGCGCGGGTCGGCCCTCATTTCGACTGGCGCGCCGCTTCGGGGCACAATTGGGGGATGGACACATGGACCCGTATTGAACGTGGGGGCTTCTACCCCAAGGCGGTGCAGCGTGCGCTGCGCCGGGCTCTGGGCGCTACAGAGCCCCTGGCTACGCTGTGCCAGGTGGATACAGGGTTCGACCGCGGATCGGTGTTCCGTCACCTCACCGTCGCATCGCTGACGGACCGCGCCATCGTTCAGCTGCACGTTGACGAGATGGATGGCGGCTCGGCCACGATCGCGACGGCCGTGCATCGCGTGTGCGACATCGCCGGATACTCCACGATGGAGGTCTACACGGATCCCGAAAACGCCACCGGTCTGTCCGAGATGACGATAGCGCTGGACCTGAACGGTGCCCGTCGTCTGGAGCTTGAACCCGCCCGCTGCGACGACCCCAACTGCATGGCCGACCACGGCCTGTCGGGCACGTCCTTCCCCGACGACATGACCTTCCGTATCTCCGCGGCCGCAGACGGACAAGATTCCCTCAACGAGGCCATGGTGTTCGTGGACCATCTCGCGTCTTTGATGGGAACCCGCAGTGAGTGAGCGCGGCGTGATACTCGACCTTCCCGGTGCCGATCTGCCCGGCGCGGGCGATCCCCTCATCACGGACATCGTTGCTGGTGCCCTCGCGTCGATCGATCCCGCGCTGCCCGGTGCATCCGCGCAGGCGGCCGCAGCCCTCGGTATCGAAGCCGGGGCCGCTCAGCTGCTCCTCATCCTGGTCGATGGCCTTGGATACGAACTCATCCAGGAATACGCCGGGCATACCCCGACGCTGCGCCGGGTGCGTGGCGACATGCGCTCGATTCACACCGTCGTCCCCTCGACGACGGCTGCGGCGATCACAGCTTTCGGGACGGGCGCTCGCCCCGGTGTCACGAACATGGTGGGTTTTTCCGTCGCCTACGGCGGCGGCGTCATGAATTTGCTTGCCATGGAGGGAGGGCCCGCCCCCACCGAGTGGCAGCCAACCCCCACGTACTTTGAACGCCTAGCCGCGACCGGCATCTCCTCCGCGATCGTCTCTCCGGCGCGTTTCGCGGGCTCCGGACTGACGGGTGCCGCCCTGCGGGGCGCGCGTCACGTCCCCGCGGAAACGCTCGACGATCGGGTGAGCGCAGCCCTGCGCGAACTGCGCGCGGGCACGCCTCTCGTGTACCTGTACTGGTCCGAGATTGACCATGCAGGCCACGGCTCGGGGGTCGGCTCAGATAGTTGGATCGGCAGCCTCGAAGAGTTCGATGCGGGCCTCTCGCGCCTGCTGAGGTCGCTGCCCGCGGGGGTGCGTACCATCCTGACGGCCGACCACGGCATGATCAATGTCGACGCCACGCAGATCGTCGACGTCGCCTCCACGCCCGCACTGCGCGAGGGCGTGCGCATCGTCGCGGGGGAAACGCGTGCGGTGCATGTACACGCGGAGGAAGGACGTGCGGGCGAGGTGGAGGCGCGCTGGCGCGATGTCCTGGGGGAGAATGCCTGGATCGTGTCCGGCGGGGACATCTCCAGCCTCATCGGTGAGGGTGACGGTGCGTCGGTGATCGGAGACATCTTGGTGCTCGCGCGAGGCAGGGGCGGAGTCGTCGACTCGCGCACCCAGAGCCCCTCAGCCATCGCGATGCCCGGCGTTCACGGGTCGCTGTCCTCCACGGAGATGCGGATCCCCGTCGTCGCCTTGTCCTGAGTATGCTCTGATACGACAAACGGCCGCCCTCCCACGAGAGCGGCCGTTTGCGTACGCGTGTAGTCAGGACTTTGAGCCGAAGAGGATCTCGTCCCAGCTGGGCACGGACCTGCGGTTCTTCTTCGACGACGAGCGCGCCATGCGCGAACCTGTGACGCCATGGGAGGGGACGGCCCCCGTCGCGCCTTCCTCGGCCTTCGCGGGCACCGCCGAATCGGTGGGGGCGACGGCCTTCATGGGAATAGCCGGGGTCGGCTGCTCCTCGGACTCGGGCGGGGCTGCCTCCTCATCCTGGGAGGATGCGGGGGCGGCAGCGAGCCATGGCAAGACGCCCGACGAGGCCTGGGCCTCGTTCTTCCTGGGCCGTGAAGCAAGGGGAAGTGAGCCGGTCGCAGCGGGTCGAGCGGAGGGGATCTGGCCGGTCGCGGGGAACAGCGCATCGTCGGCGGGCTGCGCCGGCGTCTCGGCCTTCGTGCGCGCCGACGCAAGCGAATAGATGCGCGCCGAAATGGGGCCGGTGGATGTCTCGGGCTCGCTTACCTCGGGCTCGTCCTCCCCAGCGATCGCGGCCAGGTACTCGGCCTCCTCGTCCACCTCGTCGTCCAGACCCAGGTCAATCTGCTGGCGCTTGCCGCGCACAGCGTTGAGCTGATCGAGGATCGCCTCGCGATTACGCAGATCCTCCTCGTCCGGATCCGGCGCGGGGGTGGGAGCGGTGCGAGGCAGGGGAGTGAAGATTGAGGCCGTCGGGGACACGGACACCTGCTCGGTCAGCCACTGGGCCTCCTGGTCGATAGCCTCCAGGGATCCGGAACTAGACAGGTGCCAGTGGGCCGCGTGCTCCGCCGCTCCCTGTACGAACGTCACGATGATCTGCCAGGGCTCACCTGCTTCGCGTGTCGCCGCCCACTCCAGTGACGCTGGGTCAACACCACGCGCGGCCAGACGATCGACGACAAGATCACCCATCGTCGGACCGCCGTCACCGACGCGAACGGCGCGCGCACGGGTGAGCGCATAGTCCTTTTCCGCCTGCACGGGAGCCTCAAAGCGCTGCACCGCGCTAACCTCCATCCCGTGCTCGGAAGCGATCTCGTGAGGAGTCGCGCCCGCACGCAGCAGGGCCTGAATCTCGCGAGGAGCAAGGGTGGGACGGGCGGGAGCGAGCTCCACTCGCGGGCGGTCGCGGCGCGTCGCGCCGCGGAGCTCGTCTGAGATCAACACGGAATAGCGTTCACCCTGGGCATCGGTGAGCACCAGGGACTCGCCATCGGCGCTGGTCCCGAGCAATTCGAGCTCAATCATCACTTCCTCCTCAGACGTCTAGGTCGAATCGTCTCAAATAAAGCCAAGAATGTCGCGTAGCCGGGCGCGTGTCACACATACGATGGCACATTACTCTCACAAGTGTTATCCTCCCTGCGCATAGACCACTCGCGCAAACCGGCTCGAGAGGCGAAAGGGGAGAACCATGGCAACCGATTACGATGCGCCGCGCAAGAACGAAGATGAGGTCGCAGAGGACTCGATCGAGGAGCTGAAGTCCCGTCGCAACGACGCCGGCTCCGCCGAGATCGAGGAAGACGAGAACGAGGCAGCCGAGAACTTTGAGCTTCCCGGTGCCGACCTGTCCAAGGAAGAACTGACCGTTCACGTCGTTCCTCGTCAAGATGACGAGTTCACCTGCTCGCAGTGCTTCCTCGTGCACCACGCGTCGCAGCTCGACCACGTGGACGCCAGCGGTGCCCCCGTGTGCACCGAGTGCGCGATGTGAGGTAGGGCGATGTTCGGACGCAACAAGAAGACTGTCGAAGACGAGATCGAAGACGTCGAGGCGCTGCCCCGACTCAGCGACGAAGACGCGGACATCTGGAACGAACCCGGCCCGCGCAACTACGGCGACGTCGACGCCTCCGAAGGCTACGTCGACATGGGGTCCATCCTGTTCCCCGCGGTCCAGGGCATGCAGCTGCGCACGCAGGTCGCAGACGACGGCACCACCGTCCTGCAGATCCTCGTCGTGCTCGGTAGCTCCGGCATCCAGATGAGCGTCGCCGCCGCGCCCCGCTCCGGCGGCGTGTGGGGCGAGCTGCGTGAAGAAATCCGTAAGGGTTTCGAAGAGCAGGGCGCTAAGGTCGCCGACTACCCGACGCGCTACGGCAACGAGCTCCTCGTCGATATGCCTATGCAGATGCCCGATGGTCGCTCCGCGACATCCCGCATGCGCATTATCGGCCGCGAAGGAGACCGCTGGTTCGCCCGCATCGACGTCCTCGGCCCCGCCGCGGCGAACGCGGAAGCCGGCGTCGACATCGAGAAGGTCATCGACCGCATCGTCGTGCGACGCGACGATCACCCGCGCACGCGCCTGGAGCTACTCCCGGTGCACTTGCCCGCGGGTGCTCAGGAAGCCTGACATGGCCTCGTGGATCGCTCGGGTCGGCGCGGCCCTCGGCCTCGACAAGGACACACGTTCCCTGGACGCGGCCCTTGACGAGGACTCGGCGCGCGCCGCACGTGGGGTCACGCCCATCCGCGACGTGACCGACCGGAGCCACGCGCTCGTCTTCGGAACGCTCATGGGCATGACCTACCCGCCCGAGGAGGGAGCCCAGCGGGTCCTAGTCGCGACGCTCTACGACGGCACCGACACCATGGAGCTGCGCTGGCCAGGCCGCTCCTCCATTCCCGGGCTCAGCGTCGGTCAGCGCCTTGAAGTCGAGGGCACCGTGGGGAGGTCGGGGGAGCGCCTCGTCATCGTCAACCCCCTCTATCGCGTCATTGCGGGGGAAGGCTGATGCCGACCCCGCGCTGGATGAGCCAGGCAACCTCCGACGACTTCTCGTGGTCCGACGCGCTCGGAGGCACGCGCGGCGTCATCGAAGCAACCGCACCCGGCCTCGTGTTCGTTCTCGTCTACGTGGCCACCCGCGCGCTTGTCCCGACGCTGATCGCTGCGTCGAGCGTCGCCCTCCTCGCCTGCGTCATCCGCCTCATCCAGCGGCAGGGGCTCCAGCAGGCGGTGTCCGGTTTGTTCGGTGTCGCGATCGGCGTCATCTTCGCGGCGGCCACGGGACGCGGTGAGAACTATTTCGCGTGGGGCATCGTGACCAACGTCGCCATGGCTCTCGTCTTCGCCGTGTCTGTCCTGGTGAGGAGAGGCCTCGTCGCACAGTTCTACGGCCCGCTCACCGGCCTGGCAAAGGGCTGGCACTCAGATCCGAGGTACGCGAACCTGCGCCGTAGTTGCAATCGACTCACGTGGATGTGGGCCGCTGTCTTCGCGCTGCGCGTTCTCGTCCAGGTACCCCTGTGGCTCGGCGGCCAGGTCGCCGCGCTCGGCGTGGCCAAACTGATCCTCGGCCTGCCGCTCTTCGCTCTTGGCGCATGGGCGACCTGGTGGGGCCTGCGCCGCTACTCCTCGTCGCCCGCGGATTCTTCCGTGGACGGGGAGGCGACCAACTGACGCAGATTCGCCAGTTCGTCGGCGTCCGCGTCGGGGACGAGCAGAAGCAACTCATCAGCTGCCTCGAACACGTCGTCGGTACTCGGAGTGAGCGGACGCCCGTCTCGCAGGAGCGCAGCGAGCACCGCTCGTGCAGGCAACTCAAGGGAATGGACGCGCTTGCCCACGACCGGAGAATCGTCCGGCAGGATGAGCGCATGCATTGATACCGCCGCCGTGTTGAAGGAGAAAAGACGCACCGGGATACCCACCGAGACGGCTTCCTCGACGAGGGATGTCATGATGCGCGGGGTCGACACCGACACGTCCACACCCCACGCCTGATCGAACAGCCACTCGTTCTTCGGGTTGTTCAGGCGGGCGACGACGCGAGGGACAGCAAACTCTGTCTTGGCCAGCAGAGAAATCACCAGATTCGCCTTGTCGTCACCCGTGGCCGCGACCATCACGTCAGCCTCGTCCACTCCCGCGTCGTGCAGAGCATCGGGGGAACAGGCGTCGGCGAGCACCCAGTCGGCGTCAGCGACCGTTGAAATACGTAGCTTCTCGGGCATGTTGTCGATCAGGGTGATGTCGTGACCGTGAGCGAGGAGTTCCAAGGCCACGCTGCGCCCCACCGAACCGGCTCCAGCAATGACGATCTTCATGCTCACTCCTCGGTCTTGGGCGGGTTGGACAGCTGATCACGCAGAGCTGTCGTCTGCGTGCCGTTGATCGCAAAGTAGAGTTGGTCGTGCTCTTGAACGACCAGGTCGGGCGACGCCGTTCGAATTGAGCCCAGGCGCGAAGTGAACACGATGCGGGAGCCCGTCAGCTCCTCGATGAGCTGGAAGCTCAGGCCGTACCAGCCGGGGGACGGGGTCGCGTTGACGAGGCCGACGGCACCCGTCGGATGCGACCAGATCAGCGACGCGTCCGGTGGCAACATGCGACGCAGCACCGACTCTGCGGTGCGCTGTACGGAAGCGACCGTCGGGATGCCGAGGCGCTCGTAGAGGTAAGCGCGCGTAGGGTCGTAGATACGGGCAACCACGTGCTCGACGTGGAAGACTTCACGAGCGACGCGCGCGGCAATAATGTTCGAGTTATCACCCGATGAGACGGCCGCGAACGCGTACGCATCCTTAATGTTCGCCTGACGCAGGCAATCGCGGTCCATGCCCACGCCCGTCACGCGACGACCGGAAAAGTCCGGCGACAGACGAGAGAAAGCCTTGGAATCTTGGTCAATAACCGCCACGGAATGCCCCGCTGCGTCCAACGTCGATGCCAGGCGAGCGCCAACGCGCCCGCAACCCATGATCACAAAGTGCACGACTACCAAACTACTCCGGTCCCCGCGTAATAGCCAAGTGTGACAGTCGGCGCTGTCACTGCCGCGTCAGTTGGACTACGCTTAACACCCGTGACGAACTTGTTGGCCTACGCAAAGCGCGTGCTCATCGGGCGCCCGATGCGATCGGACGCGATGGGTCACCAGCTTCTCCCCAAACGCATCGCCCTGCCGATCTTCGCGTCGGACGCGCTCTCCTCGGTTGCTTACGCACCCGACGAAGTCCTGTTGACGCTCGCGCTCGCCGGATCCATGGCTGCGTTGCAATCCGTCTGGGTGGGCGTCGTTGTTGCCCTCGTGCTGGCCGTCGTGGTCGCTTCCTACCGCCAGACGGTGCACGCCTACCCGTCCGGTGGCGGTGACTACGAGGTCGTCACCACGAACCTGGGTCGTTCGTGGGGGCTGCTCGTCGCCTCGGCCCTGCTGGTCGACTACATTCTGACCGTTGCTGTGTCGATCTCGTCGGGAGCCAACTACATCACGACCGCCGTCCCGGCCCTCGTTGGACACGAGGTCCCCATCGCGGTGGCCCTCGTCGTCATTCTTGCCACCCTGAACCTGCGCGGTACGCGCGAGGCCGGTAGCGCCTTCGCCGTGCCCACCTACCTGTACATGGGCGCGATCGGGCTCATGGTTGTCGTCGGTTTCGCAAAGCTTGCCACGGGGCACCTGGGAGCTGCCCCAACCGCCGCCTACGACCTCGTGGCCGCCCCCGGGCACAACGATGGGCTCGCCGGACTCGCCGGTGCCTTCCTGCTCATGCGGGCGTTCTCCTCGGGCTGCGCGGCCCTCACTGGCGTCGAGGCGATCTCGAATGGCGTACCGATGTTCCGTCGACCCAAGTCTCGCAACGCGGCAACAACCCTGGCGATGCTCGGACTTATCGCCGCCTCGATGATGATGTCAATCCTCGTTCTGGCACGCGCGACCGGTGTCAAGATCGTCGACGATGCTGCTTCCCAGCTGACCTACCAGGGCGCGCCCGTCCCGGAGAACACGCCGATCGACCCGGCGATCTCGCAGATCGCCTCCGCAGTGTTTGGTCAGGGATCGATCCTCTTCATCCTCATCACCGTCGTCACCGGCTTCATCCTGGTGCTCGCGGGCAACACGGCGTTTAACGGCTTCCCGACGCTGGCATCCGTCCTGTCGCGCGATTCCTTCCTGCCCCACCAGATGGTGCGTCGCGGCGATCGCCTGTCGTACTCGAACGGCATCGTCGTTTTGACCGTCGCGGCGATCGCGCTGATCGTCGGCTTCGAGGCGCAGACGACACGCCTCATCGAGCTCTACGTCGTCGGCGTCTTCATCTCCTTTACGCTCTCCCAGCTGGGCATGATTAAGCACTGGAACAAGCAGCTGCGCTCGCGCCAGTCGGGCCAGGAGCGGATGACTGTGCTGCGCTCGCGCGCCGTCAACATCGTCGGCTTCATGATGACCGGCATTGTACTCGTCATCGTGTTGGCGACGAAGTTCACCCACGGTGCGTGGATTACCCTGCTGATGATTGCTGTGGCCTTCGGTCTCCAGATTTCGATCCACCGCCACTACGAGACGGTCAGTTCACAGCTGCGCGTCGACGACTGGAACGCCCGTCGTGCGCTGCCTACCCGCGTGCGTGCCCTTGTGCTCGTGTCTTCCCTGTCGCGCCCCGCCATGCGAGCGATCGCGGCGGCTCGCGCGTCCTCGCCGACGTCGATTGAGCTCGTTTCCGTCGTCGCCGACGACGAGGAAGAGAACAAGATCCTTCGCCAGTGGAAGGCCTCCGGCGTTCCCGTGCCGCTGACGCTCCTGTCCGCGCCCTACCGTGACATCGCCTCTGTGATCCTGCAGTACGTGCGCGGGCGCCGTCGCGCGATGCCCACCGAGATGCTCGTGGTCTACATGCCGCAGTTCCTCGTGACCCACTGGTGGGAGAATTTCGTGCACAACCAGTCGGCTCTGCGTCTGCGGGCCGCGCTGCTGAGCGTGCCGGGCGTGGTGATCACCGTGGTCCCGTGGCAGCTGGGCGAGGACGACGTCGTGGAGGGCCGCCAGCGCGTCAACGACCCCTTCTTGCGTGTCGGTGCTCCGTCTTCCGATGAATCGCAGCCCCATAACGACGAGCCCGGCGACCTCCGCGGCGAGTCCGCCCCCGAGGAGAACGCATGAGCCCCCGCCGGTCCCATCGTCGCCCGTCGCCGCGTCGCCGTCCCGCTCAGGTACAGCCTCGCGAGGGCCTCGGCGATATCCTCGAGCTGACCGTCGGTGAGCCAGCCCACGGGGGCGCGTGCGTCGCCCGAGATGACGGTGGACGCGTCGTCTTCGTGCGCCACGCGGCACCCGGCGAAATCGTCCGCGCGCGGGTGACTGCCGTCCAGAAGAAGCTGGCCTGGGCGGACGCCATCGAGGTCGTCGAGGCCTCGGGCGACCGCGTCGAGTCCGTCTGGCCTCAGGCTGGACCGGGCGGCGTCGGTGGCGGCGAGCTCGCACACCTGACCCCGGCCGCACAGCGCGAGTGGAAGGCCCGCGTGATCGCTGGGCAGCTGCGTCGCGTGGGTGGCGAGGCACTGGCTGCGGCCGTCGAACACCTCGGGGGAGTGCGGGTCGCACCCGCGCCCGGGGACGAGGGCCCAGGCGATCCGCTGACCGGTCGCCGCTCTCGAATCGATGTCGTCATCGACGCACAGGGGCGCGCCGGCATGCACGAGTTCCGCGGACGCCGCGTGATCGCACTCGAGGACATGCCGCTGGCTGTGCCCGCGATTCGTGACCTCGGCCTGTTCGACGAGGACACGCCGTGGCGAACCCTGTGGAAGCAGGGGGACCGCGTGCGGGCGGTGGCCCCCTCCGGCGGCGATCCCGTCGTCCTGATCGGCGAGGACACCTACGCGGCCGACGGCGTGCGCATCGACACCGACGTCGTGCGATGGAACGTGCCCGTCGCCTCCGGCGTGGAGTCATACTATGTGCGTCCCTCCGGTTTCTGGCAGACGCACGTGCGTGGCGCGGAAGTGCTCGCGAACGCCGTCCTGTCCGCTGCCTTCGGGGGCGAGGCGCCTGCCGGCCGGGCGGTCATGGAGCTGTACTCGGGTGCCGGCCTGTTCTCCGTGCCGTTCGCGCGCGCTGTCGGGCAGAGCGGGCACCTCGTGACGCTGGAAGGAGACGAGGGGGCCGTGCGTGACGCGGGGGAGAATCTCGCCGCCTTCCCGTGGGTCGATGCGTTTGCGGGGAACGTGGACCGCGCGGGTGTCGTTGATCTGTCCGGTCAGCTCGGAGCTGTCCCCGACGTCGTCGTCGCCGACCCGCCGCGCGCCGGCGCGGGTGCCGAGGTGTGCCAGGCCATCGCGGCCACGGGCGCCCCCCGCGTCGTCCTGGTGTCCTGCGACCCGGCCGCCGGTGCGCGCGACTTGCGGGCTCTCTCCGAAGCCGGTTACGCCCTCCAATCACTGCAGGCGTGGGACCTCTTCCCGCATACCCACCACGTCGAGATGGTCTCGGTCCTGAGTCGCTAGCGGTTTCTGCGGCGCTCCTGCATGCGCGAACCCCATGACGTCTGCGTGCGGGCCTCGATCGCTCGGCGCTGGTCGCGGTACATGCGATCCACCAGGTCGCGCTCGGACACCCAGCCGACGACTCGGCGATCCGTATCCACGACCGGCAGGGACTGCAAGCCCGTGCGCCGCAGCGCCCCGAGAACCTCGGACGGGGGAGCGGCGGCGGCCACGGCCTCGTCGATGAGGGGCAAATCGGACAGGGGAGCGTCGAGCGAGCCATCCTCCTGCGTGAGCTCGGCCAGGCGCAGCGAGGACACGAGGCCGACGAAGCGCCGGTCCTCGGACACGACGGGCAACACAGTCTCCTTCGTGCGGCGCAGAGCGGCGATCGCCGATGCCGCGCTCGCCCGGCACGTGAGCGTTTCGGGAGCCTGCGTCATCCACTCGGATGCCGCACGCGTACCGAGTAGCGTTCCCTCGACCGGATCGTCGAGGATGTCGCCGCGGCGGCGCAGCTTCTCGGTGTAGATCGTCGCGCGGGTGAGGAAACGCGATGCGCCCGTCGCGATGACCACCGCGAGCATCATCGGCAGGATCAGAGAGAACTGGCCGGTCATCTCCACGATGATGAGGACCGCCGTCATCGGAGCTCGCGCGGCCCCCGCGAAGGCGGCACCCATTCCGACCACGGCGAACACGCCGACGGGCGAATCTGACAGGCCAGAGACGACGCTGCCGAAGGCCGCGCCCGCCATCGCGCCAATGAACAGCGTGGGCGCGAAGACACCCCCCGAACCGCCCATACCGATCGTGAAAGACGTGTAGAGGGCGCGTCCGAGCATGAGGGCCAGCAGGAACGCGATCGAGTAGTCGCCCGCGATCGCCTCTTCCTCAAGCGGATAGCCGGAGCCGAACATGTAGGGGAATGCGACGAGGGCCGCACCGAGCAGCAGACCGAGCACGCCCGGACGAGCCCACTCGGGCAGGTGAGTGCGCTCCCAGACCCAGTCGATCGCGTCCTCCGACGCGTACAGGAGCTTGGAGAATCCGAGCCCGCACAGCCCCGCGACGAGGCCGAGAAGCGCCACCCACCAGATGTCGGACATCGACGCGAAGGTCAGGTTGTCGGCGACGCGAATGACCATCTCATCGCCCTGCAGGACACGCGCGACCACCGAAGACGTGACTGCCGAGAGCACGACGAAGCCAAAGGTCTCTGCCGTGAACTCGACGAGGATCACCTCGAGCGCAAAAACCGCTCCAGCGAGGGGAGCGTGGAACGTGGCCGCGATACCGGCCGCCGAGCCGCACGAGGCCAACAGGACCACGCGAGAAACGGGCATGCGCAGCCACGACGCGATGGTGGATCCCAGCGACGCGCCCACCTGCACGATCGGGCCCTCGCGCCCCGCCGAGCCACCCGAGCCGATGGTCAGGGCCGAGGCCAGGATCTTCACGACGGCGACGCGCCCCGGGATGCGCCCACCCTTACGACGCACCGCGAGCATCACCTCGGGAATGCCGTGCCCCTTTGCGGAGGGCGCGAAACGCTGAATGAGCGGCCCGTACAGCAGGCCGGCGATCGCGGGGGAGAAGAGTAGGAACAGCCACGGTGCCCACCCCCACACGCCGTGTGCCTCGCCGATGTGGCTCGTGTACTCGTCGAAGCCGGTGGAGACCCACGTCCACGCGCGAATCGCCAGATTAAACAAAACGGCTGCCGCGCCAACGATCGCGCCAACGAGCGCGGCGGCGAGGCCGAGCAAGGAACGATGCGCAGCGACCGCATGACCGATGCGCAAGCGAGTCCCCGCAGCCGGTTCCTGGCGCTGCGGGGACTGACTAAGAGGTGTCACAGGTTTGCGATCTCCACGTGAATGGGGGCGTCGGTGGCGATGCCCCAGACGGTCCTGTAGAAGGCCAGCTCCGACTGCCACGCATCCTTGATGTTGATGGCCGAGCGGAAGCGGTGCCCCTCTCCCTGGTAGAGCTTGAGTGCGACAGCGTTGCCCGCCTGGCGCAAGGCCTCGTACATCTCCTGGGCCTGCGAGGCGGGAACGACCGGGTCGTCGGTGCCCTGCAGGAGCATGAGCGGCACCTTAATCTCGCCAACACGGTTGATGGGCGAGCGCTGCGCCCACACCGGGTCGGAGGTGTCGTCGGTGCCGAGCAGAATCGCGTCGTAGTGCGACTCGAACTTGTGGCTGGTTTCTTTCAGCTTGACCAGGTCGGCGATGCCCGAGAACGACGCGCCGGCGGTAAACACGTCGGAGGACGCAAGCGCGTTGAGCACGGTGAAGCCACCCGAAGAACGACCACGGATTGCGATCCTCTTCGGATCGACGCGGCCCAAATCGATGAGGTACTGAGCGCCGTCGATACAGTCCTGAACGTCCATGACTCCCCAGTTGCCGTTGATGCGCTCACGGTAGGGACGGCCGAAGGACGTCGACCCGCGGAAGTTCACGTCCAGAACCGCAAAGCCGCGGCTGGTCCAGTACTGGAAGGGCACCTGCAGGCCGGGGCGTGCCGCGTTGGTTGGGCCGCCGTGCACGTTGACGATAAGCGGTGGCAGCTCGCCTTCGGGAGCTGCGAAGTCGGGGTTCACGGGCGCGTAGTAGAAGCCGTGGGCCTCCTCGCCGTCCGAGGTCTTCCAGGTGAGCATCTCGGCAGCGGAGACCAAAGCGGTGGGCACCTCCGCTTCGGACGAAGGACGCAGGACCTTCGTCTTGCCGCGCGACACCTCGATGATCGCGGGAGTGTGCGTCGAGGAGTCCGCCAGGAAGACGACGCGACCGTCCGCGGCAGCCACGTTACCGATGGGCCACCAGCCGGTCGCCCACTCCTCGGCCATTCCGTTGTCGATGCGGATGGTGCCGATGTGCCAGACCTGGTCCTCGGCCCACGAACAGATGAGGTAGTCGTTGTCGTAGTTGTCGAAAGAGTGCAGGCCGAGCTGCCAGTGCGGGTGTGAGAAGGCTTGGGTGCCCGGGTGAAGCGCGCGCGTTCGCAGACGCGAGACCCACGCGTTGAGGTCCTCGCCCTCTCGCCACACGAAGCCCTGGGTGCGGTACAGGTTTGCCCAGCCGGAGGAGTCGTCGACGTGGATGAGGTCGCCGTCGAGGCTCCAGCGCGGCTCATAGACGCACACACCCGGGCGGTCCACCAGGACGACCTCTTGATCGATGGTGCCCTCGAAGGTCAGGGACGCGACGCGCAGCTGCGAATAGGTCCACGGCATGTTCGGGTGGTTCCACGTGAGCCAGGCGATCTTCGTGCCGTCCGGGGAAACCGTCGGCGCCTGGGCGAAGTCGGTGCCCTCGAACACCGTGATGATTGCGCTGTCGTCGCGGGCTGCGGATCCGTCAAGCGGAATCGCCACGATCTTGTTGACGGGATCGCCCGGGGCGGAGTGGTCCTCCGCCACCGCGTAGACGAGGTCGCGAACGTCCGCGATCCAGAAGTCGCCGTAGCGAACCTTCGACAGGGTTGTCAGGGGGCGTACGACGCGGCGCGCATCGGCAGTATCGAAGGCGTAGACGCGGCCGTCGGTCTGATCGGAGAACACGATAACGCCGTGGTGAACGGCGTATGCCTTGCCGCCGTACTCGTGGACTCGTGTGCCGACATCGGGTAGGCGGGAGCCGTCAATGAGGGGCAGAACCTCGCCCGTCTCGCCAGTGCCGCGACGACGCAGCAGTGTTCCGCGTCCGCCCTGGCGCGGATGCCCCTCGACCCAGTAGGTGTCGGGTCCGTCGACACGAACCTGGGAGAGCGTGACCGAACGGGCAGTGAAGGAATCACCCGAGATGGGCGACTTCCACAGGCCGTGGGGTGCGACGGTGACGGACATAGTGCCTCCTTGAGCGGTACGGCGAGCCAACACCACTCATCTTAGTGCGCGCGCTTGTCGCCTGCGCGGGCCGAAGGAGACAGACATGCACTTTGATACGTAGATGAGACGCTCGGGCAACTACACTGGATCTCATGTCTGGAACACGAGAGTCACGCGACCTGTTGTCGCGCTGCACCACCCCGCGGGAGCTGCGTCGCCTGGAACGCGAGCAGCTGGAAGAATTGGCGGCGGAAATTCGCGGGTTCCTGATTGACAACGTGTCGCGAACAGGTGGGCACCTGGGTCCGAACCTGGGTGTTGTCGAGCTGACGATCGGCCTACATAGGGTCTTTCGTTCCCCTCAAGACACGATTATTTTTGACACGGGCCACCAGGCGTACGTGCATAAGCTCCTCACCGGGCGCCAGGACTTTTCTTCGCTGCGCTGCCAGGGCGGCCTGTCCGGATATCCGTCGCGGGCCGAATCGGAACACGACGTCGTCGAGTCCTCGCACGCCTCGGCCTCGATCGCGTGGGTGGACGGTATCTCGCGGGAGAAACATCGCCAGGGGGATCGGACCTGGACCGTGGGCGTGATCGGAGACGGTGCGCTCACCGGCGGCCTCGCGTGGGAGGCGCTCAATAACATTTCGACGTCGAAGAAGCGCCGCATCATGATCGTCGTTAACGATAATGGTCGCTCCTATGCGCCGACGATCGGCGGTCTCGCTGCCCACCTGGACGCGCTGCGCACCTCCGCCAGGTACGAGAAGGCTCTGGCGTGGGGCAAGCAGCATCTGCTCAGTCACGGTACGCCGGGACGCGCGGCCTACGACGCGCTGCATGGCCTGAAGTCGGGCATCAAGGACGCGCTGATGCCCCAGGTGATGTTCGAAGACCTGGGCCTCAAGTACATCGGCCCCGTCAACGGCCACGACATCGCCGCGGTCGAGACAGCTTTGCGCCGCGGGCGATCCCTTGACGGGCCAGTCCTCGTCCACATGATCACCGAAAAGGGCCGCGGCTACACGCCTGCTGAGGAAGACATCGCGGATCGCTTCCACGCGGTCGGCCCGATCCACCCCGAGACCGGGTTGCCGGTGGCTACCGAACGCTTCGGCTGGACGGGTGTCTTCGCCGATGAGATTTGCGCCCAGGCGGCCAAGCGTAACGACATCGTCGGTATCACTGCCGCGATGATGAGTCCCGTTGGGCTGGGCCCCATGCACGAGGCCTACCCGGGGCGCGTCATCGACGTCGGTATCGCCGAGGCCGAGGCCATCACCTCCGCCGCCGGCATGGCGTTCCGGGGTGCCCACCCCGTCGTCGCTCTCTATGCGACGTTCCTGAATCGTGGCTTCGACCAGCTCCTCATGGATGTGGCCCTGCACCGAGCGGGAGTCACGGTCGTTCTGGATCGCGCGGGTGTGACGGGCACGGACGGGGCCTCGCATAACGGCGTGTGGGATATCGCGATGTGCTCACTGATCCCGACCCTGCGTCTGGCGGCTCCCCGCGACGAGGAAACTCTGCGTTGCCGCCTGCGAGAGGCCCTCGACGTTGACGATGCCCCCACGGTCATCCGTTACCGCAAGGGCTCGCTGCCCGAACCCATGCCCGCGCTGCGCACGGAGCGGGGAGTGGACATCCTCGTCGACGAGGCCGCGCCTGACTCGTCGGCTCGGGTGCTCATCGTTGGCACAGGCGCGTGCGCCCCCGACGCGATCGAGGCCGCGCGTCGCCTGGCTGGCGATGGCGTGAGCGTGACGGTCGCGGACCCGCAGTGGTTGATTCCGATCTCGCCGGATCTGGCATCTCTTGCCCGTGAATACGACTGCGTCGTCACCGTTGAGGATGGCATCGTCCAGGGCGGCTTCGGCTGGTCGCTGCGCGACGCTGTGGCAGATGCGGGAGTGCCCGTGCGCTGCCTGGGCGTTCCGCAGGGATTCCCCGAACACGGAGATCGCGGCGAGATGATCGCACGCTTTGGTTTCGACGCCGACGGCATCGAGCGTGCGGTTCGCGAGCAGCTCGAGTGCATCAGCGCCCGCTGACGCACCCCGATCAGACGCCGAGCGCGTCGCAGATCGGGTCGAGTGTCAGATCGATCTGCCAGTCGCGCGCGCCACGATTGACCATGCGCTCCTCAACTTCGTCGCCCGACGGGCGCGACGGGTCCAGGGGTGCCCACGCCAGGTAACGCTGTACCTGGGGTGCCAGCACAACGTCGGGTGCCAGCCCGAGGCTCGACGCCACCGACGCGACCGCGTTACGAACCGTTCCCAGGCGAGCGGCCGAGGCCTCGTCAATGCGATTCCACTGGCGTGGCTCCGGGATCGAACCGGGCTGAACGGGCCGACGCTTGGGGGGAAGCTCATCCTCCGTCATTGCGGCTACGGCAGCCAGTGCCCGCATCCACTCAGCCTCGTACTGGCGGGCAATGGGGGAGCGGAACTCGCTGATGCTCATGAGGGCGCGCCTATTGCGCGGAGGATTCGAGGCCGCGCGCACGAGCGCGGCGTTACGGACGAGGCGCCCCGGGGACAGGTCGATGCGCATAGCGATCGACTCGCGCGTCTCCCACAGGGCTTTAAGCACGCCGAGGCCTCGGCGCGAACGGATCTTGCCCGCTCCGGGAACGGAACGCCAGCGATCGGGCTTTGGGCCGGAGGGGGTTACCGACAGGGCATAGGCGAACTCCTGCTGCGCCCACTCCCATCGACCCATCTGATCCAGCCTCTTGGAGAGTCGGTAGTAGAGCTCGGTCAGCAGCTCGACGTCGAGAGCCGCGTAGCGCAGCCAGTCCTTAGGCAGAGGGCGCACAGACCAATCCGAGGCCTGATGATCCTTCACGAGTCCCAGGCCGAGAACCTGCTCGGTGACGGCGGCCAAACCGAAACGCTCCAGTCCGATGAGGCGCGCGGCGATCTCCGTATCGAAGAGAGCCGAGGGACGCAGGCCAACCTGGTGCAGATTCGGCAGATCTTGAAGACAATCGTGCAGCAGCCACACGTCCTGCACGCCCGGCTGAAGCACGGATAGCTCCGGCAGCGCGTGCGTATCAATGAGGAAGGTGCCCACATCTTCGCGTCGGATCTGGACGAGATACGGGTCTGCCCCGTAGCGGAAGCCCTGCGCGCGTTCCACGTCCAGGGCAATCGGGGTCGCACCGGCGCTCAGTGCGCGCGCTGCTGCCTCAAGCTCCACCTGGGTATCAATGACGGCGGGGGTGCCCCCACGCGGCTGCGCGATAAGCTCCGGATTATCCGTATCGCCCTGCGGCAAACCGCCGCCATTGTTCACCAGCACTCAGACTCCTTCGAGATGACGGGCTGGTATGATTCCAGCCGTCCGACGCATCACATCCGCCCAACCGGACAGATGCTCACCAAGATACTCACTGTTCGGCGTCCACGACGCACGGACCTCGACGAACAGGGAAGACCCTCGCAGCTCCAGGCCGCCGAAGGTTTCGCTCATTTCCCGGGTCACTGTACCGGTCAACTCACGGAGGCCGGCCCCTGCGGTGTCCAGGCAGTCGAGCATCCAGCCCCAGATTCCCTCCGAGAGCATCGGATCGCCGATCATTTCCGAATCTACCTGCGCGCGCATCTGAGCGACGACACGGAAGGTTCCGTTCCAACCGATCTGCTCCACGGGGTCGTGCAGGATCACCATGCGACCAGTCGACAGGGGCTGTCCGGCCTCATCCTCGTCCGTCGTGCGCATCGCGAGCGCCGCAGTAAACGGTGCAAGGCGACTAGGAGGGGGAACCTCCTCGAGGAGTATGTGCGGCAGGTGGTCCGCCTGACGCAGGGACAGCAGAGCCCGCATAAACTCCTCGGGCACCGCGTTTTCATTCACAAATCAAATCGTACGGGTGTGCACATGCCTTTTGGGCCAGACTCGCCGCCAATTCTCAGGTCGATAAGTAGCCGGCACTCGTACCCGGAAGTTGGTGGTGAGGGTCTGCACTACAGTCCGCGCGGGTTGCGCAGAATAAACGAGGTCCTCGGGCCGACGTGCACGATGTCGCCCGAGTGGTACTCGTCGCGATCGTCATCGCCGGCCGTGTCGACGACGGTGTGCCAGATCTGACCGTACTTCGTATCCGGAAGCGTGAAGTCGACGGACTCCGGTGCCGCGTTGAGTAGCAGCAGGAAGTCGTCGTCGAGGATTGGGCGCCCGTTCGCGTCAGGCTCGCGGATGGCGTCGCCGTTGTAAAAGACCATCGTCGAACGTGCCCACGGCTGGTTCCATTCCTCCTCCGTCATGTGTGTGCCGGAGGGAGTAAACCACTCGATCTCGCCGAGTTCGGACTCGCCGCCGCGCTGCGCGGGGCCCTCCAGGAAACGACGGCGGCGCATCACCGGGTGATCGCGGCGCAGGTGAATGAGGTGGCGGGTAAATTGCAGGAGCTTGTGATCATGCTCGTCCAGATCCCAGTTGATCCACGAGAGCTCATTGTCCTGGCAGTACACGTTGTTGTTGCCGCGCTGAGTTCGGCCAAGCTCGTCGCCGTGGGCGATCATGGGAACGCCCTGGGAGAACATGAGGGTCGTTAGGAAGTTGCGCTGCTGACGGTAGCGCAACTCGACAATCTCTTGGTCGTCTGTGTCGCCTTCGACGCCGCAGTTCCACGAGCGGTTATCGTTCGCGCCGTCCGCGCCGCCCTCGAGGTTTGCCTCGTTGTGCTTCTCGTTGTAGGACACCAGATCGCGCAGCGTGAAGCCGTCGTGGGCGATGACGAAGTTGATGGATGCCATCGGCTTGCGGCCCGTCGTCCCGTAGAGGTCCGAGGAGCCGGCCAGGCGGGACGCGAAGTCAGGCAGCGAGGAGAACTCTCCGCGCCAAAAGTCGCGTACCGTGTCGCGGTACCTACCGTTCCACTCCGACCAGAGGGGAGGAAAGCCGCCGACCTGGTAGCCGTCGGTGCCGACGTCCCAGGGTTCTGCGATTAGCTTGACCTGGGACACGATGGGATCCTGATGGATCAGATCGAAGAACGCAGACAGGCGGTCGACCTCGGCGAACTGACGGGCCAGCGTGGAGGCGAGGTCGAAACGGAAGCCGTCGACGTGCATTTCTGTCACCCAGTAGCGCAGCGAATCCATGATGAGCTGCAGGACCTGGGGGGAACTCATGAGGAGTGAGTTGCCCGTGCCCGTCGTGTCGAAGTAGTGCTGGCGGTCCCCGTCGACGAGTCGATAGTAGGAGGGGTTGTCGATGCCGCGGAAGGACAGGGTCGGGCCCATGTGGTTGCCCTCGGCCGTGTGATTGTAGACGACGTCGAGGATGACTTCGATGTTGGCGGCGTGCAGCGCCTTTACCATCGCCTTGAACTCGGAAACCTGTGCACCGGGCTCCCGTGTGGCGGCGTAGGCGTTGTGCGGCGCAAAATAGCCGATCGTGTTGTAGCCCCAGTAGTTCGACAGTCCCTTGGACTGCAGCGTCGTGTCGTTTGTGAACTGATGGATCGGCATCAGCTCGACCGTGGTGACGCCCAGTTTTGTGAGATGTTCGATGATCGCGGGGTGGGCCATGCCGGCGTAGGTGCCGCGCAGCTCCTCGGGAACCTCGGGGTGACGCATCGTCATGCCCTTGATGTGGGCCTCATAGATGATCGACTCGGAATAGTCGTGTCTCGGGCTGCAGTCACCCTCCCAGTCGAAGAAGGGGTTGACGACGACCGAATGCATGGTAGCGTCCGCGGAATCCCCGCCCTTGAGCATGAGAGGATCGTCTGCGCGGTAGGAGAGAAGGTCAAGGGAGTCGGTGAGCTGTCCTTCGATCGCCTTCGCGTAGGGGTCCAGTAGAAGCTTCGAAGAATCGCAGCGTAGACCGTTGTGAGGATTCCACGGTCCTTCGATTCGATAGCCGTAGCGCTGGCCGGCGCGCACCTGCGGGACGTAGACGTGCCACACATAGGCATCGACCTCGGTGAGGGGAATGCGCATCTCGTTGAGGTCGTCATCTAGGAGGCACAGTGTCACGGACGTTGCCACCGACGAGTAGATCGCAAAGTTTGTGCCGGTTCCGTCAAAGGTGGCACCCAGGGGGTATGCCTTGCCGGGTCGCGTTTCCATAGCGCTAAGCGTCCCACGAATGCTTCCTGACTGGCAATAATCCGCGCAACTATGACGATGTGACTTGGATAACGGGGCTTTGGTTTTGCGTTCTGCGGGGATCTTCTGTTAAGGTTTTACCCGTTGCAAAGAACGGTAAACGTTCTGAGAAACGCGGATGTGGCTCAGTTGGTAGAGCATCACCTTGCCAAGGTGAGGGTCGCGGGTTCGAGTCCCGTCATCCGCTCGGGCGATTGGCGCAGCGGGAGCGCGCTTCCCTGACACGGAAGAGGTCACTGGTTCGATCCCAGTATCGCCCACGGTCATCCTGAAATCAGGATTGGCGGGCTATGGCCCGGCCGCACAAGCGGTTCACGCGGATGTGGCTCAGTTGGTAGAGCATCACCTTGCCAAGGTGAGGGTCGCGGGTTCGAGTCCCGTCATCCGCTCTCAAACGGGAATCCATTCGATCCCATTGGGTGTGGTGGGTTGGCCGAGAGGCGAGGCAGCGGCCTGCAAAGCCGTATACACGGGTTCGAATCCCGTACCCACCTCGGGCGATTGGCGCAGGGGTAGCGCGCTTCCTTCACACGGAAGAGGTCACTGGTTCGATCCCAGTATCGCCCACCAGTAAGCCGGATCTGACGATCCGGCTTCTTGTTTATTCGCGTCTTTTGGGTGGTGAGCGGGACGTCATATTTTGGCGGTGTTCCTCTCATGCTGTTGAGGGCGTAACTCTCCTGTGCCTGCATGGGTTCGTCTGCTCGTTCCGGCCTATGCCCCGCTCGATAAGCGCGTTCTCGGGGGCGGTGACGTTGTGGCCCGCAGCGTTCTTTGTTGATGCATGAGCGGTTGATGAGTTTGACGAGTTGCCCAGTTGGGTGTTTGTGCAGTGAGTGACACATACGGATATCAAATGTTGCCACGTTGTGGATTGTGTCGATTGAACAAGGAAAGCAACGCTTGTCGACCTGGGATTATGTGATGAACGCAAAACTCTTTTTGCTAATTCTTGACCACCTTGCAGATTATTGACATAAGATGGACACGCATGAAGCGACGTTGTCGCCCATCCCCTTGACAGGAGTTTTCTATGGTTACTCAAAAGCGTCGTTACCTCGGTGCTCTTCTTGCAGTTTTCGCATTGGTTCTGAGTTTCTTGGGTCTGGCGCAGGTCGTTGGCCCGCAGGCACCGGCAGCCGCGGTTCCGTTGAGCTGCCCGGATCCTACGACGAATGTCAGCAATAAGGTCACATTGGATTGGGACAATGCCCAACTCGTTGATGACGCGGGTCGCGAAACCCGCGCCGTCGGCGACTGGTGGGGTCTTGGCATCAAACTGCCGTGGAACACCGAGGGCCGCGTTAAGGCGGGCGACTACTTTACCTACAGCGCGTCGATCGTCAACGCCGCGACGGGGGAGTCCGTCCTGCGTCCCAACGTCGCTCGTAAGTTTGATGTCACCTCCAACAATGGCGTCGTCGTCGGGTGTGGCTCATGGGCTGCTGACGGAACGGTGACTGTGGTCTTCAACGACAAGGTTGAGTCTGCTGCACAGTGGTACGGCCACATCTCGACGAACGGCCTTACTTCCTACACCGGCCCCGGTGGCGAGAAGTACACCGTCAAGCTCGGCGACAAGGTCGAGCGTGAGCTTGACATGCTGCGTCGGACCCCCGGGGTTCCGCGCTACCAGAAGGACGGCTGGCTAACCCTTTCCGAGGACAAGGATGGCGACGAGAATAAGGCCATCATGTGGCGAGTTGTCTTCCCTGCCGGCGACAAGGCTGTGACCGGTGCGTCGATCGTCGACGAGGTGCCGGCGGGCTCTAACTGGAGCTTCAACTGTGACGTCGTTAACGAGTACACCAAGAACCACACCTACCTGGTGACTGATCCGACCACCTCCGAAGGGCTGGCCCAGGGCAATGACACGTCGAAGGGTGCCTTCGGTGCCGCCGCGAAGATCGAGTGCACCTCCACGAAGGTGACTGTCACTCTCGCGGAGATTCCCGCGAACCAGTCCGCGATCATTCTGCTCCCCGCCCACATTGAGGGTGCGAAGCGTGCCGGCGACGTTGTGGGTGCCTTCGCCAACACCGTTAACTTCAACGTTCCCGGTGGTAAGGTCGTTGAGCCGATCACGAAGGTCCTCCGCTATGGTGCGGCCGCCGATGCCTACGCGCACCAGACTTTCTCGGTGACCAAGAAGATCGAGGGTCCGCTGCCCGACTCCGCGAAGGATCTTGAGTATCCCCTGACGATCACGCTCAAGAATGACGCGGATCCCGCTGTGAACAAGACCGTCGAGGCCACCGTCAAGGCTGGCGAGACCTACACCTACCCGACGTCCCTCCCTCTGGGCACGGTCGTAACGGTAGCCGAGGGTGATCTGCCCGCCGGTGCTGGCATCACCTGGGTCGACGGTGACAGCCGCGTGTTTGAGGCCGCTGGTGGCGTGACACTCTCGGCGGATAAGCGCGAGGCCACCTTCACCCTGACTGACGATCTGATCTACTCGCTCACACTGACCAACACGGTCGCACCCAGCCCGGCCCCGTCGGCCACGCCTTCTGCCCCCGCCCCGACCCCGTCGGCCACGCCTTCTGCCCCTGCCCCGACCCCGTCGCCCGCTCCCCAGCTGGCCAA
Organism: Schaalia odontolytica; assembly: GCF_031191545.1. Classification (NCBI taxonomy): domain Bacteria; kingdom Bacillati; phylum Actinomycetota; class Actinomycetes; order Actinomycetales; family Actinomycetaceae; genus Schaalia; species Schaalia odontolytica. The sequence goes on from NZ_CP133472.1 coordinate 2,211,325, forward strand.
GACCGGTACCGACGCGGCAGGCTTGGGTGTGATGGCTGGAATCGTCGCGATCGCGGGGCTGTCCCTCGTGGTCGCCAAGCGTCGCAACCGCTGACGATGAAGTGTTTCTCCTGCTCCTGAGGGCATGAGAACACTGCGGTGGGCGGGATGAGCGTTGCTCATCCCGCCCATTCTTTTGTTGACGCGGATACGGCGCGGGCAGCTGTTGTGACGCGCGATGTTGTGGTGGTGTTCTTTCACGAATGAGCGATCTGGCCGGCATCTTGCGGCGTTACTCTATCCGTAGGTATCCGAGGTGCCACCGGCTCATGCTCATCGATAAGAGATTGTAACGGCTTCGTCGTAGAGCAGTCGGCTTGACGCCCTTGTTGTAGCTTTTGCTTTGGGATTGAGTGTCATTGACGCTGCACAACTGCTGACGACCGGCACCGGGTTCGGCGTTGCCCTTATCTGCCCTTCGCCCACGACGCTTGTTCACGACAGCGTTGGCCTCGACTGGGGTCCTCTGTATCAGGCTGACCCGCTGGGAGTGGAGGCGCAGACAGTCGCAGGGGGCAACCTTTCGTTGCTAGTTCGCCACGAGGTACACGCGAGCCTCCCACGGCCCCATCGCGTCGTGCGGAGATACATCGTGTACCTCATCGCTGCCCATACGCACAGAATCAGATGAATGCGGCACATCCGTATTACCCAGATAGAGCGCCCAGCGCGTCGGCACCCACGCCTCGTCTGGACCCGGGAAGTGCGGGGTGAGAACGGCGCCCGAAAGGTTCACCATCACGAGAACCTCACTGTCCGGCGCGTGGCGGCGGTAGACGAAGAGTGCGGGCTCACCGACGTCGATGCGCTCAAAGGTGCCCTGGGTCAACGCGGGAATGCGGTGGCGAGCGTCGATAAGCGCCTTGTAGTACGACAGAATCGATCCCGGATCCTGGATCTGTGTCGCGACGTTGATGGAAGAGGAAGAAGGCGGAAGACCGATCCACGGGTGGGCGGAGGTGAAACCGGCTGTGGGGGAGTCGTCCCATTGCATCGGGGTGCGTCCATTGTCGCGCGACATGGCTGCCAGGCCGGTCGGTACCTCGTTGCCTTCGCGACCATCGAGGTAATTCAGGGACTCGACGTCGCGGAAATCGGCACGCGTCGATAACGCTCCTCCGAGCATTCCGATTTCCTGGCCCTGGTAGATGAAGGGCGTGCCGCGCTGCAGGAAGTACGCAGTGGCCAGGGCCGTGGCCGACTCGCGCCAATAGGCTGTGGGATCACCGAAGCGTGATACCGATCGCGGCTGGTCGTGGTTCTCCAGGTAGAGAGCGTTCCACCCTCGCTCTCCGAGCGCGTTCTGCCAGCGAGTGAACACGTCGGCCAGCTCTCCGTCCGACATGGGGCGAGGCGTAAACTTGCCGTTTTCGAGCCCGAGATTCACGTGCTCGAACTGAATGAGCATGTTGAACTCGCCACGGTCGGGCGCGCAGAATAAGAGCGCAGACTCGGCGGAGGCATTCGACGCCTCGCCAACCGTGAATGAACCCGGATGATGAGCGAAGGTTCGGCTGTTCATCTCCTGCAAGAATTCGTGCAGGCGCGGCCCGTCCGCGTAGCACTCGTGGCCCACGCCGAATGGCGGGCGTGCAGGACCGCCGTCCGGTAGGCCCGGTGCCTTGGAGATCACGTCGATGGCATCAACCCGGAAGCCGTCGACGCCGCGATCGAGCCACCAGTTCATCATGTCGTAGACGGCGTCGCGTACCTGGGGGTTCTCCCAGTTCAGATCCGGCTGTTCGCGGGCGAATAGATGGAGGTAGTACTGGCCCGAATTGGGATCGTACTGCCACGCCGATCCTCCGAAAAACGACTCCCAATTGTTCGGCTCCGCACCGGCCGCTCCCGGTTGCATTCCGGGGCGCGCGTCGCGCCAGTAATACCAGTCGCGGCGCGCTGAGTGCACGGAGGAAGCGGATTCGACGAACCACGGGTGTTCGATCGATGTGTGGTTGACGACGAGATCCATGACGACACGCATGCCGAGCTCGTGGGCGCGAGCGATGAGTCGGTCGAAGGCATCAAGATCCCCGAAGAGAGGATCAATGTCTCGATAGTCCGCGATGTCGTAGCCGTTGTCCGCTTGAGGTGAGCGGTAGATAGGGCAGATCCACACGATGTCGATGCCCAGGTCCGCCAGATAGTCCAGGCGCTGACGAATCCCTTCCAGATCGCCGAAACCGTCGCCGTTTGTGTCCTGAAAGGAGCGCGGGTAGATCTGGTAGAGGACAGCGTTTGTCCACCAGGGAGAGGCGTGGGTGTGTGCCGCTGGCAGCAGATGTGGGCGGTGAATCATGAGGACCTGCACATCGACTTACTTGGTGTCGACCGTAGCGGTGGCAATGTATTGGCCGTTGTTCAAGTCCTGAACGGCGTTGCAGGTGAAGCCAAACGTCCCGCTCTTGCCGGAGTTAAGCTTCCCCTCAAAGGTGCCCTTCATGAGGTACTGCAGATTGCCCTTGTCGGTCGCACCGTCACGCTGCATCGTCCAATCAGTGATGTTCCCCGATGCCACGACACGAGCGAGGGAAGCCTTGCACTGGCTAACAACATTGGATTCTTCGTCGGCGCTGAGCGGTTCATTGCCGTTCTTGTTCCGAGGCTTGGACGAGCCGTGGCCGGAACCGGACGACGTGCCGGAGGATGACCCGGACGACGTGCCGGAGGATGACCCGGACGACGTGCCGGAGGATGACCCGGACGTTGAATCCGCGGATGCGCCGGTCGTTGGCGTTGAAGTCGCGGGTGCCTGGCCCGACGTGCGGGGTCTGTTACTCGTGGCGATGAAGGCGAAAGCGACCATCAGAACAATAACCAGGATGGCCGCGACGATCCCGATAATCATCCCCGCGTGGGAACTCTTTCGCGGCGCGACGCCAACGCCAGCCCCATAACTTGGACCGCTCGTAGGAAGCACCTGTGGCATGGGCGTAGGAACACCGTAATATCCCGGCTGTCCCGGTGGAGTGACGCTTGGCTGCCCCTGCACGTATCCCATTCCGATCGGGCTAGAGGGCTGCTGGTGCCCCGAAGGAGCTTCGTAGGATGCTCCGCCCTGAGACTCGGCCGGATAGTAGCCGTTCGGAACCTGAGAAACACCCCGCTGGGGTGACTGGCTGGGTCCGTAGGGATTAGACACGAGAACTCCCTGATGTCGATAGGCTCATGGCGTGAAAAACGCTTGGCCGACCGTAGTGCGACCGAAGGAATGGTAGGTAGTGAGATCAGCGGCAGGAACAGCGTTACTTCTCGCTCAGGCTTGTCTCGATCAAGCCGGAGGACACGTCGTAGTCCACCTTGCAGATGAAGTCCGTGTCAACCTGTCCCTTGTTCTTGGCGCTCGTACCGGTCACGTGGCCGGTATACTCGTAGCTTTCCTTGTCGGAAGAAGACGAAACCAGCTCAAACTTCTGATTGCTGATGTTCGCGCCGAGTACGGCCGTGCGGAGCTGGCTATCGCAGGTTGACTTGATCCTCTGCTCGACTTCAGGGTCGGCACTGCCGCTCGAACCGTTTGAAGCGCCCGAGGAACCCGAGCCGGAGCCCGACGTCGGGTGAGGCTTCGAGCCGTACGAGGGCGACGGAGAATGTCCGCTCGTCGGCTGTGATCCGTAGGATGGAGAGTTCGACGGTGAGGGGCCTGCTGATCGATCATTCTGGGAAGAAGATGAAGCAAACGTGAAGATGAACGTGACGATCACCGCGACGATGAGCGCAATGACGAATGAGCCGGCAATGATCGCGATGAGCTTGCCGTTGTTGGATCCCGAGGGCTGGGGCCCCATCGGCCCGCCCGGGTACGCAGGATGACCGTACGGGGATGTGCCGTAGCTGGACTGGGACGCCTGCTGCTGATATCCGACCTGCTGCGGGTACCCGCCCTGCTGATAGCCTCCCTGCTGCGCGTATCCGCCCATGCCCTGCTGAGGCTGGTAGGGCTGCTGGTTATTCTGCGAAAATGGCGAACTCATAGCGAACTTTCGTTGAGGTGAAAGAAGTCTCAGGGAACGATCCGTATCCTACCAGGCGCTAGGCTTGTGGCATGACGATCGACTACCTGACCCGGCCTCGCCCCCTGTCGCCCCGCGACGACATCCTGCCCGTCATCATTGGGGGAGACTTCGGCGTGTATGGAATTGGACGCTGTTTCAATGAGGCCTTCGGGTGCCGCTGCATCTGCGTCGGTTCCCAGCCGACCGAGTCGATCACGCGGTCGCGCTTTTTCGACGTTCGGCATGTGAGCGCGCATGCGAGCGACGCGCAGCTGCTTGACATCCTAATGACGATTGCCGCTGAGAACGCGGACAAGAAGCTCATCCTGATGGCGAATCACGACATCTTCTCGGCGTTCGTCGCGCGTAACATGGAAACGCTGTCGAGGCACTACGCGCTGCCATTCCCGAACGAAGAGGTCATGGATCGCCTCACGGATAAAGAGGAATTCGCTCACGCGTGTGAGCGCGCGGGAATCGATACTCCCCGCACGCTTGCCGTCGATTTTTCTGGCGTCGAGGACGAGGCCTGGGCCGCCCCAGAGATTCCGTTCAGCTTCCCGGTTGTGGCAAAGTCCGCAAAGGGAGAGCCCTACGACGTGCTCGAGTTCGACGGCAAGCGCAAGATCTGGTTCATCGACACGCCTGAGGAACTCACGCAGCTGTGGCAGACCCTCAAGGACGCGGGTTTCCGCGACACCTTCCTCGTCCAGGAGCTGATTCCCGGCGACAATACGGCGATGCGTTCGATCACCGCCTACGTCGATTCGCGTGGGAAGGTGACCCTCATCGGATCTGCCCGGGTACTGCTCGAGGATCACGCCCCCACGATGATCGGCAACCCGGTCGCGATGATCACCGAGGACTTCCCGCAGCTGTGGGCGCACGCTTGCACTCTTCTCACCGAGAATGGCTACCGCGGATTCGCGAACTTCGACGTCAAGATCGATCCGCGTGACGGGCGCGCCCTCTTCTTCGAGGTCAACCCACGGATCGGGCGCAACAACTGGTACATGGCCGCCGCCGGTGCCAACCCTATGATTCCCATGGTCGCCGACCTCATTGATGGACAGGAGTGCGAGCAGACACAGGCGCGCGACGAGATCCTCTACACCCTCGTCCCGGACTCCCTGCTCCTGCATTACATCTCCGACGCTGACCTGCGTACACGCGTGAAGAGAATTATCCGTGAGGGGCGCCGCTTCGACCTACTCCTCAACCCGACGGAGAAGGACCTGCGACGTAACCTCACCGTGTGGCTCCAGAAGCAGAACCACCGGCGTAAGTTTGCGCGCTACTACCCGGAGCCCACCGAGAAGTCCTACTGACGTCACGTCCGCTCCCCGCCCGGCAACGGCCTCGTCGGCGGGGGAGTGAGTCCTGATAGACTGACCCCCTATTCGACCGATCATCCCGACCAACGAGGACACCATGACGATAACCGCACTCGTGCCCATCTCTCAGGACGATAAGACCGCAGCGGTCTCCGGCTTCCAGGACCGCTCGCTGCCCATCGAACAGGCGTGCGTGTGGGAGGCGTTCGAGGAATCCCAGGGACACGGGGTGTGGGGCCGCTACGCCTGGTGTGAGGACGACTCTAAGATCGCGTTCATCACTCTGTACAAGTACTCCGTGCGCGGCGTGCACTACCTGTGGGCAAAGTGGGGACCGGCGTGGGTGAAGGAGGCGACCCCCGACCGCGAGGCCGCCCTGCGCGCCGACCTGTTGCGCGAAATCAAGGCGAAGGACAAGTCGGTTGCTTTCGTGCGCCTGCACGCCATCTATCAGCACCCCGACTTGGTCATGCCGCTGCAGACGATCTCCTACGACCGCACCGTCGTCATCGACACCTCCGGTAAGACCGAGGAAGCGATCCTCGCCGCCATGCCCAAGGCTGGTAAGCGCTCGATTCGCTCCGGTCTGAAGAAGGGCAAGGCCGAGGGAGTGACGTTCCACGAGGACACCGCGAACGTGGTCGACGTGATCGACGAGTACTACGCCGTCATGGAAGAGACCGCGAAGCGCGACGGTTTCCGCGCCCACCCCAAGGAGTACTACCTCACTCTGCTGACGACGCTGGGCCCTAAGCATGCGCGCATCTTCTCGATGCGAGATGCGCAGGGAAACATCCTGTGTTGGGATTTGTGCCTCGTCGAGGGAATCCGTGCCCAGGCCGAGTACGGTGCCTCCACCGAGGCCGCACGACGCCTGCGCCAGCCTCCCGTTCTGGATTTCCTGGCCGCCGAGTTTCTCGCTCGTGACGGCGTGCGTGAATTCGACCTCATGGGTGCCCACTCGCCGCGCTGCCCCGACCTCTACAGCGTCGGAAAGTACAAGAGCGCATTTGCTTCACACTTCACAGACGTACCCGGCGGCTGGGACATGCCGATCAAAAAAGCGACCTACCGCGCCCTGAGCGCCGCGAAAGCAGTCAAGGACTGGCGCGCCCGCTCCTGAACCGAGCGCGCCACGGGGATAGAATCCCCTTAACAACACAACCTCGCGTATCCAACGAAACTAGGAGACACAGTGCCCGATATCTCGCTCGTCATCGACGGACATGAACACACCGTACCGGCGGGGACCACGGGCACGACGTGGTTCGAGAAGTCTCGTGATGTCGTTGCTATCAAGGTCGACGGCACTCCGCGCGACCTGGAGACCCCCTTCGAGGAAGGAACGACGGTCGAAGGCATCACCCTGGCCAGCGAGGACGGCCTGAACATTCTGCGCCACAGCGCCACCCACGTGCTCGCGCAAGCCGTCCAGGACGTCTTCCCCGACGTCAACCTGGGCATCGGCCCCTTCATCACCGATGGTTTCTACTACGACTTCGGCAACATTGATGCGGTGACTCCCGAGCTGCTGCGCGACCTCGAGAAGCGCATGAAGCGCATCATCAAGGAAGGCCAGCGTTTTGTTCGTCGCGAGATCCGCGAGGAGGAGGCCGTCGTCGAGCTCGCTGAGCAGCCCTACAAGCTCGAGCTCGTGAACACGAAGGGGAAGGGAGCTGAGGGGGCATCCGTCGAGGTCGGCGGTGCCACGCTCACCATGTACGACAACGTCCGCCGCGACGGCTCCGTCGCGTGGAAGGACCTGTGCCGAGGCCCCCACCTGCCCTCCACCAAGCTGATCGGTAACGGCTTCGCGCTGACCAAGGCCTCGGCCGCCTACTGGAAGGGCGACCAGGCGGGCGATCAACTCCAGCGCATCTATGGCACCGCCTGGGCCTCCAAGGAGGATCTTGTCGCCTACCAGGAGCGCATCAAGGAAGCCGAGCGCCGCGACCACCGCCGCCTCGGCGCTGAGCTGGACCTCTTCAGCTTCCCCGAGGAGATCGGACCCGGCCTCGTCGTCTTCCACCCTAAGGGTGGCATCCTGCGCCACGAGATTGAGTCCTACGTGACTGACCGCCACAAGAAGGCTGGATTCGACTTCGTGCGCACTCCCGAGATCTCCAAGGGTGGCCTCTTCCACACGTCGGGCCACCTTCCTTACTACGCGGACACGATGTTCCCGCCCATGCTCGTCGACGAGGAACGCGACGAGGAGGGCAACGTCACCAAGGCGGGCCAGGAGTACTACCTCAAGGCCATGAACTGCCCGATGCATAACCTTATCTTCCGATCGCGCGGACGCTCCTACCGTGAGCTGCCGCTGCGCTTCTACGAGCTGGGCCACGACTATCGCTACGAGAAGAGCGGCGTCGTCCACGGCCTGACCCGCATGCGTGGCTTCACCCAGGATGACTCACACACCTACTGCACCCCCGAGCAAGCCTCGGAGGAGATTCGCACCCAGATCGAGTTTTTCCTGTCGATCCTGTCGGCGTTCGGCCTCAAGGACTTCTACCTGGAGCTGTCCACGCGCGACGAGGACGGTAAGAAGAAGGACAAGTTCATCGGTTCCGACGAGGACTGGGCGGCCGCCACCAAGGCTCTCGAGGATGCCTGCGCTGCGACCGGCCTCGACCTCGTTCCCGATCCGGGCGGAGCCGCCTTCTATGGACCCAAAGTCTCCGTGCAGGTCAAGGACGCCATCGGTCGTACCTGGCAGATGTCGACGATCCAGTACGACTTCAACCAGCCCGACCGCTTCGACCTGGAGTACACGGCAGCCGACGGTAGCCGTCAGCGCCCCGTCATGATCCACTCTGCGAAGCTCGGCTCCGTTGAGCGCTTCATCGGCGTTCTGACCGAGCACTACGCGGGCGCGTTCCCCGCATGGCTCGCGCCCGTCCAGGTGCGTCTGATCCCGGTCGCGGAAGCCTTCGATGGCTACGTCACCGACGTGGCCGCGCGACTGCGCGAGCGAGGCGTTCGCGTCGAGACCGACCTGTCGGACGACCGCTTCGGCAAGAAGATCCGCAACGCCTCCAAGGACAAGATCCCCTTCACGCTCATCGCCGGCGGCGACGACGTTGAGGCGGGTGCCGTGTCCTTCCGCCTGCGCGACGGATCGCAGCACAACGGCGTACCCGTCGAGCGGGCCGTCGAGCTGATCGTCTCCCACATCGAGGGGCGCAACAACGCCGACCAGATCGACGGCCTCGACGAGGCGTGACAGCCATGACTCCCGACGCAGACGCCGGTAACGTCGGCGCGCGGCGTGAGGCCTTGCCCACGGAGGACGCCCGCGCACTTGCGGGCGTCCCGGACGGCTTCGGGCGTTTCTGGACTCCGTACCGGATGGCCTACATCCGCGGTGAAGGCAAGCCTGCCGACGCCTCGGATCGCTCGTGCCCCTTCTGCAGCGCCCCGGGAAAGCCCGACGCCGAGGGGCTCATCGTGTTTCGGGGAGACTCCTGCTTCGTCCTGATGAACCTGTTCCCCTACAACTCGGGCCATCTGCTGGTGTGCCCGTACCGCCACGTCTCCGACTACACGGAGCTGACGGACGAAGAACGCGTCGAGTTGGGGAACTTGACGGCCACCGCGATGCGAGTGACCCGCGACGTGGCCGCTCCCGCGGGATTCAATCTCGGAATGAACCAGGGAGAGGTCGCCGGTGCGGGTATTGCCGCTCACCTTCACCAGCATGTCGTTCCCCGCTGGCTGGGCGACGCTAATTTCCTGCCGATCATCGCCCAGACGAAGGCCGTTCCCGAGCTCCTCGAGGACGCTCGCGCCCGGCTTGCTGCCGCCTGGCCGAAGGAGAACTGATGCTCGGAAATCACGGGCGTTCCATCGCGAAAGCCACATTTACGCCTCTCGCTCGCGTTCTTGCGCGAGTCGGCGTAACACCCAACATGGTGACGGTCGCAGGCACCGCTGCGACGGTCGCGATCGCGATTGTTTGCATTCCTCAGGGTTGGATCTGGCAGGGCGGCATCGCCCTGGCCGTCATCATGTTCGGCGATTCTGTCGATGGCACGCTTGCGCGCATGACGACGGGGGGCACTCGCTTCGGGGCTTTCCTCGATTCGACGCTGGACCGTCTGGGTGACGGAGCCGTTTTCGGTTCTCTCACCGCCTACGCGGTCTTTCAGATGGATGACTCTATCGTGCGAACGTGGGCGATCATCGCCGGTATCTGTTCGATCGTCGGCGCGGCCGCCGTTCCTTACGCGCGCGCCCGCGCCGAGTCCGTCGGAGTCGTGGCCAAGCTGGGGATCGCCGAGCGAACCGACCGCCTTATTGTCGGTATGGGCGCGGCTATGCTGATGAGCCTCGGCCTGCCGGAGTGGGTGTTTGCGCTCGGCCTGACCTGGGTGGCCCTCGCGTCCTTCGTGACCGTCTGCCAGCGCATCTGGTTCACCGCACGTCATATCGACGAGGGACCCCGGTGACGTTCTCGGCCCTGTCCTTCGCTTTCGCACTCGCTCCACGCCTCCCGCTGCGCGTCGTCATGCGCGTGGCCGATGCGGGCGCATCAATCGCAGCGAGGCGTGGCGGGGCCATGATCGATCGGCTACGTGCCAACATGGGACGTTTAGCCGGCACTGAGCCGTCTGCCGATGAGCTGCGTGACGCAGTTCGCTCCCACATCCGCAACTACGCGGAACAGCTCATGCTCGGCTCACGTCGCGGTGCTCCGCTGCTGGAAGGAGTGTCTTTTGAGGGCTTCGAGGCCCTGGCTGCGGCCAGCGAGGATGGTCCGGTGGTGCTCGCCCTGGGGCATTCGGGTAGCTGGGACCGCGCTGGCGCGTGGGTGTGCGCGCAGGGTCGAGGTATCGTTACCGTCGCAGAAAAGGTAGAGCCTCCCAGCCTCTTTCATCGTTTCGTCTCCCTGCGCGAGGGGCTCGGCATGGAGATCATCGGCGTCGCGAAAGGGGAGTCGGTTTTCTCGACGCTCGTCGAGCGTGTTCGTGGGCGGAGCGTCATCGTCCCTCTTCTGGCAGATCGGGATGTTTCCGGTTCCGGTATTGAGGTCACCCTTGGTACTCGGCGGGCGCTCGTCGCCGCCGGCCCCGCTGCGCTTGCAATCAAGCTGAAGCGGCCGCTCTTTGCCGCATGCATTACCTACGAGAACGAGGCATCGACGGGTGCGGACGTGCGCGTGCGTTGCGTCGGACCGATCAGTCCCGGTGACGAGGAACGACCTGGCTTGAACCGCGTCGAGGCGCTCACGCAGGCGTGGGTGGATGAGTTTTGCGCCATGATGGCAGCGAAGCCGCAGGACTGGCACATGATGCAGAGGGTGTTCGTCGAAGACCTTGACCCCGAGCGGCTCGCGCGCGCGAGGGCCGAGCACGAGAGGAAGAATCGATGAAGATCGGGATCGTGAACCCCTACTCCTGGGACGTTCCCGGGGGAGTAGGCTTTCATATTCGCGACCTCGCATTGAAGCTACGCTCGCGTGGCCACGACGTGCAGGTGCTGACACCGTCAACTTCCGAGGACTTACCCGAGTGGATTACTTCCGCGGGTTCGTCCGTGTCTATTCCGTTTAACGGATCGGTCGCGAATATTTCCGTCAGGCCCAAGGCCCTGGCGCGAACGCGGCGCTGGCTTGCGGTCAACGATTTCGACGTCGTCCACGTCCACGAACCTGTCGTACCCTCGGTATCGATGGCTGCCGCGATGCTGTCGAGTGCTCCTCTCGTGGGTACTTTCCACGCGGCCCTCGGCCGATCAGTGTCCCGGTCCATTGCCTCGGCTCCGATGCGCCTGTACATGGAGCGTATCGGAGTGCGTATCGCCGTCTCTGAGGAGGCCCGCCGCACACTCATCGAACACCACGGCGGCGATGCCGTCATCATCCCGAACGGCGTGGAGACGGCCTCGTTCCGGGGTGCGCAGCCCCTGGAGCAGTGGGCTGCGACCGATGAGCGTCCGGTGATCGTGTTCCTTGGTCGACTCGACGAGCCTCGCAAGGGACTGAGTATTTTCGCCGCAGCGATCGAGCGTGTCCTCGAGAGCGTTCCAGGGACGCGCTTCCTCATCGCGGGACGCGGAGATGCTCCCGAGACCCGCGCTGCTGTTGCGCGTTTTGGCGAGTCCGTCTCGTTCCTGGGTGGGATCAGTGACGAGGAGAAGGAAGCTCTGCTCGCGGGGGCCTCGATCTATGTGGCCCCTCAGACCGGCGGAGAGTCCTTCGGCATTGTCCTCGTCGAGGCGATGGCGGCGCGCACGACCGTCGTCGCCTCCGATATCCCGGCGTTCCGTGCTGTCTTGGATGATGGCCGTGCGGGAGCGCTCTTCGAGACAGGGAACCCCGACTCGCTTGCCGCAACGCTCCTTGAGCTGCTGCGCGATCGCGAGAGACTCGATGCCCTCGCAGATGCCGGCCAGCTCGCCTCCGCACAGTACGACTGGGAAGTCGTCGCAGACAAGGTGTTCGAGGTCTACAAGCTTTCCATCGACATGGGGAGCCCCGCGGATTCGGGTACGAGGCGGGCGCGTGACCTTATTCGTGGCCGTAACGATGAGGAAGAAGAGTCGTGATGATTCATGTTTCAATCTGGGGCGTTGCTCTCGCGTGTGTGTGCTTCCTCATCGCGGCGGTCATCGCCGGTGTCGCTGTCTCCCGGGCCCGCCGCCTCGACCGCCTCCACCAGCGCATTCTTGCTTCCCGTGACTCGCTGTCGCGACTGCTGCTGCGTCGCGCCTCCGAGGCGGAACTACTCGCGCACGCTTCCGGATGCGAAAGCCCGGGAAACCTGGGCCTTGTCGATGCCGCGCGTGCCTACATCCAAGACGGTGGTGATCTGCTGACGACTGACGGACTCGATAGGCGCACGAGTGCGCAGCGCCAGGCGGATCGCGTCGAGGTTCGCGCTCGCCTGGAGCGGGCATCGGCTCTCACGCGCGCGATCCGGGAGACTCTCACGCCCGACGTGCGCGCGCAGATTGCGGTGGATCCTCAGGCGAACGCACGTCTTGAGGCCCTCGATGCAACTTGCTACCGCATCGAGCTGATACGAAACGTCCACAACGTCGACGTGGCAGGAGTGCGCGCCCTGCGTTCCGCACGGATGGTAAAATTGCTTCGGCTCGCCGGACACGCGCCGGTTCCCGAGCCCATCGACTTTGATGACGATACACACATCGGCGGACGGGGATATTGACATGTACGCGACCCACTGGGGAGGGCCGGGAGAAGACTACCGCCTGAAGAAAATCAGTAGTGTGAACATCAATGAGGTCAACGGCATCTCTGCACCCGCCCCCGATGACGCCGCGCCGGTGTGGCAGACGCCGAAGGCGCTGCACTCGTTCCCGTGGTTCGAGGTGCTTATGATGACGGTCGGTAGCATCGGACTTCTCGGCCTTGTTGTCTTCTGGCTCAGCCCCGCCTCGTCTGGCATTGCTTCCCTTGCCAAGACGACTCTCCTCGCCGTCGTTCCCCTGAGCATTGTCCTTAGCTTCATCCTGTTCATCGACCGCTGGGAGCCCGAGCCCTGGAAGACAAAGGGGGCACTCTTCCTGTGGGGAGCGGGAGTCGCAACGCTGTCCTCCGGTATCCTCAATACCGCCCTGGAGGAGAACATCATCCTTTCGACCGGCGATCTCCAGCAATCTCAGGCCCTTGGTGCGTCGTTTATCGCTCCTCTCGTGGAAGAGACCCTCAAGGGGTTGGGCGTCCTCATCGTCGTCGTCGTACGCCGCACGAGTATCAACTCAGTCATTGACGGCGTCGTTTATGCGGGCTTTTCTGCCGGCGGATTCATGTTCGCTGAGGACATCCTGTACTTCGTCAGGCTTGATAATCCCGAGGCCGGCGGCGTCCTGTGGACCTTTGTCATACGAGGCCTGGCGAGCCCCTTCGTGCACGCGATGGCCACCTCAATGACCGGCATCGGCCTCGCCCTGGCGCTCATGAGATTCAAACGAGGCTGGTCCAAGACCGGCGTTGTGCTGGTGTTCTGGTTTTTCGCGATGGTCGTCCACTTCGGATGGAACGGTACCGTAACGTTCTTGGGGCAGTACTTCTTCCTCCTGTATGTGCTCGTCGGGGTGCCAGCCTTCCTCGTATGGGCAGTCACGCTCATCATCCTGTCTCACAAGGAGGCGGAGAAGATTCGCGTTGGACTCGTACCTTACGTGCGTACCGGGTGGCTCATTCCCGGCGAGGTCACGATGGTCACCGATAGGCGCGCACGCCGGGCTGCCCTCAAGTGGGCGGGCAGCGGTGGTCGTGAGGCGAAGCGAGCCATGCGTTCGTTCCTCGTCAATGTGGCTTCACTGGGGATGGATCAACGGCTCATGGCAAAGTATGGACCCGACCACGCGCGCATCGAGAACGATCAACAGATGCTCACCCAAGCTGTTGAAAACCGGCGAGAATTCTTGCGTTTGACCTCTATCGCTGAGCAGCAGCAAGACGTGACGGATGCCGTGTCCCGGCTGGCTCGGGCGCAATAAGAAAGAAGATAACGCGTGAGTAACAATTACCCTCATCCCGGTCCCCAGCAGGGCTACGTCTCGCCGAACCAGCAGGGGCAGATTGACCCCGACCCACAGTACGGCGCTCCTGCCTCGAATGGGCAGTTTGGTGCGCCTGCGGCCTCTGGTTATGCTCCCGTTTCTCCGCAGGGTGGGCAGGTTCCGGGTGGGCAGTTTGGTGCGCCTGCGGCCTCTGGTTATGCTCCCGTTTCTCCGCAGGGTGGGCAGGTTCCGGGTGGGCAGTTTGGTGCGCCTGCGGCCTCTGGTTATGCTCCCGTTTCTCCGCAGGGTGGGCAGGTTCCGGGTGGACAGTTTGGTGCGCCTGCGGCCTCTGGTTATGCTCCCGTTTCTCCGCAGGGTGGGCAGGTTCCGGGTGGACAGTTTGGTGCGCCTGCGGCCTCTAGCTATGCTCCCGCTCCTCAGCCGGAGGTCGACACTGGCAAGGCATCGGAGAGCACAGCCGTTGTGCAGCCGTCGTCCGATCCCCGAATCGGTGCCTCCGATGCGACTTCGCAGCGAGAAACTGATGTTCCTCAGCCCGACAGTGTACCGATTCCGCAGCCGCAGGCTGCGTCACCCTACGCGCCCTCTTCTGCCGCCACGCAGCAGTCCTCAACCGATGGTGCGTCCGCGTCGGCGCAGTTACCCGCGCCGGATCCGATGACGAGATTCGAGCCCGAAGCGCAGTTCACCTCTTCGTTCCAGTCGTTCGTGAACAGCGCACCAGCTATGCCCGGACCGAGCGCCGCACAGTACCCGCAGGCTGCACCGCAGCAGGTGCAGTCGTGGGCCATGCCCACTGCCGTCAAGAAGGCGCCGGTTTTCGAAGCCGTCGTCATCGGTGCCGGTGCTGCGCTGATGCTCGTGGGTGTCAGCGGCTTCCTTCTCGCCAGTGGACCGTTCCTCGCCTTCTTCCTGTCCATTTGTTGCCTTGTTCCCCTCGCCATCATTGTTGCTTTCCTTCAGTTTGTCGATCGATTCGAGCCCGAGCCCTGGTGGACGAAGATCGCGGCGCTCCTATGGGGTGGAGGAATGGCAGTCTTCTTCGCTCAGATTTCAAACACCCTCGCCGGTAGTATCGTCGCGGGTGCGACCGGTAGCGGTGACATAGGAGAGATTTTTGCTGTCGTCGTCGGCGCTCCAGTCGGCGAGGAGTTCTTCAAGGCCCTCGGCGTGCTCGCGATCGTGTTGCTTCGGCGCAACAGCATTTCCTCCCCGCTCGATGGGCTGGTCTACGCCGGATATTCAGCGGCGGGCTTCCTCGTGGTCGAAGATTTCACCTACTTTGTGTCGAGTGCGAGCCAAGGATTCCTCGCCCATACCTTCTTTGTACGCGTCGTGATGGGTGTGTTCGGGCACGTTATGTACACGACGTGTACTGGCTGGGCGATCGGATGGGCAGTCACACGCACGCGTTCGGTGGGCACAGGCATCGGCGTCATTGCACTCGGTTACCTGATCGGCGTGACGATGCACGGCGTGTGGAACGGTACCGCCGTGCTCACGGGTCGTGGACTTGCTTTCTATTTTGTCTACTTCATCCTTCAGATGCCCCTGTTCTGTTGTTGGTTGTACTTCGTGTCTCGCACGATGCGTCGCGAGCGGCGCGATATCGCTGCCGGCCTGATGCCCTACGTGAACCAGGGATGGATCTTGCCCAGCGAGGTACAGATGGTCTGCGATCCCGGTGCTCGCCGCAGCGCTCTGTCCTGGGTGACGAGCGGTGGCCCGGCAGCCAAGGGTGCGATGAAGTCCTTCATGAACAACCTGGCTTCCGTCGGACTCGACCAGGTCGTCATGTACGTCCGTGGACCGGAGAAGATCCGTATCGAGGAGACTCAGCAGAAGATACAAGAGGCGACCACGCAGCGCCTGACATTCCAGTCGCTCATGGGTATCCGCCCCATGTGAGTGTTTCGCTTCTCACGGGCGGAGCATCGCCTTTTCAAAGGACACGCACAGGTTCGTGTCTCACGATAGCGTCGACAGAAAGGAAACTACGTGACTCATGAATCTTCGACGCGCCCACGTTCCCGGGCGTTGGTCGTTAGCTCCCTCGTCCTGATTGCGCTGAGCATCCCGGCGGCCATCTATGAATTTGCGAATGCCCTGGCGGGTGTGTCTGCGTCCGATGCCTGGCTGGCGGTCGGTGCCTCGACCCTGAGTGCGCTCATTGGCCTGGCGTTTCTCGGGTTCTTTGCGCGCATCAAGCCGACGGTTCTTGCGTGGCTGGCAGCGTTTGGATGGGGAACTGGCGGTGCCCTCATTTTCGCTGGCTTTGGAAACGGCTTTCTGGATGCTGCTGTCGAAGCGTCGGGGCTCGGGGAGAACACCGTCGACTTCGCGACGTCTGTGCTCACGGGCCCAGTCGTCGAAGAGACAGGCAAGGGCCTCGGTGCGCTCGTGCTGATTGTCGCCGCGCGCGAGGTTCTCGAACGTCCCGCCCAGGGCGGTGCAATCGGTGCCCTCGTTGGCATGGGTTTTGCCTGGGGTGAGGATGTAGGGTACTACGTCAGCGCACTTGAAGACGGCATGAGCGGACTGTGGGAATCGTTCCTCGTGCGGGCCATTCTTGGCGCGTACGCCCATGCCATCTTCACCGGCGTGTTCGGTTACGCGCTGGCCTGGGCATTCTTGCGGGCCAGTAACGCCATGCGAGCAGTCGTTGTCGGAATCGCAGGATTTGCCGGGGCGCTCGCGCTGCACGCTCAGGCTAACGGCCTTGGGTTCGTGGCCCCTGAGGACTCGTGGAACTTGACGTATGGCGCTATCGAGATCCCCGTACTCGTCGTGAGCGCAGCGCTCCTCGTGTGGGGGCTGCGCCGCCAGCGGGCTACCCTGGAGGCATGAGCACGCTGGACTGGCCATTGGACGCGGACGGCTATCCCCACCGGGAGGCCGCCCGCGTCCTTCTGTTCGATGATGAGGGACGCGTTCTTTTGGCGAAAGGACATGACGAGGACCAGCCGGAGCGATTCTGGTGGTTTACGATCGGCGGCGGCATCGAGGAGGCGGAGGACCCCCGCAGCGCCGCAGTGCGCGAGGTTTTTGAAGAGACCGGTATCGAGCTGGCCCCCGACGACTTGGTCGGTCCCGTCCTGTACCGGAGCGCCGAGTTCGATTTCCTGGCGGTCACCGCCCGACAGGACGAGTGGTTTTTCATCGCACAGGCGCCGTCGACTGCGTTGAGTCGAGACGGGTGGACCGAGCTGGAACGCACCGTCATCGATGCTCAGGCATGGTGGGACATCGACGAGGCAGCTGCACAGATCAACGGAGAAATCTACCCTGCTCAGATCCTCGAGTATGCGCGCAGGTGGCGCGAAGGCTGGGACGGACACATGATCCGCCTGTCCGACGCGCGAGAACCCTAGGGGTGCCGGTCAGGCGAGGCCGAGGGGAGCGATCGCCAGGGATAGATCCGGCGTATTTAGCTGGACCGGCACCTGCTCACGCACAGCGGGCTTGGCACAGAAAGCGATGCCGACCCCCGCCTCGTGCATCATGGGGATGTCGTTTGCTCCGTCGCCGATCGCGACCGTGCGCTCGAGGGGGACATCCAGGGACGAGGCCCATGATCGCAGGCAGTCGACCTTGACCTGTGAGGTGACGATGCGCCCCAACACGCGGCCGCTTAACACTCCACTGGCGACCTCTAGGCGATTTGCCGCGTAGAAATCGATGTTCAAGGAAGTGGCCAGGGGAGCGACGACTTCCTCGAAGCCACCCGACACAACGCCGAACTTTGCGCCTGCGCGATGGGCCGCGGCGATCAGCTCCCGAGCGCCCTTCGTCGGGGTGATGGACGCCAAGACGCTGGCGAAGACAGACTCGGGCACACCGGCCAACGTGGCGACACGCTCACGCAGCGACTCGCCGAAATCGAGCTCGCCGTTCATCGCGCGAGATGTAATCTCAGCGACGCGTGCCCGCGTGCCCGCGGCCTCGGCCAGCTCTTCAATGACTTCCTCGCTGATGAGTGTCGAGTCGACGTCGGTGACGACGAGGCCGGGTGCCCCGCTGGCGAACAGCAGCGGCGCACCCGGCTCATCGAGACGGTGAATCATGCTCACTTGCGGACGACCGTGCCCTTGGGGACGACCGTGATGCCGGATTCGGTGACGGTGAAGCCGCGCTCGATGTCGTGCTCGAGATCGACACCGACCTCGGCACCTTCCTCGACGACGACGTTCTTATCCAGAATCGTCTTCACGACCCGCGCGTAGCGACCGATGCGGCAGCCGTGCATGACGACCGAATCCTCGATCTTCGCCCACGAGTGGACGTAAGTGTTCGGGGAAATGATCGAGCGCACGACCTCGCCGCCGGAGACGATGACACCGGGAGACACGAAGGAGTCGATCGCGTGGCCCAGACGATCCTCGTCGCCGTAGACGAACTTGGCCGGAGGAAGGGAACCGTCGATCATCGTCATGGTCGGCCACTCACGGTTGTACAGGTTGAACACCGGGTGTACCGAGATCAGGTCCATGTTTGCCTCGTAGTAGGCGTCCAGTGTGCCAACGTCACGCCAGTAGTCGCGGTCGCGGTCGGTTGAACCCGGCACGTCGTTGTCCTGGAAGTCGTAGACGCCGCACTCGCCGCGCTCGACGAACCACGGAACGATGTTGCCGCCCATGTCATGCTTCGAATCGGGGTTTGCGGCATCCTCCCGCAGGGCGTTGACCAGATCCTTCGTGGTGAACACGTAGTTGCCCATTGAGGCAAGAACCTTCGTCGGATCGTCGGGCAGGCCCACGGCGTTCTTCGGCTTCTCGAGGAAGTTCTTCACGACGCCGTCCTCGCCGTCGATGACGCCGAGCGCGGACGCCAGCTCGATGGGCTGACGAATACCGGCGACCGTGGCTGGCAGGCCCGAATCGATGTGGTGCTGGACCATCTGCGAGAAGTCCATGCGGTAAATGTTGTCTGCACCGATGATGACGATGTATTCAGGCTGCTCGTCGTCGACGATGTTGAGCGACTGGTAGATCGCGTCCGCGCTACCCAGGTACCAGTGCGGTCCGCGACGCTGCTGGGCCGGAACAGGGGCAATGAAATTGCCGAGCAGGGGAGACGTGTACCAGGTTTTCGTGACGTGGCGGTCGAGCGAATGGGACTTGTACTGCGTCAAGACAACGATCTTGAGGTATCCGGAATTCACGATATTCGACAGCGCGAAATCGATCAGACGGAAGTGACCACCGAACGGAACGGCCGGCTTTGCGCGGTCCTCCGTCAGGGGCATCAGTCGCTTACCCTCACCGCCCGCGAGAACGATTGCCAGAACGTGGTTCTTTGCCATGTGGCACCTCTTCGTTGGTCGAGTGGACCTGCATCGGCGCAGGCCCGTGGGAGTGGTCACACTGTATTACAAATGTCTATCGTTTGCTACACCGTCTCGTTTTCGACCGCGTCTGACGTGGGATCGGATACGATATCTCTCACACGTCGCTACCGTCGGAAGGATCCCATCATGCGCGTTGATCTCCTTACCCGCGAATACCCGCCTCATGTCTATGGAGGAGCCGGTGTCCATGTGCTCGAACTGGCCAAGGTGCTGCGTGGTCTGGTCGATGACCTGCGCGTGCAGGCGTTTGACGGTCCGCGCGAACCCGGGACCGACGGTGCCGATCCGGGCGTGACCGGTCATGCCGATCTGCCTCAGCTGGCCGGCGCTAATGCGGCCCTGCGCACGCTCGGAGTCGACCTCGAGATCGCTGCTGCGTGCGAGGGATCCGATGTGGTTCACTCCCACACCTGGTACGCGAACTTCGCAGGGCACGTCGCTTCACTCCTCGGGGATATTCCGCACGTTATCTCCGCCCACTCTCTCGAGCCGCTGCGTCCGTGGAAGGCCGAGCAGCTCGGAGGCGGCTACCGTCTGTCCTCCTACGTGGAGAAGACCGCCTACGAGGCCGCGAGCGCGATTGTGGCTGTCTCCAACGGCATGCGCGATGACATCGTGCGCTGCTACCCGGGCGTCGATCCTGACCGCGTGCACGTCATCCACAACGGCATCGACCTGAACAAGTGGCACGCGCCCGTGGGCGATGAGGGTGAGGAGCTGCGTGCGCGCGTGCTCGCCGAGCACGGGATCGACCCGTCGCGCCGCACGGTCGTTTTTGTCGGTCGCATTACTCGCCAGAAGGGCCTGCCCTACTTCCTGCGTGCTGCCCAGCTTCTGCCCGATGACGTCCAGGTGGTCCTATGCGCCGGTGCCCCCGATACTCCTGAGATCGCGGCCGAGGTCGACGGCCTCGTCGCAGATCTACGTGCCCGCCGCTCCGGCGTCGTGCTCATCTCCGAGATGCTCCCTCAGCCCGAGGTTGCTGCGATCCTGTCCTCGGCACAGGTTTTTATTACGCCGTCGGTTTACGAACCCCTCGGGATTGTCAACCTGGAGGCGATGGCTTTGGGCCTGCCCGTCGTCGGTACCGCGACCGGCGGTATCCCCGACGTGATCGTCGACGGCGAGACCGGTTACCTCGTCCCAATCGAGCAGATGCAGGACGGTACGGGAACGCCGCTTGATCCGCGTGCCTTCGAAGAGGCGATGGCCGACCGCTTGGTGAAGGTCCTCGACGATGCCGAGCTGGGTCGTCGCATGGGCGAGGCTGGACTCGCTCGCGCACGCGATCACTTCTCCTGGGAAGCGATCGGACTGAAGACGGCCGAGCTGTATCGTTCGCTCGTTTAGGGCGCACGCCACCCGTCAGACGACTAGGCTAGATACATGACGTATGTCCTGAATCTCTCTCACGTGTCCGTCCAGCGAGGCGACACTCAGATCCTATCCGACGTTTCGTGGTCGACGCGGCCGCGTCAGCACTGGGTCATTGTCGGACCCAACGGTGCGGGTAAGACCACGCTGGCCCGCGTGGCCTCCGGTCGCATCGCCGCGGACAGCGGCGAGGTGACCGTCTCAGAGACGGATCTGGCGCAGGCTGATCCCGCTGAGGTGGCGACCCGCGTCGGGCTCGCCTCGGCCGCGGTGGGTGCCAAGATCGTGCCGACGCAGTCGGTTCTCGACACGGTGCGCAGCGCCGCCTGGGGTCTGGCTGTCGCTCACGACGAGGAATACGAACAGGTCGACGACGAGCGTGCCCGCGCGCTCATGGGGATCTTCGGAGTCGACCATCTCGCCGAGCGCGAGTACGCGACCCTGTCGGAGGGCGAAGCGCAGCGAGTGCTGCTCGCCCGTGCGCTCATGACCGACCCCGAGGTTCTCGTCCTCGACGAGCCCACCTCCGGACTCGACCTGGGCGCGCGCGAGTTGCTCATCGCCGCGCTGTCGGAGATCATGAAGGGTTCGAAGTCTCCGCAGATCATCCTGGTGACCCACCAGATTGAGGAGATTCCCGATGGCGTGACGCACTGCGCGATCATGTCGCAGGGGCAGGTCGCCCATCAAGGCCCCATCGAGGACGTATTGACGGGGCTCAACCTGTCGCAGGTCTATGGAATGCCGTTGCTCGCGGGTCGCAGCGATGGCCGCTGGTGGGCGCACGGCGTCACCGACTAAGGAGGAAGTATGACTACCTGGTGGCTGTGGATTCTCGCCGCCCTGGTGTGTGGCATCGTCGAGGTCATGAGCGTGAGCTTCGTGTTCCTCATGTTCGCTATCGGAGCGTTGGCTGCCGGTATCGCGGGCGCGTTTGGCGCGAACCTCACGATCCAGGTCATCGTCTTCGTCGTTGTTTCAATCGTTTTGCTGGTGGCTGCGCGTCCCTTCCTGAAGGGCCGGATCGAGCGCTCCAAAGACTATGTCCCGAGCAATACGGATGGGTTGATTGGCAAGACCGGCTACGTGACCGAGGTCGTGGGGGAGCGCCACGGTCGCATCCAGTTTTCGGGCGGTGAGTGGAGCGCGCGAACCGAGGGGCCTGAGCTTCCTGCGGGTGCCGAGGTTCGTGTCGAGCGTATCGACGGAGCTACCGCCGTCGTCAGTGCCCTCAACCCGACGGTCCCGTCGCCGACCCAGCCGCATCAGGGCTCGGCCTCCTGACAGTTCATCTTCTGGTTCGTGTAGTAGAAAGGAAACACGTTATGAGTTCTGGTGATGTCATCGGCAACATCGTGGTGATCGTGGTTCTTGCGTTCATTGTTTTCGTCGTCGTCTCGCTCGTGCGTGCGGTGCGGATCGTCCCGCAGTCTCAGGCCTACGTCGTTGAGCGCCTGGGCCGCTTCCAGGCCGTGATGCAGGGAGGCTTCCACCTCCTCGTCCCCTTCGTGGACCGCGTCGCTGCCCGTATCGATCTGCGTGAGCAGGTCGCTAATTTCCCGCCTCAGCCCGTCATCACCGCCGACCAGGCGATGGTGTCGATCGATTCCGTCATCTACTTCCAGATCACGGATCCACGCAGCGCGACCTACGAAGTCGCGAACTTCCTGCAGGCGATCGAGCAGCTGACCGCGACGACACTGCGTAACCTCATTGGCTCTCTCGATCTGGAGCAGACCCAGACGTCTCGTGAGTCGATCAATAAGCAGCTGCGTGGTGTTCTCGACGAGGCAACGGGCCCCTGGGGTATTCGCGTGACCCGCGTGGAACTCAAGTCGATCGAGCCGCCGCCGCGAGTCCTAGCGGCCATGGAACAGCAGATCACGGCTGAGCGCACCAAGCGCGCGACGATTCTGACGGCCGAAGCCGAGCGCGAGGCTCAGATTAAGAAGGCCGAGGGTGCTAAGCAGGCCGCCGTTCTGGCAGCTTCTGCCCAGCAGGAGGCACAGGTTCTTCAGGCGAAGGGCCAGAAGGAAGCGCTGATCCTGCAGGCCGAGGGTGCTCGCCAGGCGCAGATCCTGCGCGCACAGGGCGAGTCCGAGGCCATCGCGACGGTCTTCGCCGCGATTAACGCGGGTAAGGCTACGCCCGAGCTTCTGTCCTACAAGTACCTCGAAATGCTGCCGAAGATCGCCGACGGTCAGGCGTCCAAGCTGTGGATGCTTCCTTCCGATCTCACCGGCGCACTGGAATCCATCTCGAAGGGTTTCAACCTGGGCAAGTAAACTGAAGCCGTGCCGGGCCGACCGCAGTCCCTGCGGTCGGCCCGTTTTATCTCAATGGGAGGACAGCGGTGGATTCGCATCAGGAATACGTGCTGCGCGAGGTAGCGCAGAAGAACATTCGCTTTATCCGTTTGTGGTTCACGGACGTTGCGGGTGTGCTCAAGTCGATTTCGATTGACCCCGGCGAGCTCGAGGAGGCTTTCGCTGAGGGCATCGGCTTTGACGGATCGGCCGTCGAGGGCCTGACGCGCGTGTATGAGTCGGACATGCTTCTCAAACCCGATGCCTCGACGTTTCAGCTGCTGCCCTGGCGTTCCAACGAGGACCCGGTAGCGCGCATGTTCTGCGACGTTCTTATGCCCGACGGGCGACCGGCGCCCTCCGATCCTCGCGGTGTTCTGGAGCGCGCGGTGGAGCGTGCCGCCGACGCGGGTTTCCGGGTCATGATCCATCCCGAGATCGAGTTCTACCTGCTGCGCCAGCCCGTCACGCCCGACCGTATGATTCCTGTGGACCAGGCTGGATACTTCGATCATGTCGCTCGCGGGGACTCGAACGACTTCCGCCGCCGGGCTGTGCGCATGCTCGAAGATATGGCGATCCCGGTCGAGTTTTCGCATCACGAGGGCGGACCGGGACAAAACGAAATCGACCTGCGCGCTGTGGATCCCGTGCGCGCGGCCGACAACATCATGACCGCCCGCACTCTCATCGAAGAGGTCGCCTTGCGCGAAGAACTCGTCGCGACGTTCATGCCCAAGCCCTTCATAGAACACCCGGGCTCCGGAATGCATACGCACCTGTCGCTGTTTGAGGGAGAAGAAAACGCGTTCTTCTCACCGGCGGGCCAGTATCGACTCTCCACGACCGGACGCCAGTTCATCGCGGGCTTGCTGGCCCACGCCGAGGAGATCGCGGCGATCACCAACCAGCACGTGAACTCCTACAAGCGTCTGTGGGGTGGGGGAGAGGCACCGTCCTACGTGTGCTGGGGGCACCTGAACCGATCCGCTCTCGTGCGTGTTCCGCTGTACAAGCCGAAGAAGGCGGCCGCGGCACGCATCGAGTACCGCGCGCCCGACCCGAGTGCGAATCCATATCTGGCTTTCGCAGTCCTCATCGCGGCGGGCTTGGACGGTATCGAACAGAAGATGGAGCTCATGCCCGAGGCTGAGGACAACGTGTGGGATCTGTCGGACCGTGAGCGTCAGGTCATGGGTATTCGCGCCCTTCCGGCTTCCCTGTCCGACGCCGTGCGTTGTATGAAGAGCTCCGACCTGGTGGCATCCACCCTCGGTGAGCAGGTGTTTGACTACGTCATCCGGAACAAGCGCAAGGAGTGGACGGAGTACCGTCAGCAGATCACTCGCCAGGAACTCGAGCAATTCCTCAAGGTCGTTCCCCGGTGACGCCCGACGAACTACGGGTTGCAGGATTCCTGGACCCTCAGCGCGCCCTCGGCTTCCTTGAGGAGCTTCCGGGTGGGGCCGAGGCCTGGGCACCAGATCTGGGGGCAAGCGCCGACCCCGATCTGGCGCTGCTCGCGGTGATCCGTCTTCACGAGGCCGACCCCGGCCTCGTGGGCAGTGCTGTCGATGACCCGCGTGTGCGGCGTCGACTGTGCGCCGTCCTGGGGGCAAGCCAGTGGCTTGGCGACTACGTCATCGCTGATCCCGCCCGCGCGCCAGCGATCTGGGAGGATCCAGGGGAGAGCGCACAGCTACTGCTGGCGTCCGTGGGCGCGACGAGGCTGGACACCGGGGCTTTCGTGGCCTCGGAGAAGGCAACTGTGGACCACCTGCGTGCCGCTTATCGTCGCGTGCTGCTGTTCCTGGCCGCCGACGATCTGACGAGCGACGACCCTGAAGGCGTGATGCCCGAGGTCGGGCGGCGCATCGCGGATCTGGTCGACGCGACCCTCGAAGCCAGCCTCGCCCTGGCGAGGCGCGACATAGACCCGCAGGGGCGCATCCCCCTCGCCATTATCGCGATGGGCAAAACGGGAGCGCGCGAGCTCAACTACATCTCCGACGTTGACGTCGTCTATGTCGCCGATTCCGGGGCGGATGGAGACGAACGAGGTGTCCTTGAGGTCGCGACGCGCCTCGCTGCGGCAACGGCCTCGGCGTGCTCGGGACCCGGCACCGAAGCTCCGCTGTGGACCGTCGATACGAATTTGCGCCCGGAGGGACGCAACGGAGCGCTCGTGCGCACCGTCGAATCCTACCGACAGTACTGGGACAAGTGGGCACAAACATGGGAGTTTCAAGCGCTGCTCAAGGCGCGTGCCTGCGCGGGAGATGAAAGCGTTGGGCGAGCGTTCGAGGAGGCCGCGCAGCCCTACGTGTGGAGTGCCGCCACCCGCGAAGGATTCGTCGAGGCTGCGCGCGCGATGCGCAGACGCGTCGAAGATAACATTTCTCGTTCTCATGTCTCGCGCGAGCTAAAGCTCGGGCGCGGCGGCCTGCGCGATGTCGAGTTCACCGTCCAGCTGCTCCAGCTCGTCCACGGACGTACCGATGCCTTTTTGCGCGTGAGGTCGACGCTGGACGCGATCGACGCGCTGCGCGAGGGCGGCTACATCGCCCGCAGCGACGCGGGTCAGCTCGCCTCGTGCTATCGCTTCCTCCGAGCCGTCGAGCACCGGACCCAGTTGCCCCGCATGCGACGCACGCACCTGATTCCCGACAAGGAACGCGAACTGCGGGTGCTCGGGCGGGCGATGGGTCCGGCGCGTTTCCCTGACGCGGAGTCGATCACCTCCAGGATCGATGAGGTTCGTACGCGTGTGAGGGCTCTCCATGAAGACGTTTTCTACCGTCCGATCATCGCCGCGACGGCATCGCTGAGCGAGGACGAGGCGTCCCTGCATGCCGACGGTGCGCGTGACCGACTGGCGGCTATCGGCTATCGGGACCCGGCCGGAGCGCTCACACACATTCGCGCACTTACCCAGGGAACGAGCAGGCGTGCGGCTATTCAACGCCACCTCCTTCCGGTGTTCATCTCGTGGCTGGCCGGTGGGGCCGACCCCGACATGGGCCTGTTGAACTTCCGGATCCTGTCCGAGGACATTGGCGATTCGCATTGGTATCTCGCGCTTCTGCGAGACTCGGGCGTCGCTGCCCACAGGCTCACGACCATGCTCCCGAACTCGCGCTGGATCGCCGAGGCCCTCGCCAAGCGTCCCGAGGCCGTGGCCTGGCTCGACGACGATGGCGAGTTGGCTCCGCGCGAGCCGCATCGGCTAGCTCGGGAAGTTGCGGCCCTCATTGACCGTCACGAGGACGCGGCCGAGGCGGCCGCTCGAGTCCGAGCCGTGCGCACGCGTGAGCTCACGCGTTGCGCGATGAGCGACCTGCTGGGCGGCGTCGATCCGCGTGGGCACGCGATCGCAGACGCAACGGACGCGGCGATTCTCGGCGCACTCGCCATCGCCCAACGTGAGGAAGCCCAGCGCTGGGGGCGCGAGCGGGCCCACGTCGTCTTCGTCGCGATGGGACGCTACGGTGGACGCGAGTGCTCGTACGCCTCCGATGCCGACGTGATCGCCCTACACGAGGCCGTAGGCGGAGTCTGCGACGCTGAGGCGGCGGCCAGTGCAACCGCGATTGTTAACCGCGTGAAGAGCCTACTAGGGTCGGCGACGAGCCAGCTGGGTATCGTCGTCGACCTAGGCCTGCGCCCCGAGGGCAAGAACGGCCCAATGAGCCGCACGATCGAGTCCCATCGTGAGTACGCCCAGCGCTGGGCTTCGACGTGGGAGAGGCAGGCGGCGGTGCGTGCCCGTCCGATCGGGGAGGGCCGCCTTGCTGATCGGGCCCGAGAACTGTTCGCGGAGTTCGCCTATGGGGGAGTGAGCGAAACGGATCTGCGTGACATTCGCCTGCTGAAGGCGCGCATGGAGAACGAGCGTCTGCCGCGGGGAATCGAAGCTGCACGCCACGTCAAGCTCGGCCCGGGCGGCCTCAGCGATGTCGAGTGGACGATCCAGCTCATTCAAATGCGCGATGCGCAGCGGGTGCCGGCCCTGTGCACGCCCTCCACGACGGGCGCGATTCTGGCGGCGCGCGAGGGTGGATTGCTGGAAGCGAGCGATGCACACACACTGCTGGATGCGTGGGACATGGCAACCCGTATTCGCGCGGCCAACACGCTGGCAAGTGGCCGCATGAGCGGAGTGAAACTCGACGTCTTACCCCGTGACAGCGCGGAGCTGCGTGCCCTTGCGGCGATCCTCGGGTACGGTAGCGGCGGGCTAAACGCCCTCGAAGACGACTGGCTGCGCGCTGGACGCAAAGCGCGCGCCGTCATGGAACGACTTTTCTGGGAGCAGCAGTGAAGATTGTGCTGGTACGGCACGGACAGACCCCCGCGAATCGCCTCGGTGCGCTCGACACGGTGCGCCCCGGTCTCGGGCTGACTCCCGAAGGACTCCTCCAGGCCCAGCGCCTCGCGGATCGATGGGAGTCCGAGGTTGCGCCGCCTCCCACCGTCATCGCACTGTCCGGGCTGCACCGTACGCGCCTGACCGCGGCGCCTCTGGCTAGCGCCTACGGGTTGACCCCGCAGGTGCACCCCGGCATCCGCGAGCTACGCTCCGGCGATCTCGAAATGGCGGCCGACCCGGCATCGCAGTCCCTCTACGTGCGCACGACCCTGTCGTGGTGCGCCGGGGATTTGGATAATCACATGCCCGGCGGCGAAAGCGGGCGCGAGGCCCTGGCCCGCTCGCTGGAGACCGTGCGTCGGGTGGGCCTGGCCGCACGCGAGCAAGCTGGGGACGAGGCCGTCGCGGTGTTCGTCATCCATGGTGCCCTCACGCGCCTGCTGGCCACGTGGCTGTCCACCGACATCGACGAGGACCTCGTCTCCAAGCACTTCATGTCCAACACGGGCACGTCCACCTTCGAGTGGGCGCCCGACTTCACCCCGTCCTCCGCGGACGAGCTGGCGAAGGGGCTCCACGCCCTGACCTGGAACGACCGTCCCCTCGATCAGTGGGACTGAGCGGCCTCGGCGCCTGACGGTCCGGCGGCGGGGCGACGAAGGGCGAGACCTCGTAGGGGGCTGTATGAGAACTGATACCGGTTGATCCGTTTGTTGTCGTCAAACCGTCAGTCGAGGTACCCTGAGCTTGTGGTCAGTGTCATGTAAGACACCACAACGAGGAGGTACACCGATGTCCCGTTCCCTGCCACTGGTCGTCGTCATTCCCGGTATCGGGGGAAGTGAACTCGCGGATGCGTCCGGCACAATCGTCTATAGAGCTGGTTTGGGTTCTCTCCTCAGCGTGGGGCGAGATCCGAGCGCGCTCGATCCGAACAACGAGCTGCGCCCGGTCGGACTCATCGGGCCCTGTTCGTTGATATGTTGGCAATTCATTACCGGTTACGACGGCTTGCTGAGCGGTATTACCAAGGGACTGGGACTATCC
Organism: Schaalia odontolytica; assembly: GCF_031191545.1. NCBI lineage: Bacteria > Bacillati > Actinomycetota > Actinomycetes > Actinomycetales > Actinomycetaceae > Schaalia > Schaalia odontolytica. The sequence continues at coordinate 2,239,632 of NZ_CP133472.1, forward strand.
CCGGGGCGTGTCGTAACCGCGGGTGAGGACCTGGTTGATCGAGACGCCACCGTCGTCGCCTTTCCCTATGATTTTCGCCGGTCGGTGGAACAGATCGCCAACGATCTGGACCGTGTCGTGCGCGAGCGGGCGCAGGGACGGCACGTTGTACTCGTCGCGCACTCGATGGGCGGCCTGGTTGCCGCGTGGTGGTGGTCCTTCATGAGTGAGGGGATCGATGTCGACCAGATTATTACTCTTGGTACGCCCTTTCGCGGGGCGGCGAAGGCTCTCGATGTCTTGGTCAATGGGATGCGCATCGGGCCATTTCCCGCGACTCAGGCTGTTTCTGACACGGTGAGGACATGGGATTCGGTCTTCGATCTGCTGCCCCACTACCAGGTTGTCAGCGGGAATGATAACTACCGGTACCCGTACGAATTGCCTTCTGGCATCACATCGGCCGTCGCTGGGTTCTCAGGTAAAGCGCGCGTGGCCTATGAGAAGAACCGATGTTTGCATAAAGCACTGGCCAATATGGTTGCAGAGAGTGGGAGTAACCCGTTCACCGTCTACTACTCGCAGGGACACACGACTCTGGGGCACGCCAGCATCGATACTCACTCGGATGGACTCGTGGTGGCCAAGGGGAATCCGCGAGCGATCCCAGCGAGCTGGGATGGTGGCGACGGGACGGTTCCTACGTTTTCTGCGATTCCCGATGTCCTCGAAGACAACGTATCCCACCGGCGGCGGCTGAGAGGTAAGCATCAAGACCTGGTGGAAGAGACGTTGGTGTTTGAGCATGTGTCGGAGCATGCGCGGGATCGTTTGCCCGCTGCGGCCAGGGGGGCTCGCCGACATGATGTCGATGCATACCTGCAGCTTGATCTCGAGGATGTCGTGCTCGCGGGCACTCAAGCTGAGGTGAGGCTGCGCGTTGTAGACAAGGCTGGCAGTGTACTGGATGTGGGGAATGTCGGCGGCAACGTCGGCGGTAAACGGTTCCGGGCAGAGCGCTGTGACGACGGATGGTGGTCGGCCCAGCTTCCGGCGCTGGAGGAGGGTGTGCACTCGTTGATGTTGTCGGCGACGGGTGTGCCCAACGTCGATCGTCTTGTGTTGAAGACGCGTGTGGGGGCAGCATCGTGAATGAGCGCAATCTGTGGGATTCAATCAACCACCCGACGGGGTTGGTAGATATGGTTCACGTCGGGTGGGTGCAGCGCTTGCTTAGCTCTGCGGAGTGGAGCGGTTTCCCTGGTCCTGAGCCTGACCTCGTCGCTCACGGACAGACGCGAGTGGGCCCTCATGCGAGGAAGATTTTTGAGGAGTTCGCCGAGCTGGGGCTTCGATACGTTGGGGAGCCGACAGATAGCGAGCCTGGGGCGCAGCGTATTCGGCCTGTCAACGAGGTGCTCGGTCTCCGAAAGGCGACGTGCGTGGATCTGTGTGTGGCCTTTTGTTGCGCTGCGCTCGATGCCGGGATCTACCCGCTGATCCTGACGGTGACGGCTGACGGTGGGCAGCGGCGGCACGCGATCGTCTTGGTGCCCATGGAACGTCAGTGGGCCATGGGGTGCGACGTCCTCATCGACGAGGGGTTCAGCCGCGAGCCGATGCTGCCTAATCGGGAAGACCTGAGAGATCTCGTGGTCGGGTCCGCCGATGATCCCGGGGGTACGTGGCTGGCGATTGACGTACAGCAGGTCACTGAATCAGATGGCAATTGGAAAACTGCACTGTTTTTGGGCGCTGAGTATGTCCACGACTGGGAGTGGGACGTCTGTGTGGACGTTGGGGGGCTGCGCAGCCGTACCCCTGATTGTGTGCTTCCTCCCGGGGGACACATCGAGAAGGTCTTGGCCCCTGCTTATGCCGAGCTGCCCGAGAATTTCACGCCCCTGCAGCTCATGTGGGGGCGTTATGGTGCGGTGCCATATCAGCAGTGTGATGAGATCCGTCAGCTTCGTGAGTGGGCAACGACGACGGCGGATGCTACCGCACCGTCGCAGGGAGGACATAACGCGGACATTGCTGTCGCTGTGGTGACGGGGACGGGGGGATCCGGGAAGACACGCCTGGCCGCGCAGCTGTGCCATGAACTGTCCTCGATTGGTTGGTACGCGGGGTTCTTGCCCTCGACGGTCGATGTGACGGATGAGGAGCTGTCTGCTCTCACGGAGGTGACCACTGAGCTTCTGGTGGTGGTGGACTACGCTGAGGAAGCTCGGCGAGGTCTCGTGGCACGGGTGGTACGCAAGCTGCGGGCGAGGCACTCGCCGACCCGGATCGTGTTGACAGCGCGTGGTGCCGACGCGTGGTGGGAGGAGTTCCGCGAGGAGGCGGAGCAAGAGGGAACCCCACTGAGTAACACGCTGTCAATGTCCATTCGGGGCAAGCAACAGGTGGAGGCGGATCCATGGTTTTTCGGACGCATGTATCGCAGGGCGGTTCAGCAATTCTCTGACAAGCTCAATAAGGCTGTTCCTACAGACGTTGAGGTTCCCGAGGGCCTGGGGGACACCGCTCTTGACGTGGTGTTGAGGGCATGGCTTGCCGTGTGCGATAACGACGAGGTGGCTAAGAATGACATCCCGACCCGGGAAGAGCTCTACGACAGGGTTTTATCGATTGAGTTTGCCCGGTGGCGTAAGGAACCGAAGCTGGAAGGGATCAGCCGTGACCATCTGCGTCGTGCGGCTGCCACACTCAGCCTGCTCGCCCCGAAGCGGGACACAGATGAGATCGACGACGTCCTGAGCCGCCTTCCAGAGTGGAACCAAGACCATCTGCTGCGCAATCGTTTGGCAGAGCTGGTGGTGCAGTCTCTTCTGCGTGATGATGGTGCGAATTCTGTTAGCTTGCGGCCCGATCCGGTTGCCGAACACCTCATCCTGGACGTATTCGGAAAGAATCCGGAACTGCTGGATCGGGTGGTTCCACAGGATCCGGCGCAGCTACCTGGCTTAGACGACTCCGATGCTGAGGACTCGGTCGTTACGCGTGCGCTCGAGATGGGCCAACAGGCGCGCAACGCGTGCGTGACCATTACACGGGCCTCCTCTCTCGATAGAGAGGTGGCACTTCGCCTGGCCCGGCGTGCTCTCCGTGAGAGGCCATTCCTATGGAAGGAGGCGCTGGACGTCGCGCTCATTCAGGGAGGACCGCTGGCACCCGCTCTCGAAGCACTCATCGAATCAGGTGCGACCCTGCCACTCGGTGTGATTGATGATGCGATTCCTGTCGGGCACCCGGCGTTGGCGGGAGCTGCCTTGGCGGCGACCATGCGCCTTGCGAATTCCGCTGAGCGGAGTCCGGAGCAACAGGCACACTGGGCCAATAATCTGTCCATTCGTCTGTCCGACATTGGCGAGCGAAAAGCGGCGTTGGAGGCGGCTCGCGAGGCGGTGGAGCTGTATCGTGGGCTGGCTGAGGCTTCCCCGGCGGCCTACGCCCCCGACCTGGCTGGGTCGTTGAATAACCTGGCGAATTGTTTGTCGGCGGTGGGGGAGCGGAATGAGGCGTTGGAGGCGGCCCGAGAGGCGGTGGAGCTGTATCGTGGGCTGGCTGAGGCTTCCCCGGCGGCCTACGCCCCCGACCTGGCTGGGTCGTTGAATAACCTGGCGGCCTGTTTGTCGGCGGTGGGGGAGCGGAATGAGGCGTTGGAGGCGGCCCGCGAGGCGGTGCGTTTGCGCCGGGCGCTGGCTGAGGCTTCCCCGGCGGCCTACGCCCCCGCCCTGGCTGGGTCGTTGACTAACCTGGCGGCCTTTTTGTCGGCGGTGGGGGAGCGGAATGAGGCGTTGGAGGCGGCCCGCGAGGCGGTGCGTTTGCGCCGGGCGCTGGCTGAGGCTTCCCCGGCGGCCTACGCTCCCGACCTGGCAATGTCGTTGACTAACCTGGCGGCCTTTTTGTCGGAGGTGGGAAAGCAGGATGAGGCGTTGGAGGCGGCCCGCGAGGCGGTGCGTTTGCGCCGGGCGCTGGCTGAGGCTTCCCCGCAGGCCTACGCTCCCGACCTGGCAATGTCGTTGAATAACCTGGCGGCCTTTTTGTCGGAGGTGGGAAAGCAGGATGAGGCGTTGGAGGCGGCCCGCGAGGCGGTGGAGCTGTATCGTGGGCTGGCTGAGGCTACCCCGGCGGCTTACGCCCCCGACCTGGCAATGTCGTTGACTAACCTGGCGAATCTTTTGTCGGCGGTGGGGGAGCGGAATGAGGCGTTGGAGGCGGCCCGCGAGGCGGTGCGTTTGCGCCGGGCGCTGGCTGAGGCTTCCCCGCAGGCCTACACCCCCGACCTGGCAATGTCGTTGACTAACCTGGCGAATCTTTTGTCGGAGGTGGGAAAGCAGGATGAGGCGTTGGAGGCGGCCCGCGAGGCGGTGCGTTTGCGCCGGGCGCTGGCTGAGGCTTCCCCGCAGGCCTACACCCCCGACCTGGCAATGTCGTTGAATAACCTGGCGAACATTTTGTCGGCGGTGGGGGAGCGGAATGAGGCGTTGGAGGCGGCCCGCGAGGCGGTGCGTTTGCGCCGGGCGCTGGCTGAGGCTTCCCCGCAGGCCTACGCCCCCGCCCTGGCAATGTCGTTGAATAACCTGGCGAATCGTTTGTCGGAGGTGGGGGAGCGGAATGAGGCGTTGGAGGCTGCCCGCAAGGCGGTGGAGCTGTATCGCGGGCTGGCTGAGGCTACCCCGCAGACCTACACCCCGAAGCTGGCTGGGTCGTTGACTAACCTGGCGAATTGTTTGTCGGAGGTGGGGGAGCGGAATGAGGCGTTGGTAGCGGCCCGCGAGGCGGTGCGTTTGCGCCGGGCGCTGGCTGAGGCTTCCCCGCAGGCCTACGCTCCCGACCTGGCAATGTCGTTGAATAACCTGGCGAATCGTTTGTCGGAGGTGGGGGAGCGGAATGAGGCGTTAGAGGCGGCCCGCGAGGCGGTGGAGCTGTATCGTGGGCTGGCTGAGGCTACCCCGGCGGCTTACGCCCCCGACCTGGCAATGTCGTTGACTAACCTGGCGAATCTTTTGTCGGCGGTGGGGGAGCGGAATGAGGCGTTGGAGGCGGCCCGCGAGGCGGTGCGTTTGCGCCGGGCGCTGGCTGAGGCTACCCCGGCGGCCTACACCCCCGACCTGGCTGCGTCGTTGAATAACCTGGCGGCCTTTTTGTCGGCGGTGGGAAAGCAGGATGAGGCGTTGGAGGCGGCCCGCGAGGCGGTGCGTTTGCGCCGGGCGCTGGCTGAGGCTTCCCCGGCGGCCTACGCCCCCGCCCTGGCTGGGTCGTTGACTAACCTGGCGGCCTTTTTGTCGGCGGTGGGAAAGCAGGATGAGGCGTTGGAGGCGGCCCGCGAGGCGGTGCGTTTGCGCCGGGCGCTGGCTGAGGCTTCCCCGGCGGCCTACGCTCCCGACCTGGCAATGTCGTTGACTAACCTGGCGGCCTTTTTGTCGGAGGTGGGAAAGCAGGATGAGGCGTTGGAGGCGGCCCGCGAGGCGGTGCGTTTGCGCCGGGCGCTGGCTGAGGCTTCCCCGCAGGCCTACACCCCGAACCTGGCAATGTCGTTGACTAACCTGGCGAACATTTTGTCGGCGGTGGGGGAGCGGAATGAGGCGTTGGAGACCTTCGTTGAAGGCTTTGATTGCTTCTCGCCAGCTGTGCGTGCCCGCCTGCTGGTGGCTAGGGCCACCTGGCGCGACGACGGCGGAGAAGCGGGGGATGTCGTCGCGGCGGCCCGGGAAGCAGACTCTACTGATGATCCGGTGCTCCTGGGCCCGGTGCGCCGCATGATCGCCCGCGTGATCACCGATGCGGGAATAATGGGCACGGGTCTTCCCCGCTGGGTCACCGTCGACGCTGAGTCGGCGACTTCCAGGATTAAGGGATGGCTCGAGTGTAGCGATCTAGCGCAGCGGGTGGCTTTCCTCGAAGTGCAGTGGAGCTCGCCGTCGGCCTCCGAGAAAGAAACGCTGGCCGCCCTTGCCGAGCTGAACGTGGACCGTCCCTCTGTCGCCGAGCTCGCTGCCCTCGTGGAGCGCATCGCTGACAGCGGCATCCAGGCCGTCACAACCGATCTGCGGACCCATCACCGAGCTCAGCTGCTTGCTCGCGACTGGTATGAGGCGCACCTGAACGGGAGAGGAGCAAGCTTCCTGCGCGAGCACATGAGGGGCAACCCCGATGCGTCGCGTGGCGAGGGCCAGATCAGCGAGGGTGGCAAGCAAGAGCCAGAGGAAAGGGAGAAAGACCTAGGCGACCCCGACATGAGAATCCGGGTCCTCCAGGTGCTGGCGGCAACGCTCCCGGAGGATGAGGTAGCCATTATGGACGCAATAATTGAGCTCGCACAACTCGCTGATCAGAGTACCGCCTACGATGCGCAACGCAGCGACGAAGGCGCCGAAGACACGCTCAGAGAGTTCCTCGAAGCGCGCAATTGGCGGGCGATGATCCTTGTCCTCGGACTACGCCCGTCCGTGGCGGAGTCGACCTACGGGCGTATCGCCCGTCTGCTGTCTGAAGCCGTCACCGACGAACCTGTACAGAGGCTGCGCGAACTCTACGAGCATGCGAACGAGGAGATGGACGCGATCCACCGCAGGCAGCTCCAGGCCCTGCTCGACAAGGCCCTCAGAACCGACCAATGCACGCCAGCCTTCGCGGACATCCTCTCGTGGACCAGGAACTCGGGATCGCGTCAACAGTGATCGGGCAAGCCCCTCGATCAGTGGTCTTGATGCTGCTCCTGATCGGGTGCAACGAAGGCTGACACCTCGAAAGGGAACGAGCGGTACGTGAAGTAGTTGCGCAAGTGCGACAGGTGCTCCTCACACGCCAGCCACGTCTTCGTGCGCCCGCGGTGGATCGCAGGGTTGCGCCAGTCGATCCGATAGATCGCGGCGTTCGTGCATTCGCGCGCTGAGCAGATGCCCGAGGCGCTTTCGACTCCCAGAGCCATGGTGTCCTCCCGGTGCGGTTACGCTTGGAAGTATGCCAACCCTCGTACTCGTTCGCCACGCGCAGGCCGCCTACTCCTACCCTGACCACTCTCGACCGCTGACCGATGCGGGCCTCGACCAGGCCGCGCGCCTGGGCGGTGCTGTGGCTCGCGACGTCGGGGGCTTCGACGTGGCCGTCTGCTCGGATGCGACGCGCGCGCGGGAGACTTTCGGGCAGATCAGCCAGCGCGTTCGGGTCCGTGATGGCTGGTTTGACCGCAGCGTGTATAACGCCGACGAGGAGGACATCCTCACCTTGGCTCGCACCTTTGAGGGGGAACGGGCGCTCATCGTTGGCCACGAGCCCACCATGTCCGGTGTCGGATACGTTCTGGCCCGTGAGGATAGTCGGGGAGAGGTAGCCCGCGGCATTCCCACCGCAACCGCTCTCATCCTCAGCTTCGACGGCGCTTGGGAGGATCTTTCTCCCGGTAGCGCCGCGTTGCGCCTTATCCTCACCCCGCCCACTCGATAATCGGGGCCATTATGGCCTTGCCTCGGCCTCGCGCCTGTGACTGTGTTTACGTTTGTCCACGTGAGGCCCGCCCGGATGCGGAAGCGGGCCGCAGGCGCGTTAGAATGTGGCGGTATCTATCCACCCAACAGGGAGAAGTGATGTCGGGACACTCTAAGTGGGCGACCACCAAGCACAAGAAGGCCGCTATTGACGCCAAGCGCGGCAAGCTCTTCGCGCGCCTCATCAAGAACATCGAGGTTGCGGCTCGCACGGGCGGCGGCGACCCCGCTGGCAACCCGACCCTGTACGACGCCATCCAGAAGGCGAAGAAGAACTCCGTTCCCGCTGACAACATCGACCGCGCCGTCAAGCGTGGCTCCGGTGCTGAGGCCGGCGGCGCCAACTACGAGACCATTATGTACGAAGGCTACGGCCCGGGCGGTGTCGCCTTCCTGGTGGAGTGTCTGACGGACAACCGCAACCGCGCGGCCTCCGACGTGCGCCTGGGCTTCACCCGCCACGGCGGTTCGCTCGCAGACCCGGGATCGGTGTCCTACCTGTTCGCGCGTCGCGGCATCGTCGAGGTGCCCGCCACCGACGGTGTGGACGAGGAATCCATCATGATGGCCGTCCTGGACGCGGGTGCCGAAGAAGTTGAGGATGCCGGTGAGCTCTTCGTCGTCGAGTCCGACCCCAAGGACGTCGTCGCCGTGCGCAGCGCCTTGCAGGATGCCGGCATCGACTACGATTCCGCCGAAGTCCAGTTCGTCGCCTCCACCGAGGTCGAGCTCGATCTCGAGGGTGCGCTCAAGGTGAACAAACTCATCGACGCCCTTGAGGACTCCGACGACGTGCAGAACATCTACACGAACATGTCCCTGTCGGACGAGGTTCGTGCCCAGCTGGAAGAGCAGGAGTGAACATGAGCGATTCGACCGCGAAGCGCGAGGTCGGCACCCCGCAGGTCAAGCGCGGCATGGCCCAGATGCTCAAGGGCGGGGTCATCATGGACGTCGTCACCCCCGAGCAGGCGAAGATCGCCGAAGACGCGGGCGCAGTGGCCGTCATGGCTCTCGAACGCGTCCCAGCCGATATTCGCGCCCAAGGTGGCGTGGCCCGCATGTCCGACCCCGACCTGATCGAGGGCATCATCGAGGCTGTGTCCATTCCGGTGATGGCCAAGGCACGCATCGGTCACTTCGTCGAAGCGCAGGTATTGCAGTCCCTGGGTGTCGACTACATCGACGAGTCCGAGGTTTTGACGCCCGCCGACTACACGCACCACATCGACAAGTGGAACTTCACCGTTCCCTTCGTCTGCGGTGCGACCAACCTCGGTGAGGCACTGCGTCGTATCAACGAGGGTGCGGCCATGATCCGCTCTAAGGGTGAGGCCGGCACCGGTGACGTCTCCAACGCAACCACGCACATGCGCAAGATCCGCGACGAGATCCGTCACCTGACCTCCCTGCCCGAGGACGAACTCTACGTCGCGGCCAAGGAACTGCAGGCACCCTACGAGCTCGTCGCCGAGGTCGCCCGTGAGGGTCGCCTCCCTGTCGTGCTGTTCACGGCCGGTGGCATCGCAACCCCCGCCGACGCTGCCATGATGATGCAGCTTGGTGCTGAGGGTGTCTTCGTCGGCTCGGGCATCTTCAAGTCCGGCGATCCCGCCAAGCGCGCGGCCGCCATCGTCAAGGCTACGACCTTCTACGACGACCCGTCCGTCATTGCCGAGGTATCGCGCGGACTGGGTGAGGCCATGGTTGGCATTAACGTCGACGACCTGCCGGTCGATCACCGCCTCGCGGAGCGCGGATGGTGACCATTGGCGTTCTCGCCCTGCAGGGCGACGTCGCAGAGCACGTGCGGGCGCTGGAAAACTCCGGCGCCCGCGCGCTGCTAGTGCGCAGGGAATCCGAACTGAACCGGGTCGATGGTCTGGTGATCCCGGGCGGCGAGTCGACGACCATGTCGAATCTACTGGTGTCTTTTGGGCTGTTTGACGCTGTTTATGAGCGCATTGCGTCGAGCATGCCCGTGTACGGCACCTGCGCGGGCATGATCATGCTCGCCTCCTCGATCCTGGACGGGCGCGAGGACCAGCGTTCTTTCGGCGGGCTCGATATTGTGGTGCGTCGTAACGCCTTCGGTCGCCAGGTTGACTCCTACGAGGAGGACCTGGACGTTGTGGGCCTTGAGGGCGGCCCCTTCCACGCCGTCTTCATTCGCGCCCCCTGGGTCGAGTCGGTGGGCGAGGGTGTTGAGGTCATCGCGCGTGCCGGAAACAGCGCAGATGGTCCGATCGTCGCGGTTCGCCACGGCAACGTCATGGCGACGTCATTCCACCCAGAGGTGGGCGGGGATCACCGTATCCACGCAATGTTCGTCGATATGGTGGCCCACGCCTGATGCGCGTGATGGGCATTGACCCGGGGCTGACGCGCTGCGGGCTTGGCGTTGTCGATGTCGATGCGTCGCGGCGCGCCTCGCTCGTGTACGTCGGCGTAGCCCGAACCGATAAGGACCTCGCTACGCACTTTCGGCTTCGCACGATCGCGGATGCGATCGATAGCGTGATTGAGCGCTACGAACCTGAGGTCGTCGCTATCGAACGCGTCTTCGCGCAGGATAACCTTCAGTCGGTCACCTCGACGATGCAGGTGATGGGCGCTGCAATGACGTGCGTCGGTCGCGCCGGTCTGCCGATGGCCGTGCACACGCCTTCCGAGGTAAAGTCCGCCGTCTCCGGCAACGGCAAGGCGGATAAGGGTCAGGTACAGGCGATGGTTGCGCGCATCCTCGGACTCGCCAAGGCTCCCAAGCCTGCGGATGCCGCAGACGCGCTGGCCATTGCTATCACACACGCGTGGCGTGGGACAGGGCTGCTGGGTGCGCCGGAGGATTCTTCGGTGGCCGTCTCTCTCTCGGGTCGCCTGACCGCTCGCGGCTCCATGACGCCAGCACAAAAAGCCTGGGCCGAGGCTCAGGCCGCGCAACGCCGAACCGGTGCGGTCGATCCGAGGCGCCGACGCGGCTAGAATCGTACATATGTTCGCCTGCGTGTGTGGGCGATCGGTGAGCGAAAGGAACGCAGTGATCTCCATTCTGCGCGGCACAGTCGCGAGCGTCGGCCTCGACTACATCGATCTCCTGGTGGGAGGCATCGGCTTTCGCGTACACGTGACGCCCGCCTTCGCGCAGGGCGCTAAGCGCGACCAGGAGATGACGGCGTTCACGTCGATGATCGTGCGTGAAGACTCGATGACGCTCTACGGTTTCGACTCTGTGGATGGGCGCGACGTGTTCACGAAGCTGCTCTCGGTTTCCGGCATTGGCCCGAAGATCGCGCTAGCCGCGCTGGCGGTTTTGCATCCTGACGACCTGCGTCGTGCGGTGCGCGACCAGGACCTGGCCGCACTGCAGCGCATCCCGGGCGTGGGGAAGAAGTCGGCTCAGCGCATGGCCCTGGAGATCGGGGACAAGCTGGGCACTCCGGCAGCCCTGCCTGGTGCGCAAGCCGGACTCGCTCCCGCGCCCACCGAGGATGCCGTTGCGTCCGAGGTCAGAGCCGCCCTGGTCGGTCTCGGATGGACAGAGGCTCAGGCTGCCAAGGCGATCGAGAAGCTAGCGGGCAGTGGGCTTGGGGCTTCCGACATGCTGCGCGCGGCCCTCGTGACGCTGGGAGGCGGACGTGGCTGATCATCAGATGGATCCCGGATTCGACGTTGATACGATGCGCATCGTCGCCCCCGATGCCGGAGAGCTCGAGCGTGCGGCCGAGGCGGCTCTGCGCCCCAAGAAGCTCTCGGAGTTCGTTGGCCAGCGCGTCGTGCGAGGCCAGCTGCAGCTCGTCCTTGACGCAGCTCGTATGCGTTCGGCCTGCCCCGACCATGTCCTCCTCGCAGGTCCTCCCGGATTGGGTAAGACGACGCTAGCGATGATCGTCGCGGCTGAAATGGGTACTTCTTTGCGGCTCACTTCCGGACCCGCGATTCAACACGCCGGCGATCTCGCGGCGATTTTGTCAGGCCTACAAGAAGGCGACATCCTTTTCATCGACGAGATTCACCGCCTTGCGCGCACCGCCGAAGAAATGCTGTACCTCGCGATGGAGGACTTCCGTGTCGACGTCGTCGTGGGCAAGGGGCCCGGTGCGACCTCGATCCCGCTGACCCTTCCTCCTTTTACGGTTGTCGGAGCGACGACTCGATCCGGCCTTCTGCCGGCCCCGTTGCGCGACCGCTTTGGCTTCACGGCCCATCTCGAGTTCTACGAGACGGACGAGCTGCAATCCGTGGTTACCCGCTCGGCCTCGCTGCTGGGATCGCCCATCGACGCGCAGGCCGCGCACGAGATCGCTTCGCGCTCGCGCGGAACGCCGCGAATCGCAAACCGCCTCCTGCGCCGCGTCGTCGACTACGCCCAGGTGCACGGCGATGGACAGCTCACCCTCAACGCCGCACGCGGCGCTCTCGAACTCTTTGAGGTTGACCCCTCCGGCCTGGACCGGCTCGACCGCGCGGTCCTCGAGGCCATCTGCCGCCGCTTTGCAGGCGGCCCGGTGGGCCTCACGACCCTGTCCGTGACGATCGGCGAGGAAGCAGAGACGGTCGAAACAGTCGCCGAACCGTATCTCGTGCGCGAAGGATTCCTTGTTCGCACCAACCGGGGGCGCATGGCAACCCCCAAGGCGTGGACTCACCTTGGCCTGACCCCACCCACCCCGGATGGGGCGCTCTTCGACTAGGGGAGCAAGCCTCGTGCCCTGGCTGGCCACGGGCGTACTCGGCACTGTCAAGGAACTTCCGATGAATCCATGCGCCGCGCCACACCTTGATCACTTAGGCTAAAACCCTCCTCGGGCAGTAGACTGGCAAGGTGCGCTCGAAGCGCCTGACCGTCATCGAAAGTGAATCAGCCTTTATGAACAACTACACCCTCGTGATCCTGATCGTCGTCATGGTCGCTTTTATGTGGTGGAGCTCGACCTCCCGCAAGAAGCAGATGGCAAAGATGGAGCAGGAAAAGCGCGACCAGCTCGCCGCCGTGAAGCCCGGAGAATGGGTTCGCACCCGCGTTGGCTTCTGGGGTCGTTTTGTCGACCTCGACGGCGACATCATCGTCCTGGAGACCACCGACGGGCACGAGATGTATTGGGAGCGTGAAATGATCGCCGAGATCGGCGGCCAGCCGCCCCTCGCTGACACTGAGCAGGCGGACGCGCTCGAGACCGCCGTCGAGACCGCTGAAGAGGATGAGAAGGTCCTCGGACTCGACGAGCCGACCGGCACCGACGAGCAGCAGAAGTAAGTCAAGGCTGAACGGAAAGTAGAACCGTGGCATCAGATAAGCGACGCCCCGTGCGCGCGCTCGTGACCCTCGCTGTCTCCGTTGTGACGGCGTGTGCGGCACTGGCGATTGGGCACGTTACCCAGGGCGTATCCCCGTATCCCGACCTGGCCCTTGACCTGAAGGGCGGCACTCAGCTCATCCTGACCCCGACCGTGACCGGTGATGGACAGCGAGAGATCACCGAAGAGGACATCACTCAGGCGATCTCGATCATTCGCAACCGAATCGATGCCTCCGGTGTGTCCGAGTCTGAGATTTCGTCTCTGGGCAGCTCGAACATCATGGTGTCCATCCCCGGTACGCCCTCTCAGGAGCAGCTGGATCTGATTCGCTCGTCCTCCCAGATGAACTTCCGCCCCGTCCTACGCATCGGTGCGGCTCAGGGCGTCATTCAGAACCAGCAGTCCGCCCAGACGAATACGCCGCAGTCCGGAGCCCAGTCCGGCGAACAGTCCGGGGCCCAGTCTGGCGAGCAGTCCGGGGCCCAGTCCGGCGCTGCGACGAACGAGGCAGCCCAGTCCGGCGTGCAGTCCACCGCCGTGGACGAGGCGACTGCACGGGGGATCGCTGATACGAACCAGGATGGCATCGTGTCCGACACCCCCGCGACCACTCCCGAGAACGCCTCGGATCTTGCGTGGGTGACTGAGCAGGTCGTGTACGACTTCCTCACGCTTGACTGCTCGGCATCTGCCGACGTCAAGCGTGTTGAAGGGGCCTCCGACAAGCCCTATGCCGCGTGTGACGACTCCGGTCAGATTAAGTACATCCTCGGCCCCGTGGCTGTGCCCGGCTCGGATCTAAAGACCGCAACCGCCGGTCTTGCGCGCAACAGCAACGGCCAGACGACCGGCCAGTGGGCCGTGTCGCTGCAGTTCAATGACGCGGGCACCGAGAAGTTCAAGGACACTTCCACGATCCTGTACGGCTATCACACCTCCGATCCTCAGGGTGGGTCGTTCTACCAGGGGCGTCCCGACCGTAACTCCTTTGCAGTCGTCCTCGATGGTACAGTCATCACCGCACCTTCGATGAACGCGATCATCCCCAACGGCCAGGCTGAGATCACCGGTAACTTCACCGCTCAGTCCGCTTCGACGCTGGCCAACCAGCTGAGCTTCGGCTCGCTGCCGCTGAACTTCGAGGTTGAGTCGGAGCAGCAGATTTCCGCGACGATCGGTACCGACCATCTGACGGTCGGTCTGTGGGCAGCCTTCATCGGCTTCCTGCTCGTTATCGTCTACCTCATCTGGCAGTACCGCGGTCTGGCGGTTATCTCGGCCGGCTCGCTCGTCGTCGCCTCGGTCATCACCTACCTGGTGATCGCCCTGTTGTCCTGGCTGATGGGTTACCGCCTGTCGCTCGCGGGTGTCGCCGGTTTGATCATGGCCATCGGCGTCACGACCGACTCGTTCATCGTCTACTTCGAACGCGTGCGCGACGAAGTGCGTGACGGACGCCCCCTGCAGGCTGCCGTCGAAGAGGGCTGGGATCGCGCCAAGCGCACGATCCTGGTCTCCGACGCCGTCAACCTGGTGGCCGCCGTGGTTCTGTACCTTCTCGCCGTCGGCGGCGTTCAGGGCTTCGCCTTCACGCTTGGCGTCACGACCGTCATCGACATCGCGGTGATCTTCCTGTTCACCCACCCGATGATGGAGCTGCTGATTCGCACCCGCTTCTTCGGCGAGGGCCACAAGCTCTCGGGCCTCGACCCTGAGCACTTGGGTGCGAAGAACTCGCTCGTCTACGCGGGACGTGGACGTGTGGTCGTGCGCGGCGAGTCCGCTTCGAAGGACAAGAAAGACGAGGTCGGGGACGGTCTGTCGATTGCTGAGCGTCGCCGTGCTGCACGTCTGGCCGCCCTAAAGGCGGAGGAAGAGGCGTCGTCGGGTGAGTCCACGGACGATGTCACGGTGGCGACCGAGGAAGAGGAGAACTGACATGATGAGTTTTGCTCAGTGGGGTAACGCCCTGTACTCGGGCGACAAGTCTTACGCCGTCGTCCCCAAACGCAAGGTCTTCGTCGGACTCGCTGCCGGCGTCCTTGTTCTCGGTTTTGCGCTCGTGGCAATCATGGGACTGAATCGTTCGATTGAGTTCACCGGCGGCTCGCAGTTCGACGTCGCTCACGTGAGTGACCAGAGTGAGTCCTTCGCATCCCGTGCGGTGAGTGCGACCGGCCTCGTCGAGGCTGCTCCTAAGGTCACGCGCGTGGGTTCCGACTCCGTGCGCATCCAGACCACCTCCCTTGACTCTGGACAGACCGCGCAGATGCGTGACGCGCTGGCGAGTGCCTACGGCGTCGATGCCACCGAGGTTCAGTCCTCCTCGATCGGCCCTTCCTGGGGTTCGTCGGTCACCACGAAGGCCGCACAGTCGCTCGTTATCTTCATGGCCCTCGTCGCCCTGCTGATGACGGTGTACTTCCGCTCGTGGCGCATGGCAGCCTCGGCGCTCCTCGCCCTCCTGCACGATATCGCCGTCACCGTCGGTGTCTTCGCGATTGCGCAGGTCGAGGTCTCGCCCGCGACCGTCATCGGCTTCCTGACGATTCTGGGCTACTCGCTCTATGACACCGTCGTCGTCTTCGACAAGGTGCGTGAGCTGACCTCAGACGTCTACGAGCAGAAGCACTACACCTTCGCGGAGTACGTGAATCTCGCTGTGAACCAGACTATGGTTCGTTCGATCAACACCTCGGTTGTGGCGCTTCTCCCCGTCGGTGCGATCCTCATCATCGGTACCGCTGCCCTGGGCCCGGGTACCCTGGTGGATATCTCGCTGGCCCTGTTCATCGGCATGATTGCCGGTACCTACTCGTCGATCTTTATCGCCTCCCCGCTGCTGGTGACATTCCAGGAGCTCTCGATCAAGACTCGCGAGCACAACGCGGCGGTCGAGCACGAGCGCGGCCACCGCACCGCCACTGGCGAGTCTTCCACGCCGAAGTCCGTCAAGGTGGCTCCGATCAAGCCCGGAAAGCGTCTGGGTAATGAGAACCAGCCACATAGGAAGAAGAACCATCGATGATCGGTGAGCTTGGCGATCGTATCGCCGCTCTGGTTCAGAGCAACATGCTGGAGATTCCAGATTTTCCGGAGCCCGGCGTCCTGTTCCGCGACATCACTGAGCTGTTCGCGAACGGCCCGGCTTTCAAGGAACTGGTCGAGTTGATCGGTGCCCGCTATGCGGGGCGAATCGACGCTGTCGCGGGCCTCGAGTCGCGTGGTTTCATCCTCGGAGCGCCCGTCGCCGCTGAGCTCGGCCTTGGCATGCTGACGATCCGCAAGGCCGGCAAGCTGCCCGGCCACGTGATCGGCGTGGACTACGCGCTCGAGTACGGGACTGCTCGCATGGAGATGCACCCCGAGTCCGTCCACGAGGGACAGCGCGTCCTCATCATTGACGACGTGCTCGCTACGGGCGGTACCGCGAACGCCGCGGTGAGCCTGCTGCGTCAGTGCGGAGCCTCCGTTGAGGCCGTGGCCGTTTTGCTCGAACTCGACGTGCTTGGCGGTCGCTCGGCGCTGTCGGGCATCACCGTGGAGAGCGCGCTTCACCTGTGAGTGTTGCTTGTTGAGAATGAGCGGGTCCGGGGATCGCGATGATCCCCGGACCCGCTTGTTCGTCGCTATCATGGGGCCATGAGCAGCGACGACATGACAACAGGCTCCGCGCTTCCCGCGGCTGGTTCCCGGGTGCGCTCCGGCCTCGTCTGGTTTGGCTCGCGCGGGCGGGCTACTATCCCTGAGATTGAGCCGCTGGTACGCGCGCTGCGAGCGAACCATCCGAAGGCGGATATCAGCGTCGTCGAGCGCGCCTATCGCACCGCTGAGGAACATCACCGCGGGCAGATGCGCAAGTCAGGCGAACCGTATATCACCCATCCGGTTGCCGTTGCGACCATCCTTGCCGAGATGGGCATGACGACGCCGACGCTTGTCGCCGCGCTGTTGCACGACACCGTCGAGGACACCGACTATACCCTTGAACAGCTGGCAGCAGAGTACGGTGAGGCAATTGCAAACCTCGTCGACGGCGTGACCAAGCTGGACAAGGTGCACTACGGTGCCTCAGCCCAATCTGAGACGCTGCGCAAGATGCTCGTCGCGATGAGCCGTGATATTCGAGTGCTGCTCATCAAGCTGGGCGACCGCCTGCACAACGCCCGCACATGGCGCTTCGTGCCGGCTAAGTCTGCTGCCAAGAAGGCTCAGGAGACACTCGAGATTTACGCGCCGCTGGCTCACCGCCTCGGCATGAACATGGTCAAGTGGGAGCTCGAGGAGCTGTCTTTCAAGACCCTGTATCCGGAGATCTACGACGAGATCGATCGCCTGGTCACGGAGCGCGCCCCGCAGCGCGAGGAGTATCTGCGTGATGTCATTGATCAGATCGAGGAGGATCTGCGTCGCTCGGGTACGAAGGGGACGGTGAGCGGTCGTCCGAAGAGTCACTATTCGATCTACCAAAAGATGATCGTGCGCGGAAAGGCGTTCGACGAGGTATTCGACCTGGTCGCGGTGCGCGTCCTCGTCGAATCGATCAAGGATTGCTACGGGGTTCTCGGATCGCTGCACGGGCGCTGGAACCCGATCCCGGGTCGATTCAAAGACTACATCGCGATGCCGAAGTTCAACCTGTACCAGTCGCTGCACACGACGGTCATCGGTCCCGGCGGTAAACCGGTGGAGATCCAGATCCGGACCTTCGACATGCATGAGCGCGCCGAGCACGGTGTAGCGGCGCACTGGAAGTACAAGCAGAACCCGAACGCGTCGGGCGGGGATTCTGATCGCATGAGCTCGGATGAGCAGGCGAACTGGCTGCGTGCGCTCGTGGAAATGGAACGTGAGACGGGTGACCCCGAAGAGTTCCTGGATTCGCTGCGCTACGAGATTGCCGGCGATGAAGTGTACGTGTTTACACCTAAGGGGCAGGTCATCGTGCTGCCGGCGCGCGCGACGCCCGTCGACTTTGCCTACGCGGTCCATACCGAGGTCGGACATCGCACAGTCGGGGCCAAGGTGAATGGGCGTCTCGTCTCCCTGGATACCCGACTGGAATCGGGTGAGACGGTCGAGGTCGTCACATCGAAGTCGGACAAGTCGGGACCATCTCGTGACTGGCTTGCCTTCGTCGCATCCCCGCGCGCGCGCTCGAAGATCAAGGCATGGTTCTCGAAGGAGCGTCGTGAGGAAGCCATCGAGGCCGGTAAGGAAGCGCTGGCCCGCACGATGCGCAAGCAGAACCTGCCTCTGCAGCGCCTGATGAACCACGAGTCGATCCTGTCGGTGGCGACGTCCTTCGGGTATCCGGATGTGTCCGGCCTCTACGCGGCCGTCGGCGAGGGGCATATTTCTGCCCAGAACGTCGTGACCCGACTCGTCGACAACCTGGGCGGGGGCGACGGTACCGAGGAGACGCTGTCCGAGGGCGTCACGCCGGGCTCGCAGAAGCCTCGCTCGGAGGCCTCTGGGGATGCCGCGATCACAGTCGCGGGCCTGAGTCCAAATGACATCTGGGTGAAGCCGGCTAAGTGTTGCACGCCTGTTCCCGGTGATGACATCGTCGGTTTCATTACGAGAGGACAGGGAGTCTCGGTTCACCGAAGCACGTGTGCAAACGCTGTGCGCCTCGGGCAGCTGCAGCCCGAGCGTTTCGTCGATGTCTCGTGGAACGAGAAGGGGCTGGGATCCCCCTTCCGCGTGCAGATCGAGGTGCGTGCCCTTGATCGCGGTGGTCTGCTCTCCGATCTGACACGTGTCCTGTCCGACTACCGCGTCAACATTCTCGCCGCAGCCCTCAAGACCGACGGCGACCAGGTCGTATCGGGCAACTTCTCCTTCGAGCTTGCCGACCTCGGTCATCTCAACGCGGTCCTGTCAGCCCTGCGTCGGGTCGACGGTGTCTTTGAGGCAGTGCGCATCGGAGCTGACTCATAGACGAGGCGGGGGGGGAGGCTGCAGCGATCAGCGGGAAAAGGGTGTTACATCCGTCCCCTTTTGTGGGCTGAGCTTTCACCTCCTCGTTAGATGTGACACACTAGACTTGTGTGTCACATCGGCACGCACCCGCGCCGGGCGTAAGCCCTCGTCTCAGAAGGAATATCGTGACCACGACGCCGATTCCGAATAATGAAGCCGCTCCCGAATCTGCCGCCTCGACGTCTGAGGAGGCCGTTGCCTCGAGGACGATCGCAGCGTCCGAGGTGCCCGAGCACCCCTTCGCCCGCATTGGCGAAGACGGGACTGTCTATGTCAAGGATGGAGACGAGGAGCGCGTCATCGGCGGCTTCCCCGAGGGTATTCCCGCCTCTCCCTACGCCCTTTACGAGCGTCGGTACGCCGACCTTGCGGCCACGATCAAGCTGTTCGAGGATCGCCTGGCCACCCTGAGTCCGCGCGACATCGATCAGACGCTTGCGACGCTGCGTGAGCAGGTTGTTTCGCCCAACGTTATCGGTGACATCCCGGCGCTGCGCGAGCGCGTCGCGGCCGTTGCGAAGGCCGGCGAGGAACGCAAGGAAATCGCGCGCGAAGAGCGCAAGGCTGCGAAGGCTCAGGCTCTCGCCGAGCGCACCTCCGTTGTCGAGCGCGCGGAGTCGATCGTTGCGCAGGATCCCGCAAAGACCCACTGGAAGCAGTCCGGACAGACGCTGCGCGATCTGCTTGACGAGTGGAAGAATCTTCAGCGTCGCGGTCCCCGACTGGAGAAGGCCGTGGAGGACGAGCTGTGGAAGCGCTTCTCCTCTGCTCGCACGCAGTTCGATCGTCACCGTCGCCAGTACTTCTCCCAGCTCGATCAGGCTCAGTCTGAGGCCAAGCGTGTGAAGGAAGCTCTCATTGCCGAGGCTGAGGCCCTGTCCTCGTCCGAGGATTGGTCGCGCACGTCCGGTGCTTACCGTGAACTCATGAACCGCTGGAAGGCCGCCCCCCGCGCGTCCCGCAGGGAAGACGATGCCCTGTGGGCTCGCTTCCGCGCTGCCCAGCAGGTCTTCTTCGACGCACGTCGTGCCAAGGACGAAGCCACTGACGCCGAGTATCGCGAGAACCTCGTCGCGAAGGAAGCGATCCTCGTGGACGCCGAGGCGATCCTGCCGGTCACCGATATCGATCGTGCCAAGGCTCAGCTGCGCCAGATTCAGGACCGCTGGGAAGATGTTGGTCGCGTGCCGTCCTCCGACCTACACCGCATCGAGGGCCGCCTGCGTGCCGTTGAGGCCGCGGTCCGTGACGCTGAGGAGAAGGAATGGCGCCGCACCAACCCGGAGACACGCGCCCGCGCGGCCGGTATGGTCGGTCAGCTCGAAGAGCAGATCGCTCAGCTTGAGCGTTCCCTCGCCGAGGCTGAGTCCAAGGGCGACGACAAGGCTGCCAAGAGCGTGCGCGAGACCCTTGAGACCAAGCGTGCCTGGCTCGCGCAGATCTCCTCGTCCATGGAGTGACATGCGGCTTCACGTGATTCCGTCGCCTTTCTACGCGGCGAATGGGCTTGTGCTCGTCCCTTCCGGGGCGGGCACAGCCCTTGTTGTCGATCCCTCCGCCGGCATTCAGCACCTGATCCGCGAGGTCCTCGGGCTTGAGGGCGTGAGTGTCGGCGCGGTGCTGCTCACTCACGGGCACCCCGACCACGTCTGGGATGCCGCTGAGGTCTCCACGTGGGGACCCGATGGTGCCACCGTCCCCGTGTACGTGCCCGGACCCGACATGTATCGTATGGATGACCCGGCTTCGTTCCTGCCGATGCCGCTGCCGGACTTCGTCGGCGACTGGGTGAAGCCCACCGACTTGCGCGAGGCACCCAGCGATTCCTTCGAGGTAGTCCCGGGCCTGTGGTTGCGCATGGTCCCGGCTCCTGGCCACACGGAAGGATCTGCAGTCTTCCTGGGTGAGAGCCCTCTGGACATTCGTGTGAACAATCAATCCTTCTACTCGTCGAGCGAGCCGGTTCCGTGGGCGATGAGCGCGGACGTGCTCTTCAAGGACAGCGTTGGGCGCACCGACCTGCCAGGCGGTGATGAAA
The DNA here is from genome assembly GCF_031191545.1 of Schaalia odontolytica. Taxonomy (NCBI): domain Bacteria; kingdom Bacillati; phylum Actinomycetota; class Actinomycetes; order Actinomycetales; family Actinomycetaceae; genus Schaalia; species Schaalia odontolytica. The sequence goes on from NZ_CP133472.1 coordinate 2,260,428, forward strand.
CGCAAATGCGTCACTCGCTGCGTACCATTTCTAACGCTCTTGACCCGCGCACAGTCCTTGTTCCCGGTCACGGGCCGGCGACGACGCTGAGCGATGAGATAACCTCGAATCAGTATTTGATCCGCGCACGCCGTATCGGCTAACGCCCGACCTTCCTCACAGAAAGAACGCTTCATGGTTCGCACGTCCCTGTCCGGTTTTCCCGAATGGCTCCCCGAGGGGCGCATCATTGAGATGCACGTCCTCGACGAGCTGCGGCGCGTGTTTGAATTGCATGGCTTCGCGGGTATCGAAACCCGTGCGGTCGAGACCCTGGAACAGCTGGAGGCGAAGGGCGAAACCTCCAAGGAGATCTACGTGCTCGACCGCCTGCAGGCCCTCAAGGCGGCTGAGTTGGGGGCGCGTGCTCCCAAGGACAAGGGTATGGGGCTGCACTTCGATCTGACGGTGCCTTTCGCGCGTTACGTCGTGGAGAATGCCAACGAACTGGATTTCCCCTTCAAGCGCTATCAGATCCAGAAAGTCTGGCGTGGTGAGCGTCCCCAGGATGGTCGTTTCCGTGAGTTCACGCAGGCGGACATCGACGTCGTCGGTAACGGCGAGCTCCCCTTCCACTTTGAGGTCGACCTGCCGCTCGTGATGGCTGAGGCCCTCAACAACCTGCCGATCCCTCCCGTTCGCGTGCTCGTCAATAACCGCAAGGTCGTCCAGGGGGTGTGTGACTCCCTGGGTGTGACCGACGTCGAAGGTGCCCTGCGTGGCCTTGACAAGATTGACAAGATCGGACCGGAGGGCGTGGCCGTAGAGCTCGCCCAGTCCGGCATTAGCGGTGATCAGGCCTCCGTCCTGTTGCGTATGGCGCAGGTCCGCTCCTGTGACTCGGCTGAGATTCGTCAGCGCCTGGCTGACCTCGGTGTGAGCGGCGAGCTGCTCGAAGAGGGGCTGCGTGAGCTGACCGAGTTGCTTGATACGGCGAACAAGCGCATGCCCGGAGTCGTCGTCGCAGACCTGAAGATCGCGCGCGGCCTCGACTACTACACGGGTAGCGTCTACGAGTCCGAGATCGAAGGCCATGAGGACCTGGGGTCGATCTGCTCGGGTGGCCGCTATGACTCTCTCGCGAAGGACGGCAAGCGCACCTACCCGGGCGTGGGTCTGTCAATTGGTGTCTCGCGCCTCGTGTCGCGCATGATTTCCGCGCCGATGGTCAAGGCGTCACGCAAGGTTCCCACGGCGGTCGTCGTCGCGGTCATCACCGAGGATCAGCGCGAGCGTTCCGAGGCGATTGCGGCAGCGCTGCGCGCACGTGGGATTTCAACGGACGTCGCACCGAGCGCCGCCAAGTTCGGCAAGCAGATCAAGTTCGCTGACAAGCGTGGCATTCCCTTCGTCTGGTTCCCCGGTGATGATGGGGCGGCGGACACGGTCAAGGACATTCGCACCGGAGAGCAGGTGGAGGCCGATCCGGCGACCTGGACGATTCCGGCCTCAGACGCGGTCGCCTCCGTCGAGAGGGTGACGGACTGAGTGCCGCTCACGTCGGTTGAGTCGGCCCGCGCATTGGCGGACGCCCTTGAGCAGTCCCTGGAGGCGATGCCCCAGGGGAGCCGCGGTGACGCTGAACGCGCGCTGCGTCGTCTGCAAGACATCGTCCTCCCGCGCCTGGAGGACGCCGACGCGCCGTTGCTGGTCGTCGTTGGCGGTTCGACGGGGTCGGGTAAATCGACTCTCGTCAATTCCTTGCTGGGGCGAAATGTGAGTCGTGCCGGGGCGGTGCGTCCGACGACGCGTCGGCCCGTCCTGGTGTGCTCGCAGGAGTCGCGCGCGTGGTTCATGTCCGATCGGGTGTTGCCCCGTCTGGCTAAGCACGCCGGCGAGGGCGGAGAGAGTCTTGACGCCATCACTATTGCGGTTGATGACACGCTGTGGTCGGGCGTCGGCATCCTGGACGCACCGGACATTGACTCAGTGGAGGATGGCAACCGTCGCCTTGCCGCGGAGCTCCTCGACGGCGCGGACCTGTGGGTGTTCGTCACGAGCGCGGCACGCTACGCGGATGCCGTTGCCTGGAAGCACCTGGAGGATGCGGCGAGCCGCGGATTGCGAGTCGCGATCGTCCTCAATCGCGTGCCAGCAGGGGCAGCGCAGGAGATTTCCGCCGACCTCGCAGCGCTCGCGCAGCGCCGAGGCTTGGGCGATGTCCCGATCATGACGATCGATGAGCAACCCCTCACCGAAGGCCGTTTGCCCATCGACGCGGTGGCTCCCGTTGGCTCGTTCTTGGAGTCGATCGGTCAAGATGCCGCGCAGCGTGCTGCCATCGTTCGCCGTTCACTTGCGGGAGCTGTGTCGGCGTCATTGGGGGAGTCGCTCAGCGCTCTCGACGGTGCCCGCGAACATAATCGCGCGTTTAAGCAAGCCATTGACGGGATTGAGCGGACCGTCGCGTCGTGCGCGCGGGAGGTCGCGTCCTCATCAAGCGACGACGTCCTGCGCGGGGAAGTGAGCGCACGTATCGCCGAGGTGCTCGGTTCGTGGGATATGACGCGTACGATCTCTCGTTTCATGTCGGGACTGGGCGCTCGGGTGATGGGTGCTCTGCGCGGCGAGGCGGCGCCGGACATTCAGGTACAGCGGGACCTGACGGGCGGCTTGGCGGCTCGTCTAGCCGACCAGTATCACCGGGCGTGGGATGAGGCTCTCCGTGCCGCTCGCCCGGTTCTTGGAGGCGATCAGCTGCCGGATCCGCTTCTCGATGCGGACGAGGCGTCGCAGCGCGCGCGGCGTACCGCCCAGGAATGGACAGCCGAGGTCACTGAAATTATTCGTGCGCAGGCCGAGTCTTCGCACGTGAGCGGCAGGCTTCTGGCCGGAGGAATCAACGTCGTCACGGTCTCTTTGATGGTCAGCGTGTTCGCGATGACCGGTGGGCTGACAGGCCTCGAGGTCGGCGTCGCGGGCGCATCGGCTGCACTCTCGCAGACGGTTCTGGAGTCCTTCTTCGGGGAGCGTACCGTCCGCTCTCTCGCTCAGCAGGCGCGTGACGCGCTGGAGAGCAGCGCGCTGTCGTCCCTGCAGGGCGTTGTGGCACCCGTGTTTGCTCTGTTAGATCGTTCCGACGAAGGCGTACGCCTGGATGCGCTGGATAAGGCGTTGGGTGAGGCTCGGGAGGTCCTCGCATGAGGCGTTCGAAGGGCACGGTCGCATCGGCGGCCTCGGAACTCAACGAGATATGCGCGCTGGCGGCCCCAGATATTGATGACGCAACCTTGTCTCAGGTTCAGCAGCTGATCGACGTCACCTCGGAGCGTAGCGAGATCGATCCAACGTGGTGTGTCATCGGCATGCTGGGAGGGACGGGTGCGGGCAAGTCCTCGCTGGTGAACGCGTTGAGCGGGGCAGAAGTCGTGACCGCCGGTGTCCGTCGCCCGACGACGAACGAGGCGTGTGCGGTCCTTCCTGCGGGCCGTGCGCCCCGTGAGCTCCTCGGGTGGCTGGGAGTCGCGCGGCGCGTGGAAGCACCGAAGGCTCTGCCCGGTGACACGGTGGTCATCGACCTGCCTGACATCGACTCGATTGAGGTGAGCCACGCTGAGATCGCCGATCGCCTCGCCTCTCGCGTGGATGCGCTCGTGGTTGTTGTCAATCCGCAGAAGTATGCGGATGCTCGGCTTCACGACGAGTGGCTCTCTCGTCTTCGTTCCTCCCATGCGTCGGTGACCGTCGTGCTCACGCACATCGATACGGTTGCCCCGGCCGAGAGAGAATCGATCGAGCGGGATCTGCGTCGCCTTCTCTGTGCGCGCGGCATGAGCACCGCGACGGTGCTGTGCGTGTCGTCGGCGACCGGCGAAGGAGTGCCTGGCCTCGCCAAGCATCTCTCCAAGGAGGCGGAACGCGTGTCGCGTCAGGCAGCGAGGGCTCGCCAAGCCCTGCGTGAGGCGGCGCTGCTGATTCGTGACGCGGTCGGTCTGGAAGGCGCGGTGCGCGGGATTGAAACGGACGGCTTGGCCTCCGAACTGTGCGTCGCCGCCGCAGACCTTGCGGGTGCGCCGATCATTGCCGAGGCCGTGGCCGGCTCCACGATGCGTGCAGGTAAGCGTGCGGGTGGATGGCTGCCGTTGCGATGGATCGCGTGGATGGGCGTGGATCCGTTGCGACGGCTACACCTGGACGATGAGTCTCGCTCCGAAGGCGCGACGACACCGACGCTGCCGACGCCGTCCTCGTCGGACGAGGCCTCTTTCGTCAATGATGTGCGCCGCGAGGTGGGGGAGCGTTCCCAGGGGCGGCCGGCGGCGTGGCGGGGTCGCTTGGTTGAACGCGCACTCCAAGGTGCGCGAGACGTTCCGGCTGCCGCTCGCCGCGAGGTCGGTGGGCACGTTCGGGTGGTGACGGGTGCTCCGTCGACGAGTCGTTTACTGGGAGGAGTGCAGCTGCTCGCGTGGGCGGTCTGCCTGGTGGGAGCCGCGTGGATAGGCCTCGTTCACCTCGGACGAGCGGTGCTGATCGACTGGGAGGTTCCGGCGCTCGGTCCGATTCCCGCTCCGACCGCGCTCGTTGGCATCTCACTCGCGGTGACCGTGCTCCTTGCCGGCATTAACCGGGGCGTGTGCCGATGGGCCGCTGGGCGTCGCCATCGCGCGGTCATGCGCGATCTGAGGGGACTGTGCCGCGACGAGGTCGAGCGCCTCGTGGTCGCGCCGGTGCGAGCCGAAGACAACCGACAGGTGACGATCGCCTCCTTTATTGCGCGCCTACGCTTGTGATCGGCGTGACGGTTGTGTCAGTGTCGAGCTCGTAGAACAGTGAGTTCGCCGACCACGCGCTCCGTGCCCCCGATACGGCGAGTAAGCTGAAGGTAGCGATGAGGCGCTGCCCCTTGTTATGGTGCCCGCGGGACGCGGGATTTGTTGTTATGGGTGAGGCCGCGCCGAGGAGCCGAGTAGGCCCACCCCGATGGTTTTGCTACCCACATGCAACATGCAAGGAACAACCATGCCCTCTGAGGACTATATGGAAGACGCCCGCGACGAGCGTAACGACATCGGTGACGCCGATGAGAGCCTCGGCCTCGTCGATGACACCGGCGCAGACATCGAAGCATCCGCCGAGGAGCTGGAAGAAGACACCGTCACCTTCGCAAGCCTCGGTCTGCCCGAGGAGATCCTCGCGGCCGTGACCGACATGGGATTTCGTGTTCCCACACCTATTCAGGCAGCCGCCATCCCGCCTCTGCTGGAACTGCGCGACGTCGTCGGTATCGCCCAGACGGGCACCGGCAAGACCGCTGCCTTTGGCCTGCCGCTGCTGGCGATCGTTGACGCGGATGAACGCGACGTTCAGGCCCTCGTCCTGGCTCCCACCCGCGAGCTCGCGATGCAGAGCGCCCAGGCGATTGAGGACTTTGCGGCGCGCACCGCTCGACTCGATGTCGTCCCCGTGTACGGTGGCTCGCCCTACGGCCCGCAGATCGGTGCCCTCAAGCGCGGAGCCCAGGTTGTCGTCGGCACGCCGGGTCGCGTCATCGATCTCATCGACAAGGGTGCCCTGGACCTGTCCAACGTGCGCATGCTGGTCCTCGATGAGGCTGACGAGATGCTGCGCATGGGATTTGCTGAGGATGTGGAGACGATCGCGTCGAGCGCCCCGGATGATCGCCTGACGGCCCTGTTCAGCGCTACGATGCCTGCCGCCATCGAGAAGGTTGCCCGAGAGCACCTGAAGAATCCGGTCAAGGTCGCGGTCTCTACCGAGTCTTCCACGGTCGATACGATTCACCAGACCTACGCGGTCGTGCCCTACAAGCACAAGATCGGTGCGCTCTCACGCGTGCTCGCCACACGCGCCCAGCACATCAAGGAGGGCCAGGAAGCAGCCGACGCTGCCATTGTGTTCGTGCGTACCCGCGCCGATGTCGAAGAGGTGTCCCTGGAACTGTCGGGGCGTGGATTCCGCGCCGCCGGTATCTCCGGCGACGTCGCCCAGACCGAGCGAGAACGCATGGTGGAGCGCCTAAAGAATGGCTCGCTCGACGTGCTGGTCGCGACCGACGTGGCTGCACGAGGCCTTGACGTTGAACGTATCTCGCTCGTCGTTAACTTCGACGTTCCGCGTGAGCCGGAAGCCTACGTTCACCGCATCGGCCGTACGGGTCGCGCGGGCCGTGAGGGCCGCGCGCTTACCTTCTTCACCCCGCGCGAACACGGCCGTCTGCGCCGCATCGAGAAGCTGACTGGCACCGAGATGGAAGAGGTCGAGATTCCCTCGCCCGCAGCTGTCTCCGAGTTCCGCGCCAGTCGCCTGCTTGAGGGCCTGTCTGCTCGCATCGAGCGAGGCCGTCTGGACATGTACAAGCGCCTGCTCGCCGACCTGGGCGATGAGATCTCCGTCGAGGACATTGCCGCCGCTCTGATGGCTACCGCCGTCGGCGACGAGGGCCCGGCACCGCGCGTGGAGAAGGATCGCCGCGGCAACGGCAAGGTCCGCCGCGAGGAGAAGCTGGACGAGTCCGGCGAGTTCGTCGGTGCCTCCTTCGAGGCAGGCCGTGACAAGGATCGTCCGCTGAAGGGCGGCGCGAGTGGTGCTCGTCGTCGTGGTGGTGGCCGTGCGGCTCCCGGTGCCGGCATTCGCTACCGCATCGAGGTCGGCAAGAAGGACCGCGTCAAGCCCGGTTCCATCGTCGGCGCCATTGCCGGTGAGGGCGGCATTGACGGCCGCGACATTGGCAACATTGAAATCTACCCGACCTTTTCTCTGGTGGACATCACCGCCGACCTGTCCGGTGAACAGCTGTCGCGCATCTCCAAGGGATACGTGTCCGGCCGCCAGCTGCGCATCCGCGTGGACGAGGGCCCCGGCGCGCGTTCGCACGGCGACCGCAGTGGTTTCGAGCGCCGTGACTTTGATCGCGATAACCGAGGCCGCGGTGGCTACGGCGATCGGGAGGGCCGCTTCGGTGAGCGCGACGAGAAGCGCCCGCATCGCTTTGAGAAAGGCGACGGATCGCGTCCTCGCCGCAGCGTTCGTACCGAACGCTGGGAGAAGGACATCAAGCGCACGCGTCGTGAGCGCGATGGCGGCCGCGATGGCGGCTGGGACCGCGATGGTGGCCGTGACGGCGGACGACGCCACTTCGGCAAGCGTCGTTACGACGACTGAGCGGCACTCGCCGAATCCGTGGAGTGCTCCGGTGATGGACGTAGTCGCCGAACGGTGACGACCGTGACGATGGCGAGCGCAGCAGCGATCACCCAATAGGGAGCGTAGGTCGCCCCGCCCGTTCGGGCGGTGGCGGCCCACGCGCTCATGGCCACCGACACGAGAGCAAGCTCGAGAGCTGGGCCTGCGGAATCAGCGACCTGAAGCCATGAAGCGACGCGCCCATGCTTGGCTTCGGGCGTGACCTCGAGAGCCATGACGGATAGGGGAGCGTGGAGGAGGCCCATGCCGAGGCCGACTAGCATCCAGCCGATCAGAGCCACCCACCCGGGAATAGCTGGAATCAGGAGTGCCCCGACCGGGATCGCGCCGATTGCCATCAGCGAGCCCCCAAGGACGGGAAGGCGGCGGCGCCAGAGCGGATCATGCGCACGTGCCTGAGCCACGGACCCCACCGACCACGTGAGCGAGCCGAGCGTGACCCACCAGGCGGAGGATGACTCGGACCAGGAGTGCACCCGCTGCAGGACCAGCGGAATCATGACGCTCAGACCGACCTGGGCCGACATAGCGCACAAGCGCGCGAGGATCGCCGAGGGCATTCCGGGGCGCGAGCGGAACGTACCGCGTGGCAAGAGGCGGGGTAGTGCCCACGCCGTGAGCGCAGCTCCGAGGGCGAATACCCCGAGCTGAGAGAGCGGGTCCCGAAGAGCGCCTGCGAGTTGCAAGAGAACGACGCCCAATCCTGCTAGCATCGCGTCGCGTGCAAGCGAGGCCAGGCGAGATGCCTTTCTGGCCTTACTCGCGGGAACCGAGCGCAGCACGTAGACCACCGGCACGGCGGCGATCACGATGAAGATTGGAACGACTCCGAACACGTAGCGCCATCCCCAGATCTGCGTGACGTGGCCAGCGATTGCGGGGCCGACAAGGGAAGGCAACACCCAGGCCAGCGAGAAAGATGCGAAAAACGAGGGGCGGTGGCGCGGGGATGCAACCGAACCGATGAGGACGTAGAGAGGGACGATGAGCAGGCCTCCTCCGAGTCCCTGCATCGCGCGCCCCGCGACAAAGACGACGACGTTGGGCCCCACGGCTGAGATGACGAGCCCCACTGCGAAGAGCAGCATGCCGACAAAAAGGACGATGCGCGGCCCCTTCCAATCCGCCAGGGCCCCGGCGACCACCGTCGCGCACAGCTGCGCCGCCATCGCAGAGCCTGCAGCGATCGGATACCAGGAGGCTGCATCGTAGGACGCGACGACCGTGGGCATGATCGTCGTGGCTGCCAGCTCCTCGAATGCGACGAGCGTGATCAGGAGGACGGAACCGATCGCCAATCCGATTTCGGCGGGCGTCCACGAGGCGGATGAGGAAGAAGATGCATCGGCGGGCATGTTGACTATCCTACTCGCGGCTGGCGTGACTCTTCGGGAGGCAGGCGTACAATGACTCTGCCGCCGCCTGTCTCGCGGATGGTAGCTACGAAAGGAATCACAGTGCTTCGCACTCACAACATTGGAACCCTCGGCACCGACCTGGTCGGTCAGACCGTGACGCTCACCGGTTGGGTGGATCGTCGTCGTGACCACGGTGGCGTGGCCTTCATTGATCTTCGTGACGCCTCCGGTATCGCCCAGGTCGTTGTCCGTGACGAACGTGTCGCTCACGAGCTGCGCTCCGAGTTCGTCCTGAAGGTCACAGGCGAGGTTGCGGCCCGCCCCGAGGGCAACGAGAACCCCCACCTGGCTACCGGCGCCATCGAGGTCATGGGCGATGACATTGAAATCCTCAATACCAGCGCGCCCCTGCCCTTCCAGGTCTCCTCCAATGCTGAAGATTCCGGCAACGTGGGTGAGGAAACACGCCTGAAGTACCGCTACCTCGACCTGCGTCGTGAGCCCGAGCAGTACGCGATCCGCCTGCGATCGAAGGTCTCCCGTGCCGCCCGTGAGGCGCTCTACGCCCGCGACTTCGTCGAGATCGAGACCCCGACCCTGACCCGTTCGACCCCCGAGGGCGCGCGCGACTTCATCGTCCCCGCCCGACTGTCGCCCGGCTCCTGGTATGCCCTGCCCCAGTCGCCCCAGCTCTTCAAGCAGCTGCTCATGGTGGCCGGCATGGAACGCTACTTCCAGATCGCGCGCTGCTACCGCGACGAGGACTTCCGCGCCGACCGTCAGCCCGAGTTCACCCAGCTCGACATCGAGATGAGCTTCGTGGACCAGGATGACGTCATCGAGGTGGCCGAGGACGTCCTGAAGAACGTGTGGGCCCTCATCGGCTACGACCTGTCCACGCCGATCCCGCGCATGACCTACAAGGACGCCATGGAGCGCTTCGGCTCCGACAAGCCCGACCTGCGTTTTGGTCTGGAGCTGACCGATCTGACCGAGTACTTCAAGGACACGACCTTCCGTGTGTTCCAGGCTCCCTACGTGGGTGCCGTCGTCATGCCCGGTGGCGGCTCGCAGCCGCGCCGCACCTTCGACAAGTGGCAGGAATGGGCCAAGGCGCGCGGTGCCAAGGGCCTGGCCTACGTCACGGTTGCCGAGGATGGCACGCTGGGCGGCCCCGTCGCCAAGAACATCACCGAGGCCGAGCGCGAGGGGCTGGCAGCAGCCACCGGCGCCGATCCCGGCGACTGCATCTTCTTCGCTGCCGGCAAGCCTACCCCCTCGCGTGAGCTGCTCGGCGCTGCTCGCCTCGAGATCGGCAAGCGCTGCGACCTCATCGATCCCGATGCCTGGGCCTTCACCTGGGTTGTCGACGCGCCGCTCTTTAAGCCCACCGGCGACGCCGAGGCCGAGGGTGACGTCGCGCTGGGCCATAGCGCATGGACGGCCGTCCATCACGCCTTCACCTCGCCCAAGCCAGAATGGGTTGACTCCTTCGATAAGGATCCGGGAAACGCGCTGGCCTACGCCTACGACATCGTCTGCAATGGCAACGAGATCGGCGGCGGCTCCATCCGTATCCACCGTCGAGACATCCAGAACCGGGTGTTCAACGTGATGGGTATCGGCGAGGAGGAAGCGCAGACGCAGTTCGGCTTCCTGCTGGACGCCTTCAAGTACGGCGCCCCGCCGCACGGCGGCGTTGCCTTCGGTTGGGACCGCATCGTCTCGCTGCTGACGAAGTCCGATTCCATCCGCGACGTCATCGCCTTCCCGAAGTCCGGCGGCGGTTTCGATCCGCTGACCGAGGCCCCGGCCCCGATTACGCCCGCGCAGCGTAAGGAAGCCGGCGTCGACGCGAAGCCGAAGAAGCGCGGCGAGGAGGCCTCCGAGGAATCCGAGAAGTGATTCCTTCGCCGTGACCTTGTCCACGGAACCCCCATCGGTTACCGACCGGTGGGGGTTTCGTGCACAATGGGTACATGTCGTACGTCGAGATGCACCCCGAGAATCCGCAGGCACGTTTGGTCAACACGGTCGTTGACCTGCTCGAGCGCGGTGGCACGATCGCCTTGCCCACCGACTCCGGCTACGCGATCGCCACGAAGGCAGGTAACAAGGCGGGTATGGACACGATCCGCTCGATCCGCAAGCTCGATGACAAGCACAACTTCTCGCTGCTGTGCCACTCGTTTGCGCAGCTCGGCGAGCTCGTCATCATCGATAATCACGAGTTCCGCACCATGAAGGCGCTCACCCCCGGACCCTACACGTTCATCCTGCGGGGGACCAAGGAGGTCCCGCGCATCATGCTGAACAAGAAGAAGCACACGGTGGGCGTGCGCATCCCCGATCACGTCATCACGCAGGCGATCGTGGAGGCCCTGGGCGAACCCCTGGCCTGCTCGACGCTCATCATGCCGGGCGAGGACGAGCCTCTGACTGACGGTTTCGATGTCGACGACCGCATCGGCCACCTGGTCGACCTCGTCGTCGTGGGGCCGGTAGGCGTAGCCGAGCCGACCACGGTCATCGACTTCGCCGGCGGGGACGCCGTTGTTGCGCGCGTGGGCGCCGGCGACGTCTCGCTCTTCGACTGAGCGCGTGGCCTTCGAGCAGACGTCTTTTTCGCGCACCGGTTTTTGTCGGCTGCGCTGGGAGGCGTCAGACGGAATTTATCGTTATGCCGACGGGCTCCCGATCGTCGGACCGCGCCTTGTCATTGATGGGGTCGACGCTGTTCGCGTGACTTTCCAATGGGGCGCCCAGGCCGCGGCTGACTGCTACGTCGTCCTGAACACGATCACGGATCGGGCGCGCGAGCACCTCGACGACTTTTGCATGTCGATAGGGCCTGGGCGGTCGGACGCTCGGGCGCTCGTGTGTGCTCTTCCCGCGGATGCGATCCTCAGCTACCAGAAGGTGATCGTCGGGCCGTCGGGCCTCGACCCCAGCGTGGGTACGGACATGGGGGAGTGGATCCGATTCCTCAAGGATGCTCGCCCCGATTCGTCGAATCCGCTCAGGGTCGTGAATGGGCGCGGTGCCGCAGCCTCACTCTTTGTTGGGCCCGACGCGCGGGTGGTGTGGCCGTCGCAGGATCTGTCTGCTCCCGAGATGCGTGCGGCGCGTGAACAGAACATCGCTGCGGATGTGAGCGCGCGGCTCTCTGTTGCGCGCCAGCATGATGTGATCGTTCATGACGGCGACGCGGATCCGACGTGTACGCTCATCCTCTTCGATGGCGAGATCTGGCGGGGCAACTGCGTTGGCTGGTTGACGCGGCGCTATCCCGGCCTGCGCGTCGTGACGATCGACGCCGGAGATCTGGGCGTGCGCGAGGCGGAGTTGACCGACGTGGACAGTGTCGTGGCGCTGCTACGGGCAGTGTGCGACGAGACTGGGGTGGGGCCTGTGATGGTCGCGGGCCAGTCCTACGGCGGTCTGGCTGTGTTGGAGGCGGCGCTGCGCAGTGATCTTTCCCTCGATTGTGCGGTCGCCCAGTCTCCGTCCCTGTGGTGGGGAGGAGAGCAACGAGGAGTTGGCGAAGGGACGCTGATGGGCGACCTTCGCGCCGGGAGCGTCAGGCCGCGCAGGGATGTGCACCTACGTCTACAGGTGGGGACGCTGGAACAGACGATGCGACCCGTTGTGGATGACTGCGCGCAGCTCCTGCAGGGCCTGGGAGCAGCCGTTGAGGTCGACCACTATCGCAGTGGCCACGACGTGGCATGGTGGCGTGAGGGTCTTGTGCGGGCCCTCGATGAATGGTGGGCTCGCCCATGACGACCATTAGTGAGACAACCATAGCCCCAGCCAGGTCTTTAGGTTAGGCTTACCTATGCCAGCTAACCTATCGACTGAATTGAGGCACTCGTGCACCTGTCGACGCGAATTCGCGCCATCGTCGGCGTCGCTCTGACCGCTCTCGCCCTGGGGGCATGCTCGTCCAACCAGCCCGCCCCGGCCTCGTCCCCCGAGGCCTCCGCGACCTCCGAAACCTCCGCGACGCGCACCGTCACCGATGCCTCCGGCCAGGACATTACACTCCCGTCTCACCCGAGCCGCGTCGTCACGCTCTCTGAGCCGACGACCGACAATGCGCTCGCCCTGGGCGTGACCCCGATCGGTGTCGTCTCCGGCCGCGGCCAGCAGACGGTCCCCAACTATCTCGTTGAACGCGCGGGCGATATCCCGATCCTGGGCTCCATTGGCACTCCCAACCTTGAGGCCATCGGTGCGGCACACCCGGATCTCATCCTCGTCGACGGCACATCGGTGAAGAACAATGACACCGAGACCCTGAATGCACTGTCCCAGATCGCACCCGTCTTCTTCACGACTCAAAAGGGAGGCGACTGGCGCGAGACCTTCACTCTGACGGCCGATGCGCTCGGCGTTGCTGACCAGGCTGCGGCCAAGCTCGCCGAATTCGACCAGCATGTGGCGTCCGTGAGTGCACGCCTGAAGGACGCCGGCTACCTCGATCAGACCTACTCGGTCGTGCGTTGGCAGGGTGACAGCGCTGGCCTCATCCTCAAGGAGCTGCCCGCCGGTCAGGCCCTCTCCGCGCTCGGCATGAAGCGCCCCGCAAACCAGGACCGCGATGGTGAAGGCCACTCGGAGCCGGTCTCCCTCGAGAACATCGACCAGATCGACGCGGACTGGATCTTCTTCGGCACGCTCGGTAAGGCCTCGGTGAACAACCCCTCCGCCGGTGGTAACACGGGGGTCGATGCCTCGGCCGCCGCCTTGGAAGAGGCGAAGGCCACCGTCGGCTTCGATTCCCTCGGCGCCGTGAAGGCGAATCACGTGATCCCCGTCGACGGCTCCCTGTGGACCTCGACTGGCGGTTACCTCCTCATGGACGGCATCGTCTCGAGCATCGAGGCCCAGTTCGTCCCGGCTTCCTGAGCTCGTAACAGGGCACCCCGGGTTGATGACCTAACATGACTACCCGTCGCATCACCAGCGTCGCCATTGCTTGTGCAGTGGCGACGCTGGTGCTTGTCCTCGTGACGCTCGCGTCTCTCGCTCTGGGCTCGCGCCAGATCGCTCCCGAAGTAGTGTGGGACGCTCTCGTGAACGGGGGAAGCAGTCAGGACGCCCAGGTGGTCACACAACTGCGTGTTCCCCGTACGCTCGCCGCGCTCGTCATTGGCGGGGCACTGGGGTTGGCAGGTTCGATCATGCAGGCGATGACTCGTAATCCTCTTGCGGATCCCGGTGTACTCGGCATCAACGCAGGGGCGGCCTTTCTCGTCGTGACCATCACCGCTGCGAGTGGCGTCGCCACTCGCACGTCGACGCTGGGCGCTTCTCTCATCGGTGCGGGGGTCGCGGCTGGTCTCGTCTTCGCTATGTCGGGGAGCGGGGGAGGCTCTCGATCACGCCTCGCCCTGGCGGGCATTGCCGTATCGGCTGCGCTCGCATCGCTGACCCAGGCGGTCCTCGCGGCGAATCAGTTTGCGTTTAACGAATTCCGATATTGGGCGTCGGGATCATTAGAGGGCGTCGACATGGGCTCCGTGGCTGCCGCCGGGGCAGTCATCGCATGCGGCGGCGTGGTTGCTGCCCTGATCTCCTCGGCTCTTGGGGTCCTCGCTATCGGTGAGGACACCGCGGTGAGCCTCGGTGTGCGTGTGCGCCTCATTCGCAGTCTCGGCGTCGTGGCCGTCACGGCCCTGGCTGGCGGGGCGACGGCGCTTGGTGGGCCGCTAACCTTTGTGGGTCTCGCGGTTCCGCTCTTGGTGCGACGCGTTGTGGGTGCTCGGCAGGGGACGATTGCACTGTGGTCGCTGATCGTCGGTGCCGCGTGGGTGTGCGCTGCCGATGTTGTCTCGCGCCTTGTGCTGGCGCCTTCCGAGGTTCCCGTTGGCGTTATCGTCGCTTTGATCGGTGCGCCGTTCTTTATCATAGGGTCGCGCGGAAAGGGCATGTCATGAGGCCAGCTCCGTCGCGCTACACAATTGTCTCGCTGCGTCGCGTGTCGGTGCGTGTGCACCGGCGCAGCGCCGCCGTCGTGCTCATCGGATTCGCTCTTCTGTGTGCATTGGCGGTCTATTCGCTCACTCTCGGTGACTACGGGCTCAGCGCCGCCGATTCATTCCGTCGTCTCCTCGGAGACGGTGGGCCTCGGGATGACTTTTTGGGCGTCTACTTCGTCCAGTCCGTGCGCCTGCCGCGTATGCTCGCGGCGGTGGCTGTTGGCGCGGCACTCGGAATCGCGGGGCGCATCTTCCAGACAATCTCGGGCAATCCGCTCGGTAGCCCCGACATCGTGGGCCTGTCCACGGGGTGCGCGACCGGCGCTCTGATTGCCATCATTCTTATGGGCTCGAGCCCCGCCGTCACAGGAATCGGTGCCTTGCTCGGTGGACTCGCCTCGGGCGCGTTCATCCTCGCGTGCGCGGGAGGCATGCGAGTGACGGGAATCCGCGTCGTCCTCGTGGGAATCGGATGTTCGGCGGCCTTGCGGGCGGTCAATTCGCTGCTCATCGTCAAGGCGCCTCTGGAGGCGGCCCAGCGTGCGCAGCTGTGGAGCGCTGGCTCATTCTCGGGCGTCACCATCGAGCGTCTGACGCCTCTGCTGATCGTGATCGCCGGTGTCGTTGCGGTGTGTGCCGTCTGTGCGGTTCCCCTCGGACTTGTCGCGATGGGCGATGACATCGCGACAGGGCTTGGCGTCAGAGTGCGTCAGACCCGCGTGCTCCTCATTGTCGTCGCCATTTTGCTTGTTGCGTCCGCGACTGCGGTCGCTGGGCCAGTCGCCTTCGTTGCTCTGGCGGCTCCGCACGTCGCGCATCGGCTGTGCGCGGCTGGGGGAGTCGGATTTGCCTCCTCCGCCCTCGTTGGCGCTGTGCTCGTGCTGGTCTCTGATATCTGCGCTCAAAGGCTTGTGGCTCCCGCTGAGCTCCCTGTCGGCGTCGTGACCGGCGTCGTCGGAGGCCTGTACCTTCTGTGGTTGTTGATTCGTGAGGTGAGATCGTGACTGAGATCGTTACGAGGCAGGGGCTTAGTGCTCGGGACATCGTCGTCGGCTATGGGAAAAACGATCCGATTCTGGAAGGATTATCCCTGGACGTGCTCGCTGGGGAACTCACGGTCATTGTCGGCCCCAATGCGTGCGGGAAATCGACGCTTCTGCGTTCGCTGGCGCGTGTCCTTGATGTGCGCTCTGGTGTGGTGGAACTCGATGGGCGTAGCGTCGCGAACATCAACCAGAAGGCGCTTGCGCGCCGACTTGGCCTACTCGCCCAGTCGTCCGTCGCTCCGGGCGACATGCTCGTTGAGGACTTAGTAGCACGTGGGCGGTACCCCTACCAGTCACTCCTGCGTCAGTGGAGTCGTGAGGATGACGAGGCCGTGGCGCGAGCGATGGAAGACGCAGGGGTCGCGCCTTTGGCGGGGCGTCGCGTTGGGGAGCTTTCTGGTGGGCAGCGCCAGCGCGTATGGATAGCGATGGCGCTGGCTCAGTCTACTGAGATTCTGCTGTTGGATGAGCCAACGACCTACCTGGATCTGAATCATCAACTCGAGGTGTTGCGCCTGGCGGAGCGCCTGCAGCGTGCAGGCACGACGGTCGTCGCCGTGTTGCACGACCTGCATCTGGCGTTCCGATATGCCACGCACCTCGTGTTCATGAAGGATGGGCGGGTCCTCGCGCAGGGCGAGCCTGGTCGGGTGGTCACGCCTGAGCTCGTGGAGCAAGTCTTTGCCGTCCCATGTCGGATTATCGATGATCCCGAAACGGGTGCCCCGCTCGTTATCCCGCGGCGGTGATGGGCGATGTGTTCGTGAATATCTCAAATGCTGACCGGAGGGTCATCAGCTGCCACGATTGTTCGATAATATGCGTCACGTTCTTCGAGGTATGGCCCTATAAAACCGGGTGAAACCTGGAATTGAGCGAACGTTCCGCGAGTTTGCTTGTTGCTTGCAATTACATCTTTGGGGTAAGGCAATAGTATTCTGCTTGTATCGAGTAGTTACTGAAACACTGACATGAACGTTCTGCGCATGACGGTGCCGATCGGTTGAGACTATCCCAGACAGAAGGAAACTAATACGCATGACAACACGGATGCGCTCACAGGGCAGGGGACTGCGCATGTCCCTGCTTGCGCTGACCGCCTCTGCCTCCGTTGTTGGTGCAATGTTTGTTTCGGTCGCTCCGGCCTACAGCGTGGATGGAATCGGTGACGTCGCCGCGCAATGTTTGACCGCGTCCGAAGCGGGTGCGTCGATCGTTGTGTCGTCGAACGTTCCCGTCGGGGCGCCGCTTCATGTTGAGGGCTCCGGCTGGGGTGCTTCTACCGGCGACGCGCTTGGTTTCGTTGTCGTGACGCTCGACGACGGTCAGGAGGTCCGTCCCGACGGTGTCGCGCTCCCGTCCTGGGTGCCGGCCTCGGTGGAGCGTAACAAGTCTGCATGGGCTGCGGCTAAGGTTGACGCTGAGGGAGTGTTTTCGATCGACTTTGACCTGCCCGCCGCGTGGGCTATTGGCTCGTCGCATCAGGTGATGATCGGTGACGGTGTGACAGGTAACTACGTCCAGGTTGAGGTCTCGATCGTTGGGGCTACGGCCGAGGCTCGTTCCTGTACGCTCAAGCCGACCGACGGATCGAGCGCCGATGCTGCTGATCCGGTCGCCGACGATACCGTAGCTCCAACGGCTGACTCCGCAACCGATAGCCTGCCTGTGGTTCCCTCTGACGTTGTCGCCGACGATGCCTCCCCCTCGATCAATGGTGAGCCGCCCGTGTCTACGTCGCAGCCGGTTCCTCCGGTAGGCGTTCAGGCCCGGACTTCTCCGACGCCGGCGGCGAGCGATGCGGCTTCCCCGGACGCTTCGCCTTCCGCTTCGACGAGCTCATCTTCCGCCGGTGGGGCCTCCGCTTCAGCTTCTTCCTCCTCGTCTGTAGCTGGATCGGACTCCGGTGCGGACCCGACGCCGGAGCCTTCCACGTCTTCGGCGCAGCAGAGTGTCTCTGCGTCGCAGATTGGTCCCAAGGCGCATTCTGAGCAGCAGGCGTCGAATCAGGCTGCGCATGAGCAGGAGTCGCGTCTGTATGGTTGGGTCGTCGCGGGTGGTGGCCTTCTGGTGCTCCTCGGTGCGATCGTGACGGTCAGTATCGTTCGTCGTTCGCACGGCTTGATGCGCTGATTGCTTCGCATCCGTGCCGATGAGTTGAGATAACGTGCATTAACCGATCGGTGTGCGTTGGAATTTAGCATTCACGCGTCACGCCTGTTACTCTAGTTCCAGAACAATTGCTTCTGAGGGTTGAGTAACTATAAGGAGAACGGTATGCAGCACGCACGGGCTACTTCTGCCCTTGCCGCGCGCGGGCTTGCGGGGCGTAGCCGCTTGATGAGCCTCCTGATGGGCCTGAGCCTGTTCGCTGCCATTGCGCTTGCGATCCCCGGATTTTCTGCTCGAGCGGACGGCAATGATGATGCAATTCCCGTCCCGAACACGTCGTTCACCGTCACGATCGAGCACGGTTCGTCCTTCGAGGAGATGTACGGCGAAACCGGCTATTGGGGTGTGATGCTCGATTCGGGGCGCGTGACGCCCATCGAGAAGCCGACCTACATTCGCAACGGTGAAACGGAGGCAGTGGCCGCCGATGGCATTTGGGTTGCCGCCAGCCCGAGTAACTACACGCTGACCGTTCCTGTCCCCAACGGTAAGAACAATGTTGAGGGCATCACCTGGGAACCCGGTACGATTCACACTGTGACCGTGCTGATGTTCGAGGAAGGTCGTTCGCTCATCGAGGGCGACCCGGTGACCTACACCGTGCGCGTTTACGAACCCACTAGCGACAACGCAGACGACGACAATGTCGACGATCCTTCGCCGACTGAGCCGCCGACGGCCGATCCTGCGCCCGCTCCCGAACCGACGGCAGATCCTGCACCCGCTCCCGAACCGACGGCAGATCCTGCGCCCGCTCCCGAACCGACGGCCGATCCTGCGCCCGCTCCCGAACCGACGGCAGATCCTGTGCCCGAGCCCGCTCCCGTGCCTACCGTTGACGACTCAGCCGCCCCCCAGCCCGACGATCCGGAGCTCCCCGCTGTGCGCCCGACGCCCACGCCGTCCGCAACGCCTACTCCCACCCCTTCCGCAAGCGCATCCCCTGCAGCTTCGCAGCCTTTCGGTGCCCCGGTGTCGCCCATCACCGACGTCTCTCAGCTGACGGACGCGAACAAGGGTGGCGTCAGTGCTGCTTTCACCGGCGGGCAGCTGACGATCAACGTCCCCTCGGACAAGGCTGTTGCTGGCGAATGGGTTAGTGCGAACATCATGCAGACACGTGAGGCCCGCTGGCTTCAGGTGGAGGACTCCAATCAGGTGTCCATGGACGTGACGGGCCTGCCGATGGGAGACTACAAGGTCGTCGTGGCCAACCGCCAGCACGAATTGGTTGGTTGGGCCGACTTTAAGGTTGCTTCCACGGTGGCCGCAGCCGGTGTCGGCTCTTCGGTCGACGCGTCCGGCGATGTGAAGCTGCATGCAGAGAGGCTCTCCTCCTCCGTCGCGGGAAACGAGTCGGAAGGTCTCAATGGCTACCTTCTCGGTGCCGGTGCCTGCATGTTGATCCTTGGCGGACTGGTGGTCGTTCAGGTTCTCTCCGGTCCAAAGATCGCCTCCTCCTCTAGTGGAGTCACTTTGTCCTAAGCTGTGTTTCATGGATCTGTTTGATTCTGAATCTATCGACGAGTCGGGCGTGCCTGCTTATAACGCGGGTGCGCCCCTCGCCGTTCGTATGCGCCCTTCGAGCCTTGATGAGGTTGTCGGTCAGTCTCATCTCCTGGGGGAGGGGGCACCGCTACGGCGCTTGCTGTCGACCGGAGGGTCCAACGGCGTTGCGGTTTCCTCCGTCGTGCTGTGGGGGCCGCCGGGTACGGGTAAGACGACGCTCGCTTACTTGATCGCGCGCGCGTCTGGCCGCCGCTTTGTCGAGCTGTCGGCTGTGTCCTCCGGCGTGAGCGACGTTCGACGCGTCGTCGACGATGCGCGTCGCACGCTCGCCGGCGGGGGAGAAGAGACCATTCTGTTCGTCGATGAGGTGCATCGATTCTCCAAGTCGCAGCAGGACTCGCTCCTGCCCGCGGTCGAGAATCGGTGGGTCGTGCTCGTCGCCGCAACGACTGAGAACCCGTCGTTCTCGGTAATATCGCCTTTGCTGTCGCGCTCTCTGCTACTCACGCTGCGTCCGCTCGATCCCGATTCGATTGAGGGCTTGATCCGGCGGGCACTATTGGACGAGCGCGGCCTGGGTAATCGTTTCTCAATCAGTGCTGAGGCCGTGGCTGGCCTCGTGCGTCTGGCGGGCTCGGATGCGCGCAAATCGCTGACCCTTCTCGAGGCGGCCGCCGGAGTTGCAAGTGAGGTCGGGTCCGGCGAGATCTCCGTGGAGAGTGTCGAGGCCGCGGCCAACCAAGCCCTCGTTCGATGGGGCAAGGACCAGCATTACGATGTCGCTAGTGCTTTCATCAAGTCGATGCGCGGATCGGATGTGGATGCGTCTATTCACTATCTCGCACGCATGATTGAGGCCGGGGAGGACCCGCGCTACATCGCCCGGCGCATCATGATCGCCGCCTCCGAGGACGTTGGCATGGCCGCCCCCGAAGTGCTGAGCACCTGTGTCAGCGTCGCCCAGGGGGTCGCTCTGATCGGTATGCCGGAAGCGCGCCTGCTTTTGGCTCAAGCCGTCGTTGCCGTCGCAACCGCGCCAAAGTCGAACGCGACCTACCTGGCAATCGACCGTGCCATTGCCGATGTGCGCGCAGGGCGTGGGGCAGCGGTACCCGAGCATTTGCGCGATGCGCACTACGTTGGTGCCAAGTCTTTGGGGCACGGCGATGGCTACCTCTACGCGCATGATCACCCGCACCACGTCGCCGCTCAGCAGTACCTGCCCGATGACCTAGAAGGCTCGCAGTACTACGAGCCGACGGAGAATGGACATGAGGCGATGCTCACGAAGCGGCTCGGTGTGATTCGCAATCTGCTGAGAAGACGCTAGGATAGGACAGCTGCCCGCACCGGCGGGCACCTGGGGCCCTAGCCGACGGATCGAATCGATCCAGGAGTTGGCCCCATGTCGGGTTCCCCGGCATGACATGAGAAACAGGAAGAAGAAAAATGGCAACGAATCGTTCCCGCAAGCAGGTGCGCGAGTCCCGCGCCCTCGGCCTGGCCCTGACCCCCAAGGCCGTTCGCTACTTCGAGAAGCGTCCCTACGGCCCCGGTGAGCACGGCCGCACCCGCCGTCGCCAGGACTCCGACTACGCCGTTCGTCTGAAGGAGAAGCAGCGTCTGCGCGCCCAGTACGGCATCCGCGAGTCGCAGCTGCGCCGCGCCTTCGAAGAGGCCCGCCGCACCGCCGGCCTGACCGGTGAGAACCTGGTGGAGCTGCTCGAGATGCGTCTTGACGCCCTCGTCCTGCGCGCCGGCTTTGCCCGTACCATTCAGCAGGCGCGTCAGTTCGTCGTTCACCGTCACATCCTCGTTGACGGCAAGATCGTCGACCGCCCCTCGTTCCGCGTGAAGCCCGGCCAGACCCTGCAGGTCAAGCCCAAGTCGCAGACGACGGTTCCCTTCGAGATCGCCGCTGAGGGCATCCACCGCGACGTTCTGCCCGCCGTCCCCGAGTACCTGGACGTTGAGCTGTCGCGCCTGAAGGCGACCCTCGTTCGTCGCCCGAAGCGCGCCGAGGTCCCCGTGACCGTCGACGTCCAGATGGTCGTCGAGCACTACTCGCGCTGACACCCGTCTTTCCTGCGCCCTCGAGCTTCGGCTCGGGGGCGCAGTTTTTTCATGTATCCCACTGTCCGCTTTCGCGTGCCGATGTGCCGTGATGGGTGGATACCGACTAACATGGGGCACTATGCGTACGTCTGAAATCCGCACCCGCTGGCTTGACTACTTCGGCAAGCAGGGTCATGAGATCTGTCCTTCCGTTTCTCTGGTCTCGCCGGAGCCGTCGATCCTGTTCACGATCGCGGGGATGGTCCCGTTCATCCCCTACATCATGGGCGTCGAGCCTGCTCCGTGGCCGCGTGCAGCGTCGGTGCAGAAGTGCATTCGTACGAACGATATCGACAACGTCGGAAAGACGACCCGCCATGGCACGTTCTTCCAGATGAACGGAAACTTCTCTTTTGGAGACTACTTCAAGGAGGGTGCCATCAACTTCGCGTGGGACCTGCTGACGGGTTCTCGGGAAGAAGGCAAGTACGGCCTCGACGGTGATCGTTTCTGGGTGACGATCTGGGACCAGGACGAGGAAGCCTTCAACGTCCTGACGAAGCAGGTCGGCATGGATCCCGGGCACATCGTGCGCCTGCCCCGCGTCGAAAACTTCTGGGACACCGGCCAGCCCGGCCCCGCCGGCCCATGCGCTGAGTGGCACTACGATCGCGGCCCCGCCTACGGTCCCGAGGCCGTGGGAGGAAACGTCGACCCGGGTGGCGATCGCTACCTCGAGGTCTGGAATCTGGTTTTCGACCAGTACATGCGTGGCGAGGGCACCGGGAAGGACTACCCGCTGCTGGGCGAGCTGGACAAGAAGGCGATCGATACGGGCGCTGGCCTGGAGCGCCTGGCCTTCGTCATGCAGGACAAGGCCAACATGTACGAGATCGACGAGGTGTTCCCCGTCATCGACGCAGCGATGCAGATGAGTGGCAAGCGCTACGGCCTGGGTGCCGCCGGTCCCGAAGCTGGTTCCGCCTACGAAGACGATGTACGCATGCGTGTCGTGGCCGACCACGTGCGTTCCTCCCTGATGCTCATCGGTGACGGCGTTCGCCCGGGTAACGACGGCCGCGGCTACGTGCTACGCCGCCTGATTCGTCGCGCGGTCCGCTCGATGCGCCTGCTGGGCGTCGACGAGGCGACCATGCCGACCCTGCTGACGGCATCCAAGAACGCGATGAAGGCCTCGTACCCGGAGCTGGAGACCAACTGGAAGACGATCTCCGAGGTTGCCTACGCGGAAGAAGACGCCTTCCGTCGCACGCTCAGCACCGGAACGACGATCCTCGACGCGGCCGTGGCACACGCGAAGGAATCGAAGGGGGCGCCCATGATTTCGGGCCAGTCTGCCTTCTCGCTGCACGACACCTACGGCTTCCCGATCGACCTGACCCTCGAGATGGCCGCCGAGCAGGGCGTCTCCGTCGACGAGGAGGGCTTCCGCACTCTGATGGCCGAGCAGAAGGAACGCGCTCGTGCCGACGCGCGCTCGAAGAAGACCGGCCATACCGATGTGCGTATCTTCCACGACATCGAGAAGGCAATGGGGGGAGGCTCGACCTTCCTTGGCTACACTGAGCAGGCTTCCGAGGCCACCGTCCAGGCCCTCCTTGTTGACGGCGTGGAGGCCCCCGCAGCTACCGCTCCTAGCGAGGTCGAGGTCATCCTTGATCGCACGCCCTTCTACGCCGAGATGGGTGGCCAGCTGGCAGACCATGGAACGATTCGCCTCGCCGGCGGCGGCGTCGTGGAGATTCACGATGTGCAGGCACCGATCCGCGGGCTCAGCGTCCACCGTGGCACTCTCACCGAGGGCGCCATGACGGTGGGCGAAAAGGCGTACGCTGAAATCGACGCAGAGCGTCGCCTCGCTATCGCCCGCGCGCACACCGCGACCCACATGGTGTACGCGGGCCTGCGCGCCGTCGTGTCCGAGAACGCGGACCAGGCCGGTTCTGAGAACTCTCCGTCCCGTCTACGCTTCGACTTCCGCCACTCGAGCGCCCTCGCGGGCTCACAGCTGAGCGATATTGAAGCTCTCGTCAACGAGAAGCTCGCCGAAGATATGCAGGTCACCACCGAGGTGATGAGTATTGACAAGGCGAAGGAGATGGGCGCGATCGCGCTCTTCGGTGAAAAGTACGGCTCCGAGGTGCGCGTCGTGACGATCGGCGACGGCTTTGACCGTGAGCTGTGCGGTGGCACCCACGTGCCCACAACCGGCCACATCGGTCGTGTTACCCTGCTCGGCGAGGGCTCTGTCGCATCCGGCGTGCGCCGCATCGAGGCCCTCGTCGGCACCGGCGCGTACGAGTTCCAGGCGAAGGAGCACGCGCTCGTCAGCCAGCTCTCGCAGCTGGTGGGTGGGCGCGCCGACGAGCTGCCGGAGCGCATCGAGTCGCTGCTGGCCAAGCTGCGCGATTCCGAGAAGGAGCTCGAGAAGATCCGTACTGCGCAGGCCCTCAGCCAGGGTGCCGACCTGGCGGCCTCTGCCTCGCCGGTTGGCGCTCTGAGCGTCGTCGCGGCCACCGTTGCTGAGATGCCCTCGGGCGATGCTCTGCGAACCCTCGCGCTGGACGTGCGTGATCGCCTCGGCAACGAGCGTGGTACCGTCGTGGCACTGGCGGGTGTCGTTGGTGGCAAGCCTTCGCTCGTCGTGGCAACGAACGAGGCCGCGCGGGAGCACTCCGTCAAGGCCGGTGCACTCGTTCGCGCCGTTGGTAAGTACATGGGTGGTGGTGGCGGTGGCCGGGATGACATCGCTCAGGGCGGAGGCTCCAAGCCCGAGGGCATCGCCGACGCGATCGCGGCGATCCGCAAGGAAATCGAGGCTCTGTGAGTATGCGTCGGGGTATCCGTATCGGCGTAGACGTCGGCACCGTGCGTGTCGGCGTCAGCCGGTGCGACCCCGACGGCATCCTCACGATGCCAGTCGAAACCCTTCTCAGGGCCCCCGATCTATCCGACCTCGATCGTCTGGCCGATCTCGTTCGCAGCCACGAGGCGATCGAGGTAATCGTCGGACTTCCTCGCCACCTGCGTGGGGGAGAGGGCATATCTGCGAAGGGTGCGCGCAAGTACGCGCGCCGAATTAAGAAGCTTGTTCCCGATGTTCGCGTGGCGATGGTCGACGAACGCATGACCTCTCACCAGGCCCATGCGCGACTACGCGCATCCGGAATCCCCGAGATTGAGCACCGTAGCGTCATTGACCAAGTCGCAGCGCAGATCATTTTGGAGCAGGCGCTCGAGCTCGAACGCATGGGCGGTCGATCTCCCGGTGAGGAGATCATCCTCGAACCAAACGAAGGAGCGCACACGTGAGTACGCCTCCCCCTTACCCCTTCCGTTCTCGCCGTGAGATTCACTCTGGCGAGCCAAAGGTCTACTCGGACGCGCCGCAAGAGAATGCCAGCGCCGCTGCCGACGACCCCACACCCACTCCGGTGCAGGGCACACCTGCGGCTGGCACGGCTTCTGCAGACGATGCCGCAGCGCCTGCGCGTCGTAAGAGCGTGCGCCAGCGATCGGCATCCCTCCCTTCGTTTGATGAGGTGACCGACACCGGTGGGACGCTGCGCGTGTCTGCGTCGGACACTCTCGGTCGCGGGGGCACCCAGGGAGGCGACACGCTGTCTGAAACCACCGGAATGCGGTCTCGTCGACTCGATCGCGAGAGGCGCGCCGCCCGCAAGCGCAAGCGCCGCCGCCGCGTGCGTTCGTTCTTCATCATCGTTCTCGTGCTCGGTTTGCTCGCGGGTGCCAGCTACGTCGCATACGACCAGCTCGTCAATACGTCGACGACCGCATCGGACGACTATCCGGGACCCGGCGTCGACTCGGTCGAAGTAACGATCGATGAGGAGGCGTCTGGTCGAGCGATCGGACAGACACTCGTGGACGCGGGCGTCGTGAAGTCCGTCGGAGCGTTCGTGCGCCAATTCGAGAAGACCTCGGCGTCCATGTCTATCCGCCCGGGCACGTACCGATTGAAGTTGCAGATGAGCGCCGCAGGAGCGCTCGCCGCGCTATTGGATGAGACGAACCGCGTTGACTCGACCGTGACGATCCGCTCCGGCCAGAAGCTCTCGGAGGTGAAGCAGCGTATCGTCGACATCATGGGTGTTTCCGAGGAGGACGTTGATGCGGCCTTCGCGGACACCGAGGCCATCGGCCTTCCGTCCGAGGCCGGCGGTAACGCCGAGGGCTGGCTTTTGCCCGGATCCTACGAAGCCGGTGAAACAGACACGCCCACGACCCTGATCGCACGTATGGTCCAGGGCACGATTGACGAACTGGATCGGCTAGGAGTCGCACCCGCGGACCGTGAGACCGTGCTGATCAAGGCATCGATCGTCGATGGTGAAATGAACATCGACAAGTACATGCCGATGGTCGCTCGTGTGATCGAGAATCGCCTTGCTGACACCAACGGCGAGACGAAGGGCATGCTCGGCATGGACTCGACGGTACTCTACGGCGTCGGTAAGACGAGCGGCCTGCCCGACCAGGCGGACCTCGACAACGACAACCCGTACAACACCCGCCTCCACGCTGGCCTTCCGCCTACGCCGATCGGTCAGCCCAGTGAGAAGGCCATTAAAGCCGTTCTCAACCCGGCGGAGGGAACCTGGCTGTACTTTGTCACGGTCAATCTGGAGACGGGTGAAACGCTGTTCGCCTCTACGCTCGAGGAGCAGGAGAAGAACCGCGAACAGTTGAATGCGTACTGTACCGCCCACCCGGGCGACTGCCAAGCGTCATGACCTGGGCCGCTGTCATTGGATCGCCGATTCGGCACTCACTGTCACCCGTGATCCATCGGGCGGCATGGGTCCAGCTCGGCATTGACGGGTGGGAATACCGCAGGCTCGAACGCGACGGAGACTCGTTGCCGGGTCTCATCGCCGGCCTTGGTGACGACTGTGCCGGTTTGTCTGTCACGATGCCCTGCAAGCAGGCGATCATGGCGCTGCTGGACGTCATCGATCCTCTGGCCAGTGCAGTTGGTGCGGTGAACACAGTCGTTCCGTCCTCCGGCGTCCTCGCGGGCTTTAACACGGACGTGACCGGTATTTCTTCGGCTGTGCGGCGTGCCTGCTCGATGGCGAATGTGCCGCTGCCGCGCAGTGCCCTCGTGCTCGGCGCGCGTGCCACGGCCTCGTCGGCTCTGGCCGGCCTCGGCGAACTTGGAATCACCGCGTCGACGGTGGCGGCGCGCCGCTTTGGTGGCCCCGGTTCGGTTGTGGCAGCGGCTTCGCGGCTCGGAGTCAGCATCGAACAGGTTCTGTGGTCGGACATCGAGGCTGTGGACCGCGCCGCCCACGGCGTCGACCTCATCATTTCCACACTTCCTGCCTCAGCCGCCGATCCTCTTGCCGAGCGCTTGAACGTTCGCGAGGGACAGATCCTTTTGGATGTCGTGTACGCTCCGCGTCAAACAGCGTTGCGCAGCACGTTTGAGAAAGCCGGGGGCATCGTCGCCGAGGGCACAGACATGCTTGTCTACCAGGCCGCCGCCCAGGTGCAGCTCATGACGGGGCGGAGCCCCGACACCGGTGTTATGCGCGATGCCCTTGAGGAAGAACTGGAAAGGCGCTCACGGGTAGGATTGGTGCCGTGATCGTCGGATGGCTCCCTCCGCGAATCAGCGCGGACCTCTCTCTCGTGTCGGGTTTCCTCACGTGGATTATCGTGCTCGCGTGGCTGTGGCGGTCGGGCTGGAAGATTCAGCGCAGGTATTTCATTGAAGCCACCCGAACGCCATTGACGCGTAATGCGATCGTCTGGAGTGCGGCGATCGTCGGCGCACTCTTTTTCGTCGCGGCCCAGATGCGCCCCGGTATGCCAGCAGTGATGTCCGTTGCGATGATCGGTGCGCTTAGTGCCTACGTCGATGGACATACTCATCGTCTGCCGAACGCCTACACAGCGGCGATGGCGGTCGGTGTCGCGGTGGGCGTCGGCGTTGGCGTGATCATTTCTCCGATGTGGCAGCAGCGTCTCATTGGGTGCATCGTCGGTGCTCTGGTCTGGACAATCCCCATCGCGCTGCTGAACCGTTTGCCGGGTGGCATGGGCGGGGGAGATGTGAAGCTCGCACCCGTGCTGGGTGCGATGGCAGGTTCTGTCGCCCTGCACGCGGCCTTTTTTTCTCTCGCCATGTCGTTCGTGCTCGCCGGGCTTGCGGCTCTCTGGAAGGTCGTTATCGGGTCGGCTGGTACGAAGTCACGAGTGCCGATGGGGCCGTGGATGATCGGATCGGCGCTCGTTGCTGCGATTGCCTGGGGAGTCGTTCCCGACTGGCTGTAGGTCGCTCACGCTGTCCCATCGTGAACCCGATGGGCCGAGGCCGGTGAGGGGTGGGATAATGGCACGGTGAGTAACTCGACGCCTTCGTTTCAGTCTGAGCCTGTGAGTCTCGATTGGGGCCAGACCTGGCCTCCTCGCGACGTTTTTGTCAATCTTGCGCAGAATCGACGCGTGATTCCCGTCGTCCGGCGCGTGCTTGCCGACGAACTCAGCGCAGTGGGTGTCTATCGACAGCTCGCGCACGGCAACTATGGCAGTTTCATCTTGGAATCGGCGGAGCACGGAGGTTCCTGGGGGCGCTGGTCGTTCGTGGGCGCGTCGAGCGCGGGCGCTATCGTCGCCCGGGACGGTCGCGCACGGTGGATCGGATCGTATCCTGAAGGCGCATTGCAGGAGGGGACGTTCCTGGAGGTTGTTCACTCAGCGCTCGAGGAGCTTTCCGCACCGGCTATCGAGGGTATGCCGCCGCTGACCGGAGCGCTCGTTGGCTCGCTGGGATGGGGGATCATTCCCGAGTGGGAGCCGACGCTCGCCGCGACCGCCCCGAAGGAATCGGACATACCCGATGCGACGCTTGTGTTGGCTACGGAGGTCGCCGCGCTCGACCATGCCACCGGCTCGGTGTATCTCATGGCGATCGCATGGAACCTGAACGGCTCCGCGGAAGGAATCGACGGAGCCTATGACCGTGCGATTGAGCGCCTCGATGCGATGACGGCGCAGCTTGCGACCCCGATTGCTCCGGCGGTGCTGGGCAGTAGTGGCGCGACCCCCCCGGTGGTTCGCGAGCGTACTTCTCGCGCTGACTTCGAGTCCTCCGTGAATGCCGCCAAGCGCTCGATCGAAGACGGTGACGTATTCCAGATCGTGCTGTCGCAGCGTCTCGACGTGTCGACGTCGGCCAGCGGGATCGATGTCTACCGCGTGCTGCGTACGGTCAACCCCTCGCCGTACATGTACTTCCTTGATCTGCCCGACGACAAGGGCGGTCACTTCGAGGTCGTGGGTTCTTCTCCCGAGACTCTCGTGAAGGCGCAGGGGCGGCGTGTGTGGACCTACCCGATTGCCGGCTCGCGTCCGCGCGGCGCGGATTCGGCGCAGGATCATCGACTGGCAGCGGAGTTGCTTGAGGATCCGAAGGAACTGTCCGAACACGTGATGCTCGTCGACCTGGCCCGGAACGATCTGTCGAAGGTGTGCGAC
Organism: Schaalia odontolytica; assembly: GCF_031191545.1. NCBI lineage: Bacteria > Bacillati > Actinomycetota > Actinomycetes > Actinomycetales > Actinomycetaceae > Schaalia > Schaalia odontolytica. Next base: position 2,289,279 of record NZ_CP133472.1, read on the forward strand.
CCGGCGTCGGTCGAGGTTTCGACGCTGATGGAGCTCAAGCGGTTCTCTCATATTCAGCATATTTCGTCGACGGTCACCGGTGTGCTGCGCCCTGACGCCGACGCTCTTGACGCCCTGGTGGCGACCTTCCCTGCGGGTACCCTCTCGGGTGCTCCCAAGCCTCGCGCAATCCAGCTGATTGACAACTTTGAGCCGGCTGCCCGTGGCGTGTACGGCGGCGTCGTGGGCTACTTCGATCTGTCGGGCGATGCGGATCTGGCGATCGCTATTCGCACGGCCTCTCTCAAGGACGGCCTGGCCTCGGTCCAGGCGGGCGCGGGACTCGTCGCGGATTCGGTTCCCACCCTCGAATACGAGGAGTCGCGAAACAAGGCCGCGGCGGCGGTCGAGTCAGTCGTGCGTGCCTCGACTCTCGTGCCCCTGTCTTAACCCGTAGTGCGGGATGGCTCAGCCGCCGTGGGCCATTTTTCGCTAGCCTAGGTGAGGATTGATTGTTTCTGCCTGAAAGGGGAGCGTCGTGAGCGTTCTCGATGACATTATCGCCGGGGTCCGCGAAGACCTGAAAGAGCGTGAAGACCGCGTCCCTTTGGCTCGGATCAAGGAGCTGGCGGCTCAGGTCCCGGAGGCGAAGGATGCGCTCAGCGCCCTGCGCAACCGTGACGGTGCGGTCAAGATCATTTCCGAGGTGAAGCGTTCTTCACCGTCCAAGGGTGCACTCGCATCCATTCCAGATCCCGCCGCCCTGGCTTCGACGTACGAGGCCGGGGGAGCGTCTGTTGTTTCGGTGCTCACCGAGCAGCGTCGTTTCAACGGTTCGCTCGCAGACCTTGATGCGGTGCGCGCGGTCGTCGATATTCCGATCCTGCGCAAGGATTTCATCGTTACGCCGTATCAGATTCACGAGGCGCGTGCTCACGGCGCTGACCTCGTGTTGCTGATCGTCGCGGCCCTGGAACAAAACGCGCTGATATCACTGCTGGAGCGTACCCGCTCCCTGGGCATGGAGGCCTTGGTAGAGACGCACTCCCGGCTTGAGGCGTTGCGCGCGATGGAGGCCGGTGCCTCGATCATCGGCGTGAATGCCCGCAATCTGAAGACTCTGGAAGTGGACCGCTCGACCGTCGAGCAGGTCATCGACGTGATCCCCCAGGATGTTGTCGCGGTCGCCGAGTCCGGCGTCGCCAATGCCCATGACGTTTTTGAGTATGCCAAGTGGGGTGCGGATGCGGTTCTCGTCGGCGAGGCTCTCGTGACGTCGGGCGATCCACACGCGAGCATCCAGGACATGGTGAGCGCAGGCCAGCATCCCGCGCTGCGTACGGATCGCAAGGCTCGCGTCGCGGCGGCGCGTCAGGAAGGACAATGATGGAAGCCGAGAATTTTGCGCAAGGACCCTACTTCGGTGATTTCGGCGGTCGCTTTGTCGCCGAGTCACTCATGGGCCCCCTCGAAGAGGTCGAGGCCGCGTGGAAACGCTTGTGGCGAGACAAGTCTTTTCAGCGTCGTTTGCGTGACCTTTTCCTGAACTACGCGGGACGCCCGTCCCTGCTGACCGAGGCCCCCCGCTTCGCCGCTGACCTGGGCGGCGTGCGCGTGTTCCTGAAGCGAGAGGATCTGAACCATACCGGTTCCCACAAGATCAACAATGTGCTCGGACAGGCACTGCTCACCAAGGAATTGGGCAAGACCCGAGTCATCGCCGAGACCGGTGCGGGACAGCATGGCGTGGCCACCGCTACCGCCGCAGCCCTCCTCGGCCTCGATTGCACGATCTACATGGGACGTGAGGACACTGAGCGTCAGGCCCTGAACGTCGCGCGCATGCAAATGCTCGGTGCCGAGGTCATCGCCGTGACCGCAGGCTCGGCGACCCTCAAGGACGCGATCAACGAGGCGTTCCGCGACTGGGTGACCAACGCGGAGACGACCAACTACATCTTCGGCACCGCCGCCGGGCCGCATCCGTTCCCTGAGCTCGTGCGTGATCTGCAGCGCGTCATCGGCGATGAAGCACGCGCTCAGCTGCTCGCCGCCGAGGGGCGTCTGCCCGACGTGGTCGTCGCCTGCGTGGGTGGCGGTTCCAACGCGATCGGCTCCTTTACAGCGTTCATCGATGATCCGGGCGTCGAGCTGCTCGGATGTGAGGCGGCCGGCGACGGATTTGAGACCGGGCGCCACGCAGCGTCTATCACCGCCGATGAGGTCGGCGTCCTCCACGGAGCGCGTACCTTCGTCCTGCAGGAGCGCGACGGTCAGACAAAGGCCTCGCACTCAATTTCCGCTGGCCTGGACTACCCGGGCGTCGGCCCGCAGCACGCGTGGCTGGCTCGCTCGAATCGCGCATCCTACATGCCGATTTCCGACGCCGAGGCGATGGACGCGTTCCTGCGCCTGTCACGCACGGAGGGCATCATCCCCGCGATCGAGTCGTCACACGCCCTTGCCGGTGCGCGCGCGTGGGCTCGCGCCAAGGCGCAGGCCGAGGGATCGTTCGCGCCGGGGGAGGAACCCATCGTCATCGTGACCGTCTCGGGCCGTGGCGACAAGGACGTCGATACGGCATCGCGGTGGTTTGGCTATGGGCACGCGAAGCTGCAGGTCATCGACCCCAGCGCCGGACCGTCGGGCGTTGCCGTCCTAGACGAGAACGAGGAGAAGTGACATGACGCGCGCACCCCATTCAGCCGTGGCTATCGATGCCGCTATCGACCGTGGCGACGCCGCACTCATCGCATACCTGCCCGTTGGCTTCCCCTCGGTTGAGGATTCGATCCGCGCGGGCAAGGTCTTGGCCGACTGCGGCGTTGATGTCATCGAGCTCGGCTTTCCGTACTCGGATCCCGGCATGGACGGTCCGACCATCCAACGTGCGACCGTTGCTGCTCTCGAGCGCGGCACCCATCTGGAGGATCTTTTCCATGCCGTGGACGAGCTGACCTCCTACGGTGTTTCGACGTGCTCGATGACCTACTGGAACCCCGTCGAGTGGTGGGGGGTTGAGCGTTTCGCCAAGGACTTCGCCGCCGTTGGTGGCTCGGGTCTTATTACCCCCGATCTGCCGCCCGAGGAGGGCGCGCAGTGGGAAGCGGCCTCGGACGAGTACGACCTGGAACGCATCTACTTGAGTGCCCCCTCGTCGCCCGAGCACCGACTGAAGCTAATCGCGGAGCATTCGCGAGGCTGGGTGTACGCGGCCTCGTCGATGGGCGTCACGGGTGCGCGCGCCGCAGTTGGCGCGCACGTGGCAGACGTCGTGGCGCGTACCCGCGCAGCGGGCGCCGAACGCGTGTGTGTGGGCCTTGGAGTTTCCAACGGTGCTCAGGCTCGGGAGATCGGTGCCTACGCGGATGGCGTCATCGTTGGCTCTGCGCTCGTAAAGACTCTGTTCGATGAGAACATTGACCGTGGCTTGAAGGCCTTGGGTGAGCTCGCGAAGGAGCTTAAGGTCGGCGTCAGTGGGGCCCGCGTATGAGGGCGCTCATTACGGCCGGTATTCCGTCGCCTTCGCAGGGAGTGTGGTACCTCGGGCCGATCCCGCTGAGGGCCTATGGCATCATCATCGCCGTCGGCATGATTGTCGGCGTGTGGTGGACCGCCCGTCGCTACCGCGATCGCGGGGGAAAGCCGGACACGCTGTACGACGTGGCGCTCTGGGCTATCCCCCTTGGGGTCGTTGGCGCGCGCATCTACCACGTGATCACCTCTCCGGAAGCATATTTTGGCCCCGGTGGCGACCCGATGCTCGCCTTCCAGATTTGGCGAGGCGGACTTGGCATCTGGGGCGGAGTCGCATTCGGCGCTCTCGGAGTTTTCATCGCCGTAAAGCGTGCGGGCGTCCGCTTGGGGCCGATCGCGGACTCCCTGGCCCCTGCGCTGCTGGTCGCACAGGCTATCGGCCGGTGGGGGAACTGGTTTAATCAGGAGCTTTTTGGTGCCCCAACGACCGTGCCGTGGGGCCTCCAGATCGATGCGGCCCACATCCCCGCCGGGTACCCCGCAGGGACGCTGTTCCATCCGACATTCCTCTACGAGTGCCTGTGGAACCTCGCCGCCGCTGCGCTGATCGTGTGGCTTGACCGGCGCCACCGCTTCGCCGGGGGTCAGGTCTTCGGCCTGTACCTGATGACCTACACTGCGGGGCGCTGCTGGATTGAGATGCTGCGCATCGATGATGCGCACAGGGTTTTGGGTCTGCGCCTGAACGTGTGGACGTCGATTCTCGTGTTTGCTTTCGGCGTTCTTGTCTTCGTCGTTGCGGGACGTCTGGGCCGTTCGACGCGGGTCATATCCGCCGACGCCACGGAAGAGGAGGAATCCTGCGCAGCGGGGGAGGACTCCACGAGCGCTGTCGAGGCACACGCGGCGGATGAGACGATCTCCGACGACGTGGACGCAACGACTGGAGACAACGAGCACGAGCGGTCTTGATATGCGCCCCACCTCGCTACCCGCCCATATGATGCCGCTACGGGGTATTCATGGGAATGATCACGTCCCCCTGACGCTGATCCTCCTCGTTTCAACTGTGATTGGACGGTAAACTGATCCTTATGCGTCGAGCTAAGATTGTCTGCACTATTGGACCTGCCACTGAAACCCCTGAGCAGCTCCAGGCACTGGTGGACGCCGGCATGGATGTCGCGCGTATCAACCGGTCGCATGGAAAGCCTGAGGAACACGAAGCCGTCATTTCGCGCGTGCGAAAGGCGTCTGCCACGTCCGGCCGCGCTATTGCGGTTCTCGTCGACCTCCAGGGACCGAAGATCCGTCTGGAAACCTTCCAGGACGGACCCCAGGAACTGAAGATTGGCGACACCTTCACCATCACCACCCGGGACGTTCCCGGCACCAAGGAACTCGTCGGAACCACCTTCAAGGGCCTGCCTGGCGACTGTGCTCCGGGCGACCGCCTGCTGATCGACGACGGCAACGTCGCGGTCCGCGTTCTCGAGGTGAACGAGACCGACGTGGTCACCCTGGTTGAGGTTCCTGGCGTGGTATCGGACCACAAGGGCCTGAATCTGCCCGGTGTCGCCGTGTCCGTGCCCGCCCTGTCCGACAAGGACAAGGAGGACCTGCGCTGGGCCATCGATCAGGACGCTGATTTCATCGCGCTGTCCTTCGTGCGTTCTGCCGAGGACATCAAGGATGTTCACGAGATCATGGACGAGATGGGCAAGCGCATCCCGGTTATCGCCAAGATCGAGAAGCCGCAGGCCGTTGAGGCGCTGGAGGACATCATCGAGGCCTTCGACGGCATCATGGTCGCCCGCGGCGACCTCGGCGTCGAGATGCCCCTCGAGGCCGTTCCTCTGGTTCAGAAGCGCGCGATCGAACTCGCTCGTATTGCTGCCAAGCCCGTTATCGTCGCGACGCAGGTCATGGACTCCATGATCAAGAATCCTCGCCCGACGCGTGCGGAAGCTTCCGACTGCGCCAACGCGATTCTTGACGGTGCCGACGCGGTCATGCTCTCCGGCGAGACCTCGGTGGGCGCTTTCCCGATCGAGACGGTTCGCACGATGGCCGCGATCATCGAGTCGACGGAAGAGAACGGCGGAGAGCGCATCGCTTCGATTCCCGGCTACTTCGCCGATCGCGCCGGTGTCATCTGTGAAGCCTCTGCACGAATCGCAGAGAAGATGGACGCGCGTTACCTCGTGACGTTCACTCAGTCGGGCACCTCGGCACGCCTGCTGTCGCGCATGCGTCGCCCGATCCCGATGCTGGCCTTCACTCCGCTGGAGTCGACCCGGCGCCGCCTGGCCCTGTCGTGGGGCATTCAGACCTATCGTGTGCCGACTGTTCAGCACACCGACGACATGGTCTGGCAGCTCGATCAGGTCGTCCAATCCTCGCGACTGGCCGACATCGGCGAACAGCTTGTGATCGTCGCGGGCATGCCCCCGGGCATCGCCGGCTCCTCGAACATGCTGCGTATCCACGAAGTCGGAGATGAGGCCGATTACGCGATTGGTGGTCTGCGCTAGGCCTGAGATATGCGGTAGCGGGGGTGTCGGCGGTGAGCCGGTGCCCCCGCTCTTTTTCAGCATTGACGTGGACAACATTGTATTCGTGGAATAAACTATCCGGATACACGTTGAGACACGTGGACGTCGCACCAACGACGGCGCGGCAGTGCAGCAGATCGCTGCCCGGCGTGATCAGGAATGCCTGTGCGAACAAAGCACGTTTTCTGGAGCGCCCGAATGAAAGAGGAGAAAGAGAAATGAATACGAATATCCGGACCGTGTCGGTCCACGACACTCTGTTTGGTCGTGTGGCCAACAACCTGGAGGTCGGTCAGCTGTCACGCGCCGTTGAGCCGTGGTTCGCTGACTTCCACGATTCGAGGGTCAAGCAGGCAATTGCCGACCTTGACGAGCCGGCCCGCCGGGGCGCGGCTGCCGAGTATCTCGGTCTCGAACTGAGCGTGGTGGCCTGAGCCGTGACAAAGGGGCCGACAAGCAGTGCTTGTCGGCCCCTTGTTCGTCTGCGATTTTGTTGTAGCTGTTGCGCGACGCGCGTCGCACGCGTGCGCAATTGCCGGTACCATTAGGAGCACGTACTCCACTGGCGGTACCCCGAGTGGGATTCGAACCCACAACAAGCCGGGTTTGAGCCGACCGCCTCTGCCAGTTGGGCTATCGGGGCTTCGCGTGTGCGAGGTCTACAATAGAACAGCTAAGCAAACCGATCAAACTGAGGAATATGACAATGAGTGAAGAGCAGGCTGAACCGCGTCGCGTCCTCGTCGCAGAAGACGAGGGGTTGATTCGTCTCGATATCGTTGAGACGCTGACCCAGGCGGGGTTCGAGGTCGTCGGCGAGGCTGCCGATGGTGAGGAAGCTGTCGAGCTCGCGCTTGAGCTGGAACCCGACCTGTGCGTGATGGATGTCAAGATGCCGAAGATGGACGGCATCACCGCTGCTGAGAAGATCCTGCAGGAGCTGTCTTGCGCCGTCGTCATGCTGACCGCGTTCTCGCAGACCGAGCTCGTCGAGCGTGCCCGTGACGCCGGTGCGATGGCATACGTCGTTAAGCCTTTCAGCCCTGCTGACCTGATTCCCGCGGTCGAGATTGCCCTGTCGCGTCACGCAGAGATTGAGTCGCTCGAGGATCAGATTGCCGATCTGTCGGATCGCTTCGAGACTCGTAAGCGGGTCGACCGTGCGAAGGGCCTTCTCATGAAGAACATGGGAATGAGCGAGCCCGAGGCCTTCCGCTGGATCCAGAAGACGTCGATGGATCGTCGTCTGTCCATGCGTGAGGTTGCCGACGCGGTGATCAACCAGGTCGACGACTGAGTCAAGAATGCGCGAATGGGGAGGGTCAATAGACCCTCCCCATCGTTGTGTTGCGGCTCGTCAGTCGTGGCTCGAGCGCACGAGGATGCGGTTAGCCACACGCGCAATCGAAATGAGGCGGTCCGCCTCATCGCGGATTTCCACGGTGTGAACGGTTGAGCTGCGTCCCAGGTGAACGGCTGTGGCCGTTGCCGTGATGATCCCTTCACGGCCCGCACTAATGTGCGAGGCGTTTAGTTCGGTACCGACGGCGTACGCTTGCTTACCCGGGTTCGTTTCCCTGGCATGGATCTGCGCAGCGAACGATGCGGCGGTTTCAGCGAGGGCTGCGGACGCACCGCCGTGGAGGATTCCCGCGCTCTGGCGGTTTCCGTCGATGGGCATGGAGATCACGGTGCGCATGGCGCTGTGTTCGAGCACCTCCATCCCTGTGGCCTCCATGAGGGTGCCGGGCCAGTGGGCACCGACCCAGCCGCCGCGTGCAAGCGGGTCGGGTGAGGAAGACTGCGTGTGTTTCGTCTGGTGATCGTGTGTCATGGCATCTAGGGTGGCATGTGTGAGTGACACTGTGCTGATTATTGATGGCCATTCGATGGCGTTTCGCGCTTTCTACGCGCTTCCGCCGGATAACTTTGTGACGGCCACAGGCCAGCACACGAACGCGGTTTACGGCTTCGTCTCAATGCTGACGCGCTTGTTGGAGACGGAGAAGCCCACCCGTATCGCCGTCGCTTTCGATGTGTCCAGGCACTCATTTCGGACGGAGGAGTATCCGGAGTACAAGGGGACGCGCGACGCGACCCCCGAGGAGTTTAAGGGCCAGGTTGAGCTCATCCGGGAGGTACTCGACGCGATGGGTATCGTCTCGCTGTCTCGCGAGGGATTCGAGGCCGACGATATTCTCGCGACTCTTGCCTACCGCGCCGGCCGCGAGGGGGCGACCGTCCTGGTGGTGTCCGGCGACCGCGATTCCTTCCAGACGGTGACACAGAATGTCACGGTCCTGTATCCGGGTACGGGCCCCGGTGACTTGCGCCGGATGACGCCGCAGGCCGTGGAAGACAAATACGGCGTGCCGCCGCATCGCTACCCGGAGATTGCCGCAATCGTGGGCGAGACGTCGGATAACCTGCCCGGCGTTCCCGGCGTCGGGCCGAAGACCGCCGCTCAGTGGATCAATAAGTTTGACGGACTGGACAACCTCCTGGCCCGCGCCGACGAGATCGGTGGAAAGCGCGGTGCCGCCCTGCGCGAACACCTAGACGACGTTGTGCGCAACCGTCGCCTCAACCACCTGCTCACCGATATGGAGCTGGAGGTGGGTCCTGGCGACCTCGCTCGCCGCGCCACGGATGTGGCCGCCATTGACCGTCTTTTCGATTCTCTCGAGTTTGGTCGCCTGCGTCATAAGGTTCGTGAAGTTTCCGGCATCGGTATGGGGCAGGAGCGCGCCGACGATGCTCCCGAACCGGTCGCACAGGTTGAGATCTCGGTGTCCCTCGCCGATGCGTCCTGCGACATCGCTCAGTGGGCTCGCGGCCGCCCCACGCTCGCCGTCCTCGTTGAGGGCGACACGAGGCCGACGCGTGGAGATGTCACGCGCCTCGTTCTCGCCTCCGAGGCTGACGCGCTCGTCATCGACCCAGTCGAGCTGAGTCCTGCGCAGGAGGAAGCGGTTGGCGCCGTTCTGGCCACGGCCTCGTCCCTGATCGTGCACGACGCGAAGGGAACCCGTCACGCCCTGGCATCGCGCGGATGGACCCTTGGTAGCATCGAGTGCGACACCATGTTGGCCGCATACCTCGCCCACCCGGACCAGCGCTCACACAAGCTGGTGGACGTGCTCTCGCGCGTGCTCGGAGCCGTCATCGAGGAGCGGGAGGGTGATACCGGTGCGCTCTTTGAACTCTCGGACGTCGGAGCGGGGCCGAACGCTGCGCAGACGTATGCGGGCCAGTTGGCCGCGCACCTGCACCCTCTTGCCAAGACCCTGCGCGCCCGGCTCGAAGAGAGTTCCGAAGCGTCGCTGCTGACCGAGATGGAGATGCCCCTGTCGGTCCTGCTTGGCCGGATGGAAGACATCGGTATCGCAGCGGACACGAGCGTGCTCGACGGGCTCTCTGACGAACTCGGAGCGGCCGTCGATTCCGCGCGCGAGGGCGCGTGGGCGGCGGCGGGGCGTGAGATCAACCTCTCGAGCCCCAAGCAGCTCCAGGAGCTCCTCTTTGACCACTTCGGCCTTCCCAAGACGAAGAAGACGAAGACCGGGTATACGACGAACGCAGAGGCCTTGGCGGACCTGCATGCGAAGACTGCTGATCAGGGGGGAGCAGGACACGACTTCCTTGGGTTCCTACTGACGCACCGTGAGCGCATCAAGCTCAAGCAGATGGTCGACTCCCTGTCGGCGACCGTCGCCTCCGATGGCCGTATCCACACGACGTTCTCACAGGTCGCAGCGGCAACGGGTCGCCTCGCATCCTCCGATCCGAACCTGCAGAACATCCCCGCGCGCAGCGCAGACGGCATGCGTATTCGTGGTGCCTTCGTCGCTGGCGACGGATTCGAAACGCTGATGAGTGCCGACTACTCGCAGATCGAGATGCGCCTCATGGCTCACCTGTCCGGCGACGAGGCTCTCATCGAAGCCTTCAACTCGGGTGAAGACCTGCATCGCACCATGGCCTCGATGGTGTTCGGTACCCCCGTCGCCGATGTCAGTGGCGAGGAGCGTTCGCGCATCAAGGCAACCTCCTACGGCCTCGCTTACGGTCTGTCTTCCTACGGTCTGGCGGCCCAGCTCGGTATTGCCGTCCCAGAGGCGGCTGCTCTGCGCGACCGTTACTTTGAGCGCTTCGGTAAAGTGCGCGACTACCTCGAGGGTCTCGTCGCTCAAGCGCGAGCTGACGGCTACACCCAAACGATGTTTGGACGCCGCCGCTACCTGCCCGACCTGCGCTCGTCGAATCGCCAGCGTCGAGAGATGGCCGAACGCGCTGCCCTCAACGCACCCATTCAGGGCAGTGCCGCGGACATCGTGAAGATCGCGATGATGAACGTCGCCGACACCCTGTCCGAGGCGGGGCTCGCGTCACGCCTTCTCGTGCAGATCCATGACGAGCTTCTTCTCGAGGTTGCCTCGGGCGAAGCACAGGCCGTCGAAGCGATTGTCCGCGACAAGATGGCGACCCCGGTCGAGCTCTCCGTGCCGCTCGACGTCGCCGTCGGAATCGGGCAGTCCTGGCAGCTCGCGGCCCACTGATGGGCGACATGAGGCGACGCACACCACGCAAAGTGCCGCCATATTCGTCACATTTGCACGTTAAAGACTGCTAAACTGGATCATGGTGCCTGGGCACACGTGCATCCGCATGTGATCCGAGGTGCCAGAACTGTCCATCTACTATCCAGTCCGTTTCGGAGAAACTACTACATGACCACCAACACGCCGCAGGTCGCTATCAACGACATTGGTTCGGAAGCAGACCTGATCGCAGCCATCGACGAGACCATCAAGTACTTCAACGATGGCGACATCGTCGAGGGCACTGTCGTCAAGGTCGACCACGACGAGGTCCTCCTTGACATCGGCTACAAGACCGAGGGTGTCATCCTCTCTCGCGAGTTGTCCATCAAGCACGACGTCGACCCCGACGAGGTTGTCGCCGTGGGCGACCAGATCGAGGCGCTCGTCCTCCAGAAGGAAGACAAGGAAGGCCGCCTCCTCCTGTCGAAGAAGCGTGCGCAGTACGAGCGCGCCTGGGGCCAGATCGAGAAGGTCAAGGAAGAGGACGGCGTCGTTACCGGTACCGTCATCGAGGTCGTCAAGGGCGGCCTGATTCTCGACATCGGCCTGCGTGGCTTCCTGCCCGCCTCCCTCGTGGAGATGCGCCGCGTCCGCGACCTCGCCCCCTACATCGGTCGCGAGATCGAAGCGAAGATCATCGAGCTCGACAAGAACCGCAACAATGTGGTTCTGTCCCGCCGCGCATGGCTCGAGCAGACCCAGTCCGAGGTCCGCACGAACTTCCTGCACACCCTGCAGAAGGGTCAGGTGCGCTCCGGCGTCGTTTCCTCCATCGTCAACTTCGGCGCATTCGTCGATCTCGGTGGTGTCGACGGCCTCGTTCACGTCTCCGAGCTGTCCTGGAAGCACATCGACCACCCGTCCGAGGTCGTCGAGGTTGGTCAGGAAGTCACCGTCGAGGTTCTCGACGTCGACATGGATCGCGAGCGCGTCTCCCTGTCGCTTAAGGCCACCCAGGAAGATCCGTGGCAGGCATTCGCCCGCACCCACGCAATCGGCCAGGTTGTGCCGGGCAAGGTCACCAAGCTGGTCCCCTTCGGCGCGTTTGTTCGCGTCGAGGACGGCATCGAGGGTCTCGTCCACATCTCCGAGCTGGCTCAGCGTCACGTCGAGCTCCCGGACCAGGTCGTCAAGGTTGGCGAAGACGTCTTCGTCAAGGTCATCGACATCGACCTTGAGCGTCGCCGCATCTCCCTGTCTCTCAAGCAGGCCAACGAGGGTGTGGATCCGACCTCCGAAGAGTTCGATCCCTCGCTTTACGGCATGGCCGCCGAGTACGACGAGAACGGCAACTACAAGTACCCCGAGGGCTTCGATCCGGAGACCCAGGAGTGGATGGAAGGCTTCGACGCTCAGCGCGAGGCGTGGGAAGCCCAGTACGCCGAGGCTCAGGCCCGTTGGGAGTCCCACAAGGCTCAGGTCCGCAAGGCCCTCGAAGAGGACGCCGAAGCGGCTCCCTCCATCGAGGAGCAGGCCTCCTACTCGACTCCGGTCGACAACGAGGGCACCCTTGCTTCCGACGAGGCCCTGGCCGCGCTGCGTGAGAAGCTGACGAACAACTGAATCAGTCTTTGTGACTAACCTTCAACTCGTCGGTTCACGCACGTGAACGCATGAGTGGTGGTCCCCAGGTTTCCTGGGGGCCACCACTTTTTCTTCTTCTGTCGCCTCTCCGGCTGCCACGCGGCCTGCGTGTGTGGGCCGGGCTGCTTGGCGTGTCCGTGGGCGGGGGCCCGCCCGCTAACCGTCCGCGCTGCGAGCTGCGCTCGGCGCGTCGCCTCGAAGCCCGGCCAGGCCCCGCCACCGCCCACGGGAACCGCAGCCAGGCCATCCCCGATGCCTAGCCGTGTCCAGCGCGACCGTACACGTGCACCGCTGCCTTTTTCTACGGAACCGCGGTGGACTCCTATCGGGCGGATGCGTTTCGCCGAGGACCTGCACGCACTGTGATTAGGCTGAGCGACGTAGCGCTGCCGCATCGATGCAGGCACCAATAGCGGCTGCGACAACCGTGGGTAGGATCCAGCCGAGCTGAAGCGCCTGTAGGGGGCTCCACGCCAGTGCCGCGTTGATCGCGTCGGTGGCAACCCCGACCTGCGCGAGTGTCGTTAGGGCCGACCAGGCGGCCGCCACCCACGTGCCCAGGCGGAACGTCCACAAAGCGGGTGTTGCCAGACGCAGGGGATGAGAGGTAATCGTGATCAAGATGACCGCGATGGCGATCGGATACAGGAACGTGATGATCGGGACGGCGATCGCGAGTACCGAATTGAGGCCCGCAGATGCCAGGACGAAGGAAATGATCGTGAAGATGATCATCCACGTGCGGTAGGGGATCGCCGGGACCAAGCGGTGGAAGAACTCCGATGTTGCCGCGATGAGGCCGACCGCTGTCGTCATGCACGCGGTCAGCACGATGAGCCCAAAGACGATCTGGCCGGGCCACCCCATCGTCATCTGTGCCGCGTCGGCGAGCAGGGTCGCACCGTCAGTGTAGCTTTGGGCGTTGGGGATGACGTGTCCGACGAGCCCCAGACCCACGTAGACGACGGCAAGCAAGGCGCCGGCGATGATCGCAGCCGTAGACGTGCGGCGGACCACCTTAGCGCCGATTCCTCCGCCCGTGTGTCCCAGCGAGGTAACGACGATGATGCCGAACGCCAGCGCCGCGATCGAATCCATCGTCATGTAGCCCTCGAGAAGGCCTGCGGCCAGGGGAGTGGACGCGTATTCGCCCGTCGGAGCATCGTGAGAGGCAGGCAGGGAAGCCAAGCACAAGAACACGAGAAGGACGAGCAGGCCAAGCAGAATCGGAGTGAGAACCTTGCCGAGGCTATCGATAATGTTGCCCGGATTCCAACACAGATAGAAAGCAACGCCGAAGAACACCAAACAGAAAACGACAGATGCCACCAGTGACTTCGTGCCGATGATGGGAACGACCGCAGTTGAGAAAGACACGGCGGCCGTACGCGGCAGAGCATAGAACGCGCCGATCGACAGGTAGACGAGGACGGAGAAGACGAGTCCGAAAGCGCTTCCGGCGCGGCTAACGAGGTCACGCATGTCGGTACCCGACAGGGCAATCGTGATAATCGAGATGACGGGAAGCGCGACGCTGCCGATAAGAAAGCCAACCATGGCGGGGGCGAAGTTGGTTCCAGCCGATGCGCCCATGATCGGAGGGAAGATGAGGTTGCCTGCGCCGAAGAACATCGAGAAAAGCGTCAGGGCGGTCGCGATGAGAACAGCGGTGCTGCTCGAACGGCCAGTGGAATCTTCATTGACTGTCTGCGTCACTGATACTCACTTGATGGTGTGGGTTCTTTAACAGCACCAATTCTTGCATGAGGGCACCGATGCGCAAGTGCTGGGAGGTTACCCTGTGGGAGTGAACAGTGCTCTGAGCCGCGGGGCTTGTACGGCCTCGCTCATCCGTCCGATCCCTCCGCTGCGCGTGCAGGGCCCCGCCCGCGTCGTCGCAGTCAGCGGCGGTATCGGATCCGGCAAGTCCTCGGTCACCCGCGTGTTCGCCTCGATGGGGGCGACGACGGCGGACGCCGACGCTATCGCTCGGCAGGTTCTCGAGCCGGGTCAGCCCGCGCTCAAGGAGGTCGCAGCGCGCTTCGGAGCTGACCTGATCGGTGAAGACGGTGCCCTCGATCGTTCCGGCCTCGCCCGACGTGTTTTCGCCGGAGAGGGCGCCGAAGAGCGTATCGCGGCCCTCAACGCGATCACCCATCCCGCCATCGAGCAGCGTGCATGGGAGATACTAAACGGAGCTCCCGAAGGATCTGTCGCGGTGTACGACATTCCCTTGCTCGTCGAAGGAGATCATGCGGAGCACTTCGATGCGGTTGTCATCGTGGATGCGCCCATCGAGGAACGCATTAAGCGACTGGAAGGCAGGGGAGTAGCGCCCGAGGACGCTCGTGCACGCATCCGCGCCCAGGCCTCGTCGTGCCAGCGCCGCGCCGTCGCCTCGATCTGGATCGACAACGAGGGAAGCGCGTGCGATCTCGAAGAGGTAGCGCGCCTCGTCTACGAACGCTGGCTCGCACCGGATACCCCTGTCTTCGACTGACCGGGCCGAGGCGGCAACGCTTGGCGCGAACCTCGGTGCTCTGTGCGGGCGGCACGTGTGCCTGGGCGGTAGCGTAGAGGCGTGAGCGCTAAGCCTGTGACCCGCCAGAACAAGCCTTTCGAGGTTATTTCTCCCTACACGCCGTCGGGCGATCAGCCCAAGGCCATCCGCGAACTCGCCGCCCGCATCCGCGACGGCGAACAGGACGTCGTCCTGATGGGCGCGACGGGTACGGGAAAGAGCGCCACGACCGCGTGGCTCATTGAGGAGCTGCAGCGTCCCGCCCTGGTCCTTGAGCCGAACAAAACGCTGGCCGCCCAGCTCGCCGCAGAGTTCCGCGAGCTGCTCCCCAATAACGCCGTCGAATACTTCGTGTCCTACTACGACTACTACCAGCCGGAGGCCTACGTCCCGCAGACGGACACCTTCATCGAGAAGGATTCCTCCATCAACGGCGAGGTGGAGCGCCTGCGGCACAGCGCCACGAACTCGCTGCTCACCCGCCGTGATACCGTCGTCGTGTCCTCGGTGTCCTGCATATACGGCCTCGGTACGCCCGAGGAGTACGTGGCCCGCATGATCGAGCTTGAGCGCGGCATGATTATCGACCGTGACGCGCTGCTGCGTCGCTTCGTCTCCATGCAGTACGTGCGCAACGACATGGCCTTCACGCGTGGCACTTTCCGTGTGCGCGGCGACACGATCGAAATCATCCCAGTGTACGAGGAACTCGCGATCCGCATCGAGATGTTCGGCGAAGAGATCGATTCCCTCGCCGTTCTCCACCCGCTGACCGGCGACGTGATCTCCGAGGTCGACCACACCTACCTGTTCCCGGCATCGCACTACGTGGCCGGCGAGGAACGCATGAAGAAAGCGATCGCGTCCATCGAGGACGAACTCGACGATCGGCTCGAGTGGTTCCGCGGCCAGAACAAGCTGCTTGAGGAGCAGCGTCTGCGCATGCGCACGACCTTCGACCTAGAGATGCTCAAGGAAATCGGGTCCTGCTCGGGCGTGGAGAACTACTCGCGGCATATCGACGGACGAGGCCCGGGCACGCCGCCGCACACGCTGCTGGACTACTTCCCCGACGATTTCCTGCTCATCATCGACGAGTCCCACGTCACCGTCCCGCAGATCGGCGCGATGTTTGAAGGCGACATGTCCCGTAAGCGCACCCTCGTCGACTACGGATTCCGCCTGCCGTCCGCGATGGACAACCGCCCCCTGAAGTGGGACGAGTTTACACAGCGCATCGGCCAGACCGTGTACCTGTCGGCCACGCCCGGCCCCTACGAGCTCGAGCGCTCCGATGGCGTCGTCGAGCAGATCATTCGCCCCACGGGCCTCGTTGACCCGCTCGTCGTCGTCAAACCCACGCAGGGGCAGATCGATGACCTGCTCGAGCAGGTGCGCGTGCGCGTCGAGCGCGACGAGCGCGTCCTGGTCACCACACTCACGAAGAAGATGGCCGAGGAACTCACCACCTACCTGGCCGAACGCGGAGTGAAGGTCGAGTACCTCCACTCTGATGTCGACACGCTGCGCCGCGTCGAGCTGCTGCGCGAGCTGCGCCTGGGAACCTTCGACGTGCTCGTCGGCATTAACCTTCTGCGTGAGGGCCTCGATCTGCCTGAGGTTTCTCTTGTGTCGATCCTTGACGCGGATAAGGAAGGCTTCCTGCGCTCTACCCGTTCGCTCATCCAGACGATCGGCCGCGCCGCCCGAAATGTGTCCGGTGAAGTCCACATGTACGCGGACAACATGACCGACTCGATGAACGAGGCTATCTCCGAGACGATGCGCCGCCGCGAGATCCAGATCGCCTACAACGAGGAACACGGGATTGACCCGCAGCCGCTGCGCAAGAAGATCGCGGACGTGACAGACATGCTGGCACGCGAGCAGGTCGACACTCAGACGCTCCTGGAGGGCGGCTACCGCAAGGAAAAGACCGCTCGTGAACGCTCCGAAAGCGCCGTAGGTGCCGGGTGCTCCGCGTCCTCCGGTGCGCGAGCCGAGGCCGAGCTCGCGGAACTCATCGAAGAGCTGTCTGCCCAGATGATGACCGCCGCCCAACACCTCCAATTCGAGGTTGCGGCGCGCCTGCGCGACGAAATCGAAGACCTCAAAAAGGAACTGCGTGCCATGAAGCGCGCCCACTGAGCGTGCCTTCCGGCCGGTGCAGCCGGGCATCAGAACCGCCCCTGCCTCGTTCGTCGGCGCCGGTAGAGATCGTCAAGGCGACAGACGCCACTTGTCATGAATCACCAAGGATCATTTTGTTCCGACTAGGATAGAGGCGTAAGCGGAGGGGAGTACTCCCACCAACAGTGGCGTCGTCATCACGACGGCCCGCCCACGCGGCGTGGCCTCCGGCGTCACCGGCCAGAATCCCTGGCGGGAGGAGACCTCCGGTACCCGACTCGTACCGGAGGACCCACGTATGCACGTGCACGCCCTTGCCTGGATTGTCCTGGCAGGCATCATCCTGACCATGATCGTCGTCGACATCGTCGGCCACGTTCGCACGCCCCACGAACCCACACTCAAGGAAGCCACCTGGTGGTCGGTTGCCTACATCGCGATCGCCCTCATCTTCGGTGCCATCGTCTGGGCCGTGTGGGGGCCGCAGTATGGCCAGGAATACCTGGGAGGCTACATCACCGAAAAAGCGCTCAGTATTGACAACCTCTTCGTGTTTGTCATCATCTTGTCGACGTTCCGAGTGCCTCGGAAGAACCAGCAGGAGGTCCTGCTGGCCGGTATCATCATTGCGCTTGTCCTGCGCCTCATCTTCATCCTGGCGGGTGCCGCCCTCATCGAGAACTTCTCGTGGGTGTTCTACATTTTCGGAGCCTGGCTGCTGTGGACTGCCATTAGCCAGGTACGCGAGGGCTCCAACGATGATGACGAGGATGAGTACCGGCCGCCGTTGCTCGTTCGTTGGGTCTCCAAGGTAGTGCCTGTCACCGACGGCTTCATCGGCTCGCGTATGCTCTACCGCCACGGCGGACGCACCTACATCACGCCGATGCTCCTGTGCGTCATCGCCATCGGCACCGCCGACGTCATGTTCGCCGTCGATTCGATTCCCGCGATCTACTCGCTGACCTCCGAGGCCTACCTCGTGTTCGCCGCCAACGCGTTCTCGCTGCTCGGCCTTCGTCAGCTCTACTTCCTCATCGACGGCCTGCTCGACCGCATCGTGTTCCTGCACTACGGCCTCGCTGCGATCCTCGGCTTCATTGGTTTCAAGCTCATCAATCATGCGCTGCACACCAACGAGCTGCGCTTCATTAACGGGGGCCACGAGGTGTCGGTCATCCCCGAACCGTCCATTGCCTTCTCGCTGGGCTTCATCGTCGTGACGATCCTGATCACCGTTGCTGCCTCGCTCGCGGTTTCACGTAAAGCGCGCGCGTGAGATGAATGCGAGCGCGGCTCGGCGTTAGAATTCCGTGGTCGGAGAGTTAAGAGGTACCTATGGTTGTTCACGCGTGGGCGTGGGGTGTCCTGGCGCTTGTCGCCGTCGCCCTGGTCGCGCTCGATTTTCTGGGGCATGCCCGTAATCCTCACCCGCCGACGGCCACGGAGGCCGCCCGCTGGACGCTTTTCTACGTCGGCCTTGCGGCTCTGTTCGGGGTTGGCATCTGGCTGACGAATGGGTGGCTCTATGCTCAGGAGTTCTACGCGGGCTGGGCGATGGAGTGGTCGCTATCCGTCGACAACCTCTTCGTGTTCATCATGATCCTCAAGGCGTTCCGGGTCCCGCGCGAGAACCAACAGAAAGCGCTGCTCTTCGGTATCGTCATAGCGCTGCTTCTTCGCCTGGTGTTCATCCTCATGGGTTCCGCGTTGGTCGCACGCTTCTCGTGGGTCTTTTTCATCTTTGGTGTCTGGCTCCTGTGGACGGCATTCTCTCAGGTGAAGGAAACCGCCACGGGTAGCGCAGACGACGAAGAGTACGAAGAGAACGCCTTCATTCGCGTTCTCCGCCGAGTTCTCCCGGTCTCCGACGGCTTTGTCGGCAGCCGCATGCTCTACCGCCACGGCGGGCGCACCTACATGACGCCGATGTTCGTGGTCGTGTTGGCCCTCGGCTCCGCAGACCTCATGTTCGCCTTCGATTCGATCCCCGCGATCTTCGGGATCACCTCGCAGGCGTTCCTCGTGTTTGCATGCAACGTTTTTGCACTCATGGGTCTGCGCCAGCTCTTTTTCCTGGTGGATGCCTTGCTCGGCAAGCTCGTCTACCTGGGCTACGGCCTCGGCGTGATCCTGAGCTTTATCGGCGTGAAGCTCATTCTTGAGGCCCTCCACGCCAACACGCTACCGTTTATCAACGGCGGACGTGGCTTTGAGTGGGCTCCAGAAATTTCCGTCTCGGTATCGCTGGGGGTTATCGTCGTGACCCTCGTGGTTACCGTTGTCACCTCGCTGGTTCGCAGCGCAATGGACGAGGAGGGCGCCCGTGAGCGCTGAGAACCCCAGTGTCGACGAGCACGGCCTGAACGGTGCCGATGTCGCTGAGCGCGTGGCGCGCGGCGCGGTCAACCGCGTGAAGGATCGCACGTCGCGATCAGTGACGTCTATTATCCGAGAGAACGTGCTGACGCTGTTCAACGCGATCATCGTCGCGGCGTCGGTCATTGTGCTGCTTTTTGGCGATCTGCGCGACGGCATCTTCGGTGGCGTCATGATCATCAACGCGGTCATTGGCATCGTGTCCGAGCTGCGAGCCAAGCGCACTCTCGATTCGCTTGCGATCGTCGATGCCCCGCAGGCGACCGTTTTACGCGACGGCACTCTTACGGTGGTGCCCGCGCGCGACGTGGTCCTCGATGACGTGATCGAGCTGACTCTCGGCGATCAGGTGAGCGTCGACGGTACGGTCCTGTCCTCGGTGGGCCTGGAGATCGACGAATCGCTGCTGACCGGCGAGTCTCGCCCCGTCAAGAAGAAACAAGGGGATCAGCTTCTTGCGGGAACGAGCGTCGTCGCGGGTTCGGGCCGCATGGTCGCGACTGCGGTCGGTGAGCGCGTCTACGCGCAGGGCCTGTCCGAGCAGGCTCGTGCCTTCACGCGCACCGTTTCCGAGATTCAGATGTCGATCAATCGGGTGCTGCAGGTCGTATCCGTCATGCTGCTTCCCATCGTGGTTCTTACGTTCTACTCGCAGAACCGCGTCGCTGGGGGGCACGGGGGAGACTGGCGCGAGGCTCTCGTGCTCTCGGTCGCCTCCGTCATCGGCATGATCCCGCAGGGGCTCGTGCTGCTGACCTCGATGAACTTCGCCATCGGTTCGGCGACGCTTGCCCGCCGCGGCGTGCTCGTCCAGGAGCTTCCCGCCGTGGAGGTGCTCGCGCGTGTCGACTGCCTGTGCCTGGACAAGACGGGAACCCTCACGACCGGTGGCATCCGAGTGCGCAGTGTTGAGACTGTCTCGGGTGACGAAACCACGGTGTTGCGTGCCCTCGCGAGCGCCGCGAGCGACCGCACGAATGCGACCGCCGAAGCGATCTGGGGGCACCTGGGGGACCGTGAGCGCGCCGAAGCGGCACAGCGCATCGAGTGGTCCGTGCCCTTCTCCTCGGCGCGCAAGTGGAGCGCCTGGGGGGCGGGGAGCGAATCATGGATTCTGGGCGCACCGGAGTTCGTGATCGACGAGACGCTCGTTGAGAACGCGGATGTCCTGGCCAAGGTGGGACTCGCCGCGGCGGATGGTTCGCGCGTCGTCGCCCTCGTTCACGCCGACGAGGCCGTGGTGGACGATGAGCTGCCCGCGAAGCGCGCGGTGGCTGCCCTCGTTGTCCTTGAGGAGGACTTGCGCCCCGACGCAGCCGATACTCTCGACTACTTCCGTTCGCAGGGCGTGCACGTTCGCGTCATTTCGGGGGACAACCCGACGACGGTCGGCGCGCTCGCCGCGCAGGCCGGCTTGACCGCGCCGGACGGCTCGCCCGCCCGCCTGATGGATGCCCGTGACCTGCCCGAGGACCTGACCTCGCAGGCATTTGTCGATGCCATCGAGAACCACGACGTGTTCGGCCGCGTAACCCCCGAGCAGAAGCGTGCCATGGTCGGCGCGCTCCAGGCCCGCGATCATTGCGTGGCCATGACCGGTGACGGTGTGAACGACGCTCTCGCGTTGAAGGACGCCGACCTGGGGATCGCGATGGGCAATGGCACGCAGGCCACGAAGGCTGTCGCGCAGATCGTCCTCGTGGACTCCAAGTTCTCCGTCCTTCCCGGTGTCCTGTTGGAGGGCCGGCGCATCATTGCGAACATGGAGCGCGTCTCCTCGCTGTTCCTGGCAAAGACCACCTACGCTGCCGTCCTCGTCATCGTGACGGCGCTGGTCGGCTGGCGTTACCCGTTCCTGCCGCGCCAGTTCAGCTACATCGACTCGCTGACGATCGGCATCCCGGCGTTCTTCCTGGCGCTGTGGCCGAACCCTCGCCGCTACGTGCCCGGCTTCCTCAAGCGAACGTTGTCGCTTGCGATGCCCACGGGCATCATCCTGTCGGCCGCGGCGCTCACCGCCTTCGGCATCGTTGACGGGCCCCCTCAGGCACGCGAGTCCACGGCGGCGATCCTGTCCCTCATGCTGGGGGCGATCTGGCTGCTCGTCATCACGGCGCGCCCCCTGTCCACGTGGAAGTGGGTATTGCTCGTCTGCGTGACGAGCGCGACCGTCGGGGGAGTGCTCATCCCGCCCGTGCGCCGCTTCTTTTCTATGGTTGCGCCTTCCGGATACGAGTGGCTCGTCATCCTCGGCGTTGGTGCCTGCGCAGCGATCCTCATCGAGGTCGCACAGCGCATCTTCTACGCGAGCCAATTCGTCCGCTCGCTGGAGGGCTGAGGAATCCAGATACGAGTCGAGGCCGGTGACGGGTGATGAACCCGTTTCCGGCCTCGTTCGTGAGCCGCGATCAGAACGCCCGGATGACGGGGTTCCACTCGCGAATGAGACGCGCCTGGATGACCTCGGCGACGTAGAAGGGATCCTCGTTGAGGATCCGCTCGACGTCGGCTTCGCTCTCGGCGTTGATGAGGATCAGCGCGCCGGGGATCTCGCCAACGAGGGGGCCGGAGGCGATGTTGATCCCCTGTTCGAGCAGGCCGGAGAGGAACGCGCGGTGCGTTGGGCGTACCTCGTCCATCGTCTCGGTCATCGAGGGGTTGTAGACGTATTCGACTGCGTAGAATGCCATACGCACAACACTAGCCCCCATCCGCCCTTTTGCCTAGGGGACGGCTAGGATCGAGGGGTGCATGACAAGCTAATCATCCAGGGTGCCCGCGAACACAACCTCAAGGACGTGAACCTCGAGCTGCCCCGCGACTCCATGATCGTTTTCACCGGCCTGTCGGGATCCGGGAAGTCCTCCCTCGCCTTCGACACGATCTTCGCCGAGGGACAGCGCCGCTACGTCGAGTCCCTCTCGTCCTACGCCCGCCAGTTCCTCGGACAGATGGACAAGCCGGACGTGGACTTCATCGAAGGCCTGTCGCCCGCGGTCTCCATCGACCAGAAGTCGACGTCGCGCAACCCGCGTTCGACGGTGGGCACGATCACGGAGATCCACGACTACCTGCGCCTACTCTACGCCCGCGCCGGCGTCGCTCACTGCCCGGAATGCGGGGCTCGGATTCAGGCGCAGACACCCCAGCAGATCGTCGACCGTGTGCGCACGATGGACGAGGGTACGCGCTTTCAGGTCCTGTCTCCGGTCGTACGTGGCCGCAAGGGCGAGTACCAGGACCTCATCGACGAGCTTCGCTCAGAGGGCTACACGCGAGCGATTATCGACGACGAGATGGTTCGCCTCGAGAACGCTCCCAAGCTCGAGAAGAAGCTCAAGCACACCATCGAGGTTGTCGTCGACCGTCTCGTCGTGCGTGAGGGCATGCGCCAGCGCCTCACCGACTCCGTCGAGACCGCCCTGCGCCTGTCCGACGGCCTCGTCGTCATCGACTGCGTCGACCTGGACGCCGACGATCCCGAGCGTCGACGCCGCTTCTCCGAAAAACGTGCGTGCCCCAACGATCACCCCCTGATGCTCGACGAGATCGAGCCCCGTACCTTCTCCTTCAACGCCCCCTACGGTGCCTGCCCGGACTGCTCGGGACTGGGCTTCCGCCTCGAGGTTGACCCCGAGCTGGTCGTGCCCGACGAGGAGCTTTCCCTCGCCGACGGTGCCGTCATTGTCTGGAACTCGAACTTCAAGTACCACAAGAAGCTCCTCGAATCCCTCTCCAAGGAGCTGGGCTTTGCGATGGGCACACCCTGGAAATCCCTGCCGAAGAAGGTCAAGGACGCCGTGTTGTACGGCAAGGACTACGAGGTCACGGTCAAGTTCCGTAACCGATGGGGGCGCGAACGCTCCTACACGACGGGCTTCGAGGGCGCGGTCAAGTACATTGAGCGCAAGCGCGAGGAGACCGAGTCCACCGCCGTGACCGAAAAGCTCGACTCCTACATGCGCGAGATCCCGTGCCCGACGTGCCACGGTGCCCGCCTGCGCCCGGAGGTACTGGCCGTGCGCATCGGCGATAAATCGATCGCCGAGCTCTCCGACATGTCTATCGCGGATGCGCGCGCCTTCCTCGCCGACGTCGAGCTCGAGCAGCGCGCACGCTCGATCGCCGCGCCGATCCTCACCGAGATCGAGGCTCGTCTCGCCTTTCTCGTTGACGTTGGACTCACCTACCTGACGCTGTCGCGCGGTGCCGGCACCCTGTCGGGTGGCGAGGCACAGCGTATCCGCCTGGCCACGCAGATCGGCTCCGGCCTCGTCGGCGTCCTCTACGTCCTTGACGAGCCGTCGATCGGCCTGCACCAGCGCGACAACCGCAAGCTCATCGCCACGCTCGAGCGCCTTCGAGACCTCGGCAACACACTTATCGTTGTCGAGCACGACGAGGAGACGATGGAGGCCGCCGACTGGATCGTCGACATTGGACCCGGTGCGGGAGAAACCGGCGGCTGGGTCGTACACTCGGGTCCGCTGTCTGAGCTGCTCACCAACCGCAAGTCGCTGACCGGCCAGTACCTGTCTGGCAAGCGCCGTATCGTCCTGCCCCCGACCCGCCGGCCAATCGATAAGAAACGCGTCGTCACAGTTAAGGGCGCGCGCGAAAACAACCTGAAGAATGTCGATGTCTCCTTCCCTCTGGGCGTCCTCACGGCCGTGACCGGGGTCTCCGGATCGGGCAAGTCCACCCTCGTCAACGGGATTCTCTACCGCACCCTGGCCTCGCGCCTCAACGGAGCACGCATGGTGCCCGGACGTCACCGCACGATCACGGGCATCGAACAGCTCGACAAGGTCGTACACGTGGACCAGAGCCCGATCGGCCGAACACCCCGCTCCAACCCGGCGACCTACACGGGCGTATGGGACCAGATCCGTAAACTCTTCGCCGAGACGCAGGAGGCGAAGGTGCGTGGCTACGGCCCGGGCCGTTTCTCCTTCAACGTCAAGGGTGGGCGCTGCGAGTCCTGCAAGGGCGACGGCACCTTGAAGATCGAGATGAACTTCCTGCCTGACGTGTACGTGCCCTGCGAGGTCTGCCACGGCGCCCGCTACAACCGTGAGACACTCGAGGTTGAGTACAAGGGCAAGACCGTCGCTGACGTGCTCAATATGCCGATCGCGGAGGCCGCACAGTTCTTCGCGCCGATCTCGCGCATCGCCCGCCACCTCAACACTCTCGTCGAGGTCGGACTGGGATACGTCCGTCTTGGCCAGAGCGCGACGACCCTGTCGGGTGGCGAGGCTCAGCGCGTGAAGCTGGCCTCCGAGCTGCAGCGACGCTCGACCGGCCGCACGGTCTACGTGCTCGACGAGCCCACGACGGGCCTGCACTCCGAGGACATCCGCAAGCTGCTCCTGGTCCTCCAGTCACTCGCTGACAAGGGCAACACCGTGATCGTCATTGAGCACAACCTTGACGTCATCAAGAGCGCCGACTGGATCATCGACATGGGTCCGGAGGGTGGCGCCGGCGGCGGCACGGTCGTCGCGCAGGGGACGCCCGAAGAAGTCGCCACGGTCAAGGAATCCTTCACCGGCCAATACCTCGCAGAGGTCCTTGCGAAGGAGGCCGAGCGAGACACCGCCAATGGTCAGAAGTGAAGGTTAGTATGTATCTCACGACTCCCGCATACGGTCTGTACGGCTTTTACTACTTCTGGCCCGCATGGCTCCACCTCGTCGTGGTCGCGCTCATGGTGGTGTCCGGCGGCTTAACTCTCAAGGCACTCGTTGCCCGAAGCGCCGGTCGGCCCCGGGTCTACGGCTTGGGCTGCGGTTTCGTCGCTAGTCTCGGTAACCTGTGCCTGAGCGTGCTGGCCCATGCCGAGGCTCGCCACGTGTGGCAGCTCGGAACGGTCATCGTGATTTATGCGGTCGTCGCCGTCTTCCTGGTCGCGACCCTCGTGTCCCTGTGGCGCGCGGGGTCCCGCGGCTTCGGGTGGTCGCGTGCCTTTCACCTGTTGCTGACGGTTGGCGTGGCCGTGTTCGCCGCCCTCGAAATCGCGCGGCGTATGCTTTTCTGGATTCCGCTGCCTGTCTGGGGAGCGATCTTCCTGCTCGCTGTCTTCGCAGCCTTTGTCCTGGGACGTAACACCGCCCCCGAATGAGCGCTCCAGAACGGGAGGTGCGAAGCGGCCCCCACCTCACTTGTGAACGAGGCGGTGGCCGCTTGGTCTGTGAGACAAGAGCGGGAGAACCCGGGTTACTCCTGGTTCTTCGCGGCCTCACCCGACGCGTACAGGGCCTCAACCTCGTCGGCGTAGTCGGCCAGGACACGGCGACGCTTGAGCTTCAGCGAGGGAGTCATGTAACCGTTCTCCACGGTGAACGCCGCATTGACAATGCGGTAGCGGCGGATAGACTCGGCGCGCGAGACGGCCTTGTTGGCCCGAGCGATCGCCTTCTCGAGCGAGTCGCGTACCTCGGGCAGATTCGCGGCTTGCGCCGCGTCGACGACGGGCAGGCCGTGCGTCGAGAGCCACTCGGGCAGCATCTCCGTGTCGAGCGCGATAAGCGCGCCGATATAGGGGCGGTTGTCACCGACCACGATGATGTTCGCGATGAGAGGGTGTGTTGACAGGGACTCTTCGAGGATCTCGGGGGAGACGTTCTTTCCCCCCGCAGTGACGATGAGTTCCTTCTTGCGCCCCGTGATGCGCAGGTGGCCACGGTCGTCGATGGAGGCGAGGTCACCTGTCTTGAACCAGCCGTCAACGTAGGCCTCGGACGTCGCTTCCGGCAGGTTGTGGTAGCCCTTCGATACGGAAATGCCCTGAACGAGCAACTCGCCGTCGGGGGCGATCTTCATGCGGTTGCCGGGCCAGGGGAAGCCCACCGAGTCCGGTGGGAAATCCTGCGGGGTCTCCACGGAGATCGGGCCGGTCGTCTCAGACAGGCCGTAGCCCTGTAGGAGCGTGATACCCAGACCGCGATAGAAATTCGCCAGGTCGAGAGCCAGAGGAGCGCCACCGGAGATGATGGTGTGCAGGTTCGGGCCCAGGATTGCGCGCACCTTCGACAGGACGAGGGCGTCGGCGATGCGGCCACGCAGCCTGAGCACTGTGGATGGCCCGGGGGAGGGCATCGCGGAGGCGTCGGGGATGGGCGTCGTGTCGGGTCCGGGGCCCGCGACGGCGGACTCGGGTAGCGGAGAGTCCACGTAGGCGCTGGCCTTGGACAGGGCGCGCGCCTGCTTGGCGGCCCACGAGAACATGCGGCCTTTCATGCCGCCACCGGCCTTCGCGGCGGCAGCGTTGTAGACCTTTTCCATGACGCGCGGTACCACGAGGAGCATCGTCGGCTTGAAGGTCGCGATGTCGTCGACGAGGTTGCGGGTGTCGGGGGAGAAAGCGGTGACTCCCTGCCCGGCGAGCAGGCAGTACATGACGAATCGTGCGAGCACGTGAGCGACAGGCAGGAAGAGTAGGGAGCGCGATTTTGGGTCGTTAATGAGCAGGGGAAGGAAGTCGTAGGCCTGCAGCATGGGCGAGATAAAGTTGCCGTGCGTGAGGACGACACCCTTGGGCATGCCGGTGGTTCCCGAGGTGTAAATGACCGTTGCCTCGTCGCTGAGCTTGACGGCATCGGTACGCTCGCGCACCTGCTCGACCGTCACTCCCTGTGCGGCGCCCGTCAGGACGCGCTGCGCGCCGCGGTCAAGGGAGAGAATGTGGCGCACGCTTTCGGTGCGCACGGACTCGACCAGCTCGGCCTGCTGCGTCGTCGCAGTGATGACGATGCGCACGTCGGCGTCGGCCAGGATGTGCGCGATCTGCGACGCAGAATCCGTTTCGTAGATGGGTACGGTGACCGCGCCGCAGGACAGCGCCGCCACATCGATGAGCGCCCACTCATACGAGGTCGGGGCCAGGATCGCCAGGTGGTCGCCGGGCTCAAGCCCGATGCCAATGAGGCCACGCGCGATCGAGTCGACCTCGCCGAGGAATGTCTCCATGGTGACACTACGCCATGCGCCGACGTTGGAGCGGCGTTCAATCGCGACCTGCCCGGGGTGAGTTGCTACACGCTGGTGGAGCATCTTGGGCAGGTTCATATCCTCGGTGGCTTCTCGCGTTGCGATGGACTCCCATGAGCCATCCGCGAGCCTGCGTACCGTCATTGCGGTCCTTTCGTGGGGTGGGCGTTGTGTGCTGAGCGTGCTGAGATCAGTTCTTCTTCAAGCGGCGGAAGAACCCGCCCTTCTTGGGCTCCTCGGCGGAGACCGGGCCGCCGTACAGGGCATCGACCTCGTAGGCGTAGTCGGTGATGACCTTGCGGCGGCGCAGTTTCATCGACGGCGTGACGTACCCGTTTTCGACGGTGAAGGTAGCGTCGATGATGCGGAACTTACGGATTGACTCGGCGCGGGAGACGGCCCTGTTGGCGCGTTCGACGGCCTTCTCGAGGGAGTCGCGCACGGCTGGCAGCTCGGCGGCTTCGGTAGGGGAGCACTGAGGCAGGCCGTGCTTGGTGAGCCAATCGGGCAGCATGTCGGCGTCAAGGGTGAACAGGGCTCCGACGTAGGGGCGCTGGTCGCCGACGACGATGACGTTGGCGATGAGCGGGTGCGTGGCCAGGGAGTCTTCGAGCACCTCGGGAGAGACATTCTTGCCGCCGGCGGTGACGATGAGTTCCTTCTTGCGGCCCGTGATGGTCAGCTGGCCCTTGCGGTCGATTGAACCCAGGTCACCCGTGTGGAACCACGTTCCGTCGGGCATGACCTCTGCGGTCTGTTCGGGGAGGTGGTAGTAGCCGGGCATGACGGACTGGCCGCGCACGAGAATCTCGCCGTCCTTGGCGATCTTGATGAAGTTTCCGGGCAGGGGCAGGCCTACGCCGCCGACGGGATTCTTGCCGATGTGCTGGACTGCGATCGGGCCGGTCGTTTCTGACAGGCCGTAACCCTGGATGAGCGTGATACCCATACCGGCGTAGAAGTGAGCGAGGTCGGTGGCCAGGGGTGCGCCGCCCGAGACGATGTAACGCAGGTTGGGGCCCAGGACGGAGCGGATCTTCTTGAGGAC
Source organism: Schaalia odontolytica (assembly GCF_031191545.1). NCBI lineage: Bacteria > Bacillati > Actinomycetota > Actinomycetes > Actinomycetales > Actinomycetaceae > Schaalia > Schaalia odontolytica. The sequence goes on from NZ_CP133472.1 coordinate 2,317,548, forward strand.
GAGCGCGTCGGCGATGCCGTGACGCATCTTCTTCAACATGCCGGGGCCGAAGGTCTTCTCGGAGGCCATGGAGAAGGTCCGTGCCTGCTTGGCGCTCCACGAGAACATGCGGCCCTTGAGGCCGCCGCCCGCCTTGGAGGATGCAGCGTTATAGACCTTTTCGAGGACGCGTGGCACGACGAGCAGCACGGAGGGCTTGAAGGCCTGGATGTCCGGCAGCAGGTTCTTGATGCTGGGGGAGAAGCCGAGTACGCCCTGGCCGGAGAGAATCACGTGCATGACGAGGCGCGCGAGGACGTGGGCAACGGGTAGGAAGAGGAGCAGGCGGGTCTCGGGGGAGTCGATGACCTCGCTGAGGATCTGGCGTGCGCCGAGCGCGGTGGCCACGAAGTTCGCGTGGGTGAGGGCTACGCCCTTGGGGTTCCCGGTCGTTCCCGAGGTGTAGATGATGGTGGCGATATCGGAGGAGGAGATGGCCGCTCGGCGCTGCTGGACGTTCTCGATGGTGATGCCGGTGGCGGCGCGGGCGATCAGGCGCTGGGCTCCGCGGTCGAAGGAATCCACCGACACGGTGTATTCGGGGGCGACGGAATGCACGAGTTCGGCCTGCTGGGTCGTGGCGGTGAAGACCCGGGTAACGTGGGCATCGGTGAGGATGTGCCGGATTTGGACGGCGGAGTCCGATTCGTAGATCGGGACGGTGATCGCGCCGATAGACAGGAGAGCGAGGTCCAGGAGAAGCCATTCGTACGAGGTCGGGGCGAGGATCGCGACCGCGTCTGCAGGCTGGACGCCAAGGCCGATGAGGCCGCAGGCTGTGTACTCGACCTGACGCTGAAGCTCGCTCGCGGTCAGTGAGCGGGTGGATCCGACGGAAGAGCGCTGTTCGACCGCAACCTGTCCGGGGTGCAGGAGCGCTCGCTTGGCGAGCATGTCGGGCACGATGTCGTGTTCGCCAACCTTGTAGGTTGGCTTGATCGTGTACGAGCCATCGCGCATCCGCTTCATCGTGTCCTCCGGGATATCGGTTCAAAGGCTGAACAACAGGTTCGATGAGAGTCTACTGGGTATGTAGTGGCCCCCGCCCCTTAACCGGGGTGGGGGCCACTGAGTGACGACTAGATCACAGGTCGTAGTACATCTGGTACTCGTAGGGGTGCGGGTAAGCGCGCATGGGGGCGACCTCGTTGGTCTCCTTGTACTCGAGCCACGTGTCGATGAGGTCCTGCGTGAAGACGTCGCCCTCAGTGAGGAACTCGTGGTCCTCGCGCAGCGCGTCGAGGGCAGCCTCGAGCGAGCTCGGCAGCTTCGCGATGTCCAGGTACTCGGTGGGGGGGAGCTCGTAGAGGTCCTTGTCGATCGGCGCAGCCGGCTCGATGCGGCGCTTGATGCCGTCGATGCCTGCCATCAGGCACGCGGAGAAAGCCAGGTAGGGGTTCGCACTCGGGTCCGGCACCCGGTACTCCACGCGCTTGGCCTTCGGGGACGTGCCCGTCACGGGGATGCGGATGCACGCGGAGCGGTTTCGCGCCGAGTACACGAGGTTGATCGGGGCCTCGAAGCCGGGAACGAGGCGTCGGAAGGAGTTCACCGACGGGTTTGTGAAGGCGAGGAGCGCGGGTGCGTGCTCGAGCAGCCCGCCGATGAACCAGCGGGCCGTGTCGGACAGGGAGCCGTAGCCGCGCTCGTCATAGAACAGGGGCTCGCCGTTCTTCCACAGCGAGATGTGCGTGTGCATGCCCGAGCCGTTGTCGCCGAACAGGGGCTTGGGCATGAAGGTCGCTGAATGCCCGAACTCGAGAGCGGAGTTCTTGATGACGTACTTGAACTTCATCATGTCGTCGGCCGCGGTCTGTAGGGTTGCGAAGCGGTAGTTGATCTCCTGCTGGCCGCCCGAACCGACCTCGTGGTGGGCGCGCTCGATAGTAAGGCCGACCTCCTCGAGGAGTCGGCTCATTTCGTCGCGCACGTCCGCGTACTTGTCGGCGGGGGAGACGGGGAAGTAGCCGCCCTTGATGGGCACCTTATAGCCCATGTTGCCGCCCTCCTCGACGCGTCCGGTGTTCCAGTATGCCTCGGGGGAGTCGACGGAGAAGAAGGTGTTGTGCGGCGTGACCTGGTAGCGCACGTCGTCGAAGAGGTAGAACTCGGCCTCAGCACCAATGAAGCACTCATCGGCGATGCCGGTCGAACGCAGGTAGGCCTCGGCCTTTGCGGCCACTTGACGCGGGTCGCGGGAGAAAGGCTCGTCCGTGAAGGGGTCGACGATCGAGAAGTTGACGACGAGAGTCCTGCGATCACGGAAAGGATCTACGAAGGCGGAGGAGATGTCCGGGACGAGCTTCATGTCGGACTCGTGGATGGCGGTGAAACCGCGCACCGAGGAGCCGTCGAACATGAGGCCGTCCGACAAAGCGGCGTCCAGGAATTCGCTCACCGGGATCGTAAAGTGCTGCTGAACACCGGGGACGTCGCAGAAGCGCACGTCGACGAGTTCAATGTTCTGCTCGGAGATAAAGTCTGCGACCTCTTGGGCGGAGGTGAACATGAACGTCCTTCTTTGCGGGAGTGATATCTACTCAATGGTCAAGAATCGATCAATTCGTAACCAAGTCCAGTATATGCCCACGGGTGGTGTCTGCGTGTGTTGGTTCTAGTTTTTGATGGATTCATGACATAGCGCACGCCCAAGGTGAGCGTCGGGCACTCCCTGCCCAGGCCTCGTACCCTGGGAACGTGGCAGATCCTTCGACGTACCGACCCCGCACGGGAGACATTCCCACCTCGCCGGGCGTCTACCGATTCTCAGACCCGCGCGGCCGCGTCATCTACGTAGGCAAAGCTAAGAACCTGCGCAACCGCCTCACCAACTACTTCCAGGACCTGGCGAACCTGCACCCGCGCACCCAGCAGATGGTGACGACCGCGAGCGCCGTGCAGTGGACCGTCGTGCGTTCCGAGGTGGAGGCCCTGACGCTGGAATTCACCTGGATTAAGGAGTTCAATCCGCGTTTTAACGTCATGTTTAAGGACGACAAGTCCTATCCCTACCTGGCGGTGTCGATGGGGGAGCGCTACCCGCGCGTGCAGGTGACACGTGAGCGTAAGCGGGCGGTGTCGCGCTACTTCGGCCCATACACTCAGGTGTGGGCGATTCGAGAGACGATCGATCAGCTGCTGCGAGTCTTCCCGATGCGCTCGTGCTCGGCGGGAGTGTTCCAGCGTGCGAAGGCACAGGGACGCCCCTGCCTGCTTGGATACATCGATAAGTGTGCGGCTCCCTGCGTGGGGCGTATTTCGATGGAGGAGCATCGCGAGCTCGCCGAGGGCCTGTGCCAGTTCATGGAGGGGCGAACGGGACCGGTGATCCGTGACCTTGAGGAGCAGATGCGCCAGGCGTCGATGGAACTGAACTTCGAGCGTGCGGCGAAGCTGCGTGACGACGTCAAGGCGCTGCGTACCGTGCTGGAGCGAAACGCGGTCGTGCTCGACGACGGCTCCGACGCGGACGTGTTCTCCCTTGTCAGCGACGACCTGGACGCGGCCGTTCACGTCTTCCATGTGCGCGGCGGACGCATCCGAGGCACACGCGGTTGGGTGATTGAGCGCGTGGACGGGGCGGATGACGCGGCCCTGATGGCTCGCCTTCTTGAGCAGGTCTATTCCTCGGCATCGCCGGACGAGGCCGGGACGGGGAAGACGGCAAAGGTGGCAGCAGTGAGCGTGGACGACGTCGCGCACACGCCGACCTCCGCGATCCCGCGCGAGGTGCTCGTCTCCGTCGAACCCGAGGAAAAGGAGACGATCGGGCGCTGGCTCGCCGAGATTCGCGGTGCCTCCGTGTCGATCCACGTGCCCAAACGCGGCCCGAAGGCACAGATCATGGAGACGGTCACGGAGAACGCCCGGCAGGCCCTTGCCCTGCACCGCACGAAGCGCGCCGGCGACATCACGGCGCGCTCGAAGGCGCTGGAGCAGCTCGCCGAGAACCTCGACCTGCCGGGCGCGCCCCTGCGCATCGAGTGCTACGACGTCTCGCATACGGGCGGCGAGAATCAGGTTGCCTCAATGGTGGTGTTCGAGGATGGCATCCCGCGCAAGGACGCCTACCGTACCTACAACATCCGTGGCGAGGACGGGAACGGCACCCCCGACGACACGAGTGCCATGAATGAGGTCCTCACTCGGCGCTTCTCGCGCCTGCTCGCCGAGGAGGCCGGCGTCGACGGTGAGGACGAGGATGGCGTTGCCTACGCCTCGGGACCGATCGATGCGATGACGGGACGCCCCAAGCGTTTCTCATACCGGCCCGATCTGGTGGTCATCGACGGTGGCCTGCCCCAGGTCAACGCAGCCCGCGCTGCCCTGGACGCGGTGGGCGCGGACGTTCCCGTCGTGGGTCTGGCCAAGCGTCTCGAAGAGGTGTGGATCCCCGGCGATGACTTCCCGCTCATTTTGCCGCGCACTTCTGAGGCGCTGTACCTCCTGCAGTACCTGCGCGACGAGTCCCACCGCTTCGCCATCACGAAGCACCGCAAGCGCCGCTCGAAGGCTCAGCGCCGTTCGGTCCTGGACTCCATTCCAGGGCTTGGACCCGCACGCCAGGGGGCGCTGCTCAAGCATTTCGGCTCGGTGAAGCGGATTCGCCAGGCCTCCGTCGACGAGATCGCCGCGGTCAAGGGCGTGGGAGTCAGCCTCGCGCAGACGATCCACGATAGGCTAGCGACATCGTCGAGGGAGGACACACCATGACAACGATGCTTCCGGTGCCACTGCCGGCACGCGTTCTGCTGCTCGGATCGGGCGAACTCGGCAAGGAAGTGACGATCGCCCTGCAGCGCTACGGATGCACTGTCATCGCCTGCGACTCTTACCCGAACGCTCCCGCCATGCAGGTTGCTGACGAATCCCGTGTCTTCGACATGAGCGACCCACAGGCCCTGCGCGAGGTTCTCGACGCCGTGAACGTCGATATCATCGTCCCCGAGGTCGAGGCGATCGCAACCGACTGCCTGAGTGTCGACGAGGAGCGCGGCGTGCGCGTCGTCCCCAACGCCTTCGCCGTCCAGGCAACGATGGACCGCCAACGCATCCGCACCCTTGCCGCATCCGTGCCCGGGGTGCGCACCAGCGCGTTCCGCTTCGCCCGTAGCGAGGCTGAACTGGCTGCCGCGCTCGACGAGGTCGGTTATCCTGCCTTCGTCAAGCCCACGATGTCGTCGTCCGGGCACGGACAGTCCCGCGTGACCGGCCCCGAGCAGGCAGCCTCCGCCTGGGCGCACGCGCAGGAAGACGCGCGCGCCGCGACCGGCGTCGTCATCGTCGAAGAGGGTGTTGACTTCGACTACGAGATCACCCTGCTGACCGTGCGCTCGTGGGACGGTGCCTCCGGCACGGTCACGACGAGTTTCTGCGCACCCATCGGTCACCGCCAGGAGGGCGGAGACTACGTCGAATCCTGGCAGCCGATGGCCATGAGTGAGGCTGCTATCGGCACGGCGCAAGATATGGCCAAGGCCGTCACCGATGCCCTCGCACAGGCTGGCAACGGCCCGTGCCTGGGTATCTTCGGCGTCGAGTTTTTCGTCCGTGGCGACGATGTCTGGTTCTCCGAGCTCTCGCCGCGCCCCCACGACACGGGCATGGTGACGATGGTGACCCAAAACCAGTCCGAGTTCGAGCTCCACGCCCGAGCGATTCTCGGCCTGCCCGTCTCCACCGCGCAGTCCACGCCGGGCGCGTCCGCCGTCATCAAGTCGACAAGCGCCGTCGATGCCCCCGTCTACAACGGTGTCTCGCACGCCCTCGGATCAGCCGACATTGTGCGTCTGTTCGGTAAGCCCGTGAGCCGCGCCGGCAGGCGCGTTGGCGTCGTTGCCGCGACCGCAAGCACGCCGAAGGAAGCGCGAGTTATCGCCAGGCGCGCTGCCGCCGGCATCACCGTCGACGAGGCCCCCGCGCCTTTCGCCTAACCGCTCCCAGCACCCGACCCGTCAGGAGGACGCCATGCCCGACCACACACCCACGGACGCTTGCGATGCGCCCGAGGCCCAGGCCTCGTCTATGAGGGAAGAGAACCCACCCACGGTTCCTGAGGGCATCGCCGTGCGCGACATGGTCCGGGTCAAGTACGAGCCGCGCGCCTCCAACGAGGTCCTCATCATCACCGGCTACTCGGGAGCGGGCCGCACCGGCGCCGCCCGCGCGCTCGAAGACCTCGACTGGTACGTCGTCGACAACCTGCCGCCGACGATGTTGCCTGCGTTGGTCGGCATGATGTCGAACGATCCGGCCGCGGGCGTGCATCGCCTTGCGGTTGGCGTCGACGTGCGCTCGCGAACCTTTTTCCGTACGCTCGACGCAACCCTCGAGCAGCTCAAGGGCGCGGGCATCGTCTATCGCGTCATCTTCCTCGAGGCCAGCCCCGAGACCCTCGTGCGCCGCTACGAATCCAACCGTCGCCCCCACCCCCTCCAGGGTGCCGGGACCCTCATGGACGGCATCAAAGCCGAGATGCGCCTGCTCGCGCCCCTGCGCCGCGCAGCCGACGAAGTCATCGACACCTCCACGATGAGCGTCCACGACCTCACCCGTCGTATCCGCGACATCGTCGCGGGGGAGGAACGCCCCCTGCAGGTCACGGTCGAGTCCTTCGGCTTCAAGCACGGTCTACCTCTCGACGCCGATCACGTCGTCGACGTGCGTTTCCTGAAGAACCCGTACTGGGTGGATGAGCTGCGACACCTCACGGGTAAGGACGAGGCCGTCGCCGACTACGTCCTCTCTCAACCGGGCGCGCGCGAATTTGCTCTCGGATACGCCGACCTTCTGGCCCCCATGCTCAGCGGCTATCTGGCAGAATTGAAGCCGTTCGTCACGATCGCCGTCGGATGCACGGGCGGAAAGCACCGTTCCGTCGCGTCTTCTGAGGCGATCGCGCAACGCTTGCGCACACACGGATACACGGTTCGCGTCATGCACCGTGACATTGGGAGAGACTGATGCCTTATCTTGATGCAGCCGGCTGGGTTCAACGCGGAGAATCCGGCCAGAACATCGTCGCCCTGGGCGGCGGCCACGGCCTGTCCGCGACGCTGCGGGCGCTGCGCCACATTACCCGTGCGCTCACCGCCGTCGTCACCGTCGCCGATGATGGGGGCAGCTCCGGCCGTCTGCGCCAGGAGATGCCGATCCTGCCTCCGGGCGACCTGCGCATGGCCTTGGCCTCGCTCTGCGAGGAATCCGAGTGGGGTCTGACGTGGCGCGACGTCATGCAGCTGCGTCTGGATACGAGCGGTCCCCTCAACGGACACGCTCTCGGCAACCTGCTGATCTCCGGCCTGTGGCAACTCCTTGACGATCCGGTCGAGGGCCTCGACTGGGTGGGCCGTCTCCTCGGAGCCCAGGGACGCGTTCTGCCCATGTCGACGACGCCGATCGACATTGAGGCGGACATGAATGACGGCGGCCGCCGCTACGTCGTGTCCGGTCAGTCTAAGGTCGCCGTCGCCCCCGGCACCGTCGAGCACGTGCGTATCACGCCTGAGGCCCCGCAGGTGCCCGCCGCCGTCACCGAGGCGATCTCTGAGGCCGACTGGGTCGTCTTGGGTCCCGGCTCCTGGTACACCTCCGTCATTCCACACCTGCTCGTCCCCGAGATCAACCGTGCGCTCGCCACGACCGACGCTCACCGTGCGCTCGTGCTCAACCTGGCGCGTCAGCGCGGCGAAACCGACCTGATGTCGACAGCCGACCATGTGCGCGTGCTGCGTGAATACGCACCCATGCTCAAGCTCGACGTGGTCGTCGCCGACCCGACGGCCTGCGACGACATCGACGACCTCATCGTCGCGGCCGAGGAGATCGGTGCGCGCGTCCTCCTACGGCAGGTTCGCACGGGCGACGGTGCGCCGCATCATGACCCGCTGCGCCTAGCGGCGGCGCTGCGTGACGCATTTGACGGCTTCCTCGGCGAGGTCGGACAGCCCGAAACGTGGTTACCTTAGAACCTGTTGCCTGCTGACAAACGACATCACATACCTGGAGAATCCGTGTCCCTGACATCTGACATGAAGGACGAGCTGGCGCGCGCGGTCATCACGACGCCGTCCGAGGTCGCCGCCGAAGTGAGCGCAACGTTGCGTTTTGCGGGAGGACTACACCTGGTGGGCGGCCGCATCCTCGTCGAGGCCGAGCTCGACTCGCCCGTCGCTGCTCGCCGCCTGCGTACCTACCTCCAGGCGCTGTACAACGCCGAGTCTACGGTCGTCGTGGTGTCCGGTTCGTCCCTGCGTCGCGGCAAGCGCTACGTCGTGCGCGTCGTTCACAAGGCCGACGAACTCGCACGCCTCACCGGCCTTGTTGACTCCATGCGTCGGCCCGTGCGCGGGTTGCCTCCGGTTCTCGTGGCCTCCGGTACCGCTCAGGCCGCCGCGATCTGGCGCGGCGCGTTCCTCGCCCGCGGTTCCCTCATGGAGCCCGGACGATCCTCCTCTCTCGAGATCACGTGCCCCGGCCCCGAGGTGGCCCTCGCGATGGTCGGGTGCGCGCGCAAGCTCGGCGCGGCCTCCCGCTCCAAGGAGGTGCGCGGCACCGACCGCGTATCCGTGCGCGATTCGGATGCGATCGGCACGCTGATTTCCGCCATGGGTGCGCCCCAGACCTTCGCGGCGTGGCAGGAGCGACGCGAGCGGCGCGAGGCCCGCGGTAGCGCCAACCGACTGGCCAACTTTGACGACGCGAACCTGCGTCGCTCGGCGCGCGCTGCCGTCGCGGCCGGTGCCCGCGTCGAGCGTGCCTTCGAGATTCTCGGGGACGACGTGCCCGCCCATCTGCTCGAGGCTGGCACCCTGCGCCTGCAGCACAAGCAGGCGTCCCTTGAGGAGCTCGGAAAGCGCACGACTCCGCCCCTGACGAAGGATGCCGTCGCCGGACGCATCCGCCGGCTTCTGGCTCTCGCGGACAAGGTCGCCCACGAACGCGGCATTCCCGATACGGAATCAGCGCTGACACTCGACATGCTGGAAGAGGACTGAGGTCCCTGAATCCTGCCGCTTTGTCTCAATCCAAACGAGAATTACCCCACGTGAAGATTTTCAAATTGGACTGTGATGGAGTCCGCTTTCGGGTGTAGAGTAGGGATTGCTGGAACCGCAGACATCTGCGGGCCGGGCAGGCAACCCGCAGGCCCGGTTGCATCGAATACCGTGCCCCGTGTGGGGCACGAGCAGGAGGAACATAGTGACCACCCGCGTTGGCATCAACGGCTTCGGCCGCATTGGCCGTAACTTCTTCCGCGCTGCCCTTGAGCAGGGCGCGGATATCGAGATCGTTGCCGTTAACGACCTCACCGACAACAAGACCCTCGCTCACCTGCTGAAGTACGACTCGATCACGGGTCGCTTCCAGGGTGAGGTTTCCTACGACGACGAGGGCATCATCGTCGACGGCAAGCACATCAAGGTGCTCGCGCAGCGCAACCCCGCCGATCTGCCCTGGGGCGAGCTCGGTGTTGAGGTCGTCGTCGAGTCCACCGGTTTCTTCACCGACGGCGAGAAGGCCAAGGCTCACCTTGATGGTGGTGCCAAGAAGGTCGTCATCTCCGCTCCCGCGAAGAACGTCGACGGCACGTTCGTCATGGGCGTGAACGAGGCTGACTATGACAACGCCACGATGAACATCGTGTCGAACGCCTCCTGCACGACCAACTGCCTCGCCCCCCTCGCCAAGGTTCTCGAGGAGAACTTCGGCATCGAGCGCGGCATCATGACCACCATTCACTCCTACACGGGCGACCAGCGCGTCCTTGACGCCCCCCACTCGGATCTGCGTCGCGCCCGCGCCGCGGCCCTGAACATGATCCCCACCAAGACCGGTGCTGCCCAGGCCGTCGCCCTGGTCCTGCCCGCGCTTGAGGGCAAGTTCGACGGACTCGCCGTCCGCGTCCCCACCCCGACCGGCTCCCTGACCGACCTCACCTTCATCGCGAAGAACGAGGTCTCCGTCGAGGCCGTTAAGGCCGCCGTCAAGGCCGCCGCCGAGGGTGAGCTCAAGGGTGTTCTGAAGTACACCGAGGATCCGATCGTCTCCACCGACATCGTGGGCGACCCGCACACCTCGATCTTCGACGCCACCGAGACCAAGGTCATCGGCAACCTCGTCAAGGTCCTGTCCTGGTACGACAACGAGTGGGGCTACTCGAACGCTCTCGTTCGCCTCACCGCCCTCATCGGCTCCAAGCTCGCCTGAGCACACAGCTGATACACCAGCCATGAGCTGATCAGCGAGATGCCCGTGCACGGCCGTGCACGGGCATCTCGTACATCGCCACAGCCTCCAGACCGAAAGGACTCCCCGTGAGGACCATCTCCACCCTGGGCGACCTGCGCGGCAAGCGCGTCCTCGTCCGCTCCGACTTCAACGTTCCGCTCAAGGAAGGCGTCATCACCGATGATGGCCGGATCCGCGCAGCGCTGCCGACCCTCAAGACCCTCACCGACGCCGGTGCAAAGGTCGTCATCATGGCCCACCTTGGCCGCCCCAAGGGGCAGGTTGATCCCGCTTTCTCGCTGGCCCCCGTCGCCACGCGCCTGGCCGAGCTGTCCGGCGTGAAGGTCACGCTGGCCTCCGACGTCGTCGGCGCGTCCGCCACCGAGACCGTCGCCGGCCTGTCCGAGGGCGAGATCGCCCTGCTCGAGAACGTCCGCTACGACGCTCGCGAGACCTCCAAGGTCGACGAAGAGCGCGAAGAACTCGCCCGTGAATACGCCAAACTCGGCGACGCATTCGTCTCCGACGGCTTCGGCGTCGTCCACCGCAAGCAAGCCTCGGTCTACGACATCGCGAAGATCCTGCCCTCGGCGGCCGGCCTGCTGGTCCTCAAGGAAATCGAGTCCCTGTCCAAGGTCACCGGTGAGCCCGAGCGCCCCTACGGCGTCGTCCTCGGCGGCTCCAAGGTCTCCGACAAGCTCGGCGTCATCGCGAACCTGCTGAAGAAGGCCGATATGCTCTTCATCGGCGGCGGCATGGCCTTCACCTTCCTGGCAGCTCAGGGGCACTCGGTGGGCAAGTCCCTGCTTGAAGAGGACCAGATCGAGACCGTCAAGGGCTACATCGCCGAGGCCGCCGAGCGCGGCGTTGACCTGGTTCTGCCCATCGATGTTGTTGTCGCCCCCGAGTTCGCCGCCGACGCGCCCGCGACCGTTGTGAAGGTCGACGCGATCCCCGACGATCAGATGGGTCTCGACATCGGCCCCGAGTCCGCGAAGCTCTTCGCCGACAAGCTGGCAGGCGCGAAGACCGTCGCCTGGAATGGCCCCATGGGCGTCTTTGAGTTCGATTCCTTCGCCGGCGGCACCCGCGCCGTCGCCGAAGCCCTCTCCACGGGCACCATGTTCTCCGTCATCGGTGGTGGCGACTCCGCCGCGGCCGTTCGCCTGCTCGGCTTCGACGAGAACACCTTCTCCCACATTTCCACTGGCGGTGGCGCCTCCCTCGAGCTCCTCGAGGGCAAGGTTCTGCCCGGTATCGCAGTTCTGGAGGACTGACACATGGCACGCACCCCCCTGATGGCCGGCAACTGGAAGATGAACCTCGATCACCTCGAGGCCAACCACCTTGTCCAGGGCCTGGCGATGGCCCTGTCCGACGCGGGTCACGACTACTCCAAGTGCGAGGTCCTCGTCATCCCGCCATTCACCGACATCCGCACCGTCCAGACCATCGTTGACGCCGACGAGCTCGGCATCAAGTACGGTGCTCAGGACGTGTCGATCCACGACAACGGCGCGTACACCGGCGAAATCTCCACTGACATGCTGCGCAAGCTCGGCGTCTCCTACGTGGTCATGGGCCACTCCGAGCGCCGCGAGTACCATGGCGAGTCCGACGAACTTGTCGGTGCCAAGGCACGCAAGGCCTTCGACGCCGGCATGACCCCGATCCTGTGCTGCGGCGAGGCCCTCGAGGTCCGCAAGGCAGGCACCTACGTCGACTTCGTGCTCGGCCAGATCCGTGCTGCGCTCGCCGGCTGGAAGGCCGAAGAGGTCGCCAAGATCGTCATCGCCTATGAGCCCATCTGGGCCATCGGCACCGGCGAGACCGCCTCCGCCGAGGACGCCCAGGAAGTCTGCGGCGCCATCCGCGCCGCCCTGGCCGAGGACTTCGGCGCCGAGACCGCCGAGGCGACCCGCATCCTCTACGGTGGCTCCGCCAAGCCCGACAACATCAAGGAGCTCATGGCACAGCCCGACGTCGACGGCGGCCTCGTCGGCGGCGCGTCCCTCAAGGCTGACTCCTTCGCCGCCATGGCGACGTTCTACGCCTGAGAACATGTCAAGCGCCTGCCCGCCCAGCCACCTCAGCCGGGTCGGAGCGGACGCGAGGTGGGGCCAACCGGTGTGCCGGTTGGCCCCACCGGCTTTCTCCGTTAAACTTAACCCGTATGTGTCCCGTTGCGGGGCGTGACTGCGATAGAAACTGGATTGACCGTGACCATTCTGAACAACGTGCTGATCGTGCTGATCTTCCTGACCAGCATCCTGCTGACCCTGACCGTCCTCATGCACAAGGGACAGGGCGGCGGTCTGTCGGACATGTTCGGTGGCGGTATCTCCTCGTCTGCCGGCTCCTCCGGCGTGGCCGAGCGCAACCTGAACCGCATCACCCTGGGCACGCTGCTCGTCTGGCTGGTGTGCATCATCGGCTACGCGCTTCTTGCTAAGTTCGGCGGCTGACCACACTCGTCTGTCGCTTTGGCTCTCCGCTTCTCGGCGGGGAGCCATTGTTTATGTGTGCGTATACGCGTGTGGCCGTCTCGTCAAGGAAGACGGCCACACGCGATGCTACACGGGGGCTAAGCGTTCACAATCTGCGAGGCCGCGGCCTCGTCGAGGTACACGCGAGTCGAGGGGGAGAGGATCCCCGCGACGGGTACCTCGAGTGCGGAGGCTCCCGAGAACGCGCGCTCCAGAGCGTCCGCCTTCGCCTTGCCTGCGGTCGTCAGCCACACCTCGCCGCAGCGACGCATGACTGGCATCGACACCGTGATGCGCTGCGGCGGAGGCTTGGGCGAATCGCGGATCGCGAGTATGGGTGCGCTTTCGTTCATGTCGACGCTGCCCGGGAAGAGCGAACAGATGTGCCCGTCGGGGCCCATGCCGATGAGAGCAATGTCGAAAGAGCCCTCACCCATGATCTCGCGCCACGTTGCGGTGAATGCTGTGGTCGCCTCGTCAAGGGAACCGGCACCCGGGGCCCATGCGTCGGAGGTCGGCATGCGCACCAGCTCCACGCCGGTAGCCGCGTGGAAGAAGCCCTCCCACGCCTGATCGTCGTTTCTGTCGGCGTCGCCGGACCGAACGTAGCGTTCATCGACCAGCCACACGCGAACGCGGGTCCAATCGACCTCGCCGACGCGCTCCGACAAAGAAGGCAGCAGAGATGTCGTGATCGCGCCGCCCGAGATGGCGAGGTTGACGCGTGAGCCGACCTCTGCCTCGTCGGCGAGCGTACCCAGACGAGCAAGGAACGCGCGGCCAACGGCATCGTTGAGTTCCTCGATGCTCGGGTAGACCTCGAACGTGTGGACCCGATGCATCTCAGCCCTCCGTAGAGCAGGTAGCCAGGCGAGGCAGCTCGGTTGTGAGCAGCTCGCCGTAGTACACGTCGGGATCGAGGCGGCGTAGGTCTTCCATCAGGGAGTCCTGCACGGAACGACGCGCCAGGTTCACGCTGCGATCTTCGAGACCGGGGCGGGATAGGCGTGCGACCGACGAGGATGCACTACGCGACAGGGACACGGTCGTATCGTCCGCGAAGAAGAATGTAATGTCCGTGATTGTGAGGGCATGGGGATCCACGACGCGCTCGACGGGCACCCCCAGCTGGTGGTGGAGCCACGCGGCCACGAGGAAGGGCGAGGGATGCGTCGCATTGCCCGACACACGGATCGAGGTTGGGAGGCGATCGAAGTCTTCGGCGATGGCTCCGAGCAGTGCGCGCCACAGGGTGACTCCCGCCCACGCCAGGTCCGTGTCACCGGGGGTGTAGACGTTCGACAGTGCCGAGAGCGTCTCCATCGGGCACTCAGTGGCGCGCGAATCGGTAATGCGCTTGACCGCGAGACGGCCGAGCGGGTGAGCACCCGGATTCTCGGGTGGGGTGACCGGCCAGTAAGTGACGACCGGTGTATCCGATTGAAGCAGCGGCATGACGAGCGAATCGATGTTCGACCCGGCCTCGCCGCGCGGCTCCAGGATGATGATGTCGGACAGGCCCGCAGCGTCGCCTACGCGAATCTGCGCATTCAGGAGAGCGGCACCTTCGGTCGACTTGGGCTCGACGATGACGATCACGCGGCACGGGTGCTCGCGTGAGACGGCGTCGGATACCTCGATCGCGTTGTCGACGTCGATCATGTCGGGGACGCAGATGAGCAGCGTCAGGACGCGGCTGAGGGTTGCAGAACCGCGTTCGTCGCGCAGCTCAATGATGCGGGAGGCGACCTCGGCGGACGTGGTGTTCTTCAGGGTGATGATCACGGGAGCCTCCAGAAGCGTTCGTCACGGGCGAGCATGTCGTGTGCGGATTGGGGACCCCACGTGCCAGGAGCGTAAGGCTCGGGCTGGCCCTGGGTTTCCCAGAAAGAAAGGATAGGGTCGAGGATCTTCCACGAGGCCTCGACCTCGCGCTGGTGGGGGAACAGGGGAGCGGAACCCACGAGCGCGTCGAGGATGAGGCGCTCGTAGGCCTCGGGCGAGTCCTCGGTGAACGCATGTCCATAGGCGAAGTCCATGGTCACGTCGCGCACCTGCATGGACGTGCCCGGAACCTTCGCGCCGAGCTTGAGGGTGAGGCCCTCGTCGGGCTGGACGCGGATGACGAGCGCGTTCTGTCCGGACTCGGACAGGTCGGAGTTACCGAAAGGTACGTGAGCGGAACGCTTGAAGATCACCGCGATCTCGGTGACGCGCTTGCCCAGGCGCTTGCCGGCGCGCAGATAGAAGGGCACCCCCGCCCAGCGGCGGGTGCCAACGAACAGCTTGATGGCAGCGAAGGTTTCGGTGGTCGACTCGGCGGGGATGCCGTCCTCCTCGAGGTATCCGCGCACCTGGTCGCCGCCCTGCCAGCCGCCCGCGTACTGGCCGCGCGCGGTGTCGGCGGCTAGGTCATCGGGCAGACGGACGGCGGAGAGTACCTTTTCCTTCTCCGCGCGAATCTCTTCGGGCGTGAAGTGGACGGGCTCCTCCATGGCGGTGAGCGCCATGAGCTGAAGGAGGTGGTTTTGGATGATGTCGCGAGCCGCACCGATTCCGTCGTAGTAGCCGGCGCGCGTTCCGATGCCGATATCCTCGGCCATCGTGATCTGCACGGAATCTACGTAGTTGGCTTTCCACAGGGGCTCGAACATGGCGTTCGCGAAGCGCATCGCCATGATGTTCTGGACGGTTTCCTTGCCCAGGTAGTGGTCGATGCGGAAGACATCCTGCTCGTCGAAGATCTGAGAGATGACGTCAGAGAGCTCGCGCGCGGACTCAAGGTTGTGACCGAAAGGCTTCTCGATGATGACGCGTCGCCACTCCCGGCCCTGGCGCTTGTTGAGGCCCGTGTCCGACAGATGCTTGGCAACAACGGGGAAGTACGACGGGGGAATGGACAGATAAAATGCGTGGTTGCCGCCGGTGCCGCGAGAGGAATCGAGCTCGGCGACGGTGTCGGCCAGCTGGCGGTAAGCCTCCGGGTCATCGAAGGTGCCCGAGACGAAGCGCAGGCCCGAGCGCAGCTGGTTCCACGTCCCCTCGTTGAAGCCGGTGCGAGTGTGGGCCTCGATGGACGCACGCACGTACTCCTCGAAATCCTGGGGGCTCCAGTCACGGCGGGCAAAGCCGGTCAGCGAAAATGCTGGATGTAGAAGACCCCGGTTCGCAAGGTCGTAGATGGCGGGCAGGAGCTTCTTGCGCGCGAGGTCGCCGGTGATACCGAAGATGACGAGGCCGCAGGGTGGCGAGATGCGCGGAAGCCTGCGGTCCTGGGGGTCGCGTAGGGTGGGAATCTCGTTGGTCACGAGTGGTCGCTCCTTTCGCTGAAGGGTTGGGACGAGGCCGGGGCCCGAACGCTGCGCACGCAGGGGCGAGCGGAACGGGACCGAGGACACACATATGTTTAAGAGAATAGGGCTGCTGGCACGCTATTGCGCGCCAGCAGCCCTGTGTTCAGTTCAGTTGACTACAAAGTCACGAACGAGCGGCCTCGATGGATTCCTTCGCTGCGGCGGTCACGTGCTCGGCGTCGATGCCGTACTCCTTGAAGAGCAACTCGCCGGGCGCGGACGCGCCGAAGTGCTCGATGGACACGGCGCGGCCGGCGTCGCCGATCCAGCGGTACCACGGCAGGGCGATGCCGGCTTCGACGGAGACGCGGGCGCGCACCGACGGGGGCAGAATGGCGTCGCGGTAGGAGCGGTCCTGTGCCTCGAACCAGTCGAGGCAGGGAACGGACACAACGCGGGCTGCGATACCGTCGGCGGCCAGTGCTTCGCGAGCCTCAAGAGCGACGGAGACCTCGGAGCCTGAGGCCAGCAGGATCACGTCGGGCGTGCCCTCGGTGTCGGCCAGGACGTAGGCGCCGCGCGCCAGGTCCTCGGTGGTGGCAAGTCCGGTGCCTTCGCCACGTGCCGGGTTAGGCAGATTCTGGCGCGATAGGACGATGGCGGCCGGGTGGGACTGCTCGAGGATTGCCTTCCAGGACGCGGCCGTCTCGGCTGCGTCGGCGGGGCGCACGACCGCGAAGTTCGGGATCGCGCGGTAGGAGGCCAGGTGCTCGATCGGCTGGTGCGTGGGGCCGTCTTCGCCGACGCCGATGGAGTCGTGGGTCCACACGTAGGTGACGGGCAGATCCATGAGGGCGGCGAGGCGCACGGCGCCGCGCATAAAGTCGGAGAATACGAAGAACGTGCCGCCGTATGCGCGGGTGAAGCCGTCTGCGGCGATGCCGTTGAGGGCCGCGCCCATGGCGAACTCACGCACGCCGAAGTGGAGGTTGCGGCCGAACTCGTCGCCGCTGAAGGACGAGGAGGAACGGTGAGCGGGCAGGAAGGACGGCTCGCCCTTGAGGAAGGTGTTGTTCGAGCCTGCGAGGTCGGCAGAGCCACCCCACAGCTCGGGGAGCACGGGGGCAATCGCGTTGAGAACCTGGCCGGAGGCGGCCCGCGTCGCAATGGCCTTGCCCTCTTCGAAGGTGGGCAGAGCGGTCTCCCATCCCTCGGGGAGGCGGCCCTCAAGGAGGCGCTCGAGCAGTGCGGCCTGCTCGGGGTGGGCGGACTTCCACGCTTCGAAGCGGGCGTCCCAGTCTTCGCGGAACTGCGCGGCGCGGGCGGCGGCGCGGGCGCGGACCTCGTCCACGATCGCGGCGTCGGCGTCGAACATCTTCTCGGGATCTGCGCCCAGGGCTTCCTTCAGTCCCTTGAGAGCCTCGGAGCCGAGCTTGGAGCCGTGGATGCCACCTGTGTTCTGCTTGCCGGGGGTCGGCCAGCCGATGATGGTACGCAGCGCGATGAGCGAAGGCTTCTTCGTCTCGGCCTTGGCTGCGTCGAGGGCATCGTTCAGCGCGTCCGTGTTCTCCTCGTAGGAGCCGTCCTCGCCGAGCCAGTCGACGCGCTGGACGTGCCAGCCGTATGCCTCGTAGCGGGCCAGGACGTCCTCGTTGAAAGCGATCGAGGTATCGTCTTCGATGGAGATGTGGTTGTCGTCCCAGATGACGGTGATGTTGCCCAGCTCCTGGGTGCCAGCCAGCGAGGAGGCCTCGGCGGAGACGCCTTCCTCGAAGCAGCCGTCGCCGGCGATAACGTAGACGTTGTGGTCGAAAACGGATTCACCGAGGGGAGTTTCGGGATCGAGTAGGCCGTGGACGCGGCGGGCGTTCATGGCGAAGCCGACGGCCGAGGCGATGCCGGTCCCCAGGGGGCCGGTCGTAATCTCGACGCCCTTGGTGTGACCATACTCGGGGTGCCCGGGCGTCAGGGAGCCGGCGGTGCGCAGGGTCTTGATGTCCTCGAGCTCCAGGCCGAAGCCGGCGAGGTAGAGCTGGACGTACTGGGTCAGAGAGGAGTGGCCGGCCGAGAGAATGAAGCGGTCGCGTCCGATCCAGCGCGGATCCGCGGGGTCGACATTCATGACCTTGTTGTAGAGGAGGTATGCGGCCGGGGCAAGCGAGATGGCGGTACCGGGGTGGCCCGAACCGGCTTGCTCGACGGCGTCGGCGGCGAGGAGCTTTGCGGTTTTGACCGCTTCGTCGTCGATGTGATCCCAGTGAAGTGACACGTTGCTCTCCAGTTGTTGGGCCCCTGCGTTGGGGCGGAAATGGTTTACCGCGTCACAGTCTAGCGAATGTACGTGCATGCCGATAGCGCTCACGCACATATGTTGCAATGTCGCTTACCCTGTCACCATGACCTCTCTGACAGCGCTTGTTGACGAGTGGGTGGACTATCTGCGCGTTGAGAAGGGTGCATCGGCTCATACAGTTTCTAACTATCGCAGAGACGCCGTCCGCTATGCGTTTGACATGGAGAGCCGGGGAAAGTCGAACGTCGATGACGTGACGACGCGAGACATTGAGGATTACACGATGCGGCTCGCGTCTGGAGCGGTTACTGGCAAACCTGCTGCGGCTTCGTCTGTCGCGCGTGCCTCCGCTGCCATCCGCGGACTTCACAAGTACGCGCTGACCGAGGGGGCAGTCGGAAACGACGCGGCCGCCGCTCTACGCGCGCCCCGCCAGGGTCGCCACCTTCCCAAGGCTCTGTCGGTGGACGAAGTAGGCAGACTGCTCGATGCTGCCCATGCAGACGATTCCCCGATCGGTCTGCGTGACGCCGCTTTGCTGGAGTTGCTGTATGCGACCGGTGCCCGCGTCTCAGAGGCGGCTTCTCTGAGCGCGGATGACCTGGATCTTGACGGAGACGTTCCCGTGGTTCGACTCTTTGGCAAGGGGCGCAAGGAGAGGATCGTTCCCGTCGGCTCGTTCGCGGTCGACGCTCTCCATGCGTACCGGGTGCGCGCCCGCCCGGCTCTCGCCGCACGAGGACGTGGATCCACCGTCTTCTTCCTGAACTCGCGGGGTGGTGCGATGTCTCGACAGAGCGCTTGGACTGCCATCCGGCGCGCTGCCCAGGCGGCCGAACTTGGAGACCGAATCTCCCCCCACACCTTGCGGCACTCGTTCGCGACGCACCTGCTCGAAGGCGGCGCATCCGTGCGTGAGGTGCAAGAACTCCTCGGACACGCGTCGGTTGCGACGACGCAGATTTATACGCAGGTGACAGCCCAGGCGCTGCGTGAGGTTTTTTCGCTCTCGCATCCGCGGGCGCGTGGCACCGACGCATCGGCGCGGTGATGAATTAGGATTGGGGACGTGACCACGAACTCGCATCCTACGCTGACGCCCGACCTGCACGAAGAGCCGGTCGATTTTCCCGTGCCCGCGCCACTGTCGGGGCATGGTCCCGCCCGGGTGATCGCGATGTGTAATCAGAAGGGCGGCGTCGGAAAGACGACGACCACGATTAACCTGGGTGCCGCGCTGGCCGAGTACGGTCGTCGTGTTCTGATCGTGGATTTCGATCCCCAGGGGGCCGCATCCGTGGGCCTGGGCATCAACGCGCTCGATATGGAGCAGACGATTTATACGCTGCTCATGAACCCGAAGGCGGACGTGAAGGCGACGATCTGTCACACGTCGACGGACAACCTTGACATCATCCCGGCAAACATCGACCTGTCTGCGGCCGAGGTGCAGCTGGTCAACGAGGTCGCACGTGAGAGCGCACTTGCTCGCGTGCTGCGCCACGTTGAATCCGACTACGATGTGGTGCTCATCGACTGCCAGCCGTCGCTTGGTCTGCTCGCGGTTAACGCTCTGACGGCTGCCCACGGCGTCATCGTTCCGGTCGAGGCCGAGTTCTTCGCGCTGCGTGGAGTAGCATTGCTGGTCGAGACGATCGAGACGGTGCGTGACCGCATCAACCCGCGACTGAAAATTGACGGCATCGTCGCCACGATGGTCGACTCTCGAACCCTGCACTCGCGTGAGGTCCTGCAGCGTTTGCAGGAGGCATTCGGCGATCTCGTCTTCGATACCCGTATCGGCCGTACGATCAAGTTCCCGGACGCGTCGGTGGCCACCGAGCCGATCATTTCCTACGCCCCCAACCACGCGGGCGCTCACGCCTACCGTCGACTCGCGCGGGAAGTCATCGCCCGTGGCGACGCGGCCTGACAGCCTGGAGATTCAGGGAGAGTTCGACCTTTTTGCGGTCTCCCTGCCGGTTTTCGAAGGACCCTTCGACCTTCTCCTGTCGCTGATCGCTCGCAAGAAGCTCGACATCACCGAGGTCGCGCTCGCGCAGGTGACCGACGAGTTCATCGCGTTTATGAAAGCCTCTCCGGACCTGTCCCGTACGACAGAGTTTTTGGTGGTGGCCGCTACTTTGCTCGACATGAAGGCGGCGCACCTCCTGCCTCGCATCGACGAGGAGGACAACGCGTCGGAAGCCGACCTCGAGGCACGCGATCTTCTCTTTTCCCGGCTGTTGCAGTACAGGGCGTTTAAGGAAGCTGCGACACACATCGCCGAGCGCCTCGATGAGTACAGCTCCTACGTCGCCAGAGACGTTTCTCTTGAGCCTCACTTTGCCGTGCTGCTTCCCGAGTTGCAGTGGCGCACGAGCCTGGAGGATCTCGCCCGTTTGGCGGCCGACGCGCTCTCATCGCCGACTCCGACGGTTCACATCGCGCATCTGCACGATCCGGTCGTGCCTGTGCGCGAACAGGCGCTTGTCGTGTCTGCGATGCTCGCCGACGCTGGGCGCATGACGTTCCATGATCTCGTTGAGGACGCGCCGACGCGCGCCGTCGTCGTGTCGCGTTTCCTCGCGCTCCTGGAGCTCTATCGGCGCGGCGCCGTCGAGTTTTCTCAGGAAGATGCGCTAGGGGCCTTAACCATTTCGTGGACCGGCGGTGAAGGAAGCATCGACATTGACGTGGATGACTACACCGGTGGCCCCGAGGTGGACCCGGCCACGTTGGCGCGCGAGCCATCGATCGACACAGAAGGAGTACTAAGCGATGAGTGAGAACACGCTCCGCGGCCCTATCGAGGCTATTCTCATGGTGGCATCCGAGCCCGTCGCAGCTCGCGACCTCGCTGATGTGCTCGAAGAGAGCGTTGAAGACATCGAGGCCGAACTGCGTGCTCTCGCCTCGGAGTACCTGGGTGAGGGGCAGCGCCGCCCCCGCGGCTTTGAGCTGCGCGAGGTGGCGGGCGGATGGCGAGTATACTCGGCGCGTGCCTTTGCCGATGTGGTTGGGCGTTTCGTCGTTGGCTCGTCTCATGCCCGCCTCTCGCAGGCGGCCCTCGAGACGTTGGCCGTTATTGCCTACCGTCAGCCGATTTCGCGGGCCCGCATCTGTCGCATCCGTGGTGTCAACGTTGACGGCGTCGTGCGCACGCTACTTTCCCGAGGCCTCGTGGAAGAGACGGGACTGACACCCTCCGGCGCGCGCCTGTACGGGACGACCGGAGAGTTTCTTGAGAAAATGGGAATAAAGAGCCTGTCGGAACTGGTACCGTTGGCACCCTACCTGCCAGACGCCGACGCGCTGGATGAATTGGAGGAAGAACTATGAGGGCTAACCCCTACACGGAGGGTGGAGTGCGCCTGCAGAAGGTGCTCGCCCAGGCTGGCGTCGCATCCAGGCGTGCGTCCGAACAGATGATTGCCGATGGGCGTGTGAGCGTCGACGGAACCGTCGTGCGCAACCAGGGCGTGCGCGTCGATCCCGCGACGCAGGTCATTCACGTTGACGGGGAGCGCCTGATCCTCGACGAGACGAAGCACATCGTGCTGGCCGTCAACAAGCCAATCGGTACTGTCTCCACGATGAGCGACCCGGAGGGACGCCCCACGATCGCGGATCTGATCGCTGACTACCCGGAGCGTCTCTACCACGTCGGTCGCCTCGACATCGACACGTCCGGCCTGCTGCTGCTGACCAACGACGGCGAGCTCGCGAACCGGCTGACCCACCCGTCCTACGAGATTCGCAAGACCTACGTGGCGCGTCTGCACGGCGACGTCAAGCCTGGCGTCAGGCGCACCCTCTTGAACGGTATCGATCTGGAAGACGGGCCGATCAAGGTTGATTCCTTCCGCATTGTCGACACCTACGGCGACATCACGACGGTGGAGATTGTCGTACATGAGGGGCGTAACCGGCTGGTGCGTCGCATGATGGAGGCCGTCGGCTATCCGGTCCGCGAGCTGGTGCGTACCGGCTTCGGTCCGATCTCTCTTGATCACCTGAAGCAGGGCACGACCCGACGCGTTAAGGGCAACGCGTTGGCCGCGCTCTACGACTCCGTCGGCCTGTGAGCGGCTCGAGCGGGAGGACGGCCCAGCGCGCCGTTTCGACTGTTGGACCGGTCCTCATCATCGGATCGGGTCTGCTCGGCGCGTCGCTTGGTCTCGCTCTGCGCGCCGGGGGAGTGCCCGTCTATCTAGAGGATGCCTCGCCCACGTCCTTGCGCTTGGCCTCTGACGTGGGCGCGGGAGACGCCTTCACTGACGTCCTCGCGCAGGCCGGTGTTCGACGCGCGGCCTGCGGTACCGATCACCAAGACTATGAGGCTCCTCGTCTCGTCGTCGTCGCGACGCCACCTGACGTCGCCGATCGGGTCATCGTTGAGTCCCTGCTGCGTTTCCCCGAGGCGATCGTTACCGATGTCGCGTCGGTCAAGGATGCCATCGTCGCCGATGTACTTTCCGGTCTGCGAGCCGAGGGGGCGTCCGAGGCCTCGTCGCGCTACGTCGGTTCCCATCCGATGGCAGGCCGCGAGCGCAGCGGCGCGGGCGCTGCCGACGCGGACCTCTTCTACGGGCGCCCGTGGGTCATCGTGGCTCACGACGACACCTGGCCTCGAGCTGTCCTGGTCGCCCGTGCGCTCGCAACTGACGTGGGTGCCGTTCCGCTGGAAATGAACGCGGGGACGCACGATCATTCGGTGGCTCTCGTCTCTCACGTCCCGCAGCTCGTGTCTTCGATGCTCGCTGCGCGCCTCGTCGATGCTCCTGCTCAGGCTCTGGGTCTGGCCGGCCAGGGATTGAGGGATACCGCCCGTATCGCAGGCTCCGATCCGCGTCTGTGGACCGCGATTTTGGCGGGCAACGCCGGGCCAGTCGCATCGATTCTGCGCGATTTGCGCGGCGATCTCGACGATCTGTTGACGCACCTTGACGCTGCGGCTGAGCTGGGGCCGCTGCGCGGCGGAAGCGTCGGAGCCATCAATCGCGTCATGACCGCTGGAAACCAGGGTGTCTCACGCATTCCCGGCAAGCACGGTGGTGCGCCGTCCCGCTACGCCGAGATTGAGGTTCTCATCCCCGACGAACCGGGTGCGCTGGGACGTTTGTTCAGCGAGCTGGGCGAATCCGGCATCAACATTGAGGATCTCGTGCTCGAGCACTCGGCGGGGGCACAGGCCGGCGTCGCCCGCGTCATGATTGACCCATCAGTTTCTGACCGTTGCGTCGCGGGCCTGCAGGATCGGGGCTGGCGACTCATCACTCACTCAACACCTCGATGAGGAGAATGCTGCTATGAATGACTTGATGCGCAGGGACGCCATTTCGCGCGTGGGCATCACGATCGCGATCGATGGTCCCGCGGGCTCGGGGAAGTCTACCGTCTCTAAGGCTTTGGCGTCCAGGCTCGGTATTGGCTATCTCGATACTGGCGCGATGTACCGCGCTCTCACGTGGTACTGCCTGGATCGCGGTATCGATCTGACTGCGAAGGAGGCCGTCGCCGCGGCCGCGAACGACATGCCTCTGCGGCTCGTGTCGGATCCTGCTGATCCTCACGTGTGGGTAGGGGAACGAGAGGTCACCCAGGAGATCCGCGATCCGCGTATCGCCTTGGAGATCAAGCACGTGTCGACGAATCTTGACGTGCGCGCGTGGATGGCTACGGAGCAGCGCCGACGCATGATGGAAGCCCGCGAGGAGGGCTCGGGCATGATCGCCGAAGGCCGTGATATCACGACGGTGGTGTGCCCCGACGCGGACGTGCGCATCCTGCTCCTCGCGGATCAGGAAGCACGCCTGCGCCGGCGCACTCTCGAACTGTACGGCGACGCGTCCGAGGAACACATGGAGATTGTGCGTGCTCAGGTTGAGGGCCGCGACAGGGCGGATTCCGCGGTGTCCGAGTTCATGGTGGCGGCACCCGGCGTTCAGACCGTTGATTCAACTGGCCTCGATATCGACGGTGTGTGCGAGGCGATCCTCGCCTACGTGGACGCTGACCTTGCGTTCCGCGACGGCCAGTAGTCACCGAGACAGTAGGGGTGTGCCCCGCACCGACAGGTGCGGGGCACACCCCTACTGTGCTCAGTAGCCCGGATAGTTCTGTCCAGGTGGCTCGCCGCCAGCCTGCTCAGGAGGCTGGGCGAAAGGCGAAACCTCTTCCTGCGAAGCGGGTGCTCTTCCGTAGCCTCCGCCTGCTTGCGAGCCGTAGCTTGGCCATTGGCCTGCCTCTGCGCCGTATCCGAATGCGGGTGCCTGGCCGGGTTGGGTACCGTACCCGTAGGTTGGTGCCTGTCCCGGCTGCGCGCCATACACAGGTCCCTGGGCGGGGGGAGCACCGTAGCCGTTGACAGGGGATACCACCGGCATAGCCTGACCACCGGTGTAGGAGCTGTTCTTCGACCACAAGGGATTAAAGCCTGCGTGGATCGATTGTCTGGGAGGTACTGTTCCCTGAGGATAGCCTGTGACACCATACTGGGGACCGTTGACCCCGGTGTAGTTAGGCATATCGTTGACGTCCTTTCGTGCCCGTCGATACAAGATGATGTAGATGATGGTGATGGGCGAAAAGAAGATGGCCAGAATCATGAACAGGATGACGGCTTCAAACATCCCGGCACTAGATGCGGAATTGACTGCAGCGCTGTGAGGCGTGTGCGACGAAGATCTGCTGGCGGTCGTACCTGGCCGTGCCGGAGGGCGGACTATGGCGCTCGATGTTATGACGTTGCCGGAGTCGTGCAGCGCTGCGGAGCTTGCGACCAGCGGCGCGCTTGACTGTCCAGATGCCAAGGCTAAGGAAGAAACGAGGGGCATGAGGACGCAAGCGAGGGTAGCTCCGTAGGCGAAAAGCCGATGCGACAACATAGGCTGGCTCCTTCGTGCGCGATGGGAGATGGGGCGAGCGGGTCTACGGAGCCACACGTCTATGCCGGTGCCGTGGTGGGCCTATCGGGATCTCAGTAGCTGCCGCCGTAGGTGCTGTTCGGTCCTGCGTAGGGACCGTAGGTGCCGTTCGGGCCTGCGTAGGGGCCGTTCGGTCCTGACGGCGGGTATCCGGCTTGCCCGCTGCCGTAGTAATTCCCGTAGCCGCCCATGCCGTACTCGTTTGCCTGCTGTATGGGCGAGTTCATGGGGGCGCCCGTTTGGGGATACTGGGGGCCTCCATAGATGTCCGCGGTGACGCCGTATTGAGGGCCGGCGGGGCCGTTGTAGTTCACGGTCTGCTGTTGGCGCCTGGATCCCTGGGTAGACAGGTAACGGAACAGGTAGTAGCCGCCGAAGGCTAGGATAAGAACGACCAGGGCGATGACGACGGAGACAGGGTCGTGAGACGTGATTCGCGAGCGGAAACGTCGACGTGTTGGCGCAGTTACCGATGTGCTCGTATCCACCTGATGTCCCGTGGTGGCAACCTGATGTCCCGTGGTGGCAACGTTAGCGGGGGAGCTGTCCGACCTAACGGCGACCGCACTCGCCTGCGGTGTCGCTGTGTCCCACGCGCCGGCGTAAGGCAGTGCGACACCCGTGATAGCGAGGGCGAGGGTCGCGGCAAAGGTTAGTGGTCGGCGGATGGTCATGTGGATCTCTCCCACGATGAGGGACGGTCATGAATAGGTATCAGTCTAGCCCCACTATTGGCTGTAGACCCGGTGTTTCGCGGGCCGATACGGTCGGCATGATGCTCGTTGGGAGCAGCATATTTCGACTTGTGTCAATAGTGTGTTGTGGCGCACGCTCGTCGGCTTGCTTCCCCAACGTTGGGTGAGCTATAGTTCTACAGGTCGCCGAGGCGACGAACTAAATACGGGCTGTGGCGCAGCTTGGTAGCGCACTTGACTGGGGGTCAAGGGGTCGTGGGTTCAAATCCCGCCAGCCCGACGGAAGAACCGTGAGGAGTGAGCCTCACGGTTTTTTGTTGTTTGTCGTGCTGTCTGCGTGGAGAAGGTAAGGTAGGGACCTCTGTCCCTGACGACGCTCCAGCTTTTCATTTGTAACCGAAATGTGATCCAGATTTTGCTATTATATTTCGGCTGGTAGAACGTAGTTTTCTCGAAAATATCAACGGATTCTTGCAGGTGAAAGCCGCTAGCTGGGCGTGCGCGAACACTCACAACTAGTTCAATGACTGGAGTAAACTGATTGTCAGGTCGAAGTCGTCAACGGGGATGATTTCGACCTGCTTACTGTCGGCCGTGGCAGAAGACGACGTGACACCTTAACCAGCGGGTACTCCGCACGTGAGTCGCGCGGTTTAATGTGCGCAACAGTTCGTTGGGCATCTCCGTTTCCGCGACGACCGCCCGTCCCAGTCCATCGCAGAACGAGGCCACGGCAGGAACGCTCGGAGAACCCCTCAGCGCGCGAGATGATCCACAACGCCAGGCTAACCAGACGAGAGGTCCACCAACGTCGGTGTTCGAGTTTGTGGATTCTAGAACTCAGACACCGCCGTCACCTGGTTCACCGCCGAAGCAGATATGGCGCTGACAGGCTAATGCGGGACCTGGGTACCGCAGTGCGATCAGCTCCGCGGATCCGCGTCGATCGCCCCCTGAATGTCGTGGAAGAGCAGGTTCGAGATCTCTACCTGCACCATCTCCACCTTGGGCACATCACGCAGGAGCAGCGGATCATTAGCGGATGTCTGAAGCGCCAGCGTTCCGCAACCAAAGATGCGGTCGTCAACGCCCTTCTCAATTTGAATATCGGAGATGCGGCTCAGCGGAAGGTCGTGGCCGGTGCGCTTGAGCACACCGGTACGGGTGATCACACGCTTCGTCGTCACCGTGTAGCTGGTCGACCACCACTTGACCCACGGAGCGATCAACAGCGGGATCGACAGGACCGCGACGGCGATCCAGATCGTCGTGAGCGCCCAGTAGCGGGCGTCCTGGGGAACATAGAACGATCCGACGGCCGCTGCCAGGACCAAAAGGATTTCGACAACGATCGCTGGGAGCAGGGTCTTAAGGTGCGTGTGCATGTGCCGGACGACGACCTCGTCCTGACTGAGGAGCTTTTTCGACAGGGCCATGTCACCATCATGCCAGATAGCCGGGGCAAGAGGGATAGTCGGTAGGCCCCTGGTGGCCACGCTGCGTCACGTCATGACGGCCTGCGGTACGTACCTACGATGTCAGTATTCACGATGCCTATCGCTGACATCAATGCGAGCATCGTCGTCGGACCCACGAAACGGAAGTTCCTGTCCTTCAGCTCCTTAGCGAGCGCCACCGATTCTGGCAGCTGTGTGGGCACCTCGTCCTGTGATCGAGGAAACGGATCCTGTTTGGGGCGATAGGTCCAGACGAGTTCGCCCAGGTGGGTCGGAGCACGCGAACTGTCGCTGCTGCCACGCATGGTGACCGTTGCGCGTGCGTTACTGATTGCAGCCTCAATTTTTCGGCGGTTACGAATGACGCCGGGGTCGCAGAGGATGCGTTCGACGTCGGCCTGCGTGAAGGCAGCGACCCGGTCAGGGCTGAAACTCGCGAAAGCTGCGCGCAATGCATCGCGCTTGGCGAGTACCGTTCGCCAGGAGAGCCCGGCTTGGAATCCCTCGAGCACGAGGCGCTCGAAGACGCCTGCTTCGTCGTGTACGGGCAGTCCCCATTCGGAGTCGTAGTACTCGCGCATGAGTAGGTCATTGGAGGCCCAGTCGGGACGGACGAGGCCGTCGGAACACAGGGTAAGACCGACGGGAATCGGCCGCGAGGTTGGTGCTGTGCGTGAAGTAGTCATGACAGGATGGTGCGCCCGGTTCCTCGGCCAGTCAAGGCAGGGGATAAGACCTGTGGATACAGGTACGCGCCGCTGGCCGCCTGTGGATAGGGGAGAGGTCGTATGCATGGGTGTCGCGCGAGAAGGGCGGGCTGCCACGACCGTGGCACCCCGCCCTTTGTGACTCAAGCCTACTTGCGACGGCGTTCACGCACGCGCACCGAAATCTGAATCGGTGTGCCGGCGAAACCGAAGGTCTCGCGAAGGCGGCGCTCGATGAAACGACGGTAACCAGGATCGAGAAAACCCGTTGTGAAGAGGACGAAGCGCGGGGGCTTGCTCGACGCCTGCGTGCCGAACAGGATGCGCGGCTGCTTGCCGCCGCGCAGCGGGTGAGGATGGGCGGCGACCAGCTGACCCAGGAAGGCGTTGAGCTGGCCCGTGGGGATACGGGTTTCCCAGCCTTCCAGGGCGGTGTCGAGCGCGCGCACGATGCGGTTCGTATGCCAGCCAGTCTTAGCGGCAAGGTTGATGCGCGGTGCCCACTGGATCTGTACGAGCTCACGTTCAAGCTCGTTCTTGATCTCCTTCTGTCGCTCTTCGTCGACGAGATCCCACTTGTTGGTGACGACGACGAGTGCGCGGCCGGCATCGATGACCTGCTGCACGACGCGGACGTCCTGTTCGGTCAGCGCAGTGGAACCGTCGATGAGGACGAGTGCGACCTCGGCCTTCTCGATCGCTGCCTGGGTGCGGATCGACGCGTAGTAGTCCGCTCCGGTCGTACGGTGCATCTTGCGGCGAATGCCTGCGGTGTCAACGAACCACCACGAGCGATTATCGAGCTCGATGAGTTCGTCGACGGGGTCACGCGTGGTGCCCGCCAGCTCGTTAACGACGACGCGCTCGCCGCCGGCCAGCGCGTTCAGCAAGGAAGACTTGCCGACGTTCGGGCGGCCGACGAGAGCGACGCGCCGCGGACCGCCGGTGGGCAGTGCCGAAGCGACGGCGGACTCGCTTGGGAGAACCTCCATGATGACGTCGAGGAGATCGCCCGTTCCACGTCCGTGCAGCGCCGAGATCGGGTAGGGCTCACCCAGGCCGAGGCTCCACAGGTAGGCCGCGTCGGCCTCCTGAAGGGGTGAGTCGACCTTGTTGGCGGCCAGGATGATCGGCTTCTTCTTCGAGCGCAGCATCTCGACAATGCGCTCGTCCGAGGCCGTGACGCCGACGGTCGCGTCGAGAACGAGGACGACAGCATCGGCCAGGTCAACCGCGATCTCGGCCTGCTCCGCGACAGAGCGGTCCAGACCCTTGACATCGATTTCCCATCCGCCAGTGTCAACGAGCGTGAAGTCGCGGCCCGCCCATTCGGCAGGGTAGGAGACGCGGTCGCGGGTCACGCCGGGCGTGTCCTGAACGACGGCCTCGCGCCGTCCGAGGATGCGGTTGACCAGTGTGGACTTGCCGACATTGGGGCGTCCAACGACTGCGAGCACAGGCAGGCCAGCCGCCACGTCGTCGACGTCCTCGAGCCCAGACTCGCCTTCCAAGAGCGCCAGGTCCTCCTCGTCCAGGTCGAACTGGTCGAGGTTTGCGCGCATCACGCGGGCGCGAGCCTCGGTCTCCTCGTCGCTCAGTTCGATCGCGTCGGAGGGGGCCGTCGTCGCGTCCTCGATGTAGGTCTCGTCCGCGCCCGCATCGTACTCGGTGGTTACGTCGGGCTGCTTATCAAAGTCGTTCACGCGCCCAGTCTACGGTGTGGCGCACTGCAAAGGCCCGATGGGAGTACCTGCGGCGCGCCAGTTCACAGCTGTGGCGTGGTTATTCATGCGAACGAACGTCTCCGGCGAGCACCTCGGCGGCGACCGGCACGTCGTTGTAGCGGTGGTGGATTCCCTGAACCTCCTGGTACCACTCGGCTCCCTTACCCGTGATGATGACGGTATCACCGGGATCGGCGGCAAGGATCGCGAGGCGCACTGCATCGCGGCGGCAGGTCGTCACCTCGGTGACATGTTCCATGCCAGGGCGTACGGAACGGATTCCCCGGAGAAGGTAGTCGCGAATCGACTGAGGATCCTCGGTGCGCGGATTCTCGTCCGTCACCCACAGGACGTCGGCCTCGCGCGCAGCGATCTCGGCGAGATGCTCGCGCTTGGTGGCGTCGCGGTCACCATCGGTTCCGAAGACGACGACGACCCGACCGGGCGTCAGCTCCCGGGTCGAACGCAGCGTCCACTCGAGGGCTTCGGGAGTGTGCGCGTAGTCGACAATGACGAGGGGCTGGCCACCGGGCACCGGGTTTACCTTTTCCATCCGTCCGGGAATCTGAGGCGCATCCTCGATCGCGCAGATAACCTCAGCAAGGTCGATGCCGAGGCTTACCGCACTGACGATCGCAACCGCAGTGTTTTGGATGTTGACTTCGCCCAGGATGGGCATCGCGACTCGGTGCCCGGCCCCGGAAGGATCAACGAGGGTGAATACGGTGCGACCGATCGTCTGATCGGGGGTGACGTCGCGGACGCGCCAATCGGCGTCCTGCTCGGTCAAAGCGGAAACAGTGGTCACCGGAACAGTGGCTTGCTCAGCCAGGCGACGACCCCATTTATCGTCGACGCATACGACGCCGCGGCGCGAATGCTCCGGAGTGAACAGGAGAGCCTTCGCCTGGAAGTAGTTCTCCATGTCCCCGTAGTAGTCCAGGTGGTCGTGCTGTAGGTTCGTGAATGCGGCGACGTCGAAGACGATCCCGTCGACACGGTGCAACGACAGCGCATGCGCGGACAGCTCGATGACCCCGGCTCCGCACTCGTACTGCTCGGTCGCTGCCAGGAAACGTGCGACAACGGGAGCTTCGGCGGTCGTGCGCACGGCCTCGAAAGAAATCGGTCCGACGTGGGTTTCCACGGTGCCGCACAGTGACGCGTGTGGGAAACGGGAGGCGATCGCTGCGCGCATCAGATACGAGGTCGTCGTCTTGCCGTTCGTGCCCGTGATCGCCATCGTCGTCAGGCGCGTGGCGGGCGAGGTGTACACGTTGGCGCACAGCTGCGCAACCACGCCGCGCGGGTCGGCGACCTGAATGACGGGCACTCCCAGGCCGCGCTCGTGCGCCTGTGTGCGTCCCTCCTCGTCCGTCAGGACGACGCTTGCTCCGGCTTCGATCGCCGCGTGAGCGAAACGAATACCGTGCTGTTTCAGGCCGGGCACTGCCACGAAAAGCCACTCCGACTCGCAGTCATCGGAGGAGACGGTCACGCCGCGAAGCATCAGTTCCGTGTCGGCGATAGATGCGGGGGCACCATCGGCACCGAAAAAGCCTTCAATGTCCAGGCCGGACAGGGCGGTCGCCAGGCGGACCGGAGCGATCGTGGGGCGAATGTCATTCACTGAAGTCATGTCTCTACTGTAGTTCGTCGCGACGGCAGTGCGCGCCACACCGACGGGCCGGGACACAGTAGGATGGGTGTCATGCAGATCTTGACACGCAACGAAGCAAAGCATCGCGCTGCCCACCTTCATGTCTCCGCTATCGACGTTGTGGTCGATATCCGAGACGCCCAGGACACGGCGAATCCCACCTATCCCGTGGCGTCGACCCTGACGATGAGCTCGGATGAAGAGCGCACGTTTATCGACATCGCAGGGGAGGTCACCGGCGTCCTTCTCAACGGTCAGGCGCATCCCTTCGATGATGATAATGATCGCGTCTGGGTCGGCGGGCTACCCGTGGGGCAAACATTCACTCTGGAGATCCGTGCACTTGCGCGCTACTCGCGTAGCGGTGAGGGCCTCCACCGCTACACGGATCCGGAGGACGGCGAGGTGTACCTCTACACCCAGTTCGAACCCAATGACGCACACCGTGCGTGGCCGTGCATCGATCAGCCGGATGTTAAGCCTGAGTGGACATTCCACGTCATCGCTCCCGCCGGTTGGGTCGTCTCCTCCAACGGGGTCGAGACAGACGTCGAGGAGGTGGAAGGTTCGGGGGCGCTGCGCCACGACTTCACCGCGACCCGCCCGCTGTCGAGCTACATTACTGCCATCGTCGCGGGGCCCTGGGCGGTTATCGACGGCGGCACGTGGCGTGGCGGCGCATCGGATGGCGGGCACGCCGAGCTGTCCCTGCGTCTCCTGTGCCGGCGTACGCTCGAGCGCTACCTCGATTCCGATGACGTTTTCGAGGTGACGCGCGCAGGCCTGGACTTCTTCCATGAGCGCTACGGAGTGACCTTCCCGTGGGGCTCCTACGACCAGGTCTACGTGCCCGAATACAACCTGGGCGCTATGGAGAACCCAGGGTGCATTACCTTCAACGAGAACTACATTTCCCGCTCGACCCCGACGTTCTCCGAGCGCCAGCGTCGAGCGAACACGACGTTGCACGAGATGTGCCACATGTGGTTCGGCGACCTTGCAACGCCCTCGTGGTGGGACGACCTGTGGCTCAAAGAGTCTTTCGCTGAGAACCAGGGTGCCAGCGCGATTGCGACCGCGACCCGCTACGTCGGGGAATGGGCAAACTTCGCAATGAACCGCAAGATCTGGGCCTACACGCAGGACCAGATGCCGACTACCCACCCGATCGCAGCCGATATTCCGGACGTCGCGGCCGCAAAGACCAACTTCGACGGCATTACCTACGCGAAGGGTGCATCGGTCCTGAAGCAGCTGGTCGCCTGGGTTGGAGAAGACGCTTTCTACGAAGGAGCACGCCGCTACTTTGCGGAGCATCAGTTCGGGGCGACGAATCTGCAAGACCTGCTAGTCGCCCTTGAAGGGGCATCGCGCCAGGAACTGTCGTCGTGGAAGAGCGCGTGGCTTGAGACCTCCGGCCCCTCGACGCTGTCCGCATCGTGGGTCACGGACAATGTAGGTGCGATCACCGACTTCATTCTTCACCAGAGCGGCGATGCCTGCGACGGTGCGCTGCGTCCTCACCGCGTCACCGTTTCCACGTGGCGGGTCGCTGCTGGCACCCTCGAACGGACGCATAGCTTCGACGTGCGTATCGAAGGCGAAGCGGCAGCCATCGACCCCGAAGGAGTGCTCTCCGTTCCCGGTGGAGCCGCCCGCGCTGATCTCGTCGTCGTCAACGACGACGACCTTACGTATGCGATCTCTCGCCTGGATGAGCGTTCGACCGACGTGGCACTCGCCTACGTGGGAACCATCGACACGGCGATCACGCGTGCCGTGATATGGGCGTCGTTGTGGAACGCGGTGCGTGACGGACTGCTCGATCCTCGCCGTTTTATTGCTGCCGTACTGACTGCCGTTCCTACAGAGACAGAACCCGCCATTCGCGACCGGCTGCTTCTCTTCGTCTCCGAGGCGCTGTCCTCGTTCCTGCCGGGAAGCCTTCGCGGTCACGTCCACGATCAGGTGCTGGCCACGACGATTCGCCTGTCGCGCGAGACGGAAGATTCCGACGCCTGGCGCTCCTACACCCGTGCCTTTATCGCGGAGTTCGCCGCCCGCGGCGCTCAAGAGCACGAGGCCACCGTGCGCGGCTTCGCAGCCAGCGACGACCCCGACATCGCCTGGCGTGCCCGCCGTGCCCTGGCGGCACGGGGCCTCGTCGACACGGGAGCCATCGAAGCGTGGCGCAACGCCGACGGCTCCGGTGAGGCTGCGCGCATGAGCGTCGAAGCACTCGCGTCGCTGCCGCTCGAGGAGGCGCGCTCGCAGGCGTGGGAGGCGGTGTATTCGGAGTCGCTTTCGAACGACTTCCTGACGGCGACACTCGCCGGCCTGAACGCTTCGTCGTGGGATGGTGAATCGGGTATCGACAGCGCCGTCGAGCGCCTTCGGTCCTACTGGGAATCCCACACCATTGGGATGGCCTTGCGCTACGCGAACGGCGTGCTCGGCTACGGCCTCGACATTGACCGGGAGGGCAGTGTCGAACGTTCTGTGGGGCTCCTGCGCGGCTGGCTCGATGCTCACGGAGATGCTCCGGCGCAGCTGCGCCGTATTGTCCTGGAGCACCTTGATGCCTTTGAGCGTGACGAGCGCGTACAGCGCCGCTGGAAGCACGATCAGTGACGCCGGGAGCACAGCGCAGCGAGGCGGCGGGCGAGCGGGCCGAGGCCACCCTGGCCTCGTCCGCCGACCCCGCGGCCTCGATGTCCCTCCTGAATTCTCTGCTCGCCAACCCCCTCGACGCTGGTTACGAGCACTTTCACGCCGACCGTGGGTCGAGGCCAGCAAGCGTCATCGGTACAATCGGTGTCTTCGCGGTAGCCGTCGCGCTCGGCTTCGCCTCCATCGTCGCGACGAGCTCGCTGCGAGCTCCGGCCTCAGATGTCAAATCCGATTTGAAGGCACAGGCATCCGAGCGCACCGATACGGTCGAAGCGCTCAACAACGACGTGCAATCTTTGGGGCGTGCCATCGAACAGTACTCCGGTACAGGCCCGACTGCGGCATCTAACCCGGCACAGGATCTCGTGACCGCGACGACTCCGGTCGTCGGCCCCGGCATCACGGTCACTCTGACGGATCGCGGCGGCCCGGGCAAGGGGAGCGGAGCGGTGCGTGATCAAGATCTGGCGATAGTCGTCAATGCCCTGTGGGCCGCCGGAGCGGACGCCGTCTCCATCAACGGTCAGCGGGTCGGTCCCGACACGTTCGTGCGCACGGCTGGATCCGTGATCCTCGTGAACGTTACCCCCGTCTCCTCGCCCTACGAAGTGTCGGCGATCGGTGACGCCAACGCGCTCTCCGTCGCCCTCGTTCGCGGGGCCACCGGCGACTACCTCTCGGCCGCGCAGTCGGTGACCGGTATGACGGTGTCCTCGAAGGTTTCGGACCACCTCCAGATGGAGGCGCTCACGCTCACGGATTCCCGCTACGCAACCCCGGTGGGAGAATCGAATGAAGGAGGTTCTTCATGATCGCTGTCATTGGCTTGATCATCGGCATCGTTCTCGGCGTGGTCCTGGATCCCACGGTTCCGGCCTGGCTAGCCCCGTTCCTGCCCGTCGCCGTCGTCGCTGGTCTGGATGCTCTCTTCGGTGCCGGTCGCGCGTGGCTCGAGGGTCGCTTCGCGGACCGAGTCTTCGTCACGTCATTCTTCTGGAATGTCGTCGTCGCTTGCCTTCTTGTGTTCCTCGGCACCCAGCTTGGTGTCGGCTCAGCGATGACGACAGCTGTCGTCGTCGTTCTGGGTATCCGTATCTTCTCCAACACGGCGTCGATTCGCCGTCTACTTCTGAAAGCCTGAGATGAACGACGAACCCACTCAGCCTGTCGCACAGGACGATGGCGTCGAGGAAGAGACGCGTGCGCACGTCAGCCGTCGAGGGCCACACGGGGATTCCCGCGTGTGGACGCGTGCTCGCCAAGCCTTCTTCGCACTTCCTCGCGGACTGCATGTCGTGATGCTCGTGATCTTCATGATTCTCGGATTTGCTTTGGCCACGCAGGTGCGTGCGCAACGGTCCGATCCCCTCGAGGGGCTCTCGGAGCAGGATCTCGTCACCGTCCTGGACGAGCTGGGCACACAGGAACAGAACCTACGCAACCGCCGCGGCGAGCTTTCCCGCGAGCTT
Source organism: Schaalia odontolytica (assembly GCF_031191545.1). Classification (NCBI taxonomy): domain Bacteria; kingdom Bacillati; phylum Actinomycetota; class Actinomycetes; order Actinomycetales; family Actinomycetaceae; genus Schaalia; species Schaalia odontolytica. Next base: position 2,353,200 of record NZ_CP133472.1, read on the forward strand.
GATGACCTGCGCAGCGCAGCCAGCGAGGCAGATGCACGCGAACAGGCTACTCGCAAGGCTGAAACTCAAGCGCAAATTGCAGCTGGTACAGCACCCGTGCACGGCCCCGGAGTCACTGTCGGAGTCGCGGACCCGGGCACTAATCTGACTCCCACGCAATTCGTTATGACGCTGGGGGAATTGCGCAATGCGGGAGCTGAGGCAATCGAACTCAACGGCGTACGCCTCTCTACGCGCTCTGCCTTCACGGGTCAGGCTGGTGCCATTATCGTCGATGGGACACCGATCGTTTCGCCGTACACGTGGAAGGTGATCGGCGAAGGACAGACAATCGCGACCGCTCTTGATATCCAGGCGGGCTCAGCGGCGCAGATGCGAGCGAAGGGTGCGACCGTCACGATCACGCAGGCTGACGATCTATCGATTACATCGATTGCCGCGCCGAAACCCCCGCAGTTTGCTACCTACGGCTGATCGTGGCCGTAGCTGGCTATCATGTGGTGCGTGCTCGCGCCTGATACAAGGCAAACGTTTACACTTGACTCATTCCATTTTCTTATTCTTTGGAGCGCACAATGTCTGACAACCAGCCATTCGACCCGACTGCAACCTCAGTTTTCGGCTTGGCGCCTGTCGTTGACGAGGTCGAAGAGGCACCCGTTGCGCTTTCCGCTCGCGACCGCGAGGCCGTCGAGGCCCTGCCCGCTGGCTCGGCACTTCTCATCGTGCTGCGCGGTCCGAATACGGGTGCGCGTTTCCTGCTGGATCCTGAGGTGACCAACGCCGGTCGCTCTCCCAAGGCTGATATCTTCCTTGACGACGTGACCGTGTCGCGCAAGCACTGCCAGTTCATCGCCTCTGAGGGCGGTCACATCGTGCGCGATTCGGGATCGCTGAACGGAACGTACGTCAACCGCGAGCGCGTCGACTCCGTCCAGCTGCGCGCCGGCGACGAAGTGCAGATCGGTAAGTATCGTCTGACCTACCAGCCGTCGACCAAGCAGGCCTGACGTGTCAGCAGCCGTTGCGCACGCGCGGGGGGCAGGCTCCTCTCACGAGGCTCGCTCGTGGCCGCAGGATGCCGATCACAGCCCCGAGCTGTCAATCGGCCGCGTCGTTGACTCTCTGAAAGAGGAGTTCCCCGCTATTTCGCTGTCCAAGGTGCGTTACCTGGAGAGCGAGGGACTCGTGACTCCCGCGCGCACAGGTTCGGGTTATCGTAAGTACTCCGCAGCCGACGTGGAGCGTTTGCGTTACGTGCTCACCGAGCAGCGTGATTCCTTCACACCGCTGAGCGTGATTCGCGCGCAGCTCGATGCGCTCGATGCGGGCCACACTCCTGCGAGGCGCAGGGTCGCCCAGGTCGTCTCCTCCGAGGGACAGACGGTGTCACTCGCCGGGCGCCGCGCGGTGCCCGCCGCTGATCTGTCTGATCTGACGGGCATCGATGTAGAGACCCTCGACCGCTACACCCGCCTTGGGCTCATCACACCTGACCTGGCCGGTTATTTTCCTGCGCGCTGCGTGCAGGCGGTGTCAGCAATTGCACGCCTTGAGTGTGCTGGAGTTGACGTGCGCGTGTTGCGAGCGGTTCGTCAAGGTGCCGAGCGTAGCGCCGACATCATCGATCAGGCCGTGTCCTCACAGCGTGGACGAGGCCGTGGTGCCGATCGTGAACGTGCGCGCGCCAGGGCGGTTGAACTGGGGGAGATGTTTGCCGACCTGCACCGTGAAATGCTGACTGTGGCTGTGTCTGCCCTCGCGGATGATGCAGGCTAAGTCTCATGTTGAACATGAAGGTTAGACTCGCCGCTTCGGTCATTGACCACCGTGCCTCGGTGCTCTACCGTAGACCTGTTCTCATCAAGTACCACCTGCAAGGAGCCCGACAGTGAGCGCACAAGCGAACGCCGCTAGCCGGCAAGGCATGCTTTTTGGCGACCCGCTCGAAGGTCTTGATACGGACGAGATGGGCTACCGTGGTCCCGTTGCGTGCAGCGCCGCAGGTATCACCTACCGTCAGCTGGACTACTGGGCGCGTACCGGCCTCCTTCAACCCTCAATTCGCGCGGCTCGCGGTTCCGGCTCGCAGCGTCTGTACTCCTTCCGAGACATTCTCGTGCTGAAGGTCGTCAAGAAGCTACTGGATGCGGGTGTGTCCCTTCAACAGGTACGTGTTGCCGTCTCGTCGCTCCAGAACAGGGGAGTGGACGATCTTGCGTCTATCACTCTGATGAGTGACGGAGCGTCGGTCTATGAATGCACCTCGACCGACGAGGTGATCGATCTCCTCCAGGGTGGCCAGGGCGTCTTCGGAATCGCGGTAGGCCGTGTGTGGCGCGAGGTCGAGGGATCGCTCGCGGAGCTTCCGCTTGAGCGTTCTGAGCCAACGTTTGTTGACGAGCTCGCGCAGCGTCGTCGTTCCAAGCTTTCTGCGTCCTGACACGGAGCGTCTGAACATAGCTGTGGGGGCCAGGCTGAGCCTGGCCCCCACAGCTTGTGAATGTCGGCAGGACTGTGGCCCTCAGCGGCGACCCAGGGGGCGATGGACCGTGTAGGATGCTTCGACGTCGGTGATTTCCACGGTCACCATGCCGTTCTCGTCCACAATGTATGACTCCTCGATGAGCGGCCCGTCCTCGGTGCGAATGACAGGAACAGTGCTCAGGTCGACATCGTCACGACGCAAGGCGCGATCGAAGGGAACGATGACCTCGCCGTAGGGTTGAAGGTCGCCGCGCGGCACCCCGGCCTCGTCGAACGAGGAGTACTCGACGAAACGGAAGTAGCCGATGTTATGCGCGGCGCGGTAGCGGCGCTTGATGGTGAGAGTTTCGCCGGGAGCGAGCTCGGTGTTGGGCTCAAGAAGCGTATCGAAGGAAATCAAGGAACCAGCTTCACGCTCGCGGAAAACACCGACACCGCGGGAAAGCTGTTCGCGTACCGTGTATGCGGCCTCAGGATCGGCACCGATCGCCAGGCCAATCGCGGTAGAGGCAGCGGTGTGGGGAGAACGATGAACGCGGCGGCCAAAGCGCGAACGCAGCATGCGAGCAACGAGAGGCAGCTGTGAGCCGCCACCGACGACGTACAGACCGGCGATGTCGCCGCCGAGCTGGCCGACTCCGGACGCGTCGTGAACAAGGAGTGGTTCCATCGCGGCGATCGTCGCTTCGACGAGGGCAGAAGCGGCTTCGTAGAAATCCGCAACCGGGATCGTGACGGGCTCGCCGTCGACGGGCACGGTAATGAACTTCGTGGAGGGGGAGAGGGTCTCCTTAGCGTCTCGGGCATCCTCGATGAGGCGTTCCCAGGCTGCCTCGCCGAGCTTCCCGGAATCGGTTCCGGCGGCCGCTGCAAGGCGGGTGGCGAGCACCACGTCGAAGTCGTCTCCGCCGACCATGTTGAGGCCGCGTGAACCCATGACCTCGTGCAAGGTGCCGGTAGCCGAAACGATTGACGCGTCGAACGTGCCGCCACCGAGGTCGTACACAAGAATCGCGGTGCGCTTGGAGTTGAGGGTTCCGGCGTGACGGTGGGTGTACTCGAAGCCGGCAGCGGAAGGCTCATTCACCATCGCGAGGACATGCCAGCCGGCGCGCCGGAAGGCCTCGAGGGAAAGGAAACGCTGAGCCGACCATGCGTGAGCAGGCACGCCAACGAGCGCTTCGAGCGGCTCGGAATCGGGCAGCGATGCAATAGAGGAGTTGGTACGCAGCTGGTGCGCAACGTAGGTCAGAAAACCGGTGAGCACCTCGAGGATCGAAATGCTGTGGTTGCCTAGGCGCAGCGTAGACGTGTCAGTTACCGATGGGTCGGACAGCAAACGCTTGAAAGAACGCAGGTGGGGAGCTCCATCGCGTGCGGCGTCCTCGGCGTCGAAGCCGTAGACGAGGCGGTCTCCGTCAAGAGCGATGATCGAGGGGACAAAATCGACCGTATCGTCGTTGTTGTCGACGAAAGAGACGATCGGATAGTTCCCCCGATCAACGATAGCGATTGCGGTTGTCGTGGTGCCAAAATCTACTCCGAGTCTCATGACAACCACCCTAGCGTCTAAAGTAGGCCGGTCCTAGGACGTCTCGCCGAGCGTACGCACGTTCCCCGGTAAGGCACGTTGCCCAATGATGACAAAGAGCCACGCAAGTAGGAAGTATGTGCATCCGGCAATGGCGTCAACCACGTAATGATTGGCGGTTGCGACGATTGTCACGATAGTTAAGGCGGGGTGAATGGCAAGAATGAGTCGTGCCCACCATGAGCGCCACACGTAGGCGCCGAGCGTGCAGGCGACCCATACGGACCAGCCAGTATGCATTGAAGGCATGGCCCCGTAGGGGTTCGCGAGTGTGCCAAACAGCTGCGAATAGGCAGACGTATGCTGGGCAACAGCGTCAACAAAGCCGAGGCCGGGCACGAGGCGCGGGGGTGCCAGGGGATAGGACCAGTAGGTGATGAGCGCGCCGATCGTCATGATGACAAGAGTCCATCGAGCGCGGCGGTAATGGGCGGGGGCCTTCAGCCACAGGATGATCATGGCAAAACCGGTCATCGCAAAGAAGGAAACGGCGTATTGAACTGACGCGAGCGATGCGAGGAGTGGATGAGCCGTTAGCCATGCGTTCGCGGGTTTCTCGATGAAGAAGCCGAAGCGCGTCTCAAAGGCAGCAACGTCGTGCGCGTGTGCGATGGCAATGGATTCCGGGGCCTTCGCGAGGAATGACAGGAGTGAATACGATAGGCAGGCCGCCGTGAGCACGATGGTCTCTCGAAGAGCAGGGGGGCGTTGTGAGCGCGCGTCGTGTTCTGTCGTCATGGGTGCAACTGTAGCGTGTGGGCGGAGAGGGTCAGGAAAAGAAAAACGGACATAATGTACATTATCGGATCGTAGGGGTCTGTTACTGCCCGGAGCCAGTACCGTTCCGCTTGACGCGTCAGATAGAATGGTTCCGTTTCTTATCTACGTCCAGGAGGCTGTTATGGCTGACCGCGCGCTGCGTGGCATGCAGATCGGTGCGAAGTCCCTCGAGTCCGAGGACGGCGTCGTTTTCGCCGATCGTTTCATCGTTCGTTACGCCTGCCCGAACGGACATGAGTTCGAGGTGACGCTGTCCAGTGAGGCGACGGCTCCGGCGACCTGGGAATGCAAGTGCGGCCAGTCGGCGGATCTGATCGGCGAGACCGTCGAGGACGAGGAAGACAAGCCCGTTAAGCCTCAGCGCACCCACTGGGACATGCTTCTCGAGCGTCGTTCTATCGAAGAACTCGAGGTCGTTCTCACCGAGCAGCTCAGTGCCTACCGAGAGGGACGCCTGCGCCCAGAGGGCTCATACCGCAAGGGCTGATCATTTCGACAGCACTCGACGGGCGGCTTGGGTCAGACGACCCAAGCCGCCTTTCGTGACCATGATGAGTTCCTCGACGAAGATCGACGAGTCGAGTTTGGATTCTCCGGCGATACGCTCATCGAAGGTGATAGGCACCTCGGCAATCGTGGCACCCAGGGATCGTTCCAGCTCCGTCATCTCGACTTGGAATCCGAATCCGGTGGTCGCTACCCGGTCGAGAACCTCATTGTTAGCCAGGAAGGCGGCGCGGTGTAGGCGCAGGCCCGCTGTTGCATCCTTGACCGGGGTCCCCAAGCAGAATCGGACATAATAATTGCCCGCCTTCGACAGGGCGACGCGCTTGTGAGACCACCCGTTGATGCGCCCTCCGGGTACCCAGCGTGAGCCGATGACGAGGTCGGGCCGATCGGGTCCGGCGATGCGGCTCAGTAGCTTCGGGAGGTCCGCTGGGCGGTGAGATCCGTCGGCGTCCATCTGGAGGATGAACGGATACCCGCGGTCGATACCCCAGCCCATGCCGTCGACGTAGGCGGTCGCCAGGCCGGACTTCGCCGGGCGATGCAGGATGTGCAGTCGTTCCTCGCAGGCGCGGCGAGAATCGACCCATTCCCCCGTCCCATCTGGCGAGGAGTCATCAACAATGAGGATATGAGCGCGTGGCACGTGCGCCCAGACCTGCGTGAGGATCTCTGGAAGCGTCTCCATCTCGTTGTATGTCGGGATAACGATCAGGGTGTGGTCTCCCTCGGGAGACGGCACGAGGCGCTCAGAAACGGTCATGAGTCACATTTTGCCGAACTTAGCGGCGTGACGCACGCCTGGCGCGCCAGGAGGCACGCACTCCCCGACCGATAACCGTCAGGAAGGCGAGGAAGCCGACGATAAGCGTCGCGCCCATGACACCATTGGGAATTCTCTCCCCCGCTTGGGCCGTGAACGTCAGGGACGAACGAAGCGGAACGTCTGCGGCGAGTGTGGCCGACTGCTGCGTGCCGCTGCTCTTTAAGATCGAGCCGTCGGGACGAATGACGTAGGAATGCCCAGTCGTCGAGGCCTGAACCGCACTACGCGAATACTCCATCGCCCGCATGCGCAACAGCTGACCCTGCTGAGCGGACTCTCCCGAGGACTGGAAGTGATAGTTGTTCGATGGAACGATGATCGCCTGTCCGCCACGGGCAACGCCCTCGCCGATCACCAGCGGGTAGCCGGCCTCAAAACAGATGCCGACCGCGAGGGGTACGCTGCGACCGTCTCGTGCACGAATCGTCATGAGGGGAGGCTCCTCCCCCGCTTCCATGTCGCGGCTCGACTGTGCGACCTCCGTGGCGAAGGAGGCGATGAACTCGCGGAATGGAATAAATTCGCCGAAAGGTACGGGAATGTGCTTGGAGTAGCGCGCCGACTCGTCCACCCCCTGCCCCGGTACCCAGACCGCCAGCCAATTCTTGACGCGATCGCGCTCGTTTACGTTCGTATACCCGATAAGAATCGGAGCATCCAGGGCCGTGGCGGCCTGATCAACCGCTTGCCCAATCGCTGGGAAATCCTTCGGATCGCGATCGACGGACCCCTCACCCCAGATCGCTACGTCGATCGGGTCATCGGCGACCTCTGGCGAACTCGCAAGATCGAGGGATGCCCGCACGTTGTTGTCCGTCACCTCTCCCTCGCGGCTGTAGGCCTGTGCGCCAGGCAAAGCGATATCACCTTGAACGACGCCAATGCGCAGCATCCCGTTCTCAGCCTGCTTGGGCAGCGGCAGCGCGAGTGGAGCAATGAACGCGGCGACGATGATAAGGGCGAGAACAGGCCGCGAAAACCAATGCTCCCGCACGATGCTCGCGTCGCGAGCCGCGAAAGCACGGCGCAGGAGGACGGCCAGAAACACGACGACGGCGGTGATAAGCGTGGTCCCGCCGTAGGGCGCGAGATGCCCCAAAGACGAATCCACCTGTGGCAAAGCCACAGAGCCCCAAGGAAAACCCGACCACGGCCACCGCGATCGTGCGGCGTCGACGCCTGCCCACGTGAGAGCAAAGAACGTCGCTTGAAGAAGCGGACCCCGCGCCCACGACCACAGCTGCGTCCAACGCGCGAATAACACCCATCCCATGAGGAATAAGGTCTGCACGAACGCAAGGACAAACCACGGAGGCGTCGTCCCCACCGCCAGCGGAATCCAGTCAATGAGCGGAATCCACAAGCTCATGCCGAACACAAAGGTCACTGTCAGCGCGCGTGGCGCCCGGGCCTCGTCAATGCGCGACAGGTACAGCGCGAGCGCGGGGATCGACAGCCACCACCAGCCCACCGGGGGAAACGACGCGTATGACGTGAGTCCGGCGATGGCGGCGATGAGCGAATCACCGCACAGGTGGCCCAGCGATACGCGTCGAAACAAGTCCTGCTGCCCCACTATCCCTCCAGGTCGTTTAGATAGTCGACCACGCCACAATACCGCGGCCGATTCGATCCTTCGCGGTCTCTGCCTTGCGCTTGAGCTCGCTGCTCGTTGCGGCCGACGCGATCTGGCCTAGGCAATCCATCACCTGGCGCATCCAGCGGACGAAGTCTCCCGCCTGGATAGGCGTCGTATCGATCGCGGTTGCCAAGGTCGCTCCGTGCGCCCACGCAAGCGTCGGTGCCATCAGGCCCGCGTCGAGGCTCGGGGTAAGGTCGCACCCACACGCTTTCTCCACGCGGTGAACACGCTTCAGAGTCGCGAGGCTCTCGTGCCAGGCTTCCTGCAAGCGAATGCCAACCCCTGCGGGAGCGAGCTGCTGGGCATCGTCGTCGGACCGTGAATCGTACACGAGGGCGGAGACCATCGAGGCAAGTTCCACCTCGTTGAGCTCGTTCCACGTGCCTTCGTTCATCGACATCGCGACAACCAGGTCGCGTTCGCCAAAGATCCGACGCAAACGCTGACCGGCATCGGTGACCTCATCGCCCGCCAAAAAACCGAGGCGTTCGAGCACCGAACAGACGCGGTCAAACTGGGCCGCGACGGATCCCGTCTGAGAATCGATAGATGAGCGCAGGCGGTCAACCTCCCGTGCCAAGCGTGCCCATTGGGCACCCGCACGCGCATGTTCCTCCCGATGCGGGCATCGGTGAACTGGGTGCTGGCGCATCGCGACACGCAGGGCTGAGACGGGGTCGCAGTCCTGCGCGACATCTGAGGGGAGCTCATAGATGCCCTTGGCAGTGCCGGACCGCAGTTCTCCGGCGATTCTTGTGCGCTCCTTTGTGCGCCGAAGCGCGGAGCCTCCCGGAATAGACATATGGCCGACGACTGCAATCGCGCCGCGAACGTCCTCGAAAGCCAGAGCGCGCCACGTGGCGTCCTGCCCGATCACTGACACCTCGACGCGGCCTGAGGCGCTGGTGGCTTTTGCGCCGACGACGCACAGTCGAGTCTTGCGCCCGCGTGTGAGCGCAAGGACATCACCGGGGCGCACGCTGGAGAGCACGCGCCGGGACTCCTCTCGGGCCACACGTTTGCGCGCCCGGGCGCCGGATTTCTCCGCCTGTCCCAGTTGATCGCGCAACGAAAGATATTCGCGCACGTCGCCGCGCGAGCATGACAGCTCAGCGATCGTCGAGTCGCACTGCGCCTGCACATCCGTCAGGCGCGACGCGAGCTCGACGACGGCTGAGTCGGCCTGGTACTGCGCGAAAGACGACTCCAACACCTTGCGGGTCTGGGCGCGCGTGGAGCGTGCGAGCAGATTGACGACCATGTTGTACGTCGGAGTGAATGCGGAAATCAGCGGATAGGTGCGCTTTGATGCCAGGGCTGCGACTTCCTCGGGGGCCACTCCCCCGCGATGCGACACGACCGCGTGCCCCTCGGTGTCGATGCCACGACGCCCTGCGCGTCCGGAAAGCTGTGTGTACTCCCCCGCCGACAGCGCCACGTGCGCAGAGCCATTCCACTTGGTGAGCGACTCGATGACGACCGTGCGTGCGGGCATATTGATACCGAGCGCCAGCGTCTCGGTCGCGTACACCATCTTGACGAGGCCACGCGAAAACAGGTGTTCGACGCTCTCCTTCATGAGGGGGAGCATGCCTGCGTGGTGGGCCGCGATGCCGCGCATCAGACCGCGCTTCCAGGCCTGGGCACCCAGAACGATGGCGTCCTCGGGCGCCAGTAGGGAGATGACCTCGTCGACGTAGCTCTCAATCTCGGCTGCCTCCGAGCGCGTCGTCAGCGTGATGCGCGTGGACAGAATCTGACGGACGGCGTCCTCGCACCCCGCGCGCGAAAAAATGAAGGTGATCGCGGGCAACAGACCGGCCCGATCGAGCGAAATGAGCGTCGAAGGGCGCGATTCGCGACGCACCCGCACCTCGCGGTTCCACGAGCGTGACCCGCGTCCCCCGCGCATTCCGGAGTCGCGCGTCGCAGCCACGAGTTCGGGGTTGAGCTTTGCCTTGCCGGTCGGTGCATACAGGTCAAAAATGTCTTCGCCGACGATCATGTGCTGGTAGAGCGGCACGGGACGCTTCTCCGAGACGATGATCTCGCAGCTGGAGCGCACCTCCCGGATCCAGGCACCGAACTCTTCGGCGTTGGACACGGTGGCCGACAGGGCGATGATCGCGACGTGCGCGGGCAGATGGATGATGACTTCCTCCCACACCGGCCCCCGCATCTTATCGGCCAGGTAGTGGACCTCGTCGAGGATAACGACGCCTAGGTCATCAAGGGATACGCCCGCGTAGATCATGTTGCGCAACACTTCGGTTGTCATGACGACGATAGGCGCGCTCGAGTTGACGGAGGTATCTCCGGTCGCCAGTCCGACGTTGTCCGCACCGTACAGGTCGCACAGCTCCAGGTACTTCTGGTTCGACAGTGCCTTGATTGGCGTCGTGTAAAAAGCTCGCATCGCCTGGTTGAGGGCAACGTAGGCACCGAAGTGCCCGACGATGGTCTTACCGGCTCCGGTGGGCGCTGCGACCAGAACCGAGTTGCCGGCCTCGACGGCATCGAGGGCCTGGATCTGGAATGGGTCCGGGGTGAAGCTCAGCGTGGAAACCCATCGGGCGCGCAGCGAAGCAGCTGCCTGAGCCTCGGCCTTGTACGCGGCGTAGCGCTGCGCGGCGCTCCCGACCCCCAGGCCGACTTCCTCCTGGCGTTCCTCATGCTGACTCCCGCGGGTGCGGTGTCGGCGTCGCTTGGGGCTCACGATTCGTCCTCTTGGGTCCAGTTTGACAAGATAGTTCGTGCTCGCCTCGCAGCAGCCTCCCGCATGTCTGGGACCACCGCGCGAAGGTGCGGAGCGATGTCGATAAGAAGACTAAGACCCCACTGCTCATTCCACACGGGCAGCGTGATGCGCGCTCCCCCGCTGTGGAGTTCATGGGTGACGCGGCCGTCGTATTCGTCCGCGATCCACCGAGCGTCACGATCGACATCAAGTACCCACGTCGGCGCATCGTGACGGACGCGGCGCGGCTCCTCGATGCGCGGACCCTCCCAGCGGACATCGCGGATCGAAGCGACAGCGAAGCTGCGCGCCTCGCCAGCGCGCGTACACCAGCCGCGCAGGAGCCATCCGCCGGCACTCGCTTCAAGCGACCACGGGTCGACGAGGCGCCGCGTCTGAACACCGGTGGCGGACACGTACGTAAACGACACGCGTTCTTCGCGCACGAGTGCATCGCGCAAAGCTTCGAGGCTTGCGCCGGACGAGGCCGGGGATGGCAGCGCCTCCACGTGCTGATCGGCGTCGGTGGCTTTCAGGCCGCCCAGAGCGCACACGACGAGGGCTGCGTGCGGGACGTGTGCGGCGAGGTCTGCGCCGAGCAGAGGGGTGATCGCGGACAGGCCGATGAGAAGGGCCTGAGCCTCGAGCGTGGACAGGCGCAGCGGTGCCGAAGCACCCAGCGTCGAGCGAAGTGACACGCGCTGCTCTTGCTCGTAGAGCTCCCAATCGACCTCGAAGGAGGCACCGGGGAGCGAATCTCCAACGGATGCAAGGTACTCGACATCGCGGCGCACCTGTCGCCTGGTGCGGTGGAAGTGGGTGGCAATCTCGTCGACGGTCGAACCCGGGTGCTCACTCATCCAGGCAACCATCGATGCGAGACGAACAACTGCCAGCTGGACGTTCTCAGGCATTGTGCTCACCCCACGCACAGGCCGCGCGTAGGCGCGTGAGCATCGCCTCTCGCAGTGACTCGGGCGATACGACGACCACGTCCGAGGCAAGGGCAAGAAGGCGGCCAATCCACGTCCCCATGTCGCCGCCTTCGAGGGCGACGCGATCCCACCCCGGCCGAGGCGAGCCGGAAGCGGCCGAGGCCTGCCCGGCCTCGTAGCCGTGAAGAAGAGTGCGCGCCGTTGAGACGTCACGCACGTCGACGACGGGCGAGACCAGCGAGGACACGCGGGGAGGTGCCCCTGCCTCGGGAGGAGTTGATGCGTCTCCCGGCTCTCCCAACAATGACACCCGCGAACGTATCCTGGAGACGCGGAAGGTGCGTTCGGCGCGGCGGTCGAGATCCCACCCCCACAGGTAGAGCGCACGTCCCTGGACCGATAGCGCCCACGGATCGACGGAACGCTCGGTCAGCTCGCCTGACCCCGGGTACTCAAAACACACCACCGTGCGCTCTCGGATGGCCTGTGCCAACGAAGCGGCAGCCCCCACCCCGGTCAAGCCGAGTCGGATCGTCGGTGCGCTAACGTCGTCAGGGGAAGCGGCAGCGGCCTTCGCGTCGATGGCGTCCGCGAAAAATTCATTGCTATCCCACGCGCGTGCGGCCAGCGACATGAGAGCGCGATCAGCGCTAGTGACCTCAATGTCGCGGGCAAAAGAATCCCAGGCGATGCTGTAGCGCTCGCCCGAATGAATCGTCATGTGGGCACCCGCATCGCGCAATGCGTCCTTGTCGCGCTGGAACTGGGTCTCAAACGCATCGTCGGCGAGTCCGCGGTATCCGGGCAGAGCGCGCAGCTGGGTCTTGGTGCGGCCGGGACGCGCGCCCAGGAGCTCCACAAAAAGCTCAAGGACGCGCACGTTAGCGTTGACGGCGGTACTCACCCAACCACCCTACGCGAAGCGTGCGCGTCCCGAGCATACGGCGCACCGTTAGGACTGAGAAGACGCAGTATCAGCGGCGCCCGCGTAGTCGTTGGTCACGAGTGTCGTCGCATCCACCGACCCCTCAAGCTCCCCGAGAGAATCGAGGAAGGTGACCATCTGCGCCCAGGTAGCCAGGTCTTGCGCCCCCGTTGCAGTCCCGGTGTCGCCCAGCCAGAGAGGAACCGTTGCGGCAAGAACAGCGTTCGCCGCGGACAACGTCGCCTCGTCGGTCAACGAGGTATCCCACTGCTTCGTCGCGTCGAGGGCGATCTGGGGGGCCGCAGCGATATCGTTCATGGCCTTGGTCGTGGCCGCGACAACTGCGCGCGCCTGTTCCGGGTGCTCCTGCGCCCACTTGTGAGTGGTGATAAAGGACGCGCTTACCAGCGGTGTCGATGTGGGGTTCAGCGTGATTTCGCGGATCTGAAGGCCGGCCAGTCGCATCTGCACGGCGTCGTTGTTGGTAAAACCGACGACTGCGTCGACCTGACCAGACGCGAGTGCAGCCTGCTGCGTGTATCCGATCGGAGAGATCGTCACGTCCGACTCGCTAAGACCAGCTTCCTGCATGGCGGCGCGCGTCGCATAGTAGTTCGCACCGTGCTCACCCGGAATGCCCACCGTCTTGCCCTTGAGGTCAGCAAGAGAGTGGATGTCGGAACTCTCTGGAACGATCACTGCGCCTGGGTAGGAGGCGTAATACTGGCCAATCGACACGATATCGAGGCCCTGCGAGGCAGCGACCGCCGCCTCGTCTCCCGACGCGATGACGACATCCTCCTCACCTGCCAGAAGCGCCGTAAAAAAGCCCTCGTGCGACCCGTGGTGCCGAATTGTTGGGACGATACCGTTATCCGTGTACGTTCCCTGCGCGTCCGCAACGTAAACGGGCGAGAACTGAATGTTGGGGATGTACGTCAGGCCGATCGTGACCTCCGAATTGCCGTCCGTTCCCGACTGAGCGGCCTTGTCTCCCGACGTGCACGCCGCCAGGACCAACGAAGCGCATGCGCCGACGACTGCGGCGCGAACGATTGTGGAAAGCTTCAAGAGATTCTCCTTCACTGCGTGATCTCATAACGCTTCGACCGCTCGATCCTGTACACGATCGTGTAGAGAAGAGTCGCCATCGTGCACAAAATGATAATGATGACGAACATTCCGGCGGTGTCCACGTTGTTTCTCATCTGAGTGAGTACCTGCCCGAGCCCGGAGCCACCCATCACCATCTCCCCCACGACTGCGCCCGTCACCGACAGGGCGAACCCGTTACGCAGGCCGCCCAAAATCGCGGGAGCGGCCAGCGGGAGCTCCATGTAGAGTGCCATCGTCCATCCCGTCGCCCCGTCCAATGCAGCAGCTTCGAGAAGCTCGCGGTCAATATGGCGCAAGCCGACGACCGTCGAGACAAGAATCGGAAAGAACACCATCAGGGCGCACAGGACGACGATGGATATGAATCCGTAGCCAACCCACAGCACAAGAATTGGTGCAATAGCGATTGCTGGCAATGCTTGGGTTGCCCCGAGAAAGGGCTCTACCGCAGCAGCCAAAATACGCGACCGGTAGATTACATACGCGGACGGCAACGCGACGACCGAGCCGAGCAGACACCCAGCGACGGCCTCGACACCCGTCACCTGGACCTTGTGCCAGGTTGACGGAAGCGCCAGGATCACCGATCCCTTGGAGATGACGGACATGGGGTTAGGTAGGCGCCAGGCCTCGATGCCGGTCAGCGTGGTCGACAGCCACCACCCCGCCAACAGCACGGCGAGGAAAATGATCGGTGCCGCGACGGTGAGCGCACCGCGAGGCTTGTTCCGAAGTGCCACGACTTACTTTCCGACACCGGGGGTACGCGCAGCACAGCAGACGCACGGATGCGCCTCATGCACTCCTCCCATCCGGACTTTAACCGTCGGTGCCGGAATTTCACCGGCTCAACCGCCCTCGTTCTGTGAGGGCGGGTCGCGGACTATCACCGCCGGTTCGGACTTTCACCGACCCCGGAGTACTCATCTGCCATTGTGCCATCGTCCGGCACGCACCGCGAGGCGTATCCGCCATAAAAGAAAGTCGACGGCCGAAAAGGGAGAAGTTCCCCGTCGGCCGCCGATGAGAAATAGGTCAGTGCGCGTGCGTATGAGCGTTTGCAAGCTCACGCAGTGCTTCGACCTCGCGGTGCGCGTCTTCCGCCCGGAAGACCGCGGAACCCGCGACGAAGTTATCCGCACCGGCCTCGGCGGCCCGCTCGATCGTGGTACGCGAAATGCCTCCGTCGACCTGGATTGACACCTGCAGTCCGGCAGCATCGATAGCGGCGCGAGTACGCTCGATCTTGGGAATCATCTGCTCGATGAAGGACTGGCCACCGAATCCGGGCTCGACGGTCATGATGAGAATCATGTCGAACTCGTTGAGGATATCCACGAAAGGAGCGATGTCCGTTGCGGGCTTGAGAGCCAGGCCAGCGCGCGCTCCGATTCGGTGCAGCTCGCGAGCAAGACGCAGCGGAGCGGCCGCAGCCTCCGCGTGGAAGGTGACGGACTCGCAGCCGACCTCCGCGTACTGCGGGGCCCAGCGATCCGGGTCCTCGATCATGAGGTGCGCGTCGACCGGCAGAATGCCTGACTTGACGACAGCTTCCGCGACGGGAAGGCCCCACGAGAGATTCGGAACGAAGTGGTTGTCCATGACGTCGACGTGAGCGATATCCGCACCAGAGATCTTGGTCAGCTCGCCGCGCAGGTCGGCGATGTCGCAGTTGAGGATCGACGGGCTAATTGTGGCGTTCATAACGCATATGCTAGCGCTTGCGTAGGCAGGCCACAAACATAAGATCCGTACCGAAACGGTGGTCCCACAGCTGTAGCGTGCGCCCCGTATGGCCGGCGATGACTCCGGCCGAGGCGGGCACATCAAGCGCCTCGGGCGCACACTCGTTCGCGAGTGCGACGGTGTCGAGTAGCTCGACACCACCAGCGTCGAGCAGACGCTCCACCTGTTCACGAGTCTCGGCCGCGTGCGGCGAACACGTGATGTAGGTGAGCACCCCCCCGGTGCGCGTCAGGGCGACGGCGCGGTCGAGTAGCTCGCGCTGGAGAACAGTCAGCTCCTCGACATCCTCGGGCTTGCGGTTCCAGCGCGATTCCGGGCGCCGACGCATCGAGCCCATGCCCGAGCAGGGCGCATCGACGACGACGCGGTCGAAAGAGGCGAGCGGCCACGCACTCCGTCCCCCGCCGAAGGTGCGACCGTCGCCGCTGACAACCTCGATGGAGTCAAACTGTCGGGTCGTTCGTTCGACGAGGCGGGCGCGGTGGGGGTGCACCTCGTTAGCGGTGACTCGCGCGCCCACGCGCGCTGCAAGACCGGCCAACAGGGCGGCTTTCCCACCGGGACCGGCACACAGGTCGAGCCAACACTCGTCGGCTCCCCCCTCAACGGGTGCGGATGCTGCGATGAGAGCGGCGAGCTGCGAACCCTCGTCCTGTGCCCCCGCACGTCCGTCGCGGATCGACGGCAGTCGTGCGGGGTCACCGGATTCGAGGAGGACCGCGACGGGTGAGACGGCACCGAGCGCGACGCGCGTGTCGAGAATGTCCTCGGCCTCGTCGGCCAGCTCGTCCACACTCATCAGGGACGGACGCGCGACCAGGGTGACCGTGGGAACCTCGTTATCGGCCTCAAGGACGTCGAGCAGCTCCTCCTGCGGGTACCCGTGTGCCGTCAGGGCATCACGGAACGCCGCGACCATCCAGGAAGGGTGCGAGTAACGCACGCCGAGGGCTTCATCGGCGTCCTCGATGGCGTCCATGTCAGTCTCGCGCTCGGACGGATCCTCGCGTGTGATTGAACGCAGGACAGCGTTGACGAAGCGAACGGGGCCGTCCGTGAGGTGCTCGCGGGCGACATCGACCGTCGCAGACACAGCGGCATGGTCGGGTACACGCATGTCGAGAAGCTGGTGCGCACCCATCCGCAAAACGACGAGCGCGCGCGGATCGAGATCAGCTAGGGGACGATCAATGTGACGCGCGATCACCCAGTCAAGTCGTCCGATCGCGCGCAGCGTGCCATGAACGAGCTCTGAGGTGAAAGCAGCATCGCGATCGGAGAAATGGCCGTCGCGGCGTGCCTGACGCAGCGCCTTGGGCAAGATGATGTTCGCGAAAGCGCCCTGCGTGGCGACCTCGTGGAGAACCTCGTAGGCGATGCGGCGAGGCTCATCGGCCTTGCGCAGCTTGCGGTATCCGTCTGCGTAGCGACGTTCGCTCATCGTCAGTCCTCCGCCTCTCCGCCGAGACGCAACTCGTCCGAAGGACGCGCTCCCCTGGCCCAGGCGGCACCGTCCATCCAAGACTTACCGGCAGGCGCGACCTGGCCGAGCACGAGCGCGCCGCTCGCGCATCCGACCGTCACCTGTTTCTTCGTGACCTCAAGCTGGCCGGGTGCGAGATCGTCGCGATCAACCGGGGTTGCCACCCCGAGCTTCATGCGGCCTCCGCCCGGCAACACCGTGTAGGCACCGGGATTCGGGGTGACGGATCGAATGATGCGATCCTCATGTGTGGCATCGTGGGTGAACGACACGTAGCCGTCGATATGTTCGAGACGACGCGCATGCGACACGCCCTCAGGGGCCTGAGCGACCGCGAACGCGCTGTCATCGGCGAGCGCATCCACGACGCCGAGCACCTGGTGCGCTCCGGCCTCGGCCATCGACGTGAGCAGATCGCCCGCGCTCTCGTGGCCAATCGGAACCGCGACGCGCGAGTAGATGTCACCCGTATCCAGGCCTTCCTCGAGCTTGAACACGCACGACGCCGTCGCCTCGTCCCCCTCGCGAATCGCCCACTGGACGGGGGCGGCACCACGCCACCTCGGTAGGTCCGAAAAGTGCAGATTCACCCAGCCGCGGCTGGGCATGGCGAGCACGTCTGGCGGCACGAGGCCACCGTAAGCAACAACCACGCCGAGATCTGCCTTGACATCGTCGATGCGCTGCGCGCTCTCGGGGGTCTTGAGGGTCGTAGTCTCCAGGAGCTCCACGCCGGCCTCCGCTGCTACTTCCGCCACTGGGGACGGGTACATGGTCTTTCCGCGACCGCGCCGGGCGGGCGGACGCGTGATAACGAGAGCGACCTCGTGAGATGACGACAGTAGGGCGCGCAGTGTAGGAACTGCGGCCTCGGGGGTACCAGCAAAAATAATGCGCACGGCCGCCAGTTTACGGCACTGGGCTGACGCTGACTCAGAAGAGCTCGGGTGGGTTCACGCTCATTTTGACCAGCGGAACCTTGCGAGCGCTGCGGGAACGCCGAATGTCGGCCAGAACCGCGAGCATCGAGGACGCTCCCGCCAGCGGCGTTCTCACGAGCGTGCGCACCTCGTTCTCTTCTCCCTCGCGTGTTGCCGGTCGCACGACGGTGCCCACCAGCTCCGCGCCGCCTTCCCGCATGACCTGTTCGGCGACTTGACGCACCTGCGCAGCGGGTCCGTCGAGGGCGACCATCGTCGTCGCCGGGAAAAAACCGAGGGCTTCGCGCTCGTCGAGAAGACGATCGGCGTAGTCGGTCAGAGACCACCGCACGAGCGCCTGACCGAGCGCCTCGGGAATCGTCCCCACGACGAGGCTGGGGCGGCCCGGGCGAACGAGGGATAGCGCGTTGATCCATCGCCTCGCGGCCTCCTCGGGTGCCCACAGTTCGGCTCGCCCGGCAAGCGCGTGAGCGTCGAGAATGATCCCGGCGGCGTAGCCGCCGTCGACGCTCGGCTCCGCACCAGAGGTAGCCACGACGACCGTTGGACGCGACGGCAGTTGGCGGCTAATCCTGTGGGCCGCCGAAGACTCCAGGACCGAGGCATCCGGAAGGTTGCGCGCGATCTCCTCAGCGGTGCGTGTGGAGCCAACGCGGGCGGCGCGGAGCTCGGTGCCGCTGCAGTGCGGGCATCGCCATGTCTGTGTCGCGCGCGCACACCACGTGCAGGTCACCTCTCCCCCACCGCCTGCGGCGAGAGGTCCGGAGCAATGACGACAGCGAGCGCGCTCCCCGCAGCGACGACACACGACCGTGGGCCAATATCCTGAGGCCGCGACCTGGATGAGCACAGGTCCTTCGCGCAGCCCCTGGCGGATCATCCGCAACGCCGCCTGGGGAATGCGCATGTGGCCGCTGGCTCCCTCACGCTCTGCTTCCGTCGCTCCGTGCATATGCACGCGAGGAGTTGCGTCGCGCAGCGCACTGGGCGAAGGATCAAGACTCGCCGCCCATCCGGAACGGACGAGAGCCTGTGCCTTCACCGACCGCGCGTACGACGCAACGAGAAGACCGGCCCCCTCGACCGCACACCGCTGGACGGCCACGTCAAGAACGTCGCAGCGGGGGAACCTACGCTCGCGCAGGCGGTCATCGCCGTCATCACATATCACGATGAGGCCGAGCTTCGCGCACGGGACCCACACGGCCGAACGCGTCCCGACGACGATCGGAACGTGCCCCAAAGTCGCGGCAGCGTGCACGCGGTAACGTTCCTCGGGTGTTGCTTCGCCGCCTGTGAGAGCGACGGAAACACCGAGGTCCTCTTCGAGCACGCGCGCGATCTGCGCGGCCTCCTCGCCGGTTGCGGCGACGATAATAACGCTACGACCAGACGACACGGTCGCAGCGACGGCGTCGGTCACGCATCCATGCATCGAAGGACGCAGTGCGGTTGTGACCGCGCGCGGCGATTCTCCTGCGGACAGTCGGTTCAGTAGAGCCTGCCCGGCGGCGTACGAGCCCCAGTGTCGTGAGTGGGACGGAGTATCGAGCGAGGGCCAGGACGGCGCTTCCTGCTCCAGCACCTGCCGTTCTCCTCGGGCGTGCCGGGGAGGAATCGCAAGAGAAAGAACCTGGGATGTTGTGGCGAGAAAACGTGTGGCGATGCGGCGAGCAGTCTCGTACAGAGCGGGTGTGAGCACCGGAATTGAGGAGACAACGGACTCAATGTGGGCGGTCTCGTCGAGTACGTCGCGGCGCGTGCGTTCAACAATCCATCCGTCGACTCGTGCGCCAGAAAAGCGCACGCGAACCAGGTGCCCAACCAAGGCCTCGTCGATAAGGTTGTCTGGGACGACGTAGTCGAGTGGCCGATCCATGTGTGGTAGGTCGACATCCACGAGCACACGTGCGATCTGCGCGCTGCGCGAACGCGGCGGATCGAAACCGTCAAGCATGCCCTGTTGGGAAGTCATGATCCTAGTGAATCACGGTGCGTCGCCATCTGCGTCGCGTTCTCAGCCGAGAAGCTTCAGGCCGTACTTCGCGATCACCATGGCCAAGACGACAAAGACGATAAGGCCCCACAGGGCCCAGTCGAGCCCCTGTGCGACGCTTCGACGAAGGATGGCGGGCACAGGAATCACGCCGTCACGAATATTGATGCGGGTAATACCCCCAAACACGAGCGTCGTCGTGAGCGTGATAAGCAAACACCACGGGCATAGAACCTGAATAATGAAATAGGACTGCCCAAAGAGCCAGAACGCGAAGAACAAAGCGATCGTGTACAGGAGGTTCGTGCCCAGCATGTACCAACGCGGAAACCTCACACCCGCGAATATCGCAACGGATATCGCGAGAACGACGGCCTCGAAAAAGATGCCGAGGAAGGCGTTGGGAAAGCCGAGGATACGGGCCTGCCACGTCTGCGCGACCGCTGAACACGACAGCACGGAGGAAATATCGCAGCCGAAGCGGGCCGATGAATCCGCGGCGAGTTGCCACGCCTCGATCGACAGCACGAAAGACGTGACGAGGCCGATGAGACCGGAAACGATCATCTCCAGGCTCGTGCGCCTGCGCCACGCGCGGCGCGCCGACTCAGTCTCGTACGCGGGTAGGAACTCCTCAGTGTCCACAGCCTCGCTCATGCGAGCGCAGCCTTGAGCTGTTCGATGCGGTTGGTTTCCTCCCACGGGAACTGGTCGCGACCGAAATGGCCGTAGGCAGCTGTTTCGCGGTAGATCGGACGCAGCAGGTCGAGGTCCTCGATCATTCCAAGTGGACGCAGGTCGAAGACCTCGCGGATGGCATCCGCAATACACTCCTCGGGGACGCGTGCCGTGCCGAAGGTGTCGACGTAGAGGCCAATCGGACGGGCGCGCCCAATCGCGTAGGCGAGCTGAATCTCGCAACGCTGGGCGATGTCGGCGGCGACGACGTTCTTGGCGACCCAGCGGGCGGCGTACGTCGCGGAGCGGTCAACCTTCGACGGGTCCTTCCCGGAGAAGGCACCGCCGCCATGGCGGGCCATGCCACCGTATGTGTCGACGATGATCTTGCGTCCGGTCAGCCCGGCGTCCGCCGCGGGGCCACCGAGGACGAAGCGACCCGAGGGGTTGATGAGAGTATTCATAGTGCCTGTCGCCAGCTCGAGGCCGGACTCCGCGATGACGGGAGCAATGACGTAGTCGCGCACTGCGTCGGCGATTGCCGCCTGAGAGAGGGCCTCGTCGTGCTGCGTGGACACGACGATCGTGTCGATGCCTACCGGGCGGCCGTTCTCATAGGCGAGGGTCACCTGGGTCTTACCATCGGGACGCAGTCCCTCAACAATGCCCTGCTGACGCACGTCGGTCAGGCGCTTGGCAAGTCGGTGAGCCAGCCAAATGGGGGCAGGCATGAGGTCGGGCGTGTCTGAGGACGCGTAACCAAACATGATGCCCTGATCGCCTGCACCCAGTCGATCACGCGGGTCGCAGCTTGTGGTGCCGCGCACCTCGAGCGCCTCGTCCACGCCGCCGGCGATGTCGGGACTCTGCCCGTCCAGCGACAGCGATATGCCACAGGACGCACCATCGAAGCCAACGCGCGACGAGTCGTATCCGATCGAGAGGATCTCGCGACGCACGATCTCTGGGATCTCGACGTATGCCTCGGTTGTCACCTCACCGGCGATGTGGATCAGACCGGTGGCAGCCATCGTCTCGACGGCGACGCGGGAGCGAGGATCGGCTGCGAGCAGCGCGTCGAGGATCGCATCGGAGATACGGTCACAGACCTTATCGGGGTGACCTTCGGTGACGGACTCGGAAGAAAAAAGCTGTTGACTCACCGCTTTAGACTATCAAGGAATGAGGCCATATGGCCGACAAGACCGGTGGCCACCTCGTCCTTTGAGCCGACGTAACGGCCGACGATGCGCCCGCTTGCATCGAGGAGGCGAATGTCGTTAGGAACATCGCCGAAACCGACGCTTTCACCCACCCTATTGAGGCAAATGAAATCCGCTCCCTTACGCGCAGCCTTGTCTGCACCGTAAGCGAGAATCTCCTCGTCGGTTCCCGTCTCCGCAGCAAAACCAACGACGAGGGGCGGGCGCTGCTCACTGTGCCCGATTTCGGCGAGAATGTCGGGATTACGGATCAGGCGAATCGTCGGCACGTCCTCGTTCGTCGGGTCCTTCTTCATCTTGGATACCGAGGCGACCTCGGGCCGGAAGTCGGCGACGGCGGCCGTCATGACAAGAGCATCGGCGCGTGCAACCGCGGCGATGGTGGCGTCGCGCATCTGTAGGGCACTGCCCACGCGCGTCACCTGCACACCTGCCGGGAGCGCAGAAAGAAGAGCCGACTCAATGTTGGCCGCGATCACCTGAACCGATCCGCCGGCGTGTGCAGCGGCCGAAGCGATCGCGAGGCCCTGCCGCCCCGACGACCGGTTGCCGAGGAAGCGCACCGGATCGATCGGCTCGCGTGTGCCGCCGGCGGTGACGACGAGCCTGCGGCCAGCGAGTGCGCACGAGGCCTGCTGATGCTCGGCCAAGACCGCGAGGGCCTGGCGTGCAATCAGCTCGGGCTCAGGCAGGCGCCCAACGCCACTATCTCCGGAACCGAGCGCTCCTGACGTTGGATCTATGACGTGGACGCCACGCTCGCGAAGCGTGCGTACGTTCGCCTGTGTGGCGGGTGCCAGCCACATGTTGGAGTGCATCGCAGGTGCGACGACCACGGGCGCATCCGATGCAAGCACGGTGAGAGACACCATGTCGTCGGCAAAGCCCGCGGCGAGGTGCGCCAGAGAGTTCGCGGTCGCGGGTACGACGATGATGAGGTCGGCGATGCGAGCGAGTTCAACGTGTTCGGCGCGCCCCTCCCCCGCGATGTCCACGACGACCGGTCTGGACGTGATTCCCTCCCAGGTCGATCGGCCGACGAAATCCAATGACGCCTGCGTCGCAGCGACATACACGTCGTGGCCCGCGCGTTGACACTCGCGGACCACGATGGGTGCTTTGAAGGCTGCGACGCCGCCGGTCACTCCGACGACAATCGTTGCCACGTCAGGCCTCGGGGTTAGCTTCGAGAGACAGGAGGCCTTCGTTGATCTCACGCAGGGAAACCGCCAGGGGCTTCTCGTCGGGCTGCACATCAACAACCGGACCCACGAACTGGATCATGTTCTGCTGAAGCTGCAGGTTGTAGGAGTTGATCTGGCGCGCACGCTTCGCAGCGAAGATAACCAGCGCGTACTTGGAATCGACGTGCTCCAGCAGATCGTCAATGGGCGGGGACGTGATACCCACGGGCTGGGCAACAATTCCGGACATGCGTGTATTCCTCTCAGTGGCGGATTCAGATAGATACTACTCCAGGCCAATGAGCCGAGCCAGCTCATCCACCGCGCGCTCGACATCGTCGTTGATCACAACGTGATCAAACTCGGATGCGGCGTCCAGCTCGACTCGTGCCGTGGCGAGACGACGAGCCTGTTCCTCTGCTCCCTCTGTGCCGCGACCGATAAGGCGGCGTTCAAGCTCCTCCCATGAAGGGGGCGAGAGGAAGATGAACTGCGCGTCGGGCCGTTTGGCCCGCACTTGACGCGCGCCCGCCAGGTCGATCTCCAGGAGGACGGGCGTGCCGGCGTTGAGGGCTTCGTCGACGGGGCCACGCGGCGTGCCGTACTTGTTGTTGCCATGAACAAGCGCCCACTCCAACATGTCTCCCCTTTCGATCATTGCATCGAAGTCTTGGGGGGAAACGAAGTAGTAGTGGACGCCGTTCAGTTCACCGGGCCGAGGATCGCGAGTCGTTGCCGAAACCGACACCTTCAGTGTCGGGTAGCGCTTGGTCAGGGCAGTGACAACGGTTCCCTTTCCCACAGCTGTGGGGCCAGCAAGGACAGTCAGTTGAGCCTTAGTCATGACTCCAGTGTGCCACGCTGAGCGCCGTCAGCCGAAACGCTCGACGAGTGCCTTGCGCTGGACGGGGCCAAGGCCGCGTACACGCCTGCTCTGGGCGATCTTGTACTCGTCCATCAGGACGGCAGCCGTGTTCGTGCCGACGCGCGGCAGCGACTCCAGCAGCGAAACGACCTTCATCTTCGCCACCGCCTCGTCGGAGTCGGCGAGTTCCAAAACCTCCGACAGGTTCATCGAGCGCACCTTCAGGGCGTTCTTCACTTCGGCTCGACGCCGACGTGCCTGAGTTGCCTTCTCGAGGGCCTGTGCCCTCTGTTCCGGCGTGAGATCAGGTAGTGCCATTCTGATCATCTCCTCCGTTGGGATCTTCGGTAAATAAACTATGTCACCTTTCCCAGCACTAGTGCTAGACCAAAACGCTGATTCTTGTGTAACACAGCAGGCTATTGCAGTGAATCGACCGTCGCACGGTAGGCGTCTCGCAGGCCCTTAACGCTCGGCCCAGAACGCAGAATTGCCCGGGACGATGACGCAAGAACTGCGTCCTGCGCTCCTGCGAAAACCTCCCTGACCTGCGCTGGGCCAGCGCCCTGCGCACCTACTCCTGGAGCCAAAAATGCGCCATTGAGGGAGGCGAGATCGATGCCCAAACGCTTGACGGCGTCGCCCACGGTGGCACCAACGACGATGCCCACAGGGCCGAGGTGCTGTTGCTCACACCGCCTGTTGAAGTCCGCCAGTTGGGACACAATGTGTCCCGCGACGCTCATTCCATCCTCACCGCGAGCATGCTGAACAGAGGCCCCCTCGGGATTCGACGTCAGAGCGAGGACGAATACTCCCCTGCCCGTGTCGCGCGCCAGCTCGAGCGCCGGCATGAGTGAGCGAACGCCGAGATATGGAGAAAGTGTCACGGCGTCGCCGGCGAGTGGCGACGAATCCGAGAGGAAAGCGTGCGCATAACCGTCCATTGTCGAGCCGATGTCACCACGTTTCGCGTCGACGATACACAGCGAGCCGACTTCGCGGCACACCGCTATAACCTCTTCGAGAACGGCAACGCCGCGAGACCCGTGCCGCTCAAAGAATGCGGCCTGAGGCTTGAAAGCACCGACCCGACCGCCGAGGGCCTCGATGACGCGAAGGGAAAACTCTCGCACACCGTTCGCGTCGTCGTCAAGTCCCCATTCGTGCAGAAGCCCAGCGTGCGGATCGATGCCCACGCAGACTGGACCATGGGCTCGCATCGCCGCGTAGATGCGGTCGCCGAAGCAGACGCGGGAGGTGGCGGCAGGCGTAGCAATGTTCATCGGGTCTCCTCCGATCTGTCGGCGTCCCATTCCTGGAGGGAACGCACGGAATAGGCTCCGCGCATACGAACCTCGATGGCCTGCACCATCGCGTTGAAAGCCTGAAGGGTGGTAACAGCCGGGCGGTCCTGCGAGGCGGCAGCCGCGCGAATCTGGTAGCCATCGTTACGCGGGGCACTACGCTGAGGCGTGTTCACGACCATGTCGATCGCACCCTCGTTAATGAGGTCGACGACCGTCGGCTCTCCCCCATCTCCACGTCCCTCGGAAGACTTGCGTACGGCCTCGGCCTCGATGCCATTGCGACGCAGCACGGACGCCGTACCGGAGGTCGCAAGAATCTTGAATCCCATCTCGTGCATACGGGCGGCAGGCAGGACGATGGCGCGCTTGTCAGTGTCCGCGATGGAGATGAAAACCGTACCCGACGTCGGCATGTCGGTCGAGGCCCCGAGCTGCGACTTGGCGAACGCCGTCGGGAAGTCACGGTCGATGCCCATAACCTCGCCGGTCGAGCGCATCTCAGGACCGAGAACAGTGTCGACAATCTCGCCCTTGTCCGTACGGAAGCGTTTGAACGGCAGCACCGCGGCCTTGACAGCGATGGACCCCCCGTCGGTAATTTGGCGGGCGTCGCGAGCGGGCAGCACGTCCTGCTCGCGCAGGGATGCGATCGATTCGCCTACCTGGATGAGCGCGGCAGCCTTCGCAAGCTGCACGCCGGTTGCCTTCGAAGCGAAGGGTACGGTACGCGACGCTCGCGGGTTTGCCTCGATGACATAGAGGGTGTCGGACAGAAGCGCGAACTGAATGTTGATAAGGCCGCGCACGCCGACGCCGCGGGCGATAGCCTCGGTCGAGGCCGTAATGCGCTCGAGCTCACGCGCAGACAGCGTCATGGGAGGCAGCACGCACGAGGAGTCACCCGAGTGGATGCCCGCCTCTTCGATGTGCTCCATGATCGCGCCCATGAACAGCTCTTCGCCGTCGTAGAGGGCATCCACATCGATCTCGATCGCCGCGTCAAGGAAGCGGTCGATGAGCAGCGGACCACGCGAGAACAGCAGCTCGGAGTCGTGGCTCGCGAGGTACTCGCGCAGAGCCGGCTCGTCGTTGATGATCGCCATGCCGCGCCCACCCAGGACAAAGGAAGGACGAACAAGGACTGGGTAGCCGACCTGCTCAGCGACAGCGATGACTTGCTCGGGCGTGTTGGCCGTATCGTGTGCGGGTGCCGGGCACTGCGCGGCCTCGAGAACCTTCCCGAACTCCTCGCGATCCTCGGCCAGGGCGATGGCGCGCGGGCTGGTGCCCAGGATCGGCACGCCGGCGCGCTCGAGGTCGGCAGCCAACGACAGCGGGGTCTGACCGCCGAGCTGGACGATCATGCCCTTGACGGGGCCGACCGCGCACTCGGCTCGATAGATCTCGAGGACGTCCTCAAGGGTGAGGGGCTCGAAGTAGAGTCGATCGGAGATATCGTAGTCCGTCGACACTGTCTCCGGGTTGCAGTTAACCATGATGGTCTCGTAGTGCTCGCGCAGTGACATAGCCGCGTGTACGCACGAGTAGTCAAACTCGATGCCCTGGCCGATGCGATTGGGACCTGCACCCAGGATGATGACGGCCTCGCGTTCGCGCGGACGTACCTCGTTCTCCTGGTCGTACGTCGAGTAGTGATAGGGAGTGCGGGCCGCGAACTCTGCCGCGCAGGTGTCCACCGTCTTGAAGACGGGGCGGATACCGAAGGCGCCGCGCACCTCGCGCACCGTGTCCTCGGACAGGCCTCGCATGGCGGCGATCTGTCGGTCAGAGAACCCGTGGCGCTTAGCCTCGGCCAGCACGTCGCCCGTGAGCGCCTCGGCCTGTTGAATGCGCGTGGCGACCTCGTCGAGGAGGAACATCTGATCGAGGAACCAGGGGTCGATCTTGGTCGACTCGAATAGTTCCTCGAGCGTTGCTCCACCGCGAATTGCCTGCTGGACCTGGACTAGACGGCCCTCCGTACCGACGGCTGCGGCCTCCACGAGCGCTCGAGTCTCATCGGCGGTGGGGGTAGGGCCGTCCCAGTGGAACTGCACACCGCCCTTGTCGATCGAACGCAGCGCCTTTTGCAGGGCTTCCGTGTAGGAGCGTCCGATTGCCATAGCTTCGCCGACGGCTTTCATCGAGGTGGTGAGCGTCGGGTCGGCGGCAGGGAACTTCTCGAAGGTGAATCGCGGAACCTTCACCACGACGTAGTCAAGCGTCGGCTCGAACGAGGCGGGGGTCGAGCCCGTGATGTCGTTCGGAATCTCGTCCAGGGTGTAGCCGGTGGCCAGACGCGCAGCGATCTTGGCGATGGGAAAGCCCGTCGCCTTCGAAGCGAGGGCGGAGGAACGCGACACGCGCGGGTTCATTTCGATGACGATGATGCGGCCGGTTTCGGGGTGGATCGCGAATTGAATATTACAGCCACCCGTATCCACGCCCACCTCGCGGATGACGGCGATGCCGATGTCGCGCAGGCGCTGCATCTCGCGGTCGGTGAGGGTCAGCGCCGGAGCGACCGTGATTGAGTCGCCCGTGTGGACGCCGACCGGATCGACGTTCTCGATCGAACACACCACGACGACGTTGTCCGCCTTGTCGCGCATGAGCTCGAGCTCGTACTCCTTCCAGCCGAGGATCGACTCCTCAAGAAGGACTTCGGTCGTGATGGATGCGGATAGGCCCTGTCCGGCGATGCGCTCGAGATCCTCTGGGGTGTAAGCAAAACCAGAGCCGAGGCCGCCCATCGTGAAAGAGGGACGAACGACGAGGGGGTATCCCAGCTCGGCCGCTGCCGCGTGGCACTCCTCCATCGTGTGGGCGATGAACGAGCGCGCGACCTGGGCACCGGAACGCTCGACGATCTCCTTGAACTCCTCACGGTCCTCACCCGCGTGGATCGCGTCGATCGACGCGCCGATCAGCTCGACGTTGAAGCGCTCCAGAACACCCATTTCGGACAGCGCGACGGCAGTATTCAGGGCCGTCTGGCCGCCGAGCGTGGGCAGAAGGGCATCGGGGCGCTCCTTCTCGATGATCGAGGCCACGACTTCCGGGGTGATCGGCTCGACGTAGGTGGCGTCAGCGATACCCGGGTCGGTCATGATCGTGGCCGGATTGGAATTCACGAGGATGACGCGCAGGCCTTCCTCCTTCAACACGCGGCATGCCTGCGTGCCCGAGTAGTCGAACTCGCACGCCTGCCCGATGACGATGGGGCCCGATCCGATGACGAGGACGGACGACAGATCGTTCCTACGAGGCATCAGTGGGTCTCCTTAGCGTGTGTCATCAGGGAAATAAAGCGATCGAAGAGCAGCTCGCCGTCGTGCGGGCCCGCGGCTGCCTCGGGGTGGTACTGGACGGAGAACGCGGGAATGTCCAGGGCACGCAGGCCCTCAACGACACCATCGTTGAGCCCGACGTGCGAGACCTCGACGCGACCGTATCGACCCGAGTCGAAGGGAGCGACCGAGGGCTGCCCCACCGGGGCATCCACGGCGAAGCCGTGGTTGTGGGCGGTGATCTCGACGCGGCCCGTCGCCACGTCCTTCACGGGCTGGTTGATACCGCGGTGACCGTAGTCCAGCTTGTAGGTGCCGTAGCCGAGCGCACGGCCGAAAAGCTGGTGACCGAAGCAGATGCCGAAGTACGGGATGCCCGCGTCCAGGACGGCACGCAGCACGCCGATTTCTCGGTCGGCAGTCGACGGGTCACCGGGGCCGTTGGAGAAGAACACGCCGTCCGGCTTGAGTGCCTCGATATCGGCGAAGGATGCGCTCGAGGGCACCACGTAGACGCGCACGCCTCGGGCCGCCAGGTGGTAGGGCGTACGCGACTTAATGCCGAGGTCGAGGGCGACGACGCGCGCGATGGGCTCCTTGCCCTCAAATTCGCCAAGAGGCTCAACAACGTAGGTCGCGTCTGTCGATACCTCGGCGGCCAGCGCCTGTCCGCTCATTGCGGGCGACTCGGAGACGATGCGCACGAGGGAGGCCACGGCCTCGTCACCCAGGTACTGCGCGCCCACGGGCAGCGCGTCGCCCGAAAAGATTCCGGCGCGCATGGCTCCGCGTTCGCGGATGTGGCGCGTGATCGCGCGCGTGTCGACGTTCGCGATGCCGACGATGCCCTGGGCGATCAGCTCATCCTCCAGCTCGCGCCGCGAGCGCCAGTTGGAGGCGCGGCGTGCGGCGTCGCGCACGACGAAGCCAGCGACCCAGATGCGCGACGACTCGGGATCCTCGTCGTTGACGCCGGTGTTACCGATGTGCGGTGCCGTCATGACGACAATCTGGCGGTGGTAGGACGGGTCGGTGAGTGTCTCCTGGTAGCCGGTCATGCCGGTCGAGAACACGATCTCGCCGAGCGTGCGTCCGTTCGCGCCCCATGCGCGGCCCTTGAAGACTGTGCCGTCCTCCAGGACGAGCAGTGCGATGTCGGACGTGGTCATCGGTCCTCCTTGGCAACCGGGGTGGCGTCGACGACCGTGGGGACGCCGCCATAGATCGTGTAGCGCACCTGTCCGGGCAGCTCCATGCCGCGGAAGGGGCAGTTCGTGGAGCGAGTCCACTGCTTGGCAGGGTCGACCGTGACGCGCACGGTGGCGTCCACGAGAGTGACGTGTGCGGGGGCACCGACGACGAGGCCCTGGCCCTGCGAGTCCACGCGGCCGATCTGTGCGGGGACGGTCGACATGACGCGGGCGACATCCGCCCAGTCCATGCGGCCCGTGTTCACCATCGTCTCGATGATGATCGGCAGCGCTGTCTCCAGGCCGGTCATGCCGAACGCGCCGGCCTGCCACTCGCAGTCCTTCATCTCGAGCGGATGCGGAGCGTGGTCCGTGCCGATGCAATCGATCGTGCCGTCGGCCAGGCCTTCGCGCACGGCCTCGACGTCCTCGGCCCGGCGCAGCGGCGGGTTCACCTTGTAGAGCGGGTCGTAGGTAGCTGCGAGCTGCTCGGTGAGGAGCAGGTGGTGAGGCGTAGCCTCGGCCGTGATATCCACGCCCTGTGCCTTACCCCAGCGCACGAGGTCAACCGAACCCGCTGTCGACAGGTGACACACGTGCAGGCGCGAGCCGACATGCTTGGCGAGCAGGATATCGCGAGCGATAATCGCCTCTTCGGCGACGGCTGGCCAACCGGCCAGGCCAAGCTCACCGGAGAGAGTTGACTCGTTCATCTGGGCGCCCTCGGTCAGAGCGGGATCCTGGCTGTGCTGGGCGATCACGCCGCCGAAACCCTTGACGTATTCGAGGGCGCGGCGCATGAGGACGGGATCGGACACGCACTTGCCGTCGTCGGAGAAAACGCGGACCTTCGAGCGTGAGCGTGCCATCGAGCCAAGGGAAGCAAGCTGCTTGCCTTCCAGTCCCTTGGTGACAGCGCCGACGGGACGCACCTCGACCCAGTCGGCTTCCTCGCCCAGGCGCAGCACCTGGTCAACGATGGCGGCCGTGTCTTGTGTCGGTGTCGTGTTGGCCATGGCGTGAACGGCCGTGTAGCCGCCGACTGCGGCAGCACGAGTACCGGTAAAGACCGTCTCGGCGTCCTCTCCGCCGGGCTGGCGCAGGTGCGTGTGGATATCGACGAGGCCGGGCAGAGCAATGAGCCCCTCAGCCTCGATCACACGCGGGTCTCGCACAGCGTTGCGAGCATCGGCGCCAATCGCCACGATCGTGCCCCGGGACAGCGCGATCTCGGAGGGCTCCCCGCCGAGCAGCGAGGCACCGGTGATGAGAATGTCGCGGGTCTGTTTAGTCATTGCTGTGTCCTTCCGATGCGAGGAGCAGGTAGAGGGCTGCCATGCGGATGCATACGCCGTTGGAGACCTGTTCAACGATGACAGACTGGTCTGAGTCAGCTGCCTCAGCGCAGATTTCGAGGCCTCGGTTCATCGGGCCGGGATGCATGACGACGGCGCTGGGGGGCAGCGTGGAAAAACGAGCCGGCGTCAGGCCGTATTCTGCGTGGTATGCACCGGGTGACGGGAAGAAGCCACCGCCGGCGCTTGACATGCGCTCGCGCTGGACGCGCAGCATCATCACCGCGTCGGGTCCGTTTCCCAGAGCCTCATCGAAGTTGTAGGAGGTCTCGCAGTTCCAGGTGTCCACGCCGATCGGCAGGAGCGTTGGGGGTGCGACGAGAGTGACTCGGGCTCCCAGGAGGGTCAGAAGATCCACGTTGGAGCGTGCCACGCGCGAGTGCAGGACATCTCCGACGATAACGACGTGCGCCCCGTCAAGGCCGGAGCCCGGGGCGGGATTTCCATCTTCGGCGCGTGAAGGTGCGTAATGGCGCCGCAGGGTCATGGCGTCAAGGAGGGCCTGTGTCGGATGCTGGTGAGTGCCGTCGCCCGCGTTGAGCACCGGCAGATTCATCCAGCCGGCGTGTGCAAGCCGGTGTGCCGCACCCGAAGACGAGTGTCGAACGACGACCGCGTCTGCGCCCATCGCCTCCAGGGTGAGCGCGGTGTCCTTGAGGGACTCGCCCTTGGACACAGAGGAACCGCGCGACTGGAAGTTGATGACGTCGGCGCTCAGGCGCTTTGCGGCTGTCTCAAAGGAGATGCGGGTACGCGTCGAGTCCTCGAAGAAGAGGTTGACGACGGTCTTTCCCTGAAGGGTCGGAAGCTTCTTCACGCCGTGGCGCTGAGTGGCGGCCATCTGCTCCGCCGTGTCGAGGATCAGAATCGCCTCCTCGCGCGTCAAGTCGCGGATCGAAATGAGATGGCTCAGGCTCATCGTTTACAGGCCTTTCCCGAGAAGGACGCCGTCGCGCCCGTCTGTTTCATCGAGCAGGATAGTGACGGTTTCATCGCGGGAAGTCGGTAGGTTCTTACCGACGTAATCCGGGCGAATAGGAAGCTCACGATGGCCTCGGTCGACGAGGACGGCGAGCTGAACAGCCGCGGGGCGGCCGATACGAGTAAGAGCATCGAGCGCAGCCTTGATGGTGCGACCGGTGTACAGGACGTCATCGACGAGGACGATAGTCTTACCGTTGATTCCGGTCCGAGGAACCAGTGTTTCTTTCGGTGCCCTCAGGGGCTGAGAGGCCAGGTCGTCGCGATACATCGTGGTGTCGATGATTGCCAGTTCGGCGTAGGTACCGCAGACCTCTTTGATCCTGTTAACGAGCCGACGAGCGAGGGTAGCGCCGCGCGTGGGAATGCCCGCGATAACGAGGTTCTCGCTGCCGCCGTTACGTTCGATGATCTCGTAGGCGATGCGTGTCAGAGAGCGTGCGACGTCGCCAACTCCCAATACTTCTTTGCCGCGCAATGCGCGATCTGCGTGCACTTCGGCCACGCTTACTCCTTCCCCGCCTCACGGGACGGTCATTAAAGGATCCTTGGTACGTCTATCCTACGCTCCTCGCCTGAAGCCGGTGTGACGCCTCCACGTGTGAAAGGCCACGTGAGTGGCGTTAGACTGCAAGAATGAGCCAGGAGTTGAAGCAGTCCAATCCCGGACAAAGGACCGGTGTGAATCCGATGGCGCACGACCGCCCGGTGTCGGGACACAGCGTGACGCTCGACGATATTGCTCTTGCTGCCGGCACATCGATCGCAACTGTGTCACGCGCCCTTGGGGGATCTCCGCGCGTTGCCACCCCAACACGCGAGAAAATCGAAAAGGTCGCCGAGGAACTCGGCTACCGGGCAAACATTGCGGCGTCGCTCCTCGCTTCGTCTCGGCCGCAGATCCTTGGCCTCGTCTGTTCCCTCAGTCAAGAACTGCATGTTCGCTACCGCGCTGAGGCCCTCCGACACGCTGAGGATCGTGGCTTTCGTGTCATCGTGGAGTCAATCGACACATCGCGTGACGTTGACCGAGCGTGGGAGTCCGTTCTGCAACTGCGCGCTCAGGCCGTCATTGCTGTCGACTCGACCTGCATCTCAACGCGCTTTCCGAATACTCCGGCCGTCCTCATTGGTCAGCGCGCGCCTCGTCGAGACATTGATCTTGTGACGAGCTCCAACGAACGCGGTATGGGGCAAGCGATTGCTCTTCTCGCCCAACGTGGCAGCCGACGCATTGCCTTCCTTGAAGGGCCTCCCGGTCCCTCCGCACGAGCGCGCAAAGCGGCTTTTACGCAGGCGTGCATCACTCACGAGGTCGATGCGCTCACTGTGCCGGGCGGTGACAACGTCGACGCTGGCTTCCTCGCTGTCCGAGCGGGTCTCCCTGCCGGAGTTGATGCACTCGTTTGCTACAACGACCAGTGCGCGCACGGTGCCATTCTTGCTCTCCTCGGGGACGGCCTCGTTCCGGGGCGCGATATGTTGGTTGTGGGCTGCGATAACTCGGCGATCGCTTCGTCGCGCGCCCTCTCTCTGACGTCGATAGATCGTGCGCCGTCACGTGTCGCGAGCCTCGCTGTCGATCAGGCGATCGCACGAGCGCTCAGCGACGGTGGCAGCCCGGCTCGTCAGCGTGTTGACACGGAACTCGTCGTGCGGGCGAGCACGGGATAGCCGCGCGGAACGAACTGCCCGTGAGCCCGGCCCGCGCGACCGTCCGCGCTTACTGCACTGAGGACATCAGGCACTCAACGAGCGTGGCATGCACGTTGGGTGTGCCGAGGAGAATCGATCCCTTGTAGCGCACGTCGAGCGGAGTTCCGTCCAAGCGCGTCGCGAGCGCACCGCACTCGGTGGCGATGAGCGTCGCTGCGGCGATGTCCCACGGTGAGACCCACATGTGGACGAATGCTCCAGCCCGGCCGACAGCAACTTCCACGCACTCGAGCGCTGCGGAGCCGTAGCGCCGATGGCCACGGCTGTCCTGAAGCGCGCGGGCAAGCCGAGGCAGCGCGAGGATCTCTTTGATGTCGGTGATGATAATGGCGTCACGATACGTTGACACATCCGTTGCCTGCGTGAGAGGAACCCCATCGACCCACGCTCCTTGGCCTCGGATCGCGTGATAAATGCGTCCGGCGACAACGTCGGCGACCACGCCAAGGACCGGAGTTCCGTCCTCGCACAAGGCTAAGGACACCGCATAATCGCGGTGGGTTTCCACGTAGTTCATCGTGCCGTCGATCGGATCAAGGACCCAGACGAGTCCGGCGAAAGAGTCAACGGCGTGCCCCTCCTCCCCCAGCAGTGGTAAGCCTGTCACCGCGTGAAGATGGGAGGCAATATCCGCTTCGATCGCTTTATCGACGGCCGTGACGAGGTCGTTACGATTTGCTTTCGTGTGAACGTCAAGCTCGACGGGTGGGTGAAGAGCAATGTTCATCCCCCTGCGAACAGCCTCAATAGCCGCGTTGAGCAAATGCTCCATATCAACCGTCATGCTCACGATTCCTCCTTCGCTTCGCTGAATTCACGGTCAGCGCGGAGGTTACGCTCCTCAAAGAATGCGACCATGATCAGGCAGGCGAGGCCAACCGCTGCGGATACAAACAGTACGGTGAATGTCGATGACCAGCCGTGGAGGTGCCATCCGAGGACCGTCACGCCGTCCTTCGTCGGGTCTGCAATGCGGCCGAGAAGAACCTTGGCCATCGAATCGCCAAAGACGTAGCCGAATGCTCGAGGAACTGCGTTGACGACCACGGTCGCGGTCTTCGGGCAAAACCGATGACGCAGATGCCAATCAAGGTGACGGGGCCGAAGATAAGGAAGCCGATCATGAAGAGAGCTCCGTAGACGACAGGAGCTGTCGTCGCATGCGCGTAGACGAAGAGCGGGATGACCACAGCGCCCATCCCGATAGCGGCGCTCAGGGCGCGCCGACCGCCCATCTTGTCTGAGAAGTATCCCCACAGAAGAGAGCCGGCGAGGCCGCCGAGTTCCAGCGCGATGGTCGTGTTCACCGCGAGGTAATCGGAGAAACCAAGCTCCTGACGTGTGTAGAGCACGTTCCAGTTGTCGATGCCAATGCGCACGCAGTACGCGGCCACATTAGCGATGCACAGGAACCAGACGGCAGGATTCTTGACAACGTAATCGAGCAGGATCCGGCCCTTGGAGACGGAGCTTGTAACCGCATCAGCCTTCGACTCGGGTTCACCGAAGATCGCCTCGGGCGTGTTCCAACCGTGCTCCTTGGGATCGTCCTTACCGAAGAACCAGCCCCATATGCCGATTGGGATGCAGATGACGGCGGGGACGATAAACATGCCGATGACAGATCCGTTGAACAGCGTGTTCGCGCCCCAGAGAGCGAGAACGCCCGCCACCATCGCGCCAACGTTGTGCGAGGCATTCCACCAGCCGATGAAGCGACCGCGCAGGGCACGGGGCGTCCATCGGTTCATCGTCGAGTTGCAGCAGGGGCCGCCGGGAGCCTGGAAGAGGCCATTGAGTGACCACAGGAGGATCATCCAGCCGTATGGGCTGTGGAACCATGCGAGCACGAGGCCGATGAGGATCGACGTGACACCCGAGGCGAGCAGCAGTGCGGAGATGACCTTCTTGGTGTTCTTGCCATCAATGAAGAACCCGAGAATGAGTCCGCCGAAGCCGTAGGTTAGCGAGAAGGCGAAGCCGATCGTGCCGAGTTGAGTCGTCGTTAGCCCGACCTGTTCAACGAGGAAAGGCTGCGCGGACTTGAAGTTCGTACGTAGCAGGTAGAAGCCGCCATACACGATGACGAGCACGGCGTACGTCTTGAGGAACTCCATGAGCCACTTTTTACGTTGCTGCTCGAGCGTCAGGGACGTGGGTGGAGACGTACGAATATCGAAAATGTGGGATAGATGCGTCATTGCTGTCTCTCCAGTGTTGTTGGTGTACGCGGGCGATGATGGCGACGGTGTCATCGGCGTCACGCCACTAGAATACAAACGCTTACATTCAGTGTCAAGAGTCGCGTGCGCATGAAAGGCGTCGGTTATGAACTGGTGTCAAACGGCTCAATGTATGAGCATTTGGTTGGTATTGAGGGCGATGCGTGTCGAATACTCCTCGGCCCGCTTGTCAGTGACGTAAGCCTGTCACCGTGTGACGGCGAATTATACCCGGTAGGGGTATCTTGGTATACCCCTACCGGGTATCTCGGCTTCGTGAGCGATACGTAGTCCTGTTGGCGCTGCGATGAAAGGGGCAAAGCCGGTAAAATTCAATGAGCGCCGACGGCGCCTCAGATGCTTCTCTATAGAAAGGCCACACCATGACGATCGAACAGCTTCCCCACCCCGAGGTCCACGGTGGCGGCTGTGGCTGCGGCGAGCACAACGTCGCCGAACCGACCATTGATGCGACCGCTATCCCCCACCGTCTCCGTCACGCAGCTGTCCTCGGCGCAGCCCAGTCGATGAACGCCGGTGAATCCTTCATCATTCGCGCTCCCCACCTGCCTCGTCCGCTGCTTGCTCAGATCGCACAGCTGCCCGGCCAGTGGGCCTTCGAGGTCCTCACCGACGGGCCCGAGCACTGGGACGTGAAGGCGACGCGCACCGCGCTGTGAGCCGCCGTCCCCCGCTCCGGCGCGCGGCTGGGTCCATTCGGCGCGCCCGTGCCGGAGCGGGTTCGGGGCGGTGCCCGTCGGCTGTCGGGGGACACGGCTCCCCCTTCACGCCATAGCGTCTCCGGGCGTCACGAGTCGATGTCGGGGATGTAGCCGGGGCGCACGGCGAAGGATTGGAGAACTTGTTCCCCTCCCAGCAGACTGCCGCGCATCTTCTTCTCGAGCCCTTCCAGCGGTTTCGGCGTCGAGCACCGCCCGTCGGAAAGACGGCACGCGCTGAACTGAGGGGGCGCCTCCCCGTCCTCACTCGGTTCGATCGCGTAGGCGTAGCCGTCGCGCACGTAGAATCGCGCACTCCTCAGCTCGGGCTTCGCCAAGGGCAGCGTCGCCAATTGCGTGACCCGTGCCGACTGGGCGTCGAGCTTGAACACATGGCCGTAGGGCGTCGCGAACGTGTAGAACTGCTCATCGTACTGGCCGAAGAAAGCAGTTTCTTGATAACCCACAGCGAAAGGAGCCCCCTCTTCGTCCGTCACCATCCGGATGCGGCGCTCCCCCGTTCCCAGGTCCCATTCGTTGAGGAAAATGGTCGTCCTCCCCTCGTCGCCATCCGAATCGCGTGTGACGAACTCAGGTGAGTCCAAATACATGAGGTGGTAGAAGACATCGTCCGCACACCACAGATCCGTGCGGAACACTTCGATC
Source organism: Schaalia odontolytica (assembly GCF_031191545.1). Classification (NCBI taxonomy): domain Bacteria; kingdom Bacillati; phylum Actinomycetota; class Actinomycetes; order Actinomycetales; family Actinomycetaceae; genus Schaalia; species Schaalia odontolytica. Next base: position 2,390,311 of record NZ_CP133472.1, read on the forward strand.
CGTGTTTCCCTGGGAGCCACCGCGAGCACCGGGGGCAGGTCCCCATCGTGGGGGTAGACCTGAGCGAGTATGTCGTAGCCGTCGGGCGCTCCCGACTCCGCGGAGTCCGATTGCGCGCCGTCCGACTCCGCTGCGCTCGGCGGGCGGGAGGCGGCGAACTCGGATGCGCTTTCCTGAAGGATGGGAGTGATCCTCGTGGACGTGGACGAGAGCACCCTCCCCCCGCACTCCCCGTTTGTCAGATAGAACTCTTGGTTCTCAGACCGATCCCTGATTCCCCCACTGTCGATGTTGTACGCCCGTTGCACGGGGCCCTCGACGTAGAAACTGAGGACGCTGCCGTCAGTGCTCGAGACGAAGCGCCCCACCTCGTGCCCGCCGTCCACGGTGCGGGGGAACGCCGAGGCGCCGTCGTCAGTGATCAGGTACTCGTACGCCGAGTCGCCGACACTGAGCACCGGCCCGTTCCAAGTCATTTCCGAGCTGAGGAGCCCCTGGGTCCACGCGGCGCTCATGCTGCCGTCCTGCTGGAAGGCGACCAGGTACCCGTTCGCGGTATCCGGGGGCAGCCCGTTCCTGATCCCCTGACTGCTCAGCCTGACGACCAGGAACGCGCCCGAGGTCGTGAACCCCTCCAGGTACCCCACGTCCTCCGTTGTCGAGTGCGCGCATGAAACACAGCAGACGACCAATGCGGCCGCGCTCGCAGATGCGCACAGCGCATTACTGATACGGCGAATGCCGTGTTCCATGCCGCACCGCCTCGATCAGAGTCGCCTGTAGATGTACGAGAGCGAACTATCGCGGATGTCCGACGGGAAAACAGCATTGCCCCCATCGCCATCAACATCAAGGCCTGCACCATAGTAGTAGGCGTACCACACCAACTGCGAGCAATTCAGACTTTTAATATTGTACTCCTTGTTCGACCAGAAACGCCAGTTGTAGGGGTAGTGGAGCAGATGGTTGTAGGCGTAAGCCGCCGCAGCGTCTTGGGTCGCCTGAGAGGTGTGGAAGTAAAAAAGGACGGTTCCCGAGGGAACTGTTACATTCCACACCCAGTCCCAGTTCGACCCTCCAGGTTTTCCAGCCGCCTCAACAATCCAATCACGTCCGGAGAATATCCCAACATGACCGTAATGTGGAACCCCAGGACTCCAGTAGACATCACCGACGTAGTCTGATTTCGGAAGCAAATACGTCGCACCCGCTGTTCCGTCGATAGAGGCCAGGTCCGCGCCCCCTCCTCCGATCTGCATATCTTGCATTTCGGACTCGTATTTCTCCTTCGCAGCGCGCTGTTCAGCCAGGACGCTTCGCGCGTACTCTTGAACAGACATCCCCTTCTCCGAGGATTCGGCATCGAGTGCGCTCGCGAGCTCAGAGGCGGACACTCCTGGATTCAGCGCCAAGAGTTCATCGAATTCAGAGTCGTGCTCTGTAGCAGCATTGGCTAGCGTCGGCATGAAGAATGTCGAACACACCAGACACTGAACCAGTAGCGCACGGACGACTTTGAATGTGCGTGTGTGTGACATCGGAGTTCCCCTTCGCCCTCCGGTAACCCTAATCTGACAACTAGAGCTACCTCAAGGCTACCAGGCCCAACGATCGAATTGTGTGACAGAATATATGAAACGGAACACGTTCATCTTAGTAATTCAAATCATTTGACCTCAAATTATTTCAAATCATCCCACTACTCATATGAGTCATATTTCAATTCTGACCATGAGTACAGTAAAATATGCACCCTTTCCTTGAGAATGGTGTGGAGACTCAGGGAATCGCGCACTCCCTGGGACCACGACCAGCGCTCAGATGTCAAGCGGGCGCAGCAGTTCGGGCGCGGGCAGGCGCCCGTCGACCACGTAGGCGCGGAACACGGGGGCGGCCTGCTCCCCGGTGAAGACCTCCTCGGGGTGGACGCGGACGGCGGCGGGCCCGCCCTCGCCGGGGTCCCACTCGATGCCCATCCAGCTCTCAGGATCTGCGACCGGCTCGCGGGCGACGACGTAATGCTTGTACGAGCCGTCCTGGCCGGTGACGCGGATCTCGACCGTCATCACCCCGGTGGAGCCCGCGCACTGGATGTACGTCGAACGCGCGGGGTCGTCGGCTGCCACGTCCTCGGGGCGCTCGGCGCCGGGGGGCAGCTCCCACACGACCATCGCGTACATGTGCGAGCCGTCGAAGCACCTGGGCGCGGTGAGCACCTCGGTGATCCCGTCGGCGACCGCCTCGGGAGCGCTCTCAGCGGAGAACTCCTCGACGGGCCCCGCCTCCGCGAGCAAATCCGTTCTTGCGAACCGTCTCATACTTCCTGCCTCGGCATGGTCCAGCACCTCTCCCCACCGATAGTAGCCGCCGCGCGGAGCCGGCGCCCGGCCCTCGCGGGGCGCGTCGGCTCCCTGCCGCCGCCGTGCGCCCGCCATCTCACGGCTGGAGGCGCCCGGGCGCACCGGGCCGGGGGCGCTCGGCGTACCAGGCGTCGTAGTCCCGGTTGAACTGGTCCCAGAGGGCGTCGTCGAGCGCGAGCTCACGAAGGGCGCCGTTCTCACCACGGGAGTTCTCGTCGAACCAGGCTTTGCGCATTTGCTGCGGCAGATCAACCAGGCGCAACTCGGTCTACTGGCCAGCAGCACACGGCACCGCTGTTCTAAATTGGTGTCATTCATTGCTCGGCCTCAGTGGTTCTGGGTTGATGCCCTCATATATCTCCGGTCCACCAGATTCCAGGCAGGATGATCGACCACGGCTCCCACGTGTCCGCCACGACGCGGATCCAGCCGTTCGTGAAATCGAGGTGCAACCAGCCCGGGCCGCCGTCCACCGCCAGCAGACGGTTCATCTCGAATGCTTTCAAGCGGACGGCGAGGTCCTGGGGGTCCATCTCGTCCCACATCGCCTCGCCCGCGCTCTGCCCCACGAAAGCGCCCCAAATCTGAAGCCCCATGGCTCCGGCGTGGATGACTGGAACGGTGTCCGACACCAGTTCGGAGCTCGTCACCGTCGCTGGCAGCAGAGAACCAATGCGCTCACGGATGTTCCTCACCATTAGCGTTCGGATGCCTTTCCGCGCGATCGAAGACCAGCGCGAGCCGAGTTGACGAATACCTGGCACCGCGTGTCGAGAACAATGCGGAACTCCGGTGGCCAGGCCTTCCGCTGCGAGTATATCTTCGCGCGCGCTCGCCGACCAGTGCGGCGGCTACGCCTTATGATCAACGATCAACAAGGGCGGGCATGCAGTCACAGCACTGGTCGCCGAGTGGTCAGTACTCCTCGAGCAGTTCGTCCAGCTCGTCGTCGACCAACTCCGCGGACTCGACGGGCTCGGCGCCCTCGGGCAGGGCGCGGGTCGGAGCAGGCAGATCCTCGAGGCGGTCCGCCACCGGTGCGCCCGGATCGGCGCTGTGGGGACCGCTGCCCTCGGCGGCGTCCAAGCCGGTGACGGCGCCATCGGGGCCGACAATATCGCCGTCCACGTGGGCAGCGCCGCTGCCGCTCGGGCCGCCGCTGGCCCAATCGGGATCAGTGCCGATGTCGGCGCCACCGGTCCGGTCGGCACTCCCCTGCCCGCCGACTCCGGCAGTATCGGCACCACCGTCCCCGCCGACGGGGGCTTCCCCGCCGCCAGAACGGTCCGCAGCGCCATCACTGGGCCGATCAGCGCCTGCCGTACCAGCGTCTCCGGTGTCCCCGGCACCAGCGCCGTCGTCGCCAGCCGCGCCATCGGCCTGCCCAGCCCCCGCCTCGTCGAAGTCCCCGTCGTCCCCGCCGCGCCGCGCCCACGAGGAGGCGATGTCCTTGCGGATCGCGTCGAGCACCGCGTTGACGAAACGGGGCGAGGCGTCGGTGGAGATCGAACGGACGATGGAGATCGCCTCGTCGATAACGATGATCGGCGACACCTCGTCGTTCTCGAGCATCTCCCACACCGCCACGCGCATGACTGCAAGGTCGACGGCGGCAATGCGATCCAGGCCGGGCACGCGAGCGTGCGCCGAGATCAGCGAGTCAATGCGGCGCAGATTGTCCGCCACACCGGCGATGATCTGGATCGAGAACTCCGGGAGCGGAGTCTGAGCCGCGGTGATGACGCGGCGCTCGCGCAGGAGGTCGCGCAGCACGTCGGGATTAGATCCCATGCCGCGCTGGTCGGCCTCGTAGACGACGTCGGCCGCGCGCTTGCGGGCCTTGGTGCGCGAGGTGAAGCGGTGCTGCTTCGACATTACTCGGTCACGCGACCCGAGTACGAGCCGTCGCGGGTGTCAACCTTGACGCGGGTGCCTTCCTCCATGAAGAGGGGAACCTGGATCTCGTAGCCGGTCTCGAGCGTCGCGGGCTTGGTGCCGGCGGAAGAACGATCGCCCTGCAGACCGGGCTCCGTGTGCGTGATCGTCAGAACGACGGTGGCGGGCAGCTCGACGAACAGGACGGTGCCATCGTGCTGGGAGACGATAACGTTCTGGTTCTCCACCATGAAGTTGCGGGCGTCGCCCACGGTTTCGGCGGGAACGTTGATCTGTTCGTAGGTGGACTGATCCATGAAGACGTAGTCGGTGCCATCCTGGTACAGGTACGTCATGTCGCGACGGTCGACGGTCGCGGTCTCGATCTTCAGGCCCGCGTTGAAGGTCTTGTCGACGGTCTTGCCGGACAGGACGTTCTTGATCTTGGTGCGCACGAAGGCCGGGCCCTTGCCGGGCTTCACGTGCTGGAATTCGACAACCTGCCAGAGCTGGCCGTCGATCACCATAACCAGGCCGTTCTTCAGATCATTGGTCGTTGCCACAGGGGTACCTCACTTGAGAAGGAATCAGTAATCAGGGGTCAGTTTACACGCGCGTGCGACCAAATCCGCGACTTCTTGCGGGGTGCGGTCACTCGTATCCACTGTTGTGTCGGCCACGGAGGCGTATGCCTCGCGCGCCTGCTTCATCAGCTGAGTGAGCATGGCACGTGGTGCGCCGAGGCCGACGGAACGGGGAGCACCCAGTCCTTCTCGGCGCGATACCGCGGAAAGATCGGCACTCAGCTCGATGACTTGCGCACCTTTGTCGCGTGCGCGACGAATTGCCGAGGCAGTAGTGGGGTCCAGGGGTTGGGAGGCACCGAGCGTGACAATGCCCTCGTCGAGGCCGAGGAGGCGCTCGGCTTCGTCACGCGCGGCGTCGGCAAGGCGAGGATCGCGCCCGACGATGAGGGTGCGCATCGATGTGCCGAGGCGGGCCTCGACTGCATCGTCCGTCTCGTATACCGGTAGGCCACAGCGCTGGGACAACAGGCGAGCGACCGTCGACTTACCCGAACCAGTAACGCCGATCAGGACGATCAGGCTCATGCTCCGATTCCGATCTGTCGAGCGGGACCGGACAACTCCACGGGATCCACGGCAACGGTACCCGGGTGGGCGATGCCATCGAGAAGAACGAAGCGCAGGATGCCGCGCCGCACCTTCTTGTCAGAGAGCATGATGCGTGTCAGTTCGTCCAGGGTGCTGCCCGCGTAGCGGGTCGGCAGGCCAACACGAGCGAAGAGTTCGTCGTGCGCAGCGACCTCGTCCGCGCTCAGCTGCCCCCGCCCCCGAGCGAGTCGCGCAGCGAAGCAGCAGCCGACGGCTACGGCATCGCCATGGCGCCAGGTGTAATTGTTCGCACGCTCAATCGCGTGGGCGAGGGTATGTCCGTAGTTGAGAATCTCCCTCAGGCCGCCTTCCGTCAGATCCGCGGAGACGACGCGGGCCTTCACGGCGATCGCGCGAGTCGTGATGTCCGCGAGCTGGGGGCTATCGGAGCGCAGGAGTTCCTTCGGATCCGTTGCCTGGACGATACGGAGAATCTCCGGGTCCGCGATGAAACCGCACTTGATGACTTCTGCGGCTCCGGCGGCCAGATCAGGGGCGGGCAGACTGTCGAGGAGATCCATGTCGGCGATCACGAAGGCCGCCGGGTAGAACGAACCGACCAGGTTCTTCCCCACCGATGTGTTGATGCCCGTCTTTCCCCCGACTGCTGCGTCGACCATCGCGAGCAGCGTCGTGGGAACATTGATGAGGGTGATGCCGCGCAGCCACGTGGCGGCGACGAAACCCGCCATATCGGTGGTCGCTCCCCCGCCCATAGCGACGATTGCATCTTTACGCCCGAGCTGCAGGCGCCCGCACTCATCCCACAGTGATGCGACGACATCGATCGTTTTACCCGCTTCGGCATCGGGGTGGTCGGCCGTGGAGGCCTCGATCCCCTGTTCGCGCAGGTACTCAGCCAGAGACTGCGCACGCTGCGCAAGCGGCCTCGCGTGAATGATGAGCACCCTGGTGGCGGCCTCGTCAAGTGCGTCGCGGATCGGTTCAAAACCGAGCCCGTGCCCGATGGTGATGGTCGACGGATGCTCTCCGGTGACGTGAATAGACGTGCTCATGAGTGCTCCAACTCCTGTGCGATAGCGGACACGACGTCCTCAACGGGGCCAGGCCCGGATTCGACGATAATGGTGGCGACGGCACGGTAATGGGGCTCACGCTCGGCGCGCAGGCGCGCGAGGGTCCCGGAGGGGTCGCGTGCCAGCAGCGGTCGATGCGTCTTCGAAGCGGTGCGACGAACAAGCTCATCGTGAGGCGCATCGATATAGATGACGGTGTGCCCGGACAGGAGCTCGCGAACGGCGGGGGTCTGTGCGGCTCCTCCGCCGAGGGACACGACGCCCTCAGCCCTGAGTGCGGCCGCGACCGCCTCGGTTTCCAACGCACGAAAAGCGCATTCGCCGTCGGTCGCGAAGATGTCTGCGATCGGACGGCCCGCACGTTCGACGATGAGCGCATCCGTGTCGATATGTGCGATGCCGAGACGATCGGCTAACAGACGACCAACCTTCGACTTGCCTGCGCCGGGCAGGCCGATGAGGACGACCGGCCCCCGAGTGCTCATGCTCGCTCCCCCACCACTGCGAGGTATGCCTCCAGATTCCTGCGCATCTCACCGACGGAACGGCCACCCGCATGATCCGACAGGGCGTCCGCCAGGACGAGTGCCACCTCAGCCTGCGCGATCACCGCTCCGGGAACGACCTGGCACGTGTCGGAGCGCTGGTGCAGGCCCACGGCTTCCTCACCGGTCGCCAGATCGACGCTGCGCAGGGCGCGCGGGACAGTCGAAATCGGCTTGAACGCGGCACGCGTGACGATCGGAGCACCGTTGGAAGTACCGCCCTCAATGCCACCAGCGTGGTTGGAGGTTCGGGTCAGGTGGCCGTCCTCGCCGCGCACGATCTCATCGTGAGCCGTGGAACCGAGGAGGGCGGCCTGCGCGAATCCGTCGCCGATCTCAACGCCCTTCACCGACTGGATCGACATCAGGGCACCAGCCAGGCGAGCGTCAAGGCGCTCGCGCGCGGTCACGTGGCTCCCCAGGCCCACCGGAACGTCGTAGGCAACGACTTCCGCGACCCCACCAATCGTGTCTCCCGCCTGCTTGGCAGCATCGACGGCACCCTCAAAACGGGCATTATCGTTCACGTCGAGCGTACGCATCGACGCCTCGCACAGCGCGGCCTCATCGGCGGGGGTGGGAAGCGACGAGGCCGTGGTATGCTCCGCACCGACGGAGACGACGTGGGAAACGAGACGAACGCCTGCCACCTGATCGAGCAGAGCCTCCGCCAAGACACCGAGAGCAACGCGCGCGGCGGTCTCGCGCGCGCTCGCGCGCTCGAGGATGGGGCGCGCCTCCGCCACATCGTAGGACAGCATTCCGGGAAGATCCGCATGCCCCGGACGGGGCCGCGTCAGCGGTCGGTTTCGTGCGATCTCGCGTTCATCCCCCGTTCCCGCGTCGATGAGCAGGGCAGAAGGATCGACGGGATCCGCGCTCATAACGGTTTCCCACTTGGGCCATTCGGAATTACCGATGCGAATGGCGACGGGAGCGCCGGTTGTGAGTCCGTGACGCACACCTGCAAGGATCGAGACCTCGTCGGCCTCGAATTTCTGGCGCGCCCCACGGCCATAGCCCAGGCGGCGACGCGCAAGCCCGCGGCGTAAATCCTCGGTACTCACCTGCAGGCCGGAAGGAAGCCCCTCAATCGTGGCAATCAGTGCGGGCCCGTGCGACTCTCCAGCCGTCATCCATCTCAGCATGTCTCCCAGTGTCCCACACGCGATGTTGCTGTCGCCCGCCGGCTCTCACGGGATGAACTCTCAGGACTGAGGGTCGGTGTTCCCATCCGTGGAAGTACCCGGCTCCGTACCGAGAATATCGATGACAACGCAGAGCGTGTCGTCGCCCGCGGCAAGATCCGGCGGAATCGTGATCGCCAAACGAGATCCGACCTTCTGATCGACGAGCGCGTTGGACAGGCCCTTCATCGCGGTATTGAGGTTCACGACTGCGGGCACTCCCGTCTCCCAGGTGGACACGCGTACGACACCGTCCGTCCAACCAACAACCGTGAACTGGGCAACGACACGGTCGTCCTCGTGGACCTGGACGCCGTCGCCCTTGATCAGTGTCTGGGTGGTGACGCCACCGGGCAGAGTTGCGATATGGCTGATAAGCGGCCCCTCCGGGCTCATCTCGACGCTCATCGGACCAACGGTGGCGTCAACCGACCTGCCCGTTGCGATCGACGGCAAAATATCGACGACGTCGATCTCCATCGCGTTGGGAGAGCCGTCGCCTGTCGTGATGGTACGCAATGCCAGGATGCGCGAGCCTTCGCGCTTGCCGGTGACCAGCATGGCGAGCTCCGAGCTGATCTGATCTGAACCGATGATGCCCAGGCTCATTTGGGGACGACCCGACTCTGACAGCATGCGCCCGCTGGCGGCGTCAAAAGCAGTGATCGCGACGAGCACGGGAGAGCCCTCCGTGATTTCACGACCGTTACCCTCTTCGATAACACGAGCCTTAAATCCGTCGATATCCAGCGGTGCCTTAATGTCGATCGTGGGGGTGGCACCGACGCGACCAGACACCGCCACGCGGTCAAAGAGCGGAAGGGTCGTCGACTGCGTTGATGCCTCGGGAGCCACCGCCGCTTCATCGACAGCAGCGGGCTTGATCGCCCACCAGGTCAGACCGCCGCACGCAGCGACGATGACGAGCACCAACGCGATCCGCAGAAAGAGACCACCGCGCGAAGACCCCTTCGAGCGCGATGCCCGCGCGGCGGCGCGTTGCGACGAACCCTTCACGCGGCGCGCGGTGGGCGAATCGGAAGTCGAGGACTCGTTGCTCATGCGGGAATCGTAGGAGACGAAGCATCGATCTGCGCGATGAGGGCGTCGACGCGCGTGTCGGTGGTGGCGAGAGGATCCTGCAGAGACAACGGTATCGCCGATCCCTCGTCGAGGCGCACGTGCACCCAGTCGACGCTCAGATCGGCTCGCGCGTCCTCGGCGGCGGCGATGACGCGACCTCGTAACGCTGCGCGGGTCGTGGTGGGCGGAGCCTCCTGCGCGCGGCGCACGCCTTCGACGTCTGTGAGGCGCCGCATCAGGCCGGCGCGCTCCATCCGTTCGCGTAGGCCATCGGCCGTGATCTCCGAGTAAGACAGTTCGAGCCGGGCTACGCGAGGATCGGCAAGGGTAGCGCCGCTACGCGCACAGTACGACGTGAGCAGCTTGCGTTTGATGGCAATATCGAGCTCGGTGTCGATCCCGCTCCAGTCACCGCTGGAGATCGCATCCAGTCCCCTGTCCCACAGGTCGACGACGTACGAACGCATGGGGTCGAGGTCGGCGAGTGCGATCCGCGCGAGGACGCGTTCGCGAATCTCACGCTGCATCGCCACCGCGGTGGTCGTCCTGCCGTTAGCAAGCTCGATGGTGGCGGAACCGCTCAGGTCTGCGTTGATTTCACGAATGGCACGCATGGGGTCGGCGAGTGCCAGGTCTGCGATCTGAAGCCCGTCCTCGATCGCGTGGATGAGGAGCTCCGTCATGCCGACCTTCAGGGCAGTGGTGGGTTCAGCGACGTTGGTGTCGCCGACGATGACGTGCATGCGTCGGTATGCGCCGGAGTCAGCCAACGCCTCGTCGCGGGTGTTGATGATAGGCCGCGAACGGGTCGTCGCGGATGAAACGGCATCCCACATCTGGTCGGCACGCTGGGAGAACTGCAGGCGCGGCGCGGCCGCGGTGGTGTTGATCCACCCGTTTCCGACCAAGATCTGACGGGTCACAAAGAAAGCGACGAGAGCGTCGGCGACTTGCCGGAAGTCTCGGCGCCGATGCAGCAGATAGTTCTCGTGGCACCCGTAAGAGTTGCCCTGCGAATCGAGGTTGTTACGGAAGAGGTGCAGCCGCAGATCAGTACCGAGCTCCGAGAGCGCGTTGTCGGCCTGTGTCGCCAGGTCAGCGAGCATGGAGGAGCCGGCGCGGTCCTGTTCCAGAAGGTCCTCGAGGCGATCGCATTCCGCGGTCGCATACTCGGGGTGAGCGCCGACGTCAAGGTACAGGCGTCCTCCGTTGCGCAGAAAGAGATTCGAGGACCGCCCCTGGTGCAGAAGCGGCTCGAAAAGCTGGCGCGCGGCGTGCTCGGCATCCATCGGCGTGGCACCGCTGGGGGACGCGGCCGTCAGCCCATACTCCGTCTCGATGCCGAAGACTCGACGCCTCACCTCACTGGCCGCCCTTCTGGACGAATCCCTGCACGAACGCTTCAGCATTGGTTTCGAGGACGGAGTCGATCTCGTCGAGGAGAGAGTCAATCGATGAGGTGCGTGCCTGCACCTGGCCGCCGCTTTCGAGCGCGTCGTCGATTGGGCTGGCTCCGCCTGCAAAAATCTGATTCGACATAGTTCGTTTCACTTTCATTCGTCGGTTATCGGGTCGAGGTGTCGCGAGCGTCGGCGATCGGGAAGCGGACAAGATCTCCCTCTCCGGGATCGAAGACGAGGGATGACCACGACGCCTTGACGAGGTCTGGGTGATTGGCGACCGCCCACCCACGCACGTGCGCACGAGTGTTGGTCGGGGCAACATCGGCCGCGCGCTCGACCTCCTCGTCGGTGACCAGGCGCGTGACCATACCGGCCCGTGCGAGGCGATAGACGAGGCCGTGGCTGGGACGCAGGTCCGACCACTGCAGGTCGATGGCCGCCAGACGTGGGTCGTTCCACTCCAGCCCGGCGCGTTCCTTCTGGCGTTTGACCAGCTGGTACTTTCCCACCCATTCGACGTCGGACGCGACGGAGAACAAGTCGTTGCGCATGCGGTCCAGAACAGACTGCCACAGGCGAAGGATCTCCCGGTCCGCCTCGGTCGGGGTCGTCCCCGTCTCCTCGAAGGTGTCCAGAACGAGGTCGAGGTAGACCTGCTGAAGCTCAGCGGCAGTGTAGGAGCCGCCCGCCGTTGGGACCTTGTAGTCGAGATCGGGGTGATGGGAGACGTTCCAGGTTTCTTGCACCGGATCGTCCATGACGATGGAATCCCAGCGCAGATCCGTGCCCTGCTCGATCGCCCACAAGACCAGCGATGTCGTTCCGAAGCGGAGGAAGGCTGACACGTCGAACATGTTGCCGTCACCCCCGATCACGTGGAGACGGCGGAACTGCGCCGGATTCGCGTGAGGCTCATCGCGCGTATTGATGATCGGTCGGTTGAAGGTCGTCTCCAGTCCGACCTCGTTCTCGACGAAGTCGGCGCGCTGAGACATCTGGAAGCCGGGAACCTGGCTCTTTTGACCGCGCCCGACGCGGCCCGCGCCGCAGATCACCGGGCGCGTCACCATGAACGGAGTGAGGCCGCGAACGATCGCATCAAGGTCGGTGATGCGGGGCATCTGGTAGTTTTCGTGCGTGCCATAGGCTGCGCCCTTGCCGTCGGTGTTGTTCTTTACCAGAACGATGGGCGCTTCGCCCTGCACTTCGAGACGAGCCATGGCGCGCTGTGCAATCACCTCCCCGGCACGATCCCACAGAAGGGTGTCACGGGCACCGATCGTCTCAGGAGCGGAGTACTCGGGGTGAGCATGATCGACGTAGAGACGCGCGCCGTTGGTCAAGACGGCCGTCGTCGCGGCGGGGAGGGCCAGCTCCTCGGGCGTCGGACGGGCGATGCGCTCGGAACCGCCCGACGGTGCCAGGTGATACGGGTCGTCTGTCAGGAGTGAGGGGTCCGCGGCCGCACGCGACATGCGCATACCGCGCAGGTCGTTGAGAGGGTCTTCGCCCGTATAGTCCCATCGCACGACGCCTGCCCCCTCGGAGGGCGTACCAACACGGCTGATCTCGCCATAGGTGGTCACGACTTTCGTCGACAGCGCAATTGGGTTCGCCCAGGCGTCGCCGGGACGGTAGACGCCGTACTCTGTCTCGGTACCGATAATGCGTTCGCTGCTCATTTCACCGTTCCGATCGGCTTCACGCTAACAATCTCCGGAGCGAGTCCGCTCGTGCGCGCCCAGTCCTCGGGTGAGGACGTGGCCGCGAGCTCCAGCGACTCATTCATCTCCTCATGAACTCCGCGCAGTAGGTGCTGCATGCTCAGACCCGAGGACGCGCCCGTGAGGGCGTCCTTGATGGCGTACTTCTTGGCGCGCTCGACGATGCCGGCAATAAGGGCACCGGAGACGAGGTCGGACAGATAGATCCGCTTATGGTCACCGTTCACGAGTGTCGCCAGGAACAGCGCGGTGGTCTCATCACGCGCGTACAGGGCGTCAACCGCGCGAACGCTCATCCCCGCCACGGCCTCGGCGACGCCCCCAAAACGCTCAATCTCGGTGGCGTGGATCGGCACGCGCGGGGTGAGGTATTTGGAGAAGATGTCGAGCGCGCCCGCGCGATCGGGGCGGTCCACGCGAATGCGCACGTCGAGGCGCCCTGGCCGCAAAACGGCCGGGTCAATCATGTCCGCGCGGTTGGAAGCGCCGATGATCACGACGTTGTCGAGCGATTCGACGCCGTCCATCTCCGCGAGCAGCTGCGGAACGATCATGGTCTCGACGTCCGAGGAGACCCCCGTGCCACGCGTGCGGAAGAGGGCTTCCATCTCATCGAAGAAGATGACGACCGGCGTGTCACCGGCAGCGAGAGTGCGCGCGCGGGCGAAGATCGCACGAATCTGCCGCTCGGTCTCACCGACGAACTTGTTGAGAAGTTCGGGCCCCTTGATCGATAGGAAGAACGTCGAGGCCCCTCCACGCTTGGACAGAGAATTGGCCACAGCCTTGGCGATAAGGGTCTTGCCTGATCCGGGAGGACCGTAGAGCAAAATGCCTTTCGGAGGGCGCAGACCGAACTGCCGGTAGAGCTCGGGGTGGTTAAAGGGCATCTCGATGGAGTCGCGCACCTGAGCGATCTGCTCGTCGAGGCCTCCGATGTCCCCGTACGTGACGTCGGGGACCTCGGGGGTCAACAGCTGCTCGACGTCTTCGCGCACGATCCTCTCAAAAGCAATTCCCGCACGGGAATCCACGACGAGGGAATCCCCGGGGCGCAGATTACCGTGGCGCAGAGGCCCAGCCAGCTCAAGAAGGGTCTCTGCACCCCCCTCGGTGGCGACAAGGACCCGATCTGTCCCAACCACTTCAAGGACGGATACGACCTGACCGCTACGCGGAAAATCATCGCTGGCGACGGCGATCGAGGTATCGTCGAGGCGCACCCACTGGCCATACGACAGGTCTGTCACATCAAGCTTGGGCGATACCGCGACGCGCATGCGCCTACCGCCAGAGACGACCTCGATCTGACGCGCAGCGGGAAAAGCTCGCACGAAGGTCGCGAGAGTCTGGGGCGGGCGGGACACGTCGGCGAGCTCGCCCTGCAGCCGAATGAGCTCGGTGCGAGCTGTCGTCAGAGCGGCGGTGAGACGACCGTTCTTCTCTTCGAGTGAGATGAGCCGACGTTCGAGAGCCGCGCGATCATTGGTCTCACTCATCGTTCTGTCCCTCGCGCCCGCCGCACGCCCACGTGTCCGCCTGCGCAACGACATCGCGGCGCACCTTGCGAACCTTCTTCTCGGAGTTGACGCGCTGGCCTACCTTGTCGAGCGACCAATCCTGTACGTCGTCCCAGGCGCCGCCTTGGCCTTCGGCGGCCTTCGCCGGACGCGTCGAACGCTCCTGCGGGGTGACGCCGGGAGCAAGAAGCCGGGTGATGACGAGGAATCCGGTATGGGCGACCATACGATGCTCGGGACGTACGGCGAGGCCGTCAAGGTGCCACTCGCGGCGCATATCCTCCCACGCGACGGGATCGGTGAAGCGCTCGCAAGCACGCAGATCCTCGACGAGTCGCGACATCTGGGTAACGGTGGCAACGTAGCAGACGAGCACGCCGCCCGGAATAAGCGCGTGAGTGATGGCGTCGATGTTCTCCCAGGGTGCCAGCATGTCCAGCACGATGCGGTCGACGCTGCCTTCCTCGGCGGACCACAGCACTTCGTCAACGTCGCCGACGCGTAGGTCCCAAGCGGGGTGACGACGACCGAACCACAGGTCGACGTTTGCAGCGGCGATGTCCGCAAAGTCCTGGCGTCGCTCGACGGAGACAAGCCGGCCCTGCGGACCGACTGCGTCGAGGAGAGCCATGGACAGAGCACCCGACCCCGCGCCGGCTTCAACGACCGTCGCGCCCGGGAAGATGTCGCCCATGTGGGTGATGACGCCCGCATCCTTCGGGTACACAACAGCCGCTCCGCGCGGCATCGACATAACGTAGTCGACCTGGAGGGGACGCAAAATCTGGAACTGACGGCCCTCTTCCGTGACGATAACTTGGCCGTCGGGACGGCCGATGACGTCGTTATGGTTGAATCCGCCGCGATTGGACTGGAAACGGCCACTGCTGACGAGAATCACCTGGTGGAAGCGGCCTTTGGGGTCACGAACCTGAACGCGGTCCCCCTCGGAGAGGACACCTCGGCGGGTAGGTTGGCCATAATCGTTGGCCGACATCGAAGTATTACGCTGAATAGACATTACGTAAAGGATACCGCTTGCCACTAGCTGTGCCCATGGCAGGACACAGATGCGGACGGTAGGGGTTAGCGTGGTATTCATGACAGACCTGATCGCCCCCTCGCCCAACGCACGTACGTGGGAGCCCGCGCTTTCCGCGTCGCGCGCAAAAGAGTACGAGCGTTGCCCGCTCCAGTACCGCCTTCATGTCCTCGACGGCTACCGGGAGCCGGAGACTCGCGCGAAAGCCCTGGGAACTGTCGTACACGCAGTGCTCGAGGAGCTGTTCGCACTCGAACCGCAGGAACGTACGCCGCAGAACGCCCGCGCACAGGTGCACCCACAGTATGAGGCTTTTGCGGCAAAGAATCCCGAGGTCACCAAGCTATTCACCGACGAGGCGGACCTGCAGGCGTGGCTCGCCGATGCTCGATCACTGATCGACGGATACTTCGCGATCGAGGCGCCGCAGTGGATCGCGCCAGCGGCGCGCGAGCAGCGCGTGACCACGACAACGGAGCGGGGGGTGCGTCTCCTGGGCTTCATCGACCGTGTCGATCGGGCACCGGACGGCAGGCTGCGCGTCGTGGACTATAAGACAGGCAAAGCTCCCGGTCCGCGATACGTGGGCGAAGCTCTCTATCAGATGCGCTTCTACGCGCTTCTCCTTGCCCGCACCCAGGTCCTGCCCTCGCGCATGCAGCTGGTCTACCTGCGTGCCGGGCAAGTGATCACACTAGACCCCACGACCGAAGAGATCCGTGATTTTGAGCGCCAGATCGATCATCTCTGGGATTGCATCGAGCGAGACATCGAACAGGGTTCGTTTGCGCCGCGCAAGAACCCTCTGTGCAACTGGTGCGGTGTGCGGTCGCTGTGCCCGGTGTTCGGTGGGACCACTCCCCCGCTGCCGGAGCAACACGCGCAGTGGCTGGCACGGACTCGGCTAGGCTAGAGGCATGGAACTCAAGCAATGTGGTCGCAGCGGGCTCTACCTGTCCGTTCTCGGATTGGGCACCCTCACGTGGGGTCGCGATACCGATGGACCCGAGGCCCACGACATGCTCACGACTTTTGTCGATGCTGGTGGAAACCTCGTCGAGTGTTCTCCCACGCACGGCGACGGGATTGCCGTTGACGTCTTGTCCGAGGCGCTCGCATCCGTCGGCCGTCACCGCGTCGCGCTTGCCTGGCGAGGTGCTGTTCGGCGCGCAGGCGAAAGCACCTGGGTGGGCGCGGCGGGCCGCGGGGATCTCCTGCGGAGCCTCGACGACGCTCTCGCCAGGCTCGACACAGACTACGTCGACGTCTGGCTCGTCGAACCCCAAGCGGAAGTCCCGCTCGAAGAGACACTCGAGGCCGCGACCCTTGCCTACCGCAGCGGCCGCGCGCGTTACGTCGGTTTGTCGCGCGCATCCCACTGGCAGCTCGCAGAGGCCGTGACGCGCGGGGCGTTGGGCGCTTCTGCTCCTATTTCGCTTGTCGAGGCACCCTTCTCTTTGGCGAACGCGTCCGCGGCGCACACGATCGCAGAGCTGTCGAGCCGGGGCATCGGCGTGATCGCCGCGTCCGCGCTTGCTGGAGGGGCTCTGACCGGTAAGTATCGCCACACGACTCCGGCCGATTCGCGCGCCGCGTCACCGCATTTGCGTCACATGGTCGAACCCTACTTGGAAGGCCACGCACGCACGGTCATCGAGGCGGCGTCGCGTGCAGCAGTGGGCCTCGAACGCTCGACCGCCGATGTCGCGTTGGCTTGGGTGAGGGATTACCCGGGCGTCAGCGCCGCTCTCATCGGACCGCGTACCCGGCGCCAGCTCGATATGCTTCTCGATTTTTCGGAGCCGCTTCCCGCCCCGATCCGCCAGGTTCTCACGGAGGTCGCCGCGCAGTAGGCCTTCGCCTAGCGAACACGCACACCCTGCCCGGGCGGTATCGACGTAGCCGCTGGCGTGTCGTTGAGCAGCCAGCATGTACAGACGTGGGGCCCGAACCAAAGGGTTCGGGCCCCACGTCATAGTCTCACGACCGGAGAGTTCGATCAGTCGTCGACTTCTATGAAATCGTCGTCCTCGTCGCTCTCATCGTCGTCGACGTAGTCCTCGTCTTCATCCTCATCGGAATCCTCAAGGATATCGAAGGGTAACTCCACACCCAGCCGGGTGAAAAGAATGTCGTCGTAGGTGAAGAAGGCGTCGCGCAGCGCCAACTCGGCTGCTTCGAGCGCGGCGTCGTCAGCCTCGTCTCCATCGCGAGCGATGTCGAAGTGGTTTTCGAAAGCGTTGAGCAGGCGCGTCAGCGCGCGGCGAGGATCTCCAGTCATAGCATGCATCCTACCGTGAGACGGCACACTTTATCAGGGGAGGTTGAGCTGCGAACGAATGACGGACACCATGAGGTCCGTGCCCTTGATCTCCGCGGTCTGATCCGCACCAAGGATACGGGTGTGTCCATCCGCGTCGAGAAGCTGCGACGCACCCATGTTCGGGCCGAGGGGCAAGATGACCCATTCCTTCGTGGGCTGGTAAACGGCATCGGGGGTTTCGCCCTCGATCTGTGCGGTGATGTTTGCAATCACGACGCGCGCCTGCTGGCGCGCCGCGTCAGCGCGTTTGGATTCGCGCACGTCGGTCAGGTCTCCGACGGCGTAGACGTTCGGGTGGTCCACGACCTGCATCGTGTCATCCACACGGATGGTTCCGTTCGGATTCATGACGGCCTCGTAGCCGCTACCGATGAGGAAACCGGTGTTGGCGCGAGCGCCGTAGCATTGGAACCACAGGTCGGCCTCGATGACGTCGCCCTTCTTGGTCTGCACCATGAAGTGGCTGAGGTCGCCGACGTTCTGCGGAGGCAGGTAGGCGAGCTCGGAGCCGGTCACGACGCGCACGCCAAGGGAACTGAGCTGCTCGCCGATCTCCTGGCGGAGGGCGTCCGTGTATCCGGGCGTGCCCAGGATCTGGTCGGAGGCCTCGACAATCGTGATGTCCAGGCCCGGGAATGCGTTCGCGAGTTCTCCGGTCAGTTCGATGCCGACGGTGCCGCCACCGACAATCATGACGGAGCGGGCTCGACCCAGATTCTCGTGCAGCTGCTCGAGGCGAGCCTTGGCAACGGAGGAACGGTACGACGAGTACTTGGCGGGGAATGGGTAGGTGGAGCCGGTCGCGAAGACGACGTAGTCGGCTTCGATCGGGTCATGCCCGAAGACGTGGACGGTGGTGCCATCGACGCGCGAGACCGTGCCGCGCACGACCTCGCCGCGAGTCAGGAGATTCGTGTAGGGCATGAAGATCGCATGCTCCCAGACCGTATCGACTGCGGCGCGCAAAGCCGCCGCGTGGTGAACGAACTGGTCCTTCTGTTCGATGAGAACAACGTCCGCGAGGGGATCGAGCCCCTTGGCGACCGTGACGCCTCCGTATCCTCCGCCAATGACTGCGACGCGTGCCATGTCTTTCCTCCTTATGACTGGACCGCGTCTATTGTGTCACCTAGCGGGCGCAAACGCGCGTGCTAGGGACTTTAGTCCGAGCTGAATAACTCCTACTTCTCGTCGATTCCCAGGCCGCGGGCAACATTCGGTGGAAAGAAGTTCGGCCCCTTGAGTACCTTGCCGTCGTCACGGAGCTTGACGGAGCCGTCGGGCATGAGCTTCGACAGGTTCGAGGCCTGCACCTCAGCAAGCACGGAGTCCAGGTCCATGCCCGACTCGATTGCCATGCCATAGATGACGTAGATGAGATCGGCCAGAGCGTCGGCGGCCTCGATGACGTCGCGTTCACCGTCGTCCGACGCGACGGCCTCGGCGGTGGCCTCCTCAATGATGGCTCGAGCGCGCTTGCCGTAGACGGCTCCCATAAGCTCGGCGAACTCTTCGGCGATCAGGCTCATGCGCATCCCAACGCGATCGTAGGACAGCGTCGGATCGTCGAACGAACGAATCGGCACGGAGTACGTGCGGTGGAACTCCCGCACGAGTTCCATCGGACTGGGCGGCCCCCCGGCGGCGTTCGACGTAGTGGTGTCCTTGTCGGTCATGCGCGATCCTTTCGAGACTGCTCCCAGGCGGTTGCCAGAATGTTGGTGAATGCGGTTGTCGTTTGGTGTCCGTCGACGAGGAACTGAGCATCGAAGACGTAGGTCGGCACGGCGGCAACGCCCATGTGCATCGCCACCTGGAAATCAGAATAGACGTGGGAGGCCCATTCTTCGTCGCCGACGGCGTGCGCGGCGAGTTCGGGTTCCATTCCAATGTCCTGCGCGCACCCGATGAGAACGTCCGGGTGTGAGATGTCCAGACCCATCTCGAAGTGAGCGCGCATGATGGCCTCGGCTACCTTGAGCTGCAGCGAGGATGGGCCGGTGACGGTATCTGCGTCGATGTCGGCTTCATGCGCGGCGGCAATTACACGGTGCGCGCGCGATGTCGGTGCGATAACGAGGCTGTCGAAGTCGAAACGGATACCTTCTCGTGCGCCGAGTGCCTGCATTCGCTCATCGGCCTCGCGCACCTCCTCGAGCGTTGCGGCACCGGACTCGACCAGGGCGACGATGCGAGGCTTGTCGATAGACGCTTCCATATCCGGTTCGAGAAGAAACGCGTGCAGGTAAACCTCAACCTCGTCACGGTGCTCGAATTGCTCGAGAGCGGCACGCAGGTGTCGCAGACCCAGGTAGCTCCAGGGGTCGCAGGTGTCGAGCCACATATCAATACGCACGGCGCCTCCTCGTCGGTGATATGAAAAACCCCGGAGCCTTTCGGCCCCGGGGCATCTCGTGCGCGGAGGGGGACTTGAACCCCCACCCTCGTAAAATGAGGACTAGCACCTCAAGCTAGCGCGTCTGCCTATTCCGCCACCCGCGCAGGTGAGCGATGCGAACCGTTGCGATCCGCAAGCGAGTAGAAGCTTAACACGATGCGGGCAATGCGCGCCAATCGAAACTAGGAGTCTTTTCCGCCACCGCGCAGACGCGAGTCGAGAGTCGCAAAAACCTTTGCAATTGCGTCGATATCGTCATCCGTCATGCCATCCAGGAGATACTCACTGACGGTCTGCTGATGCAGCTCTGTGGCAGCAAGCACAGTTTCGATCCCCTGAGTCGTCAAACACGCGTCATAGCCGCGTCGGTCTGTCTCCGACGGGACGCGTTCCACCCACCCATCGCGCGACAGATTTGACACGAGGTAGGTCACGCGCGAGGGCGAATAGACGACACGTTCGGCCAGCTCCCCCATGCGCAGGCGATGAGCGGGGGCTTCCCACAGCGCCAGGAGAATATTGTAGTCGGGCATGGAGACGCCGTAGGTGCGCTTGAGGCGCGTCTCGAGAATGCCCTGCAGGCGCCCGGACGCTTCGAAGAAGACTCGCCACGCGGCAGCGCGCGCGCTATTGGCCTGGACAATTGGCGTCAGACGCGGTCGTGTTTCCATGTCTCCCCCTTCGTGGTCGTGTCGGATGCCTCTCCCGGGATAATAGGGCATAGTGACTAAGAAAGCACCAACAACGCGGGGGAGCCACGTGTCTTTATCTATTTCTGTTGTCCTTTTTGACGTCGACGGAACGATCGTCGATTCCGCTCCAGCCGTGATGGACGCATTTCGTTGCGCACTGTCAGACTTCAATCTTCCGATCCCCGACGACCAGCGCCTTCGCACCTATGTCGGCCCTCCGCTCTGGTATTCCTTCGGCGACCTGGGATATGAGGGTGAGCTGCTCTCCAGCCTCGTCACCGGTTACCGGTCCCGATATCAAGCCCACTTTCTTGATCCCAAGCCCTTCCCCGGCGTCATCGATCTCCTTCACGACCTTGACCGTGCCGGCATTGCGCTGGCAACCGCAACGTCGAAGCAGGCTCCGATGGCGCTGGCACAGATGGAGCATCTGGGCCTCTCCAGTATTTTCGACGTCATCGCCGGAGCAACCCCCGACCCGGCATCCAGCAAGGCGACGGTCATCCGCGAAGCGCTCGCGCGCCTGGAGGAGCTCGGGGCCGACATATCCCACCCCGTTATCGTTGGTGACTCCGTCTGGGACGTGCGCGGAGCCAAGGAAGCCGGTATTCCTGTCATCGGAGTGGGCTGGGGATATGCGACCGAGGATGGCCTGGACGATGCTGATGCCGTGTGCGCGACGGTCGAGGAACTACGCGCGTTCATTCTCGACGGGGTGGCCCACCACGCGTCCCAGAGCGGGAGCTAGCGGAAGTCTCGGGACTTTACCTCAACGGGCAGCCCGACGGCCTCAATCCTAAAGGCTTGCACGTTAATCGCACCGTCGCCCCACTCGAGCGTTCCACGCACGAGCAGGGCGCTCGACTCGAGACAGACGCGCCGGAATTTCTTCCACGCCCCCACCGAGACGGAGACGTTGACGAAACCCGTCTCGTCTTCGAGGCTTAGAAAGGTGATTCCTCCACCCGTGTGAGGGCGCTGTCGGTGTGTCACGATACCGGCGATATCGACGATGCATCCGGCCAGGTGCTGTCCCAGATCGCCGGACCGCAGGACAGACTCAGGTAAAGCGTCGCGCACGTAGGCAAAAGGATGCTCCCCCGGGGTCAGTCCGGTCGATGCAACATCCGAACCCATGAGCTCCGCAATCGACAGCGACGGCAGCTCGGGCACAGTGGCTCCGACCTCTGTCCCTGGAAGAAACGGCTGCCACTGCCCTGCCCTGGCACTGGGCTGAGCGAGTGCAGCGGCCGCCCACGCCCCCTCGCGCCGCCCCACGCCGAGGCACTCGAGGGCACCAGCCATCGCGAGCTTTTCCATGGCAGAGGCACTCACGTGGGCTCGCCGAGCAAGGTCCGCCTGACTCGTGAACGCTCCCCCACGCCTCGCCTCGACGATGCGCGCAGCGGTGGCACCCAGGCCTCGCACCTGAGCCAGGCCAATACGCACCACAAGTCCGCTATCAACATCGAGGGGCACAACGCCGCGAGATGGAAGCGGGTCGGCGCGCCCTTCGCGATAGTCTTCCCCCGCTTCCCCACCCCCCACTCGTTGCACGCTCGCATCGATGAGTGAATCGTTCACCGAAGGACCCACCACGCGCACCCCGTGCCTGCGCGCGTCCTGCACAAGGGTCGCCGGAGAGTAGAAACCCATTGGCTGCGATGCCAGAATCGCGGCGTAAAAGTGCTCGGGGGCATGCACCTTGAGCCACGACGACGCGTACACAATGTGCGCGAAGGAAAAGGAATGGGATTCCGGGAATCCAAAGTCCGCGAAGCCCTTGAGCTGCTCGAAGATCCGCTCGCGGATGGGAGCGTCGATTCCTCGCTCGCGCATCCCCTCCATCAGGTCTTTCTTGAGGGCTTCCATGCGCTCTGGGCTACGTTTTGCGCCCATCGCGCGACGCAGTTGATCGGCGCGAGCGCCCGACAAACCTGCCACGTCCGTCGCGATGCGCATGAGCTGCTCTTGAAAGAGCGGCACGCCGAGCGTCTGGCGCAGCGCAGGTTCGAGGAGCGGGTGCAGGTAGGTGACTTCCTCGCGTCCCGATCGGCGACGTAAATACGGATTGACGGAGCGCCCCTGGATCGGACCGGGGCGAATCAGAGCCACCTCCACGACGATGTCGTAGAAGCAGCGCGGCTTGAGCCTTGGGAGAGTATTCATCTGTGCGCGAGACTCCACCTGAAAGACCCCGACTGTGTCGGCTGCGCACAACAGGTCGTAGACACGCGGATCATCCTCCGGCAGGGTGTGCAAGCCCAGGGGGCGATCCCCGCGCCCGTGGACGACTCGTGTTGCCCAGCCACGCAGGTGTTTCTTCGTCTGCAGGCACACCCTCGGATCATCCGCCTGAAGTTCGTCGAAAGCGACGCGAAGCGCGGTTAGGATTCCGAGGGAGAGCAAGTCAAACTTCACAAGGCCCGCATCCGCGCAGTCCTCCTTATCCCACTGCAGGACAGTGCGCCCGGGCATCGCGGCCCACCCAACTGGGCAGATGCGCGAGACCGGTTGATCGGTGAGCACCATGCCTCCCGAGTGGATCCCCATGTGCCTGGGCAAGCGGGCGAGCGCTCGGGCCGCGTCGTCAACGAGGGAGGGTGCCTGCCCCCTGCCCTGGGACCAGGCAGTGGCAGTGCCGGCCGGGTATCCGAGGGCGCGCGCCACGTCACGGATCGCAGAGCGCGGGCGGTACGTGATGACGTTTGCGACCTGCGCCGCACGCTCCCTCCCAAAAGTCTCATAGACGTACTGGATGACTTCTTCGCGTCGGCACACTTCAATGTCGACGTCGATGTCAGGTGGCCCCGAGCGCGCGTCCGAGAGAAAACGCTCGAATAGGAGATTATGACGCACCGCGTCCACTGCCGTAATCCCCAGGCAGTAGCACACCGCCGAGTTAGCAGCGCTGCCCCGCCCCTGGCACAGGATGCCGTTGCGGCCGCAAAAGTCGACGATTTCTTTGACGATGAGGAAGTAGCCCGCAAAGCCAAGGCGCTCGATAATCCCCAGTTCGCGGTCAATCGTCTCCCACGCACGGGGGTGTTGCGCGCGCGATCCATAGCGCTCGCGGGCACCCTCGAATGCGCAATGCGCGAGCCAGCTATCCGGGGTGTGCCTCTCGGGCACCCGGGTGCGAGGCAGGCGCGGGGCAATAAGGCGTAGATCAAAGGCACACGAGGCCGCGACCTCGCAGGAATTGTCGAGGGCCTGGGGGTGAGCCCCGTGCAGTCTCGTCATCTCGGCGGGTGAGCGCAGGAATGAACGATGAGCACCGAGGTGCGCTTCTGCCTCGTCTAACGACAGGCCGAGGCGGGTGGCCGTCAAAATGTCTCCGAGAGCTTGCTTCGAGGGCGAGGACATGCGCGCTCCGGTGGTTGCCACTAGCCGGGTTCCACTAGCGCGCGCGAGATCCGCAAGAGAATCTGCGACCTCAGCATCGTCTCCGCGCACGGCCTGCCATTCGACGAGGACGCGCTCGCGCCCGAATGCGTCCACGAGTGCGTCGAGGACTCGGCTCGCTGACTCAGTTCCTCCTGCTCGTAACGCGCGCATCAGCGGGCCACGCCACCCGCCGGTCAGGACGACAAGATCCCCTCCGGCCTCGCTCAGATCGACGAGGCTGTGGCGAGGTTTGCGCTCTCCCGGCACGGACAGCGCTCGTTCGCTCATGGATCCCACCAGGTTCGCATAACCGATGGGGCTGGCAGCCAAGACGGGCAGGCGCATCCCCGGATACTCCGATCCGTTCTCGAGTCCCCATCCAGCAGCAGAGGAGCCCGGGATTACTCCCCCGAGAGCATCTGGCGTGAGCGTTAGCTCAGCCCCGTAGACGATCGGCAGCCCAACCTCGCGAGCTGCCATGGTCGTCTGGACCGTCGAATACATGCCATCGACGTCGAGAATCGCGAGGGCATCAAGGCCCAGGCGTGCAGCCTCCTCCACCATCCGTGCGGGCTCATCGGTCCCGTCCAGGAAGGTGAAAGCGCTGTGCGCATGCAGTTCTGCGTAGCGTCGTTCCGTGCTCACCAACCCATTATATAGAACATGTGTTCGATCAGCGGCGCGCTGCCCCGACCGACCCTCGCGGGGGCATCCGTCGCCAGGATGCACCCCTCACGCCACACGCACGCCGTATCCTGGACGCATGACCTCCATGCTCGCGGCGTCTCTTCACTCCCCCGGTGCCCTCACACTCGAAGAACGCCCAATCCCAAAGCTCGGCCCGCGCGACGTTCTCCTCTCCGTCGAGGCGACGACCCTGTGCGGCACGGACCTGCGTATCGCGACGGGACAGAAGACGAACGGCGTGCGCCGCGGAGTCGTCCTCGGCCACGAAATCGCAGCCCGCGTCTGGCGCCTGGGAGACGGGCTTACCGCGAACATTGACGTCCCCGCGCCGGGAACGCAAGTCGGCCTCGCGCCGGAGATCGCCTGCGGGCACTGTGAGCCATGCGCCAGTGGCCGCTCCAATGTGTGCGCGAACATGCGCCTGTTTGGAACGGGAGTTGACGGCGGGCTTGCGGACCTTATTCTCGTGCCGGAAGCGGCCCTCGCATGCATCACTCCCGTCGCTGCCGAGATCGCCCCACCCCTCCTCGCACTGGCAGAGCCACTCTCGTGCTGCATGCGCGCCACGACCCGTCTGCCCATCGACTCGCATGCGCGCATTCTTATCCTGGGAACCGGACCCATCGGCCTGATCCACTGCGCTCTCGCAGCTGACGCGGGAGCCCACGTCATGGCGTGCGGTCGGGCGGCGCGCCTTGAGCCGGCGCGCACAATGGGCGCGCAGGTAACGACTGACGCTCAGGGCGACACGCTCGTCGACGAGGTCCTGGAGTGGAGCAACGGAATGGGAGCAGACGTCGTCATCATCGCTGTCGGCGACCCCGGCCTCGTCCCAATCGCGGCCCAGTGCGCGCGCATCGGCGGCCACATCTCCTTCTTCGCTGGCTTCCCCGCCGGCGCGGTGGCCTCGATCGACCCCAACCTCGTTCACTACCGCGAGCTGACCATCAGCGGCAGCGCCAACGCAACACTTGACGACTACGCCGGCGCCGTCGAAGCACTCTCAAGCGGACGCGTTGACCTCTCGGCGCTCATCACGCACGAGTACGCCCTCACCCAGGTCAGTAGCGCTCTTGATGCCGTGCGAACGCGCGCAGGCCTCAAGATCGCCGTACGCCCCAAGGGTGCAACAGCCAACTAGTCGAGGAGGCCACGCAGGTCAGCCTCACTGAGCCGAGCGCCCGTTCCGGTACCGTTCATGACCGACGAGATAAGCTGACGCTTCCGGTCCTGCAACTCCACGACCTTCGCCTCGATTGTATCCGACGCGACCATGCGATAGACGTTCACTTTCTTCGTCTGACCGATGCGGTGAGCTCGATCAATGGCCTGTTCTTCGGCAGCAGGATTCCACCACGGATCCATGACGTAGACGTAGTCGGCCTCCGTCAGCGTCAGGCCCGAGCCACCAGCTTTGAGCGAAATCAAAAACACCTGAGCCTGCCCCACCCGGAACCTCTCAATGACCTCGGCTCGGCCGCGCGTGGACCCATCCAGCTGAACGACCGAGATGCCGCGCCGCTCCAGCACGTGACGAATGCGCGCCAGGAACGACGTGAACTGGCTGAAGACCAGCGCCCGGTGACCCAGCGGCACGATCTCATCCAGGCGGTCCGCCAGGTACTCGATCTTCGCCGAGCCGACGTGCGCGAACGACTCTTCAACGAGGGCCGGGTCAAGTGCCAGCTGCCGCAGCCTCGTAATCGAGGCGAGCACGGTCATTCGATTCGTTTCCACGTCGCGCAACAGGTCGAGGATCCGCGCGCGCTCGCGGACGAGGTACTGATCGTAGATGTGACGGTGTTCCTTGCCCAGATCGACGCGCACAACGTCGACGATCTTGTCGGGAAGATCGGGGGCGACCTCCTCTTTCGTGCGCCGCAAAACGAAGGGCGCGACGTAGGCACTGAGACGCTCCAGCATCGACGGGTCCACACCGTTTTCGATGGGCCTGCGCACCCGCTGCTGGAATACGTCCCACGGAGGAAGAAGTCCCGGGCAGGTGAGCGACAGGAGTGACCACAGGTCGCTCAGTGAGTTTTCAATCGGGGTGCCCGACACCGCCAGTTTCCACGGTGCTTCGAGATCGCGCAGTGCCCGGTAGGTGGCTGTGCGAGGATTCTTCACCGCCTGCGCCTCGTCGATGACGATGCCACCGAGGCTCACCCGGTTCCACTGCTGCGCTTCCAGGCGTGCCAGCGTGTAGGAGGTGACGACGATATCTGCGCCCATGACCTCCTGCGCGATCGTCGTACCGCGGCGGGTGGCCGTTTCAGTCACCGCACGCACGCTCAGCGCCGGCATGAAATGACGTGCCTGTTCGATCCACACGCCAACGACGGATGTCGGCGCGACGACGAGAACCGGTGCGCGCGCGTCCTCGGACTTCTCAGCGCGCAAGGCTGCCACGGCCGACAGGATCTGAACGGTCTTTCCCAGGCCCATGTCGTCCGCCAAGATCCCGCCGATACCGCGCGCCAGACGCGCCGTCAGCCACGCATGTCCTCGACGCTGGTACGGGCGCAGAATCGAACTCAACGAAGCGATGGGAGGTAACCCCGTGTCGGTCGAACCCCCTCGCAGAGGCGCGATACGCGAACGCCAGGCGTCGCTCAGGCTCACCCGGTCGGATGCGCTCGCGAGCATATCAACGATCCCGACCTGCATGGGTGTCAGTCGAATACCATCGCCATCCCAAGGCACCAGGGTGCGAGCCTCTTCCAAGAGCACAGCCAACGATCGGACGCGTTCTCCATCCAGGCGCACCCACACGCCCCCAACCTCGACGTAGTCTTGCCCGTTGGCGATCGCTTCAAGCGCATCACGAACGCTGATCGTGACGTCACCGAGGCGTAGCCGCATCTTCAAGTCGAACCAGTCGCGCTGGGCAAGATCCACGTTCAGGTCGACATCAAAGCCATCATCGTTCACGTCGATCCCGCGCACATCCTGAGCAACATCCCACACGAGGCCGTCCACGACCTCACGGTCGACGAAGTGGTCCAGGAAGGCCGGAACGAGCCACGGAGAGAGCCTACCCGCGTGCGGAGGGGCGGTCCACAGGCTCGCGTCACGCGCACGCCCCCACGAGTCGACACGGCGAACAATGGCTGCCACGGCCTCGTCCTGCGCGCAGTGGGAAACGGGAGTGCGCGAGCGCGACTCTCCCTGCTGATATTCAGCCCACCATCGCACCACAACCGATTCGTTGTCGCGGCGCACCGTCGCGACGAGGCCAACCTCGGGCCGCGCATCGGCGTCAAAACTCCCATCACAGGAGGCCATCGAGAAACGCCTGCGTAGCGCCGGGAGCCACGTGCCCCGGAACTCGGCGACGTCTGCCGCAGGAATAAGGAGTCCGTGATCCAGCGGAAAGCCCTCAAGAGCGCCAAGCCCCTCGATACGTGCGATCGTTCGTCCCCCATCCAGCAACAAAACGCTCGCGTCCCGATCGATTCGAGGCTTCGCGATGACGTCGCCACCGTTGCGTGCGACGACCCCGACCTCGAGGCCGTCGTCACCGGCGCGAACATCGATGTCTGCGTCCCACGTCGCGTGCGACAGCACCACCTGCTCGTCGGCCTCGGGCGACGCGTAGAGTTCGACACCTGCCCGAACGAGGCGCGCCAGCCACACGTAAGCATGCTCGCCTAGCGAAGTGAGTGTCACTTCCGTGCGCGAATGCCACGAACGCGATTCGCGCGAGAAGCGGTACCCCTCGCGCATCAGCGAGACGTGCGTCGGATCGAGCCCGTCTGTCACGGACGCCCACTGGGTCGCCGTCAGATCGAGCCATGAGGCCCTCTTCGTCGTCCACCGAGATGACACGCCACGGCGAAGCGGAATAAGAGAAGGCTCCTCGCCAGGATCATGAGCGTCGATCACGAGTGCCAGCGGCTCACCCATGCGATCGCGGTCTGCGCCCAGCATCTGGGCCAGAATGCGACTCCATTCGGGCACGCTACTGCGCTTTTCACGCGCATCTTCGCGCCCGACGATGAGGGTCGCAACCGCGTGTGGGCAGTCCCCTCGCAGCGGGCACCCGCACGCCAGAGACGGCCGCAGCGCTCCATCAGTGATACGCACGCGATAGGTCAGCCCGGCTTCCTTGACGCGCGCCTGTGCTTGCTGCCCGTCCTCGTCCCAAGAGAATTCCCGAACGGCACCACTACGGGCCAAGCGCAGGCCGTTAGCCCACGTCGCTGGTCCGACGAGCGCCATCATGTCGTCATCCGACATCGAGGCCAGCGCGTGCGACAGGGATACCATCCTTTCAGTCTACGGCACACCCTGTCGCCCGGCACCGGCTCACTGGGCCAACCCTTCCATCGCCCATTCACCATCCTTCCAGACAAGGAGAACGTCCCGACCATCCTCGAGCAAAGCCCTCATGTAGGCGCGAGGACGTTCCTCGACCCACCAGCGTCCCCCCACCGGCCAGGGGCCCTCCACACGGACGATTGCAACGCGCCGTCCCCTCCTTGAGGAGGAAAGCGAACAGTCATGTTCAGCCACTAGATAGGCGGGAGCCGCGCTCAGTGCTCCCCTCTGGTCTACGCGCACATTGTCGAACGCACCCGACGCGCTGACAATCCTCACCCGCACAGGCACATCGAAAAGCGTTGCCGGAGGCTGGGATATGCAACCCTCCCACGCTCCCTCACGCGGACGCAGGCGGGGCTTAGTGCCCCATCTGGCCATCACGACACGGCTACGCGGATCGTATCCTCCCTGCACGCGCGGCACCAGCAGCGCGTCCGGCCCCGCCATGCCCTGGATGCGCACGACGCTGCGTGAGACGTCACGCTCACGGTCTGCACGCCCCCACAGCGCTGACGCACTGCGCCCCGCCCGTGGATCACATGCTGTGACGCGTATGCAGGTTACCGCTCCACTGGGCCCTTCGATGCCGGACGTCCATCCCGCGAGCGTCCACCGCACGCGCAGAGCAACCTCGTCAGCCGCGCACACATCGCATCCACTCCACGTGCGAGTTCGCTGACCGCCTCCGGCGTCCTCCACGTCGATGCGCAGCGTCTGCGAGACAAGTCCACCCTGTCCCAACCTTTGCGCGAGGTCTCGCGCGATGCGCGAAATGGGGACCATCATCGTGTCGACGGATTCCCCGCCTGCATCGATCTCACTCTCCATCGTAATGTCGGGCTGGATGCGTTCGGCAGGCGCAATGGCGCTGTCGCCTCCGGATGCAAGGATCCAGAGCTGCTCACCGACGTCCCCAAAACGCTCGCACACTCGCGCGCGCCCCAGTGCCAGAAAATCCGCACAGGTCAGGATGCCCAGTCCCTGCAGAAGCTCGATAGCGTCTGCCGCCCTGTCGACCATCGCCGCAGGAAAGGCCCACAGCGTATCACGTAACGGAATACGCCCCAGGAATGATTGGCTGTCGCCGGAGGGGACGATGCGCCCCTCGCGCGCCGCCTCTAGGGATGCGACCGGGCCGTCCGCAATACCCACGAAGCATTCGACTCCAACAGCTTCCTCGATCGCCGACACCAGAGCTGAGGCAGCACCCTCCTCGCTTCCGTGCCAGCGGGCGGGGCCTCGCGCCCGACACCTGGCCAAGCCCGGTCGCACGCACTCGACCCCGGCCGCCACCGAGTCGAATGCATCGACAACCGCGCTAAACGCCCTGGCCTCGCGATCAGGGTCTCGCGGCAGGCAGAGGAGATCGGGGCATAAATACGTCGCTTCCCGCACGCTCATGCCGCTCCTGACTCCGGCGCGCCGAGCCGCCGCGCTGGCCACCTCTATTCGTTCGCCGTGTACGACGGCTCCGGCTCCACCCGGCGGCAGGTCGACCACGAGGCAGTGGACGGGCCAGTCGGGCACCCACACCACCATGTCACGCACCTATACCACCAGCCGCATTCGCCGTCGCTCCTGCGGGGCTCGAGAAAGCCCCCGCCAGGGTCGAAGAGTCACGATGGTGCGTCCCATTGATCGGGCCCGTGCCGCAAGGGTCCGCTGTTGCGGACCGGACAGTTCGGGAAGGTCAAGACAGACAACGTCGCAGGCATCTATGAGAAGGGAGCACAGGTCACCCACCTGATGTTCCTTTTCCGCGTTCAGCACGAGCACACGGTCAAGTTCCATCCCCTGCTGGGCAGCCCACTCCCAGCCAATATCGCCGACTCCGCAGAAGCTAATCCAACCGCCGGACGGGCACACCGAGATGAGTAAGCGAATGAGTTCAGCTCTGCCCATCGGCCCCAGGACAACGGGAGAGGGCGCAGACTTCACGCCCTCAATGTCGTCGTGCGCTCGCAGGCCAACAGCCCGTTCGGCACGGTTCAAGACGTCGCGGGCAGCGAGTAGCCGCGCATGCGCATCGGTCATCACTCCCCCTCCCAACAATAGAACATCTGTTCGATAGTAGAAGTGTAGAAGCACGCTCACACACCTGCGTCCCGAACACCGATCACGCGCGAATAGGACACAATGGATGCACCGAGAAAAGGAGCACGCATGAACATCGATCAGCGCCCCGT
Organism: Schaalia odontolytica; assembly: GCF_031191545.1. Taxonomy (NCBI): domain Bacteria; kingdom Bacillati; phylum Actinomycetota; class Actinomycetes; order Actinomycetales; family Actinomycetaceae; genus Schaalia; species Schaalia odontolytica. The sequence goes on from NZ_CP133472.1 coordinate 2,421,258, forward strand.
CGCCCCCACCCCCTACGAAAGCATGGACGTTCCCACATTCACACTGACGTCGAGCGTCCTGACCGACGGAGCGCCGATGCCCGAGTCGGCGACCGCCGAGGCAGGTTCCCTCTCCCCAGACCTCACGTGGAGCGACTTCCCGGAAGAGACGGCGAGCTTCATGCTGACCTGTTTCGATCCGGATGCTCCGGTCCCTTCGGGCTGGTGGCACTGGGCGATCCTCGACATTCCAGCGTCCATGACTCACCTGGAGGCAGGCGCTGGAGCCTCCGACCTCATGCTGGACGGACCGGCATTCCACCTGCGTGGCGACGCGGGAGAAGCATCCTACTTCGGGGCCGCTCCTCCAGTCGGCGACCGCCCCCACCGCTACGTATTCACGGTGCACGCTCTCGACACGGATTCCCTGGGGCTGGACGACGACGCGACCCCGACCATGGCCTCGTTTGTGGCACTCGAGCACACGATTGCCCGCGCATCACTGACCGTCACCCACCAGGCGTGAGGATTATGCTGCACATTATTTTCTGGGAGCCGGAAATCCCCGGGAACACGGGGGCCGCCATTCGACTGTCCGCATGCACGGGATCGATGTTGCACCTGGTCAAGCCCCTGGGCTTCGACATGGATGACGCGAAACTTCGCCGTGCCGGACTGGACTACCACGACCTCGCACACGTGCGGGTCCACGATTCATTGGATGACGCGCTCGCCCAGGTCCCGGGACGCGTCTGGGCGCTCACAGGTCACGCCACCACCATGTACTCCGACGTCACCTATGCGGATGGCGACGGCCTTCTCTTTGGGCGCGAATCAGTGGGGCTGTCCGAAGAAGCGATGAACCATTCGCGTGTGCGCGATCGTGTTCGCATTCAGATGGTTGAAGGCGTGCGTTCCCTCAACCTAGCGAACTCCGCATCGATAGTCCTGTACGAGGCCTGGCGTCAGCTCGGCTTCCCGGGAGGCGTCTAACCCCCGATAGGCGACAGCAAACGAGGCTCGGGGTGAATCGCTCCACCGAGCCTCGTTTACTGTCGTTCACCCCTTGACGAGGCCGTGGCTCAGCCCGCTTTCCACGGGACCGAAGGGCGCTCGACCTGCTCCGCGAGAGAGACAATCCTGCGCGGGTTCGAGCGCCACATCCAGATCAGTCCAATGATCGACACGACGAGCGGAAGGTAAAAGAAGTCCGCACCGAAGCCAGTCCATGCGGAGCGAGCCGAATTCAGTTCATCAAGGCCAAGCGACGCGACCCAGAGGATGATCGGGATAGCGATCGACAGCGAAATGGTCACCCAGCCAACCAAGCGCATACGCCTCCCATTGTGCGTCAGCGCCGTGGCCGCGACGAGATAATCGATACCCGCGAGCAGTGCGACGATGCGCGGACCCCACGCCTGCCCCTGGGCCTGAAAAAGGTCAAGGATGGCCATGACGAGGATCCAGGCTCCGAGAAGCCAGAACATTGCGATGATGATGCGGCCCAGTCCAAGCGACGGCGGGCGCTGATCGCCCACACCGGCGGCCTTATTCGTTGTGTCATGTCCGTGCACGACACCGATCCTACCGAGAGCACAGAAGCTACGCATCGCATTGGCGAGACCTTCAAACAGAAGGAACCCCATGTGGCCTGATACACCGCGACGGAACATCAAGCTTCAAGACAGCGTTACACAAACGTGGGACAATGGGCCTACGAGGACCGTGAGGCCCGCCATGAAAACAACCATCTGAGCTTCGGCTCATCAACAAGGAGTTTTAGACCTTGAGCGAATCGACCTACGACATTGTCATTCTGGGTGCGGGTTCCGGCGGCTACGCGACCGCCCTGCGCGCTGCGCAGCTCGGCATGAAGGTCGCCCTCATCGACGGCGATAAGGTGGGCGGCACCTGCCTGCACCGCGGCTGCATCCCGACGAAGGCGTACCTGCACGCCGCTGAGACTGCCGAGGCCGTGCGCGAGTCGTCGAAGTTCGGCGTCGCATCCACCTTCAATGGCATCGACATGGCTCAGGTGGGCAAGTACCGCGACTCGGTCATCTCGGGCCTGTACAAGGGTCTGCAGGGTCTGCTTAAGTCCCGCAATGTTGAGGTCATCTCCGGCTGGGGTCGCCTCGCCGACGCAAGCACCGTTGAGGTCAACGGTCAGCGCATCACCGGCCGCAACATCGTGTTGGCCACCGGCTCCTACTCCCGCTCGATTCCCGGCCTCGAGATCGGTGGGCGCGTGATTTCCTCCGACCAGGCCCTTCAGATGGACTGGGTCCCCTCTTCTGCGGTGATCCTCGGCGGCGGCGTTATCGGCCTGGAGTTTGCTTCCGTGTGGCGCAGCTTCGGTGCCGAAGTCACCATCATCGAGGCTCTGCCCCACCTCGCCAACAACGAGGATGAGGCCATTTCCAAGCAGCTCGAGCGCGCCTACCGTAAGCGCGGCATCAAGTTCCACACGAACACGCGCTTCGCCTCGGCGACCCAGAACGAGCAGGGCGTGCACGTCACGACCGAAGACGGCAAGGCTTTCGACGCCGACGTCCTCCTGGTCGCCGTTGGTCGTGGCCCCGTCACCGAGGGCCTGGGCTACGAGCAGGCCGGCATCACCCTGGATCGTGGCTTCGTTATCACCAACGATCGTCTGCACACCGGCGTCGGCAACATTTACGCGGTCGGCGACATCGTCCCCGGCCTACAGCTCGCGCACCGCGGCTTCATGCAGGGCATTTTCGTCGCTGAAGAGATCGCCGGCCTAAACCCGACGATGCAGGCCGATATCAACATCCCGCGCGTCACCTTCTGCGAGCCGGAGATCGCCTCCGTCGGCATGACCGAGAAGCAGGCGCGCGACAAGTTTGGTGACCAGGTGCGCACCGTCGAGTACAACCTCGCCGGAAACGGAAAGTCGTCTATCCTGGCCACATCGGGCATCATCAAGCTGGTTTCCGTCGAGGGCGGTCCGATCGTGGGCTTCCACGGTATCGGCGCGCGCATCGGCGAGCAGATTGGTGAGGGCGAGCTCATGGTGAACTGGGAGGCGTATCCCTCGGACGTCGCTTCCCTGATCCACGCGCATCCCAGCCAGAACGAGTCGCTTGGCGAAGCGGCAATGGCGCTGGCAGGCAAGCCGCTCCACGTCCACAACTGACCGACAATCTTTATTAGGAGAACACACATGGCAACTTCAGTGACCATGCCCGCTCTGGGCGAGTCCGTCACCGAGGGCACCGTCACCACGTGGCTCAAGCAGGTCGGCGACACCGTCGAGCTCGACGAACCCATCGTTGAGGTGTCCACGGACAAGGTCGACTCCGAGGTCCCCTCCCCCGTCGCCGGCGTCCTGCTGGAGATCCTGGTCCCCGAGGATGAGACCGTCGAGGTTGGCACCGAGATCGCTCGTATTGGCGACGCCTCCGAGGCGTCGGCAGCCCCCACCGCTGCTCCCGCCGCCGCCAACGAGGCACCGGCTCCCGCGCCAACGCCCGCCGAGGCTGCGACGCCTGCCGCTGCCGCCGCTCCGGTCCAGGGCACCGAGGTGCGCATGCCCGCGCTGGGCGAGTCCGTCACCGAGGGCACCGTCACCACGTGGCTGAAGTCCGTGGGCGACGCCGTCGAGGCCGACGAGCCGCTGCTCGAGGTGTCCACGGACAAGGTCGACTCGGAGGTCCCCTCCCCCGTCGCCGGTTTCCTCGCTGAGATCCGCGTCCCCGAGGACGAGACCGTCGAGGTTGGCACCGTCGTCGCGATCATCTCCTCATCGGCTCCCTCTGCTGCTCCCGCCGCCGAGGCTGCCGCACCTGCTGCGCCGGCTGCTCCCGCGGCACCCACCGCACCTGCTGCTCCCGCCGCCCCCGTGGCACCGGCCGCGCCGGTTGACCCGTTCCCGAACGCTTCGACGCTCGCTCAGACGGCTTCCACCGCCCCGGTCGTCGAAACTTCCGCTGCCGTGACCGGCTCCGTCTACGTGACCCCAATCGTGCGCAAGCTTGCCCGCGAGCTCGGCGTTGATCTGGCAACCGTATCGGGCACCGGTGTCGGTGGCCGCGTGCGTCGCGAGGACGTTGAGGCCGCTGCGGCTGCTGCACGTGCCGCCGTTGCAGCGCCCGCGGCTCCCGAGGCTCCGGCTGCCCCGGCAGCCCCGCAGCCCGCCGCCGTTCGCGAGCCTTCGCCGCTGCGCGGCACGACCGAAAAGATGTCGCGTCTGCGTCAGACAATCGCGCGCCGCATGGTCGAGTCGCTTCAGACCGCCGCACAGCTCACCACGGTCATCGAGGTTGACGTCACCAAGGTTGCCGTCCTTCGCGCACGCTCGAAGGATGCCTTCCTAGCCAAGCACGGCACCAAGCTAACCTTCCTGCCCTTCTTCGTGAAGGCTGCAACCGAGGCCCTCGCCTACCACCCGAAGATCAACGCGACCATCAACGACAAGGAGGTCACGTACTTCGACTACGAGCACGTGGGCATCGCCGTCGATACGCCGCGCGGTCTCCTCGTACCGGTCATGAAGAACGCGGGTGACAAGGACATCGCCGGTATCGCCGCGTCGATCAACGACCTGGCGGCCCGTACCCGCGACTCGAAGATCGGGCCCGATGAGCTCTCCGGCTCGACGTTCACGGTGACCAACACCGGTTCGGGCGGCGCGCTCTTCGATACGCCGGTCCTCAACATGCCCGAGACCGCGATCATGGGTGTCGGCACGATCGTCAAGCGCCCCGTCGTCATGAAGGGAGCCGACGGCACCGACGTGATCGCGATTCGCTCGATGGTGTACCTGTCGCTGTCCTACGATCACCGTCTGGTCGACGGCGCGGACGCCTCGCGCTTCCTGATGGATGTGAAGAAGCGTCTTGAGGAAGGAGCGTTCGAGGCCGACCTGGGCCTGTGATCGCCACTCGTCGCGCATGATGGGGTGGGTCCGCTTGGCGGATCCACCCCATCGCTATTTCCAGCTACCCCGCATTGCCCGGTCCCGAGCCACTTTGCCCCGTGCCTGACTCGACTGGCTGCGCCTTCACGACTTTGCCGGACACGGGATCGATGCGGATCACGAGTTCCGTCGCTGTGGGTGTGTCGCGTGTTTCGCATCCACTCGAGCGACACGTTTGCGAAGACTGAAGGGTAAGCGTCGCGCCGACCTCGATCGCGCCCGGCTCACAGGAGAGCACGGATACGTCTCCAACGTGCGATGACAGCTCGGTCACGCGCACCCCTTCAGCCTGCATCGACGCAATGCGCGCTCTGTCCTGTTCCAGAAGTTCCCCGCCCAGGACCGCATCGAGAGCACTTGCGTCGCCGTTCATCACCGCCTCGTCTCGGGTCCGGATGGCGCGGTTGATCGTGGCGGACAGCGAGGACGCGTCACACGCGGCCACACTCTGCGCAGAGCTTTGTACGCTGGCCGCCTGCTCGGGTGTACTTTCCGCCGTCACGCTCGGTGTTGCCTCCCGCAGTCCGTAGGCTACGATCGAGACGCCTGCGACGATAGCGATGACACCGGCGGCGAGCACACTGAGCGTCCTGAGGCGGGCGCCCGCCACTCTGCCAGACGCGTGCCGCCGGCGCGTAGACGTGGGTACGGCGAGCGGCGTCGACGCTGCGTCGATCTGGGTGTCCTCGCGCAGCGCAGCCGCCCGCAACTGCGCGATCACGCGCTCAGGATCGACGGGTTCGCGCACGATGACGTGCTCGTCGGGCTCGCCGACCGTGCGAGTGTCCCCCGCGTCGCTCACGGATGAGTCCGCAACACCCAGGTGCGTCAGTTCCTCGTCCATGTTCAGCAGAGTCGCGATGCGAGCGAGGCATTGGCGATCGACATCCGTGCCGCTACTGTCGAGGCTCCAGCCCGGGGTCCCTTGCCCCTCACCGATCTCATCAATGAGGTCGATGATGACTGCGCGCCCTTCGGGCGTGATCATGATGTTGGCCGGCGTCAGGTCTCCGTGTGCGATCCCCGCGGAGTGCAGGGCACTCAATCCCGCCGCTACCCCCTGTATGATCTGGCGCCGTGTTGCGATCGGGCGCAAGTCGGGCGAACCTAGTTCAGTGTCGAGCGTTCGTCCGACGACGTAGTCCTCAACGATCGCCCAGCGGCCATCGTCAGAGCGCACAACGTCGCGCAGGGCGACCACGTGGCGTGAGTTAACGGATGCCCAGGCCTTCCAGCGCGCGAGGCACCGCTCCCCCTCGCGTGACGAACGGAGCGCGAGCAAAGCATCACCGTCTTCGGTGCGTGTCCTCCACATCGGACCGGAGCTGCCGATGTGAAAGACCTGTCCGACTTCATATCCGCCGATGTTCATGAACCCATTGTCCAAAGATGATTTATGTGATGCAACTCATGTCACAAAGCGCCTGGTCGGACGGGCGCTTTCACTTATCTTCTCCGCATAGAATAATGGCGCTATGAGTGAATCGAATCCCCCCGCTAAGAGGCGCTTCTACCAGAACATCCTCGACGCATACCGCCTGACCGCACGCACATACCCCGCGCTCCCGTGGATGCTTCTCGGAACAGCCGCAGCAGTCATCACCGCCTTCATGCTGGTAGCGTGGCTCAGCAACACCTCGTGGATTGGCTGGCTCGTTGTCGGCATCATGGGGTCATTCACCGCCGCTCTCGCACTTCTGAGCCTCCTGGCGCGCCGTGCGCTGTATTCCCAGGTTGAGGACACAGCCGGTGCCGTCAAGGTGGCCCTGTCTCAGATTCAGCGCGGCTGGGTGATTCCGGAGCAGCCTGTTGCCTACACGCGCGAGCAGGACCTCGTCTGGCGCATCGTCGGCCGCGCCGGCGTCGTCCTCATTTCCGAGGGCCCCTCATCCCGGGTGCGCCCGCTTCTCCAGGCCGAGGCAAAGCGGGTGACGAAGGTGATGCGCAACGTCCCCGTCCATCAGATCCAAGTGGGCCGCGACGAGGGCCAGGTGGCACTCAAGGATCTTCAGCGAGAGCTTCGCAAGCTCAAGAACGTATTGACTCCCGAGGAGGTTCCTCAGGTCTCCGCGCGCATCAACGCACTTCGCTCCGGCGAACCTCCGATCCCGAAGGGCATCGACCCTCTACGCGCGAAGCCGTCGCGCCGAGCTCTTCGAGGCAACTAAGCGACGCTATCAAGTGGGCAAGCACCGGGTGCTTGCCCACTTGACATATCCACGATCCGAGACACACTAGACATGCATACTATGCGAGTGCTTGCATATTCAGTACATCTTCTAGCTGACACACGGATACCGAGGAACATAATCATGCACGCGAAGAACATTCTGACAGTCCTCACCTTGACCGCGACGGCCGCAGCACTCGCAGCCTGCGCCGACCCAACGACCAACACGGACACGCAGGGCACAGACTCGAAGGACTCGACCGCGACAAACGCAGCACACACCTCTTATGACGTATCAGCAATTCCGACCGTCGACGAGATTGCGGCGCTAGTACCGGAGGACATCAAGAAGCGGGGCACTCTCCGCAATGGAGCCTCGACCGGCTACGCTCCCGCGGAATACATGGATGCCGACGGGCAAACCCCCATCGGATACGACATCGACATCAACAAGGCGCTCGCCAAGGTCATGGGCCTGCATGAGGGTGAGACCAAGCACTCCGAATTCCCGACGATCATCCCCGCACTGGGTACCAAGTTCGACGTGGGCATCTCTTCGTTTACCATCACCTCCGAGCGCGAGCACCAGGTCAACATGGTGTCCTACCTCAATGTTGGCTCTGCATGGGGTGTCGCAGCCGGAAACCCGAAGAATTTTGATCCCTCAGAACCATGCGGCTCCACCGTCGCAGTACAGACCGGAACCGCCCAGGAGGAGTATGCAGCCACCCTCTCCAAGGAGTGCGTTGCGGCCGGAAAGAGCAAGATCACGGTCATGCCTCACGAGCTGCAGACGGACATCGCAACCAAGCTCATTGGCGGTCAGTACGACGCGACGCTCGCGGACTCCACAGTCATCGGCTACGCGAGCTCCCAGTCCGCCGGAAAGATCGAGCAACTTGGCGATACTTTTGAGTCTGCTCCACAGGGCGTAGCGATCGCTAAGGACGACGCGCAGCTGACCGAAGCGATCCAGAAGTCCATGCAATACCTGATGGACAACGGCTACCTGAAGGACATCCTGGCCACCTACGGTGCCGATAATGCCGCACTCACCACCGCCGACCTCAACCCGCACGTCGACTGAGACGCGACTCGCCGCGCATAATATGCGCATGCATGCATAAGGGTGCATAATGGTAGCATTCACGGGCTTTGGCCCACCCCCATCGGAAGGCACACCATGACCATCTCGAAGGCACACGCCCTCATCGTTTTCGCGGCCGCCGCGGCTCTCCCCCTCTCCGCGTGCGCGGATCCGACGTCACCTAGCTCGTCGACAAGCGAAGCGGCAAGCTCCACGGCCACCGCTTCCACGACCTCGTACGACGTGGCGGCGATCCCGACCGTCGATGAGATTGCGGCTCTCCTCCCGAACGAGGTAAAGACGCGAGGCACGCTGCGAAATGGTGCTTCCGCCGACTACGCACCGGCCGAGTTCCTCGGCGACGATTCACAGACCGCGCAGGGCTACGATGTCGACATTAACAAGGCGCTGGCAAAGGTGATGGGCCTCAACGAAGGCACGACGAACCATGCCGAGTTCCCGACCATTATTCCGGCGCTGGGCACCAAGTTCGACGTGGGCATCTCTTCGTTCACGATCACGTCCGAGCGCGAGGAGCAGGCGAACCTGATCTCCTACGTGCAGGTTGGCTCTGCTTTCGGTGTCGCCGCGGGCAACCCGAAGAACTTTGATCCGTCTAACCCGTGTGGAAAGACGATCGGGGTGCAGACCGGCACCGCGCAAGAAGACTATGCGACCGAGCTTTCCGATCAGTGTGTGGCCGACGGCAAGGACAAGATCACGATCATGCCGCACGAACTCCAGACCGACATCGCCACCAAGGTGATCGGCGGGCAGTACGATGCCACCCTGGCTGACTCGACGGTCATCGGATACACCGCTTCTCTGTCGGGCGGCAAGATTGAGCAGGTCGGCGACGTTGTCGAGTCCGCCCCGCAGGGCATCGCCGTCAACAAGAACGACAAGCAGCTGACGCAGGCCGTCCAGAAGGCGATGCAGTACCTGATGGACAACGGTTACCTGAAGGACATTCTGGGGGCATACGGCGCAGAGAGCGCCGCGCTGACCACCGCCGAGTTGAACCCGGCGACAAACGACTGAGGAACTCATGGCAATCACAAAAGACGGCGTCGAGCTGATCGACGCGAAACCGGTGCCTCGCCCGGGGAGGTGGGCAAGCGCTATCGTCGCCGCGATTCTCGCGGCAATGACAGCCCACGCACTCGTAACCAACGTGAACTTCCAGTGGCAGGTCGTTTTCGAATGGCTGTTCTCACGTTCGATCTTGCAAGGTGTGCTCTTCACGATCATTTTGACCGTCCTCGCGATGGTCGTGGGTACGGCCCTAGCCATCACGATGGCAATCATGCGTCAGTCCGTGAACCCGGTCCTGCGCTGGCTTGCGATGGCCTACATCTGGTTCTTCCGCGGCACACCTATCTACACGCAGCTGATTTTCTGGTCCCTGCTGCCCACCCTCTACCCAACACTGTCATTTGGTGTGCCTTTCCTTGGGTCGCTGTGGGGCTGGGAGCTGCCCTTTGACACGGCCACCTATTTCACTCCCTTCTGGATGGCGTTCATTGGGCTCGGCCTGAACGAGGGCGCATATCTCGCAGAGATCATGCGCGCCGGCCTGCTGAGCGTCTCCAAGGGCCAGTGGGAGGCCGCCACCGCTCTGGGCATGCCGCGCGCGACGATCTTCCGTCGTATCATCTTGCCGCAGGCGATGCGCGTTATCGTGCCGCCGATCGGCAACGAGACGATTTCGATGCTCAAGACGACCTCTCTGGTCTCGGCGATTCCCTTCACCCTCGAGCTCACGTTCATCGCGCGTCAGCGTGGCCAAGCGACGTTCGCCCCCGTGCCGCTTCTGATTGCCGCAGCGATCTGGTACCTCGTCATCACGAGCCTGTTGATGTGGATTCAGTCCTTCATCGAGAAGTACTACGGCAAGGGCTTCGAGCGTCGTGACAACGCCGGGACCGATTCCCCTGCCACCTCGTCTACCTCTGAGGACGATCACAAGGCTCAGGCCACCAAACTCAAGTTTTTGGATGTGACACCATGACGACCGTAACGCCGATGGTCTCCGTTCGCGGAGTCCACAAGTTCTTTGGTGACCTGCACGTTCTGCGGGGCATTGACCTGGACATTGCTTCCGGTGAGGTGTGCGTTATCCTCGGCCCCTCGGGCTCGGGCAAGTCAACGCTCCTGCGTTGTTTGAATATGCTCGAGGACATTAGCGCCGGTCGCGTGTTCGTCGATGGCGAGCTGCTCGGCTACCGCGAGGATGAGGGCGGTACGCTGCACGAGCGCCACGACAAGGAGATTGCGGCCCAGCGCTCTCGAATTGGCATGGTGTTCCAGCGCTTCAATCTCTTCCCGCACAAGACGGCGCTGGAGAACGTGATGGAGGCACCCGTTCAGGTCCTCAAGCGTTCGAAGAGCGAGGCGCGCTCCCAGGCGCTTGAACTCCTCGATCGAGTGGGTCTTGCCGATCGTGCGGACCACTACCCCGCTGAGCTCTCCGGCGGTCAGCAGCAGCGCGTCGCGATTGCCCGTGCTCTAGCCATGGATCCGGAGATTATGCTCTTCGACGAGCCGACCTCGGCGCTCGATCCAGAGCTGGTTGGCGAGGTCCTCCAAGTTATGCAGGACCTGGCCGCGTCCGGCATGACGATGGCAGTTGTCACCCACGAGATCGGCTTCGCTCGCGAGGTTGCCGACCAGGTCGTCTTCATGGACGCAGGCGTCATCGTCGAGGCCGGAACTCCTTCCGATGTCATCGACAACCCGCAGTCGGAGCGCACGAAGGAGTTCTTCTCCAAGGTGCTCTGAGGGCAACGACGGGGCCGGGGCTGGGTATTCCCAGCCCCGGCCTTTGTCGCAGCGGCGGCGCTCCTGCAGTCAGGTGAGGGTGACGAGGTCCAGGTAGCTCTCGTCCCACAGGTCCTCATCAGCATCGGGAAGGAGCAGGACGCGCTCCGGATTGAGGGCCGTGACGGCTCCCGGATCGTGCGTCACGAGAATGACAGCACCCTCGTAGTCACGAAGCGCTGCGAGAATCTCCTCGCGCGAAGCCGGATCCAGGTTGTTTGTCGGCTCGTCGAGAAGGAGGACGTTGGCGCCGGAGACCACCAAGGTTGCAAGAGCGAGTCGCGTCTTTTCGCCCCCCGACAGAACGGACACGGGCTTGTCGACATCGTCGCCTTGGAACAGGAATTGGCCCAAGATGTTGCGCACGTGCGTGTCATCCAGCGCCGGTGCGGCCTCGGCCATGTTCTCGCGGATGGTACGTCTATCGTCCAGGGTCTCGTGCTCCTGAGCGTAATACCCGAGCTTGAGCCCGTGACCGGGCACGACGCGGCCCGAGTCGGGCTCCTCGATGCCGGATAGCAGGCGCAGGAGCGTCGTCTTTCCCGCGCCGTTGAGGCCAAGGACAACAACCTTGGAACCTCGGTCGATAGCGAGATCAACGCCGGTGAACACTTCGAGCGAGCCGTAGGACTTAGACAGTCCTTCGGCGCTGAGGGGAACGCGCCCCGACGGTGCCGGGTCAGGAAAGCGCAGGCGCGCAACTTTCTCTTGAGCCACCTCGGTGCCCGCCTGGGCGAAGAGTTCCTCCGCTCGGCGCAGCATCTGCTGAGCGGCGACGGCCTTCGTGGCCTTCGCCCGCATCTTCTCTCCCTGGGCCTTGAGGTGCTCAGCCTTCTTCAAAGCGTTCGCTCGCTCTTTGCGGCGACGGCGTTCGTCTTCCTCGCGCTGCTTGAGATAGGCGGACCACCCGAGATGGTAGATGTCTACCTGCGCTCGGTTTGCATCCAGGTAGAACACCTGGTTGACGGTGTCGCCGAGGAGCTTAACATCGTGGGAGATGATCATGACGCCGCCGGGGAATGTCTTGATCCAGTCGCGCAGCCACACGATCGAGTCGTGGTCGAGGTGGTTCGTGGGTTCGTCGAGGAGCAACACGTCAGCACCTGAGAAGAGCACTCGGGCAAGTTCAACGCGACGCCGTTGGCCACCCGACAGCGTGTCGAGCCTCTGGTCGAGGACGCGGTCTTCGAGGCCCAGTGAGTGGGCGATCTGTGCGGCCTCGGCGTTGGCAGCCCAGCCACCGGAGTTGGTGAACTGCTGATCGAGCTTGACGTAGCGCTCCATCGCGCGCTGCTGACGAGCCCCTTCGGTCGTGGACATCTCGTGTTCAGCCTTGCGGATGCGCGCGATGATCGAGTCGATGCCGCGCACGGAAATAATGCGATCGCGCGCCTTCATCTGCGGATCACCGACGTGCGTGTCCTGCGCGAGGTACCCGACGGTGCCGTTGGAAGAGATCGTCCCCGTGTACTCGGCAGCGCCGCCGCGATCGGCTTCGCCCGCAAGAAGGCGCATCGTCGTCGTCTTGCCGGCACCGTTTCGGCCCACCAGACCGATGCACATGCCCTTATCAATACGGAAGCTCGCGTGGTTGACGAGCTCGCGGGCACCGATACGCAATGAGAAATCCTGGACGTTGATCACCCTCCAAGAGTAAAGGGAGGGGTGCCTGTGGGCGAATCAACCCACGCCGCGTAGCCTCCCGATGCGCGCTACGGCACGACAAGCAGGCACAATGGATGCGCAGTATTACCGTCATTTATTCGCCCTGTGAGGTTTTTCCACCATGTCCGACAGCCCCATTCCGTCTGGATCGGCGCGCCCCACGCGCGCCCTTGACATCGTCTCCGTTGCCTTCGTCGCACTGCTGATCATCTCCAACATCGCCGCGACCAAGGCGTTCATGCTCGGCACGTCCACGCACTATCTGATTTTCGACGGAGGCGCAATCCTCTTTCCGCTGACGTACATCATCGGCGATGTGCTCTCGGAAGTGTACGGTTTTGCGCGCGCTCGACGCGTCATCGTTATGGGTTTTGTCGCCTCGCTTCTGGCGTCCCTGACGTTCTTCATCGTTCAGTACCTCCCTCCTGCGCCCGATTACGAGAACCAGGATGCGTTTGCGGCTGTTCTCGGTGTCGTGTGGCGCGCGGTGCTGGCATCCCTCGTTGGCTACCTGGCTGGCCAGCTCCTCAACTCCTACGTTCTCGTATGGATTCGTCGCCGCTGGGGTTCGAAGCACCTGTGGGCGCGACTCATCGGCTCGACGATCGTGGGTGAAGCCGCAGACACGATTCTCTTCTGCACTATTCTGTTCTACGGAGAGATGACGTTGGGTAACTTCATCAACTACACGGTCACCGGGTACTTCTACAAGGTCCTCCTGGAAGTGATCCTGCTCCCCCTCACTTATCCGGTTATTGCCGCAATCCGCCGCACGGAGGGACTCAAGAAGGACGAGGTCTTCGATCGATGAACGACAACTGGCTCTGCGCCCCTGCCCCCGAACAACTCACGCCGTTCGAGGCCCCGGCCTCGTCGGGGGGCCACTCCCCCGACCGTGGATTCACAATCGGCACACGCCTCGATACGCACGGCTGCCTTGGGCGCACCGGCGTCGTTCATACCGCGCACGGTGACATCCGCACCCCGGCTTTCATTCCCGTCGGTACGAAGGCGAACGTCAAGGCGCTCACTCCAGAGATGGTTCGAGGCCTGGGTGCGCAGGCGGTTCTCGCCAACGCCTACCATCTGTATCTTCAGCCCGGGTCCGACATCGTTGACGACGCCGGCGGCTTCGCTCAGTTCATGAACTGGTCGGGCCCTACCTTCACCGATTCGGGAGGTTTTCAGGTCCTGTCCCTGGGTGCAGGCTTCAAGAAGGTCCTGTCGCAGGAGTTTTCCGGCAAGGCTGACCCGACCGATCCCGCCGTGCAGATGCAGGCCATCAAAGCATCCCATGCCGTCGTGGACAACGACGGCGTGATCTTCTCCAGTCACATCGATGGCACGAAGCATCGCTTCAATCCCGAGGTGTCGATGGGGATCCAGCATCAGCTCGGCAGCGACATCATGTTCGCATTTGATGAACTCACAAGCCTACTGCACCCGCGCTCCTATCAGGAAGAGTCCCTCGAGCGCACGCACGCCTGGGCGGCCCGCTGCCTCTCCGAACACAAGCGCCTCACCGAGGAACGTTCGCATAAGCCCTATCAGCAGCTCTGGGGCGTCATTCAGGGCGCACAGTGGGAGGATCTGCGTCGCCAGGCCGCACGCACGATGGCCGACATGGACGTGGAGGGCCAGCGTTTCGACGGATTCGGAGTGGGAGGTGCGCTCGAAAAGGAGAACCTCGGCACCATCGTGTCGTGGGTGTGCGAGGAACTGGGCGAGGATCGCCCTCGACACCTGCTCGGCATCTCCGAACCCGAGGATCTCTTTGCTGGCGTAGCCGCGGGCGCTGACACTTTCGACTGTGTGAATCCTTCGCGCGTCGCGCGCAACGCCGCGATCTACAGCCCCGACGGTCGTTTCAACATTACGAACGCCCGTTTCAAGCGCGATTTCACGCCGCTTGTCGAAGGCTGCGAATGCTACACCTGCACGCACTACACGCGCGCTTACCTTCATCACCTCTTCAAGGCTAAGGAAATCCTGTCTGCGACGCTTGCCACCATTCACAACGAGTGGTTTACTCTGCGACTCGTCGACAGCATCCGCGACTCGATCGAGGAAGGATGTTTTGATGAGTTCCGTTCCGATATGCTTGGCCGCTACGAGGCCGGACGACGACGCTAACAACAGGGAGCAGCCATGAGCTTTAACGACAATATTCGCTTGGATCCGTCCCGCGTCGGTACTTCCGGCGCCGGACGTAAGGTGGCGGGCGTCGGAGGAGGATCTCTCCTCGGAGTCCTTCTCATCATCGGTTTCTCCTACTTCACGGGCATCGATCTGACGAGCCTTTTGTCCTCGTCACCGCAAACCTCGTCGTCATCTTCTTCGTCGGTCGATGTGTCGTCGTGCCAAACGGGCGCGGACGCGAACGAGCGCGTGGAGTGTCGCATGGTTGCCACCGCGCAATCTCTCGACGCGGTGTGGAAGACGCAGCTGTCCGCACAAGACACCTCCGTCAACTACGAGCTTCCCGACTTCCAGATCTTCACGGATTCGGTGTCGACCGCCTGCGGCAACGCAACGAGCGCGGTTGGTCCGTTCTACTGCCCCGGCGACTCCACCGTCTACCTGGATCTCAGCTTCTTTAACGAGATGGTCTCGCGCTACGGTGCCTCCGACTCGGTGCTCGCACAGGAGTACGTCGTCGCCCACGAGTGGGGTCATCACATCCAGAATCTTCAGGGCGTCTTCCGCTCCCATGACACGCGCGAGACGGGCGCTCAGGGGGCCGGCGTGCGCAGCGAGCTGCAGGCGGACTGCTACGCGGGCGTGTGGATGCACTGGGCTTCCAACACCCCCGATCCGACAACAGGTACACCTTACCTGAAGACGCCGACTGCCGATCAGATCCTGGGGGCCCTTCAAACCGCTCAGGCCATCGGCGACGATCGCTTGCAGGCCAAGTACCAGGGCTCTTCCAATCCGGAAAGCTGGACGCACGGTAGCGCCGACCAGCGCGCTGCATGGCTACAGCGCGGCCTCGACTCCGGCGATATCTCGACGTGCGACACCTGGAGTGCTTCTCGGGTGTGAGTAGTTCTGCTGCTCGGTACAATTGAGTTCGCCGATTCGCAGGAGGAAGTCATGACACGCAGCATCGTTGAGCAGGCTCACGAAGTCTACGACGCGGTCCCCTACGAGGTGCCCGTGCCGGACGAGTCCCTGTACACCCTCCTCGACGATGCCGCGCGTCTCTACCCTGATCGCGTGGCCCTTGATTACTTTGGTGCCACCACCACCTATTCACAGGTTCGTGCTCAGGTACTGAAGGCCGCGCGTGTCCTGCACGAGGCCGGGGTGCGCTCCGGGGATACGGTTGCTATCGCACTTCCAAACTGCCCGCAGGCATTCGTCGCTTTCTATGCCTGCATGCGTATCGGTGCCGTTGCCGCGCAGCACAACCCGCTCGCGCCGGCTGCGGAGGTTGCGGGGCAGTTGAGCCGCCACGGCGCCGCGGTCGCGATCGTGTGGGAAAAGTGCGTCGACGCGTATCCTCTTGATGTCCTCGACACCGTGTTCACGGTGGATATTTCACATGGCATGCCCACTTCCCAGCGCTTTTTGCTCACACTCCCCGTCGCTCGGGCACGCGAGACGCGTGAACAGCTGCGTGGACCCGTGCCCTCGGGCACGCGATCGTGGGACCGCGCCATTGCCTCGTCAACTCCGATTGCGTCATCCCACCCGCTGCCGTCGGTGACTGACCGCGCCGTCATCCTGCATACGTCGGGCACCAACGGCGTTCCCAAGTCCGCTCCCCTCACGCACCGCAACATCGGCGTTAACGTCAATCAGTGCGTGTTCTGGGTGTGGAAGCTGCACGAGGGTGCGGAGACGTTCTTTTCTCTGCTCCCCTACTTCCATGCGTTTGGACTGACCTTCTTCCTGTGTGCCGCGGTCCGTAAGGCAGCCACGCAGGTGCTGCTACCAAAGTTCGATGCGCGTATGGCTCTCGACGCGCATAAGCGCCGTCCGGTGTCTTTCTTCGTCGGCGTTCCACCGATGTTCGATCGCATCCTGCGCGAGGCCACGCGGACGCACACCGACATCAGCTCCATCCGCTACTCGGTGGCGGGAGCAATGCCTCTGTCGACTGCGCTTGCCCAGCAGTGGGAAGAAGCCACCGGCGGCATGATCGTCGAAGGCTACGGCCTGTCCGAAACCGCTCCGGTCCTCACGGGCGCGCCCCTGTCCGACAAGCGCCGCCACGGCGTGCTCGGGGTGCCGTTCCCGTCCACGCAGCTGCGCCTCGTTTCCCTCGAGGACGACACCGAAGACGTCGAGGACGGGCAGGTCGGCGAGATCATCGTACGCGGTCCACAGGTTTTCGAAGGCTACCTGGATGCACCAGATGAGAGCGCCCGCGTCTTTACCTCCGAGGGATGGTTCAAGACCGGTGACATCGGAGTCAACAACGACGGCTTCATCACGATGGCGGACCGCAAAAAAGAGCTGATTCTTTCCGGTGGTTTTAACGTGTACCCCTCCCAGGTGGAGGAGGCAATTCGGTCCCATCCGGCCGTCTCCGACGTCGCTGTCGTCGGCGTACCCGTGTCCGATGCGACCGAGGAGGTCACCGCAGCAATCATCATGGAAGACGGCAATTCGCCGCTCACGCTCGAGGAAGTGCGCACCTGGGCAGAAAAGACGATCGCCCACTACGCGCTCCCCCGCCAACTGGTGATCATCGCCGAGTTACCCCGCAACCAGATGGGCAAGATCCTGCGCCGTAAGGTCGCGCAGCTCGTGCGCGAGGCTCTGGGGCGCTGACTCTTTCGAGGAGCTCCACCCTCGAGCTCTCAATGCTCTAGGCGGGCCACCAGATGCGCACCAACGGCAGTAGCGCGCGTGTCTCTTCATCCACCCGTTCGTAGACGTTGGTGTACAGGCGAACGAAGGCATCCAAGTCAATAAGGCGCACGGGGATATTGGATCGATCAGCCTCAAGCCGTGCGTCGCGGCTAAAGCCACCCGTTGACACATAGAGCCCCCGGTCCCCGGGACGAAGCCCTCCGATGAACGAGCGGATCTCGGGTGTGCCCATCGCGCTCTTACGGTGTTTGACCTCAGCGACAATGTGCGGAGACTCCAGGCCGAGCGCGTCGGGCGTTGCGATGACGTCTCGACCTCCGTCCGGGCCTCGCGCCGTCATGCGCGAATAGTAGCCCATTGCACGGAGCAGTCCGGCCGTGAGGGCCTCCATCTGATCCCACTCTAGGTCGAGCACGCGATCCTTGATGCGTTCTATGCCGTCTTCCGCGGATGCTGCCCGGGCATCATCGTCGAGGCCAACCGCCGGAGTCTCTTCGAGGTGAGCGGGCTCGGTTGCGGAGTCATCGACGTTCGGATCGTCAACGTGGGGCGTCCCTTCCCACCCCTGGACACCGGCCGCACGGGCGAGCTCGCCCGCAACGTCTTCGGCGATGCGGAAAATCGTCGTTCCACAGCCGAGGCGTGCGCGCGAGTCTGTGGACAGGGCATCGCGGCTCGCAGAACCGTACCACTGGACGCGACGCACGTACGACACTTCGTCATCGTCGGACTCGTACCAGTCCCCCGTCACGCGGCCGATCAGGTACTCGCGAGCCGCCGGATCGTAGGTGACAACGCGTGTGTTGTCCGTCATGTCCGTGAGGAAATGGTGCACCTGAGACGCAGCGGAACTCACCGATGCTGCCGATTCTTTAGGATGAGCGAGAGAGTGAGCGTCGCGCAGCTGCTCGTAGTTCATCCCACGCACGTCGCGATCGCCGAAGGTCCAGCGGATCCCAACGATTCCGGATTCCCTCCACAACTGCGCGTATATTCCGCCGTGACCGGCCCGGACCATCCATACGCTCATGCTCATGCCTCACCCTGACTTGCTCCAGTGTCACCACCGTCACGTTACCGTGGATTCGTAGCGAATGCATGCGCTATGCAATCGCAGCCCCGGCACCGAGAACACGTGTGTCCCCAGTGCCAGGCGGCACCGGGGACACACGCATCATTATCAGACGTTGAAGCCGATCGCGCGCAGCTGCTCGCGGCCATCCGGAGTGATACGATCCGGACCCCACGGCGGCATCCACACCCAGTTGATCTGGACCTCATCGGTGACTGCCGACAGGATCGTCTGCGCCTGACGCTCGATCACGTCCGTGAGCGGGCAAGCAGCGGAGGTCAGCGTCATATCCAAGCGCACCTGGTTCTCGGAGCCAATAACGACGCCGTAGACGAGGCCGAGGTCAACGATGTTGATACCAAGCTCGGGGTCAATAACGTCCTTGAGAGCTTCCAGCACGTTTTCTGCGGCGAGAGTTCCGCGCTCGACGACGTCGGTGCCATCGATCTGGCGAGTGGGCACCTCGGCGTTCGGAGCTTCCGGCTGCGCGGGCGCGCCAAAGCGCTGCTCGACCGGCTCAGACTGAGCCATCGGGTTACTCATTCCTGTTCCTTTACTGATCGGCGGGCTCGCCCGCGGTGGAAATATCGATACCAGACTGTGCCATCGCGTCGCGCAGCGCATACCACCCCAGGAGCGCGCACTTGACACGATTGGCGAACTGCGAGGTGGATTCCAGAGCGGCCGCATCCCCCAGCTCGTCGAGGATCTCGTCGTCGACGCCGAGGTTACGCGAGTGCATCATAACTTCCATGTCTCGGTAAAGCCGGCCGATTTCCTCGGCGGACTTGCCCTCCGTCAAGTCGGTCATCATGGACAGCGACGCGCGCGAGATCGAGCATCCGTCGCCGTCCCACTGGAGGGAGGCAAGGCGATCGCCATCGAGCGTGACGCCGAGAGTGACCTCGTCACCGCAGGTGGGGTTGACCTGGTGGGATGACGCGTCCATACCCGAGGGGTCTCCCGCGCCGTGCTTCTCACGAGCGTGATCCAGGATCACCTGCTGATACAACTGTTCAAGACTGCCCATGGCTACCTTTCATACCCGACGATCACAAGCAATTCTACTGACCGAAGAAGCCGCGCACCTGCGCCAGTCCATCGACGAGGCGTTCAATCTCCTCGACGGTCGTGGTCGGCGCGACGGAGGCACGGGCCGAGGAGCGGACCTGGAAGAACGTGTGCAGCGGGATCGCGCAGTGGTGTCCGACGCGCACCGCAACGTCGACGGAGTCCATAAACTGGCCGACGTCGTGCGGGTGAACTCCTTCGACCGCGAAGGCAACGACGCCGATTCGGTCAACATCCGTCTTTGGACCCAGCACCTTGATGCCGTCGATCGAAGAAATGCCATCGAGCATCATACGGGTCAGCGCGTGCTCGTGCGCTTCGATGCGATCCATTCCGAGCGTCGACATGTAGCGTAGTGCCTGCGACCACGCCGCGATCTGAGCGACCGGCTGGGAGCCCGCTTCAAAGCGTTCGGGCGGGGCCATGAACGTCGACTCCTCCATGGTCACCCACTCGATCATCGAGCCACCGGTGAGAACTGGCGGCATCGCGGCAAGGAGAGAACGGCGTGCCCACAGCGCGCCCGCCCCCGTGGGTCCGAGCATCTTGTGCGAGGAGAAAACCGCGAAGTCGACGTCGAGCGTCGACAGGTCGAGGGGCATGTGGGCACTGGACTGGCAGGTGTCGAGAAGAACCAGGGCACCGACGCCGCGAGCTGCCGCCGTCACGTCAGCGACGGGTGAGACTGCACCGGTCACGTTGGACACGTGGGTAAAGGCGACCAGGCGCGTGTTCGGCGTGATGACGGAGAGCGTCTCGAGATCGATGCGACCGTCGGGCGTGAGATCGAGCCAGGCAAGCTCGGCGCCCGTACGCTCACACAGCTGCTGCCACGGAACGATGTTCGCGTGGTGCTCGGCGCGGGTGCAGACGATTCGATCACCGGGCCCCACGCGCAGGGCGGCGGACTGGGTACCGCCCAGCCCCTGCGACGCGTTTCCCATGGACACAGCTACCAGGTTGATGGCCTCGGTTGCGTTTTTCGTCCACACGATCTCGTCGGGCGCGCCGCCCACGAACGAGGCCAGGGTGCCTCGAGCGCTCTCGAACGCGTCGGTTGCCTCGTCGCCGAGCAGGTGCGTGCCCCGATGGACCGCACCGTTGCTGCGCCGATAGAAGTCGGCCTCCGCGTCGATGACGCATGCGGGCTTCTGCGATGTAGCAGACGCATCGAGATACGCAATGGGTGCGCCGCCGCGCCCGAGGCGACTCAGGATCGGAAAGTCCGAACGAATCGCGTCGAGCTCGGCGGCGGTGAAGTCCGCAGACACGGTGATCAGAGACCCAGGTACTTGTCGTAGCCATTCTCTTCGAGCTCGTCGGCCAGCTCGGGGCCGCCCTGAGCGGCGACGCGGCCGTCGACGAAAACGTGAACGTGGCTGGGCTTGATGTAACGCAGGATGCGGGTGTAGTGCGTGATCAGCATGACACCGCAGCCGGTCTCACCATGGACGCGGTTGACGCCCTCGGACACGATGCGCAGAGCGTCAACATCGAGGCCGGAGTCGGTCTCGTCGAGCACGGCGAAGGAGGGCTTAAGGAGCTCCATCTGGAGGATCTCGAGCCGCTTCTTCTCGCCACCGGAGAAACCGACGTTGACGTCGCGCTCGGCGAAGTCGGAGTCCATGCGAAGGTTCTCCATGGAGCTCTTCATGTCCTTCACCCATGAGCGCAGGGCAGGTGCCTGGCCATCAATCGCGGTCTTCGCGGTACGCAGGAAGTTGGAGACGGACACGCCAGCGACCTCGACGGGGTACTGCATGGCCAGGAACAGTCCGGCCTTCGCTCGCTCGTCGACGCTCATCTCGGTGATGAGCTGGTCGTCGAGCCACGCCTCGCCCGAGGTGATTTCGTAGTCGGGGTGACCGGCCAGCGCGTAGGCCATGGTGGACTTACCGGAGCCGTTGGGGCCCATGATGGCGTGGATTTCGCCGGAGTTGATCGTCAGGTTGACACCCTTGAGGATCTCCTTGGGGCCCTCGGCGGTCTCGACGGAGACGTGCAGATCCTTAATACGTAGAGTCGACATGTGTATTCCTTACAGCTCAGTTGTTACGGGACTTGGCCAGCTCGGCCTCGACGGTTGCCATGAGGTGGTCAACCACCTCGGGAACGCCGATCTGATTGATCAGTTCGGCGAAGAAGCCGCGCACGACCAGGCGGCGTGCCTCGTGCTCAGGAACACCACGGCTCATCAGGTAGAACAGCTGCTCATCGTCGAAACGACCGGTCGCGGACGCATGTCCGGCACCCTCAATTTCGCCGTTCTCGATCTCGAGGTTAGGAACCGAGTCGGCCTTCGCACCCTCGGTGAGCACCAGGTTACGATTCAGCTCGTAGGTGTCCGTGCCGTCGGCAGCCTCGCGGATGAGGCAGTCGCCGATCCATACCGAGTGCGCATCCTTGCCCTGCAGGGCACCCTTGTAGGTGACGCGCGAGAAGCACTTGGGCTGGGAGTGGTCGACGAAGACGCGGTGTTCGAGGTGCTGTCCGCCGTCCACGAAGTAGATGCCCAACATGTTGAGCTCGGCGCCGGGGCCACGGAAGTCCGTGTCGGCGCATACGCGCACGAGGTCTCCGCCGAAGGTCACCACAATGTGGGTGAGCTTGGAGTCGCGGCCCAGCGCCAGGCGCTGGTTCGAGGCATGCAGGGCAGTGTCGTCCCATTCCTGCAGCGACACGACTGTCAGGTTCGCGCTGTCGCCGGTCTGAACCTCGACGGTCTGATTGAGCGCAGCCTGGGCGGAGCCGGTGTGCGACAGGATGACGGTCGCCTTGGAGAACTTGCCAGCTCGAATCACGAGGTGCTGCGCGCGCGTACCCTCGATGTCGGCCACGTTGATACGCACCGGAGCATCAAGCTCAGCCTCGGCCGGAATCTCGACGACGGTCGCCTGCTCGAAAGCGTTCCAGGCGACGACCGCGGTGCGGTCGCCGGGAGCCAGGACGGTGCCCAGACGCTTGTCGTCACGCGACACGGTCTCGACGAGGACGGGGGCGGGGGCCTCGACGGCAACCGGCGCATCGCCCGCATCGTAGTTGGCCGGTTCGAACAGTCGCTCGATGCGGCGCATCGGGGTGAAACGCCAATCTTCCTCGCGTCCGTGAGGAACGGCGATGTCGCTCAGGTTGAACGACGTGGGACGGTCCGCGCGCGAGGGGTGAGCCTTCTCAGCATCGGCCCCGTGCGAGTGGGCCTTGTTCATGGTCTCGACAATAGTATTGGGGGTCGTCATCAGCCGACGGATCCTTCCATCTGCAGTTCAATGAGGCGGTTGAGCTCGAGGGCGTACTCCATCGGCAGCTCCTTGGCGATCGGCTCGACGAAGCCACGCACGATCATCGCCATGGCCTCGTTCTCGTCCAGGCCTCGGCTCATGAGGTAGAAGAGCTGGTCGGCGCTCACCTTGGTGACGGTGGCCTCGTGCCCCATCTCGACGTCATCGGTGCGAACGTCGACGTAGGGGTAGGTGTCGGTACGCGAGATCTTGTCGACCAGCAGAGCGTCGCACAGCACGTTCGACTTGGAATGGCGGGCTCGAGCATTGACCTGGACGAGGCCGCGGTAGGACGTGCGTCCGCCGCCGCGCGAGACGGACTTGGACACGATGGACGACGAGGTGTGCGGT
Source organism: Schaalia odontolytica (assembly GCF_031191545.1). Classification (NCBI taxonomy): domain Bacteria; kingdom Bacillati; phylum Actinomycetota; class Actinomycetes; order Actinomycetales; family Actinomycetaceae; genus Schaalia; species Schaalia odontolytica. Next base: position 2,444,517 of record NZ_CP133472.1, read on the forward strand.
GCCATGTGCACCATCTTCGCGCCGGTGTCCTGCTGTTGTCCGGGGCCGGCAAAACCGATGGACAGAGTTTCGCCGCGAGCGTGCTCCCCCATAAGGAAGCAGGCCGGGTACTTCATGGTGATCGCAGCACCCATGTTGCCGTCGACCCATTCCATGGTGCCGCCCTCTTCAACGATCGCACGCTGGGTAACCAGGTTGAGCACGTTGGTCGACCAGTTCTGAATGGTCGTGTAGCGCACGCGCGCGTCCTTCTTCACGAAGATCTCAATGACGCCGGAGTGCAACGAGTTCTCGTCGTAGATCGGGGCGGTGCAGCCCTCGACGTAGTGAACGTAGGACCCCTCGTCGGCGATGATGAGCGTACGCTCGAACTGACCCATGGCGGAGGTGTTAATGCGGAAGTACGCCTGAAGCGGGATCGTCACGTGCACGCCCTTGGGGACGTAGACGAAGGATCCACCGGACCAGGCGGCGGTGTTCAGTGCCGAGAACTTGTTGTCGCCGGCGGGCACGCACTTGCCGAAGTACTCCTCGAAGATCTCGGGGTACTCGCGCAGACCGGTATCGGTGTCGGTGAAGATGACGCCCTGGCGCTCCAGGTCCTCCTGGATCTGCTGGTAGACGACCTCGGATTCATACTGCGCGGCGACGCCGGAGACCAGACGCGCCTTTTCAGCCTCGGGGATGCCCAGACGGTCATAGGTGTCACGGATTTCCTCTGGGAGGTCTTCCCAGTCGTTGACCTGACGATCCGTGGGGCGCACATAGTACTTGAACGCGTCGAAGTCCACGTGTGACAGGTCGGGTCCCCAAGCGGGCATCGGCTTGCGCTCAAAAAGCTCGAGCGCCTTCAGGCGACGTTCGCGCATCCACTGCGGTTCGTCCTTAACGTCCGAAATGAAGCGGACGATACTCTCATTAATGCCGGTGGGGACGTCTTTGGAATAGTCGTCGGAGTCATGCCAACCGTACTCGTAACCGCCGATCGAATCGATGATCTCGTCATCGGTCATACGACGGTCCTCAGCGCCCAAGGCGGGTGCCTGCGTCATTGTTATATCAACCTCTCGTTCTTAACTGCGTGCTACTTGCGTCGCACATTCCGCGCGCCGGGGCGGACGACGGGCATACCCACGGGAATATGGGTCGTGCACACGTGTCCGCCGCCGGCAAGCGTGGAAAGTCTTTGCACGTGGACGTCGAGGAGTTTGCCAAAGGCAACGGTCTCGGCATCACACAACTGCGGGAAGTCTCCCGCAACGTTTTGGATCGGGCAGTGGCCCTGGCACAGCTGAACGGCAAGCGTGCCACCCCCGATGTCACGAACCGTGGCGGCGTATCCGTCCTGTGTGAGCGCGTCAGCGAGGGCCTGCGCGCGCACGCGAGGGTCCGCACCTGCGTCGCGCACGATCGGAGCGTATCGACGTTCAATCTCACGCGAACGTGCTGCCGCAAAGGATTCAACCGCAGCTTCTCCACCGACCTGTCCGAGATATCCCAGTGCCTTAGAGGCAAGATCGGAGTAACCGTCAGCCAAGTGAATGTGGGCGCGCTCCGTCGCCACGTAGTGGCGGGCGGGGCGTCCGCGCCCGCGTTTCGACGGGGCACCCGGTTCGTGCTCGGCGATCTCCTGGGACTCAAGGAGCAAGGTAATGTGGCGTCGAACGGCAGCGGTGGTCAGCCCTAAGACTTTCGCAATCGACGAGGCCGTCACCGGGCCCTTTTCGACGATGAGATCGAGCACCTGCTGTCGGGTCGTGGCGTCTGATTCTTCTGCCACTTGTCCTCCGCTCCGACGCTTCACGTTCGCGTCTCCTTGTGCTTTTCTCTGGAAACGAGTGTACGCCAATTTAGATAAATAGGCGTTGCGAAAAGCGTGTTGGAGTGTCGGACAGCCCACACGTCGAGGGACTTAGGGCCTACGCTCTGTTCTCTACCGCATCCATGGAGCGTCGGCGGGGCGCAAGCCCTGCCAATCGCGCCCCCGAGCAGCGTGCGCCGCGAGAATACCGATCACTGCGGAGGGGCTGTGAAGACGCCCATCTAACACCATGTCGAGGGCCTGGGACAGGGGGACCCACGCGTACTCCATCGTCGCCTCCTCATCTTCGCGTTCGAAGACGGTACCGGTGGCTTCTAGGTCACGGGCGAGAAAGACGCGCAGGGGCTCGTTAGTGCCGCCGGGAGAGGTCAGGAAATCGACCAGGACCTCCCAACGGCTGGCCCTCATATCAGCCTCCTCGGCCAGCTCACGCTCGGCTGCGACCAGAGGGTCTTCGCCGGGAATATCGAGCAGGCCCGCGGGGATCTCCCACAGGGTCGCTTGCACTGGATGCCGGTATTGGCGCTCCATCAGGATTTCCTCGCCGCCCGATTCTCCACGCATCGCGACGACGGCGACTGCTCCGGGATGGCGGGTGTATTGACGGACGACGGGTTCCTGCCCCTTGACGACGACAACACGGTCTTCGACCATGTCGACGATACGCCCGCTCCACACGACCTCGCTGCGCGCGACTTCGTGGGTGCTCGGCTGATCCGCGATGGTTAGGGCCTGGGTGCTAGACAGGAAATGCATGAGTCTCACTCTCGTCGAACTCGTCTGTGTGGATCGAGTATAGGCCTTCGCGTGGGCGTAGCGCCTGGGTGCCGCACGTGCATCACCCCCTCACAAGAAGCAGCCCCGCTCCCCCAATCATGAACTGCGCCCCATTCCCTGGACTTCAATTTCGATGTCCAAGAAACGGGAGGCAGTTCAATCCATCGGGCAGCGGGGCCGCTAGTTGCAGCAGCGGTCGCGAATTACTTGGTCGGCGGAATCACCGACTGAGCGCCTGTTCCGACACCGTAGGCGCGCGCATTCGGCGACGGTGTGGCCAGGGCAAGAGCCGCATCGACAGCAGCCAACGTCGTACCCACCGAGTCAACTGTCGTCACAGCGGTTCCACTGGCGCGCACCTGGCTCACCATCGCGTCGCGCGTTGATGCGTCCCCCACGAGAACGCCCGACGTCGAACCGACGGCTTGAGCTAGGCCTACCCACGCGTCGGTGCTCGCGGTCACCGCTGTGGGCGTAGAGCCGGAGGAAGCGCTCGCCTGCGCACGCGGACCCACGGCGACGATGGTCGTTGCAGTCCCAGAAGGGTCCTCGTCGATCGTCATGATCGGCGTCGATTCGTCCGTCAGGATCTGGCGCAGCAGGTCGGTTTCCGAGCCGGTCGAGGTGAGAACCTGGGCAATCGAGTATCCGACGACGCCGTCGGCGCTGGCCGTCTTCGCCGCACCGGAGGTGAGGTGAGAGGCAAGCGTGGTCGACAGCGTCGTACGGTACTGGCTCATCGATGTGGACTGCCAGTTGTCGCTCAGTGTCACGCGACCAATAACGCTCGCGCCGGCATCGGTGAGGGTCGAGCGGAGAGCACTGACATCGTCGTCCGATGCGCCGGGTGCCACAACGAGTGCGATCTTCGCCCCCGCGAGGGAACCCGACAGCGTGGACGAAGCGAGAGCTTTCAGTCCCGCGGCCTCAGCATCGGCCTGGGCGCTGAGCTGAGGATCTGCTCCGACAGAGCTTGACGACGTACTCATGCCAGACTGAATGCGGCTCTGAAGCGGCCCAGCCCCGAGGACGACGCCGACTGCGAGAGCGATGAAAATCCCGATGATCGAGACGACGTGGTAACGGAAGTTAATCATTGGGTTCCTCCAGCGGAGTGCATCAGCGAGACAAAGAAAGAAGTAAGGGGGTGCAGCAGATCGTTACCCCACGGAGTCGACCACAAAGCGACTCCCATCAGCGCGATCGCAACCAGGGCGAGAAGCACGAGGACCCAGCCACGCGGGCGTGGACGGAAGGTTGCCGCCACCGCCTGCGCACCGATGAGACGCGAGCCGACCGCAAGACGGGAGAAAAAGGCCGGTGCGACGAGCGCGCGTCCAGCGTCGACAAGCTCGGCTTCACCATAGGAAACGCCCGCCGTCACGACGGCAGTGGTGCCCGAATGTGCCGCGACGACGAGAGCCGCGTCGAGAGACGTCCCGGCCATCGCCACCTGCTCATAGACAACACCCATGCGATCAAGGCGCTGTGCACCCGGAGCGAGGCCGTCCCCGCCAACCCGAACGACGAAAGCGCGGGCGCGCCGGATGGCCTTCTCGCTCATCAGATCCGCGTCGCCCACAACGAGGTCGAGGCCCAGTCGGGCCTTCAGCGCGACGTCTGCGCCAGCATCGACGGCGATGACGAAAGGAGCCGCCTCGGACCGCCACCGGGCGAGCGCCTTGAGATCAGCGATGGCGTCGCTCGCTGCCGTCACGAGAAGAATCGGCCGTTTACCAAGCCCATCAATCGAAGGCACGCCTTCGCCACGCAGGACGGTTGCCCCGTCCTGCGTCAGGTAGTCCTCGATGGAGCCCTCGAATCCGGCAAAAAGCGCGCTCGAGTCGGCCACCTCGACGTTCAGATCGTCCTCGGATACGAACCTGCCCGTGGCGATGACGCCACCATCGACAAGGACTTTACCGCCCGTAACCGTCACGTCCTGTCCCTCGCGCAGCGACATGATGTCCTGGCCGAGGTCGTCGACGAGGGTAATACCCGCATCGAGAATAAGACGGGGACCCAGAGCAGCCACGCGGCCGGTCAACGATGGCTGGGCGTTCAGGACCGCGGCGGGTGCCGCCTCGACCAGCGCAGCTGCACTGTCACGGTCCAAATCCGCGACGTTAATGACGGCGATCTCGCCGCGCTCGAGGCGCGTTGCGAGGTGCTTGGGGCGGTCGTCGACGCGCACGCGTCCCGATCGGGCCTTTGAATCCTTTGAAAGTTTTTCGCTCATCCCTGCGATTGTGACACGGCGGAAGCCAAGACTTGCGAAGCGTGGCGGCGCGCCGCAGCCGAGTGCGGATCCCCACCCATCATTCGAGTCAGTTCAGCTTCGCGTGCATCACCGTGCACTTCGCGCACGGTGGTCGTCCCGTCGTCCTTTTCGATGACGAGGTGCTGGTCCCCAAACGCGGCAACCTGGGCAAGGTGAGTCACGACGATAACCTGACGCGATGATGCGAGGCGCTTGAGGCGCGCACCGACCTCGGTCGCGGTCTGCCCGCCGATGCCGGCGTCGATCTCATCGAAGATGAACGTCGACGAGGCCTCGGTCCGTCCGAGCATCAGCTCGAGGGCTAGCATGACGCGGGAAAGCTCGCCGCCGGAAGCACCCTGGCCGAGCGCACGGGCAGGGGCATGGCGATGTGGCTGCAGGCGGAAGACGACGGTTTCGCATCCATTCGAGGTTGGTTTCGTCGGCTCTAACTCGATATGCAACGTTGCGTCGGGCATCGACAGCGCATGAAGCTCTTCGTTGACACCCGCAGCCAGTTCGGTTGCGAGGCCTGCGCGCGACTGTGTGACTCGGCACCCGCATTCAAGAACGCGTTGCTGAGCCGTGACGAGCTCGCGCTCGACGCTGTCGGGGTCAGAGCCGGGCGAGGAAAGCTCCTCGAAACGAGCACGGGCTTCTTCTAGCCAGACGAGGAGCCCCTCGATATCTGACGCCCGTCCGCGCAGGGCGTCCTTGATGGCAGCGCGCCGCGCGTGGATGTGCGCGAGCCTCTCCGGGTCCGCATCGAGACGAGACAGGTACGCCGAGACATCATCGGCGAGTGCTTCCAACTCGAGCACCTGATTGCGGGCACGGCCCACGAACTCAGCCACGGCCTCGTCAAAGCGGGCAGCATCGTCGAGTTGCGCATAGGCATGACGAGCGGCCTCGACAGCCCCCGCGTAATCGCCTCGATCATCGCCCTTGAGATAGCCCAGCGACGCACCCACGAGGGCTCGCAGGTCCTCCACGTTCGTCAGGCGCGCGGCCTCGCGCACGAGGTCCTCTTCTTCCCCAATTTCTGGGTTCAGCTCCTCGATCTGCGCGATAGCTGCACGAAGATCCTCACGTTCTTCCGCTCGTTCGCTTGCGTCGCCGCGCAGCGAATCGAGACGATGCTTCACCTCGACGGCGTGACGGAATGCCGATCGGTATTCCTCGAGCAATGCAGCATGTGTGGAGCCGCCGAATTGATCCAACGCTCGACGCTGCGCAGCCTCGCCGGTCAGCCGGATCTGATCGGACTGCCCGTGAATCGTCACCATCGAGCCCACGATGTCAGCCAAGACGGAAGCAGGAACGGGACGCGAGCCAAGGTGTGCGCGCGAACGGCCGGCGGCCCGCACGGAGCGGCCGACGATCAACTCATCGCCTTCGACAAGGCCACCAGCTTCCTCGACGCGCGCTGCGATGTCAGGTGTCACGGAAAAAGTGCCGTCCACCGACAGGCGCTCCGCGCCACTACGAACGAGCGCGGCGTCAGCGCGAGCGCCCAGCAACAGCTGCAAGCTCGAGAGCACCATCGTCTTACCCGCGCCAGTTTCACCCGTGACAACGATGAGGCCGGATCCGAAATCAACGTGCGCATTAGCGATGACACCGAGATGGGAGATATCGAGAGACTCAATCACCGCGCAGCGTCCCTCCAACCACGCACAGGGAGGTTAAACTTCCGGACGAGACGCGCGGAAAACGGCGTGTCATCGACCCGCACGAGCTGCACGGGGGACGAACCCACGCGAGCGCGAACCACAGCACCCGCCGGAACCGTCATGCGTCGCAAGCCATCGCACCACATCTCGGGCGCAGTCCACATGTCATCGAGAACGACGATCTCAACGCATGCGGACGGGCCGACGACGAGAGGACGGGTAAAGAGGCCGTGCGCCGCCAACGGGGCAACGACGATTGCCTCGGTATCTGGCCACACAACCGGACCACCAGCGGAAAATGAATAGGCTGTGGAGCCGGTCGGCGTAGACAGGATCATGCCGTCTGCCCCGTACGTCGACACTTCCTGCCCATCGACCACAAGGGCGAAATGGACCGGGTGCGCGACGTCGGTGTGCATGACGACTGCTTCGTTCAGGGCCCAGTCGTCCGCCTTTGAACCATCGGGACGTTCCACCGTGACATCGAGCGTCATGCGTCGTTCGACCGAAAAGTCGCTGTCGGCGATCTTGCGCGCAAGATCACCCGTTCCTTTATCGCCCAGCTCCGTCAGGAATCCCATGTGGCCCGCGTTGATACCGAGCAGCGGGACATTCAGGGCACGCGCGCTCGACGCCGCCGCCAGGAAGGTTCCGTCGCCGCCGATCGACAGCACCATATCGATACGGTCAACAGACGCGTCGTCTACCACCTCAATACCGCGCTCGTTGAGAGCCTGTGTGAGGCTCACGGCACTGGTGACCGCGTTGGGGCGATGACGATGGCGCACCATCAAGACACGAGTCATGATCGTTCTCCAGCAGGACCAGCCGCAACGGCCTGACGAATGTAGGCGGTCAGTTGCAACGGGTCGATTGGTTCGGGGTGGTTGCGCCGCATGTGCACAAAATACTCCACGTTTCCGCTGGGCCCTGGCAGTGGCGATGCGGCGATGGCCACGATATCAAGCCCCAAGTCAATGGCGCATCGAGCGACCGTCTCCACAGTCTCCACGTGGTGCTCCGGATCGCGAACCACTCCCCCGTGGCCGAGGCGTTCTTTCCCGATCTCGAACTGAGGCTTCACCATAAGCAGGAAGTCGGCATCATGCGCCGCCGCAGCAACGAGAGCCGGGAGAACAAGTGTCAACGAAATAAACGACATATCCCCCACGACGAGTTGGGGGGCGGGGGCAACGGAAGCGGGATCCAGGGTCCGGACGTTAGTGCGATCGCGCACCTCAACGCGCGGATCAGATTGCAGCTTCCAGGCGAGCTGGCCGTATCCCACATCGACCGCGACGACGGAAGCCGCACCGCGTCGCAGCAGAACGTCCGTAAATCCTCCCGTCGATGCACCGGCATCCAGAGCGCGGCGCCCTTCGATCGGAGGAGCCTTGTCCCCGAGGGCGTCGAGGGCTCCGGCGAGCTTATGCGCGCCACGCGAGACGTATTCCGGATCGTCGGTCTCCTCGACAACGATCGCCTGGGCAGGATCCATCTGGCGTGCCGGCTTCAAGACGATCTGCCCGTCCAGCTTGACGCGGCCATCCTCGATCATCTGAGCGGCCGCCGAGCGTGACTTCGCGAGACCGCGGCGCACAAGTTCCGAATCAATGCGACGAAGTCTCACCTGTCACTCCGATCCTCACGGGGGACATCAACATGTCCGCCAGGTACACGCCCACCAATCGGTACGTCGGCAGACAGAGCCCGGCGTAGATCAGCCTCGATGGCCCGCAGCGTCGCGATCTGCGCTGACGCTGCGAGCTCGTCGAAACCGACAAGCCGGGCTTCCGTCTGTTCGCGAAGGGCCATCAGGCCTCGTCGTCCATATCGGCGGTCGCCTCAAGAAGCTGCTCGAGCTCCTCTTCGCCGGGCAGGAACGCAGGCGTCTCGGCACCCGGCTCCGGCAAGCTGTCCGCGTTGGCTGCGACGTCGAAGAAGTCATTGTCGTCTTCAAGCGCCGCGGTCGGCTCGGGAGCGGTCACGATGCCCGCCGGATCATCGTTGCTGACGACGGTGATCTCGGGGCAGGACGGAGCGGAGCCAGCCGAATCTGCGTACTCCCAAGCAGCGGCTGCGAGCGCACGGTAGGAGTCGATCGTGATCGTCACCGGCTCAGTAAGCTCAACGTCATCGAGGGTGAGTACGCCGGAGCGCTGTGCCTTCGCCACCTGGGAGAGGCCGCACGTCCAGGTGCCGTCGCGATGATGCTTCGGGGCAGGATGCGCCTCGAGCAGGCCACGCATGTCGATCGCGAGGTAGCTCGGGCGCTGTCCGCGAGGCGCACGGATGACATCGCGCGCCATGTGGACACCGGTAAGCACATGCATGGCGGGAACACCTGCGGCCACCGCACCCATGATGTCCGTCTCGAGGCGATCACCGATGGCGAGCGGGTTGTGTGCACCCACGAGCTCGCTCGCACGGCGGTAGATGCCGGGTTCGGGCTTGCCACCGGCGGTGGGGCGCTGACGCGTGGCATGCTGGATCGCACGCACAAGGGAGCCGTTGCCGAGGGCCTGGCCACGCTCGACGGGGAGCGTCGCATCGAGGTTGGAGGCGTAGAACGCCGCGCCGCGCTCGATTGCGAAGGCACCCTCGGACAGGAGCGCCCAATCGACCTGCTTGTCGAGACCCTGCACGACGGCCGCGGGTTCATCGTCCGCGCTGTCAACGAGAACGAAGCCGCGCTCTTCCAGGGCGAGGCGCAGACCGGCGCCGCCGATAACGAGGACCTTGGAACCTTCGTCAAGTTCCTCAGCCATGATCGCTGCGATATCCATCGCAGAGGTCATCACCATCTCGGCGGTAGCCGCGAAGTCCATGCTGTTCAGCTTCTCCGTGACCTGCGCGGGCGTGCGCATCGCATTGTTTGTGACGAAAGCCGACGCCATACCGAGTCCGCGTGCCTCGATGACAGACGCGGCCGCGTGCTCGATGCGCTCGTCCCCCGACCAGGCGGTGCCGTCGAGATCAAGAAGCGCGCAGTCGTAGTCCTCAGCCAGGGCATTGCCGGTGCCGCGCAGCGGAGAACGTTTGCCATCGACGTCCGCATCCTGGTACAGGGCGACGTCGATGATCTCAGCATCTTCGGCGATGACGGGCATAGAGGCGATGACCTCGGCAGCCTCGTCGTCACGGCCGAGCTCGGTGAGCCGCTCAGCCTTCACCTCCATGAGGCGACGACGGAGTTCGTCGTCAACAGATGAGGGCAGCGCGGCGAGCGCATCATCGACGATCACGAGACCAACGTCGGCCTGTCCGAGGTCTGCACGAGCACCGGAGGACACAAGCACAAGCTCGACCTGCTCGGCAAGGTCGAGAGAGGAAGCATCGGTCGCGTCGATGATCTCAACGGCCTTCTCGGGATGGCCGAGGCCACGTTCAGCGTCCGCTTCGACCGCACGTAGAGACGAGTCCCCGCGCATGCGTCGAACCGCACGCACCTCGCGCAGCGCTTCCTCATAGCGGCCGGATGCGTAGGCGGTCAGTGCAGCTGCCTCGCGGACGACGTCGACGCGGCCAGCGCGGGAAACCGCGGCCTGTGCGTGCTGGTAGGCAGCTTCCGGGTCGAGATCGATGAGCTGCCCAGCCATCACGAGGTGACGGGCGACGATGTCGCGGTTGGGGCCCGAGAGCGTCGTCAGAGCACGCAGGGCGTCGCGGTCCAGTTCATCGGCGCTAACGCCCGCAGGAATCGTCGGCTCATTACCGTTGGGCGACACATACTCGTCCGTCGAAGCGTAGTTCTTGTACGAATCGTCCTTGCGCCGGTCGTCGCGGAAACCACCACGGCGATCATCCCGCTTCTGGTAACCACCACGACGATCATCGCGACCGCCAAAATCACGCCGATCGTTATCGCGACGCTGGAAGTCACGACGCTCACCATCACGACGGTCATCGCGGAAACCACCACGACGATCATCCCGCTTCTGGTAACCACCACGACGGTCGTCACGACCACCGAAATCACGGCGATCATCGTCACGACGCTGGTAACCGCTGCGGCGATCATCGCGCTGCTGGAACCCGCCGCGACCTCGGTCCTCGAAGCCTCCACGTCGGTCATCACGACGCTGGTAGCCACCGCGATCCCCACGACGATCATCGCGACCGCCAAAATCACGCCGATCGTTATCGCGACGCTGGAAGTCACGACGCTCACCATCACGACGGTCATCGCGGAAACCACCACGACGATCATCCCGCTTCTGGTAACCACCACGACGGTCGTCACGACCACCGAAATCACGGCGATCATCGTCACGACGCTGGTAACCGCTGCGGCGATCATCGCGCTGCTGGAACCCGCCGCGACCTCGGTCCTCGAAGCCTCCACGTCGGTCATCACGACGCTGGTAGCCACCGCGATCCCCACGACGATCATCGCGACCGCCAAAATCACGCCGATCGTTATCGCGACGCTGGAAGTCACGACGCTCACCATCACGACGGTCATCGCGGAAACCACCACGACGATCATCATCACGACGCTGGAAGTTGCCCCAGTCGCTACGGTCGGAACGTTCACCGTTTCGGTCACGCCACTGCGGCTGGCGCTTCTGGTATCCACCACGGCCGAATTCGCCGCGTCCTCGAGTCTCTTCTGCCATGGTGTCAATCCTCTATTCCTACGCCGTATGGCGCTCTTGTGCCTGGTGCGCGATGCGCGTTCAACCACCCAATACTAGACGACGGGCGGTACCGGAGCGGCACTAAGCCGTGAAAAGGAGAGGGACGGCACGCAAAAGCGCGCCGTCCCTCTCTATTGGTTGTG